>JADZER010000001.1 GCA_020850415.1 Phycisphaerales bacterium
AAAAAACCCGGAACCCCCGGGCGTCCCGACCTGTTTTATGTGATGAGCAACCACCAGCCGATGACGCTCCCGGAGGCGCTGCGCATGCCTATCACCGCCATTACCCGAGTTGTCACCACCTCCCTCACGATCGCCATCGCCGGAGGGGCGGCCCTGCTGGCCTACAACTACCTCCGCGCCGGGGCCGCGGCTGACATCTACCGAACCCGCCTCACCCAGCTCGCCAACGAGTACGAGGACCTGCGCACCACCTACAACGAGGCCGTCCAGAAGACCGCCGTCACCGAGCTCGCCGTCCACGACGGCAAGCTCTCGGTCCGTGTGGTCTCCGAGAACGGGGTCCTCCGCGAGGTGCCCACCCCCTACGACCCCGCCGCCGAGATCTACGCCGACTACATCGTCCGCGACGGGCGCCTCTGGATCCGGCGCGTGTTCGACGCCCAGACGCCCCCCAGCCAGGGCGTCGTCATCGACCCCCTGCTCGAGGCCGTCGCCTGGGGCGCCGGCGAGGCCGAGGTCGGCAAGGCCGTCTACCGCGCCCTCGACGAGGGGCGCTGGGTCGTCAGCGTCACCGGCTCGGGCGCCCTCGGCCTGGTCAAGGTCGCCGACGACGCCGAGGTCGACCTCGCCCCCTCCCCCGAGGTCGCCGACTACGCCACCGTCACCGTCGAGGCCGACCGCGATGTCCAGTCCATCGGCCCCGCCGAGGTCTGGGACCGCCTGGTCAACAAAGCCCCCTGAAGCGCCCTGAACGCCCGGCTGCTCTCCTCTCGCTCCTCCCTCCTCAACCCTCAGGCCTCAGGCCTCAAGCCTCAGGCCCCTACCATCCCTCCCGACCCCAGAAGGAGCCGACGCCGATGAGCGACGCGACCACCAAACCCATGGACGACATCATGTCCCTCTGCAAGCGCAGGGGCTTCGTCTACCAGGCCTCCGAGATCTACGGCGGGATCAACGGCTTCTGGGACTACGGCCCCCTCGGCGCCCAGCTCAAGAAGAACCTCCGCGACGCCTGGTGGGAGGACATGATCATGAACCCCTGCTGGGGCCGCACCGGCCCGGGCGGCGAGCGCGTGCGCTGCGTGCCTGTCGAGACCTGCATCATCCAGAACCCGAAGGTGTGGGAGGCCAGCGGGCATGTGGGCGGGTTCAACGACCCGATGGTGGACGACAAGGAGACCAAGCAGCGATTCAGGGCGGATCATCTGCAAGGCGGCTACCTCGGGTCGAGTCCGGCCGGTGATCCAGCCTTGGCCCTCGCCCAGATGCAGGGACAGATCACGAAGGTCGAACACATCCCGGCGTTCACGATCACTGCCGGTGGACCGGACGAGGCGGCGGCGATACTGCTGGCCGACCGAAAGCTCCAGAAGCTGCTCGGCGTCTCCGATGCGAACATTCTCCCCAGCATCTCACCCGGTGCCGCACCATTGCTGCAACTGACCTACCGAGGCCAACCGGCGTTCGCGTTCATCTTCCCGGTCTCTGGCGCGGTTCAGGAGCATGCGCACGCCCAGATACCCTCGCCGTTTACGGGGAAGGCCGGCTCGTTGACAGCCCCGCGTCAGTTCAACCTCATGTTCTTCACCTACACAGGCGCGACCGCGACGGAGAACGACAAGGTCTACCTCCGCCCCGAGACCGCACAGGGCATCTTCGTCCAGTTCAAGAATGTCGTCGACACCACCCGCGTCCGCGTGCCCTTCGGCATCGGGAACACCGGGCGCAGCTTCCGCAACGAGGTCACCCCCCGCAACTTCACCTTCCGCTCCCGCGAGTTCGAGCAGGCCGAGCTCGAGTTCTTCTGCCACCCCGACGACTCCTTCGAGTGGTACAAGTTCTGGCGCGACTTCCGCATGGAGTGGTGGCAGTCCATCGGCCTCGCCGGCGAGAACCTCATCCTCCGCGAGCACGAGAAAGACGAGCTCAGCCACTACTCCACCGGCACCAGCGATGTCGAGTACCGATTCCCCTTCACCGCCCCGGGCTTCGGCGAGCTCGAGGGCATCGCCCACCGCGGCAACTACGACCTCACCCAGCACGCCAAGCACTCCGGCGCCAAGCTCGAGTACTTCGACACCGACCGCGGCGAGACCCTCCCCAACGGCGCCAAGAAGGGCGAACGCTACATGCCCCACTGCATCGAGCCCGCCGCCGGCCTCGACCGCGGCGCCCTCGCCCTCATCTGCGAGGCCTACACCCGCGACGAATCCCGCCCCAGCCCCGAGATCATGAAGTTCCACCCCCGCGTCGCCCCGATCAAGGCCGCGGTCTTCCCGCTGGTCAACAAGGACGGCATGCCCGAGGTCGCCGACCGCCTGCACGCGGACCTCTTCAAGCGCTTCGGTCGCACCGGCTTCGTCGAGACCGACGCCAAGCAGTCGATCGGCAAGCGCTACGCCCGCATGGACGAGGCGGGCTGCCCCTTCTGCTTCACCATCGACGGCGACACGCTCACAGACCAGACCGTCACCGTGCGCAGCCGCGACACCGGCCTGCAGGATCGCATCGCGATCGACAAGGTGAGCGCATTCCTCACCGACGCGCTGCTGGCCTGATCGCGACCCACGCATCTCGCAACACGCGCAGCATGCGCAACTCGCACATCGCGCCCATCACGCCCATCACGCGCGCACTCGGATAACGCCATCCGGAGTCCTGATTGCGCCCAGCGATCCGCGTGCCAGCGCACACCGCGCGCAGCGGCGGATACTGGCCGCACGGCCACAATCCGCCACCACAAAGAATGCGGTCCTGCGCACCCGTAACGCACGCTTTTCCCAGTTTCCGCGCGCGCCGCGAAACACCGCTCCATCGCGCGCCGTACCGCCACGCGGGTACCCATGACATCCGAAGACACGCAGACTTCCAACCACTCCCGCCAGGAGCGGGAGCGCCGGCCGCGGCCGTTCCAACGCCGACGATTCGGAGAACCGTGCATGAACCGCAAAGTGAAGAAGATCGCCGTCGCCTCGTACCTCGGCCTCGTCGGCGCGCTCGGCGCCACCACCGTGATCGCCGGACGCGTCGTCGCCGACGCGTCGGCGCCGACGATGGCCCTCAACGACGAGGCCCCGCCGTTCGCCCTCCGCGATCTCGACGAAGCCGAGGTCACGCTCGACACGCTCCGGGGCGAGGACCACGCCAACATCGTCGTCCTCGAGTGGTTCGATCCGGGCTGTGAGTGGGTCAGGACCTACCACGCCTCCGCCAGCACCGTCCGCGACCTGCGCGACGAGTTCCGCGACTCCGGCGTCCACTGGGCCGCCGTCTACTCGAGCTCGCCGCCGGAGGGGAGAGACCCGGCCGAGCTCAACCGTGCCGCCGCCGAACGATGGGGCATCGACTACCCCATCCTCCTCGACAACGACCGCGCCGTCGCCGCCCTCTACAAGGTCACCCAGGCCCCCACCGTCGTCGTCATCAACGCCGACGGCAAGATCATCTACCGCGGCCTCATCGACAACGCCACCGACCCCGCCAAGGCCGGCAGCGAGAACCACCTCCGCAACGCCATCCAGGCCGCCATCCGGGGCGAGACGCCCGATGTCGCCTCGTCCAACGGACCCGGATGCCACCTCCAGGCCCCGGCTCAGATCGAGCACAACTGATCGAGCCCCGGCCTGATACCGCCCGGACGCGCCCCACCGGCGCGACCGGGCCTTCTCCCTCCGGGCCCCGCCGCAGTCGGGGCCGCACGCCGGTCGGCGGCCGGGGGCCGCGCACCGTCTCCCCGCGTCGGCCCCCGCGCCGCCGGCCACCCCGCGTGTACACTCCGGCCATGCCCACCGTCGCCGAGAACCTCACCTACTGGCAACGCTACGACTGGAAAGACCGGGGGCGCGAGTGGGGGCGCGGCTACGGCTCCATCGAGCAGGGTTGGCATCACGCCATCCTCCCCCGCATCAGCGCCTTCCTCCCCACCGGCCACGCCCTCGAACTCGCCCCCGGCTACGGCGCCTGGACCGACCTCCTCCGCCCCCTCTGCAAGAACATGACCCTGGTGGACCTCACCCCCAACTGCATCGAGCACTGCCGCCAGCACTTCGGCAAGCGCGCCATGACCTACCACACCAACGACGGCCGCTCGCTCGCCATGCTCGACGACAACTCGATCGACTTTGTCTTCAGCGTCCACTCCCTGGTGCACGCCGACCACGATGTCATGCGCGCCTACATCCTCCAGCTCGGCAAGAAGATGAAGCCCGGCGCCTTCGGCTTCCTCCACCACTCCAACCTCGGCGAGTTCGCCGGCCAGTTCGAAACCTGGGACCCCAAAGACCTCCACTGGCGCGGACGCGACATGACCGCCGAGAAGCTCCGCGAAGACTGCCGCGAGGCCGGCCTGGTCTGCGTGATGCAGGAGATCATCCCCTGGGGATCCGACAAGATGATCGACGCCTACTCCCTCTTCACCAAACCCCGACCCGGCCAGCAACCCCCCGAACGCGTCGAACGCAACCCCGCCTACTGGGACCAGATCTGGCAACGCATCGAGCTCGCCAAGCGTTACGCCAAGCCGGAGTGACGCCGCCCCAACCGAGCCCGACGCGCAAGCGAGGGTCCCCTGTATCATCCCCGCATGGGGACCCCCACTCCCACCAGGCCGACACGCCCCGCTCGCCGGAGCCCCGCGCACTACCTGGGCCGCGCATGCCGGGGGCTTCTGCTCGGGGTCCTCGACATTCGCGCCCGTTGGTGGCTGTCGCGGTGGTTGTGGATCCCGCTCGCTTCGGTGATGGTGATCCCCTCGCTGCTGGAGCGCGATCGCCTCGACAGCTATGGATCCGTAGATGCGACGAGCTACTTTGTCTACCGCGACGGCGACGAGTTCGTACTCGATGAGCCGGCCGGTGCACCGCCCCAGAGCCGGTACGGCACCATCAGCATGCGGTGCGGTTACTACATCGATCACTCCGTGTGGACGCTCGATTTGTCAGTAACCGCAACGCCGGGAACCGATGGCGCCCCGGGACCGCCCGCGCTCACAGACGAGTTCTGTCGCAACCTCATCGCGGAACGCCCGGCCCCACGCATCGATGTTCCCAGCAGGGTGCCCGCGTTCGCCCGACTTGACGCGCAACAGTGGTTCGACGCCAATCTCGCAGAGATGCTGGCGACCGGCGAAACGACACGCACGACCAGACCGTCGATCCGGGTTCGAGCATACCTGGCCGCACTAACCGCGTGCCTCTGGTTGCCGATCCCCGGCGCGGCCCTGTCGATCCTGTCTTGGTACCTCCGCGGCGTCCAGATCGCCTACCACACCCGCGCCCTCCGCCGCCACGAATCCGGCCGCTGCCCAAACTGCAACTACGACATCTCCGCCGCCCCCGACCACCCCTGCCCCGAGTGCGGCGCCGACCACCGCGCCGCCCGGCGCGAGGCCATCAACGCCCTCCAACGCGCCAAACGCTGGCCCCTCGAAGGACCCGTCCCCGGCGACACTTGAGCCCCCCCCGCTATCATCAGCCCCCAAAGGGGGACCCCGGGGAGCCAACCGCAGGAGCCGCCGCATGCCCACCGTCTCCGACAACATCAACCGTTGGCAGACCAAGGACTGGTCCAACCGCGGCGCCGAGTGGTGCGACGGCTTCGGCGGCGTGCAGGCCGCCTGGGACCACGCACTCCTCCCGCGCATCAAGGCCTTCCTCCCCACCGGCCACACCCTCGAGCTCGGCCCCGGCTACGGCGTGTGGACCGACTACCTCCGCCCCCTCTCCAAGCGCATGACCCTCGTCGACCTCGCCCCCAACTGCATCGAGTTCTGCCGCAAACGCTTCGGCAAGCGCCGCATGGCCTACCACGCCAACGACGGCCGCTCCCTCGCCATGGTCGCCGACGGCTCGATCGACCTCGTCTTCAGCTTCAACTCCCTCGTCCACGCCGACCACGATGTGATGCGCGACTACCTCCGCCAGCTGGGCACGAAAATGAAGCCCGGCGCCTGGGGCTTCATCCACCACTCCAACCTCGGCGAGTACCAGACCGAGATCGGCGCCATGAACCACCACCACGAGGGGTGGCGAGGGCGCGACATGACCGGCGACAAGTTCCGACAGGCCTGCCGCGACGCCGGCCTCGTCTGCGTCTTTCAGGAGATCATCCCCTGGGGCAGCCCGCGCTTCATCGACGCGCTCTCGCTGTTCACCCGCCCGCTCCCCGGCCAGTCTCTCCCCGAGCGCGTCGAACGCAACCCCGATTTCTGGCATCAGGCACGCGCCGGCGACCACACCCCGGGCCTCTGGTACACCAAGCCCCGGTAGCCCGCGCCCACCCCCGCGCACCCGAACCCGGATTCTAGACACCCCGCGCGCACCAGCGCGGACGAATCGGCGCGCCCCAAAACACCACGCCCACACCAACCCCCCTCCGGGTGTTCTACTCTTGATTGCCGCCGGGCGGCCCAACGCACGAGCGCCCTCGGCTACCGTCACCCCGAAGGGAGCGCGACATCATGACCGCCACCGTCTCCAGCACCGGCATCGACTCTGTCCTCAACGAGACACGCACCTTCCCGCCCCGCCGGGCCGCCGAGCTCGGCATGCCGCGATGGCACATCGCCTCGCCCGAGGAATACCACGCGCTCCACCGCCGCTCCATCGAAGACCCCGAGGGATTCTGGGGCGGCATCGCGCAGGAACTCCACTGGTTCAAGCCCTGGAAAAAGGTCCTCGCCTGGAACCCCCCCGACGCCAAGTGGTTCGACGGCGCCAAGACCAACCTCTGCTACAACTGCGTCGACCGCCAGGTCATCCAGGGACACGGCGACGATGTCGCCATCCTCTGGGAGGGCGAGCCCATGCCGGGCGGCGAGCCCGAGGTCCGCCGCCTCACCTACAAGTACCTCCAGCAGCAGACCGCACGCCTCGCCAACGCCCTCAAGAGCCTCGGCGTCAAAAAGGGCGATGTCGTCACCGTCTACATGGGCATGGTCCCCGAGCTCGCCATCGCCATGCTCGCCTGCGCCCGCATCGGCGCCGCACACTCCATCATCTTCGGCGGCTTCTCCGCGCAAGCCATCGTCGACCGCGTCCAAGACGCCAAGAGCAATGTCATCATCACCGCCGACGGCGCCTGGCGCCGCGGCTCGATCGTCCCCCTCAAGGCCAATGTCGACGCCGCCTGCGCCGATCTCCAGAAAGCCAACGCCCCCGTCGACCATGTCATCGTCCTCCGCCGCTGCGGCAACGAGGTCGCCTGGCACCCCGAACGCGACAAGTGGCTCGGAGACCTCCTCGCCGACGCCCCGGACCACTGCCCCTGCGAGCACATGGACGCCGAGGACATGCTCTTCCTCCTCTACACCTCCGGCTCCACCGGCAAGCCCAAGGGCGTCCTCCACACCACCGGCGGCTACATGGTCTACACCTACCTCACCTCCAAGTATGTCTTCAACCTCATCCCCGACTGCGGGCAGGTCCTCTGGTGCACCGCCGACATCGGGTGGGTCACCGGCCACTCCTACATCGTCTACGGCATCCTCCCCAACCGCGTCACCTCCTTCATGTACGAGGGCGCGCCCAACCAGCCCGACCCCGCCCGATTCTGGGACATCATCGAACGACACAAGATCACCCAGTTCTACACCGCCCCCACCGCCATCCGAGCCTTCATGAAGTGGGGCGACCAGCATGTCGCCAAGCACGACCTCTCCAGCCTCCAGGTCCTCGGCTCCGTCGGAGAGCCCATCAACCCCGAGGCCTGGATGTGGTACCACCGCATGATCGGGCGCGAGAAGTGCCCCATCGTCGACACCTGGTGGCAGACCGAGACCGGCGGACAAATGATCACCCCGCTCCCCGGGGTTACCGCCACCAAGCCCGGATCCTGCACGCTCCCCTTCTTCGGCGTCGACGCCGCCATCCTCGACGAGCAGGGCAACGAGCAGCCCCACAACACCGGCGGGCTGCTCGCCATCCGAAAGCCATGGCCCTCCATGCTCCGCGGCATCTACGGCGACCGCCAACGCTACATCGATACCTACTGGTCCACCTTCAAGGTCAAGGGCAACAAGCCCGCCAACTGCCCCAGCCCCTACTACCTCGCCGGAGACAGCTCCCGACGCGACGCCGACGGCTACTTCTGGATCATGGGACGCGTCGATGATGTCATCAATGTCGCCGGGCACCGCCTCGGCACCATGGAGGTCGAGAGCGCGCTGGTCGCCCACGACGCCGTCGTCGAGGCCGCCGTCGTCGGCATGCCCCACGAGATCAAGGGAACCGGCATCGCCGCCTTCGTCACCCTCGCCCCCACCCACCAACCCACCGACGAGAAGGCCTCCGACAAGCTCAAGGAATCGCTCCGCGCCCATGTCAGCCAGGAGATCGGCGCCATCGCCAAACCCGACATGATCCGCTTCACCGACGCACTCCCCAAGACCCGCTCCGGCAAGATCATGCGCCGCCTCCTCCGCTCCATCGCCGCAGGAGACACAAGCGTCACCCAGGACACCACCACCCTCGAGGACCTGTCCGTCCTCGCCAAACTCCAAGAGAACGACGAGAGCTGACCCCACCAAGACCAGCCCCGAGCGCAAGCTCGGGGTCAGCCCCCCGATCCCCCTCCACCAACGGCCGCCAGAAACCGACCGCCCAACGCCGCCGACAGCGCCGCTTCAAGACAGCGCTGTCGGCTTTTCGCGCGCGACGCACACCAAGCACTCCCCCTAAGCTTCAACCAAACACTCCACCAAGGAGCAACACATGACGCAGCCGACCAACACCGTCCGACTCCACCGCGTCCTCCGCGCCCCCGCCGATGTCCTCTACAACGCCTTCCTCAACCCACACGCACTCGCCAAGTGGATCCCCCCGCACGGCTACACCTGCCAAGTACACGACTTCGACCCACGCGTCGGAGGCGGCTACCGAATGTCCTTCACCAACTTCCGCAACGGACAGAGCCACTCCTTCGGCGGCACCTATGTCGAACTCACCCCAGGGCAACGACTCCGATACACCGACGAGTTCGAAGACCCCAACCTCCCCGGCCAGATGCAGGTCACCGTCACCCTCCGCCCCGTCGTCTGCGGCACAGAACTCACCATCATCCAAGAAGGCGTCCCGACCCAGATCCCCGTCGAGATGTGCTACCTCGGCTGGCAAGAGTCCCTCAACCAACTCGCCAACCTCGTCGAACCCGACAGCCCCTAACCACCCAGCCAACCACCCAACCAACCAACCCCCGGGTGCCGGGGTCTGAACGCAGCGCAGCGAAGTGAAGGCCCCGCGATCGCGCAACCACCCCGCCAACCCCCCCGCCAACCATCCAGATCGCCGCCCCCCCCCCTACGCCCCCACCGCCCCCGCGCGCCCCTCCACCACACCACGCAGCCGCCCCACCAGCTCCCCCGCCAGCCCCCCCCGCACCTCGCCCCACCGAACCGTCCTCACCCCCCGCGGCAGCTTGCCCAGAATCTCGCCGTCAACCACCGGCGCCACCAGCACCGTCGAGCTCGCATCAATCAGCCGCTCAATCCCCGAGCGCGGCAGCCGATCGTCCCGCAGCACCAGCGCCACCCCCCGAGCCCGCGCCACCCGCTGCACCACCTGCCCGTTCCGCCCCATCGCCCCCGCCAGCACCACCGGCGAACCCGCCGGCGCCGCGTCCAGCATCGCCCCGGCCACCACCTCCGGCGCGATCGCCTCCGTCGCCAGCGACCCGATCGCCTCCTCCACCCTCCCGCGCTCACCGATCGCCCGCCACCACGCCGCCAGACCCGGCATCCACCGCTCCGCCGTCCTCCCGAACGCCTCCGGCGCCACGCCGAAGCCCATCACCAGCGACCAGTACGCAGCCCGCCCGAGCTCCCCCGCCGTGAACGCCGCCGGGTGCCCGATCGCCCCCCGCAGCATCGCCCTGGCCTGCACGAACGCCGCCCGCGCCGCCCCGCCCTCGCCGCCGAACCCCGCCTCACCCATCGCCGCGGTCGTCGCGTAGAACAGCGCCGCGTCCCGCAGCCCCGCCGCCAACGCCGACCGATCCCCCGTCGCCCGCCCCATCACCCGCGCCTGCGTCTCCAGCATCAGCCGCGGGTTCTTGCTCAGGCTCCCCGGCCGAACCCGGTACGCCGCCACGCACTCGTCCACCGCCGACCAGCGAACCCCGCGCGACGCCAGCCGCAGCCAAAGGTCGTAGTCCTCCACCACACGCAGCGACTCGTCGAACCGCTCGCCGTCCAGCAGATCACGGCGCAGCACATGCGAGTGCGGCGACATCACATTCCCCGCGAACAGGTGCTCCACCCCCACCACCCGGTCCACCGGCGACATCGTCACCCCCATCGACCGACCGTCCGCCAGGTGCAGCGACCAAGAACCGCACGCCGCGCCCAGACCCCCCCACTCGGCGCTCTGCACCAACCGCTCCAGCCCCAGCGGCGTCAGCCAGTCGTCCGAGTCCAGAAAGTGCACATACCGCCCCCCGGCCTGCTCCAGACCACGGTTCCGCGCCCCCGAGAGCCCCCGGTTCTCCTGACGAACCAGGCCGATACGGGAATCCCGCCACGCAAAGTCGCTCGCGATCATCGGCGTGCTGTCCGTCGAACCGTCGTCAACCACCACCGCCCGCCAGTCCGTCAGCGACTGGTTCAGCAGCGACCGCAGCGTCTCCGCAAGCGTCGCCTGGGCGTTGAAGGCGGGGATGATGACCGTCACCAGCGGCTGCATGCCGACTCCTCTCTCTCATGGGGTGATCCCTCTTTGGGATTCCGACCCCACGACTTGCCCCAACCACGCCCCCCCCACGACCCCGCCGCGCAGCCACCCCCCCCACCCGGACAAACCGGGACCACATTCGGTACAGATCGGACCATCCAATCGCCGACCTTCACCAGATGAACGCCGATGTGCTCGACGCCTTGCCACGGGCCGACCGCGATCCGACCGCCCCCATCGCCGACGCCCTCGTCGTCACCCTCTGCGCCTCCGTCGGGCTCGACACCTGGGCCTCCTGCGGCATCCTCCACCGCGAGTGGGCCCTCTACCACCGCCTCAGCACCCGATACCGCCAGATCCTCCTCGTCACCGAGGGCGGCCCCGCCGACCACGACATCGCCAAAGCCCTCCCCGCCGCCTGCCCCGTCGCCGTCATCGCCAACGACAACAAACTCGACCGCCCCGCCTTCGCCGCCACGGTCCCCCAACGCGTCCGCGAACTCCTCCTCTCCCCTCCGGGACGGGGCACTGTGGGCCCCCTCCATCCCGCCAACGCTCGAGCACCTACCACCCCCAGCCCCACCTCCATCGTCATCAAAACCGACCAAATGTG
The DNA here is from genome assembly GCA_020850415.1 of Phycisphaerales bacterium. Taxonomy (GTDB): domain Bacteria; phylum Planctomycetota; class Phycisphaerae; order Phycisphaerales; family UBA1924; genus PNC22. The sequence goes on from JADZER010000001.1 coordinate 11,275, forward strand.
GGGCGGCGACCTCGCCATCTCCATCGCCGCCAACCTCCGCGACGCCGGCCTCCGCGTCGGCCTCATCGCCCGTGGCGGCTACCCCTGGTCCCGCTTCGTCGCCTGGGAGCAGGGCCCCTCCTCCCCCTTCGCCGCCGAGGCCGCCGCCGCCGAGGCCGAACTCTGCCGCGCCGCCGATGTCGTCGTCGGCTCCACCGAACGCCTGCTCGACGACCTCCGCTGGCGCTACAGCCTCGACAACGACCGCACCCTCTGCGTCCCCAACTTCCTCCCCGACGACGCCCGCCCCGACGAGTCGATCACCAGACAACCCAACACCATCCTCTACGCCGGACGCCTCGCCCCCCAAAAACGCATCGACCTCCTCATCGACGCCGTCGCCCTGCTCTCCTCTGCCTCCCTCTCTTCCAACCTCCGGGGCGGGGCACTCTGGGCCCCCTCTTCTTCTCCAAGCCTCGCACCCCCCCAAGCGCCCAACACCCCGCGCCTCGTGCTTATCGGCGAAGGCCCCCTCGAAGCGACCCTCCGCGCCCAGGCCGCCGACCGCGCCATCCAAGCCACCTTCCTCCCCCGCCTCCCCCAACCCGAGCTGCTGGCCCACATGCGCCGCTGCGCCGTCTACGCCCAGGCCTCCGCCTACGAGGGCCACCCCAAGACCGTCCTCGAGGCCCTCGCCTGCGCCGCGCCCACCGTCGTCGCCGACGCCTGGGGACTCTCCGATGCCGTCGCCGCCGGAATCACCGGCCTGATCGCACGCCCCGACCCCGAGTCCCTCGCCCGCGCCATCGCCCGCCTCCTCACCGACCGCGACCTCGCCGCCAGCCTCGGGCGCGAGGCCGCCCGCGACGCCGAACGCCTCCGCCTCGACAACATCCTCCCACTCGAAGCCCGTGCCCACGAGCTGGCGATCGCCCGCGCCGGCGAGCGCACCAGCCCGCCCCCCGGCGCCGTCCGCTGGGGCGCAGAGCTCCTCGCCGCCGACGCCGACACCGCCGCCCAGGCCTGGGCCCGCAGCCTCCACGGCTACTCGCGCCGGCTCGCCCCCGACAAGCGCGCCCTCTTCTGCGCCACCGTCGAGACCCCCATCTACCATGTCATCGACCAGGCCGCTCTCGACTCCGGCAGAGGTGTCCACCCCAAGCACCACCTCATGCGCTACCACGACTTCTTCGTCGAGCGCATCGGCGAGGGCGAGACCGTCCTCGACCTCGGCTGCGGCTACGCCGAGGTCGCCCGCTCCATCGCCACCGGCGCCCGCGCCCTCGTCACCGGCATGGACTTCTCCCCCGCCAACCTCGCTCAGGCCCAGAAGATGATCGACCGCGAGGGACTCGCCGCCCGCCTCCGCGTCGTCGAGGGCGACATCACCCGCGACCGCGCCGCCCGCGCCGACGGCGACCACCACTTCGATGTCGTCGTCCTCAGCAATGTCCTCGAACACCTCCAGGACCGCGCCACGCTCCTCCGCCGGTACGCCCGGTGGTACACGCCCCGCACCATCCTCATCCGCGTCCCCGCCTTCGACCGCAACTGGCAGACGGCCTGGAAAGCAAAGCTCGGCGTCGACCCCCGCTGCGACGACACCCACGAGACCGAGTACACCGAATCCAGCCTCCGCGCCGAACTCGCCGCCGCCGGCCTCACCATCGAAGAGCTCATCGTCCGCTGGGGCGAGTACTGGGTCAAAGCCGGAGTCGCGGCATGAGCAGGCCCACAGGCGCCCACTACCTCCACCCGCGCCAAGCCGCCACGGGCGTACCCCCTCTCCCGCCCCCGGCGGGAGAGGGCAGGGGAGAGGGCTCCGTCTCTCCCCCTTCTCCCACCCTCGATCACACCACCGCGCCCCACCACAACACACCCCCTCACCCAATCACCCCCTCACCCACTCACACACACCCCCTCTACCACACCCCCCTCGACTACCACGACGCCGCCACCAAAGCCCTCTACCTCGCCGACAAGTACCGCCCGATCCTCACCGGCTCGGTCCTCGATGTCGGCTGCGGCAAGCGCCTCGTCGGCGACGCCGTCCCCCGCCCCGACCTCTACACCGGCGTCGACATCAACCCGCCCTGCGATGTCGTCGTCAACCTCGAGCGCGACCCGCTCCCCTTCCCCGACGCCTCCTTCGATGTCGTCACCTGCTGCGATGTCCTCGAGCACCTCGAGGCCGCCCACCGCGTCTTCGACGAGTGCTGCCGCGTCGCCCGCTCCCGCGTCATCATCGCCCTCCCCAACCCCGCCCGCGACTTCATCTACAACCTCTACCAGAACGGCGCCGGCAAGCTCAAGTACTACGGCTTCCCCGGCGCCAACCCCGGCAACCGGCACCGCTGGTTCTTCGGCTTCGAAGAGGCCGAACGCTTCGTCCGCGACTCCGCCGCACGAAACAACTGGCAGGTCGAACAACTCGACAGCGCCCACGACGGCGGCCTCTACTGGCTCAACGGAAAGGGCGATGATGTCCTCAACCACCCCAACCTCACCCGCGGCCAGCTCTGGGCCATCCTGAAGAAGGCCTGAACGCGAAGGGCGCGAAGAGCGCGAAGAAGAACAATCTAATCTCCGGGGCGGGGCACTCCGGGCCCCCTCCTCTTCTCCAACGCTCGCACACCCCCCGCCCCCCCCCCCCCCCCCCCACCCCCCCCCCCCCCCCCCCCCCCCCTTCGCGTTCCAAATCCTGCTTCTCCCCCTCCGCGTTCTACACGCCGATCTCAAACACCGGCTCCACAACCCGCGCCTTGGCGATCGTCTCCTCCCACTCCGCCCCCGGGTCCGAGTCCGCCACAATCCCCGCCCCCACGCAATAACGAAACTCCGCGTCCACAAACTCACCCGACGCGTCCACCCTCCCCCGCACCACCGCCGTCCGGATCGACACCGCCAGCCCGAACGACCCGTCGTCCCCGATCGTCCCGATGCACCCGCAGTACGGCCCGCGCGCAAACGGCTCCAGCTCGTCGATCACCTGCATCGCCCGCACCTTCGGCGTCCCCGTCACCGACCCCGGCGGGAAGGTCGCCGCCAGGATCTCCCCGATCCCCACCCCCGCGCGCACCACACCGGACACCGTCGCCGTCGCCTGCAAGACCGCCCCCGCCCCCACCCCGTGCCGCTCGATCTCCCGCGCCGCCTCCACCCGCACCGACCCGAAATCGCACACCCGCCCCAGGTCGTTGCGCATCAGGTCCACGATCATCGCCAGCTCCGCCCGGTCCTTCTCCGCGTCGCGCAGCTCGCGCTCGTCGCCGTCCCCGGGCCGCGTCCCCTTCATCGGCCGCGTCACCAGCCGGCGAGTCCCCGCGTCGAACGACAGGAACAACTCCGGGCTCAGCGACAGCACCGCGTACCCAACGCCCGCGCCCAGCGGCGCCCCGACCAACCCCATCCCGTGCCGCGGCAGCGCGCCCCTCACCAACGCCCCCTACACCCCCGCCGCCGACCCCGACACCCGCCCCCCCAGCTCGTGCGCGAAGTACGCCTGGTACACATCCCCCGCACGGATATACCCCAACGCCCGACCCACCGCCAACACATACCCCGACCGCCCCTGCACCGACCCCACCGACCCCAACCGCGCCCCACCCACCCCCGACCCCGCGGCCCCACCGACCACCCGCCCGGCCCCCGGCCCCACCCGGTGAAACTCCCCCAGCGGCAGCCCCTCCGGCGCGACCACCCCCGTCCGCGCCTCAAGCAGCCCACCCAACTCGTACCCCAGAAACCCCGCCCACCCCGTCCCCGCCAGCCGCCCGCAACGCCCTTCCTCAACCATCTGGCCCAGAGCTTCCAACGGCCCGCCCCCGACCTCCGACACCACCCCGCCGCCCGCCGGATCCACCCACGACGCCCGCCCCGCGCCGTCGATCCGCACCGTCGCCAGCGCCGAGCGCCAGCGCACCCGGCCCCCGCCGTCGGGCACGAGCACGCCCGCGCCGAGCCCGCCCGGGCCGCGCCCCACGCACCGCGCACCGCCTTGTGTATGCGTCGATTCCTGCATGAATACAAGGGCGATCGTAGCGATCAACCCCGGCCCGGCCCCGGCGCACTCGTCCCGACCAAACCCCCCTTCTAGACTTCCGTTCCGATCTGGGCCGGGTCCGCGGGAGACGCCCTGGCGCCCGATCAGCACACACGAAACCGCACAGCGGCCGCCCGCTGAGGAGACCCATCGGCCATGGCCAAGAAGACAACCGCCCGCAAGACAACCAAAAAGGCCGCCAAGAAGACCACCCACAAGGCCGCCCCACGCGCCGCCGCACCCACCAAGCCCGCCAAGAAGGCGCCCGCCAAACGCTCCCCCAAGGCCGGCAAAATGGTCTACTACTTCGGCGCAACACGCACCGAGGGCGACGCCTCCATGAAGCAGATCATCGGCGGCAAGGGCGCCAACCTCGCCGAGATGACCGCCATCGGACTCCCCGTTCCCCCCGGCTTCACCATCACCACCGAGGCCTGCGCCGCCTACTACCAGGCCGGCAAGCGGCTCCCCCACGGCCTCATGAACGAGGTCCACACCCACACCGCCACCCTCGAGAAGGAAGCCGGCAAGAGGTTCGGCGACAAGAACAACCCCCTCCTCGTCTCCGTCCGCTCCGGCGCCGCCGTCTCCATGCCCGGCATGATGGACACCATCCTCAACCTCGGACTCAACGACGAGTCCGTCGAGGGGCTCGCCAAGGCAACCGGCAACCGACGCTTCGCCTTCGACGCCTACCGCCGGCTCCTCAACATGTTCGGCGATGTCGTCCTCGGCGTCGACCACCACCACTTCGAGCTCGCCTTCGACGACCTCAAACAACGCTACAACGCCAAGCTCGACACCGATGTCCCCGAGAACGGCATCGTCGAGCTCTGCGAGCGCTACAAGGATGTCATCAAGGCCCAGAGCCTCCAGGACTTCCCGCAGAACCCCTTCAAGCAGCTCGAGCTCGCCATCGAGGCCGTCTTCAAGAGCTGGAACGCCGACCGCGCCATCTCCTACCGCCGCCTCTCCGGCATCTCCGGGCTCAAGGGCACCGCCGTCAATGTCCAGTCCATGGTCTTCGGGAACATGGGCGACGACTCCGGCACCGGCGTCGCCTTCACACGCGACCCCTCCACGGGGCGCAATGTTTTCTACGGCGAGTTCCTCATCAACGCCCAGGGCGAGGATGTCGTCGCCGGCATCCGAACCCCCGAGCATGTCAACAGCATGCCCAAGTGGAACAAGAAGGTCTACGACCAGCTCATCAAGATCAAGCACAAGCTCGAGAAGCACTACCGCGAGATGGAGGATATCGAGTTCACCATCGAACGCGGCAAGCTCTACATGCTCCAGACCCGCACCGGCAAACGCACCGGCGCCGCCGCCGTCAAGATCGCCTGCGACATGGTCAAGGAGCGCCTCATCACCGAGAAGGAGGCCCTCCTCCGGATCCCCGCCGGCGACCTCACCCAGCTCCTCCTGCCCTCCTTCGACCCCAAGGCCAAGACCATCGCCACCGTCCTCGCCAAGGGACTCCCCGCCTCCCCCGGCGCCGCCGTCGGGCGCCCCGCCTTCACCGCCGACGAGGCCGTCAACCGCGCCCGCGCCGGCGAGAAGGTCATCCTCGTCCGCAAGGAAACCAGCCCCGAAGATGTCGACGGCATGCACTCGGCGGTCGGCATCCTCACCTCCACCGGCGGCATGACCAGCCACGCGGCCGTCGTCGCCCGAGGCTGGGGCAAGTGCTGCGTCGCCGGCGCTGGCGAGGTCGCCATCGACGCCAAGAGCGGCACCTTCACCGTCAAGGGACGCACCTTCGGACGCCAGGACATGATCAGCCTGGACGGCTCCACAGGCGAGGTCATCGAGGGCTCCCTCGCCACCGTCGAGCCCACGCTCTCCGGCGACTTCGCCAAGGTCATGCGCTGGGCCGACAAGTACCGGACTCTCGGCGTCCGGACCAACGCCGACACCCCCGCCGACGCCCAGCGCGCCCGCGACTTCGGCGCCCAGGGCATCGGGCTCACCCGCACCGAGCACATGTTCTTCGAGGGCGACCGCATCCGCGCCATGCGCGAGATGATCCTCGCCGAGAACCGCGAGGACCGCGAGAAGGCCCTCGAGAAGCTCCTCCCCCACCAGCGCGAGGACTTCGTCGGCATCTTCCGCGCCATGAAGGGCCTCCCCGTCACCGTCCGCCTCCTCGACCCCCCGCTCCACGAGTTCCTGCCCAACGACGACAAGAGCCAGGAGGAGATGGCCGCCGTCCTCCGCGTCCCCGTCGCCAAGATCAAGGCACGCGTCGCCGCGCTGCACGAGGCCAACCCCATGCTCGGCCACCGCGGCTGCCGCCTCGCCGTCACCTACCCCGAGATCCTCAAGATGCAGGTCCGCGCCATCGTCGAAGCCACCATCGAGTGCGCCGCCGAACGCGTCAAGGCCATGCCCGAGATCATGGTCCCCCTCGTCGGCACCCGAGCCGAACTCGCCATGCTCCGCCAGCAGATCGAGGACACCATCGCCGAAGTCAAGAACGAGATGGACTACAAGAGCCGGCTCGATATCAAGATCGGCACCATGATCGAGATCCCCCGCGCCGCGCTCACCGCCGACGAGATCGCCGAGGTCGCCGACTTCTTCAGCTTCGGCACCAACGACCTCACCCAGCTCACCTTCGGGTACTCACGCGACGACATCAACACCTTCCTGCCCGACTACCTCCAGCAGGACCTCCTCCCCAACGACCCCTTCCAGTCCCTCGATGTCTCCGGCGTCGGGCAGCTCGTCGAGATGGGAACACAGAAGGGACGCGCCGCCAAGCCCGACCTCAAAGTCGGCATCTGCGGCGAGCACGGCGGCGACCCCGCCAGCGTCCACTTCTGCCACGCCGTCGGCATGGACTATGTCTCGTGCTCGCCGTTCCGCGTGCCGATCGCCCGGCTGGCGGCGGCCCAGGCCGCGATCAGGGACGGGAAGTAGCTCGGCGCGTCCGGCATCCACCGCTTCCTTCGACGCCCCGGCCCCCGGCCGGGGCGTCTTTCTTTGTGGTGGCTGGGGCTCGGTGATGACGGGCAGAGAGACATCGGGGTGGGGGGCGGGCTTTGTGCTCTGCTTGGTCCGACGCGGCGGGGGACCCTCGCTGGCGCTTCGGGCGCTGGTGTGGGATGGGTAGAGGGGGAGCGATGGAGCGAGGCAGCGATGAGGGGGTTTCGGACGCACCTCCCCCTGGTTCACGCTGCGCGTGAACCTGTCCCCCTCCGCAGCGCGGAGGGGGACCGGGGGGACCCTCGCTGGCGCTTCGGGCTCTGTA
>JADZER010000002.1 GCA_020850415.1 Phycisphaerales bacterium
GCGGTGCCCTGGGCTCGGGCTCTTTCACGCCGTTGGCGTGAGGGGGTGGGGGGCTGTGGGCTGGAGTGCAGGCTGGAAGCCTGCACCACAATGGGGGCTGGAGTGCAGGCTGGAAGCCTGCACCACAATGGGGACTTGGAGTGCAGGCTGGAAGCCTGCACCACAACGGGGGGCGGGGCTGCGGAGTGCTGCGGAAGGGCTGTGTCGGGGCCTGCGGTGGGGGTGGAATCGACGAAATGCGGAATCCGGAGCGATTGTTGCGTGTGGGGGGTGGGGGAAGCGCTAGTGTGATGCATATCGCCGCGGCGCCGACCGCTCAGGGGGTTGATCGCGGCGAGACCGACGCGCACTTCATGCTCGAGTGATCGCACCGGGATCCACTCAAGGGCATTTGAAGGACGCAGTATGAAGCTTTATGTCGGGAACTTGTCGTTTGATACCTCCGAGCAGCAGCTCCGCGAGCTGTTCAGCCCGCACGGCGAGGTGACCAGCGCGGCGCTGGTGATGGACCGGGACACCGGGCGGCCGCGTGGGTTCGGGTTTGTGGAGTTCGCGTCGGCGTCGAGCGCCCAGGCGGCCATCACGGCCCTGAACGGCACGAATGTCGGCGGGCGGGACCTGACCGTCAACGAGGCCAAGGCCCGCGAGGCGCGGAGCACTGGCGGGGGCGGTGGTGGCTACGGCGGGAGCCGCAGCGGTGGGAGCGGTGGCAGCGGCGGACGCTGGTAGCGGCATGAGCCGCTCGCCGGAGTCAGGATTTGGGGAGTGTGTTTGAGAGAGACCATGAGCCGGGGCCGAGAGGTCCCGGCTTGTCGTTTTGGGTGGGGGGGCTCCGCAATGGGGAAGCACGGCTGGGACAGCCGTGGCACACGGATCGGGGACTCACGGCTGGGACAGCCGTGCCACCGGCAGCGGTGCCCCGTCAGGCCGTTTGATTGACGATCGCTGCACCCAACTCCGAGCGCCTCAGCGGGGTCGCCCCTCCCCTCAGCCGCTCGGGGTTGTGGGTTACCGTCTTCACCGCGATCGCGTCGTTTGGGGCTTGGCGGGGCGGCCGGCGAGGGAGGGCAGGCTGGAAGCCTGCACTCCACTGGGGCCTACCCCATCCCGAAGAACGCCCGGAACTGACGGGCATTGGGGCAGGTGGGATCGAGGCGGCTGGTGGGGGTGCCGTCGGTGCGGTCGGGGAGCGGGCGGCCCCCATCGGTCACGAAGTGGCGGAGCACCCATGACTCGTTGCCCACGCAGCCGAGGGAGAACCAGGCCTGGAGGAAGGCCTCGAAGGAGTCGGCGAAGCGGGTGTGCAGCTCGGGCTCCTCGTGGCTGAGGTAGATGATCGGCGGGGCGGTCTCGCTCTCATGCAGGTCGAAGGCGTAGGCGTCGCCGTTGGGGCAGCCCAGGAAGGGGAACGCGGCCCGCCAGCGGTTGGGGATCCAGCCGTCGCTATCAATTCCGACTTGCATCGCGTGGCCGTCGAGCACGATGGCGAGGCAATCGAGGCTGAACTCCATGTAGCCGGAGTTTGGGGGCTCGGGGACATCGAGAGGGATGACGCCCTTGCGGAGATCCCACCAGAAGTTGACCTCGCCGGCCTGCTCGGCGAGGAAGCGGCGGAGGGCGGCGGGGATGGGGCGATCGAGGCCCCTCTCGAAGTCGCGGAGCTCTCCGGGGTCGGCGGGCGGGCCGATCTGGAGATGGACGGGGCGCGCGGCATGGGGCTCGACAGCCCGGGCCCATTGTGCGATCGCCTCACGCCAGTGCATCTGTCACCCCCCGGGTTGCGGCGCGATCGTGCCGCTGGCATTGCTCGTGCGATTCCGTCGCCCCGCTGGGGCTCTCGCTTTGGGGTGGGCCTGCCCCGGGCTGCGCGCCCGGGGCTATGAACCGACGCCCCTCCGGGGCTGGTAACGCAGGCTGGAAGCCTCCACCACAATGGGGAGCACGGCTGGCACAGCCGTGGCACACATCACCCCATGTGCTTGACGATCGCCTCGCCGAACTCGGAGCACTTGAGGAGTGTGGCGCCCGGCATCAGCCGCTCGAAGTCGTAGGTTACCGTCTTCGCCGCGATGGCGCCCTCGATGCCCTTGACGATGAGGTCCGCGGCCTCCTGCCAGCCCATGTACTCGAGCATGAGGACGCCGGAGAGGATGACCGAGCCGGGGTTGACCTGGTCCTTGCCGGCGTACTTGGGGGCGGTGCCGTGGGTGGCCTCGAAGATGGCGTGGCCGGTGTCGTAGTTGATGTTGGCGCCGGGGGCGATGCCGATGCCGCCGACGCAGGCGGCGAGGGCGTCGGAGATGTAGTCGCCGTTGAGGTTCATGGTGGCGATGACGGAGTATTCGGCGGGGCGGGTGAGGATCTGCTGGAGGAAGGCGTCGGCGATGACATCCTTGATGACGATCTGCGTGCCGGTCTTGGGGTTCTTCATGGTGTGCCACGGGCCGCCGTCGAGGGGGGTGGCGCGGAAGAACTTCGCGGCGGTCTGGTAGCCCCAGTCGCGGAAGGCGCCCTCGGTGAACTTCATGATGTTGCCCTTGTGGACGAGGGTCACGGAGGGCTTGTCGTGGTCGATGGCGTACTTGATGGCGGCCTTGACGAGGCGCTCGGCGCCCTGCTGGCTGGAGGGCTTGATGCCCAGGCCGGTGGTCTCGGGGAAGCGGACCTTCTTGAAGCGGTCGGGGAAGTTGTCGGCGAGGAGCTTCTTGAGCTTGTTGCAGTCCTCCGTGCCGTGCTGGAACTCGATGCCCGCGTAGATGTCCTCGGAGTTCTCGCGGAAGATGACCATGTCGGTCAGCTCGGGCTGCTTGACGGGGGAGGGGACGCCGGTGAAGTAGCGGACGGGCCGGAGGCAGACATAGAGGTCGAGGATCTGGCGGAGGGCGACATTGAGCGAGCGGATGCCGCCGCCGACGGGGGTGGTGAGGGGGCCCTTGATGCCGACGAGGTACTTCTTGAAGTCTTCGAGGGTCTGGTCGGGGAGCCAGGAGCCGGTCTTGTTGAATGCCTTCTCGCCGGCGAGGACCTCGTGCCAGGTGATCTTGCGCTCGCCGTCGTAGGCCTTGGCGACGGCGGCGTCGAAGGTCTTGACGGAGGCGTTCCAGATGTCCGGGCCGGTGCCGTCGCCCTCGATGAAGGGGATGATGGGGTTGCTGGGGACCTTGAGGCCGGCGGCGGACATGGTGATGGTCTGGGACACGGATTCCTCCAAGGGAAGGGCAAAGGGCCGGGGTGCTGGATGGCCGGGGGGGCCAGTCGGCAGGAGCCTCCTGCGCGGCGTTCGCGGGCGCCGGGACGCGGGGCGCCGGCGAGGGGTGAAGGATAGGACTGGGGGCCGGACTGGAGGACGGATGACGGGCATGACGGGCACGGCGGGCATGTCGGACACGACGGACCGGGTGTTGGGGGATGCCGCGGCGCGGGCCGCGGCGTACCTGCGGGGGCTGGACGGCCGGGCGGTGGCGCCGGGGGAGGGGTCGCTCCGGGGGCTCGCGGCGTTCGATGAGCCCCTGCCGGAGGGGGGCTGCGAGGGCACGGGGGTGCTGCGCGCCCTCGACGAGTGGGGGTCGCCGGCGACGGTGGCGGTGGCGGGGCGGCGGTACTTCGGGTTTGTGATCGGGGGGTCGCTGCCCGTGGCGGTGGGGGCGTCCTGGCTGGCGTCGGCGTGGGATCAGAACGCGGGGCTCGCGATCGCGTCGCCGGTGTCGGCGCATCTCGAGCGGGTCGTGTCGGGGTGGGTGCTCGACCTGCTCGGGCTGCCCGCGGAGAGCTGCGTGGGGTTCGTCACGGGGGCGACGATGGCGAACTTCACGGCGGTGTGCGCGGCGCGGCACCGGCTGCTGCAGCGGGCGGGGTGGGATGTGGAGGCCCGCGGTCTGTTCGGGGCGCCGGAGGTCCGTGTGGTGGTGGGCGAGGAGGTCCACTCGAGCATGACCAAGGCGCTGGCGCTCGCGGGGTTCGGGCGTGAGCGCGTGGAGCGCGTGCCGACCGATGCGCAGGGGCGGCTGATCGGCGCGAAGCTCCCGGCGCTCGACGAGCGGACGCTGGTGTGCGTGCAGGCGGGGAATGTGAACACCGGGTCGTTCGATCCGGTGGGCGAGGTGTGCGAGCGGGCGCGTCCGAGCGGCGCGTGGGTCCATGTGGACGGGGCGTTCGGGATGTGGGCGCGGGCCTGCCCGGCTCGGGCGGGGCTGGCGGCGGGGATCGAGGGGGCCGACTCGTGGGCGACCGATTGCCACAAGTGGCTCAATGTCCCGTACGACAGCGGCCTGGTCGTCTGCCGCGACGGGGCGGCGGTGCGTGCGGGGATGGCGGCGCCGGCGCCCTATCTGATCGAGGGGTCGGCACGCGAGCCGTACCACTATGTGCCCGAGATGAGCCGCAGGGCACGGGGTATCGAGGTCTGGGCCGCGCTCAAGTCGCTCGGACGGTCCGGGGTCGGGGCGTTGGTTGAGCGGTGCTGCCGCCACGCCGCCCGGTTTGCCGAGGCGCTGGCGTCGGCGGGCTTCGAGATTCCTCACGAGGTGGTGCTCAATCAGGTGCTGGTGCGGTTCGGCGACGACGAGCAGACCGATCGCGTGATCGCGGCGGTGCAGCGGGAGGGGACCTGCTGGTGCGGCGGCACGACATGGAAGGGCCGGCGAGCGATGCGGATCAGCGTGTCGAGCTGGGCGACCACGGAGGCGGATGTGGAGCGGAGCGTGGGGGCGATCGCGGCGTGCGCGCGGGAGGTGGGTTTGGGGTAGGCTGGTCCCCCGTGGGGTCGGAGGACATCCCAATGGGCGTGGTGCGAGCGATTGTGGCGGCGGTGTTGGTGCTCGGCGTGGCGGTGGGTCAGGCCCGGGCGCAGGTCTCGCCGTTCGAGGCGGTGGACTGGAGTGAGGCGCCGCGGGTGCGGGTGCAGGTCAACGGGGAGTGGTGGGAGCTGGTCTCGATCCACGGCGTGGGATTCGAGCGGATCTACAACCACGCGCTGGAGACCTACGGCAGTCAGGAGAGAGCCCAGAAGCGCATCGACGAGGACCTCCTTGAGGTGCTCGGGGGGCTCGGGACCGCGCCGCCACGGGAAACGGTCGCGCTCGAGCTGCGCCCCGAGGGCGGGGGCGATGTCATCCGCATGGACGCGGCGCCGATGACGCGGGCGAACCGCCAGCTGCTCTGGACGGCGAGACAGGTCGGTGAGAGCAACCGCCGGATTGCGGCGACGGGCAACGCGCCGGAGTCGTTCGACCGGGCGACGGTGCACGCCATGCTCGACGAGCTGGGCGTGCTCCTCGAGACCCGGCATGCCTACTCGGTGGCGGGTGGGGTCGATGTCGCCGGCGCGATCGCCCGCGCGAAGGACGCCCTGCCCGCCGACCGGGCGGGGGGCGCGGCGGTGGTGCGGGAGGTCCAGCGCGTGCTCGCCCTCTCCGGCGATGGGCACGCACGGGTCGGGGGCATGATCGGGATGGCGGCGGAGGGCTTGGACGGCGGCCCCGATCTGCCTTTCGTGGTCGTGGCGCTGGAGCCGCGGGCGGGCGGGCGCATCATCGCGGTCGAGGACCGGGGCGGGCGCCTGCTGGACCCGAGCCACCCGTACCTGGTGGCCATCGACGGCGTGGAGATCGAGCGGTGGCTGGAGGTCGCGGCGGAGATCGCGCCCGGGGGTTCGGAGCAGTCGGAGCGGTACGGGGCCTGCCGCGCGATGCGGAGCCCCGGCTGGATCCGCGATCGGCTGGGGCTGGCGTCGGGTCCGGCGGCGATCGTGACGCTGGAGTCGGGTGAGGGGACGCGGCGCGAGCTGCGTGCGGGGACGGTACCGACCCAGCCGCGGGAGTTCCGCAAGGGGGCGGTCGGTCAGTCGGCGCGGCTCAGCGCCGGGATCGCGTACATCCCGATCGCGCGCATGTTCAACCCGGACGACCGTGCCGACCCGCGCGCCCGGGACGAATACCAGAAGATCGAGCGGGCGCTGCGCGGGGCGGAATCGGCGTCGGGCATCGTGATCGACATCCGCGGCAACCGGGGCGGCTCGCGTGACATCCTGCACCTGGTGGCCTCGGCGCTCATGGCCCCGGACCACCCGCCGGTGGTGTACTCGGCCGCCCGCGCGCTGATGTGGCCGGGGCGGGACCCCGGGGAGGTCGAGCGGAAGCTCGCCGGGCGGTACCTGCACCCGGTGGACAGCGACCGGTGGAGCGATGCGGAGCGGGGGGCGATCGGCGCGTTCCTGGCCCGCTTCCGGCCCGAGGCCGCGCTGCCCGACGACCGGTTCGGGCCCCTGCATGTGTCGGTGCTCAGCCCCGGGGGCGAGGGCGCCGGCACGCTGGCCGGCAGCCTGGCCGGCAAGCCGGTGGTGGTGCTCATGGACGAGACCTGCATCAGCGCGGCGGATGTCTTCCTGGCGGCCCTGGGCGAGCTGCCGCAGGTCACGCTGATGGGGCGCCCCAGCCGCGGGGCCAGCGGCATGACCGAGGACCATCTGATCCGGGGCCCCGTCGAGATCGGCCTGGCGTCGATGGTGTCGTTCATGCCCGACGGTCGCGTGTTCGACTGGCACGGCGTGACGCCGGACATCGCGGCGGAGCTGACGCCCGAGGACTTCACGCGCGCCGGCAGGGACACGGCGCTGGAGGCGGCGCTGGAGCGGCTGCGGTAGCGGGGTATCGCCGCAGGGTCCGGGCTGGGCTCCGGGCTGGGCTCAGGGCTGGGCTCAGGGCTGGCCGGGCTGCGGGGCCGGGGTTCCCTCGGCCGCCGGCATGCCCAGCGCTGCCCGCAGCGGGGCGACGAACTGCTCGTAGTTCTTATGTCTGCCGACGGAGGTGGTGTAGATGGGCTTGAGTATGCCCTGGTTCTGGATGCTGGTGAACTTGCGCGGGGTCTCCCAGAAGCGGAGGCAGGCTGGGTCCCAGTCGAGGCCGAGGAATTCGACCATCTTGCGGGCCTGGCCCTCGAGGTCGCTGACGATGTCCTCGTAGTTGACCTCGAGGATGGGCAAGCCGATCACGGACTTCCAGTGGTTCATGAGGCGCTCGTAGGCCTTGTAGGCGACGGCGAAGTCGGCGGGGTGGGTCTTGAAAAGATAGGGGATGTCGAAGGCGGTCATGTAGGTGGACAGCTGCATGTCGAGCGGGTTGCGCTTGATGTGGATGACGCGGCCCTTGGGGATGATGCGGTCGAGGAGGCCGAGGTAGAGGTAGTTGTGCGTGCAGCGGTCGGTGATGCGCTTGGGCGTCTCGGCGCCCTGGCTCTTGGCGATCATCTGGAGCGTGTTGACATAGAAGCCCGCCATCTCGTTGACCAGCTGGTAGCTGAGGGCGGCGCTGTTGGTGAACGGCTTGATGAACGGCGAGGGCCCGCCTTCGAGGCGCTGGACGATGTGGCGGGAGAGCGCGGTCTCGCCGGTGGGGGCGATATCGGCGTGGCTGCTGAGGATCTGCTCGACCAGCGCCGCACCGCAGCGAGGCATGCCGACGAGCAGCACGGGCAGGTCGGACTCCGCCGCGGCCTTGGGGAGCTGGGCGTGGGCCTCGGGGGTCCAGTTGGCGATGACCGACTCGATGGCCTCGACATACTCCTTGGCGGGGAATCGCCGGCCGAGGATGCGGTTGGCGTCGGTGGCGGCGGCGAAGGCCCGGTCGGGGTGGCCCAGCGTATCGGCGCAGCGCGCCAGCTCCAGGGTGAGGTTCATCCGCAGGATCGGCGGGAGATCGCCGGACGCGCCGGCGAGCTGGCGGGCCAGCGCCGGGGCGGCCTCGTTCTCCTTGCCCAGGAAGCGGCAGCAGCGGGCGTAGTTGAGCGTGAGCGGGGGTGTGTCCTGCTGGACCTGGATGTAGGGCAGGAGGAGCGTGTAGGCCTTGCCGTGCTGGCCCCGGAGGAGGTGGATCTCGGCGGCGCCGCCGACCGCGCGGGGGAACTGCTTCTGGAGCCAGCCGGCCCGCTCGAAGCACTGGAGCGCGAGATCGAGCCGCCCCTGGCCGCGGTGCGCGGCGCCGAGGTTGCAGAGGGCCTGGGCGCTGGTGGGCTCGAGCTTGACCGCCCGCTCGAGGTGCTCGACCGCCTCGGCGTCGAGCCCGGCCTGGATGAGCGCCTGACCGAGGGCGGTGTGGGCGTCGGCAAGACGCGGGCTGGCCTTGACGGCGGCGCGGTACAGGTCAAGGGCGGTCTGGAGCTGGCCCTGCTGGTGGTACTGGCGGGCCTGCTGGAGGAGCTGTTCGGCGGTGGCCATGGATGGTCCTTGCTCGGTGGGGAAACGGGGGCGGCGAACCGGGGCGGGGATTGTAGCGGCGCTGGTTTGGGGGCAGGGGGGTGCGGGGCTCCGGGGCGAGGGGGGCGGGCGCAGCGCGGGGGCCGGGGGCGCCCCGCCCCGTGGGCGGCCCGGCCCGGAGTCGGGCGCGCCGGAGGGAGCCGTAGCCCCGGGGGCTGGGAGAACCTGGGCCGCGCGACGCCTGTAGAGTGGCGAGGGATGAGACTGCCGCTCTCGAAAGTCCACCGGGCGTTCCCCGAACTCGACCGGTTCAGCGACGAGCAGTGCGTCCGGTTTGTCCGGGCGGCGGGCCGGCGGGGTTGGCGTCCGTGGGTGCACACCGGGCTGCTGTTGCTGCTGGGGGCGGTCCTCACCGCGGCCGTCCTCGCCGCGTCGCTGGTGGTGTGGTCGTGGTTCGAGCAGCGGCTGCGCCTGGGCGGGGCGGCGTTCTACGCGGTGACCTCGGCGTCGTGCGGCGTGGTGTGGCTGCTCGGCGCGGGGGTGCTCATGCTGCTGCGCGACCGGCTCCTGATCGCGAGGGTCCGGTATGTTGTCAGGGCCCGGGGCGCCTGCCCCGGCTGCGGCTACTCGCTGCTCGGGATCGTGGTCCGCGAGGGGAATGTGGTGGTATGTCCCGAGTGCGGCATGGGGATCGAGGCCGATCCCTCGCTGCGCGAGCTGGTGCTCGACGAGGAGGGGCGCACGCGGTTCCAGCCGACCGAGCGCGTCGCCCGCAGGGTGTTCTGGACGGCGCGGCGCGTCAGGGGAGTCAAGCGCATGGCCAAGTGGGGCGCGGTGCTGTTGTTTGTGGTGCTGCCGTCGCTGGTGGGCGGGTACGAGCTGTTCCTGCGCTGGCAGGCGGCGCGTGCGGCCGAGGCCAGGCCGGGCGTGGAGCGCGTCGTCGAGTTCATCGAGGCCGGGCAGCCGGCGGGGGTCCCGAAGACCGCGCTGAACGCCTGGGATGTTGCCGCGTCGGTGCAGCGGCAGCGGGCGGTGATCAACGACGAGGTCACAGGGCAGGCGAGGTTCAACGAGGACGCGCTCGGGTTCCGGGTCTACCCGTATTTCGACCTGATCTTCTCGCCGCTCGAACCCACCGACGAAGAGGACGAGTTCGCCGCCGAGCAGCGCGCGGGCGGGGAGCTCGCCAGGGCCTTGCTTGAGGCGTACCGGGAGCGGGGGCTGCTGGACGAGCTCGACCGGCTCGCCGACGCGCCCCGGGCGGTGCGCGTGCTCCAGGTCGAGCCGGGCCGGGCGCTGGCGGGCGAGCACTCCCCGCTCTTCGGCGAATCGAGGGAGCTCGGGAGGATCAACGCCGCCCGGATGCACCTGGCCTGGGAGCGCGGGGACCGCGAGGAGTTCGAGCGGGCGCTCGGGTCGGGGCTGGCGCTGGGGAGGATGACCGCCCACCAGGCTTCCCTGCTGCAGACGCTGCTCGGCTTCGCCTTCGAGTCGTTGGCGATGCGCCGGGTGATGGTCGTCCTCACGCAGCAGCCGGGGGGCGAGTGGCTCGACGCGATCGAGCGGGCGATCACCCGACAGAAGGTATCGCTGCCCCGGAACCACTGGGTCGAGGGCGAGCGGCTGAACTCGCTGGACATGGTCGCGTGGATGTTCAGCGACCCGGACCTCGTGCGCCTCGGCCGGCACAGCGGAGCCGTCTCGTTGATATTTTCCGCGGAAGGAGCGGCCGAGAATGGCCGGCTGGGCACCTTCGCCGGGAACCGCGCCCGCATCGGACAGCTCTTCGACGACGCGAGCGGCGCGGCCATGGTTGATCCGCACGAGCGGGCCCCGTCGGCCCAGCGGGCGTCCCGGCTGCTGATGCACGGGCTGATCGAAGACGCGCTGGAGTCGGCCCAGCGGACGGCCGACCGGGTCGAGGCCGAGCGCCGCGCCGTCTCGGTCATGATCGCCCTCGAACGCCACCGCCTCGCGCACGGCGGCTACCCCGACTCCCTCGCGGAACTCGCCCCCGGGCATCTTGCCAAGCTTCCCACCGACCCCTGGACCGGTCGGTCTCTCGTCTACCTGCGGGGCGAGGCCGGGTACACGCTCTACGCCCTCGGGCCCAACGGCACAGACGAGGGTGGAGAGCCCATGCGCGGGACGGGCGGGGATTGCGTGTTCAGCCCTTTGGATTGAGCAACGCCAGATTCTCCGGGCGCCGGCGGGGAGTGAGCTACCGCACGACCGGGCCGGCGGAGGCTTCCTTGTTGTACGGCAGCGCGTCCTCTCCCTCGAGGCCGAGGCGCTCGTTGATCTCTCGGAGGCAGTGGTCGACGCCGATCTCCGCGCCGGGGATGAACCCCGGCGCCGTGATGACATGGGCCAGCACGCCCCCGACGCCCCGGTGCACGACGCCGCGGGGCAGGTAGACCAGGTCGCCGACGCGCAGCTCGTAGGCGTGGAGGAGGCCGGCGGCCCCGGGCACGCTCTGGGGGTCGAGGATCTTCTCGGTCTGGTCGCTGACGATGATGCGTGCGCCGGGCTGGGCCATCTGCACGAGGTAGAACTCGTCGAAGCCGCCGTCGAGGGGGTGGTAGTGGGTGAAGGAGTCGGTGATGCGGACGCGGTGGGCGTTGAGGGCGTGGTAGTTGTACTCGCCCTTCTCCTTCAGCCAGGTGAGGCAGACGCGCCGGTAGGCCCCGGTCTCGGTGGCGCAGCCGCCGGGGGTGTCGGTGATGTGGCCGTCCCAGTCGGGTCGGATGAACGCGGGGAGGTCGTCGGGCAGCGGGTCGGGGGTGGTGTAGACGAGCAGGTCGAGCGGGGCGTCGGCCTCCATCGCTTCGCCGGGGCGGAGGAGCACGATGTCGCCCACGCCCACCTCGGACCGGGTGCTGGTGGCGCCGTCCACGCTCGCGTCCGCCCCGCCGGCCTGGACGAAGGCGATCCGCGTGCACGGCTCGCCGGGCAGCGAGCCGGCCCCGGAGTACCAGGCAACCGCGTAGCCGGGGTTGCGCCCGGCGAACTCGGCGGCGAGGGCGTCGAACCCGCCCGCGTCCTCACCGAGGTGCACGATGCGCACGATCGGGTCGTCCTGGGCGTGGGCCGGCGCGGCCGGGAGGGCGAGCGCCCCGATCGTCGCGGCGGCCAGCGCGGCCGTGATCGCGCCGGTCATCGGTGTAGGGGTGAGGGTCAGGGTCCGCATGGTCGGTCTCCGGCGTCGCTACCAGAACAGCATAAGGGCGGCGCCCGTCAGCACCAGCACCCCGAACCAGACGCCCACCCGCATCGCCAGGCGGACGCCCCCCAAGCTCCAGATCACGCCGGTCTTGAAGACCATGTTCGAGAGGGAGGCCAGCACCACGGCCCGCCACGCGGTCTCCGGCTCGATCCGCCCCCGCTCGGCGAGACGCCCGGTGGTGAGGGTGATGGCGTCCATGTCGGTCAGGCCGCTGATGGCGGCGGCGGCGTAGATGCCGGCGTCGCCGAAGTACTCCTTGGCCGCGGCGACCGCGAGCAGCACCAGCGCGTACAGGCCGCCGAAGATCAGGGCCCCCTTGAGCTCGGTGGGGTTCCCGTGCTCGGGCATCTCGCCGCCGTCGGCGCCGTGGCCCCGGAGGGCGAGCGCGGCGCAGACGAGCGTCGCGGCGGTCATCACCGCCAGCGGCAGGGCGATCTCGCGGGAGTGTGTGGGGGCGACGACGCGGACCTCGACGATGACGCGGGCGAACATGACGAATGTGGCGAGGAGGAAGATCGCGCACGCGGCGCCCTCGACGGCGCGGGAGTCCCGTGCCCGGCGCGCGTAGCTGACGGTCGTGGCGGTGCTGGAGATGAGGCCGCCGATGAGCCCGGCGACGAGCGTGCCCCGGGCGTTGCCCAGGACGCGGAAGGCGATGTACCCCGCGAGGCTGATGCCGACGACGAGGACGACCATGAGCCAGACGCGGTAGGGGTTGAGGACATCGAAGGGGCCGTAGTTCTGGTTGGGCAGGACCGGCAGGACGATGAAGGTGATGAGGGCGAACTGCATCACGGCGTGGATGTCCCGGTCGCCGATGCGCTTGGCCCAGGTGTGGAGCTGGGTCTTGAGCTGGAGGAGGATGGCGGTGCCGACGCCGAGGGCCACCGCGACATCCCGCATGTCGCCGGCGAGCATGACGCCCACCATGAACATCACCATCATGGCGACCTCGGTGGTCATGCCCGGCTCGGGGTCGCCGCGCTTCATGCCGATGATGTTGGCCAGCACGCCCGCCGCCACGACCCCCAGGAAGCCCGCGACCGCGAGCCACGGGCCGAAGGCGGGGGCGAGCAGGGCGCTCACCGCGCCGAGCACGGTCACGAGCGGGAAGGTCCGGATGCCGCCGATGTGCGTGGAGCTCGGGGACCGCTCGCGCTGCAGCCCGACGAGCATGCCGACGCCGAGGGCGATGGCGAGGGTGAGGAAGGGGCCTGTAACCTCCATCGGGGCAGTATATGAAGGTTTCGTTGCGAGGTCCGGGAATCGGCGGCGGGGGCGCGGGTCGGGCGAGCGGCATCGGCTGGGTCGCGGGGTTGTCGGCCGGAACGCCAGGGCCGTGCAAGTCCCGCGCCCGCCGGGCCGACGATCGGGCGTTCGCCCACTTTCTTCCGGAGGTACGCGTCATGCGGCTCGTGAACTGGATCATCGGCGGGTCGGTCGGCGCGGTCGTCGGCATCCTGCTCTGGACGGCCGTGGTCTACTTCACCGGGTACGAGGTGGGGCTCGCCGCGGCGTTCGTGGGCATCTTCGTCGGCGTCGGCATCGCCGCGGGCGCGGGGCCCGACCGGGGCAAGGGCGCCGCGCTCTTCGCCGGGGCGTTCGCCCTCCTGGCCGTGGTCGGCGGCAAGGCGTCGACCGCCTGGGTGTACTCGCAGCGGTATCTCGCGGAGGACTCCTTCGCCACGACGGACATCACCGACGAGTACCTCGTCAGTTGCCTGGCCGACAGCATCGTCGAGGAGTACGAGTGGGAGGGCTGGGACCTCGACTACCCCGCCGGGGCTGACCTGGAGTTCCCCGACTCCCAGGAGGACTACCCCGCCGAGGTCTGGGCCCAGGCCGCGGGCCAGTGGTCCGTCATGACCGGGGTCGAGCAGCAGGACTACCGGGAGTACATCGAATCCGGCACGGAGGCCGCGCCCCTGGCGGCGTTCCTCTTCGCGTTCATCCTGAGCTTCGGGCCTTTCGACCTGATCTGGGTCGGGATCGCCATCAGCTCGGCGTACAAGATCGTCCGCGATGTCCCCGGGCAGGCCGGCGGGCAGACCGGGTCCGTGACGCGGGTCGAGTCCGAGCCGCCGGCGATGTACCTCCCCGGCCTTCCCCCGCCGAGCGGCGTGGCACCCACCATGTTCCGGGGGCAGGGCGGCACGGGCCCGGCCGGGCACGGCGCGCCGGACGCCGATGGGCTGACCAGGCGCAAGGCCGGGTGAGCGGGGTCCGCCGAGCCCGTTGGGCGCGCTCCCCCGCGCTCCGGACCCGCCCGACACCCCCGCCCTCCCAGCGACGGGGGCGCCAGGCAAGCCCTGGAACCTCTCCCTCCGAAGGCCCGCCGACGCACACTCGGCGCCGGCGGGCGAGCAGTGAGCAGCGCCCCGGGGGCGCCGTTCGGTTCAGCACCCGGCCGCCCAGGCGTTGAGGAAGCAGAGCACATCGAGCGTGTTGATCACGCGGTCGCCGTTGCAGTCGGCCTTCGAGTTCCCGTTCGCCCAGTCGTTGAGGAACGCGAGCACATCGAGGGTGTTGACATTGCCGTCGCCGTTGTAGTCCGCGTAGCAGTCGGCCTCGACGACGAGCTGGACCACGCGGGTGAACGAGCTGCCGCCGTTGAAGGTGTCGGTGAAGTAGACATTGTCGGTGTAGGTGCCGGGCGCCAGGCTGTTGGCGCTGCTGTTCACGCTCAGGCGGACGACCGCGTCGCCCCAGAGCTGGCCGTAGGTCTTGCTCGCGGTCAGCCAGCTCGGCAGGCTCGTGACCTCATAGGCGACAGCGGTGTCGCCGGCCACGCTCTGCAGGGTGTAGTCGCGGTACGAGGGGGAGAACGGCCCGCCCTGGTTGCCGGTCGTGACAAAGGTCGTCGTCGGGACGACATTGCTCAGGTCGCCCTGCGGGAAGGCGCTGGTGGCCCCGACATGGGTGTCCCAGCCCCCGTTCGTGGCGTACTCGCCGTAGAGCCACACCTTCGACGGCCGGCCGGGGACGGAGAGGTGCTCCCAGTAGTCGCCCCAGTCGAGCTGCCCGCCGAAGTAGTCGCCCCAGCGGAACCCGCTGTAGTTCCCGGTGCCGACCTCGATCGGCGTGGAGCTGTTCGAGAAGGTCCCGCTGATCATCTCCACATACCGCGCCGACGCGTACTCGCCGGCCGCCTGGCTGCAGCGGGTGAAGACCCAGAAGTTGCTGCCCGAGTAGTCCGCGGCCGAGGACGGGAACCAGTAGTCGCGATCAGCGCCCCAGAACACCCGCTCCCACTTGAGCGTGTCGGCGTTGGGGTCGAACTTGTACAGCAGGCACGCCGCCTGCCCCTCATACTCGACCGTCATGCCGGTGAACAGCTCGACGCCGTTGGCCCCCAGCGTGTCGTTGGTGACCACCGCGGTCATGAGCCGGTTGTCGATCGTGTCCAGCAGCGAGCCGTTGGGCTGGACCGCGTCCGGCGGCGGCGTGTAGTTGCCGACCTCGATATCCGTCCGCGTCAGCGTGTTGGTCCCGAACGCGTCGTTGAGCTTCCACAGGGTGATCCTGCTGCCGCCGCCCCAGCGGGAGTTGATGAAGATCGCGTCGTCGCCGGTGCCCGACTGCAGCTTCGCGGCCCGCGGGGTGTTGGTCTGCGTGCCGTCGGCGTTGGTCAGGTTCGAGAACGACAGGCTGGTCGCCCCGCCGCCGGCGTAGACCTCGGCCTTGTTGAAGACACGGTGCCGCGCCCAGCGGAAGCCGCCCGCGTAGCGGAACATGTTGCCCGAGGCGTAGAGCTGCGAGTTGCTGTACCCCAGGTCGAAGTAGTCCGCCCACGAGGCGTCGCCCGTGCCCCCGTCCTGCAGCATCGGGAAGCGGTAGTACCACCACCCGCCCACCCCCATCGGGTCCTCATCGGCCGACACGATGATGTACAACTGGCTCTCCTGCGGGCTGTCGTCCTTGCGGTGGTACATCATCACCCACCGCAGCGACCACGGGTCGAAGATCACCTTGCAGTCGTACAGGAACACACCCGGCTCGTTCAGGAAGTCGTTGATGTCCGAGTAGAACAGCTCGTTGCCCGCCGTGTCGTACACCGCGAAGTCGTCGTTCGTGACCGTGATCACATGCTCACGCCCGCGGGCCAGGTCGGGGTCCGGCGGCGTCAGCCCGTTGTACCCCGGGCCGCTCCAGTCCATCATCAGCGGCTCGGCCAGCGTCAGGTCGCCCGCCTGATCCTCCACCGCCGGCGGCCAGTAGCCCGTCCCGTCGGGGATCCACGGATCACCACCCGGACGCATCGGGCGCCCGGCCTCACGCTGCGGGTCGGGCAGCGTGCCGTGCGCCAGCAGCCCGCCACGCGGGATGAAGATCGGCTCCACCGGCGCGTGAACCTCCATCACGATGCCGGTCTTCGGGTCCACATAGACGCCGGGCTGGAGATGCACCCGGGGCTGGGTGCCCTGCGCCACGGCCGGGACCGTCCCCGGCATCTCGGGCGCCCCGGTCTGGGCGGCGGCAGCGGCGGCGAGAACGCCCGCGGCCGCGCCGATCAGCGCACGCGTGCCGAGGCTCAAACGGTGATGCAACATGGGTCTCTCCTTGTGGCGATATCGCGATCGCTCTCTCTGTGCCAGCACGGCGATGAACGCACCGCCACCGCGACGCGCCCGCGCCCGGTCGACGCCATCGCCGATGCGGATCTCGATCGTTTGTCCCTGGGCCGCCGCGATGCACACGAGCCCAACCCGCCCGCCGCGTCCCCGCGCCCTGCAGCGCAGCCGCGCATCACGACACTCGATCCCCCGGCAACGCCGGGACCGAATCACCCCCAGCATCATAACGGATCATGGAGTCCGAATATAGCGGTCTATGACAGAATGTCACCACCGACCATTCTGCGAACGATTCCGCCCCGCCGGGGCCCTCCCCTATCATGGGCTCGAAGAACCCCAAGCCCTGAGGCATCCGCATGACCAGCACCGCCCACGCCATCTCCGGACCCGGCCTCGACGGCCTCGACCCCCACGCCGTCACCATCTCCGGCGTCGTCCTCGACCCCTGCTACGGCCCGGGGGTCCCCGACTGGGCCCCCGCCGCCAGCCTGCGGGACATCCAGACCAACCTCCCCGCCCCCGGCGAGTTCCCCTACACCCGCGGCCTGTTCCCCCAGGGCTACCGCTCCCGCCTCTGGACCATGCGCCAGTTCGCCGGCTTCGGCTCCGCCGATGACACCAACCAGCGCTTCAAGTACCTGCTCAGGGCGGCGAACACCTCGACCAAGGCCAACACCGGCCTCTCCACCGCCTTCGACCTGCCCACCCTCATGGGGCGCGACTCCGACGACCCCCTCTGCGTCGGCGAGGTTGGCAAGTGCGGCGTCGCCATCGACACCATCGAGGACATGCACCGCCTCTACGCCGATATCCCGATCGACCGCGTGACCGTGAGCCAGACCATCAACGGGCCCGCCGCGGTCATCTGGGCGATGTACCTCGCGATGGCCCACCAGCGCAACATCTCCTGGGACACCCTCGGCGGCACGCTCCAGAACGACATCCTCAAAGAGTTCCACTCCCAGAACGAGTTCATCTACCCGCCCGAGCCCTCCGTGAAGCTCGTCGTCGACACTATCGAGTTCCAGTCCGCCTTCGTCCCCCGCTGGAACAGCGTCTCCATCTCCGGCTACCACATCCGCGAGGCCGGCTCCACCGCCACCCAAGAGCTCGCCTTCACCCTCCGCGACGGCATGGAGTATGTCGAGGCCTGCCTCGAGCGCGGCATGGACATCGACTCCTTCGCCCCCCGCCTCAGCTTCTTCTTCAACAGCCACAACGAGTTCTTCGAGGAGGTCTGCAAGCTCCGCGCCGCCCGGCGCATCTGGGCCCGCATGATGCGCGACCGCTACGGCGCCCCCAGCGAACGCAGCTGGTACATGAAGACCCATGTCCAGACCGCCGGCTGCAGCCTCACCGAGCAGCAGCCGCTGAACAACATCGTCCGCGTCGCCTACCAGGCCATGGCCGCGGTCCTCGGCGGCTGCCAATCCCTCCACACCGACTCCATGGACGAGACCCTCGGCCTCCCCACCGAGCAAGCCGTGACCGTCGCCCTCCGCACCCAGCAGATCCTCGCCCACGAGACCGGCGTCACCCGCGTCACCGACCCCCTCGGCGGCAGCTGGTTCATCGAGGAACTCACCGACCGCATGGAGGCCGACGCCCTCGCCTACATCGCCGAGATCGACAGCATGGGCGGCGGCCCGTGGAAGCGCGGCCAGACCACCAACGACAACCTCGGCGGCCACGCCGGCGTCGTCGCCGGCATCAACAAGGGCTACTTCCGGCGTCAGATCGCCGAGGCCAGCTACCGCTTCAGCGAGGAGTGCGAGGCCCGCGACCGCATCATCGTCGGCGTCAACGAGTACCTCGACAACGAGGAAGACCGCCCCATCGACATCCTCACCATCCCCGACTCGGTCGAGACCGAGCAGGTCGACCGCCTCGCCAAGTTCAAGGCCGCGCGAAACCCGAGCGATGTCGCCAAGGCCCTCGACAACATCCGTGCCGCCTGCAAAGGCCAGCCGTACGAGTTGATCCACGATCTCCCCCTACGAGCCCCGAGCGCAAGCTCGGGTTCAGCCCCCTCAAGCCTCAAGCCTCAAGCCTCAAGCCTCCATCCAACCAATGTCATGCCCACCCTCATCGACGCCGCCCTCACCGGCTGCACCATCGGCGAGATGACCCAGGCCATGGCCGATGTCTACGGGCGGTACTCCGGCGGGCCGGAGTGGTAACCCGCGCCCAAGGCACGGGGCTCCCAGCCCCGGAGGGGCCAACGACCGTTGCCAGGGGCTGAGCGCAGCCCGCCACGGCGGGCGGAGCGAAGCCCCTGGAGAGCCCACCCATCACCCCCTCGCCCCAGCGGGGCGATGGAACCGCCCGGCCATTCCGATACACTGCCCACAGATGGTCGCGAACATCTCCATCCCCGAGGCCCGCATCGCCGAGTTCTGCCGCAAGTGGCGCATCGCCGAGTTCTCCCTCTTCGGCTCCGTCCTCCGCGACGACTTCCGCCCCGACAGCGATGTCGATGTGCTGGTCGCGTTCGAGCCCGACGCAACGCCGCAACTCGAAGCGTGGCTCGACATGCTCGACGAGTTGAAGGCCATCTTCGGCCGTGAGGTCGACCTCGTCGAGAAGCGCCTCCTCCAGAACCCGTTCCGCCGCCACCACATCCTGAACAACCGGCAGGTGGTGTATGCGGCCTGAGGACAGGGACGCCGCGCTGCTGTGGGACATGCGCGAGTATGCGCGGCGTGTGTGGTCAGCTATGTGCAAGAGCCGAGCGTCGAGGCATACTTGGCCACGCCGATGATGCGCGTCGCGGTCGAGCGAGCGGTCCTCGTGATCGGCGAGGCGGCCGGAAAGGTCTCGCGGGCGTTCCAGGAGGCTCACCCAGAGGTACCCTGGCGCCCAATCGTCGCCCAGCGGCACATCCTGGTCCACGAGTACGGCGAGATCGATCACGCGAAGATCTGGCGCGTGGCGACAGTGCATGTGCCGGAACTGGTGCTGGTGATCGAGCCGCTGATCCCGCCCCCGCCACCGGGGCCTCCACCCGAGCCGAGACCACCTCCAAAGGCAGATGATCTATGACTCCCGACTCCTCCGACGCTGAGTACCGAACGGGGCGATTAGACGGGCTGATGACATCCCTGCAGGCACTGGCCGCGCCCTTCGAGACGCAGGTTGCACACTTTCCGCACTTCGTCGTCGTCGCCGATGAGTTGGCCCTCAACTTCGACCACTGGCTCAACGCGGTTGTGTGCAACGGGGATCTCGATCTGACCGCGGCGCAGTCCGAGTCACTTCGCGCAATCGATGACCTTCTCGACTCGATGGGCGGCCCAGGCGGCCCCTGGAGTCTCGACGACCTGCGCAACGCCGCTCAGTGGAGGCAGGTCCGCGTGCTCGCTCGCACCGCTCTGAGCGAGCTCGGATGGCCGATCAACAATCCGCCGCCGCCCCCAGGCCACTATGTCCGGTGAAAGGCAAGGCGCAGAGTTCAAACGCCGAGGCTCCTCCCTCTGCACCCTCCATCCGTGGGTGCCAGCATCCGGCGGGTGGCCCGAGTACCGGCCATCGGCCGGTGCCCTCTGGGATACGCTCCATCGATGCCGCCCCTCCCTCCCGACCCCATCTTCCTCGGCTACCGCTTCAAGCGCATCGCCCACCGCCCCGCCGGCTGGTGCCTCAACCCCGACGGCACCCCCGCGGCAGCCGCCGTCCAGCGCATCTGCAGCGTGAGCAACTGCATCAGCCCCGAGCCCGAGACCAAGTTCCTGGCCCGGGCATGCAACGACGCCGGCTGCTATGACCGCCCCGACCCCGCGCTCGCCTCCATCCCTCCCGAGCAGGCTGGGCACTTCATACCGCTGGCGCTCGAGTGCTGCCCACTCCTCTTCCGCCGCGGCGGTGTGCTTCTCGCGCGATGAGCCCGAGCCCGGCTCGTGTGTGATTCTCCGGGTGCTTGCGCCGTCGTGATCCGTGCGCGCCACCGAATCGCCACGCACCGCTCCGCCCATCTCCCGGCTCCTCTCCCGCTCCCTTGATCAACCCACCTCGGTGTCCCGTTCGTCTGCTCGCGCCGGCGCACTCACGCGATCCCTCGACCGGCAGTCAGCAGCCTTCCGTATCCGCAATTCTCCCGCGCCCTCCCCGCGCCGCTACGACCCGTCCAGAGCCCCACAACACCCACCCTCCCGCCCCTCGCCATCGCAGATCGGTTGGAGACGCCCACCCCGCGGGCCGACTGATACGCACGCGGCATTCCCCGCCAGGACAGGCCCATGCCCCCGGACCAGCCCAACAACACCGCCGAGGTCACGGGGGCGGAGATGCTCACCGAGGCCTGCGACCGCAATGTCCCCGTCGAGGTCTTCCGCGTGACCAAGACCGGCGGCCCGCCCGCGCGCGGGCGGCTCCTCTCGCTCAACGACGAGGGGATCGTCATCGAGCGACTCCAGATCATCGGCGAGGAGTTCCCCCACGGCGTGGGCACGCTCTTCGCCTGCTACTTCCGCGTTGGCGGCGAGCTGTACTCCTTCCAGACCAAGGTCACCGAGTCGCGAGCGGCCGCGAGGCTCAACGGGCGGCTGATCGTCCCGGCCCTCAAGCTCGCCCGCCCGCTCAAGGTCACCGCCGGGCAGCGTCGCAATGTCTTCCGCGTCAGCGTGGGCGCCCGCGCCGATGCGCCGAAGATCGACATCTGGACCGCCGACCCCTTCTTCCCTCCCCCCGAACGCGCCGAGCAGCCGCCCGCCGATCCACATCCCGACGAGATGCAGCCCGACGAAGCCCATGGCGATCCGTGCGGGCACGCCGCCCTGCTCGAGCCAGGCGCCACCGACGAGGGCGCGCCGGCTCCCGACGCGCAGGGCGCGGCCCAGGGCCCCGCGGACGCCGAGGGTGAGACCGCGCCCGCGCCGCCCGCCCC
Organism: Phycisphaerales bacterium; assembly: GCA_020850415.1. GTDB lineage: Bacteria > Planctomycetota > Phycisphaerae > Phycisphaerales > UBA1924 > PNC22. Next base: position 20,871 of record JADZER010000002.1, read on the forward strand.
GGACCGCCTCGCTGTGCCGCGGGACCCCGAGCTCGCCGGCCGCATGTTCGACGGCTCGGACCTCGGCGTCGGGGTCGTCATCTTCGACTACCCCTACACGCGCCTGCGCATCCGCGGCAGGATCTGGCTGCGCTTCTGCCTGCCCGACGGGGGCGAGCCGCTGGAGTTCGAGGGGCTGGTCTGTCACACCGCCCCGCTCCGAGAGATCGATTCGCGGGTGGGCGTCCGGCTGCTGGACGACGGCGGGGCCGCGTTCGCGCGGAAGGTCAAGCGGCTGACCGCGTACCTCACGCAGGTCCAGCGCGAGCAGCGACGCATCTAGCAAGGGGTGAGATGTGCCCGGCGCCGCCCAGGCGGCGCCGGCGCGACGGTCGCGCCCGTGAAACCGCATCGGCGGGTGGGTTGACGGCCCGGCGCGAGCGCAGCGCCCGGTCCGGCCACTCGCCCCGCTCGCCGGTACGCTGGGCGCAGCCCGCGCCATGGTCCCGCCCGGCGGCCCTTCAAATGTTCTTCCCGATCGTGGCAGCGACCTCGCCGGGATCGCGCAGTGGGTTCGGACGACCCGCCGCCGGGCGGTCACACAAGACAAGGAGCCCGACCCATGCCCATGCTGCACTTCTCCCGAAGAGTCCTCTCGCTCGCGGTGCTTCCTGCCACCCTCGCCGTCTGTGGCTGCGCGTCGTCGTCCGACCCCGCGGCGTCGAGCGTCGGCGCGTCGGGGTCGGGCGGGGGTATCGCCGCCGGGGCCGCGGCCCACTACGCGGGGCTCAACGGCTATCACCGCGCGATCACGACCGGGTCGCCCGAGGCCCAGGCCTGGTTCGACCAGGGGATCCAGTTCCTGTACGGCTTCAACCACGACGAGGCGATCCGCAGCTTCCGGGCCGCCGCCGCGGCCGATCCCGGCTGCGCGATGGCCCACTGGGGCGAGGCGTACGCCCTGGGGCTGCACATCAACAACCCGCAGATGGGCGAGGAGCAGTCGCGCCTGGCGTTCGAGGCGTCGCGACGGGCGTTGGCGGTGGTGGACAACGCGTCGCCGGTGGAGCAGCGGCTGATCCGGGCCGTGGCGCTGCGCTACGAATGGCCGGTCCCCGAGAGCCGGCGCCCGCTCGACGAGGCGTACGCCGACGCCATGGAGAGCGCCTACGAGGAGTTCCCGAACGATCCGGATGTGGGGGCGTTCTTCGCCGAGTCGATGATGAACCTCCAGCCGTGGGACCTCTGGACCCACGACGGCGCGCCCAAGGGCCGGACGACCGAGATCCTCGCGGTCCTCGAGCACGCCATCGGGGTCGACGAGGACCACCCCGGCGCCAACCACTTCTACATCCACGCGATCGAGGCCTCGCCCTGGCCCGAGCGCGGCACGCCGTCGGCCGAGCGGCTGGTCGGGCTGGTGCCCGGCTCGGGGCACCTGGTGCACATGCCCTCGCACATCTTCATCCGCACCGGGCGCTACGCCGACGCCGCGGACGCCAACTCCCGCGCGATCGACGCCGACGAGCGGTACTTTAGCCGGGCGCCCGACCCCGACTTCTACAGCCTGTACTACCTGCACAACCTGCACTTCCTGGCGTACGCCTCGATGATGGAGGGCCGCTACGAGGCGGCGATGGGCGCGGCGCGCAGGATCGAGACCAACATCCCCGCGGACTTCCTCCGCGAGAATGTGAAGTGCGCCGACGGCTTCATGCCCACCGCGCTGCATGTGCTGATCCGGTTCGGCAAATGGGAGGAGGTCCTGCTCGAGCCCGAGCCCGACGCATACCGGCTGCTCAGCCGGGCCGAGCGGCACTACGCGAGGGCGGTGGCGCTGGCCAACCTCTCGCGGATCGCCGAGGCCCGGCGCGAGCTGTCGGCGTTCGACGCGGTCGTCGCGCAGATGGACGACGGCTGGTTCATGGGGAACAACCCCGCGTCGAGCGTCGTGACCATCGCCCGCAGCATGGCGGCCGGCGAGATCGCGTTCAAGAGCGGCGACCCGGAGACGGCGTTCGGCCTGCTCCGCGAGGCGGTGGCGCAGGAGGACCTGCTGGTCTACGACGAGCCCCCGGGCTGGATGCAGCCGGTGCGCCACGCGCTGGGGGCGCTGCTGCTGGCCGACGGTCGGGCGGCCGAGGCCGAGGGGGTGTACCGCGAGGACCTGCGGCGTCATCAGAACAACGGCTGGGCGCTGCTGGGGCTGCACCAGGCGCTCGTCGCGCAGGGCAGGGACGCCGACGCCCGGGAGATCGAGGGCGCGAAGGCCGTCGCGTGGTCGCGGGCGGATGTGCGCCCGGTCGCGTCGTGCTACTGCCATCCGGACGCGGCGGAGTGAGCGGTCGGTGGCGGGCAACGCCGTGAACTTCCAGCGTTCTTGGAGTATTCGGAGCGCCGGCATGGTCGAGCGTTGAAGAAGCAGGAGGGGAAGAGCCCTCTCCCCAACCCTCTCCCGCCGGGGGCGGGCGAGGGGGCCGGATGGCGAACCTCGATGAACACGGGCTTGATGTCTGAACTTCACGGCGTTGGGTGGCGGGGGCGCCGGGCGGGCGCCCCCGCGTGTGCCGGCGGGCCCGGGCGGGGCTACTCGGCATCCGCCCACCAGGCGGCCTCGCCCTTGCGTTCCATCCATCGGCCCGGCTCGACATCGCGGTATCCCAGGGCGCGGTAGAGGCTGTGGGCGTCGCGGGTCGCAAGGCACCAGCGCCGGAGGGTGGTCAGGCCCGGCTGGGCCTCGAGGGTGCGGAGCATGCCCTTTGCCACGCCGCGGGCGCGGTGGCTTTCGGCGACGATGACATCGCAGAGCCAGGCGAATGTGGCGTGGTCGGTGACGACGCGGGCCACGCCGACCACGCGCCCGGTTGCCTGGTCGATGGCGACGCAGGCGACGCTGTTGGCGAAAGCGCGCTCGACGACCTCGCGCCGGATCCGGGGCGACCAGTAGCTGCCGGCCAGCAGGGCGTGGATCACCTCGAAGTCGAAGCGGGCGGGGTCGGTGGAGTAGGTGTAGGGCATGGCGGGGAGTGTAGAGGGGCGGGGCGCAGGCTCGGCGGTTGCCGGTACAATCGCGACGAGGAGGTCCGCTGTGGCGAACACCGATCCATCGTCGCTCCTTGCCGAGCTTGAGGTTCTCCGCAACTCGTACGGCGCGGGGGAGGCGGGGCGGAAGCTCGCGATCCTGGACGCGCTCGAGCACCGGAGGCTGCCGACCGGCGCGGAGGTGCGCCAGCTGCACGAGCGGCTGTGCTTCCTGCGTGCGTACCCGGACAGCCCGGAGGTGCTCGCGGCGGTCGAGCGGCTGCTGGGGGGGTTCGGGGCGCGGGGCGATCTGGGGCGGCACCGGGCCGAGTTGGCGGACTCGGGGATCGCCGGGACCGTGCTGTACTTCCGGTTCTTCTGGTTGACGGCGCGTTGGCTGGTGGCGCGGTGGCCTGAGGCGTTGTCGATCGATTGGAAGGAGCTGGGCAAGGGCGAGGGGATCGAGAAGATCCTGCACCTGCTCATGCCGTGGAGCGAGACGCCGGGGCTGGACAGCTTCGCGTTCAGTGCGCGGGAGTGGGTCGACCGGCTGAAGGGCGACGCGGAGACGGACGCGTCGTTCGTGATCCACCGGTTCGCGGCGATGGAGATGGGTGAGCAGGCGCGTGAGCACCTGTACGAGGAGATCGACATCCCGATGGCGCTCTCGCCGGGCCCGACGACGCCGGCGCGGACGCGGGAGAGGTGGGCGGGCTCGCCGGTGGTGTTCCGGACGCGCCCGCTGGACCGGTCGAGGCCGGACCTCAAGCGGGAGGTTCGGGCGCTTTCGCCGCGGGTGCGGGCGGTGGGGGAGCGGGAGGGGGAGAAGCTGATCGAGCTGGCGAACGCGTGCATGGTGCCGCGGCACAGGGATCTGCTGGCGTTCCTGAACGCCGACGCGCGGGATGTTCGGATGGTGGGGTTCGGTGACGGGCTGGAGTTCGCGGTGGTGGGGACGGCGCCGGAGCGTCGGCTGATGCTCGAGGCGGTGTATGCGGCCCTCACGCTGCACAACGGCGTGCCGATCGGGTATGTGCTGTTCAGCGCGTTCTTCGGGTCGGCGGAGGTTGCGTACAACACCTTTGAGACCTTTCGCGGGGCGGAGGCGGCGAGGAACTATGCGCGGGTGCTGGCGATGGTGCGGGTGCTCCTGGGGGCCGAGAGCTTCGCGGTGGATCCGTACCAGCTCGGGCACAACAACGCGGAGGGGCAGGAGTCGGGGGCGTGGTGGTTTTACTACAAGCTGGGGTTCCGGGCGCGTGACGGGGCGGTGCGGCGGCTGGCGCGGGAGGAGGCGCTGAAGGTGCGCGCGGACCGGCGGTACCGGACAAGCCGGTCGACGCTGAACGAGCTGGCGTCGGCGTACATGTTCCTGCAGCTCGGCCGGGCGCGCCGGGATGTGCTGGGGGAGATCTCGCTGGGCAACATCGGGCTGCACATCAGCCGGGCGTTGGCGGACCGGGGGGGGAGCGACCGCGAGGGGGCGTTGGACTGGTGCAGCGAGGAGGCCGCGGAGATGCTGGGGGTGCGGTCGGTGCGGGGGTGGTCGGCGGGGGAGCGGCTGTCGTGGCGGCGGTGGTCGCCGCTGGTGGTGGCGTTGCCCGGTGTGCGCCGTTGGAGCGCGGCGCAGCGTCGGGCGCTTCGGGATGTGGCGCGGGCGAAGGGCGGGAGGCGTGAGTCGGACTTCGTGAGGCTGTTCGATGCGCACGCGGCGTTGCGCCGGGCGGTGCTGGAGCTGGCGGCGGAGGAGGTTTGAGCCGCGGCGCGGTGGGGCGCGGCGGGGGTGCGGGAGGGGAGGTGGAGTTGGGGGGAAGAGACGGAGAGACGGGGGGAAGAGACGAAGAGACGGAGAGACGAAGAGACGGAGTGGGGGCGGGGCGGGCGGGGGGCGGACTGCTGGTGTGCCCGGTGGGGTTCGAAGTAATGTTGGTGGGTTGGTGTTGACTTGGAAGAGAGGCATCAAGGCAACAAGGCATCGAGGCAGTGGGGGCGCGGGCTTCGCGGAGGGACTGGTAGGCGGCCTTGCGGCGGGACTCGCGGGAGGCGGGGGATTCGGCGGGCTCGACGAGCGTCGCGAGGTGGGTGAGGGTCTGGCGGGCCTGGGTGATGGCCTCGGCGCGGATGGCCTTGTCGCGCTCGGGCGCGAGGCGGTGGACGATGCGGAGGCGGGTCTGGGTCCAGTCGGAGTCGAACCACTCTTCGAGTTGTTCGAGGGAGATCTCGGCGTATTCGCAGATCTCGATGAGGGTGAGGGTGCCGTCGAGGAACCAGCGGAAGAGGAGGGTGGGATGAA
>JADZER010000003.1 GCA_020850415.1 Phycisphaerales bacterium
CTTCGACGACACCAACCCGGCGAAGGAAGAGCAGGAGTACGTCGACGCGATCATCAAGGACGTGCGGTGGCTGGGGGCGGACTTTGACCCTTCGAGCGGCGAGTTTGGCGGGGGGTTGTTCTTTGCCAGCGACTACTTCGAGCGGATGTACGGGTTTGCCGCGGAGCTGATCCGGAAGGGGTTGGCGTACGTCTGCGACCTCAGCGGCGAGGAGGTGAGTGCGCGGCGGGGCAAGCCGGGGGTTCCCGCGACGTCGCCCTTCCGCGACCGCGCGGCCGAGGAGAGCCTGGGGCTGATGGCCGAGATGCGGGCGGGCAAGCACCCGGGCGGCGCCAAGAGCGTGCGGGCGAAGATCGACCTTGCCTCGCCGAACTTCAACCTGCGCGACCCGGTGATGTACCGGATCGTGCACGAGACGCACCACAACACGGGCGACGCCTGGTGCATCTACCCGATGTACGACTGGGCCCACGGGTTTGAGGACTCGGCCGAGGGGATCACGCACTCGATCTGCACGCTGGAGTTTGAGGATCACCGGCCGCTGTACGACTGGTATATCGGTGCGATCAATGAGGGTCGGGGTGGCCCGGCTGTCCCAGCCGGGAGTCGGAATGCAGAGGCTCACGGCTCGGAGAGCCGTGCCACCGAGAGCCGTGCCACCAGTTGGGGGCCGAAGATCCACCACCCGCAGCAGATCGAGTTCGCGAAGTTCTTGCTGAACTACATCGTGCTGAGCAAGCGGAACCTGATCCGGCTGGTGAAGGAGGGGTATGTCGAGGGGTGGGACGACCCTCGGATGATGACGATCAGCGGGCTGCGCCGGCGGGGGGTGACGCCGGAGGCGCTTCGGAACCTGTGCGACGAGGTGGGGGTGACGAAGTTCAACAGCGTGCGCGACATGGTGCTGCTGGAGAACGCGATCCGGGAGCATCTGAACCGGGTGGCGCCGCGCCGGATGGCGGTGCTGGACCCGCTGAAGGTGGTGATCGAGAACTACCCGGAGGGGCGGGTCGAGGAGTTCGAGGTGGGGAACAACCCCGAGGACGCGGGTGCGGGGGTGCGGAAGGTGCCGTTCGGGCGGGAGCTGTATATCGAGCGCGAGGACTTCATGGAGGACCCGCCGAAGAAGTTCTTCCGGCTGGGGCCGGGGCGGGAGGTGCGCCTGCGGGGGGCGTACTGGATCCGGTGCGAGAGCTTCGAGAAGAACGCGGACGGCAATGTCACGCTGCTGCGGTGTACCTACGACCCACAGACGCGGGGCGGGGAGAGCCCCCCGCCGGACGCGGAGGGGAATGTGCGGAAGGTGAAGGGGACGCTGCACTGGGTGAGCGCGCAGCATGCGGTGGATGCGAGCGTGCGGCTGGTGGACCGGCTGTTCTCGGTGGAGGCGCCGGGCAAGGCGACGGGGGACTTCCTGGATGATCTGAACCCCGAGTCGATGCGGGTGCTGACGGGGTGCAAGGTGGAGCCGGCGCTGGGCGCGCGGACGGGGGACGAGCCGGATTGGGGGGATGGGATCCGGCGGTTCCAGTTTGAGAGGTTGGGGTATTTCTGCGTGGACGCGGGCTCGAAGCCGGGAGCGATCGTGTTCAATCGGACGGTGACGCTGAAGGACAGCTGGGCGAGACAGGCGGGGAAGGAGTAGACCGCGGCGGCGTCGTGATTCGGTGCGGGGTGGCGGGCGCCGACACGCCGGGGGACGGGGTGGGTCGAGGGGGTTTGCTCCGGCGTCCGTTCGGGTGGGGCGGGGATGTCGGTGTGGCGGTGCGCGGGGTGCGCGGTGTTGGGGTGGGGTTGCGGTCTGCTTCAGGTTGCGTTCGAATTGTGGGTGGTTGTGGTAGCATGGGCCGCGTATGCCAGAACTCCCCGATGTCACGATGTACATCGAGGCGCTCCGGCCGCGCGTCGTGGGGTTTGGGGTTGATCGCGTTCGGGTGACGAGCCCGTTCGTGCTCAGGACAGTCGAGCCGCCGTTCGAGGCGGTTGTGGGGCGACGGGTGGTCGGCGTCTCTCGGATCGGCAAGCGGATCGTCCTCGAGATGGAGGGCGAGCTGTTTGTCGTCATGCACCTGATGATCGCCGCGAGGCTGCGGTGGGCGGAGGGGCCGGACGCTCGGCCCTTCGGCGGCAGGCACATGCTGGCGAGCCTGCACTTTGCCGCGGGCGCCCTGTCGATGCTGGAGGCGAGCAAGCAGAAGCGGGCGTCGGTGCATGTGGTGGCGGGGCGTGAGGGGCTGGGGCAGTTCCAGCGCGGCGGGCTGGATGTGCTCGGCGCGAGCGACGCGGAGTTCGGGGCGGCCCTGGCCCGAGAACGGCACACGCTCAAGCGGGCGCTCACCGACCCGCGTCTGTTCGACGGGATCGGCAACTCGTTCTCCGACGAGATCCTGCACGCGGCGAGGCTGAGCCCGTTCAAGCTGACGACGGCGCTGACGCCGGCGGAGGTGTCGGGTTTGGCGAGCGCCTGCCGCGGGGTGCTGGCGGGCTGGACCGACCGGCTGCGGGCGGAGCTTACGGACGGGTCGGGGTGGCTTCGGTTCCCCGGTCCGGGCGAGATCACGGCGTTCCGTCCGGGGTTTGCGGTGCACGGGCGGTACCGGCTCCCGTGCCCGGCGTGCGCGACGCCGGTGCAGCGGGTGGTGTTCAGCGAGCGAGAATTCAACTACTGCCCGGGGTGCCAGACGGGGGGCAAGGTGCTGGCGGACCGGTCGCTGTCGCGGTTGTTCCGGGAGGACTGGCAGAAGGTGGTGGAGGGGTTGGAGGGGAAGTAGGCAGGGGTTTTCATGTGGTCAACGGGGCGCCCGGGTGGGCCGGCGGCGGGTCTGGGCGTCGGCGTCTGTTGATGGGTGGGCGGGGCGGCGGGAGTGTTGGCCCTGGGGGGCGGTCCGACCTATCCTTGAAGCCCTCCGCCGGGGGCCCCCGGGCCCGCGGCTGGCTGTTCGTCCACCGTGAGCAACCGATCAGGACTTCGACGACACGAAAGGCGCGTTCATGGCCACCACAGGCACGGTTACCCAGGTCATCGGTTCGACCTTTGACGCTCAGTTCCCCGAGGACCAGCTCCCCGGCATCTACAACGCCGTGAAGATCGATGTCGGCGCTCTGCACCTCACCGGCGAGGTCCAGCAGCACCTCGGCGGCGGGCGGGTCCGGGCGGTGGCGCTGGGCTCGACCGATGGCCTGACCCGCGGCGTGGCGTGCGCGGACACCGGCAGCCCCGTGACGGTGCCGGTCGGCGAGAAGGTGCTCGGGCGGGTGTTCAACCTGCTGGGCGAGCCGATCGACAAGCGCGGCCCGGCGCCGGACTCCAAGCGGATGCCCATCCACCGCGAGCCGCCGGAGTTCAGCCAGCTCAACCCCCACACCGAGATCCTCCCCACCGGCATCAAGGTCATCGACATGCTGTGCCCGTTCGTCCGGGGCGGCAAGATCGGTCTGTTCGGCGGCGCGGGCGTCGGCAAGACGGTCATCATCCAGGAGATGATCGCCCGCGTGGCCCGCGAGTTCGGCGGCTACTCCGTGTTCTGCGGCGTGGGCGAGCGCACCCGCGAGGGCAACGACCTCTGGCGCGAGATGCAGGAGGCCGAGTACACCGACGAGAACGGCAAGACCGCCCATGTCATCGACAAGGTGGCGATGGTGTTCGGCCAGATGAACGAGCCGCCCGGGGCGCGTCTCCGCGTCGCGCTCTCGGGCCTGACGATGGCCGAGGAGTTCCGCGATGAGTCCGGCAAGGAGACGATGATCTTCGTGGACAACATCTTCCGCTTCACGCAGGCGGGGTCCGAGGTGTCCGCGCTGCTCGGGCGCATGCCCTCGGCGGTGGGCTATCAGCCGACGCTCTCGACCGAGATGGGCGAGCTGCAGGAGCGGATCACCTCGACGAGCAAGGGCGCGATTACCTCGGTGCAGGCCATCTATGTGCCGGCCGACGACCTGACCGACCCGGCCCCCGCGACGGCCTTCGCGCACCTCGACGCGTTCGTGGTGCTGGCCCGCGGCATCGCGGAGAAGGGCATCTTCCCCGCGGTCGACCCGCTGGCGTCCACCTCCCGCATCCTCGACCCGGGCATCATCGGCGAGCGGCACTACCGGGTGTCCCGTCGCGTGCAGGTCATCCTGCAGCGGTACAAGGACCTGCAGGACATCATCGCGATCCTCGGCGTCGATGAGCTCTCCGAGGAGGACAAGCTCATCGTGAGCCGCGCCCGCAAGATCGAGCGGTTCCTCAGCCAGCCGTTCTATGTCGCGGAGGTCTTCACCGGCTTCCCCGGCGTGTACACGAAGCTGGAGGACACGATCGACAGCTTCGAGCGCCTGTGCAACGGCGAGGGCGACGACCTGCCCGAGTCGGCGTTCATGTATGTGGGCACGCTGGACGATGCGCGGCAGAAGGCCCAGAAGATGGCGGCGAACGCCTGAGCCGCGAGGCTGACCTAGTCGGACACAACGAGAACCCCGGCCGCGTGGCCGGGGTTTTTTGCGGGATATGTTCGGTTTGATGCAGATTGTCCAGTCTGTGGACGATAATCAACCAGTTACTGGTTGATATTCAACCAGTATGTGGTTGATTTGCAGCCGCAGACCGGCTAGAACGGCTCAGCATGTACCAGCGGATGCTCGAACGGCCGATACGCGATGCCCTGGGCGACACGCCCGTGGTCCTCATCCACGGGCCCCGCCAGTCGGGGAAGACCACGCTCGCGGAGGTGGTCGCCGGAGAGCGGGGGCGTCAGCGGCTGAGCCTGGACCGGACGGCGGTTCTCGCGGCGGCGCGATCGGACCCGGACGGGTTTGTGGACGGGCTGGAGGGGCCGGTGCTGCTGGACGAGGTGCAGCGGGCGCCGGAGCTGTTCGCGGCGATCAAGCACGCGGTGGACCGGGACCGGACGCCCGGACGGTTCCTGCTGACGGGCTCGGCGAACGCGCTGGTGCTGCCCAGGCTGAGCGAATCGCTGGCGGGCCGGATGGAGGTGCTGACGCTGTGGCCGCTGGCGCAGGCGGAGATCCAGGGGAGCACCACGAACTTCGTAGACCGGCTGTTCGGCGGGGGTCCGCTGGGGCCGGCGGCCGATGGGGAGACGGATGTCTGGGAGCGGGTGCTGCGGGGCGGCTACCCGGAAGCCGTTGCGAGGCGGTCTCACGACCGGCGTGCGGCGTGGTTCGGCGCGTACATCGACACGCTGCTGCAGCGCGACATCCGCGACTTGGCCAACATCGAGGGCGTGCCCGAGCTGCATTCGCTGCTGCGTTTGCTCGCGGCCAGGTCGGCCAACCTCCTGAATTACGCGGATGTGACGCGGGGCCTTTCGCTGTCTCAGAGCACGGTGAAGCGCTACTTCGCGTTGCTCGAGGCGATGTTCCTGATTGTCCGCGTCCCCGCGTGGTCGACGAACCAGTCGTCGCGGGTGGTGAAGTCGGCCAAGGTGTTCGTGTGCGACAGCGGGCTGGGCGCGGCCGTGCTCGGCGCGGATCGTGACCGCCTGGCGGAGGATGGTTCGCTCCGGGGCTCACTCCTCGAGACATTCGTCGCGGGCGAGCTCGTCCGGCTGCTCGGCGGGGCACGGGTGCGCGCGCGGGTGCATCACTTCCGCACGGCGTCGGGCGCGGAGGTTGACCTGGTGCTGGAGGGCGCGGACGGGCGGGTGGTCGGGGTGGAGGTCAAGTCGGGCGCGTCGATCGACCGGGGCGCCTTTCGGGGGCTGGACGCGCTCCGGGCGGCGGCGCGGGACCGGTTCCATCGGGGCGTGGTGCTCTACTGCGGCGGCGAGACGGTCCCGTTCGGCGAGGGGCTGTGGGCCGTGCCGATCGGCGCCCTGTGGTCGGAGTAGCACACCCCTGCGGCCGCTTGCACGGGATCGGCGCCGGGCGCCCGCGTGGTCGGGCTTACAGCCCGATCGAGACATACTTCAGCTCGGTGTAGTCCTGGCAGGCGTGCTTGCCGCCCTCGCGTCCGAAGCCCGAGTGCTTTACGCCGCCGAAGGGGGCTTGGGCGGTGCTCGGGGCGCCGTCGTTGGCGCCGACGACGCCGTACTCGAGGGCCTCGGCGACGCGGATGAGGCGTGAGGCGTCGCGGGTGTAGAAGTATGCGGCGAGCCCGAAGGGGGTGTCGTTGGCGAGGCGGACGGCCTCGGCCTCTGTGGCGAAGCGGGTGATTGGGACGACCGGCCCGAAGGTCTCCTCGCGGGTGCAGAGCATGCCGGGCTTCACGCCCTCGAGGATGGTGGGTTCGACGAAGCGCCTGGCGAGGCCGGCGCGGGGCGAGATCACCGTGCCGCCGGTTCGGACGCTGGCGCCGCCGGCGCGTGCGTCGGCGATGTGGCGTTCGACTTTGGCGACGGCGTCGTCGTCGATGAGGGGGCCGACCGTGGCGTCGGGGCTGTCCCAGGGCCCGAGTTGCAGGCCGGCGATCGCGCCGCGCAGCCTGGCGACGAACTCGTCGGCGATGCTCTCTTGCACGAGCACGCGGTTGGCGCAGATGCAGGTCTGGCCGGCGTTGCGGAACTTGCTGGCCATGAGGCCGGCGACGGCCTTGTCGAGGTCGGCGTCTTCGAAGACGATGAAGGGCGCGTGGCCGCCGAGCTCGAGCGAGAGGCGAGTGATGTTCGCCGCGGCCTGTCGCATGAGGACGCGTCCGACCTCGGTGGAGCCGGTGAAGGAGACATGGCGGACGCGCGGGTCGGCGAAGAGGGCGGCGCCGATGGGGGCCGGGTCGCGCCCGGTGACGATGTTGACCACCCCGGCGGGGAGGCCCGCCCGGGCGCAGAGGTCGCCGAGCGCGAGCGCCGAGAGCGGCGTCTGCTCGGCGGGCTTGACGACCGCGGTGCAGCCGACGGCGAGCGCGGGGGCGATCTTGCGGGTGATCATCGCGTTGGGGAAGTTCCAGGGCGTGATGGCGGCGACGACGCCCACCGGCTGGCGGAGCACGACGATGCGTTTGCCGGGCGTGCTGGCGGGGATGGTCTCGCCGTAGACGCGTTTGGCCTCCTCGGCGGCCCACTCGACGAAGCTCGCGCCGTATCGGATCTCGCCACGGGCCTCGGCGAGGGGCTTGCCCTGCTCGCGGCTGAGGAGCGTGGCGAGGGGCTCGACCTCGGCGAGCATGAGGTCGGACAGGCGGCGGAGGGGCGCGGAGCGTTCGTGGGCGGGCAGCGCCCGCCAGCCCTCGAAGGCGGCGGCGGCGGCGTCGATTGCTCGGGCGGTTTCGGTTGTGCCGCAGTCGGGCACCTCCGCGAGGGTCTCATCGGTCGCGGGGTTGCGCACGGGGAAGACCGCGCCGGACTCCGCCCCGACCCACTCGCCGCCGATGAGGTTCCTGGTGTGCATGACGGATTGTACGGGCGGCCCTCCGGGGTCATCCCCGGGCGGTTTGGTGTGCTCGGCGCGGGGAGCGGGCGGGGTTGGCACTCAACGCAGTGCACCTCCAGCGTGCCTGGAGTGTCTGCGGCGTCGGTATGGTCGAGCGTCGAAGACGGAGGAGGGGAAGAGCCCTCACCCCAGCCCTCTCCCGCCGGGGGCGGGCGAGGGGGCCGGATGGCGACCCTCGATGAACACGGGCTTGGTGTCTGAAGATCACGGCGTTGGGTGGCACTATTATCGCGCATGCGCCGACCCGCCCCCATCACCGCCGCGATGCACGCCCGCGTGCGGGACGCTCACTCGGCCGAGACCGCCGAGGACTACGCCGAGGCCATCGCGGACACGATCGCCGCGCGGGGCGTCTGCCGCGTGACGGATCTGGCGGCCCAGTTCGGCGTGAGCCATGTCACGGTCAGCCGCACGATCCGGCGTCTGGTGCGTGCCGGTTTGGCGACGACCGAGCCTTACCGGCCGGTGGAGCTGACCGCGGAGGGGCGTCGTGTCGCGGCCCGGGCGAAGGCGCGGCACGAGACCTGCGTGCGGTTTCTGCTGGCTTTGGGGCTGGACCGCAGGACGGCCGAGTCGGACGCCGAGGGGATCGAGCACCATGTGAGCCCCAAAACGCTGCGGGTGTTCCAGCGCTTCGCGGACGACGCGGGGGTGTAAGCGCGGCGGGGCGCGGTCAGGGCTGCCAGTCGGGGTCGTCCTCGCGGGCGGCCTTGTCGGACCAGAGTCGTCGGTCGGCGAGGGCCGCGGGCGGGAGGCCGTCGCAGTGCCCGTCGACGAACCCGGTGATGGCCCGGCCGTCGTAGCGGGGGTCGACATAGCCGAACTTGTGCGGCGGGTCGCCGGGGTCGAAAGCCGCGCCGAGGGGGGGCGGCTCGACGCGGTGGAAGCCGGCCTCGACGCCGTAGTCGCTGGTGCCCCGCGCGGTCACGAACGCGATGAGCCTGGTGGGCTGGAAGGCCTCGCCGATGCGTCGCACGGGCGCCTGGCGCCGGAGCATGGCGTTGCCGAGCGCGTAGTTTCCCCCGACATAGGAGGTGTTGAGCCCCATGGCGGGGTAGGCGCTCATGCGGTACACCCAGTCGAACTCGCCGTCGGGCTTGTTTCGGATGTTGTCGCGGTCCTTGTAGAACTCCGCCTCGCCGTTGACGAGGGTGGTGCCCAGGAAGCCGTAGTCGTACCAGGGGGCGAGCCGGTAGACCCAGCGCTGCGAGATTGGCGGGCCCCACTCGAGGCCGAACTCGTCGGTGATGCGCCGGTCGGTCTCGAGGGGGAGGTAGCCCTCGGGCAGCCAGTCCTGGCAGTCGCCGGTGTAGAGCACCCACGCGGACATGAGCGATCGCGACGCAGCCAGGGCCCGCGCCGCGCGGGCCTGGCTGCGCGCCTTGCCGAGGGCAGGAAGGAGAATGCCCACGAGCAGGGCGACGATCGCGATGACGACCAGGAGCTCGATCAGGGTGAACGCGCGAACGCGGCGGCGCATGACCCAACCCCCCCGCGGCTCAGCAGCCGGCGACCCAGAGGTTCAGGAACCCGATCACATCCTGCGTGTTGACGGCCCCGTCGCCGTTGATGTCGGCCCGGCTGTCGCCGGCGACCCAGGCGTTGAGGAAGCCGATGACATCCTGCGTGTTGACGGCCCCGTCGCCGTTGAAGTCGGCGACGCAGTTCTCGCCGGCGGCGAGGGTGTCGACGGAGATCGCGTCGATGCTGACATGGGCCTCGGCGGTGGGGATGTCGAACACATACAGGGGCGCGTTCCCGTCGACCTCGAACACGAACAGCGTGTCGACCTCGTCGCCCATGCCGCCGGTCTGGCGGCTCAGCTCGACGATGTCGACGGGGAGCACCGCGCCGTCGAGCACCACATTGTCGAAGTCGAGATCGAAGCCGATCGTGCGGACCTGCAGGAGCAGGGTGGTCTGGCCCGAGCCCGTGTCGTAGTTGGGCACGGTCACCTCGACATTGATCGGCCCGAAGGGCGAGTAGATCCGGCCCGAGCCGGTGATGAAGGCGTCGCCGGTGGTCTCGATGACATCGGGCTGGACCCAGCCCGAGGGCAGCGGGTCGGGGAATTGCCCGGCGTCGGGCTCGTTGCCGCCGGTGGTGCTCACGAAGATGTCCCAGCCGAAGTAGGTCGAGCCGGCGTCGGCACGGGACCAGCCGTAGTCCTCGGGCGTGATGAAGTCCGCGCGGGTGAGGGATGTCCCGGCCGCCACGAGCACGCCCGCCGCTGCCGCGATCGTTCGCTGACGCATGATGCCTCTCCATTCTGCGGGTGTTGGACCCGCCGCTCCGTGTTGCGCGTCCCCCCGGGCCAGACCGCCTCAGGCGTTGGGCGACCGGGCGGGCGCCATCTGGTCGAACATCTCGATGATCAGGCCGAACATCCGGGTGGCCCCAGCGACCATCTCGGCGCGTTCTTCGGGGCTGGGGCGCAGGCGGCCCATGGCGGCGCAGAACTCGGCCCAGCGCGCCCTCTGTGCCTCGGCGTAGGGGTCGAGGTAGCGGGTGCCCCGGCGGTCTTCGAGCCCGAGCCCGTTCCGGACGGCCGCGGCGATAAAGCGGCCGCCGTTGGTGCTGCCCTCGAGGACATAGTGCATGCCCATGAGCTCTGCGTCCGAGAACCCGGGGGCTTCGCTCGCGAGCTTCCGGACCACGGGGACCGGCGCCTCGGGCATCCCGGCGCCCAGGGTGTCCAGGTCGTCGATCGCTAGGTGCGCGCGGTACTGCTCGGGCTTGACCGGCGCGAGAGCTTCCGCACCGGCACGGCGGTGGAGTTCGCCTTCGAGGGCGGTGTGGACATGCCAGAGCTGGCTGAGGTAGGAAATATAGACCGACCGGTCTGCCTGTCCGCGAACGAGCGAGGCTTGGACGGGATGTCTCTCGGCCCGGGTGTGGAGTTCCGCGGTGGATTCCCGCAGCTCGACCATGAGCAGGCTGACCTCGACGGGCTTTGTGGTTGTCGTGTTCATCGCATCACCTCGGTGGCTCCGCCGATTGCGGCGGCGCCGATGGCCAGCCAGACCAGGCCCTTGACGGTGAAGAAGATCAGCCCCATGACGCCCCATCTGGCGATCCACTTCCGCACCTGGCCTCCCTTCCCCGCGGCGTGGGCCGCAGAAGATGCGACTGAGACTCAATCGCGTTTGAGGATAGGCACATGGGTGTACCGGTCAAGCGGATTGTCCACCATCCGTATCGATTTCTCGTTCATTTGATTCGGGGCGTCGCTACCGGGGGGCGTCGGGGGCCAGGATGCCCTCCGCGGCGGCGACGGCTTCGGGGAGGACCTCGAACTCGAGATCGAACTGGAAGGGCTCGAAGAACGAGCCGGGGAGCTCGAGGGACCACGGGTCGCCCTTGTGGCGGAGGAGGCGGTAGGGGATGACCGCGCGGAGCGAGAACTCGCCGTCGGCGGCGACGGTGATGCTTGCTTCGCCGGCGTGTTCCTCTCCGCCGGTGAGGCAGCCGAAGCGGGCTTGCTGCGGCAGGATCGTGCCGCCCATGTCGTCGTCGTGGCTGGCGAGATTGAACATCTCGGCCTGGTCGATGGTGAGGCCGCAGGCGATGACATCGTCGGCCTTGTACCGGAGGCGTTGGATGAGTGAGTCGGGGTCGGGGAGGGCGGGCTGGTTGAAGTAGATGCCGCGGAGTTCGACGAGGACCTCGGTGGCGTGGGCGATGTCCTCGAACATCATCAGGTCGGGGTCGGCCTTGACGAGGCCGACGCGGACGATGGCGCCGGCGGGGTGGCCGGCGCCTTTTTCCAGGCGCGAGCCGCCGAGGGCGACGAAGGCCTGGAGGTTGTCGCCGAGGGCTCGGAGCTCGTCCTGGCTGGCGTAGGGGAGTGCGGCTTCGAGGGTCGAGGTTGTCCCGTCGGCCCTGTGCCAGGTGACCTGGACGCGGGGCTGTTTGGTGTCATCTGCGAGGAGGAGGCCGGAGGCCTGGGCGAGGAGTGTCCGGGAGGGGGCGATGAGGCCCAGAAGGAGTGCGGCGGCGGCGTGTAGTGGTCTTAAACGCACGTGAACATCCTATTTAACCGGATCGAGCGCGCCCTGGGTGCGCCGTTGGGTTCGACCATCCTAACCACTTGCGGGACAACGCGGAAGAGACAAATCAGACATAGATATCACCTTTTAGAAACTTCGGGTTGGGTCGCGGCGGGCTTGCTCTGTGGCCGGACTGTCGGTACCTTCGTGTTGAACCCCGAGGCTGAGCGCCGGGACCGGCCCCCCGGCGTCCGCCGCTCCAATAGACAACACCCATAGAGGAGGATGTCCATGTTTCGACGCTGCGTCCGTGCTATCGCGCTCCCCGTGCTGTGCTTTGCCGGTGGTGCCGCGATGGCGGGCGACCCGCCCACGACGGCGGGCGACGAGGATGTTCTCAAGCTGCTCGATCAGCAGCCGCCGGTTCTGGTGAAGCACCAGCCGGGGGGGGGGGAGCGTGAGGTTTTCGACTCGCACAACATGACGCTCCTGTCGTGGCTGAGCCTCGGCGACTTCCCGGGTGGGCAGGGCGCGGGCAACGACTGCTGGGGGTATGTGTCGCCGAGCGGGCGTGAGTACGCGATCATGGGGCTGCAGAAGGGTTTCGGGTTTGTCGAGGTGACGGACCCTTCGAACCCGGTCATCGTGGGGGTGATCACGGGCCCGTCGAGCACCTGGCACGATGTCAAGGTGATCGGGCACTACGCGTACGGGGTGTCTGAGGGCGGTTCGGGCATCCAGGTCATGGACATGTCGAACCTGGACAACGGGAGCGTGACGCTGGTCCGGAACATGACCCAGCAGGGTCACTCCTCAACGCACAACATCGCGTCGAACCCCGACAGCGGGTACCTGTACCTGGTGGGGGCGAACATCCAGAACGGCGGGCTGGTGGCTGTGTCGACCGCCAACCCGGAGATGCCCACGATCGTCGGGGCGTGGAGCCAGATGTATGTGCACGACGCCCAGGTGGTGACCTACGACTCGGGCCCGTACGCGGGGCGTGAGATCGCGTACTGCCTGTCGGGCTTCAGCGGCGGGTGGAGCCAGACGGGCCTGCGGATCGTCGATGTCACGGACAAGGGCAACATGTTCACCATCTCGACGGTCTCCTGGACGGGCGCCCGGTACGCGCACCAGGGCTGGCTGAGCGAGGACCGCCAGTACTTCTACATCAACGACGAGCTGGACGAGGGCGACTCGGTCGGCGTGACCACGACCCGGATCTTCGATGTTTCGGACATCACCAACCCCGTCTTCATGGGCACCTTCACCAGCGGCAAGCCCGCGATCGACCACAACCTGTACACCCACGACGGCAAGATCTTCGAGAGCAACTACCGGTCGGGCCTGCGGGTGTTCGACGCCACCAACCCCGTCGCCCCGGTCGAGATCGCGTACTTCGACACCTACCCCGGCGACGACGCGGCGCAGTTCAACGGGACCTGGAGCAACTACCCGTACCTGCCCAGCGGGATCATCCTCATCTCGGACATCGAGCGCGGGCTGTTCATCGTCCGGCTGGTCGGTGTCTCGCTCGAGCTTGTGGACGCGCCCACGGAGCTTGATCCCAACACCCCCGCGCCGGTGACCGTCCACCTCACCGAGGACTTCGACACCTACGACCAGGGCTCGGTCACGCTCAACTACTCGCTCAACGGCGGGGCCGATGTGCAGATCGCGATGGCCGACATGGGCGGCGACACCTACAGCGCTGCGCTGCCCGGGGCGTCGTGCTTTGACACCTACGACTACTTCGTCTCCGCGACGACCGACGCGGGCGACGCGCTCACGACCGACACCGTGCACGCGCTCGTCGCCGGGGAGAAGGTCATCTCCGTCGACTACGACGGCGAGACCACCGGCTCGTGGACCGTCGGCGACACCGGCGACAACGCCAGCACCGGCATCTGGAACCGCCAGAACCCCGTGGGCACCGGCGCCCAGCCCGAGGACGATGTCTCCACCGACGGCGTGAACTGCTGGGTCACCGACGGGCGATCCGACGGCAATGTGGGCACTTACGATGTGGACAGCGGCAAGACGACGCTCAAGAGCCCGGTGTACGACCTGTCGGGTCTGGCCGACCCGTATGTCGGCGTGTGGGTGTGGTACTCCAACAACGCAGGCTCGGACCCCAACAACGACACCTTCCGCATCGACTTCTCGGGCAACAGCGGCAGCACCTGGACCAACGCCAAAACGCTCGGCCCGGCCGGCGAGTACGCCAACGGCGGCTGGTTCTACCACGAGATCCGCGTGGCCGACATCGTCACGCCCGGCGCCACCTTTCGGGCCCGCTTCGTCGCCGACGACGCCGGCTCGGGCTCGATCGTCGAGGGCGCGGTCGACGAGCTGACCATCTTCGACTACGACTGCACCGACTGTGTCGCCGATTTCAACGGCGACGGCGCCGTGAACACCCAGGATGTCCTCGCGTTCCTCAACGCGTGGAACGCCGGGGACAGCTCGGCGGACATCAACGGCGACGGCAGCGTGAACACGCAGGATGTGCTCGCGTATCTGAACCTCTGGAACGCCGGCTGCTGAGCCCGGATCGAACCTCTCCACGCACGAACACGCCCGGGGCCCGGCCCCGGGCGTGCTTTCTTTTCCTGGCGGGCGGGATCGGGCCGGCGGTTGTTCCGTCGGCCGCGTTCCCGGCCGGGGGGGGGCGGGGGTGGAGGGCCGCGGCGCCGGGTTTACTCTCGCACCTCGATCTCGACCGAGCCGTTGCTGGTCTCGATCGAGGAGTCCTCGCCTCCCTCGCCGACCTGGACGACCTTGTGGGTCTTGGAGCCGGAGGTGGAGACGATCCGGGCGCCGCCGGCCCGGATCGAGCCGTTGCTTGTGTCGGCCTCGATCCGTCCGGAGAAGCCCGGGCCGACGATGAGGGTGACGGCGCCGTTGGAGGTGTCGATGTCCAGGGGGCCGTTCGCGGTGTCGGTGAGTTCGACCCGGACGGCGCCGTTGCTGGTGTCGGCCCGGACGGGCCCCGGGGCCGCGAGGATTGTTATCCGGCCGTTGGAGGTCCGTGCGTCGACCGGGCCGGCGTGGCCCTCGACCTGCACGGCGCCGTTGGAGGTCTCGACCTCGGCGCCGCCGGCAAAGCCGGTGATAGTCACGGCGCCGTTGCCGGTCTCGGCCCTGACGGGCCTCCCGCCGGGGGCGTCGATCTCGAAGGAGACGCCCTCGCTGCCCTTTCGGACATCGGGCCAGACGGCCCGGACCTCGAGCCATCCGCCCTCGTCCTCGCCGACGATGGCGACGGCGTCGGCGCGCTCCTGGGTGGTTGCCCGGATGCGGGCGCGGACGAGCACATCGTCCCGCGTTGCCTCGGTGAGCCGGACCGCCCCGTTGTCGGTGGCCGCGTCGAGGCCGGAGCCGGCGGGGAGGAGGAAGGTGAGCTCGACATCCCGCTCGAAGCGGGCCTGCTGCCAGTTTGAGCCGCAGCCTGCCGCGGCCACGATAACGCCTGCCGACACCGCCGCGAGCAATATCCGGTTCCTGCGCATGAGTATCCTCCTGCTTCCTGGCCTGTGCCCCGCCGGGTTGGTGGGGATTGTCCCGGACTGCTTGCACGAGGCTCGCCGTGAAGAGTACCACGATTGTGTCCCTGGCCCGCGCCCTCCGCCGGCTCGGCCCGGGGCGTACCGACCCCAGCCCCGTCCCGGTGGGCGACCGGATCACCCGGTGCCGCGACCAGGCGTTCCTGCACCTGGCGCTGCGTCCGTCGCCGGCGCTGGTGGAGCAGCCGGCCCGGATCCGCAACGCGAGCGCGTCGGCGGCGGTGGTCCCCGAGTTCATCAGCCGCGAGCCGTGGTTCGGGCTGCGGCTGGGTCTGGCGGTGGGGACGGACATCTACGGCACGGGCGAGACGGCCGGGCCGCTGCGTCGGAACGGTCGGACGATCGAGCTGTGGAACACGGACGCGTTCGGGTACGACGATTCGACGGGCGCGCTGTACCAGTCGCACCCGTGGGTGCTGGGCGTTCGGGCCGACGGGACGGCGTTCGGGGTGCTGTGCGACTCGTGTCGGCGTGGGCTGATCTCGGTGGGGAAGCGGGACCTCGTGATGGCGTTCGAGGGCGAGCCGTTCCCGGTGTATGTGATCGAGCGTGACAGCCCGCAGGAGGTGGTGCGGGCGCTGGGCGAGCTGACGGGCCGTCCTGCCATGCCGCCGGCGTGGGCGCTGGGGTATCACCAGTGCCGGTGGTCGTACGAGCCGGAGTCGCGTGTCCGGGCGCTGGCGTCGGAGTTCCGTGAGCGCCGCATCCCGTGCGATGTGCTCTGGCACGATATCGACTACATGGACGGGTTCCGGGTCTTCACCTTCGACGGCAAGAAGTTCCCCGACCCGGCCGGGCTCAACCGCGACCTGCACGCGGCGGGGTTCAGGGCGGTGTGGATGATCGACCCGGGGGTCAAGGTCGACGAGAACTACGGGGTCTACCGGCAGGGGCGCGAGGGCGGGCACTTCGTGACCGACGCGGCCGGGGCGGAGTTCCACGGCGATGTGTGGCCCGGGCCGTGCGCGTTCCCGGATTTCACCCGCGAGCGCACGCGCCGGTGGTGGGCCTCGCTGTACGAGGGGTTCATGGCGACGGGGATCGACGGGGTGTGGAACGACATGAACGAGCCGGCGGTCTTCAAGGGCCCGCGGAAGAGCATGGCGCTGACCAACCGGCACGAGGCCGACGCCGAGCTGGGGGGGCCGGGCGACCACGCCCGGTATCACAACATCTACGGCATGCAGATGATCCGGGCGACGCGCGAGGGCGTGCGTGCGGCCAATCCCGGCAAGCGTCCGTTCGTGCTGACGCGGTCGAGCTTCCTGGGCGGGCAGCGGTACGCGTGGACCTGGACGGGCGACAACACCAGCGACTGGCGGCATCTGGGCTGGTCGATCACGATGGCGCTCAACCTGGGTCTGTCGGGCCAGCCGTTCGCCGGCCCGGATATCGGGGGGTTCGCGGGGGACGCGACGGGGCACCTGTTCGCGCGGTGGATGGGGATCGGGGCGCTGCTGCCGTTTGCCCGCGGGCACTCGATCAAGGGCTCGCGCGACCACGAGCCGTGGTCGTTTGGCCCGGGCTGCGAGCGGGTGTGCCGGCTGGCGCTGGAGCGTCGGTACCGGCTCATGCCGTACCTTTACACGCTGGCGCACGAGGCGGTGCGGACGGGCATGCCGATCGTGCGTCCTCTGTTCTTTGCTGATCCGGCCGACCCGAGGCTGCGCGACGCCGACGACTCGTTCCTGCTGGGGGGCGACATCCTGGTGCGGGCGAGCACGCGGTTCACGGGCCTCTGCCGCGCGGCGATGCCGGCGGGCAACTGGCGTCCGTTCGAGCCGGCGGGCGATACCGACCGGGAGCTGCCGGAGCTGTTCGTGCGTGAGGGCGCGGTGGTGACGCTGGGGCCGGTGATGCAGCATGTGGGCGAGAGGCCGCTGGACCCGCTGTCTCTGGTGATCAACCCCGACGCGGACGGGCGGGCGGTCGGCCTGCTGTACGAGGACGCCGGGGAGGGGCTGGGGTACGAGACCGGCGACTGCCGCCTGACGCGGTTTGATGCGACGGTCGCGCACGGGCGGGCGACGGTGACCGAGCACCACCTCGAGGGCGACCGGCCCGGGGCGAGGCGGACCACCGCCACGATCGTCCTCGGCTAGAACGCCCACTCACCCACTCATCCACTCACCCATATAGTTCCCTATGCGCCGCGTCCGCCGCACAAGCCCGGAAGTCCGTCTGGAGATGGCCCCGCTCATCGATGTGGTGTTCCTGCTGCTGACCTTCTTCGTGTTCGCGATGCTGCTGATGGTCCGGGCGCAGGTGCTGGATGTGACGCTGCCGACGCTGGGGTCCGGCGAGCCGGCGCAGGACACGGGGGCGGTCACGATCACGCTGGACGCGGAGGGCGGGGTGTTCGTGGACGAGGCGCCGACGGGGCGTGAGGGGTTGATCGAGGCGGTGCGGGCGAGGCTCGAGGCCCGGCCCGGCGCGAAGATCAGCCTGGCGGCGGACACCGGCTGCCCGTCGGGGGACCTGCTCGCGGTGATCGACGAGCTGAGCAAGGCGGGGTACGGGAGTTTCCAGCTGTTCGGTCGGCCGGCGGACGGCGGGGGCGACTGAGGGCGGGGGCGATTGACGGCGGGGGCGATTGACGGCGGGGGCGGGTGGGGGACGCTGGAACGAAACGAGCCCGGGGACCTGGGTCCCCGGGCTCCGGGTGTGCGGTGGGTTTTGGCGCGGGCCTCGGTCAGCAGCCGGCGTTCCAGAGGTTGAGGAAGGCCAGGACATCGAGGGTGTCGATGTTGCCGTCGTCGTTGATATCGGCGGAGCTGTCGCCGGCGTTCCAGGCGTTGAGGAAGCTCAGGACATCGAGGGTGTTGACGCTGCCGTCGCCGTTGAAGTCGGCGACGCACTCGGCGCTGCTGACGCCCCAGATCGCGACATCGTCGATGTTCCAGCCGGAGAAGAGCCAGGAGCTGTCGGTGGTGCCCATGGTCCAGCGGATGTAGACGGTGCTGTGGCCGTCGGCGACGGCGGAGATGTCATGCTCGACGGCCTGCCAGGAGGCGTCGGTGATCTCGCCGCCGTTGGTCCAGACATCGGTCCAGGTGGAGCCGTTGTTGGAGACGCGGATGGAGGCGTGGTCGTAGGCAGGCTGCTCGACATTGAGGAATCGCTTGAACTTGAGGGTGGTCCGGGAGAGGTCGGAGCAGTCGATGGCGGTGGTGGTGAGGTGGTACTCGGGCATGTTGTTGGTGTAGTCGCCGTTCAGGTTGTAGCCGTAGACCTTGGTGCCGGTGGCGCCGGAGGTGGGGTCGTTGTTGCCGTGCTCGCCGCCGCCGCCGGTGGGGGTGCCGTAGGCCCACTGGCCCTGTGTGGTCCATCCGGGGTTGGTGTCGAGGTTCCAGATGTAGACCTGCTCGGGGACGCCGACGAAGAGCTTGACGGGTCGGGTGGTGTCGCCGTCGTGGTCGGTGGTGTTGGCGAAGCTGACGGTTGCGTTGTAGCCGCCGTTGGGGAAGCCGTTGGCGTTGGAGTTGATGGTGACGGTGACATCGGCCTGGGCGCTGGCGGGGATGGTGCCGACGCCGTTGGTGATAGTGAGCCAGTTGTCGGGGGTGGAGACGAGGTAGTCCAGGGAGACATCGCCCATGTTTCGGATGGTGTAGACCTGTGAGCCGGGGGTGAAGGGGCCGCCGGCCTGTCCCTCGGCGGTGAAGACGCCGCCGGGGCTGACGAGGATGCCCGAGGCGCCGGGCCAGAGTGTGTCTGCGGTGGTGGCGCCGGAGGCGGCGGGGTCGAGCCAGTCGCTGAGGCGGTTTGAGGAGGAGGAGCCGGTCCAGGAGACGCTGAACTTGCCGTACCAGTCGGAGTCGTCGTTGCCGCAGGCGGCGTAGCCGCCGTGGAGCTGGCCGATGATGCGGTGGTTGACATCGAAGAGGGGTGATCCGGAGGATCCGGGCTCGGTGGTGCCGATGTCCCAGTCGGTGACGCGGACATGGGTGCCGTCTCCGGGGACGGTGGCGCCGAGGTAGCTTGTGGTGCTGGTGGGCTGGTACTCGAAGCTGATGCGTTTCTCGTCGGTGTTGGGGTGGTGGATGGCGATGGCGCCGGGGCTGTCGACGCCGGTGTTGTCCCATCCGGCGTAGGAGACCATCCAGTCGGGGTCGGGCTGCTGGTCGAGCTCGACGAGGGTGAAGTCGCTGGAGCTCTTTGCGGCGCGGAAGAAGGAGCCGGACTGGAAGTCGGTGAGCTGTCCGTCGGGGGTTCCCTCGCAGACGCTGGTCTCGTAGTTCCAGAAGGTGACGAGGGAGGCGGCGTTGCCGGCGGTGATGCCGCAGTGGTAGGCGGTCATGAAGTAGGGCGTCTCGTCGTTGAGCGCGTTGTTGACCATGAAGCCGGTGCAGAAGCGCGAGCCGCCGGTGGAGATGACGGCGACGGAGGCGATCTCGGCGCGCCAGTCGTCGCCCTCGGGGCAGACGACATCGACATTGCAGGAGCCCGAGCGGGGGTCGAAGAAGTCGTTGAACTCGCGGTAGCCGGCGTTGATGACGCCGAGGTGGAGCTTGAGCTGTTCGGCGGCCTTGACGGGGATGGTGAGCTCGATCACGACATCGTTGCCGACGGTGGGCGGGGTCCAGAGCTGGCCGTGGGCGGCGTTGTCGGCGCTGGTGAAGGGTCGGATGGCCCGGTCGCCGGAGGCGTCGTAGAGGTAGAGGCTGGCGCCCTCGGGCATGTGGAAGCTGTCGAAGCCGAAGTTCAGGGAGAGCGCGTTGTCGCAGGTGACGCGCATGCGCCAGACCATGGTGCTCTCGGTGACCTGCTCCCAGAAGCCGTGGGTGTCGGTGGAGATGTCGGTGCTGAAGGGGACGGCGTAGCGCGGGGCGAGGCCCTGGGCGCTGTCCTGGGCCTCGAGCTGGGCGACGGAGTCCCAGTTGATGTCGGGGACGCGGAAGCTGGGCAGCTCGGTCCGCGGCATGGTGCCGAAGAGCTCGTCGGAGGGGCTGGGCAGCCCGCTTTGCATGTTCTGGGCGAGCGAGGTGGCGGCGGTCGAGGCGGCGAACAGGGCGGCCGCGATGGTCCGGTGGTGTCGCATGCGTTGCATATCTCTCCATCCCTTCGTGTTGCTGTCAACGCGGGCTACCGACCCTGCCGGCCCGCGGTGGGGCGTGGTCGGTGGGTCGGGCGGGGCCGCGCCCCTGTCGCGCATCTGTCGAGGGTATCAGGGGTTGCGGCGGTCCGCAATGGTGGCGGACGCCGCGCCGGGGTTTGAGGTCGCCCGCGGGCGCCGTGGGGCAGGATGGGGTGTTCTCGGACGGCGTACCGGTGCAAGCGCGGGCCGGGGAAGGGCGGGGGTGTGGGTTGCTCCTGCCTCCCAAGGCGTCGCGGTTCGGCGGCGCGGCCCGTTCAGCAGCCGGCGACCCAGTCGTTGAGATAGGCGATGAAGTCGAGGGTGTTGACGGCGCCGTTGCCGTCCCAGTCGGCGAGGGGGTTGCCGGCGCTCCAGGCGCCGAGGAACGCGAGGAAGTCGAGCGTGTTGACCGCGCCGTCGCCGTTGAGGTCGGGCCGGCAGGTCTCGGCGCAGTCGGAGAAGTCGACGATCCGCAGCCCCTTGAAGTAGTTGGCGAGGTAGGCGGTGTCGCCGTCGACGGCGATGGCCTCGACGGGGTTGAGCGTGGGGAACGAGCCGATCCGCGTCGGCGCGTCCGGGTCGGCGATATCGACCACGAAGAGCTGCGGCGTGACGAAATCCTCGGACCCCACCAGGGCGATGTCGCCGACGATGGTCACGCACACCGCTTCCTGGCCGATCGCGTGCGAGGCGCGGACGAAGGGCGCGGCGGGGTTGCTGACATCGACGACGAGCAGGCCCGACGCGCGGTCGGTGACATACGCGGTGGGGCCGACGGCCGTGACATCGGTCGCCGACCCGCCCGTCGCGAGCGAGCCGAGCAGGACGGGCAGGGCCGGGTCGCTCACATCGAGGATGAGCAGCCCGGCGTCGTCGGCGGCGATGTAGGCGAGGGCGCCCTGGATGTCGAGGTTTCTGGGCGTGCCCGCGGTCGCGTACCCGCCGATGAGCGACGGTGCGGCGGGGTTGCTCACATCGAGGATCTGCAGCCCCCGGGCGCTCGCCGCTGCGTAGGCGGTCGTGCCCACCAGCTCGAGGTCGCGGTAGCCCCCGCCCTGGTCGGGCCACAGCCCGAGCTGGGCCGGGGCGGCGGGGTCGGTGACATCGAGGATGAACAGGCCCATGGCGCTGTCGGCCAGGTAGGCGGTGGGGCCGACGATGACCACGGCGCGGGCGTTGGTCGAGCCGGCGAAGGAGCCGAGGAGCGTGGGGTCGGACGGGTCGCCGACACCGACGATCTGGAGGCCGGCGGACCCGGCGGCGAGGTAGGCGGTAGCGCCCGCGAGGGCGGCGTGGTAGGTCACGCCCGGTTCCGTGGCGTAGAGGCCCAGGGTGGCGCGATGCTCCGGCGGGCTCGCCATGTCCACGATGAACAGGCCGCTGTCCCCGCCGGCGATATAGGCGGTCGAGCCGACGACGGCGGAGTCTTCGGCCCCTTCGGGGAGCATGTCGAGGGCGCCCATGAGCGTGGGCGCGCTGGGGTTAGAGACATCGATGAGCTCGAGACCGCCGACGGCGCGGTGGAGGGTGACGACCGTCCCGTCGACATGGACCTCCGACGCGAGGGTGAGGATGTCATCGAACTGGCCGAAGGCGGCGAGCGGCACGGGGGCGGAGGGGTTGGCGACATCGATGATCTGGAGGCTCTGGGCGTCGGCGATGTACGCGACGCCGCCGGCGACCTCGATGTCGGAGGCGTCGCCGGGGGTGTTGAACGAGCCGAGCGGGAACGGGGACGATGGGTCGATGACATCGAGGATCAGGAGCCCCGCGCTGCCGCAGGCGACGAACGCCCGGGCGCCGACGACGGCGACGCCCCAGGCGTCGCCGGGGGTGTTGTACGAGCCTCGGAGCGTGGGTGCGGCGGGGTTGCTGACATCGATGATCTGCAGGCCCCCGGCGATGTCGGCGACATAGACCAGCGTGCCGGCGAGCGCGAGGTCGGCGGCGTCGCCCGGGGTGTCGAACCCGCCGAGTTGGACGGGCGCGGCGGGGTTGGAGACATCGACGATGCGCAGCCCGGTCGTGCCGTCCGCGACATACGCCGTCGACCCGGCGAGCAGAAGGTCCCGCGTGTAGTTCATCGGGAGCGAGCCCAGCTCGACGGGCGACGCGGGGTTGCTGGCGTCGATGACCCTGAGGCTCTGGTTGTCGGCGAGATAGACCGTCGTGCCGGCGGCGGCGACCGCCCGGGCGCCGCCCGGGGTGTCGAGCGAGCCGAGAACGCTCCGCCACCTGCACACCACGCCGTCGTCGGCGGGCGTGGTCGTGGCGAGCAGGCCGACGACGAGGAGCGCCGCCCGGGCCAGAGATGGCGGGCAAAGCGCCGATCGGGGCCTAGCGCGCAGCGCGAGCGGGTCGTGGTGCATATCTCACTCTCCACCTGGCCGATGGTCGCCGCGGCCGGACCGAACGAGGCAGGTACACCATCGGCAAGTTAGCAAGGCCATTCTACCGGGAACCCCGGCGGTCGTGGCCCGATAATGTCCCCGGGAGTCGGAGGACAGGGCTGGCGCGGCGGTGGGGGGCGCGCCCGCCAGGCCGCTACAAACAGAGACCTGCCAGATCGGCCC
Organism: Phycisphaerales bacterium; assembly: GCA_020850415.1. Taxonomy (GTDB): domain Bacteria; phylum Planctomycetota; class Phycisphaerae; order Phycisphaerales; family UBA1924; genus PNC22. The sequence goes on from JADZER010000003.1 coordinate 22,577, forward strand.
AGAAGCCGGGGTAGGTCTTCCGCACGCAGCCCGGGTCGCGGATGAAGCAGTTGGGGCGGCGGAGCCCGATGAGCGCCATGGACATGGCCATGCGGTGGTCGTCGTAGGTGTCGAACTCGACGGGCGGGGCGGTGGGGGAGCAGTCGATGCCGCCGTCGGGCGGGGTGATGGAGAGCGCGTCGGGGTCCTCCGCGACATCGAGCTCGACGCGGACGCCGAGCTTGCGGAGTTCGTTCTGGATGGCGGCGACGCGGTCGGTCTCTTTGACACGGAGCGTCCGCAGGCCGCGGAGGACCGAGCGGCCGGGCGTGAACGCGCAGACCGCCGCGATGGTCATGGCGGCGTCGGGCATGTCGGTCATATCGGCGTCGATGCGGACGAGCTCGTCGGGGCCGGTGACGCGGACGGTGTCGGCGGGGTCGGTCTCGACGGTGGCCCCCATGCGTCGGAGCAGGGTGGGGAAGGCCGCGTCGCCCTGGAGCGATTCGGCGCCGAGTGCCTCGACGCCGACGCAGGCCCCGGGCAGCACCGCGCCGGCGGCCCAGAAGTAGGTCGCGCCGCTGGCGTCGGGTTCCACGAGGTAGTCGAACGGCGGGAGGCCGGGGGCGGCGCCGTCGGGGGGGCCCACCCGGAGGATGCGAAGGTCCTCGCTGGAGCGGGTCACGGCGCCGAGCCGGTCGAGGAGGCGCAGGGTCATGGCGATGTAGGGCGGGCTCGTGACCTCGCCGCGGAGGCGGAGGGTGATCCCGCCCTCGAGCCACGGGCCGAGCATGAGCAGCGCGGAGATGAACTGGCTGGATTTGGTGGTGAGCAGCTCGAGGGCGGCGTGCTTGACGGGGTGGCGGGGCGGGTGGAGGCGGAGGGGCGGGTAGCCGTGGGCGCCGAGGTACTCGACCCGGACGCCGAGCGAGGGCATCACCGCCGCCAGCTCGCCGATCGGGCGCTGGCGCATGCGGGCGTTGCCGTCGATGGTGACCGGGCCGGCGGCGAGTGCGGTGGCGGCGGCGAGGAAGCGGGTGGCGGTTCCGGCGTTGTGTAGGTTGAGCTCGACGCCTTCGCGGGCGACGGGCCAGCGCCCGTTGACGCCCCGGACGGTGACCTCGCCGGGGGCGTGGAGGGACACCGAAGCGCCGAGTGCGGCGAGTGCGGCGAGCATGCGTTCCGCATCGTCGGCCTGGGTCAGGGCGCCGTGCAGGCGGCTCTCGCCGCGGGCCAGGGCGGCGAGGAGCAGGGCGCGGTTGGTGAGGCTCTTTGAGCCCGGTGGCCGGACGACGGCGCGGATCGCGCTGGCCCGTTGGGCGTGGATGGTGGGGATCGGCAGCGGGTCCGGGAGCGATCCGAGCGGGCTGAGCAGTTCGGACGGCACGGGCTATTCCGCCGACTCGGCCCGGAAGACCGCGACGACATCCTCGACGGGGATGACGAAGAGGCGGTTGTCGCCCTCGAAGTCGACGGGGATGGCGTGCTTGGGGTTGAAGAGCACGCGGTCGTACTGGCGGATGGGGTAGTCCTGGTCTCGCTCGACCTGGGCGCTGATGGCGACGACGCGCCCGGTGAGGGTTGGGATCTCGATCTTGTCGGGGAGGTGGATCCCGCTCTTGGTCTGCTTCTTGTCCTCGTCCTTGCGTACCAGGACTCGTTTGCCGATGGGCTCGACGGTTTCGAGCTTGTTTCGGCCGGGAGCGGGCTGGTTGTTGGGTGGCTTGGGCATCGCTCGGGAGTGTACGCGTGCGGGGCTGGGCGTCGGTGCGTGGCGTGGGGGGGTTGAAAAACAACGCCCCCACCCTTTCGGGCGGGGGCGCTTGGATCAGAGGTCGATCAGCCGATCGCGTCGATTAGCGACGACGACGGGCGACCAGGCCACCGAGGCCGATGAGGGCCAGGGAGGCGGGGGCGGGGACGACCTGGAAGGAGCCGCCACGGACATCGCCGGTGTACTCAACGGAGGTGCCGAAGGTGTCGGTGTAGACCGAGAAGTTGGCGTGGTTGGCGCTGGTCAGGCTGACGGTGCGGTTGGAGTAGTCGTTGGGGGTCCAAGTGATGGAGTAGATGGCGATGGGGTTGCCAGCCTTGAAGCTGGGGTTGAAGAAGGGCGGGAGCTGGAAGCTCTCGATGCCGGTGATGTCGTTGTTGCCCTGGAGGTCGCCGGGGCCGGTGGCCAGGCTGTCGA
>JADZER010000004.1 GCA_020850415.1 Phycisphaerales bacterium
ACCTGCTTCCGAAGATCGACCCGGGCACCGCTCGGTGGTCGGACGGGCTCCCGGTGCCCCCGCAGCGCCTCTGGCACGGCTACGCCCCCACCATCGAACAGGTGATGGCGATCGGCGAGCGCAACGTGACGCGCATGCTCGACATCCTCCAGGGTGCGGAGTGCAGGCCGCGGCCGGGTTGGAGCGTCCTCGACTTTGGCTGCGCGGCGGGCTTCATGACCCGGCATTTCCGCCATCTGGCTGACCATGCCTCGGGCGAAGCGGGCGGTGAGGTCTGGGGGGTGGACTTGAGCGGCCCGCACATCGACTGGTGTATGCGCCACCTGGCGCCGCCCTTCCGGTTCGCGCTGACATCGAGCTTCCCCAGCCTGCCGTTTGAGGACGGCCGATTCGACTTGGTGTACTGCGGCTCCGTCTTCAGCCACATCGGCGAGCACTGCGACGGGTGGCTGCTCGAGCTGGCGCGCGTGCTGAGGCCGGGCGGGACCCTCTATCTCACGCTCGTCACCAAAGAGGCGATGTGGAAGTACATCGAGCGGTGGCCCCAGCTCGGGTTCTCCAAGGACATCCAGCGGCTCTTCACGCCCGAGCAGTTGCGGTCGGACTTCGCAACGCTCGTGTTTCGGAACGGCCCGGGGCTGCACACGGTCTACGACATGGACTACTTCAAGGCCAAGTGCGAGGGCTCGTTCGAGGTGCTGCGAGTCCAGCCGGATGTCTACACCTTTCAGTGGGCGGTCGCGCTGCGGAAGCGATCCCGCGTCGCGAGAGGCGCTGCCCCTGAGGTGCGGACCAGACCGGTCGGGGTGATCGCGCCGGTGTGAAGCTACCGGAGCCGGCGGAGCACACCCATGCCGTAGTTGAGCGGCGCGAGGTAGAGCTCGACCCGGTCGTACACGCCCAGGCCGAGCGGCTCGCCGGCCCGCGCGGCATCGACCGCCTCCTTCACCCCCATCGCGGGTCCCGCCCCCGCCCCAGGCTCCTCCGCCCCGAGCGTGCGCACATGGTCGAGGATGAACCGCGGCCCCTCGTGCCCGCCGCACTGGTCGGGGAAGGTGTCGTGCACCACGATGTGGGCGCCGGTGTTGAGCACCGGCTCGGTGGCAAGGAAGTCCGCGACGGCGCCGTGGATCTTGTGGTTGCCGTCGATGAAAGCGAAGTCGACGCCCCCCGCGGCGCGGAGCTCGTCGGCGCAGGCCCGGATGGTCGGCGCGCTGTCGCCGGGGTGGATCCGCACGAACTCCAGCAGGCCGGCCCGCTCCAGGCGCTCCTCCACGAACTCCCGGCGCCCCTCGAGCATCTCCGCCTCCCGCCACGGGCCCTTGTGGATCGGGCCGAAGTCGTCGAAGCAGTGGACGACCGCGTCGACGCCCGGACGCGCCCCGCCCGCGGCCAGGGCCCCGGCGATCCAGTGCGTGCTGACCGAGCAGAACATCCCCACCTCGATGATCACCCGCGGGCGGCAGTTCTGGACGAGGCTGTGGAGCAGCAGCCCGGCCTGCGGGCTCAGCGACGCGGGGAAGCACATCGGGTGCTGGTAGAGGTCCTCCAGTGCCGCGAGCCACCGGCACTTCGAGCCCGACAGGTGCTCGGGGAACTGCCAGCTCGTCGGGTGGAAGGGCCTGCCCGCCAGGCGCGGGAAGTGCTGCAACTGCTCCGCCGGGGGCGGGGGGGTAACTCTGGCGCTGGCCATGGGCGGCGTTCTCGGGGCGTGCTCGGGCGGGGAGATGACGGAGGCGGATACCAGAAGCGGATGATAGAGCCGAGGGCCCCGCGCGGGCGTGCCTGCGGGGGCGTCGGCGTGCCGCGGCTGGGTGCGATGGTCGCCGTCAGTCTGGTGTGCGGGGGGCGGTCAGGCGCCCTCGCCGGTGGTCTCGGCTGGCGGGGTCTCGGACGCGGGGCTTTCAGTGGTCTGCTGGTCGGGCGTGGCGGCGCGGGACCGGGCGGGCGGCGCGGAGACGCGCCCAGTCTCGAAAGTGGGCACCGAGACCCGCCAGCCCTGTGCCTGGTCGGTGACATCGGGCCTGGAGACGCGGTCGCCGAGGCGCAGCTTGGGCCCGGTGCAGACGCGGGCGCCGATTACCTGCACCCACCGGGCCAGGGCGTACGCCTGGGCGGAGGGCCCGGCGTGGGAGGCCGCTTCGGCCTGCTCGGCGCCCTCGGTCCCTTCGGCGGGCGGCTGGGCCTGGTCGGCGGGCTGGTCGGCCGGCTGGTTGCTCGGGGCGCCGGTGGTTGTCGCGCCGGAGGCGGCCTGCTTGGCGGCGGGGTGCTTGCCCGCGCCGGTCGGGAGCGGCTCGGGGCCGGCGCCGGCGGGTGTGGAGAGGGCCGCGAGGGTGATCGCGCAGCCGAGCAGCAGACGACGGGTGTTGGTGACGGGCATGTCGTGCATCCTCGCTCTAGACCGCGGCCTCTGTGACGCGGAAGATTTCCTGGACGGTGGTAAGGCCCTGCGCGACCTTGCGCATGCCATCGGCGCGGAGCGTGACCATGCCGCGATCGACGCAGAGCCGCCGGAACTCGCTCACATTGGGGTTCCGCGCGATGATGTCGCGGGCCTGGTCGTCGACGACGAGCAGCTCGTAGATGCCGACGCGTCCCGAGTAGCCGGTGTTGCGGCAGCGGTCGCAGCCGTGGGCGACCCACGCCTGGCTGGCGTCCATGCCCTGCATCTCCAGGTACTCGGCCATCTCCTCGCTGGGGGTCTCCTGCGTCTTGCAGTGGGCGCACAGCCGGCGGACGAGGCGCTGGGCGAGCACGGCGTTGACCGCGGCGCCGACCAGGAACGGCTCGAGCCCGATGTTGACCAGGCGCGTGATCGAGCTGGGGGCGTCGTTGGTGTGCAGCGTGGAGAGCACGAGGTGGCCCGTGAGCGCGGCCTGGATGGCGGTGTGGGCCGTCTCCATGTCGCGGATCTCGCCGAGCATGATCACATCGGGGTCCTGGCGCAGCAGGGACTTGAGCGCCTTGGCGAAGGTCATCCCGATCTTCTCGTGCGTCTGCGTCTGGGTGATGCCCTCGAGGTGGTACTCGACGGGGTCCTCGACGGTGGAGATGTTGAGCTTGTTCTTGTCGAGCTGGCGGAGCGAGGAGTAGAGGGTGGTGGTCTTTCCCGAGCCGGTGGGGCCGGTGACCAGGACGATGCCGTGGGGCGCGTGGATCTCGTTCCGCCAGATCTCGAGGGTCGCGGGGTCGAAGCCGAGGTCCTCGAGCTGGACATTGATCGAGCGCGTATCGAGGATACGCATGACGGTCTTCTCGCCGTAGCCGTTGGGCAGCGTCGAGACGCGGAGGTCGAGGTTGCGCCCCTGCACCTTGCACCGGATGCGCCCGTCCTGCGGGATGCGGCGCTCGGAGATGTCGAGGTTCGCCATGATCTTCAGCCGGCTGGTGATGGCGGCGGACATGGACGCCGGCGGGTTCATCATCTCGAAGAGGACGCCGTCGATGCGGAAGCGGACCTTGAGCTTCTTCTCGGCGGGTTCGACATGGATGTCGCTGGCGCCCTCCTTGATGGCGGTCTGGATGATGAAGTTCACATAGCGGATGACGGGGCTCTCGCCGGCCTGCTGCTCGAGGTTGACCTCGTTGCCGTTGGTGACCTCGGCGACGGCGACATCGGTCTCTTCGACGCCCTCGAGCAGGCTGGAGAGGTCCATCTGCTCCTCGTCCTCGGCGGCCCCGCCGACGATCTCGAGCGCGCCGCGGATATCGAACCAGGTGACGAGGACGAGCTTGACGCCCGCCACGCCGAGGCGCTGCCTGATCTCGTCGAGCACAAACACGCTGTCGGGCCGGACCGAGCCGATCACGGCGCGGGAGCCCTCGGACCGCAGGGGGAGCACGCCGTGCAGCTTGCAGAAATCGGGGGTGAGCCGCTGGAGCATCCGCCCGTCGAACCCGCCGTCGAGGCCCCTCTCGAGGTCGACCCGCTCGAAGGGCAGGCCGGCGTGCTCGGCCACGCACCGCTGGAGCGGCTCCTCCTCGGCCCCCTGCTCGAGCAGCAGGTCGGCGAGGCTGCGGCTTGGGGTTTGCTTGAGGATCTGCTCGGCGGCGCCGAGCTGCTCGCGGTTCACTGCGCCGCGCGTGATCAGGAGCTCGCCGAGCCCCGAGCCCCCGGCGGACCGATCGGCGGGGTCGATCTCGAACACGATCGACTGGTCGCCGCGGGGCGTCTCGGGCTCCGGCTCGGGCGTCGGCGGGGCGTTGGACGCCTCGTCCGACTGCGCCGCCGGGCGCTCGGGGAGCGGGCTGAAGATGGCCTCGTCACCGGGCGCGGGCGCCGCGTCGCGCCGGTCTTCGCCCGAGCGTGACGCGCGCCGCTGGAGGATGTCGTCGATCCGGTGCTTGGCCACGGGTGTCCTCGGGTTACCGGCTCTTCTTCGGCTGTCGGGAGGGCTCTTCCTGCTCGTCCATCGTGAGCGTGAACGACTGGCCGTCGGCCTGGAGCGTGACCGTGCGCCCCGCGATGTCGGTGACCGTGAAGTACTCGCCGATCGGCATCCCGACCTTGTAGAGCTTGCCGCTCACGCGGGCGACCGGCACGCTCCCGCCCATCACGCCCTGCAGCGTGAGCTTGCGGAGGTCGTCCTCGACGGCCTTGCGCCGGGCCTCCTGGGCCTGGTGCAGCCGCTCGGCTTCCGCGCGTCGCGCCAGGTCAGGGTCCACCGTCGGGGCTTCCACCTCGGCGGTGGTGTTGTCGAGCTCGAAGGGGTCCTGGGTGATGTTCTCGGCCGGCACCTGCACGGCGTGGCGGCTTCGCTCCAGGTCGGCCAGCACCTTCCCGGGGGAGATGCCCCCCAGCGTCGTGGCGCTCGGCTTGTAGTCCAGGTCCACATCGGCCAGCGCCCCGGTGGGGCCCATGCCGAAGTGGCGCATGGCGAAGATCGCGCCGACGGCCCCGACCACCAGCAGTACCGCGACGACCGCCTGGCGCGGACGCTGGCTGGCCCTGGGCGCCGCGAACAGCTCCTCGGCCGACTGCACCTCGCTGAGCAGCAGCGGGGACTGGGCCTCCTGCTGCGACGGCTCGTGCCGGGTGTGGGCGGCGGCGCCGCCCTGGGTGGCGGACTCGTTGGCGTCGTCGTCGAAATAGGGGTTCATCGCTGGTCGTCCTGGAAGAAGATGCTCAGGGTGAACTCGATCGCGACGACCCCGTCGTTCTTGGGGTCTCGCGCGAGGTTGAAATCGGGGATGCGGGTGATCCGGGGCATGCGCTCGAGCTTCTGCAGGAAGCGGTAGTACCCCGTGAAGTTGCCGGCCGTCGTGACCGTGAGGGGCTGCTCCCAGTAGGTGCCCGCCTCGATCGGCTTGGTCGTCGCGAGTGTCGGGGGGGTGAGCCCCGAGCTGACGGCGAGGTCCGAGATCTGGCGGACGATGTTGTCCACCTCTTTGTCGCTGGGCAGGCGGGCCTCGATCTCGGCGATCCTGTTCTGGATCTCCGAGTTGGCCGAGGCCAGGTCGGCGTTGCGGGCGGTCTCGGCCCGGAGCGAGTCGAGCACCTCCTGCTTGTGGCTGATCTCCGCCATCGCCCCGGCGATATCCCTGTTCTGCGGCGCGAACACCAGCGCGTAGCTGACCACCGGGATGGCCAGCACCAGCCCCAGCACGGCGCCCTCACGCGGACCGAGCTTCATTGGTCGTCCTCCTTCTCCACCGCCGAGACCATGTCGAGCTCGAACTCCTCGGCCTCCTCCACCTGGCGGGCGTCGGCGTCCTCGGGCAGCTGGGCCACGATCTCGAACCGCCGCAGCTGCAGGTCCTGCAGCTTGGTGTCCTCGATGAACGCCAGCTCCACGCTCTTGAGCAGCGGCGACTGCTGCAGCCGGGTCAGGTAGTCGGCCACCTCGTTGTTGGTCGGGGCCACGCCCGTGATCGTCAGCGTGTACTCGAACTTCGGCGGCTGAACGGGCGGCGGCTTGGCCGGCTCCTCGTTCTCGCCCTTGCCGTCGCTCTTGCTCTTGCTCTTACTCTTGGCCTTGCTCGCGGCCTTGGCCGCCTCCGCCGGCGGGGCCTGCTTGACCCGCTTGCTCACCAGCTTCGCCTGCAGCAGCGTCGCCTCCTCGGGCAGGCTCGTCACCAGCTCCGCGAGCAGGACCGACCGCGGCGCGGCCTCGAGCAGCGCCGTGGTGATCCGCGCCTTGGAGAGCATCTCGTCGCGCTGGGCCTCGAGCGTCTTGAGCTGCTCGAGCTTGACTTTCTCGGACTCGTACTGGGCGCTGATCACCCGCTGCTGGTCGCGGACCGTCGCCCAGCGCCGGTTGGTGACCAGGAACGCGCCGACCACCGCCAGCATCACGATCACGAACAGGCTGACCGTGATCGCGACGAACCGGACCTCCTGCTTGCCCTTGACATAGTCCTTGGGCAGGAAGCTGCTGCCGGAGTCGCGAGGGTCGGTATGCCAGGGGAGCTTGCGCATCGCGGGTCTCCGGGTCAGAGGTCGGTCGGGCAGTGGCACAGGCCGACGGCGACGGCCCAGCCCGGCTGCGGTTGCGAGAGGTCCACGCCCACCGTTCTTTCCGTGCCGGCGCGGGTGACGCGGGCGAGCGGGTCGGCCACCTTCGCCGGCAGGCGCAGCCCGCGGGCGATGTGCTGGCACAGCCCGCGGTGACGCGACTCGCCGCCGATGAACACGACATTGCTCACACGGCTGGACGGGAACATCGTGTCGTGATAGCGGACGCACATGTTCGTCTCGTCGGTCAGGATCTCCAGCGGCTCGCGCAGGGAGGCCCCCGCCGGCGCGGCGGGCGCCGTGGCGGCCCGGGAGAGGTCCTCGCTCATGCCCGGTGCGCGGCCCTCGCCGCGCCGTTCCTCGGCCACCAGCACGGCGCCGTCCCCGTCGTCCGGCCGCGCCGCGGCGCTCGCGGCGGGCACCGCGACCGCCGACCCCGCGGGCACCATGTCGTGCATCGCCAGCCTGACCAGCCGGGCCTTGGAGACCGGGACGCCCAGGCCCTGCGCGATGCACTCGTCGAGCGTGAGCCCGCCGACGGCGATCGACCGTGCGAAGGCCAGATCGGGCCCGTGCCCGATGAGGACCTGCGTCTGCCCGCCGCCGATATCCAGGTAGAGCGTCGCGTCGTACTTGTCGGCCGTGCGCCGGTTGAGGGTGTAGAACGCCGCGAGGGCCGCCTCGAACTCCGAGTGCATGCCCACGACCTCGAGCTTGGCCGCCCGAAGCCCCCGCATGAGCTTGTCCACGATCTCGCGACCGGTCGCCAGGCAGATGTACTCGTGCTTGCCCCCCGACCGGTCGGTCCCCTGCACTTCGAGCAGCTTGCGCACCAGCGTCGACGCGTCGCGCCCGAGCTGCTCGGTGAGCATCCCGTCGGCGAGCACCTCCGGCGGCATGCCCTCCTGGCGCCCGAGCTGGGCGTGCTTGCAGAAGGTCAGCGGCGCGGGGATCGCGCACACCGCCCGACGCCCCCGGAGCGGGAGCGAGCCCACCAGCTTGGGCAGCGATTCGATCTGGAACTCCAGACGCCGCTTGACATCGGCGCGGAGGTTCTCGGGCACCTCGACGCACCCGGCCGCCACGAGCTGCGCCGGCTCGTCGTTGGACAGCTGCAGAACCTTGAGCATCGCCGAGCCGAAGTCGACCGCGACCGGGGCGCCCAGCGCCCGCTGCACCGCGTCCTTGCCCGCACGCTTGAGACTGAGCAAACCCATACCTCGCCACCCCTCCCGACGCGCCCGTGCGCCGATTCGAACGGTGTACCGGGTGGCTCATCGGCGGGGATGTCGGCGGGGTTGAGGGTCGGCGGCGATTGCGCCGAGCGGGCAGACCGCCCAGATCGCCCAGCCGGGCGGCGGGCGCGGGCCGCCGGGGTTGCCGGCCCCGCACATCCCGCGCACCCCGCGTATCCGGGCCAGACGGACTAGAGGGCGCCGGCCAGATCCGCCAGGACCGAGAACGCCCGCGTCAGGTCCCAGCCCTGGCGAGATCGCTCCCCCGTCCGGTTGCTGATGACGCGCAGCGCCGCGAAGGGCGTCCCCAGCCGCGCCGCCGCCAACGCCACCGCGGCGCTTTCCATGTCCTCGCACAGCGCCCCGGCCCGCGCCGCGACCGCCCCGGCCCGGGCGTCGGTCCCCGAGCAGGTCGACACCGTCGCGCACGGCCCGACCGCGTGGGCGAGCGGGCGCAGCGCCGCGACCCACGCGGGGTCCGAGGGGAACGACTCGCCCAGACCCTCCACCGCCGGGAAGCCCATGCCGGCCTGCGTCGTGAACCCCTCGGCCGTCTCCAGCCCGCTGTCGGCCAGCACGCACCGGTCGCACAGGACCACCCGGCCGACCTCCGGCCGGCACGGCCCCGGCAGCGCGCCGGCGATCCCCATGCTCAGCACCCCCGCGAAGCCGCCCGGATCGGCCAGCACCGTCGCCCCGGCGCCGTTGGCCTGGCCCACGCCCGTGACCACCAACGCGAGCCGATCGTCCAGCCGACGCACCGACCAGGGCCCGGGCGCCTGGTCCCCCGGACGGCCCGTCCCCGTCAGCACCGCCAGCGCCTCCCGCGCCGTGGCCACGACCACCAGGCAGGTCCCGCCCCCCAGCACCGCGTCGAGTCGTCGTTCCACAGCGTCACCGGGTTCCAGGAGAGGATCGGTCCGGGCGGCGGCGCGAACGAGCGCCGCCCCGTACCATCAAGGGCAGTTATATCACGGGTAGCACGACATGGCCGCCGAGACCACCACGCCAACCGACCCGCAGCGAGCCCCCGCCAGGAGGGGTGGGAGGCGGCGCCGTCGACTGAGCGTGGTGGTGCTGCTGCTCCTGCTAGGCGTTCTCGTGCTCCCGATCGTGCTCACCCGCTCGGCGCTGGTCAAGGTCATCATTCTTCCCCGCATCGAGGCCGAGCTGGGCGCGGAGGTCTCCGCCTCGCGGGTGATCATCGAGCCCGACGCGAGCATCGTCGCCTCGGACCTGGTCATCCGTATCCCCGGGCTGACCGGCCCCGCCAGCCAGCTCCTGACCGCCGATCGGGTCGAGATCGCCAGCTCCTGGGCCGATCTGCTCTCCGGCTCGGGCGACTTCCGCGAGATGGTCCTCACGCGCCCCACCCTGCGCGTCAGCCGCGACACCCAGACCGGCGAGATCAATCTGGGGCGGCTCCGCTCCCCCGACTCGGGCCCGTCCGCTTCCGCGGCGCCGCGCGTGATCGTCCGCCAGGGCGCCGTGGAGCTGGGCGAGCAGACCGGCGACCAGTACGCCGCCCTGCGCACGCTCCGTGTCGAGGGCTCGGCGACGCCGACCCCCGGCGCCGGCGGCGTCGGCTACGAGCTGGCCTTCCGCGAGGGCGCGGTCTCCGACGCCGAGGGGCGAGGGCTCGGCCTTACCGGGCGCATCACGCCCGGGGGCGTCGAGTTCGCGCTCGAAGGGCTCGATTTCAGCCAGTGGCGCCCGGAGAACATCCCCTCGGATTTCCGCGAGGTCTTCGGGCTCATGAACATCGAGGGCGGCGTCCCCAGCGCCTCCATGCATGTCGCGGCCGACGGCTCGACCAGGGGCGTCGTCCAGCTCGACGGTGTCTCGCTCAACCTCCCCTTCGACACCGAGGGCAAGGCCGCGGACCCCGACCGCCTCGTCCGCCTCCGTGATGTGACCGGGCGTGTCGAGGTGTCCGACACCGGGGCCGAGGCGTTCCTGGACGGCATGCTGGGCGACCTGCCCACGACCGTGTGGCTCCGCTACGACGGCCTGCACGACGACTCGGCGTTCCAGTGCGAGGTGCAGATCTCCGGCTTCGAGCTCAGCAGCGACCCGGAGATCATGCCCCTGGCTCCGGCGATCGTCGTCAAGCGGCTCCACGATTTCTCGAACCCCACGATGACGATCGACGCCTCGGTGGTCGCGCAGCGCGGCGCACCGACCGAGGCCGGCCCCGCGCCGATCAAGCTCCGGGGCGATCTGACCTTCCACGACGGCGCCGCGACCTTCCGCGATTTCCCCTACCCCTTCACCGGCCTGACGGGCCTGGCGCGATTCGATGAGGAGAAGATTGACCTGGTCCGCGTCGACGGCGTCGCCGCCAGCGGGGCCAGGCTCCACGCCGAGGGACGCATCGCCCCGCCGCTGCCCGGCGCAGGCGTTCATCTGCTGGTCACCGTCGACGGCGTGCCGATCGATCAGCCGCTGCTCGACGCCCTGGGGGAGCGCCGGCGCGGCATCGTCGAGGCCCTCTGCAGCCGAGAGAAGTTCGACCGGCTCCGCGAGGCGGGCCTGCTCCCGCCCCCGGGCGGGGCGGACCCGTTCGTGCTCGGCGGCGTGGCGTCGGTCGAGATCGATATCCTCCGCGAGATCGGCGAGGAGAGCGAGTACACCGAGGAGATCACCGTCAGGCTGCCGCGGGTCGGGCTGGTCCCCGAGCCGTTCCCGCTCCCGATCGTCGCCCGCGACCTGGTGATCCACATCCAGCACGGCGAGGCGAGAATCGTCGGGGGCTCGTTCGCCGGGCTCGGCGGCGGGCGGGCCGAGGTGCAGGCCACGGTGGACCTCAGCAAGCCCGACGAGCAGGGCGTCCACATCACGATCGAGGCGACGGAGGTCCCGACCGACGAGCTGCTCCTCGCCGCACTGCCGGGCGGGCTGGAGCCCGGGCGGGACGGGCGCAGCCCCAGCGCCATCCTCCGCCGTCTCGGGGTGGCGGGGTCGATCGGCTGCGACGCCCGGATCGGGCCGCGGGACAGCGGCGAGATGGGCTACGACATCCGGGTCGGGTTCGACGGGCTCTCGGCGACCCCCGCGCACGACGCGGGCCTCGGCGCGCCCCCGGTCGCGCTGCAGGGCCTCGCGGGCGAGCTGATCGTCAGCGAGCGCGAGATGATTCTCGGCGTCAACGCCCAGGTCTGGGGCGCCAAGGCCGCGACCACGCAGGGGGAGCTGTCGCTCGACACGCGGCTGCTGTTCGAGGCCGACGATCGCCGCCCCTTCACCGCCGAGGTGCGCGCCCGGATCGACGATGTGACGCTCGCCCTTGAGGACCTCGTCTCCGTCGTCGCCCCCGAGATGGCCGGGAAGCTCACCGAGATCCGGCGTGAGCGTCGCCCGACGGGCGGCGTCACGCTCACCGCGATGGCCGCCGGCGACGCCGCGGGAGACGGGGCCCTCGACCGCCTCGATATCACCGTCAGCGCCTGCGACGGGCTGGCGTTCGACCACGAGGCCGGGCGCCTGGGCGCCACCGGCGCGTCGGGCTCGCTCGCCTTCTCCGCGCTCGCCCCCGAGACGGTCGCGCTCGACGGCTGGGCCGGGCTGGTAAGCCTCGACGGCCAGCCCGTCGGCGCCGTGACGCTCTCGGGAGACGCACCGCTCGGGCGCGCGTGGCGCGAGGGCGACACCCTTGACCTCGGGCTCCGCGACGCCCGTATCGAGTCCCCGCTCGTCCGGCGCGCCGCGCTCGCGGCCATGCCCCCGGCGCTCGGCGCGGCATTCGAGCGCGCCGCGATGACCGGCCGCTTCGACGCCGACCTCCGCCTCGCCGGCCGGGACGGCGCCGACCTGCCCCTCGCCACCGGCCAGCTGCGCCCGCGGTCCTGCGAGCTGACGGTCGCCGGGCAGCGGGTCGTCATGGCCTCGATCGCCGGCGGCATCACGCTCGACGACATCGGCGGCTCGTTCGACGCCTGCCGCGCCGAGGGCGACGGCTGGTGGGCCGAGGTCTCCGGCGACTGGGTCACCACGGCGGGGGCCGCGCCCGGCGCGGGCTCGGTGCTGCTGGAGTGCGAGCTCGCCGGGGCGAGCCGGAACGGCCTCACGCCCGAGGTCCGCGCCCTGCTCCCCGCCGCGCTCCGCGGCGCGATCGACGCGGTCGCCATCACCGCCGACGGGCCGATCGCCGCCGAAGCGGTCAAGCTCCGCCTGTCGCTGGGCGACGGCGCCTCGCCGGCCTCCTCGGGGCGCGTGGTCTTCTCCGGGGCCGCGGCCGATATCGGCGTGAAGGTCACCGGCGCGTCGGGCTACCTCGACTTCGAGAGCGGGAGCGTGCCCGGCGCGGGGATGGCCTCCTTCGGCGTCGGCATCGTCCTCGACGCCGCACAGGCCGCGGGCGTCAACCTGACCAACGGGATGGTGCGCGTCACCGGCGACCCGCTCAGCGGCACGGTGCTCGTCCCGGTGATCCTCGCCGACGCGTACGCCGGCCGTCTCTCCGGCGCCGCGATCGTCCAGCCCGGCGGGGCCGGGCGAGCCTCGTACGAGGCCGAGTTCCGTCTCTCCGGCGTGCCCCTCGGCGAGCTGCTCGCCGACTGGGAGCACGCCGCCGGCATCGAGCGAGCCACCGAGGCCGAGCAATCCGCCCCGCAGCGCCCCGAGGCCGAGTCCCGGGGCTTCGTCGACGCCGGGCTCACGGTCGCCGGCGTCGCGGGGGATACCGCCGACCGACGCGGTCGAGGGAGCATCATCGTCGGCGGCGGGGATGGCGCCCCCGTCATGCGCCTGCCCCTGCTCCTCCCGCTCATCGAGGTCAGCAACCTCCAGGTCCCCTCCAACGACCCGCTCGACTTCGGCGAGGCGGTCTTCTACCTCGACGGCGACCGCGTCGTCTTCGAGCGCGTCGGCGTCTTCGCACGGAGCGTCGAGATCTTCGGCTACGGCCAGATGACCCTCCCCGGCATGGAACTCGACCTGCGGTTCAGCTCCCGCGCCGCCGACCGACTCCCCGTCGTCAGCGACATCCTCGAACGGTTCCGCGACGAGCTGATCACCACCCGCGTCCGCGGCACGGTGAGCCGGCCGGAGCTGTCCGTCGAGCAGTTCGCCCGCACCCGACGCCTGCTCACCGGCGCGGTGGGGGGCACGATGAGCGAGGAAGAACGGCGCATGATCCAGATCGAACGCCTCAGCCGCGAGTCCGAGCGGCGCGAATGGCGGGTTCCCCGCGACGACAGGGACCGCGGCCTTGGCAGCCGGGGCGGGGCCCAGCGCTGATCCACGCCAGCCGGGCGACCCACCTCAGCGGCCGCGCCAGCCGCCCCGGCCAGAATGGCATTGCGTCCGAGTCGCGGGCTGATACGCTGGAGCCCTGCCGGAGCAACCGGCGAACCGCACAAGAGCGCGAAGATGGGATGCCATGCACAGAGATACGCTGCAATGCCGCCGTTTCCGGGGCTTCGAGGCCCTGGAGTCCCGACTCGCACTGAGTGTGGTCAGCTGGGACGGCGGGGGCGACGGCGCCCGCTGGAACGACCCGCTGAACTGGGATAGCGACAGCCTCCCCGGCGCCTCCGACGATGTGATCATCGATGTCGCGGCCGACCCGAACATCGTCCTCGACGGGGCGTCCGCGTCGGTCCAGAGCGCCCAGATTCACGAGGGGTTCACCTTCGGGAACAACACAAAGCTCACCATCGCCGCCGCGTCAGAGTTCTACGCCGATGTGACCATGGCCCCCTCGTCGGGCCTCCAGGGCAGCGGCGCGGCGACATTCCACGCGGCGCTCGGCGTGACCAGCGCCGTTTTCTACGGCCCCGGCCTGGTCACCGTGGCCTCGACAGGCAACCTCGTCGCCGCCGGGTTCATCACGATGCTCTCCTCGCTCGACATCGACGGCCAGGCGCACTGGGGAGCGCTGAGGCTCACGCTCTCCTCCGGCAGGACGATCACCAGCCGCGGCGACTTCATCGCCGACTCGGGCTCGACGATGGAGGTCGTGTCCAGCGGCGGGCAGTCGAGCTTCGTCAGCGAGGGGACCTTCACCAAGCTCGGCGCCGGGGCGATGGTGTTCACCACCGGCTCGAACAAGGTCAGGTTCGATTCCTCCGGCCCTGTCGATGTGCAGTCCGGCACGCTCACGCTCGACGGCCCGGGGACCTACTCGGGCGCCATGACTATCAGCGCCGGCGCCGCGCTGCGCCTCCTCGACCAGCACCAGCTCAGCCCCGGGTCGAGCATCACCGGCGATGGCACGCTCGCGGTCGGCAAGGTCGATCTGGATGTGCCCGTCCATGTCGGCCGCCTCGAGGTCGTGACCGGGACCGCAAAGCTCCTCACCACCGACTTCTCCGTCGCGGGCGATGTGCTGATCGACGGGGGCTTCCTGCAGGTCGATACCGACACCACGCTGCAGACGCTCTCGCTGATCAGCAGCGGGCTCTCCGGCACGGGCGTTCTGACCATCGGGCAGTCGATGCTGTGGGAGCGCGGCGACATGTCCGGGGACGGCTCGACGGTCCTCGCGCCGGGCGCCACCCTTACCATCGCCTCCACCTCCGACCTGCTCGGCCTCCGGCGCGTGCTGGTCAACAACGGGCTGGTCGACTGGCAGAACGGGCATTTCGGAGAGAGCTCCACGCAACAGATCGAGAACTACGGCACCGTGCTGGCCAGGCCGACCGTGTCCGGCGACGGGCCGGGGATACGGAACTACGCGGAGTTCCGCAAGCAGGGCGCCGGCGTCGCCCGCTTCAAGCACCCCGTCGAGAACCACGGGACATTCGCCGTGGAGGAGGGGGCGCTCGAGCTGGCCGGCGGCGGCGGCAGCACCACCCCCATCACGATCGCGGGCCCCGCGAGCCTCCTCATCGACGAGCTGCTCTTCACCCTGCCCGAGGGCGCCGACATCACCGGCCCCGGGGCTCTGGCCTTCAACGGCGCCGCCCACCAGCAGGTCTACGCCGCCATCGCCGTCCACGACCTGCAGTTCTCCGGGTTCGTTGAGTGCTTCGGGCCCGTCACCACAGAGACAGGCCTGTTCGTGCAGGGGGGCGAGGCCGCGTTCCGCGCCGCCGCCTCCTTCGGCGACAACCTCCCCCTGCATGTCACCGGCGGGTCGGTCGACCTGGGCGACAACAACCTGCGATGCTCCGGCGGCGAGATCAAGGGCACGATCATCACCAGCGGCGAGATCGAGATCACCGGGGAGGTCCTCTGGCACTACCTCGAGATCTCCGGCGGCGGCCTGCTCCGGATCACCGAGGGCGCCGCGCTCACCCTCCCGGGCGACTACCGGCGCACGCTCGGTGTGGATGTCGAGAACCACGGGACCATCTCCTGGTCGGCCAATCACCTCGTCTTCGTGGACGCCATCATCGACAACCACGGCGTCTTCGAGATCGACAACGCCATCATTGTCGTGACCGAAGGAAACGGCGCGGTCATCAACCGGGGCGTGCTGCGCAAGCTCGGCCCCGACGGCGCCGGGATCGGCGCCGGCGGTGACAGTGTCCTTTTCACCAACCTCGGGGAGGTGATCGTCCAGGGCGGGACGCTCCATTTCCAGAACGCCACCAACTTCGACGAGCCCGCCGGCGTCCTCACCGGCGGCGTGTGGAGCGTGTTCGGCCCGGGAGAGCTCGGCTTCCACGACGCACCGATCAAGACCATCGCGCCGGGAACCGTGGTCTCCATGTCCGGCCCCGGCGCAACCATCGTGGGGATGCAGGGGATCGAGGCGATCGACGGGTCCCTCGCCCTGCTCAACGACGCGTCCGTCCACGCCGCCCCCGCGTCGGGCGTCGTCACCCAGTCGGGCCTGCTCGAGCTCGGCATCAGCGCAGAGCTCACCGTCAGCGGCGATTTCGTCCAGACCCCGACCGCGCACCTGATCGTCTGGTTCGAGCACAACCACCCCGTCCACGGCTTCGGCAGGCTGATCGCCGATTCCGTCGCCGTCGATGGCGATTTCACCGCCGTCGCGCTGGGCGGATACCTCCCCCCGGAGGGAACCATGCACGAGTTCGTGCAGGCGCCCTCCGTCACCGGGACCTTCGATACCGCGACGCTCCCCGACGCCGCGCCCGGCGACAGGTGGGCCGTCCGCTACGACCCCGACGGGGTCACACTGCTGCACACCGACTTCGCCGATCAGAACCTCGACGGGCAGGTCAGCACCCTGGACTTCCTGGCGTACCTGAACCTCTGGGCCTCCGGCGACAGCGGCGCGGACGCCAACGGGGACGGCTCGGTCAATGTGCTGGACTTCCTCTTCTGGCTCAACGCGTTCAACGACGGGTGAGTCCGCCCGGCGCGCCCCAGTCCTGCGCCGGGCACGGGCATACGCTTGGGCCTATGAACAGCCCGAACCAGAACGATCGGCGCCCGATGGGCCGGGGTCGCTCCGCCCGACCGCCGCAAGGGGGACGCCCGTGACCGACGAGCACCAACTCCCGCACACCCGCCGCACCGAGATCCAGCCGGCCACGCCCAGCGCCGAGGGCGACGCCCCGCCGGAGCGGCCCGTCCAGAAGCGGGCCGATGACCCCGCGATCCAGAGCCAGCTCGACGACCTGATCCGCGAGATCTGCGCCTCAGCCCCCGACGAGTTCGACCAGCGGCTCGTCCGCGAGGCGATCACCGCCTGCCTCAAGCTCATCCCCGACGGGCGCGACACCGGCGAGCTCAAGCTCATGAGCGCCGCCATCAAGGAGCTCCGCTACGCCTTCCGCGTCTTCGCCCAGTACGCCGAGCCCATGAAGTGCACCATCTTCGGCTCGGCCCGGACCCCCGAGAGCCACCCCGACTACGACGCCGCCGTCGAGTTCGGCAAGCTCATCGCCCGGATGGGCTGGATGGTCATCACCGGCGCCGGCGACGGCATCATGAAGGCCGGCCATGTCGGGCCCGGGCGGGACGCCTCCTTCGGCGTCGCCATCCGCCTGCCCTTCGAGACCACCGCCAACACCATCATCGCCGGCGACGAGAAGCTGATCCACTTCCGCTACTTCTTCACCCGCAAGCTCATGTTCCTCTTCCACGCCGACGCGGTCGTCCTCTTCCCGGGCGGCTTCGGCACCATGGACGAGCTCTTCGAAACCCTTACCCTCGTCCAGACCGGCAAGGCCGCCATGATGCCCATCGTCCTCGTCGAGGGCGTCAACCGCCCCGGCGTCCGCAGCTACTGGCAGCACTTCGACAGCTTCGTCCGCGACACGCTCCTCGAACGCCACATGATCAGCCCCGAGGACCTCGGGCTCTACTACATCGCCCCGACCCCCCAGCACGCCGCCGACCACATCGCCAGGTTCTACCGCAACTACCACTCCTCCCGCTATGTCCGCGACCAGCTGGTCATCCGCGTCCGGCACGAACTCCGCGACGGCGATGTCGAGAGCCTCAACGCCGATTTCGGCTCCCTGGTCAAGGAGGGCAAGATCGGCAAGAGCGGCCCGCTGCCCGGCGAGGAAACCAACCTCGATCTCCCGCGGATCGTCTTCCGGCACACACGCCACCACTTCGGGCTTGTTCGGGCCCTGATCGACAGGATCAACTCCTTCGATCCCGCCTGAGCCCCGGCCCATCCCCGGGGTGGCCTCCGCCGCCGACGGATCGCTTATGATCGGGACCATGCCCCCCCGGACCACCCACGCCCGACGCCGCCGAGCCCTCGGCGCGGCCCTCGCCGCCCTCGCCGGCGCGCTGACCGGCTGCGCCGGCGGGTCGGGACGGACGGCCGTGGCACCGACCCAGGCCGACGCGCTCAGCGCCCCCGTCGTCCGCGGCGTCGAGGCCGGCCTCGAAGCCCGGCTCTGGGTCGTGGAGAACCGCTCCGGCGTCCTCGCCGGCGCACTCCGCGACTACCCCGCCCCCGCCGGCGCGGACCCCGCCGAGCTCGAAACATGGCGCCGCAACGGCTTCCGTGCGCTCGAGGTCCCGCTCGAGGATCTCGAGACCGTCCTCTCCGGCCTGCCCACCATCGGCCCCCGCCACCGCGAGTGGCTCGGCCTGCTGCCCGAGTGGGTCGAGCTCGTCAAGGGCGCACAGCTCGCCGGCCAGCAGCCCGCCAGGCTCGATAGCGGCCCGGTCATGCTCGGCCCCGGCGGGCTCCGGCTCGTCGCCCGCTGCTGGACCACCCCCGCGCCCGGCCCGACACCCGGCGATCAGGCCGCCTCGCCGGGCGCACTCCTCCACATCGAAGTCATGCCCGAGATCATCGGCCCTCGCCGGGCCGAGAGCGACGAGATCGCCCGCCTGCTCGACGGCAGTGTCGCCCCGCGCTCCGGGGTCCGCGGCATGGCGTTCGACCGCCTCCGGCTGAACCTGACCTCCCCCGGGGGCACCGCGATCGTAATCGTGCCGGAGGACCCCGAGACCGACTGGCACGCCGACGCCGAGGGCCGGCCCGAGTCCGGTCTCGACCCCGACGCGGCCCGTGCGCTCGTCGGCCCGCGCATGCCCAAGGCCCCGACGCTCGGCGAACTCATGCTCACGAGCCTGGCCCTGCCCGAGTCGGTGGGCGACGCACGGGTCGTGG
Source organism: Phycisphaerales bacterium (assembly GCA_020850415.1). GTDB lineage: Bacteria > Planctomycetota > Phycisphaerae > Phycisphaerales > UBA1924 > PNC22. Next base: position 18,188 of record JADZER010000004.1, read on the forward strand.
TCGTGCTCGTGCCCCGGGTGCCCGAGCGGTTCAACCTGCTGCCGCGATAGCCCCGGAGAGAGCACCGCCCGAGATGACTATCTGGCTCGCGATCCTCTTCTTCGTGCTGGGCACCATCCTCCTCGTCAAGGCGGCCGACTGGCTCGTCGAGCACGCGGCGATGCTCGCCGAGGGCCTCGGCGTGCCGCACATGGTCGTGGGGCTCACCATCGTCGCCTTCGGGACCAGCGCCCCGGAGCTGGCGGCGGGCATCGGGGCGAGCCTGCGCACCACCGACGCCGACCCGATGGTCAACCAGCTCGCCCTCGGCGCGGTCATCGGGTCCAACATCGCCAATATCGCGCTCATCCTCGCCGTCGGGGCCATGCTGTTCCCGATCGTCAGCCAGCGATCGGTCCGGACCAAGGAGCTGCCGCTCATGCTCCTGGTCATGGCCGCCGGCTGCGCGACCATGCTCGGGGGCTCGATCGGGCGCGTCGAGGGCGGGCTGCTCCTCGCCGGCGTCTTCCTGTACACCTACGACGCCTACGCCGCCGCGCGGCGTGGCAAGCTGGTCGCGATGGTCGAGCCTCACCACGAGGAGCAGATCGAGCGCGAGCTCTCCAAGCAGCACACCCCGCGATGGTGGGTGCGCCACATGGTCATGGTCATCGTCGGCGTCATCGGCCTCGCCGGCGGGGCCGAGCTGCTCGTCCGCGGCTCGATCACGATCGCCGAAGCTCTCGGGGTGCCGCAGATGGTCATCGGCCTGACCCTGGTCGCCGTGGGCACCTCGCTGCCCGAGGTCGCCACCACGATCTCCGCCGCCCGGAAGAAGCACACCGAGATCCTGCTGGGCAATATCATCGGCTCGAATGTGTTCAACACGCTCTGCGTGCTCGGGGCGTCGGCGCTGGTCCGCCCCATCACTGTCGAGCGTGGCACGCTCACGGTCGACGCCCCCGTGATGATGGGCTTCGGCGCCGCCGCGTGGCTGATGGCCGTCACCCGCAAGCATATCGGGCGAGTCGAGGGCGCCCTGCTCTTGGCCGCCTACGCGGGCTATGTCGCGTGGGTGGTGCTGAGCGCAAGGTGAACGCGGAGGAGTGAACGCGACGGGCCGAAGGGAGCGTGTGCTCGTCCTTCATCCTTCATCCTTCATCCTTCCGCCCCGCTCCCTCGAATCCACGATCAGCGTCACAGGCCCGTCGTTCTCGATCGTCACATGCATGTGCGCCCCGAACACGCCGGTCTGCACCGGCACCCCGCGGGCACGCACCGCCCCGGCCAGCGCGTCGAACGCCCGCTCGGCCTCCGGCGGCCTCATCGCCGCTGAGAAGCTCGGACGCCGGCCCTTCCGCGTGTCGCCCGCCACCGTGAAGTTCGACACCAGCAGCATCTCGCCCCCGACCTCCAGCAGCGAGAGGTTCATCTTGCCGTCGCCGTCGGTGAAGACCCGCAGGTTCGCGAGCTTCTCGGCCATCCACTCGCGGTCGTGCTCGGTGTCGCCCTCCTCCACCGCGGCGAGCACGACAAATCCCGGGCCGATCCGGGAGACGGCCCGGCCATCGACCTCGAGCATGGCGGCGTTGACGCGTTGGACAACCGATTTCATGAATGTACTTCACCACAGAGGGCGCAGAGGGACACGGAGAAAGGCAACGAAGCTGAGCGCTGCCGAACCGATCGCGCCAGCACCGCGCCCCTGACCGGTCCGGCGGGCGATGGTGTGGTTCCTTCCATTCCTGCGACCTCTTTGCCCCTCTGTGTCCTCTGTGGCGCAATCTCTCACCCGAGCAGGTTGTATCTGATGATGCACCGCAGCGCCGACACCCCGTCCCGCCAGGTGATCTTCTTCCCCTCCTCGTAGGTCCGCCCCGAGTAGCCGATGGGCACCTCGTAGATCCGCGCCGGGTACAACCGCCCGGGCTCGGCCGGGTTGCTCGCCAGGCGCAGGCGCGAGACCTTCGCCACCAGCTCGGGCTCGACCCCGAACCGCGCCTCGCGGATCGTGATCTGGCGCAGCGCCTCGGCCCGGAACGCCTTGAAGCAGCACTCCACATCCGTCAGGTTGAGGTTCGTCAGCATGTTGCTGAAGGTCGTGATCGCCCGGTTCGCCACATAGTGCCAGTAGTAGAGCACCCTGTGCGTCTGCCCAAGGAACCGCGAGCCGATCACCACATCCGCCCGCCCGTCCAGGATCGGGCGGAGCACCGCCTCGTGCTCCCCGGGGTCGTACTCCAGGTCCGCGTCCTGCACGATGACCAGGTCGGCCCCGAGCTCCAGCGCGCGCGCAAAGCCGGTCGAGAGCCCCGCCCCCTTCCCCCGGTTGCGCTCGTGCACCGCCGCGGCGAACCCCTCGCGCCCGCCCAGCTCGCGCACCAGCTCCGCCGAGCCGTCGGTCGAGCCGTCGTCCACGAGGATGATCGTCCGCGAGCACCGGCCCTGACCCCCCGGCAGGGCCGGGGCCGGCACCGCCAGCACCCGCTCGACCAGCGCCGGCAGCGTCCGGCGCTCGTTATACACCGGGATGACCACCGCGAGGTGCATGCCGAGAGGATAAGAGCGGACAAGCCGCGAGGGTCAGGAATCCCCAAGCAGTATCCGGCGCTGGGGGCTCGAGAGCCCCAGCTCCGCGATCGCGCCCTTGGACAGGAACCGCCAGCCCCCCGGGGCCCCGGCCGGTCGGGACGCCTCGAACACCTCAAACCGGCACGCCCGGTGGGTGGTCTGGAAATCGAACCCCCCGACCCGCGAGAGCGTCCCCCGCCCCCCGGGCAGCCCGAGCCGGCGCCGGACCTCCGCCGGCGTCGACATCCGGTCGACCCGTTCCACCGTCGGCGCCTGGTACAGCCCCGCCCAGAGCCCCGTGTCCGGGCGACGCTCCACCGCCAGGCGCCCCCTCCCGTCGCGGACCAGCACCGACGCGAAGTACAGCCGCGCGCGCACCGCCGCGCCCTTCCTCGCCGGGATCCGCCCCTGCGCCCCGGACGCCCGCGCCCGGCAGTGCTCCGCGATGGGGCACCCGCCGCAGCGCGGCGAGCGGGGCGTGCAGACCACCGCCCCCAGCTCGATCAGCGCCTCGTTCAGGAGCGAGGGGGTCTCCCGCGCCCGTGGGGCCGCCTCGTGCAGCGACCCGGCCCGGGCCCAGCACAGGGCCGTCGCCCGCGGGTCGCTCGGCGACAGCTCGCGCCCCTCCAGCCTCAGGATCACCCGGAGCACATTGGCATCGACCGCCGGCGTGCGTTCCAGAAAGGACAAGGAGGCCACCGCCCCGGCGGTGTAGCGCCCGACCCCCGGCAGGCCGGCGAGCGTCGCCGCCCGGTCGGGGAAGTGGCCCGCGTGCGCCCCGACAATCGCCCGCGCCGCGCCGTGCAGCAGCCGGGCACGCCGGTAGTACCCGAGCCCCGACCACAGCGCCAGCACCTCGGCCTCGTCGGCCGCGGCCAGGTCCCCGACGGTCGGGAACCTCTCCAGGAACCGGTCGAACCGCTCGGCGACCCTTGAGGCCTGGGTCTGCTGGAGCATCAGCTCGCTGACCAGCACGCGGTATGGGTCGCGCCGTGTGCCGAGCGGGCGGTCGCGCCAGGGCAGGTCGCGGGCGGTGGCGCGGAACCACCGGATCAGCGAGCGGGCGATCGCAGGGTCGGCGCCGGAGACTCCGGCGCGGTCGTGGGCGGGGGTGCGGGTTGGTGCGGGCGATCCTGGCAAGGCCGGCGATCGTACCAGCCGCGCCGGGCCAGCCGGCGTCGTTCGGTTGAAGTAGACTGTGGGTGTTCGATCGCGGGGCGTGTTCGGAGTCTCAGTCGGATCGGGGGTTACAGCCCTGGGCATGTGGTCGCGCATGGTGGAGATGGTCGAGCGGCTGGGGTCCTATGCCTGGCCGTCGGTTGTCGTTGAGCTCGCGGTCATTTGGCTGCTGGTCTTGGTCCTCGTCCGGTTCGTGCAGGGGACCAGGGCGGCCGGCGCGCTCAAGGGCGTGCTGCTCATTGTCGTGATCGCGACACTGCTCGTGCAGATCATCGGCGGGCGGGACGCCTTCCCACGCCTGGCCTACCTCTATGACAGGGCGCTGGCGGTTGTCGCGATCGGCCTGGTGGTCATCTTCCAGCCCGAGCTGCGCCGGGCGCTCGTACGCCTCGGCGAGACCTCACTCCTGCGGGGCGGCTCGGCCGGCGTCGCGGCCGTGGTCGAGCCCATCGTCGAGGCGGCCGGGTACCTCAGCCGGGCACGGTTCGGGGCGATCATGGTCATCGAGCGACAGATCGGGCTCCGGGGTCTGGTCGAGGGCGGCACGGTGCTCGATGCTGACCTCAACGCCCGCCTGCTCCAGACGATCTTCTTCCCCGGGACCGCCCTCCACGACCTGGCGGTGGTGATCCAGGGCCGGGTCATCCACGCCGCCGGGGTCCAGCTCCCGCTCGCCGACCCCGGCGATGTCCCCGACCGCACCCTGGGCTCCCGCCACCGGGCGGCGGTGGGGGTGAGCAAGGAGTGCGACGCCCTGGTCGTGGTCGTCAGCGAGGAGACGGGGGCGGTCCGCCTGGCCGAGCGGGGCAAGCTCAGCAACCCGCTCACGCTGGAGGAACTGCGATCCGAGCTCTCCACCCGCCTGGGCGAGAGCATTGTGGGCGCGACAGAGGCCCAGACGGCCGGCGAGGCCCAGGCCGAGTCGCTCGACGAGGGGGGTGAGCCCCGATGAGCAACCGGCTCCGGACCATCCTCCTGGTGTCGTTCTTCTCGGTGCTGATCTGGGCGTTCGCCGAGGGCGAGAGCCTCCAGACCCAGCGGACCGTCGCCGAGGTCTCGTTCCCCTCGCTGGTGCCCGAGGGCTGGTCGGTCCGCGTGCCCGACGGCCAGAGCTGGCGGGGACGCGTCGAGCTCTCGGTCGAAGGCCCGACCGCGAGCCTGGACGGGCTCGAGTCGGTGCTCCGGCAGGCCCTGGCCGTCGAGCCCGGGATGGTGGAGGGGCTCCCCAGGCAGTCCGGTGAGTTCACCGTCGATCTGCGCCAAGCGCTGCGGGCCCACCAGGTCTTCCGGTCCCGCGGCATCGCGGTGCTCTCGGTGGAGCCCCCGACAGTCCGGGTGCTGGTGGATGAGCTGGCGACCGTCGAGCTCCCGGTGGTGATCGACGCACCGGCCGATGCGCTGGCCGGCCCGCCGCAGCTCGTCGGGGCATCCGCGGCGTCTGTGCGGATCCCCAAGCGGATCGCCGATGCCCTGCCCGCCGGGGCCGGGCTCCGGGCGCCCGTCCGGTCCGAGGCCCTGACCCCCCTCCGGGAGGGTGTCCGGTCGACCATCCAGGTCAGGCTCGAGCCCGATGGGGCCCTGGCCGGGGCACTGGGCACCGAGAGCCTGGTGATCAGCCCGGCGCAGGTCAGCGTCCAGGTGACCGTCCGCTCCAAGACCGAGACCATCGTGGTCCCGAGCGTCGTGGTGGACCTGCGGCTGCAGCCGACCGAGCTGGGCAAGTGGGACATCACCCTGGACGACGCGTCGCTCCGGGATGTGCGCGTGACCGGCCCGAGCGACCTGATCGCGCTGATCCGGGAGGAGAAACTCCCGATCCGGGCCTTTGTTCGGCTGTCGTACGAAGATCTGGAGTCCGGAGTCACCTCCAAGCGCGCGGAGTTCAGCGACTACACGAACTTCCCCGGGGTGATGAACCTGCGGTTTGAGGTTGAGGACATCGAGGTGGGGCTGACGATCCGCCCGAGGCAGGCGCCCGGGGACCCCCCGACCCCGGCGAGCTGAGGCGTGTCCCGGGCCGGGGGGAGATCGCCCGCGGGGGTTCCGGCGTTGGGAGACTTGGGCGGGCTCGGCGGCTACCGTATGGGCCCCCCGGGTGGGGGCGGGCGCGCGGTGGTTGTCGGCGCGTCCCGGGGTGGCTAGCAGCACGCGCAAGCGCCGGCCAGGTGGGCGGGCGGGTGTCGAATCGAGAGGGCCCTGTCGTGAAGATCAAGACCGACGAAATCGCCAGCGTCATCAAGCAGGAAATCCAGCAGTTCGCCGCGGAGCTCGAGGTGTCGGAGGTCGGGCGCGTGGTGGAGGTCGGCGACGGCATCGCCCGCATCTACGGCCTGGCGAAGGCCATGGCCGGCGAGCTGGTCGAGTTCCAGTCCAGCGAGGGCGCGGTGATGGGCCAGGTGATGAACCTGGAAGAGGACACCGTCGGCTGCGTGATCTACGGCAACTACCTGACCGTGAAGGAAGGCGACATCGTCAAGAGCACCGGGCGCCTGCTCGAGGTGCCCGTCGGCGAGGCGATGCTCGGGCGCGTGGTCAACCCGCTCGGCCAGCCCCTCGACGACGGCCCGGCTCTGGAGGGCACCGAGAGCGCCAAGGTGGACATCATCGCCCCCGGCATCGCCGAGCGCCAGCCGGTGTCCGAGCCCATGCAGACCGGCATCAAGGCGATCGACGCGATGATCCCCATCGGGCGCGGGCAGCGCGAGCTGATCATCGGCGACCGCAAGACCGGCAAGACCTCCGTCGCCATCGACACCATCATCAATCAGAGGCAGTACTGGGGCACCGACAAGGCCGTCGTCTGCATCTATGTCGCGGTCGGGCAGAAGGAATCGACCGTCGCCGGAGTGGTCGAGGTCCTGCGCAAGCACGGCGCGATGGACTACACCATCGTCGTCAACGCGGCCAGCTCCGACCCGGCCCCCATGCAGTACATCGCCCCCTACTCCGGCTGCGCGATGGGCGAGTACTTCATGTGGACGGGCAAGACCCCGGGCGCCACGCTCAGCAGCGGCAAGCCCATGCCCAAGCACGCCCTGTGCATCTACGACGACCTCTCCAAGCAGGCCGTCGCGTACCGCCAGCTCTCGCTGCTGCTCCGGCGTCCGCCGGGCCGCGAGGCGTACCCGGGCGATGTGTTCTACCTGCACAGCCGCCTGCTGGCGCGCGCCACCAAGCTCTCGGACGACAACGGCGCTGGCTCGCTCACCGCCCTGCCCGTCATCGAGACCCAGGAAGGCGATGTGTCGGCGTACATCCCGACCAATGTGATCTCCATCACCGACGGCCAGATCTACCTCGAGCCCGAGCTGTTCTTCTCCGGCGTCCGCCCGGCGATCAATGTGGGTATCTCGGTCAGCCGCGTGGGCGGCGCGGCGCAGGTGAAGGCGATGAAGAAGATCGCTGGCTCGCTGCGTCTGGACCTCGCGGCGTTCCGCGAGCTCGAGGCCTTCGCCCAGCTCGGCACCGAGCTCGACGCCGCGACGCAGAAGCAGCTCGACCGCGGCGCCCGCATGGTCGAGCTGCTCAAGCAGCCCCAGTATGTGCCGCAGCATGTCGTGGACCAGGTGATCTCGATCTACGCCGGCACCAAGGGCTTCCTCGACGATGTGGCGATCGACAAGGTCCCCGCGTTCGAGAAGGCGATGCTCAACTACTTCCAGACCGGCGGCAAGGCGGTCTGGGACGGGATCAACGACAAGCGCGCCCTCGACGACCAGCTCGAGAAGCAGCTCGCCGACGCGCTGCGGGCGTTCAAAGCCGGCTGGAAGGGCTGAGGCCTCGCGACAGAGCGACCAACCCACGGCGGGCCGCTCCGGCGGCCCGCCTGTCCTTCTGCCGCCGATGGGACCATCGACGCGCAGAATCCCCCCGGGCGTTCCACAGCGCCTCGGGCGCGGGCTAGTAACAGCGGAGGACGGCTACGGCGCTCGCCCGCGCCTCCCGGGCGTGCCGCCAACCCGTCCCGCGGCCTCCCTTGGCCGCTGTTATCGGGCGGGTAGTTTTTCGTTGGGACGCGGCGGGCACTCTTATAATCTCCTTGAAGGTAGTTCATTCACCGGAGCGAGGAGAGAGCGATGAGTCGAGCAGCCGTGTTGTCGTTGGGTGTCGTGGTCGGCGCGGCGGTCTCGGCCGTCTCGGCGCAGACGATCGACCCCTATTACGAGTGCGCGTACGCCATCAGCAACCTGGGCACTCCGGCGGATATCCCGGCGCCGCTCGGCGGGCTGGTGTTCCTCGACGGCGACCCGGACACGCTTCTGATCGGCGGGAGCGCCAACAACCCCAACGCCGCGATCTACGCGGTGCCTGTCGTGCGCGACGGTGAGGGGCACATCACCGGGTTCGCGGGCCCGGGCGTCTACCACGCCGATGCGCCGAACATCGACGGCGGGCTGTGCTACGGGCCGGACGGCGTGCTGTTCTTCAGCCGGTACAACATGAACCATGTCGGGCAGCTCAAGCCCGGGTCGACCACGCCGGACAAGGACATCGATCTGAACGCGCTGGGGTTCAGCGGCTCGGTGGGCGCGTTCATGCTCGTGCCGTCCGGATTTGCGGGGGCAGGGCGGTTCAAGATCTTCCCGTACAGCTCCGGCATCTGGCACGACTCGACGCTCACGCCGGACGGGAACGGGACCTTCGACATCTCGGGGCCCCTGACGAACATCAACCTCGGGGGCGGCCCGGAGGGGATCGTGTACGTCGAGGCCGGGGCGTCGCTGTTCCCGGTCGAGAGCGTGCTCATCAGCGAGTATGTGAACGGCATGATCTCGTCGTACGAGGTCGACGGCAACGGCGACCCGATCGCCGGGACACGCCGGCAGTTCATGACGGGGCTGAGCGGCGCCGAGGGCGGGACGCGCGACCCGGTCACGGGCGACTTCCTGTTCTCGACCTTCGGCGGCGCCAACCGCGTGCTGGTCGTCACAGGCTTTGACCCCAACTGCGCCGGCAACTACAACGCCGACTGCGCGGTCAACACCATCGATGTGCTCGACTTCCTCAACGACTGGGCGGCCGGGGACCCGAAGGCCGACATCAACGGCGACGGCGCGGTGAACACGCTCGATGTGCTCGCGTTCCTGAACGCCTGGGCGGGCTGCTGACCGGCCGTCTGGGGCGCCCGCCCAAGGCCCCCCGCACGGGGCTGGGCGAGGATCGGGCGGGATAGCATCCCCGGGCCGCGCGCACCGCGCGATCGCCCGGGAGTGCTTGCCATGAAACCGAATCGGTCGCTCGGCGTGTTCGCGGCGGGGTGCGGGTTGGCGCTGGGCGTCACGGCCGCCGCGCAGGATGTCCCCTGCGAGAAATACACCCTCGACAACGGCATGACGGTGATCCTGCTCGAGGACCACGCCCTGCCGATCGCGACGGTGAACACCTGGTACCGCGTCGGCTCCCAGGACGAGCCGCCGGGGCGGTCGGGGTTCGCGCACCTGTTCGAGCACCTGATGTTCATGGGCACCGCCCGCGTGCCGGGCAACCAGTTCGATGTGCTGATGGAGACCGGCGGCGGGGCCAACAACGCCTCCACCGACCTGCACCGCACCAACTACTTCTCCTGGGGCCCGGCGGAGCTGCTGCCCTCGCTCCTTTGGCTCGACGCCGACCGGCTGGAGGACATGGGCCTGCAGATGACGCAGGACAAGCTCGACAAGCAGCGAGATGTGGTGCGCAACGAGCTCCGTCAGGTCGTCGAGAACGCGCCCTACGCCAAGGCGGGCGAGGCGGTGTACCGCCTGCTCTACACGCCCGACCACCCGTACTACTACGGCGTGATCGGCACCCACGAGGACCTCGAGGCCGCCACGGTCCCCAATGTGAAGGACTTCTTCGCGAACTTCTATGTGCCCGGGAACGCGTCGCTGGTCGTCGCGGGCGACTTCAAGCCCTCCGAGATCAGGCCGCTGATCGCCGGGCTCTTCGGCACGCTCGACGGCGGGCAGCCCGTGACGCGGAAGTACGAGCGCCCGAGCGACCCGATCCCCGTGAAGCTCGACGGCGTCAAGCGGCTCACCGCGATCGACCGCGTCGAGCTGCCCAAGGTGCAGTTCAGCTACCACAGCCCCGTGGCGTTCGGCCCCGGAGACGCGGAGATGCAGCTCGCCGCCCGGGTGCTCGCCGACGGCAAGTCCAGCCGGCTGTACGAGCGGCTGGTCGTGCGCGAGCGGCTCGCGGCCGAGGTGAGCGCGTGGCAGTGGGGGTACCCGCTGGGCGGGATGTTCCAGGTCGAGGTGCTCGCGCTGCCGGGCGCCGACCTGGCGCGCATCGAAGCGGTCATGGACGAGGAGATCGCGCGCCTCGTGCACGAGGGGCCCACGGGCCCGGAGCTGGAGCGCTACAAGGCGGCGATGGAGCTCGAGTCGCTCTCGGCGCTCGAGAGCCTGGCCTTCAAGGCCGACCGGATGAACGAGTACGAGTACTACTGGGGCGAGCCCAACAGCTTCAAGCGTGACCTGGACCGCTTCCGCGGGGCGACCGCCCGCGGCGTGGCGGAGTGGGCGGGGCGCACGCTGACCCCGGACGCGCGGGTGATCGTCCGAGTGCTGCCCGAGGAGCCCAAGCGGGCCGCGTCGGCGCGGGACGAGCGTCCGAGCGGCTCTGCGACCGGGTCGTTCTCTGTGCCCGAGCCCGAGTCGTTCACCCTGGGCAACGGGCTGGGCGTGATGGTGTGGAACCGGCCCGGCCTGCCGCTGGTGTCGATGCGCCTGGTCAGCCGCGCGGGCGCCGCGAGCGACCCCGACGGCGAGCAGGGCCTCGCGTCGCTGGCCGTCGAGATGATGGGCGAGGGCGCCGGCGAGCTGGACGCGCTGGCGTTCGAGGACGCGGTGCGCCGGCTCGGCGCCGAGTTCGGCGCCGGGGCGGGCCACGAGTCGGCCAGCGTGTCGATGACGGTCCTCAAGCGGAACCTCGATGAGGGCGCGGGGCTGTTCGCCGACGCGGTGCTCCGCCCGCGCTTCGATGCCGACGCCTGGGAGCGGGTCCACAGGCTCCGCCTGAAAGACCTGGACCAGCGGGCGGAGTCGCCCGCGTTCGCGGCGGGGACCGTCGGCGAGCGCCTGGTGTTCGGCGACCAGAACCCCTACGCCTGGCCGGCCGACGGCCTGCCCGAAACGGTCGAGGGGATCACGCTCGACGAGGCGAGGGCGGCCCAGCGCCGGCTGGTGGGGCCCGGCAACTCGACGCTCTTGATCGCCGGGGATGTGTCCGCGACCGAGGCCCGCGAGCTGGCCGAGCGGGCGTTCGGGGAGTGGAGCGGCTCGGCGGCGCCGATGCCCACCGCCGCCGCCGCTGCGCCGCGAGCGGGCGGGGCGCTGCGCGTCGTGCTGGTGAACCGGCCCGGGGCGACGCAGACCTACATCCGCTTCACCGCGCCGGGCATGGCCTACGACGACCCGGCGCGAGTGCGCGCGGACCTGCTGAATGTGATCCTCGGCGGCAGCTTCACCAGCCGCCTGAACCAGAACCTGCGCGAGGACAAGGGCTACACCTACGGCGCCCGCTCGCGCTTCCGCATGCTCTCGGGCGCGGGCAGTTTCAGCGCCGCCGCCAGCGTGCAGGCCGAGGTCACCGGCGACGCCCTGCGCGAGTTCATGAAAGAGTTCGACCGCGTCCGCGCCGGCGACATCACCCAGGACGAGGCGACCAAGGCGAGCCTGACCATGCGCAACGACGCGATCAGCGAGTTCGAGGGCCTCGCCGGCCTGCTCGGCGCGGCCGAGGACCGGCTGGTGCACGGCCTGCCGTTCGCATCGCTCGGCGCCGACCTGGCGGCCATGGGCGCCGTGGGCGCGCCGGAGCTCAACGAGCTCGCCGGCCGGGCGATCCCGATCGAGCGCGGCGTGCTGGTGCTGGTGGGCGACCGCGAGGTCGTGCTCCCGCAGCTCGAGGGGCTGGGCCTGGGCGGGGTCGAGGAGCTCGACGCGTGGGGCGAGCCCGCGGGCGACTGACCCGGCTCAGTCCCGCATCGTGACGCCGACGCGGAGCGTCTGGGCCTTGGCCGCCGTGTCGAGGGCGCGGTGGATCTCGCGGAGCGGGACCCAGGGGCCGACCACCTCGGCGAAGGGCATGCGCTGGTGGTGCTGCGCGAGGAACCCGACGGCGGTGCGCAGGTCGGCCGGCGTGTAGTTGTGGATGCCCCGGATGCGGATGTTCCGCCGGACGATCTGATCGACCTGGACGGCGACCGGCGCGTCGGGGTAGGTGCTGCCGACGAGGACGACCGTCCCCCCGAGCCGCACGGCCGAGAGGGCGGCGAGGAAGTTCGCGCTCGGTCCGGCGCACTCGATGACGGTGTCGAACCCGTCGCCACCGTTGGTCTCGCGGGCGGTCTCGGCGAGCGCGTCGGGGGTGATGCAGGCGTCCACGCCGAACCTGGGGGCGACCGCCCGACGCGCCGCGCTGGGGTCCACGCAGACCACCGCCGCCGCGCCCGCGCTGTGGGCCATCGCGCCGGCGGTCAGGCCCACAAGGCCCAGCCCCAGCACGCACACGGCCTGGCCCGCGAGGCTGCCCAGTTCCTCGGTCGCGGCCGCGATGGCAGCCGCGGCGGTGCCGGTGGCGCAGTTCGCCGGGCACGCGACCGACAGCGGCATGTCGTCGGGGATGCGCATCAGCGCCGAGCCCCTCGCGAGCAGGCAGTGCTCCGCGTAACCCCCGAAGAGCTCTCGCCCGGGTGAGAACGCGATGTGGCCGTACTTGACGGCGTGCTTGCACTTCTGCGGCAGTCCCTTCACGCACAGCGAGCACCCGCCGCAGCTGGCCACGATCGCCCAGGTCACCCGGTCGCCGGGCCGCAGCGGCGCCCCCGCCAGGTCGTGGGTCGGGGCGTCCTCGCCGAGGGTGAGGATCTCACCGACCATCTCGTGGCCCAGGATGGTGGGGACCGGTGTGGTGCGCCGGCCGCTGAAGGTGTGGATGTCGCTGCCGCAGACCGTGCAGCCGAGGTTGCGGACGAGGATCTCGCCGGGCCCGGGCTCGGGGATCTCGAGCCGGCGGACCTCGATCGTGTTGGGGGTCCCGTCGTAGACGGCGGCGAGGCTCGTTGTCATGGCGTGGGGTCCGGGGAGGCGGGTGCGACGGCGGGGGCCGGCTGGAACGAGGCCGGCGCGGTGTGCGGTCGCCCGGCGTCCTTGTAGCGCCGGTTGGTCGCGAAGTACAGCCACGCGACCGCGACGCACGCGCCGCCGCCGAACACGGCCAGCCAGCACACGGCCCTGAAGAACGCGCTCATGTCGGCCTGGGTGTCGATGAGCTTGAGGCTCTTGACGATGAGCAGGGCGACATACCCCAGGTAGCCCGAGGCGTCGGCGAGGTACATGAGGAACCCGAGGTTGCCCTTGTCGCGGGTCCAGGCGAGCAGCCGCTCAAAGACAGTGGTGTGGATGGCGACATAGGGCAGGTAGAGCCCCAGCCCCGTGAGCACCATGAACGGGAAGGGCGAGATGAGGCCCGCGCTCAGGAGCACCAGGGCGCCGGCGATACAGGCGAATCCGGCCGCGCAGGTCGCCAGCGAGGTGAAGAACGCCCGGCCGTTGCCGGCGATCAGGAAGGGCAGCCCCGTCACGACCGTGACGCCGAGCATGACCCAGAACTCGGAGGCCGAGTACGACATCGGCTTGGCGGCGTAGCCGAGGTCGCGCCAGATCTCGACGCCGAAGTCGTCGCGCAGGCTGCGGACGACCGTCAGGATCATGTACATGAGCACCAGGGGGATGAGCCCGACCGCGTGGCGCTTCACGAGCGCAAGCCGGTCGGCGCCGCTCATCACCTCGCGCTCGTGCCGGCGCTCGATGTCGCGGGCGTCCGGCGCGGGGATCCGACGGAGCATCCAGACGCCCAGGACGAGGGGCAGCAGGTAGAGGCACCCCGCCGCGGCCGGCATCCAGTCCTCGGGCACGCCCGCGCCCAGGAGCTTGGCGCCCACGGTCTTGGTCACGCCGCCGGCGAGGATGAAGCTGGCGCAGAGCCCGGCCGTCAGCGCCTCGGTGAGGCGCCGGCCCTCGAGGAACCCGAGCACCAGCCCGAAGACCATGCCCAGCGGCATGCCGTTGACGAAGAGGAACGCCGCGTTCCAGGGGCGCGGGGTGATCGCGAACAGGACGAGCGCCGCCTGGGCCACGCCGATGAGCACGAGGATGGCGCCGGCGCGCCGGTGCGGGGGCATCTCCGAGATCACCTTGATCCCTATGAACTTCGAGAGCATGTAGCCCAGGAGCTGGCTGGTCACCAGCAGGCCCTTGAACGCCACGCCCCAGTACTCGGCCCCCTCGAAGGTGGCGGCGTTGAACGGCTTGCGGAAGCCGTACATACAGAAGTAGGTGCCAAAGGCCGCCACGACGGACCAGACGGCCCAGAAGACGGCGCGCGAGTTGTGCTGTGATGTCGCCATGGCGCGGGCCCGCTCGTGCGGAGCCCAGCATCATGACGATCCCCCGCGCCGACACGGGTTCACGACGCGCTAAAGCTTGGCGAAGCTCAACTCCCGAGGTCCCGGATCCGGAGGTTCCGCCAGCGGGCCCGCAGCGGTTCGGTCCGCCCGCCCACGCCGTGGACCTGGAACCCGATGAAGCCGGATGCGGTCTGCCCGTCCATGAGATCGGCGATGGGCACGCCGTTGAGATAGGTTCGGATCCGCGGCCCCGCGGCCTCGACCCGGTAGTGGTTCCACTCCCCCGGGATGAACGCGTTGTGGGCGGTCTGGTCGGGCGTCGGCTGGGCGAGCCAGGCCCGCCCGCCCTCCTCGTAGATCCCGCCGCCGAACGCCCGGGGCGTCGCCTCGATCTCGATCTGGTAGCCGTAGACCGAGTCGTCACCCGCCTGCGCGTGCGAGCGGATCTGACACCCGCTGTTCAGCTCGTCATCGATCTTGACCTCGAACTCGAGGACGAAGTCGCCGTACTCGCGCGCCGTACACAGGAACGAGTTGCCCGTGTTCGCCCGCGTCTCACCGACGATGCAGCCGTCCTCGACGAGGTACGCCGCCTCGCCGCCGTGACGCGTGAAGCCGTCGAGCGTCCTCCCGTCGAACAGCGCCGTCCACTCCGCGGCGGGCTGGGTGAGCAGGGCGGCCAGGGCGAGGAGCAGAGCGCTGTTCATGCACTGAGCGTAGCAATTCGCGGCCGGCCTCAGGGCAGATCGAGCAGCTCGGGCTCGGTCCAGGGTTTCGCCCGGTCGGCGGTCTCGGCGCGAACACGGGCGACGGCGTCCGGGTCGACCGGGTCGGCGGCGTTGCCCCACGCCCGCCGGATGTAGGTCAGCAGGGACGCGATCTGTTCGTCCTCGGTGAACGGCGCCGCCGGCATCTGGAGGTCGTACACGATCCCGTCGCGCTCGATCGGCCCCTGCAGCCCGTGCAGCAGCACGCGGATGGCCAGGTCCTCCGGCCCGGTCGCGATCGGCGAGCCCGCCAGCGGCGGCGCCTGGCCCTGCGCCCCGACCCCGTCGAACCCGTGGCACGCGGCGCAGGTGTCGAAGAGCCGGCGACCGAGGCCGAACCGCGACCGCTGATCGCCGACCAAAGGACGCACCTGCTCCTCGGGGTTGGTGTTGCCGGGCCAGCGCAGGCGCGCGTCCACGGCCGACGCCAACGGCTGGAGATCCCAGAGGCCCGCGTCGAGTGCCGCCGCCCACGCCGCCGCCTCCTCCCCGAGCTCCAGCGACCCCGGCTTGTCGCTCTCGAGCTTGAGATTGGCGCCCAGCCGCTCCAGCAGGATCGCCGCAAGCCAGCGGTCGGTCGGCAGGACCTCCGCGATGAGGTCCAGGTACCGCGTCCTCTGGCCCGGCGACCCCCGCAGGCTCGCGTCAGCCAGCTCGGCGATGGCGGTCCGGGCGGCCGCCGTCTGGGCGTCACCGCCGCAGAGCCCGGCGATCTCGGCCAGCGTCAGCACCTCCCGCTCGTACAGCCCCGAGAGCACCGCCGACCGGTGCAGAGGGTCGTCGGCGTTGTCCACCAGCGACCAGGCCAGCTCCCGCGTGGCCTCGGTCAGGCGGGACTCGCCCAGCGACAGGGCGACCTGCAGGCGCACGGCCCGGCCGCCCTCGAACGCCGGCGCCCGCATCGTGAGCACCGTGTCCCCCTCGTCGGCCCACGCCTCCAGCAGCCGCACGCCATGGACGCTCAACCGCTCGTCCTCGTCCGCGGCCGCGATCTGAGCGTCGCGAAAGGACAGCTCGCCAAGACCCTCGAGCGTCCACAGCGCGTGGACGCGTGCCGTCACCGGAGCATCCAGGTCATCCGCGAGCCGGCGCAGCTCGCCCGCGGCCTCGGTCGCCCGGCGCTCGACCAGCAGCTTCTGCGCGTTCTCGCGGTAGAAAGCGTCGGGGTGATCGAGGGTGCTGACGAGCCGGGCATTGGACAGCCCGCTCATCCGCACGCGTTCGCCCGGCGCCGCGCCGTCGCGAGAGATCCGCCAGACCCGCCCCATCGTCAGCGGCGTCTCGAGCCGGCGTCGCTCGACCTGCTTGCGGAGGAAGGTGGTCACATAAGTCTTGTGCTGGATCACGCCGCGGTACATGTCGACCATGAACAGCGACCCGTCGGGCCCCGTCGCCAGCGAGACCGGGCGGAACCGCTCGTCGGTCGAGCAGAGGAACTCGGTGTCCGCGTACGCGCGCCGGGCGACGGGAACGCCGTCCCGCTCGTCGAGGACGACATACATCAGGCAGTTGCCCGCCGGCTCGCAGGTGAAGCTGTTGCCGTAGAAGCTCGGGCCGAAGGCCGCCGAGCGGTAGACGAGCGGGCTGCACGCGCTGGTGGTGGTGGCGAGCGTGAAGTCGTCGCGGAGCATCGGCTCCTGGTAGCCGCGGTTGATCCCGGGGTTCATGCGCCCCGGGAACACCGAGGTGTCCTGCATGATCTTGGCGTTCATGCCCTGCACGCCGCGCTGGTTGGGGTTGCGCGCCGCGTAGTGCTTGGGGAAGTAGTCCCCCCGCAGCACATCGGAGTTGGGGCAGTAGTAGAGCCGCCCCCGGTCGTCCTGCGTCACGCCCCACTGCCCGTGCCCGGGGATGCGCCGGGTCTGGACATTCTCCCCGTCGAACCTCACCTCGAGGTTGTGCTGCGAGATGTGGATCCAGTTGTCCAGCCCGTAGAGCAGCCCGTTCCCCGCGTGCTCGGGGTTCTCCAGCCCACCAAACCCGTCCAGCAGCGTGCGCACCTCGTCCGCCGCGCCGTCGCCGTCGGTGTCCCGGGCGAACAGCAGGTTCGGCGGCGCCAGCACCAGCGCCCCGCCGTAGCACGGCAGCACCGAACGCGGCAGCACCAGCCCGTCGAGGAAGGTCGTCGCCCTGTCGAACACCCAGTCGCCGTCGGTGTCCTCCAGCACCTGAACGCGGCTGGTCGGTACGAGCTCCCCCTCGCCGTCGATGTTCGGCATGTAGCTCTGCATCTCGACGACCCACAGCCGCCCGTCCTCGTCGAACACCGCCGACACCGGCGCGATGACCATCGGCTCACCCGCCGCCAGGGCGATACGGAACCCCCCCTCCGCGAAGGTGAACGCCCGCAGCGCCTCCTCGGGCGAGAGCGCCGGGGCCTCGGGCACCCGCAGGTCGGCGGGCAGGTCGGGCTGCGCCTCGCCGGCGTTGTCCCCGCGCTGGGCGAGCGCGGCCGGGGCCATGCACGCCATGCACGCCATGCACGCCATGAGCGGCAGGATCGCCAGGTGCGCGAGCGGTGCGAGAAGCAGGTCGGATCGGCGGCGGGTGTTGTTTCTCACGGCACAGCGAGTGTAGAGCACGCCCGTCGCCCCCGCGACTCCCCGGGGAACCGCCGAGCCTCCCTACTCCTGCCGGAACAGGATGATCCGGTCACCCAGCTCGTCGATCCCGGTGATGTCGGTGTCGCCGTCGCCGTCACGGTCGTGGAGGACGGCGCAGGACGCCGCCACCACAGCCTGCATCGTGAACTCCAGCGTGAACTGCCCGGCGCCGTCGTTGGTGTACACATGGAAGTCGCCGGAGGTGTAGCTCGAGGTCACCAGGTCGAGGTCGCCGTCCCCGTCGAGGTCGCCGAGGTCGATCGCGATGGGGAACTCCCCGGAGTCGAACCATGTCTCCGGGCCCAGTGCGCCCGTGCCGTCGCCGAAGTAGATGCCCGCCCGTCCGGCGCCGGAGCACGCCGCCGCGGCGTCGGGGAACCCGTCGCCGTTCAGATCCCCGACCGTCACCATCCACGGGCGGCTGCTGGTCGCCACGGCGGTGTGAGGGGCAAACCCGCCGAGCCCATCGCCGAGCACCGTGCCGATCTGCGACGAGCCGTAGCCGATGACGACCAGATCGATGATGCCGTCGAGGTTGAAGTCCGCGGCGGCGACACCGGTCTCGCCGTTGACGCCGGCCTGGAATGTCGCCTGCGTGTCGAACACGCCGTCGCCCCGGTTGAAGCGGATCGTGCAGAAGCTCGACGAGCGGTTGGCGGTGACGAGGTCCGCGTCGCCGTCGGCGTCCGCATCGAGCGCCGCGAGGCCGCGGGGCTGACTGCCGACGGCGTAGCGCACCTGCGGCTCGAAGGTGCCGTCGCCGCGCCCGATGAGGATCGAGATGTCGTTGTCGAGGATGTTGGCGACCGCGAGATCGACCACCCCGTCGCCGCTCAGATCGAGGCCCTCGTTCGGGCTGCAGTGGAAGCCGACGCCGTAGCTGGTCTTGGCCCCGAAGGCGCCCGCGCCGTTGTTGAGAAAGACCGAGACATCGCTGGAGTTCTCGTTGGGGATCGCGAGGTCCAGGTCGCCGTCGTCGTCGAGGTCGCCGCCGTGGGCGCCGTAGGGCACATCCCCCGGCACCAGCACGCCCGACTGCACGAAGCTCATCGAGCCGGCGCCGGTCTGGACCCAGAACGAGAACGCGTGGCCCTTCGCCATGCTCGTGCCGTCCGCCGCGCGCAGGCCGCTGGAGATGGCGACCGACACGCGCTCGGCGGGGGAGAAATCGCGCCCCCGCACGAAGGACACCGTCCGCGCGTCGGGCATGACGAACTGGCCGTCGACCGGCCCGCTCCACCGCCCGAGCACATGGAACGAGTGCGCGTCCAGGCTCGCCGGGTCGATGGGCTTGTTGAACCGCACGGTGACCACCGCGTCGCGCGGGGCGTCCAGCACCTCCGGCGCGGGCGACACGCTCTCGACGCGCAGCAGCGTCTGGACCCGGGCGCCCAGCGGCGCCGGCTCCGGCTCGCGCTGGCCGTGCGCCGCGGGGGCAAACGCCGCGAGCGCCGCGGACGAGAGCAACGCGAACAAACGCCGGGTGTTCCGGGCGCGGACCTCAGACATCATGCAACTCCTGTCGCGGACGCGGGCCGCTCAGCACCCCGCCGTCCACTTGTTGAGGAACTCGATCATGTCGAGCGAGTTCACATTCCCGCTGGCGTTGAGGTCGGCCGAGGGCGCGTCGGCGGACCACTCGTTGAGGAAGCCGAGCACATCGTTGGTGTTCACCAAGCCGTCGCCGTTCCAGTCGGCGACGCACGCCGGGATGTAGTAGAGGCGCAGCACCGGCCGGTTGGCCTCCGTCGGGTTCTCCCGCGTGTCGAACCGCTTGGCGGTGATGCCGCCGGACTCGTCGCCCAGAATGACCCAGCCGTGGTTCGCGGCCGACCCGTCGAGCCACGCGGCGACATCCTCGTACGGCCCGTGCCAGGGGCCCCAGCTGTAGTGGCCGTTATCGCCGACAAGCGCCGCCGGGGCGCTCGGCGCCGGGGCGAAGTCGCCGCCGCGCTGCGTCCAGTAGTAGGTGTTGTAGTCGTTGTGGATCCAGGTCGCGTCGCCCTGCTCCGCCGGAGCGCCGACGCCCTCCTCGCCCGCGGCGTCCGAAGCCCCCTCACCCCACTCGGTGAGCGCCCGGTGCAGCGTCACAGGCGTGACGCCGGCGATCGTCTTGGACATGTGCATCCTCAGCGAGGCGCCGACGAAACTCGCCCCCGCCGGAAGCGCCCCCTCGACATCGAACTGGATGACCGTCCGCCGGAGGCTCGGCTCGGCCGTCAGCCCGACGAAACAGTGCTGCCCGACGCCGTTGCTGACATCGCCGAGCCCGGACTCGTAGAGCGTGTTGTCCTTGGAAGCCCCGATGGTGACGATGCCCGCGTTCGCGCCGGCGGACAAGACAAGCACCGCGATACCACGGAAATACGACATATCTCTCCCCTTAATGAACCGCTGGTGTTGGACCGACCTGCGCCGTCAGTATAAAGGCCACGGCCGGGCCGCCAAGCCGATATCACCCGCGGGGCGCTAATTCCCGTCGCTAGCCCCACCGGGCCGGATCACCTCGGCCACCGCTGCGCCGATCGCCGATCCCACCGCCTCGTAGCCCCCAGGCGAGAAATGAACGAAATCGCCCGCCATGCGGTCCGCGCGGGCGGCGCCGGTCTCGTCGGTGAGCAGGGGGGTGAGATCAAGCCAGCGGACGCGATCACCGTCCGCGAGCGACGCGAGCCGCGCGTTGAGCACGCTCCCCCGGAGCCGCAGCGGCTCGTCCGCCCGCGCCCCCCGCGGCGGGCAGGAGACCAGCACCACGCGCGCCCCCGGCACACGCCCACGCAGCTCGGCCAGGATCAGCCCCACGCCCGCCGCGATCGCCTCGGGCTCGTCGTCGGGCAGGTTGTTGGTGCCGATCATCAGCACGACCGCCCCGGGCTCGCACCCGTCGAGCATGCCGTGGCGCAGGCGCCAGAGCACATGCTGCGTCCTGTCGCCGGAGATCCCGGCGTTGAGCACCGGGCCCAGCGCGTCGAGGTGCCGCTCGCGCGCCGCTGCCCCGGCCCCACCCACCTGCCGCCCGGGCCCCGCCCAGCCCTGCGTGATCGAATCCCCGATGAGGACCAGCCGGGGCTCAAGCGAGCCCGCCGCGCCCCGGATGTCCTCGAACTGCTGCATCCAACCCCTCTCGCCCCATCCCGCGGCCTGGGATCGGGTCTCCGCGCTCGGCGCCGGGATGCAGGTCACGGGCAGCCCCCCAAGCCGCGCCGCCGCCGCTCCCGGGCGCTCGATCTCTTCCCCGGTCGCCTTGTCGATTGACAGTTGCGCGCCGGTGTCGTCGAGCCACTTGTCCATGGCCGCCGCCAGCTCCGCGACCTTCGCCGGCATGGCCGGCGCGAGGTCGCTCGCCTCCCCGATATCCGCCGCGAGGTTGTAGAGCTCGAAGCGACGCCCGGCGTGGAAGTAGATCAGCTTCCAGTCCCCCGCGCGGGCGCTTGTGAACGGCTCGATGCCCGGGCCCGACGCGCCCCACTGGTGCGGCTGGTTCCAACCCAGCACCCGGTCGGCGTCAAACAGTTCCGCCCGCCCCGTCAAGAGCGGCGTCAGATCCCGCCCGTCGATCCCCGCTCTCCCATCCCCAGAGGCATCGTCCGCCTGCAAGCCCGCCAGTGCGATCACCGTCGGGAACAAGTCGTGCGACACGACCGGCACATCGCACACCTCCACCGCCCGGCGCGAGGGGCTCATGTCCGTCACCCCCGGCCACACGATCACCGTCGGCACCCGCGTCCCGCCCTCGTACGCCGATCCCTTCCCGCTCTTGAGCGGCGCGTTGTGCGTGTGCTGGGTCTCTCCGTCCGGCGCCGCCCCGCGAGCGTGCGCGCTCAGCCCGCCGTTGTCGCCGCTGAAGATGATCACCGTGTTCCCGAGCTGCCCGGTCTCCTCCAGCGTCGTCACCAAGGCCCCCAGCGCCGCGTCATAGGTCTCGATCATGCTGGCGTAGGCCCGCTCCCGCTCATCCAGGTCCGGGTAGTTCGGCTCGTACTTCTTGTTTCCCATGATCGGGGCGTGCACCGCGTAGGGCGCGAAGTTCAGGTAGAACGGCTCGCCCGCCGCCACCGACTCCCGGATCGCCCCGCACGCCTCGATCGCCAGCGCCTCGGTCAGGTAGATGTCGTGCCCGTGGTACTTTTCCAGGCCGGGGATATCCCAGACGCTCGGGGAGGAGTGGGGGGGCTTGCCCTGTCTGCCCGCGAGCGTGAAGTGGTCCAGCCCGTAATAGCTCGCCGGCCCGCCCGACGCGTGCCCGGCGATGTTCACCAGGAATCCCAGGCTCTTGGGGTCGCCGCCCGGCGTGCCGTGCGTGCCGAAGTGGGCCTTGCCGACATGGATCGTGCGGTAGCCCGCCGCGATCAGGATCTCCGGCAGCGTCTCGTGATCCCCAGGCTGCAGCCCGTTGACCGCCCACGCCGGGGGCGCGATGTCGTCGCGCGGGGTGGAGGTGTCGGCGTCCTTGTCGAGCGTCCAGTAGGTGATGTGCGTCCGCGCCGGGGCCTTGCCGGTGAGGATGCTCGTCCGCGTCGGCGTGCAGACCGGGGCGCTGGCGTAGGCGTTGGTGAACTTCATGCCCCGGGCCGCCAGCTGCTCGAGGTGCGGCGTCCGGTACCGCGCGTTCAGCGCCGTGGCCCCGGTGTGCATCGGCACAGCGCAGTCCTGCCAGCCGAGGTCGTCAACGAGGAACAGGATGATGTTGGGGCGGGTCGTCGGGACGGCCGGCTCACGATGCAACTCCCGCACGGCGGAAAGGAGGATCTCGGCGATTGCCCCATGGCCCAGCTCGCTGAGTTGCACCCCGTCCCCGGCGACCACTTGGTCTGGACGGTTGTGCGTCACCCCGTAGAGATCGATAAGACGCACCTTCTGGCTGGCCGCCTTCTGCGCGACGGTAACGATCGCGCGGCGGATCTCGACGAGTCGTGCCTGTCGTGTGACGAGGATCGCTGCCCGTTCCTGGCTGATGTGCGGCGCGCTGGGCACGACATCCGTGGGGGTGCAAAGCAGGATGTCCGGATCTGTCACGATCCGCTGCAGCCCGGAAACGAGACGAGCGCAAGCGGGCTCAAGCGACGCGGTATCCGTACCGATGGCATCCACTGAACCGAGCGCGACGATCACGACATCCGGTCGGTACGCCTCGACCTCGCCGAGTATGCTGTGCGGTCCACTATCGGCAGCCGCGGCGAGCGTGGTGTTCAGATCGCCGAACCACCGCACCTCGTGCCCGTCGCCGAGCTGGTTCCGTAGAAGGAGCCCCCAGGATTCGCCGAAGCCCATGCGCGAGCCCCACCCCACGACATCATACAGCACGGCGACGCGGACAGGGGCATCCTGGGCGAACCCCGACGCCGGCATGAGAACAAAGAGCAACGCGAGCAGACTGACGATGCGGCGAAAGATCTGCATGATTGCACAGCATACCACGCTGCTCGGCATGGGCCCAACTGGGCCGCGGCCAAGGTCTCATTGCTCCTGACAGATCATGCGATCCAGGTCGCGCGTCGCCCCCGCGCCGTCCGACCGCAACACCTCCCCCGTCGCCTCGTTCCGATACTCCCAATCCCACGGGCCCTCGTCCGGCACCCGCGCCACGAACCCGTCGTACACCCGGATGCTGTAGAGCGGGTCGGCCGACCCCGCGCGCCGCACCGTCAGCACCCACCGGTCGATGTGCTCGGCCTGCAGGCCGTTGACCGCGTGCCCCCACGAGAGGCCGCACAAATCCCCCTGAGCCATCGTCACCGGCCACCCGGGGTAGCACGCCGCGTCCGGCGCCAGCGGGTCCACCCACCGCGCCCAGCACTCGAACCGGATCGTCCGGTCGCGCCGGTCGAGCCGGACGATCCCGTACCCCGGCGCCTTGTCGTAGAGCCCCGCGGGCTCGCGCCCCGACCGGATCGGGTTCGCCGCCGCGAGCATCGTGAGCCTGTTCCCGAAGCCGTCGAGGAAGTCCCCCGTGTACCGCGGCGCGTCCTCCCCGAGCGTGGGGTCCTGGCCCGCCCGCGCCTCGCTCGGGAACCACCGCCGGGGCCAGGTGTTGGCGATCGCCGGCGAGGTGAAGCACACCCCCGAGTCCCGCCACGCCTCCAGCCCGTACCGCTGCAGCGTCGAGAGGTGCTGATCCCCCGCCAGGTGGACCGCGAACCCCCGGCGCAGCGCCCCGACGGCCCGGTCCCGCCCCGCGCGCGGCCACCCGTTCGTGTCCGCGTCCGGCATCGGGATGTCGTCCGGCGGGTACTCCCCGGGCGCGAGGCTCGGCAGCCCCGGCACCACGCCGTCGCTCCTCGCGCTGGACGGCAGCGTGTGCGCCCCGGAGAACGGCGACTGCGACAGACCCACCTTCATCCACACCCCGCCCGACCAGTCCGATGCCCAGCGGTGCAGGAACGCCTCCTGCTCCCCGCCCAGGAGAGGCACGCCATCGTCGTCCCCGTGCGCGCGCGCATCGAACCCCGCCGCCTGCGGGAAGCCGTTCCGGTACTCGCCCTCCGGCGTCGCCACGCTCGGCGACTCCTTGAACATCCGGTCCGCGAACACCACGAACGAGACCCCCGCGTCCGTGATCGTCGTCGTGTAGGTCGTGTACCCCTCGCCGATCGTGGGCGAGATCCCCGTCGGCGGCAGGTTGCCCACCTGCGTGCGATGCACCGCGTTGACGAACCGGGGCGAGTGCTTGTACCCGCCGGCGTCCTGGGCGGAGAGCCCGTCCTGTGCGCGCGCCCGCCGGCCCCCCGCGCCCCAGATGTTCCCGTGGTACACATCGTGGTCGTCGGGGATGGTGATCGTCGGCCGGTCGCGCGTGACCGGCCCGAACGCCCAGCACCACTTGGTCCACTTATACAGATAGTCCAGGCAGAGGACATCCTCATCCCGGGTGTCGGCGGGGGTCATGTCGCCCTCGTAGATCTGGTCGCCGGAGAAGTAGAGCAGATCGGGATCGTGGGCGGCGAGGTTCGCAACGAGGTCGTCGTGCGGGAACCACAGCCCCGAGCGGTTCCACCTCAGGCCCCCGGTATAGGTCTTGTTGCAGTTGAGGGACGCGATCACATAGGGGCGTGCCAGGGTGTCGGGCGCGGCGCGGAGCGTGCCGGCGTACGCGCCCGCGCGCCCGGCGCCGGTCGTCGGCTCGGCGAAGCGCAGCTCGTAGGGGATATCCCGGCCCGTGTCCCAGCCGGGCAGGGCGAAGTGGGCGGTCCAGCTGTCGGGCACGACCGGGGCGGAGGCCTCCCGGCGCCACCCGCCGTCGTCGACCCAGAGCTCGACCTCGGGGAGGTCCGCGCCGGGGGCCCCCATCGGCGCCAGGGGCGGGAGCTGTGCGGTCATGGCCAGGCCGTGCTCGCCGCGGGTGTACGACGCGTGCCAGATCGGGCCGAATGACCGGTCCTTGTGCGCGCGCACGAGGTCGCCGGTGATCTTGAGGTCGTCGAACCAGAACCCCGAGGCCGAGCCCTCGGGCCCGCCGGTCGCCGCGAGGGCGATCCCGCCGTCGGCCAGCGGGTGCTCGACCTCCGCGAACGCAAAGTGGAGGACATCGCCGGCGTCGTTCTGCGTTCGCGCGGTCACCCGGGCGACCGTCGCTCCCCGCACCACCTGGACCACCAGCGTGTACGAATCGGCCTTCTGGAGGTGGGGCGAGCCCATGCCCTGGCCGAGCACCGGCATCTGGTCGGGCCCGACCGGCATGTCGATCGACCAGAGGGGGGTGTCGGGGAGGGGCTGGTCGTTCCGGCGGATCGAGACCGAGCCGTCCCGCGCGACCAGGACCGCCATCCCCCCGTCCTCGCCCGGGGCGTGGTGGACCTGGGCCGTCAGCCGGTAGTCCACATGGGATCCTCCCGCGCCCAGCAGCAGCCCCGCGCCCGCGTGCGGGCCGGGCTCGGCCGCCGGGTCGAGCGGGCCGAGCTTCACGCTGATCTCGGCCTGCCCCGGCGTCTCCCCCAGCGCCGCCGTCAGGAGCTGCGCGGTCCGCATGGGCAGGTTCTTGCGGGTCTCGACGCACTCGAGGCGCCGGCCGGCCACCCGCCAGTCCTGCAGGCGGTTGGCCCAGAACTCCCGGCCGAGCCAGACCCGGTCGGGGGTGGTGTCGAAGTCGAAGGTCTGTGCCATGGCGGGGAGGGCCGGCAGGGCCAGGGCCAGGGCCAGGGATGGGGCTGGGGCGGCGAATCGCATGGCGGGGTCCTTTCTGCTGGGGCCGTTGTAGCGGTCGGGGCGCCCGCCCGCAACCCCGCTACATTGACGCCATGAGAATCATGCGCACCGCGGTCCTGGGTCTGGTGTTCGGCATCGCACCGTGCGCGAGCGCGCAGGAGGCCGACTGGATCTGGGTGACGCCCAAGTCGGTCGACCAGCAGCGCGCGCACATGCTGCGGCTGTTCGAGGTCGCCGGCGAGGTCGCCCGGGCGCGCCTCGTCGCCACCTGCGACAACCACATGGTCGTCTATCTCAATGGAACCGAGATCGCCCGCAGCGACGAGTGGGAGAGCCCCGTGGGCGTGGACGCGGCCCCGTTCCTCGTGAAGGGCCGGAATGTCGTCGCGGTGGCGTGCGCCAACGACGGGGGGTCGGCGGGCCTGGCGGTGCGCCTGGACATCACCTACGCGGACGGCACGACCGAGCGCGTGGTCAGCTCGGACCAGTGGCGGGCCAGCGAGCAAGCCCCCGAGGGCTGGGAGCGCCCGGGCTTTGCCTTCCGCGAGTGGGGGCGGGCGTCGGTGCTGGGGTCTACATCCAACACCTCGATGCCCTGGGGCGCCGTGATGATGCACCGCGAGGCGACCCCAGCCTCGGCCGTCCGCGTGCCCGAGGGCTTCAAGGTCGAGCTGGTCCACTCCTCCCAGGCCGGCGAGGGGTCCTGGGTCAGCATGACCTTCGACGAGCAGGGGCGCGTGGTCGCCTCGCCCGAGTCCGGCGGCCTGCTCCGCATCACCCGGACGGGGCCCGGGGCCGCCACGGTCGAGCGGCTCGACGCGGACATCGGCATGTGCCAGGGGCTGCTCTTCGCCTACGACTCGCTCTACGCCAGCGTCAACGAGACACCCGACCGGCAGGGCGGTCTGCACCGGCTGTGGGATGCCGACGGCGACGGGCAGTTCGAGCGGCACGAGGTGCTGGCCGACTACCCGGCCAAGGGCGAGCACGGGCCGCACGGGCTGGTGCTCGGGCCGGACGGGCTGATCTACACAGTGCACGGCAACCACACGCCGCTGGTGTCGAAGGTGGACAAGGAGCGTTCGCCCTTCCGCAACTGGGGCGAGGACCTGGTGCTGCCACGGCTGTGGGACCCCCGCGGGCACGCGGTGGGCATCATGACGCCCGGCGGCACGGTGCTGCGGACCGACGAGACCGGCGAGCACTGGCAGGTCATCGCCGGCGGCCTGCGCAACAGCTACGACATCGCCTTCGCGCCCAACGGCGAGCTGTTCACCTACGACTCGGACATGGAGTGGGACATCGGACTGCCCTGGTACCGGCCGCCGCGGATCGTGCACATCGTCGAGGGCGGCGAGTACGGCTGGCGCTCCGGTTCGGCCAAGTTTCCCGACTGGTACCCAGACACCCTGCCGCCGGTGTGCGACACGGACCTGTCGAGCCCCGTGGGCGTGGCGTTCTCCAACGGCAAGATGTTCCCCGAGCCGTGGGCGAGCTGCTTCTTCGCGGGCGACTGGGCCTACGGGCGGATCCTGGCGGTGCACCTGACGCCGAACGGGGCGAGCTACGCCGGCGAGTACGAGGCGTTCGTGCTGGGCCTGCCGCTGAGCGTGACGGACATGGCGTTCGCGCCGGACGGGGCGATGTGGTTCACGACGGGCGGTCGCGGCACGCAGAGCGGGCTGTACCGGGTGAGCTATGAGGGGGAGGAGCCGGCGGGGCGGGGGGCGGTGATCCGCGATTTGACGCCGGGGATGGAGCTGCGGCGGGAGCTGGAGAAGCTCGCACCGGACGGATCGGGCGCGACGCCGGAGACCGCGTGGACACATCTCGGTGCCAGTGATCGTTTCGTACGGTTCGCGGCCAGGCTCGCCGTGGAACGAGCCGGGGCACAGGCCTCGGGGGCCCATCTGGCTTCCGGTGATGCCGACCTGGCGAACATGGAGGCGCTCCTCTGGCTCGCGCGCGCCGAGGGTAAGGTAGAAAGCGGCACGGTGCTCCGCTTGGCTTCGAGCGAGCTGATGTTGGAGCATCTCCCCACCGAGCTACGCCCCACGCTGCTCCGCGCGGTCGAGCTGGCACTCTCCCGCGGCGGCGAGCCTGACGAGGAGGTGCGGCGAGCGATGCTGGATCAGTTCGACGGCGACTCCCCCAACGCCGACCCGCGGTTGGCGAGGATCGCGGCCGAGGTTCTGGTGTCGCTGCGTGCGCCGGGTATCGGGTCGCGGCTGCTCGCAAGCATCGAGTCCTCCACCCTACGCGAAGATCAGATCAGGGCGGCGCTGTACCTCCGCCTTGTCGCCGACCAGCTCACCGACGACGAGCGCACGCGGTACTTCACCTGGCTCCACGGCGCCCGGACCATGTCCGGCGGCATGAGCTTCGAGGGCTACATCCGCGCGATGGAGCGAGAGGCGATGGAGCGGCTCGGCGAGACGGAGCAAGCCCGGCTCACCGCCCTGCTGGCCGGGCTCGACGCCCGCGCGGGCGATAAGCCCACGCAGCCGGCGAGGCCGATCGTCCAGCACTGGGACCTCGCCGCGGCGGTGGGCGCGGTCGAGTCGATGGGCGGCGAGCGATCTCTCGACCGCGGCAAGCGGCTCTTCACGGCCGCCCGCTGCATCGAGTGCCACCGCTTCGGCGGCTCGGGCGGCTCGACCGGCCCCGACCTCACGGGCGTCGCCCGGCGCTTCAGCACCCACGACCTGCTCGAGGCCGCGGTCGATCCCTCCAAGGCCGTCAGCGACCAGTACGAGGCGTCGGTCGTGAAGCTCAGGGACGGGCGCGTGCTCAACGGGCGGCTGCTCCAGATCGCGGGCGGGCGGATGGATGTCCTCACCGACCCGTTCTCGCTCGCGGTGACCTCGATCAACCCCGGCGACATCGAGTCGGTCGAGCCCTCGCCGATCTCGCCGATGCCGGCCGGGCTGCTGGATACCCTCTCGGCTTCGGAGCTCGCCGACCTGGTGGCGTACATCGAGTCGGGCGCGAAGCGGTAGCCAGTTGTGGTGCGGGCTTCCAGCCTGCACATGATGGTGAGCGCTGTGCAGGCTGGAAGCCTGCACCACAAGGGGAGGCAGGCTGGAAGCCTGCACCACAGTGAGGGTGTCGGATGTCGTTCGGTCTCGGTCGCGGCAGAGAGCTTGATCCCGGGTGGGGCGTGGTCGCGGTGAGCGACCGGGAGCTGCCGGCGCTGCCCGACGAGATCGCGACCGACCCGGAGGCCGGGCGGCTCGACCCCCGCGTGTGGTTCCCGCACCCCGACCGCCCGTTCGAGATCGAGATCGGCTCGGGCAAGGGGACCTTCCTGGTGCAGCAGGCGATGCTCCAGCCGGAGGTGAACTTCCTGGGGATCGAGTGGGCGCGGGAGTTCGCGTGGTACGCCGCCGACCGCGTGCGCCGGCGCCGGGCCCGGGGGCTGCTCGCCAATGTGCGCGTGCTCAACGCCGACGCGACGAGCTTTGTGCGCTGGCGTATGCCGCCGGGCATCGTGCGGGTGGTGCACCTGTATTTCTCCGATCCCTGGCCGAAGGCCAGGCACCATAAGAAGCGGGTGGTGCAGGACCGGTTTCTGGGGGAGGTTTGGCGCGTGCTCGCCCCCGGGGGCGAGCTGCGCGTCGTGACCGACCACGACGAGCTGTGGGCCTGGGACATGGAGCACTTCGAGCGGTGGACAGGCCCGGAGGGCTGGAGCCTGCTGGGCCGATACGGCCTGGCGGGCGGGCCCGCGGCGCATGGCGGGCGCCCGACGGGCCCATTCACCCTGACCGGCTTTGACCGTCCCGCGAGCGCCGGGGCGGGGGAGCTGGTCGGCACCAATTTCGAGCGGAAGTTCCGGCGTGCGGGTAAGGGGTTTCACGCAGCGGTACTCCGACATAATGTCGCGACCGACGCAATCTAGAGGCACGCACGCCCCCAACACATGACTGCCATCAACTCGCGGCCGGCGCGTGCCGATGTCTGTCCGGGGGCAGGCGAAGGGGCAGGTGACGGGCCAGGCGACGGGGGAACGGCGATGGACCAGCGGGCGGACAACCAGGCGGCCGGCGGCGAGGGCGCCCGACCGACCATCGACCGCGCGGCACTCGCGGGGGCGATGCACGAGATCCGCGAGCCGCTCGGGTTGCTCCTCGGGGCGGCCGAGCTGCTCGGCGAGGAAGGCCTCGATCCCGCGGCCCGGGCCGAGATGCGCGGGATGATCCGGCGCAACAGCGAGATCATGAGCACCCGGATCGCCGAGTTGTTCGATCTTGTGGCCATGGAGTCGGGGATGTTCGAGCTGCACCCAGGCCTGCACGCGATCGACCGGGTGGTCGAGACCGCCGCGGAGCTTGCGCGGCACGAGGCGGGCGATCGCCCCGTCGGCGTGGAGATCGGGCTGCCGGAAGGCCTTGAGCCCTTCGTCTGGGTCGATCCCGATCGTCTTCGCCAGGTGCTCTACGCGATGCTCGCCCACGGGGTCCGGACCACGGTCCGCGGGGCCGTCCGGCTGGAGATCACCCAGCGCCGGCTTGGGCACAACCGGGTGGAGATGGAGTTCTCTCTGCACGCGGGCGCGGGCAGCACCCCGATCCTCGATGGCGACGGGAGCGGTCCCGGACGCCTGGGCGGCGGGTTCCTGCTCACCGTCCCCGCCCGGATCGCCCGGCTGCTGGGCGGCAACCTGGTGATGGAGTGCGCCGAGCGGGGGGTGAGCGTGATGCGATTCACCCTGGCGCTCCCGGCCGTGGAGATGGACACCGAGCCGGAGCTGTTCATCGATGAGGAGGGCCTCCCGACCGATCACGAGCCGTCATTGGGCGGCGTGCGGATTCTTGTGGTGGAGGACGGCGCCGCGAACCAGCGGCTGCTCACGCAGATGCTGCGTCGGGAGGGCGCGGCCGTGCATGTCGCCCGGGACGGGGCCGTCGCGATGGGGCTCGCGACGAACGCCGCCGGCGCGGGCCGGCCCTACAGACTGATCCTCATGGACACCGGGCTGCCGGGGGCCGACGGCCTGGAGACCACCCGTTCGCTCCGGGCGGCGGGGGTTACATGCCCGGTCGTCGCGCTGGTGGGCGGTGGGGGCCGGTACACCCGCAGGGCCTGCCTCGACGCGGGCTGTGCGGATTATCTGACCAAGCCGCTGTCGGGGGCGGCCCTCCTTGGCGTCGTCCGTCGCTGGACGCTTGGCGGGGGGAGTGCCGCGGCCGCGTGAGGGGTGATGGTTATCCCCCGAGCCGGCGCGTCGGCCCGGAGATCGGTTTTGGCCCTCGCCCCGGGAGCGGCTTGAGGCGGGGCCGGGTCGGGCCGAAGGGAAGAGCATGTCCGAGCGGGCGCGGTCGAGCAATCGGTGGCGTGGTGGCCTCGCGGAGTCGCTGTGGGGGACCGTTGCGCTCCTGACCCTCGCCGTCGGCGGGTTTGAGATCGTGGTCGCGCAGCTCCTGGTTTGGGTGCTGCCGGCGGGTCTGCGGCCGTGGCAGTTCGCGGCGGTGGATGCCCTGCTGCTCGGCCTCGGGCTCTCGCTGTTCATCCGCCCGCTGCTGATCGGTCCCCTCCGGGCCCGGCTCCGGGAGCACCGCGACAGTCTCGCGCACTGCGTCGCGAGCACCGCGTTGGTCGAGGGCGATGAGTATCACCGGGCGATGGTCGCCTGCCTGGGCGAGCAGCTGCACGCGTCGTACGCCGCCGTGGCGGAGGTCGACGGGGACGCGGCCCGCACGATCGCGTCGTGGAGCCCCGGCGGCCCCGACGCGCCGGGCGCGGACCGGCTCGCCGGCACGCCCTGGGCCCGGGTGCTCGGGGGGGGGCCGGTGTGCGACGCCCGGGGGGCGGCGGCTCGTCGCCCGTCGATGGCGATGCTCGCCGGGCTCGGCGCGGAGTTCTTCATCGGGGTGCCGATCTCGGACGGGCAGGGCGGGACGGTCGGGCTGGTGGTGGTCGTGGGCGGGGAGCCGCTCGGCGACGCGGGATCTGCGCTGACGCTCACGCGGTTGCTCGCGGCCCGCGCCGGCGCCGAACTGCGACGCGCCGCGGAGGCCCGCCGCGAGACGGCGCTGCGGCGCCGGCAGGACGCGATCATGCGTCTGATCGACGACACCGCGATCCTGAGCATCACCGACCGGTCGGGGCGCATCACGCATGTGAACGACACCTTCTGCGAGATCGCGGGATACTCGCGGGAGGAACTGATCGGTCAGGACCATCGGCTCGTGAACAGCGGGCACCACCCGAGAACCCTGTGGAGGGATCTCTACCAGGCAGCGGTCGCCGGCAGGGTGTGGGAGGCCACCGTCCGCAACCGACGCAAGGACGGGTCGCACTACTGGCTGAAGGCCGGCGTGATCGGCGTGCTCGACGAGCGTGGCGCGCTCGAGGAGATCGTCTCGGTCCGGAGCGATGTCACCGAGATCGTCGAGGCCGACCAGAGGGCTCGGGTGCTTGGCGCGGCGATGGAGTCCTCGCCCGCGGCGATCTGCGTGCTGGACGCGGGGGGCCGGATCACGATCGCCAACCGTGCGTTCCGGGAGCTGTTTGACCTCCCGCCCGAGGGCGATCGGCACGCCACGATCAACGAGCTGATGCACAACCAGGAGGTCCGGGAGGAGATCCAGGCCGTGATGGCCGAAGGGCTGCGCCTGGAGCTTCGGATCCGCCTGGCGCCGCGGCCGTCCGGGCCCCGG
Source organism: Phycisphaerales bacterium (assembly GCA_020850415.1). Taxonomy (GTDB): domain Bacteria; phylum Planctomycetota; class Phycisphaerae; order Phycisphaerales; family UBA1924; genus PNC22. The sequence goes on from JADZER010000004.1 coordinate 50,484, forward strand.
GATATCAACCTGCTCGACGGGCGGGAGCGCGGCGGCGCGGACCCGCTGTGGTTTGATCTCGAGCTCGCCCCGATCGCCGACGACGGGTCGGCCGCGGGGTGCTTCATCTGCGTGCTGCGGGATGTCGACGACCAGGTCCGGGGCGAGCACCGTCTGCGGCTCGAGGCCGAGGGGCGTCGGATCCAGATGGAGATCGCGGCGATCCTCGACGACGACTCCAGCGAGCTGCGCGAGCGTCTGACCGGGTGCGTGCGGTCGCTGGTATCGCTGGACGGCCTCGATCTGATGTCAAAGGGCGGGGTGTTCCTTGCCGGGGACGACGGGCTGCGCCTGTGCGTGCGGGACGGCGAGTTCGGCGAGTGGCTGTGCAACGGCGAGGGGCATGTCGCCAGGGGCGAGTGCCTCTGCGGCCGGGTTCTTCAGGACGGTGAGGCCGGGCGGTTCGAGGTGCTCGTCAGCGATGACTGCTTCTGCGACCCGCGCCACGAGATTCGGTACGAGGGCATGAGCGCCCACGGCCACTACATCGTCCCGCTCCAATGGGCGGGACGGTGCGAGGGCGTGATGTTCCTCTATACCGAGCCGTCCCCGACCCACGAGGCCGAGCGGCTCGACCTGCTCCTGCGGATCGGGGAGCAGATGGGTGGCGCGATCGTGCGGGACCGGCTGCACGCCGCGGCGAGCCGCGACGAGAAAGAAGCATCGCTCGCCGCCGATTTCGCCGCGCTCCGCGGCGCATGCGTGGCGGTGCTCAACACCGGCCGCATCCCCATCGAGGAGCGGGTGCGCGAGGTGCTCGACTATGTATGTGCGTCCGGCAACCTCGGGTTCCGGGGGTCGGCCAGCGCGTTCGTGACCGACGACTCCGGCATGCGCCTGCTCGCCGCCCACGGCGACGAGGATCCCGGCGACGCGACAGCGCTCCCGCTGGTGCACCGCGGCGAGGCGCTGGGCGAGCTGGCCATCGGCGTCGACACCGAGGGGGTCGGCGAGACCGTGCGCCGCGAGTTCCTGGTCGGCCTGGCCGAGCTCATCGCCGGGGCGCTGCACAGCGAGCGGCTGGAGCAGCGGACCGCCCGGGCCCGACGGGACAAGCGAGACATCCTCTTCACCATGGGGCGGGAGATGCGCACGCCCATGACCTCGATCGTCGCCGCCGCGGACATGCTGCGCGAAGAGGGAGTCGCGGAATCCGACCGGGACGAGCTGGCAGCGATGATCCGCCGCAACGCCGACCACCTGCTGAGCGTGGTCGACAATGTGCTCGATCTCTCCGGGGCCAACTCCGAGTCGTCCCTTCGGGCGATCGGCGAGTTGGGCACGGAGTTCCGTGAGCTCCGCGGTGCGCGCATCCTTCTGCTTGAGCACGACGAGGGCGCCGCCGAGGCGGTCGCCACGGCCCTGCGGGGCGCCGGCTCGCTGGTCGAGGTCTCGCGCCGCGCCGAGATCGGCGTCGCCATGGCCCTCGGCGCTGTCCGGGCCGGACGCCCGCACGCCCTGGTCATCATGACCGAGCGAGCCGCGATCACCGAGGTCGAGCTCGCCCCGCGGCTGCTCCGCGAGAACGGGTACCCCTCGCCCATCGTCGTCCTCGTGGGCGCCGACCCCGACGCGGGCCTTGCCCTCCTCGACGCCGGCGCCGACCTGGTCCTGCCCGCGGGGCCGTTCGCGGCCGAGGAGGTCCTCCAGGCCGCGGCAGACCTCGTCGGGCAGCACCGCGACCAGCGGGCCGCCTGAGCCACGCTAGCATCACCCCGTGACCCGGCCCCGGACCACCCCCGAGCCCCGCGCCGTCGTCCTGCTCTCCGGCGGGCTCGACAGCGCCACCGTCCTGGCCATCGCCCGGGGCCGCGGCTTTGCCTGCCATTGCCTGAGCATCGACTACGCCCAGCGGCACCGGGCAGAGCTCGTCGCCGCGCCCCGGGTCGCCGAGAGCCTCGGGGCATCGGGGCACCGGGTGGTGGCGGTGGACCTCCGATCCGTCGGGGGCAGCGCGCTCACGGGCGACCTGGCGGTCCCCAAGGACCGCGCCGCCGGGGCGCCGACCGCGGAGATCCCCGTGACCTATGTCCCCGCGCGGAACATGGTGTTCATGTCCGTCGCCGTCGGGCTCGCGGAGGTGCTCGACGCCCGCGACATCTTCCTCGGCGTCAACGCGGTGGACTACTCGGGCTACCCCGACTGCCGGCCGGCGTTCATCGCGGCGTTCGCCCGGGCCGCCGACGAGGGCACCAGGGCCGGCGTCGAGGGGCGTGGCTTCCGGTTCCACACGCCGCTGATCGAGATGACCAAGGCCCAGATCATCAGCGAGGGCGTGCGACTCGGCGTGGACTACGCCCTGACGCGCTCGTGCTACGACCCCGACGGGCACGGGCGCGCGTGCGGGCGGTGCGACTCCTGCCAGATCCGCCGGCGGGGGTTCGAGGAGGCGGGGGTGGAGGACCCGACGGTGTACCAGGGGAGCTAGGTGCGCCGCCATCGGTCGTATAGGTCCTATACGACCTCTAGCGCTGGGCGCCGCTGATCCATGAACGAGGCCCTGCCCATCTCCGAGACCTTCACATCCCTCCAGGGCGAGGGCAAGCTCTCCGGCGTGCCGAGCTGGTTCGTCCGCCTCGCCGGCTGCAACCTGCGCTGCACCTGGTGCGACACCCCGTACGCGAGCTGGGAGGCCAGGGGCGACCAGCGCACGGTCGGAGACCTCGTCGCCGAGGCCCGCGCGGGCGCCGTGCGCCACGCGGTCGTCACCGGCGGCGAGCCCATGATCTTCGGGCCGGTCGCCGGGCTGACCGGCGCCCTACGCGACGCGGGCCTGCATGTCACCATCGAGACCGCGGGCACCGTCTTCCGCGAGGTCCCCTGCGACCTCATGAGCATCAGCCCCAAGCTCGCCAACTCGGCGCCCGGCGCGGGCGACCCGCGCGACCCGCTCGGCGTCTGGCGCGCCCGCCACGAGGAGCGCCGCCTCGACACCGACGCCCTCCAGCAACTCCTCGACCGCCACCCCGACCGCCAGCTCAAGTTCGTCGTCGCCGGCCCGGCCGATCTCGCCGAGATCGACAGCCTGCTCGGGCGCCTCCGCGGCTGGGCCCCGGGCGATGTGCTGCTCATGCCCGAGGGTGTCGTCACCCCCGACCCGGCCCGCGTGGCGTGGGTGGTCGAGACCTGCCTGGCCCGGGGGTGGCGGTACTGCCACCGGCTGCACATCGAGCTGTTCGGGAACCGGCGGGGGACCTAGCGATCCGCGATCTGAGATCTCAGATTTCAAATCTCAAATCCGAGCGTTGAGCTTTGAGTTTGGGCGTTGGGCTTTGAGAATTCCCTCTCGGGGTCCGGGATCTTGAATCTGGGGTTTCCGCTCGGCGCGTACGCTTCGGGCATGATCTACCGCGTCTGCAAGGCCTTCGAGATCGAGAGCGGGCACATGCTGCTCAAGCACCCCGGGCGCTGCCGCTATCCCCACGGCCACACCCGCCGGGTCGAGGTGGTGGTCAGCCGCGACCGCCTGGACGAGCGGGACATGGTCTGCGACTTCAAGGCGATCAAGCTTGCTCTAGCGGACATGCTTGACCGGTATGACCACGCCCTGGTGGTGAACGCCGAGGACCCGCTGCTCCGGTGCCTGCAGGAGGAGCTCAAGGAGCGGGTGATCGTGTTCGAGGGGGAGGACCCGACGACGGAGGTGATGGCCCGGCGCATCTACGAGCACCTGAAGGGCGAGATCGCCGCGGGCCGGGAGTACACCGACACGGGGGGCGAGCAGTACCGGCTGCCGAGCGATCTGGTTCTCGAGCGGGTCCGGGTGGGGGAGACCTCCTCCAGCTGGGCGGAGTACGGGATCTAGCGCCGGGGCGGCCTCGCCCCGCGCCTCGGACAAGGAGTGACGGATGGATCGTTGTGTCTGGCGGCGGGTGGGGCTCGGCGCGGCGGGGGTGGCGTTGTGCGTGGGGCTGGCGGTGGGGATCGGCGGGCCGCGCGGCGCGGGCGCCCAGCCCGAGCTGGTCACCGACCGGGCCACCGAGCGGGCTCCGGCCGACGAGGCCCAGGCGGCCGAGGATCTGCGCTACGCCCGCAGCCTGTCCCGTGCGTTCCAGCACGCCGCCGAACATGTCGAGCCTTCGGTCGTCCACATCACGACCCGCAGCGACCAGCTCGTGCGGGACTTCTTCGGCCGCGTGCGTGAGCGGTCGTCGTCGGGGCTGGGCTCGGGCCTGATCGTCAGCGAGGACGGGTACATCCTCACGAACAACCATGTGATCAAGGGCGCGGGCGAGGTGCTCGTCAAGCTCGCCGACGGGCGCTCCATCCCGGGCAAGGTTATCGGGGGCGACGAGCTGCGCGACATCGCGGTCGTCCGCGTCGAGGCCACCGGCCTGACCCCCGCGCGGCTCGGCAGCGACGAGCCGCTCGAGGTCGGCGAGTGGGTGCTCGCCGTCGGCAGCCCGTTCGGCTTCGACCAGACCGTCACCGCCGGTATCGTCAGCGCCATGGGGCGCGGCCTCGGCATCGTCAGCGACGAGTTCAAGGACGCCGAGCAGTTCATACAGACCGACGCGGCCATCAACCCGGGCAACTCCGGCGGCCCGCTGATCAACCTCGACGGCGAGGTCGTCGGCATCAACTCGGCCATCTTCAGCCGCACGGGAGGGTCGGTCGGCCTGGGCTTCTCGATCCCCATCGACCTGGCCCGGGCCGTTTACGAGAACATCATCCATGGCGGGCGGTCCGACTTCGGCTGGCTGGGCGTGGAGCTGGGGGCCGGCGACGGGGGCGTCCGCGTCGCCCGCGTGCTCGACGACAGCCCGGCCGCGAGCGCGGGCCTGCGCGTCGGCGATGTCGTCCGGCGCTACCAGGGGCGTGAGGTCTCGGACTCCACGCAGCTGATCCGCTCGATCCAGTTCACGCCGCCGGGCAGCGAGGCGCGGTTCGAGGTGGAGCGTTCCGGCCGGCCGGTCGAGCTGACCGCCCGGGTCGCGTCGCGCACGCAGGCCGAGCTCGACCGCTACGACGGGCGGCGGGTCGAATCGCTCGGGGTCACGGTCATCACCGCCTCGGAGGAGGCGCTGGGTACCGGCAAGGGGACCGACCCGGTCGGGGCGTTCGTGGTGGAGGTCGAGGAGGGCGGCATCGCCGCCCAGGCCGGCCTGCAGCGGGGCGACCTGATCGTCCAGATCGGCGGCGAGCCGGTGCGGTCGGCGCCGGAGGCCGTGTCGCGCCTCACCTCGGGCGGGCGGACGGTGCGGATCGATATCCAGCGCGGCGAGATGCGCGGGTACACGACGCTCCGCCGGTAGCGGGCGTTAGGGCGACGCCGGCGCGTCCAGGTCCGCCGGCTCGGTCATCGGCTCGGGCGCGATCGGCTCGCCACGCCAGGCGATCGCGGCCACCCGCTTGATATCCGCCAGGATCATCAGGAGCGAGGGGAGCAGGACGAGCACCAGCACCGTCGCCGACATCAGGCCGCAGGCGATCGTGATCGCCATCGGGATCAGGAACCGCGCCTGGAACGACTGCTCCAGCAGCATCGGCAGCAGGCCGCAGACCGTGGTGATGGTCGTCAGGAGGATCGCCCGGATGCGGGCCTTCCCGGCGGCCAGGCACGCGCTGTAGGTGTTGAAGCCCGCCGCCCGCATCGCGTTGAAGAACTCCACGAAGATCAGCGAGTCGTTCACCACGATGCCCGACAGCGCGATGAACCCGATCATCGAGAGGAAGGTCAGGTCGTAGCCGAACAGGATGTGCCCCCAGATCACCCCGATCACGGAGAAGGGCACCGCCGTGAGCACGAGCACCGGCTGGGTGTAGCTCTCGAACAGCCACGCGAGCGTGACATAGATGAGCGCGATGGCGGTGAGGAAGCCCAGCGGCAGGCTGCCGAACGCCTCCTTCATGTCCTTCGAGGTGCCGCGCTCGACCAGACGCACGCCCGGGTGCCTGGCCTCGAACCCGGCCCGCTCGGCGAAGATCGTCCGCGTCACCTCGTCGGCGTTGATGATCTTCTTGTCGTTGTCGGCCGTGACCGTGATCGTCCGCTGCCCGTCCACCCTGCGCACCGTGGCGTACGCGCGGGCCATCTCGACCCGCACGACCTCCGGCAGCGGCACGGGGTCGCCCGACGGCGTGAACAGGTGCATCGACTCCAGGCTCGAGAGGTCGCGCCGGAACGCGGTCGGGTAGAGCACCCGGACATCGACATCCTCCTCGTCGCCGGCGAAGGTGAAGGGCTCCAGCCCGTAGACCGCCCCGCGGACCTGCTCGGCGATGTTCGCGACCGTGAAGCCCAGCTCGCTGGCCCCGTCGCGAAGGTGGAAACGAAGCTCCTGCGCGCCGGCGTCGGCGTCGTCGGCGATGTCGTAGACGCCCTTGAGCGAGTTGAGCCGCTCGACGATCTCCGCGGCTGCGCCGTCGAGCCGGGCGGGGTCGTCGCCGACCAGGCCGATCGAGATCGGGGCCCCCGACGCGCCGCCTTGCATCTCCTGGAACCTGAAGCTCCGCACGCCGACGAGCTTGCCGTCCAGCGCCGCGCGCAGCGCGACGATCACCTGGTCGCTGGGGCGCTGGCCCTTGGTGGTGCGTTCCTCGACGGGGGTGAGCTCGAGGATGACCTGCGCGAGGTGGGGGGCGGAGGCCGACGAGTCGCCCTCGAGGCTGGAGACCGCGCCCACGATCGCCCAGGTGCTCCTGATCTCCGGGACCTCCAGGCACGCCGCCTCGACCAGCCGGACATACCTGTCGGTGACCGCCGCGGGCGTGCCGATGGGCATCCGGAGCTCGCAGTTGACCGTCTCGGCGTCGGAGCTGGTGAGGAAGGAGAGGCCGACCCGCCCGCCGAGCACCATGCCCGCCGAGGCCGTGACCGTCGCGATGGCCAAACACACCGCGATGTACCGGTAGCGCAGGGTGATCCGCAGCAGGGCGAGGTAGCGGGGGATCAGCAGCCCGCTGACGAACCGGTCGCGGGCGGCGTCGAAACGGCGCTCCACCCGCTCCAGCCGGCCCTGGTGGTGCGTCGCCGCACGCCGGTCGGCCGACTTGAGCGAGTGCGAGATGTGCACCGGGAGGATGAACAGCGACTCGATCAGCGAGATGAACAGCGCGACGCCCACCACCACCGGCAGCGCCCCGAGCATGTCGCCCATCCGGCCCTCGATGATCGCGAGCGGGAAGAACGCGAAGATGGTGGTGACGACGGTGCCGACGACCGGCCACGCGACCTGGTTGGCGCCGCGTATGGCCGAGTCGGTCGGGCTCTCGCCCTGCTCGTGCCGGGCGACGATGTTCTCGGCCACCACGATCGCGTCGTCGACCAGGATGCCCACAACGATGATCAGCCCGAACATCGTCAGCAGGTTCAGCGTGATGCCCGTCAGGCGCATGAGGATCAGCGTGCCCATCAGGGCGGTCACCATCCCCGTGAGCACCCAGAAGCTCACCCGCCAGTTCAGGAACAGGAACAGCACCAGGAAGACCAGCACCGCCCCCTGCACCGCGTTGCGGGTCAGCAGCTGCATGCGCCCCACGATGAACCGCGCAAGGTCGGTCGTGATGGCGAGCTGGCCGGGAAGCTCCTCGGCGTCGGCCCGCGCCAGGCCGAGGCTATACGCCCGCGCCTTCTCGGACTCCCGCCCGGGCGGCGCGAACACCGAGGCGACCCGGTCCGTCAGCGAGAGCGGCAGCGCCCGGCGCTCCAGGCCCGCGGCGTACGCCTTGACCAGATCGGCCATGATCACCGCGTCCTGCGCGCCCACCTGGTACACCGTCAGCGACACCGCCGGCTTGCCGTTCAGCCTCGCCCGGATGTCCACATCCATGAACCCGTTGGCCACGCTCGCGATGTCGTCGAGCCGCACCACCTGACCGTCGGCCTCGGCCTTGATCACGATCTGCCCGATATCCTCCGCACGCTCCTCGACGCCCGGCGTCCGGATGCCGATGTTCGCCGTCGCCGAGCGCACCGCGCCGCCCGGGGTCTCGATCATCGCCGCCCGGACACGCTGGCTGACCGCCGGGAGGCTCAGCCGGTGCTTGAGCGCCGCCTCCGGGCGCACCTCCACCGTGATCTCGTCGGTCCGGTGGCCCCCGACCACGATCTGCCCCATGCCCGGCAGCGTGCGCAGGTCGTCGCGCATCACCCGGATCGCCCGTTTCATCGTCCGCTCGTCCGCGTCGCCGTAGAGCGACAGGATGATGGCCGGCAGGTTCGGCTCGATCTTCTGCACGATGATCCGCTCGGCCGCGTCGGGCAGGTCCTGCAGGGCGTCGACCTCGCGCTTCACCTCGGCGACGGCGGCGTCGATGTCCTTCTCGGGCTCGAACTCCACGCGCACCAGGGCCGCGGACTCGTTCACCGTCGTGTTGATCTCCTTGACCAGCCGCAGGTCCCGGATCGCGTCCTCGATCTTGGTCGCCAGCGCCCGCTCGACCTCGTCGGGCGCGGCCCCGGGATACGGGGCGCTGATCAGCACCGTCGTCGGGTCGATCTGCGGGAAAAACTCCCGCCGGATCTTGGCGCCGAACGCGATGCCGCCCAGCAGCAGCGAGAGCATCAGCAGGTTCGCCACCACCGGGCGCCTGACGCCGAAGGCCGGGAGGCTCATGGCCGCTCTCCGGCGCCGGCCTCCCCCGCGCCCCCGGACGGGATCTCGACGAACAGCCCGTCGATCATCACATCGAGGTTCGTCACGATGATCGGCGTGCCGCCGTAGATCGCCTCGTTCTCCACCACCGACCACTGACGCTCGTACCTATCGATCGCCGGGAACTCGCCCGAGGTGTGGAACAGCGTCTCGACCGGCGTGCGCCGGGCGGTCCACCCGCCCCGGTCGTTGGGTGTCGCGAGGAAGACCATGCCGTCCTGCACCGCCCGGCGCGGCACGATCAGCCTGCCCCGCTCGGGCGAGCCGCTGATCACCCCCACGACGAACTGCCCCGGCAGCAGCAGCGTCGCGCCCGCGTGGTCCGGGCTCGAGAACGCGCCGGGGTCCTGCGTGACCTCCACGAACACCGTCAGGGTCCGGGTCGCCGGGTCGGCCTCGGGCGCGATGCGGACGACCTTGCCGTGCCAGGCGTTGGACCCCGGGCCGTCGGGGCGAAGGGCGGCGGGGTCGCCGAGGCGCACGTAGCCCAGCGCCGTCGCCGGGATCTTCAGCGGGATCTCCAGGCGCGAGAGGTCGACGACCCGGGCGACGGGCGCGCCCACCGCCAACAGCTCGTCCTGCTCCACATCGACCCGCTGGATCACACCGGTGATGGGGCTGGTCACGGTCGTCCGCGCCAGGTTCTCACGCGCCAGGTCCGCGTCGGCGCGGAGGCGGTTGAGATTGGCCTGCAGTGCGTCCCGCCGGCTCGGCACCCGCTCCAGCTGCTGACGCATCGTCGAGGCCTGCGTCTCCAGCACACGCAGCGCCTTGGTCCGCCGGTCGATCTCCGACGGGCTCGACGCCCCCCGCTCGAGCGCGTCGAGCGCCTGGCTCAGCTCGCGACGCTCGATCGACGCCTGCTCCTCGGCCAGGCGCACCTGCTCGGTCCACGCCGTCTCGTCGATGTCCAGCGAGTCGAGCTCGGCCAGCGCCTGGGCCACGAACTGGTCGGCCGCCCGGGAGCGCGCGAGGTAGTCGGTCTGCTCGAGCTGCACGATCAGCCCGCCCGCCCCGATCGGCAGGCCGGGCTCGATCGCCGCCGGGCGCTCGGTCACGCGCCCCGTCACCTGGGCCGTCAGGTCGACCGCGTTCATCGTCCGCGCGCTGCCGTAGCCCGACCACGCCCGGGGCACATCCCCACGCGTCGCCAGGATCGTCCCCACCGTCATCGCCGTGGTCGGGTTGTCCTTCGGCGGGAGCGCCGGCTTGGTCGCGATCAGCTGGCGGGCGATCCCGAAGCCGGCGAACAGCACCAGCAGCCCCACGGCGACCCGCAGAGCGATGGAGAACGGCTTGAGCAGCGCAGTGGGGGCCTTGGGCGGCATAACGGGCCTCGGTGAAGGGGGCATTCGGGGGCAACTCTAGGCGGATGCACCCGCGACCCCTGCCGGCCCGGGTCCGCGCCGCCGCGTCCTGCCGCCCGGAGCACCACCCTAGACTCGCCCATGCACGACGCGGAAGTCGCGGTCATCGGGGCCGGGCCGATCGGCCTGGAGACGGCCGTCGCGCTCCGGCGCGCCCGCGTCCCGTTCGTCCACCTCGAGGCCGGGGCGATCGGCGCTACCATGGGCTGGTGGGCGCCGGGCACCCGCTACTTCTCCAGCCCCGAACGCATCGCCATCGCCGGCGTGCCGCTGGTCGTGCAGGGGGAGGAGAAGGCCACCCGCGAGGACTACCTGCGCTACCTCCGCCAGGTCGCGGGCGCGTTCGCCCTCGAGGTGCGCACCTTCGAGCGGGTCGCCGCCGTCGAGCGGGAGAGCGGGTGGTTCGTCGTGCGCACAGCGCCGAGCTCCCATGGCGTGGGGGGCATGGAGGAGCAGCGCCGCGCCCAGCGGCTGGCGACGGACCGGGGCCTGGCAGAGGGGGAGGGGGCCCGGAGTGCCCCGCCCCGCAGGGGGGAGCCCACGCGCGAGTACCGCGTGCGGAAGATCGTCCTCGCCATCGGCAACATGCACCTGCCGCGGATGGTCGGCGTGCCGGGCGAGGGGCTGCCCCATGTCAGCCACTACCTCGAGGACCCGCACAAGTACTTCGGCAAGCGGGTCGTGATCGTGGGTGGTCGGAACTCGGCGGCCGAGGCCGCGGTCCGGCTCTACCGCGCCGGGGCGAGCGTCACCCTCTGCCAGCGCCGGCCCGAGCTCGAACGCGAGCGGATCAAGTACTGGCTGCTGCCCGAGCTCGAGTGGCTGATCGGCAAGGGCCAGATCGGGTTCGAGGCCTCCGTCGGGGTGCGGGAGATCACCGAGGGCGCGGTGGTCTTCACCCGCGCCGGCGGCTATGTCGAGGTCCCCGCCGACATGGTGCTCCTCCTCACCGGCTATGTGCAGGAGCCCGGGCTCTTCGAGATGCTCGGCGTCGAGCTCCACGGCCCCGAACGCCGGCCCCGCTTCAACCACGACACGATGGAGACCTGCGTCCCCGGCGTGTTCGTCGCCGGCACCGCCGTCAGCGGCAGCCAGGAGCGGGCCAGGGTCTTCATCGAGAACGCCCACGAGCATGTGGACAAGCTCGTGCGGGCCATCGTGGGGCGCGAGGTCGAGCTGCCCGAGCGGGCGGTGTTCGAGGGGAATGAGGAATCCTGAAAGGGTGGAGCGGCGTGCGCGGGAGCAGCACGGCAAGGCCCCAAGCGCCCGCCTCACCCACTCACCCACTCACCCACTCACCCACTCACTCATTCACCCATTCACCCACTCACCCACTCAGGCCTCACACCGGCGTCCCCGCCCGCGCCAGATGCATCAGGTGCCTGAAGGTCCCCCCGGCCTCCGGCGATTCCTCGTCGGCGCCCTCCGGCGGCGTGCGCAGCAGGTACGACCCGTCCGGGCGCAGATCCCACCCCCGCTTGCGGTCCCGCAGCAGGATCTCCCGCAGCCGGCACAGCCGCTCGCGCGCCGAGCGGTCGTACGCCGGGCACACCGCCTCCACCCGGTCGTGGAGGTTGCGGTACATCCAGTCCGCCGAGCCGAAGTACCACTTGCCGTCGACCGGGTCCGCCTGCCCGTCGGCGAAGTGGAACACCCGCGAGTGCTCCAGGAACCGCCCGACCACCGACCACACCCGGATGTTCTCGCTCATCCCCGGCACGCCCGGGCGCAGGCAGCAGAACCCCCGCACCACCAGCTCGATCTTCACCCCCGCCTGCGACGCCCGGTAGAGCCGCTCGGTGATGTTGATGTCCTCCAGCGAGTTGAACTTGGCGAAGATCCTCGCCGGCCGGCCCGCGCGGGCGTGCTCGACCTCGTTGTCGATCAGCGCGCTGAACCGCTCCCGCATCGTGGTCGGCGCGATCAGCAGCTCGTTGTACTCGGTCTGCGCGCTGCGCCCGGTCAGCAGGTTGAACAGCCCCACCACATCCTCGGTGATCCGCGGGTTGCAGGTCAGCAGCCCAAGATCCGTGTAGAGCTGGGCCGTCGCCGGGTTGTAGTTCCCCGTGCCCACATGCGCGTAGCACCGCAGCCCCTGCCCCTCGCGACGCACCACCAGCGAGCACTTGCAGTGGGTCTTCAGCCCCACCACGCCGTACGCCACATGCACCCCGTGCTTCTCCAGCATCCGCGCGAAGCGCAGGTTCTTCTGCTCGTCGAACCGCGCCCGCAGCTCCACCAGGCACGCCACCTGCTTGCCGTCCTCCGCCGCGCGGATCAGCGACGCCACGAACGGCGAGTCCCGGCTCGTGCGGTAGATCGTCTGCTTGATCGCCAGCACATCGGGGTCCCGCGCCGCCGCCGCGATGAAACGCTCCACGCTCTCCTTGAACGACTCGTACGGGTGGTGCAGGAAGATGTCCCGCTCGCGGATCAACGCGAATATGTCCGCCTCCGGGTCCGCCAGGGCCGGCGGCGACACCGGCCGGTAGTGCGACAGCTTCAGCTCCGGACGGTCCAGCGACGCGATCTCCGCCAGGTCCTGATACTCCAGCGGGCCCGGGCGCGCGTACACATCCTCCGCCGTCAGCAACAGCTCCTCGAGGATGTACCGCAGCATCTCCTCGCAGGGGTGCTCCGGGACCTCCATCCGAACCGCCTCCGCGAACCGACGAAGCTGCAGCTCCGCCTCCACATGCTCGTACAGATTGTCCGACTCGTCGTCCTTCGTCTGCACCGATGCGTTCCGCGTCAGACGGAACGACATCACCCGGTGGATCGTCATCCCCGGGAACAGATCCTCCAGGTTGTTCTTGATCAGCTCGTCCAGCGGCAGCAGACGGATCACCGAACCCGTCCGCTCGATATCCACGAACCGCGGCAGCACATCCGGCACCTTGATCCGCGCGAACAACTGCTCGGTCCCGCCCTGCGGGCCCACCAGCACGCCCAGGTTCTCAGACAGGTTCGAGATGAACGGGAACTTGTGCCCCGGGTCCACCGCCAGCGGCGTCAGGATCGGGAACACATTGTCCCGGTACCACTGATCCACACGACAACGCTCCCCCTCCGCCAGATCCTCGTACCGCAGGATGTGGATCCCCGCCTCCACCAGCTGCGGCCGGGCGATCTCCAGCCAGATCCGGGCCTGCTCGGCCTGCAGGCCCTTGGTCATCGCCCGCAGCTCCCCGAGCGTCCGCGTCGGCCGCCGCCCGTCCGGCGACGGCGTCTCCACGCCGCTGGCGATGTACCGCTTCAGCAGCCCCACCCGCTTCATGAAGAACTCGTCCAGGTTGTTCGCGAAGATCGCCAGGAACTTCACCCGCTCCAGCAGCGGGAACGACTCGTCCGCCGCCTGGGCCAGCACCCGCCGGTTGAACTCCAGCCACGACAGGTCGCGGTTGAAATAACGGGCCTCGTCGGGCGCGGCGGGGGACGGTGGTTGGGTCTGCTCGGTCATGCGGCTTGCTCAGGCGTCGTGCGGACCGGGACGGTAGGTCGCGGCACACCCCGGCGCTTCGGTCACGCGGCAGGCCGAAACCCGCGCCCCCGCCGGCAGCACCCCCGCCAGCCGCGACGAGACCGCCCCGGCGATGTGCCGCGCCACCAGCTCCGCCGTCGGGTTCACCCGGTCAAACGGCGCCGTCGCGTTCAGGTCGGCGTTCGCAAAGCACCCCGTCACCTCGGCCAGCGCCGCCCCCACCGCGTGGAAGTCGCACAGCAGCCCGTCGGCGTCCAGCGTCGGCCCGGCGACCGTCAGCGTCACCCGCCAGTTGTGCCCGTGCACCGGCTCCCGCGACCCCGCGATCACGATCGCATGGGCCGCACAGAACTCCGCACTCACCTCCAGCTCAAACATCCCCGCAGTATAGAAACTGTCGCGAAACAGAGCCCGAAGCGCAAGAGAGGGCCCGACCCCGGCGCACGCACCCCGCCCGAAGCCCCCGGCCACCCCGGCCCGGCCGGTCGCTCCCGGCGCGTACCATCCCCCGTGCCCGACGACCCCGTCCCCCAGCCGACCGACGCCGACGGTCTCGCCCCCGCCGACGCCCCGCCGCCCTGGGGGGCCGAGCCGCGCGACGAGCGCCTCGCCCGCCTCAGCAAGAAGGCCCGCAACCTGCCCGACAAGCCCGGCGTCTACCTCATGAAGGACGCCAAGGGCGTCGTCCTCTATGTCGGCAAGGCCTCCCGCCTCGCCGACCGTGTCGCCAGCTACTTCGTCCCTTCAGCGGATCTCGGGGTCAACAAACAGCCCCTCCTCGAGGTCGTCCACGATTTCGAGACCCTCCTCTGCGAGGGCGAGTGGGAGGCCCTCCTCACCGAGAACCGCCTCATCAAGGACATCAAGCCCCGCTTCAATGTCCGCCTGGTGGACGACAAGACCTTCCCCTACCTGGTCATCACCCAGCGCGAGGACTTCCCCCGCGTCTTCGTCACCCGCAACCCCGAGGGCCGGCGCGACGACGGCTCGGTCGCCCCCGAGATGAAGGGCGCCCGCGTCTTCGGCCCGTTCGTCAACGCCGGGGCCCTCCGCGAGGCCGTCCAGGTCCTCCAGCGCGTCTTCAAGTTCCGCACCTGCAAGCTCGACATCGCCGAGGGCGACCCCAAGAACCGCCACTTCCGCCCCTGCCTGCTCTACGCCATCGGCCAGTGCACCGCCCCCTGCGCCGACAAGATCTCCAAAGAAGCCTACCGCGACGACGCCGAACGCTTCGTCCGCTTCCTCGGCTCCAAGCGGTCCGTCGTCCTCCGTGAGATGCGCGACGAGATGAAGCAGGCCGCGGCCGACCTCCGCTTCGAACGCGCCGCCGCGCTCCGCGACCAGATCCGCGCCATCGACAAGCTCGACGAGCGATCCACCCGCAGCGCCGGCTGGCAGCCCGAGACCGAGATCGGCTACATCGACCCCGACCGAGGCCTCCGCTCCCTCCAGAAGACCCTCGCCCTCGACGCCCCCATCCGCTGCATCGAGGCGATCGACATCGCCCACCTCCAGGGCGGCGAGACCGTCGGCTCCAAGGTCTGCTTCGTCGACGGCAGACCCTTCAAGAACGAGTACCGCCGCTACCGCATCCGCTCGGTGGACGGCGGCAACGACGACTACTCCAGCATCCGCGAGGTCGTCAGCCGGCGCTACCGCGAGGCCGGCGAGGGCCACGAGCTCTACCCCGATGTCATCCTCATCGACGGCGGCCTGGGCCAGCTCCACGCCGCCCTCGAGGCCTTCGAACAGCTCGACACCCGCCCCCCCATGGTCATCAGCCTCGCCAAGAAAGAAGAGCTCATCTACACCCAGGAGCGCGCGGAGCCCATCAAGCTCGGGCGCGAGAACCCCGGCCTCCGCCTCTGCCAGGCCATCCGCGACGAGGCCCACCGCTTCGCCCAGCACTACCACCATGTGCTGCGCCGGAAGAAGACACTGGACGAGGACTGAGGTGAGGGCACGCCCGCCGCTCGCACCCCGCCCGAGCCCCGCAACGCCGGCCGAGCGATGGGCGCGAGGTCGGCGTTCGCGAGGTAGTGACGCCTACATCCCCCCCAAATACCCCGCCGCCGCCTCACGAAACCCCACAAACTCCATCCCCAGGTGCTCGCGGGCCTTCACCGTCGGCGCGGTCGAGTCCTTCGCGCCCATCCTCGCCATCCCCTCGTCGAACGGCAGCAGCGCCCCGAGCCCCAGCATCCCGATCGCCCGGGCCTTCAACGCCGCGAACTCGGCCGGGATCGGCCGGGCCCTGATCCCCGGCTTGGCCAGCGACACATGATCGCGGAAGAACTCCAGCAGCTCGGGCCAGGTCACCGTCTCGGCGCCCGTCAGCGGGTACACCTCGCCCACCGCCGCCTCCCGCTCCAGGCTCTCCGCGATCGCCCGCGCCACATCGCCCACGAACACCGGCTGCACCCTGGGCGACTCGAACGGCGGCAGGGGCATCACCCCCTTCGTGCGCGCAAAGTAGGGCATGAACAGGAACGGCGCGATCCGCCCCCGCGCCCAGTCGGCGCACATCTGCGTGAACTCGCCCCCCGGCCCGTGGATCAGCCCCGGACGCAGGATCGTCCAGCGCACCCCCGACGCCCGGATCGCCTGCTCGCCCGCGAACTTCGACCGCGCGTACCCGGTCTTGCCGTTGTCCGACACCCCCAGCGCCGACACATGCACCAGCCGGTCGCACTTGACCCCCCGCATCGCCGCCAGCAGCATCCGCACCGCCAGCACATGCACCCGCTCGAAGAGCTGACCGCCCGGCCCCTCGCGGATAATCCCGATGGTGTTCACCGCCGCCACGCTCCCGGTCAGCAGCCGGGCCAGCGCGCCCTCGTCGAAGATGTCCCCCTCGACCAGCTCCAGGCCCTCGCCGGGCGGCAGCACCCGGGCCGCCTTCTCCGGGTCCCGGACCAGGGCCCGGACCCGGCGCCCCCGCGCCAGCAGCTCGGCGATCGTGTGCCGGCCCACGAAGCCCGTCGCCCCCGTCACCGCCACCGTGCCCGCACTGCCCATCGCCCGACCTCCCAAGTCCGCGCCAAACCCACCGGGGCCGCAGTGTAGCGGTAGCATCCCGCCAGCCCATGACCCTGCTCGCCGAGAACCTCTCGTTCGCCTACCGGCCCGGGACCCCCGTCCTGCGCTCGGTCTCCGCCGCCTTCGAGCCCGGGCAGGTGACCGCCATCCTCGGCCCCAACGGCTCGGGGAAGTCCACTCTCGTGCGCTGCTTGCTGGGACTGCTGGCGCCGGGCGAAGGCAGGACGGCCATATCAGACCGGTCTGTCTATTCAATCTCCGAGCCCGAACGGGCGGGGATGATGGCCTATGTCCCCCAGCGCCCGAGCATCGCCTTTGGGTTCACGGTGGCCGATGTCGTGGCTCTGGGCTGCGGCCCGGGTTGCCCTGCCGCCCGGGCCCGCGCCCTGGCCGAGGCCGCCCTGGAGGCCGTCGGGCTCGCCCACCGGGCCGAGGAGCCGTTCGCCGAGCTAAGCATGGGCCAGCAGCAGCGGGGCGTGCTGGCGCGGGCGATTGCCCAGCTCCGCGCCGGCGCCGGCGGGGGACCCCAGGCCCTCCTGGCGGATGAGCCCGCCAGCGCCATGGACCCACGCCACGCCCTCGGGGCGATGGGCCTGCTCCGGGACCAGGCCAGCGCCGGGCGGGTGGTCGCGGTCGTCCTCCACGACCTGACCGCCGCCCTGCGATTCGCCGATCGGGCCCTGCTGCTCGACGACACCGGGCGCGTGGCGGCGGCGGGGCCGGTCCGCGACACGCTGGCAACCTCGACCCTGGAGAAAGTCTTCGGGGTCCGGTTCACCCGGCTGGCCGATGGGGGCGTCGAGGCCCTCGTGCCCACGGTCCCCCCGGCCGCCCGCTAGAATCGCCCACAGACCATGGGCAACTGGATCCAAATCCTCATCGTCGTGCTCGCGATCGGCGGTCCGGCTATCGGGAAGGCCCTCGAAGCCATCCACAAGCAGCGCCAGGAGCGAGAGCGCAAGAAGGAACTGGAAGACTCCCGGCGGGAGGCCCTCCGGACCGGCCAGCCGACGGCGCAGATCAAGGTTTCCACCCAGGCCCCGCCCCAGATGGTCGCGAAGGAGGGTTCCCAGCCCGCCGCGACGGCTCAGGAGCGGATACGGGAGCTCGCCCGCAAACGCCAGCAGCAGATCGAAGAGCTCCGGCGCCGCCAGCAGGCTGCCGGCCAGCAAGGCCAGCAGCGACAGGGCCCGCGTCCGACCACGCCGCCCGCGCGTAGCCAGCCTCGGGCCACCCCCGCGGCCGGGGGCCGGAATCAGGCGCCAGCCCGGCCGCAATCACAGACGCAACCCCTGCCGCCAGCCCGAACCCCGCCGCGCCCGCCGGTCCAGCCGCAACCCCGCCCGCAGGTCCGCCAGCAGACCATTGGGATGCCCCCGCCGGTGCGGCCAATCCCGCGCCGGCCCCAGATCGTGCCGCAGACCGAGGAGAGCGACACCACCGCGACCTCGATCCACACGCTGAAGGCAGGCCCCCAGATGACCCGCCCGTCGCTGGAGCCGGCCCCGGCGCCGGTGACGATCATCGGCAAGGCCATGACCGCGGAGGACTGGCGTCGGTTCATCGTGGCCAAGGAGCTCCTCGACCCACCGCTGGCGTTGCGCCGGCACAGCAACGAGCCGATGGAGTGAGAGGGCCCCGGACACGCCGATCCCGTACACTTCTCCCCATGGCTTCTCGGCTGTGCAAAGTGGTGTTGGCGGCGAGCGTCCCGGCGGCGCTCGTGGGGTGCGATTCGCCCGACTCGATGCGGGGGGCCACCAGCCTGCTCCAGATGTGGCAGCCCCCCAGCCCCCTCGAAGCCGCGGAGATGGCGATCGACCCCTGGGACGCCGACGCCCGGGCCCGCGGCACGATGCTGCTGGCCAACGGCTACTTCGGCGGCGAGGACCCCTACCACGCCCTGTATCTCGAGCGGGCCAGCGATGAGGATGCCAATGTCCGGGCCGCGGCCCTGCGGGGGCTCAGCCTCCACGGCCAGCCGGAGGATGTGCCCCTGATCGCCGCGGCCCTGGAAGATCCCAACGCGCGTGTGCGCCTTGAGGCCTGCCGGGCGCTCCAGCGCGTGCACGACCCCGCGGCGATCGACGCGCTGATCGTGCTGACGCGGCTCCCCGTGCTGACGCCACCGGAGCAGGCGGGCGAGAACGAGCCCACGATCCGCACCGAGGCGGCCCACGCGCTGGGCCAGTACGCCGAGCCGCGGGTCATCCAGCCGCTCATCAGCGCCCTCGACGACCGCTTCCTCGCGGTCAACGAGGCGGCACGGCGCTCGCTGCGCACCCTGACCGGCCAGGACTTCGGCTTTGACCGAAAGGCCTGGCTGAAGTGGTACCAGGAGACCGACACCCCCTTTGCGGGGCGCACGGCGTACATCTACCCGGCGTTCCGGCGGGACAAGTTCTTCTGGGAGTACATCCCCTTCGTGCCCGAGCCCCCGAACGAGACCGCGAGCACGCCGGTGGGCTTCCCGCCCGCGCTCGAGCGCCGGGACGAGCCGTCGGACGGGTGATCGGGCAGGCCTCTGCCTCGCCCGCGTCCGTGCGCACGCTCTGGGGGGAAGGGCGTTGTCTGGCTGATTTGGCGATGTATACCAAGTTATACCGGTGTATAGCCCAATCACGCTATACATGGGTAGAGCTCGATAGAACTCCCGGCCGGCGGGGCCGCGCCGTGGCCTCACCTGTGCAGCGCTCCGGTCGGGCGCCCCGGCGATGGACGGGCAAACGGCCACCGGCGTCCGATACCGCGGCGGTAGCTTCGCTCGTTCGGCGGATCGGCCTCGACGGGCGGCACCCATCGGCCGATAGGGGGACTGACCGCGCCCGCCGCTCCCGGTGCGCGCGGGAAGGGAGGTCCGCTTGAAGGCCATCCGGTGCGAGCGTGGGTCGGTGGTGCTGGACGAGCGGGCGCCGGCCCCGACGGCGGGGGCCGGCGAGGCGGTCGTCGAGCCCACCCGCCTGGCGGTCAACGCCGAGGACGCCATGGCGGTGGGGGCCGAGTTCTCGGGCGTGCTCGGCCACGAGTTCGTCGGGCGGGTCGTCGAGATCAACGCCCCCGCCGGGCACGCCTCGCACGCCCGGCTCATGGGCAAGCGCGTGGTCGGCTCGGCGCACACGCCCTGCGGCGAGTGCGAGCGATGCCGCTCGGGGCTCGCCCTGCACTGTGCGCACGCGACCGTCCTCGGCATCCGCGGGCGGGACGGCTGCTTCGCCCAGCGGTTCACCATCCCGGCCGCGAGCCTCGTGCCCCTCCCCGACAAGCTGGCCGACGACCAGGCGATCTTCGCCACGACCGTCGGGCGCGTGCTGCACGCGGCACGCATGCTGCGGGTCGAGGGCAAGACCTTCGTGAGCGTGCTGGGCGATGGCCCGGTGGCGTTGCTGGCGGCCCAGGTGATGGCGCGCCGGAACGCCTCGGTCCGCCTGCTCGGCACGCGCGAGGAGAATATGGAGCTGTGCACCAAGTGGGGGGTCAAGCACAGGGCCCAGCACGAGGTCGGCCGGCGCCACGACCAGGACATCGTCTTTGACTGCTCGGGCACGGCCGAGACGGCCTCGGTCGCGCTGGGGCTGGTCCGCCCGCGCGGGGTCGTCGTGCTCATGCGGGCGTTCGGGCCCGGGGCGTCGCTGCCTGTCGAGACCATCGTGCGCGACGAGGTGCAGGTGCTCGGCTCGCGCGGCTGCGCCGTGGCCGAGGCGGTCTCCGAGCTCGCCGCCGGGCGGGTGGATGTGCTGAGCCTGGTGGCCCGGAGGCTCCGGTTCGAGGACGGCCCGCAGGCGATCCGGGCGGCCGGCGAGCCGGGGATGCTCAAGATCCTGCTGGACGCTGCGTAGGCCCGGCCCGACCTCCGGCCGGGGGTCTCCGGGGGGACGGTCTACCATTGCCCATGCCCGTCCCCCGCATCGCGATCATCGGCCGCCCCAATGTCGGCAAGAGTTCCCTGCTGAACCTCATGGCCAAGCGGAAGGTTGCCATCGTCGACCCGACGCCCGGGGTGACCCGCGACCGGGTCTCGGTGATCGTGGACATCGACTCCCCCGACGGCAAGGGCCCCGTCAAGCCCGCGGAGGTGACCGACACGGGCGGGTACGGGATCTACACGGCGGAGGGGGAGCGGTACGACGATGTGGGGGCCGACCTGTCCACGCTCCGCAAGGACATCGAGCAGCAGATCGCCAACGCGATCGCGACGGCCGATGTGATCCTGTTCGCGGTCGACGCCCAGGCGGGGATCACGCGCGACGACGAGGCGATCGCCCAGATGCTGCGGACCGGCCGGTTCGGGCCGGGGCGGGGGGGGGTTGGGGAGAGGCACGGGGGGACGGGGGCACGGGGGCAAGAAGGGGGGAGCCGGCTCGGAGAGCCGGGCCACCAGCAGCAGATCCGCGTGATCGCGACGAAGGTGGACGGGCCCAAGTGGGAGGCGCACGCGCACGAGATGGCGGCGTTGGGGTTCGGCGAGCCGCTGATGGTCAGCTCCAAGAGCAACTACTTCCGGCGCGACTTCCTCGACGCCCTGTGGCTGTCGCTGCCCGAGCCCGACCCCGAGCCGGCGAGGCCGGCGGACCTGCAGGTCGCGGTGATCGGCAAGCGCAACGCGGGGAAGAGCTCGCTGGTGAACGCGCTGGCCGGCGAGCCGCGGGTGATCGTGTCGGAGATCGCCGGGACCACCCGCGACGCGGTCGATGTGCTCGTGGAGTACGAGGGCAGGAAGGTGATGCTCATCGACACCGCGGGGCTGCGGAAGAAGAAGAGCTTCCAGGGGGCGATCGAGTGGTACGCGTTCGACCGGGCCAAGCACGCGATCGACCGGTCGGATGTGATCATCCTGATGATCGACGCGACCACCGACCTCAGCCAGGTGGACGAGCAGCTCGCGATGCTCGCCCAGAAGGCGTACAAGCCGGTGGTGATCGCGATCAACAAGTGGGACCTGGTCGAGGGGCAGCACAACACCAAGGGCAAGCTGGTCGGGCCGGACGACTACGAGGAGTATGTGCGCCGGGAGCTCAAGGGGCTGGACTTCGCGCCGATGGCGATCATGTCGGCCGAGACCGGTCTGAACCTGCGGGGGCTGCTCGAGCTCGCGTTCGAGATGTTCGAGCAGGCCGCGACGCGCGTGCCGACCGGCCAGCTCAACCGGCTCGTGCGCGGGCTGATCGAGACCCGGGCCCCCTCCAACCGCCAGGGCAAACGCGCCCGCGTCTACTATGTCGCCCAGGTCAAGACCAACCCGCCCACCATCGCCCTCGTCGTCAACGACCCCGACCTCTTCGACCACAACTACGAGCGGTTCCTGCACAACCGGTTCCGCGAGGAGCTGCCCTTCTCCGAGGTGCCGATCCGCCTGATCATCCGCGGCAGGAAGCGAGGCGACGACCTGCACCGCACCGACCAGCCCGACGAGGCCCCCTCCGCCGAGAGCCTCGGCTGGACCGACGCCGAGCTGGCCGAGCTGCCCGACGAGGCCGAGGCGTACTTCGACGAGTAGACGCTCCGGCGGTGCGGCATCGCTCGGCCCCGGTGGCAGATGCCCGAGTCGACCCGTGGCTCTCCGTGGCTCTCCGTGACAAGCCGTCGCGCGGTGTGCTCGCGCCAGCGGCCGGGAACACAGAGGGGCGCCGGCCGTCCGGCGCCCCTGGTGAGTTTGCGTTCGCCCGAGGCGCGCGGGCTCAGCAGCCCTGGGCCCAGAGATTGAGGAAGGTCAGCACATCGAGCGTGTCGACCTCGTTGTCGAAGTTGGTGTCTGCCGCGAAGTCGCCGGCGTTCCAGGCGTTGAGGAAGGCCAGGACATCGAGGGTGTTGGCGGCGCCGTCGCAGTTGAAGTCGGCCGGGCAGCGGCCGGGCAGCGCCCTGACAATACCCAGGGAGTTGTCGTAGCCCAGGGCGCCGATCGCCAGTGTGGGGTAGTCGTCCCCCGGGATCTGGATCGCATCGAGCGCGCTCCCGAGCCGGTCGCCGGGCGCCGGGCCGTCCATCCGGGCGAGGGTATGAAGGTCGCTCCCCGAGAGGACCGTGACGCGTCCGGCATTGACGCCGGCAAAGTCCGCGTCCCTGGCGCCCACCGCGACATCCGGCACACCGTCGCGGTCCCAGTCGCCCGCCGATCCCGCGGCCGTGATCGCATGGTCGGCGGCGCCCAACACCGACTGGAGCGTGGTCCCGTCGGCGCCCGAGATGAGATACGCAGCGCCGACGCCCTGGGTGAATGTGGCGACGAAGTCCGCGGCGCCGTCATCGTCCACATCGCCGACGGGCAGCGCCTTCACCGCGTACCCGAAGTCACCGATGGTGACGGCGTAGAGCCGCGAAAGATCGGCGCCGGAGTGCAGGTACAGGCGGTAGCCGCTGATCGCGATGTCGTCCACGCCGTCCATGTCAATATCTCCCACGCGGGAGATGTCCTTGGCGAGGGTTTCGTCCTCCGCTCCCTCGATGGTGTGGAGCACCTCTCCAGTCGCTGTGGAGAACAGCAGCACCCGACCGGTGTGCGGGACGCCGTTCACGCGGTAGTCGTAGTCGCTCGCGAGGACATCGTCCACGCCGTCGCCGTCCCAGTCCGGCGTCGAGCACAGCGAGAGGCCGAAGCTCAGGGAGACATCCGGGGCCTCGAACTCCTGCACGAGCGTCCCGCCCTCATAATGGGAGACGAAGCTGTAGATGCCGCTGGCCACCCATTCCGAGACACCGTCGCCGTCGGAATCGCCGATCGGGGCGATCTCCCATCGTTCCTCCCACGACGGCAGGATCCTGCCGAGGTACTCCCCATCGGCGCCGGAGAGCAGCTTCCCGGAGTACCAATAGCCATCGTCATCCATGTCAATCGCGACGAGGTCGGGGACTGCATCGCCGGTGAAATCGCCGATCGTGTGGACGCCCTGGCCGAAGGCGTATCGAGACGAGATCGGCCCCGGACGACTCCAGAGCGGGTCGCATTGCCCGTATGCGGTGAGGGCCATGGCGAGCCCGCAGGCCGCCCCGGTGATTCGTGCTCGATGCATGTGTGTATCTCCCTTTGGATGGGGTGAATCAGCAGCCCTGGGCCCAGAGATTGAGGAATGTCAGCACATCGAGCGTGTCGACCTCGTTGTCGAAGTTGGCGTCGGCCGCGAGGTCGCCGGCGTTCCAGGCGTTGAGGAAGGCCAGGACATCGAGGGTGTTGGCGGCGCCGTCGCAGCTGAAATCGGCCGGGCAGCGGCTGATGCGCAGGCCGATCCGCCCCTGATCGGTCAGGGTCCCGGTGTAGCCGGTCTCCGCGATGATCATCCCCGGGCGTGTCTGGCCCGGCAGACCTTCGACGAGCGCCTTGGTCGCCCCCAGCGAGTCGCCGGCGAGGGCGCCGTCGATCCGGTCGATCACCCGCAGGTCATCCCCGGAGCGGAAGGACGCGCGCCCGGAGTTGATCCCGTGGTGGTCCGCCCCCGGGCAGCTCAGCACGAGGTCACGCACGCCGTCGAGGTTCCAGTCTCCCGCGCCGAACACCGCGCTGATCGGCTCGAGCGCCGAACCGACGACCTCACCGATCGCATCGCCCGTCGCGCCGGAGAGCAACACCACCCGGCCCACGCTCACGCCGCCGGCCCGGTAGAGCGGGGCCGAACAGGCGAAGTCCGCGGCCTGGTCGCCGTCCACATCGCCGACGGGCGCCATGGTCGCGCCGAAGTAGTCGCTGCCCGGCACGGTGTAGAGCACAGAGAGGTCCGCGCCGGAGAAGGCGTGAAGCACCGTCGCGCCGGTAAACGCCTCCCACAGGATGAAATCACCGAACCCGTCGCCGGAGAGATCCTCGATGCCCATCCCCCCGTCGCACGCGATCGGGAGGCTCGCGATCATCTGCCGGGTCGCGCCCGAGTACACGGTGGTCGTCGAGGCGTCGGGATCGCCGACCCCGAAGTCCGCGACGCCGTCGCCGTCCAGATCGCCGCAGACCATCGCGCCGAGGCCCTCGCCCGCGTGCGTCCACAGCTCGGTCTGCGGGCCCGACATGACCGAGACCCCGGCGTAGGCGTGGACCCGCAGCCATTCCGCGATCCCGTCGCCGTCGACATCACCGAGCGGCAGGGCCCCGAACCCCTCGAACTCACAGAGGTCGCAGACCTCGATGGGGTCGCCGTCAACCGCCGAGACGAAGGCGTACCCGGTCTCCCCATCGGTGCCGGAGTAGAACTGCGACACGATGTCGGTGTAGCCGTCCCCGGTGAGGTCGCCCAGGTTGGCGGCGCCCCAGCCGTAGTAGCCCTCCGCGTTGGGGCCCTCGTGGGTCCACGCCGGGGCGCACTGCCCGAAGGCGCTGAGGGTGATGGCGAACCCGCAGGCCGCCCCGATGGTCCTCTCGGCTCTCATGTGTTGTCCTCCGTGGATGCTCGGCGAAAGCTGCCGTCCCGATGCCCAGCCTAGAGGACCGGGGTCGCTCCGCAAAGCCCTTTGGGCGAACTTCTCGCCGGCCGCCCAGGGGCAGCGCCCGGCGCGGGCCGCTCCAATCAGGGCCGCGCCGGCGGCTTCCCGCCCCCCGCGAGGCCTGTGGGAGGGTGTCAGCGGGCTGTGAGCCCCGGCCGCTGGCCGGGCCCCCGAGCGGCCAGGTGGGCGCGCGGCGTGTTTCGTTGGGTGGCGGGTTTACCCCCAAGATCCGCGAACCCCTCGCGCATGACAACCTTCTAGCAAGTTGCGTTGTGGTTGGGTCCTGGTATCTTCCTGGGGCACCCCGCACGCCGGAGCATCTCATGGACCCCAACCTGTTTCACCTGGACTGGGAGCGCACGCTCGAGGCGCTGGTGGCGATCATCGTGCTCGCGTTCTTTGTGGAGCGGGCGTGCGCGCTGGTCTTTGAGTCGCGCTGGTATATCTGGTTCTTCGAGGACCGGCGGGTGGGCTCGCCGGTTGCGCCGGTCGGGCCGGGGGACGGTGGGGGAGAGCCGGCCGCCGCCCAGGGCACGGGGGTGCGCACGCGCCTCTGGCCGATCAAGGAGATCCTCGCGTTCGGGGTCGCCCTGGTCATCTGCCTGACCTGGGACTTCGACGCGGTGAGCATGATCATCCTGAGCGACCAGTCGCACCTGCCGGGGAAGTTCGTGACGGCGGCCGTGATCGCCGGGGGCAGCAAGGCCTCGGTGAAGCTCTTCCAGGACCTCATGGGCATCCGCAGCAACGCGGCCCAGGAACGCAAGAAGATCAGGGAACAGGAGGCCGGGGTGTGATCCTGCGCGTGCTCGTCATCCTCGCGGCGGCGCTGCTGCTCCCGTGCGGGGCGCTGGCGCAGGACCACCTGGTGCGTGCCAGCCGCCCGGCGATCGTGCGCGATACCCCGGATACCGCCGGGCGGGAGCTGCTCCGCCTCGAGCGCGGGCAGGCGCTTAACTGCGTCACCATCGAACAGACCAACCGCTTCTACCAGGTGTTCCTCTCGAACGGCGAGCAGGGCTGGGTGTCGAGCTTCGTGGTCCGGCTGGAGGAGGGCGCGGCCCCGGCGGCGCCGACGAGGCCCGCGGCCCCGGGGCTGTCGGAGGGCCTGACACCCCTGGAGCGCCAGTGGGCCGCCTCGCACCTGGGCGTGGGATCGCCGCGGGGGTACCAGGAGATCATCCGAGAGGGCTACGCGCTGGGCTATGACCCGCGCCTGAAGATCGCGGCGTGGGTGCAGTACCGGCTGACGCGCGAGACCTCGGAGAACGACAGCGCCCCGGACACGCGGGACTTCCGCGAGGACGGGGCCCTCAAGCCCCAGGCGCGATCGACGCTCGACGACTACGAGGGGTCGGGCTACCAGCGGGGGCACGGCGCCCCGATCGCGGACCTGCGGTTCAGCGGCACGGCCGCGTCGGAGAGCAACCTGCTCTCGAACATCTACCCCCAGATCGGGTCGAGCTTCAACGCGAGCGTGTGGGGCTCCATCGAGGATCGGGTGCGGGGCTGGGTGCTCGACCGGCGGGACCTCACCATCATCGTCGGGCCGGTCTTCCGGGCGCGCGGGGCGGTTCACCCGGTCGAGCGCCAGCCCGAGACCCCCGAGCAGATCCTCTACAATGTCGTCGGCCCCGGGGCGGTCGCCGTGCCCAGCGCGTACTTCAAGATCGTGGTGGACATGCGCACGCCGGAGCACCCGGATGTGATCGCGTTCCTGGTGGATCACATCGAGACGATCAGGCGCGAGGACGACCCCGAGCCCGTCGGCCGGCGCGAGCGCGATCCGGAGCGGTGGATCACGAGCGTCGATGAGATCGAGCGCCAGACCGGGCTGGACTTCCTGACCGGACTGCCCGAGGCCGTGCAGCAGGCAGTCGAGCGCGACCCGGCGCCGGCGATCTGGTAGCCGGGCCCGGGCGGGGCCGCCGCCGGGGCCGTCCAAGGGGTTACTCGGCGGGCTTCGCCGGTTGCGCGGGCTTTGTCGGCTGTGCGGGCTTCGCTGGATGCGCGGCGTCGCCGTCGTCGGTCGTCATCCTGCCCAGCGCTCCCGGCAGCTCGATCCCCGCCTGCCTAGCCAGCTCGTGCACCGGCGGCAGGGTGCCGATCAGGCCGCTGAGGAAATCGGCGGTGGCGCCGCGCGTGCCGCCCTTGCCCTCGGACTGCGACCCGCGTCCGGAGTCCCAGACCGTGACCTTGTCGATCTTGAGATTCTGCACGGCCTTGACCTGCTCGGCGACCAGCTCGGGGAGCTTCTCGATGAGCAGGAGCGTGGGGGCGACCTGCGGGTTCTCGGCGCAGGCCTCGACGAGCTTGCGGTAGCCCTCGGCCTTGGCCTCGAGCACCTTCTGCAGGCCCTCGGCCTCGGCCATGTACCGGGCGAGCGTGGCGTCGGCCTGGCCCCTGGCCTCGCGCCGGAGCTTCTCGGCCTCGGCCTCGGCGGCGATCTCGATCCGCTTCTTCTCGATCTCCTGCGGCGCCAGCTCGGTCTTGGCCAGGCGGGCCAGCTCCTGCTCGCGTTCGGCGACCATGATCGCCTCGAGCGACTTGGCGGCCGCGACATCGGCCCGGCGATTGGCCTCGGCCCGGATCTCGGCGAGCCTGGCGTTGGACTCGGCGATCTGCGCGTTGGAGGTGTTCTCGCCGTCCACCGCCAGCGCCTCGGCCGAGGCGACCTGGATGCGCTGCTCCTGCTCGGCCCGCTTGCTCGCGGCGATGGTCTCGGCCTTGCGCTCGGCTGTCGCGACATCGCGGTCGCGCTGGGCCTGCACCTCGCCCTTCACCGCGTCGGCCTCGTAGCCGGCGATGGCGACGCGCTTCTGCTGCTCGGCTTCCTTCTGCCCCTGGTCCGAGAGGGCCTTCTCCTGGGCGACACTCACATTCCGCTCGCGGACGGCCTTGGCCTCGCCCACCGAGCCCTCGCGCTCCTGCTGCGCCACCTCGACCTTGGCCCGGTTGATCGCCTCGGCCGCGGCACGCTGCCCGATCGCCACGATGTACCCCGACTCGTCCGTGATGTCCCGGATGTTCACATTGATCAGCTCGAGGCCCAGCTTGTTGATCTCCTGGGTCACATTCACATTGATCAGGTTCATGAACTTCTCGCGGTCCTTGTTGATCTCCTCGATCGTCAGGGTCGCGATCACCAGACGCAGCTGGCCCAGGATGATGTCCTGGGCCTGCTCGCGGATGGCCTGGGGCGGAAGGCCCAGCAGGCGCTCCGAGGCGTTGTTCATCTGCACGCCGTCGGTCGAGATGCCCACCGTGAAGGTCGAGGGAACATCGACACGGATGTTGTTCAGCGAGAGCGCCCCGGTCAGCGGGATCTCGATCACCAGCGGCTCGAGGCTCATGTACGCGAAGTCCTCGATGATCGGCCAGACGAACTGGCCCCCGCCGTGGAAGCAGCGCGTGGACTTGCCCTTGGTGCCCCAGATCACCAGGATCCGGTTCGACGGGCAACGCCGGTACCGGCTCGCCAGGAACATCACCACCGCGAAGAACACGAACAGCGCGATGACGCCGACGATGAGCCAGAACACGCCCTGCGGCAGGCCGCCCTGCTGGGCGAGCGTGAGTGTCGAGTATGCCATGATTCCCCGTACCCCTTCTGTGGTTACCCCACCTGCGTGCGCCGGCCCCGCCGGCTATGCCCTCTCGACCGTCAGCGTGTTGCTGCCGGGGTTGCTCCCCGCGATCCGGACCTGCGCGCCCGTCGGGATGGCGACCTCCCCCGCCTGCACCGCGTGATACTCACGCAGGTGCTCCCTGACCACGAGCTTGACGCGCCCGCTCCCACGGCCCGACTCGGGGATCTCGATGTACACCTCGCCGGTCAGGCCGACCGTGTCGGTCAGCTCGATGGTCCCGCTGTTCTGCAGGCGCAGCATGGCGCGGAGCAGCGCGACGAGCATCCACCCGACGGCGACCCCAGCCACCAGCGCGATCAGCGACGACATCCCCGGGCTCATGTCCAGCAGCCGGTACGCCGCCAGCCCGATCCAGCCTGCCCCCATGCAGAACGCCGACAGCGTCTGCAGGCTGATGATCTTCATCTCGTGCCCGACGGTGTCGTGCGGGATGTCGGGGTTGAAGTCCGCGTCCAGGTCGGTGTCGGCGCCGATCCCCTGGAACACCATCTGGATGGCGAAGTAGAGCGTGCCCAGGACCGCCGGGACGGTGAACCACGCGGCGACGCCGCCGAAGAAAGTCTCCAACATGGGCCCAACCCCCTTCCCTTCTGGCGACCCGAGTGCCGGCGGGAACCAGCCGCCGGGCGGAACACCGGTCACTATACCGGATCCGCGGGTCTGCCAGGTGATTGGGGTTTCGCGGGCCGGGGTTGCAGGCGGGTCGGTCGGAGCGCATCGGGCGCCGACGCGGCGGGCCAGGAGCTTCGGATGCCCCGAGCGGCCACTGCGATTCTGATCCTGGGCTTCACCGAGCCCCAGCTGCGGCGTCCCGGCGCGGCCCGCGTGGACGACCGCGCTTACGCCGCCATCCCCCAGTCGTCCGCCCCGTCCTCCCAGGCGTCGTCGTCGCTGGCGTCGGCGCCCCACTGCTCCTTGGGCAGGTGCCGGTGGTGGATCTGGATCACCCGCGCCAGCTGCTGGGCGAACAGGTCCGCCATCGCGTTGAGCATGCCCACCTGGTCGTCGCCGAAGCCCGTCCGGCGGTCGCGGAAGAGCGTCACCACCGCCAGGCACTCGTCGTCGTGGCGGCAGGCAAAGCACGCCACCGCGTGCCCGTCCAGCCAGTCCGCCTGGTCGCCCAGGCGTTCGAGCAGCGAGTGCTCGGACCGCATGAGCACCACCCGCGGCTCGTCCTCGAACCGGTCGGGCATCACGCCCGCCAGGTGCTCGAGCAGCACCTCGGCCGTGTCGCGCGGGCAGTCGTAGTTCACATACGCCCCCAGCGTGTAGTCGCCGGTGGTGCTGGGCAGGAAGATCGCCGCGTTCGTCGGGCCCAGCTTCGCGAGCACGAACTCCAGCACCGTCCGCAGCAGGCACTCGAGGTCGAGCTCCTGGCGGATCAGGCTGTTGAACTCGGCCGTCAGCCCGACATGGGCCATCTGCTCGGTGAGGTTCTGGTAGGCCGTGGCCAGGTCGGTGTCCAGCTCGGGCGTCTCCAGCGCCGGCTCCCGCACCGGCCCCCGGGGGATGTGGGCGTTGACATCGCGGCAGACCCGGCGCAGCCGCTCGGAGCGCTGCTGCTCGGTCCGCTGCTGGCGGGCCCGGGCCACGGCCTGCTCCAGGCGCGTGGCCAGCGCGGCGGTGTCCATCTTGCCCACGAAGTAGTCCAGCACGCCGGCCTGCATCGCCCGCACCGCGTCGTCCAGGTCGGCCTTCTTGGCGATCATCACGATGCCCAGCCCGCCGTCGAGCTCGCGGAGACCCCGCACCAGCTCCAGCCCGCGCCCCGAGCCCAGCGAGGTCTGCACCATCGCCAGATCAAACCGCTCCGTCGCGATCGCCGCCAATGCGTCGGCCGGCGTCCCCACCGGCTCGACCTCCATCCCCCGCTGTGTGAGCTTCGCCGTCAGCGACTCCCGCTCGACCCGCGACCCGCTGACCACCAGCACCCGCGGCGTGACGCTCCCGTGGGGCCAGAGCGTCGGCTGCTCGTGGCCGTCCTGGGGCTGCGCCGCCGTCCGCTTGGGCTGCTTGCGGCCGTCGGGGTTGTCGTGGGGTCCGGTGCTCATGCTGCCTGACCAGCCTCTCGGTCCTGCGCGGGCCGCCAGTCGGGCAGACTGATGACCGCGTGTGTGCCTCCGGATGCGCCGGCCTCCAGCCGGATCGATCCGCCGTGCAGCTCCACCAGGCGCTTGGCCAGGGGGAGCCCCAGTCCTCTGCCGCGCCCCGCCGGCCGCTCCGAGAAGAACGGGTCGAACGCGTGGCGCTGGGCCTTGGGTGACAGGCCGGGCCCGTCATCCTCGATCCGGATGCACAGTCGGCCATCCGGGCCCTCGATTTGAACCCGAGCGTGCACAATCCCCTCGGGGGCCCAATCTCGGGCGTTCCGGATCAACTCCGCGATCGCCCGGGAAAGCCGCGGGCCGTCCACCTCCGCCATCAGCGGCACAGGGAGCGACCCGTGGATATCCAGGCGCACCACACCCGACGCGCCGGGCACCAGCCCGATCGCCCGCCCGAGAACCTCGGCGATCGGCGTCGCCTCCCGCTCGGCCTCGCCCGGGCGCCCGAGCTCGTGCAAGGCGGTGACCAGGTTCGAGAGGTCCGCCGCCGCCCCGGCGATCGCCGACGCCGTCTTCCGGTCCCGCTCGTCGGTCAGCGACTCGGCGAGCAGCTGCGAGCGCCCCCGGATCACCGTCAGCGGGTTGTTCATCTCGTGGGCCGCGCCCGCGGTCATCTCGCCCAGACGCGCCATCGACTGGGCCTCGGTCAGCTTGGCCTGCGCCGCGGCCAGGGCGCGGTTGGAGTCGGCGAGGCTGTCGGCCAGACGCTCGGTCGCCCGCCTGTGCACCGCGGCCGACAGGGCCGCCGACCAGGTCGCCCGCAGCGGCATGAGGTGCCTCTGATCCGGGGCCTCTTCGGGCGCC
The DNA here is from genome assembly GCA_020850415.1 of Phycisphaerales bacterium. GTDB lineage: Bacteria > Planctomycetota > Phycisphaerae > Phycisphaerales > UBA1924 > PNC22. The sequence goes on from JADZER010000004.1 coordinate 81,966, forward strand.
GGCGCGGTGGTCAGCATCACGCACCCCGGCACGCCGTCGCCCTCGCAGGCCACGACCACCCGCATCGGGGCGTTCTGGCTGTCCATCCCCAGCTCGCGCGCCGCCCAGGCCGCCAGCGCCGAACGCACGCCCGTGCGCTCGGTCCACGCCGAGGGGGTCGCCAGCTCCAGGCCCGCCAGCTGCTCGGGCCGGTGCGCCTCCGTCGAGCGGGCCAGCCCGCCCTCGCTGTCGAACAGGCACAGCAGCCAGGCGTTCTCGCCCCGGTCCAGCACCGTCCCCCAGCGCCCCTCCCCCAGCACCCGCGCGGCGCTGCGGGCCATCGCCCCCAGCGTGCGCACGACCTCGCCGGTCCCGCCGCCGATCCGCCAGAACTCCGCGATCGCGCTGAGCACCTCCGCCACACGCTTGCCCTCGTGGGCCCGGTGCTCAAGGTCGGCGCTCAGCCGCGCCAGGCTGCGGTTGGCGGCCGTGATCGAGCGCAGCAGCAGCTCCGGCGCCGCCTGCTCGTCCAGCCCGAGCACCTTCGAGTGCTCGGACACCGCCCCGTGCAGCTTGCGCATCGCGTCGTCCAGGCTCTTCTTGCTCAGCCCCGCCGCCTCGCACGCCGCCGACGCCGAGTCCACCGGCCCGTGGTCGCCGCTGTTCCCCAGGTGCAGCTCGCGGCAGAGCGTCCTCGCGACCGAGACGACGCGCACCACATCAACCGCCACCCCCTCGGGCAGCCCCGACAGCGGGTGGTCGTAGAGCCACACCGCGTCGCGCAGGGCTGGGGGCAGGCCCCAGCGTTCGGCGATCCGCCGCGCCGCCGCGTGGTGGTCGATCCCGAAGATCTCGCGCTCGATCGGCGCCATGTCCGCCCGACGCTTCTCGGCCAGCTCCACCACCCGCCCGTACGCGCGGGGGAGCAGCAGGTCCAGGATCGGCTTGCCCAGCCCGTGCAGGAGCCCGGCGACGAAGGCCTCGTCGGGCTTGACGCGGAGCTTGCGGTTCCCCGCCGCCAGCAGCTCGGCCGCCGACGCCACCCCGACCGAGTACATCCAGAAGCCCACCCGGTCGAACGCGCGCCCCGGGCCCTCCCCGCCGACGCTCCACTCGAGCCGGGCGTCCCGCTCGGCCGCCTCGCCGGAGACCAGGTCGTACACGCTCACGCTCAGCACCGCGGCCCGGACGGCCTCGAAGCCCAGCATCACCAGCGCACGCTTGACGGTCGTGATCCGGTCCCCGAGCCCCAGCGACGCGCGCCGGCAGAGGCCGATGATCCGGCTCGTGAGCGCCGGGTCGGCCTCGATTAGCCTCGTCAGTTCCCCGAAGTCCGCGCGGTCGCTCGAGCCGATGTTCAGCACCCGAGTCGCGACCGGCGTCAGCGTGGGCAGGCTGTCCACCGACTGGAGGATGACCTCGATCTGATGCGCCGGGTTGCTCTCGTGGCTGCCCATCGCGCCGGGACCCCCCGCCTCGGGTTGCGGGCCTAGTGCCCCGTGCCGTTGTCCGTCGCCCCCGACTGCATCCCGAGCAGGTCCACCATGCGGCCGACCACCTCCCGGATGTCGAAGGGCTTCTTGATGAAGTCGTCGGCGCCCGACCGCAGCAGCTCCTCGACCTCCGCCTGGTTCACCACCCCGCTCACGCAGATCACCTTGGTGTGCTGGGTGTGCGCCATCTGGCGAACCCGCTCGCAGACCACATTGCCGTTGATGTCCGGAAGCATGTAGTCCAGGATGATCAGGTGCGGGCGGAAGCTCTCGGTCAGCAGCCCCGCGTCGTAGCCCGTGCTCGCCGCGCGGACCTCAAACCGCCCGTCGCGCCCGAGCAGGTCCTCGAACAGCTCCAGGATGTCCGGGTCGTCGTCCACCACCAGCACACGCCGCGTGGAGCCCTCGAGCACCTCCGTCGGGATGCCGTTGGCCCGCATGAACTTGATCAGCTCCTCGCGCGGGATCCGCCGGAACTTCGACCCCGGGACCCGGAAGCCCCCGAGCCGCCCGGCGTCGAAGCACCGGATGATCGTCTGCTGGCTGACCTTGCACACCTCGGCAGCCTCGCCCGTCGTGAAGATCTTCTTGTCCGCCCAGGTATTCGTCTCGCCCGCCATGGCGAAGCCCTCGCAGGGGGGTGCGTGTCGGCCGGCGATCATCCGTGACCGCGTGGCGCCCGGCGCCGGTGGCCTCCGACGGGCCTATCGGCGGGAAGACCGCCCAACTTCACCAGAGTTCCAAACCCGCAATCCCGGCAAAGACCGCCCGCATCCACGCCCGGCGCCCCCGGCGCGGTTATCGCGACGGTCCACCCCCGCCGACGCGTACAATCGACGCCCCAGACCGACCCCCAGTCCCCCCCCGCCCGAGTGCATCCCCCGAAGGCCGACCGGTGATCCTCCTCATCGACAACTACGACTCGTTCACCTGGAATCTCGTCCAGCGGCTCGGCGAGATCGACCCCACGCTCCGCCTCGGTGAGAGCCTGGTCGTCGTGCGCAACGACAAGATCACCCCCGACCAGGCCGACGCCCTCGACCACGGGCGCGGGCCCAGCCGCGTCATTATCTCGCCGGGGCCCTGCACACCCAAGGAAGCCGGCGTCAGCCCCGACATCATCCAGCGGTTCGCCGGGCGCGTCCCCGTGCTCGGCGTCTGCCTCGGCCACCAGTGCATGGGCGACATGCACGGCATGACCGTCACCCGCCACACCATCCAGGTCCACGGCAAGACCAGCCCCGTCCACCACGACGGGCGCGGGCTCTTCGCCGGTCTGAGCAACCCCTTCACCGCGACCCGATACCACTCCCTCGTCGTGCTCGCGTCCAGCGTGCCCCCCGCGCCCGCCAACGGCCACGCCGGCTGGGTCGTCACCGCGTGGACCGACGACCCGACCACCGACGGCTCCACGGAGCGCGTCGTCATGGGCCTCCGGCGCGTCTGGGGCGCCGACGAGCCCGGCAACGCCCCGGTCGAGGGCGTCCAGTTCCACCCCGAGAGCTTCCTCACCGACGAGGGGCCGACGCTCCTGCGCAACTTCCTCCGGATGTAAACGAGAAGGGGCCGGGGAGCGAACCCCCCGGCCCCGCGTTTGGTCCGTGCCGCCCGCCTCAGCAGCCCGCGTTCCAGAAGTTCAGGAACGCGATCACATCGAGCGTGTTGACGAGGCCGTCGCCGTTGATATCCGCCGAGCTGTCGCCCGCGGCCCAGGCGTTGAGGAACGAGAGCACATCGATCGTGTTGACCGACCCGTCGCCGTTGAAGTCGGCGACGCACGCGGGCGTGAGCAGGAACGCTGTCGGCACGCCGAGCAGGCGCCCCCACCCGACGATCTGCCCCGACCCGTTGATCGCCGTCGCCGCCTGGAGGTGCCAGTCGGTGCCGGCGGGGATGTGCGCGTTGAGGTCGAGCAGCTGCCCGCCGTCCCAGAGGAACGCGCGGTCGTCGGAGGTGCCGACCGCCCGGCCCGAGCCGTCCACGCCGTAGGCGTAGCTCGCCCGCCCGCCGAGGACGCCCAGGTCGGTGCGCGAGGCGACATCGCCCGCGCCGTTGACCTGGAACAGGCAGGCGTGTGGGTCGCCGGCCGCGGTGTCGGCGACGCCCGCGACCAGACCGCCCTCGTTGACGGCGTGGGCCTGGCTGCGTGCGCCGCCCAAGGTGCCAAGGTCGTGCGCGACGCCGCTCCTCCAGAGCGCCGCGTGGTTGACCTTGTCCTTGGGCAGCGTCGCCATCCCCACGATGTCGCCGTTCTCGGCGACATCGGTCGCCAGCCCGGAGCGCCCGCCCAGCCCGGGCAGCGTCGAGACGCTCCCGCTGTCGTAGACGCACGCACTGCTCGTGCGCCAGCCGGCGCTGTCCGTGCCGGGCGTCTGCCCGACGATCTTCCCGGCGTTGTTCGCCCCGCGGGCGGTGAAGTTGCCGAGCAGGACCGGCGCGCCCGCGTCGGCCATGAAGGCCCGCACGGCGAACCGGCCGATCGTGAACGAGTTGCCGTACACCGCGCCCGCGTCATCGATCGCGACCGCGTGGCTGTCGAGGTCCCCCGCGAGCGGGTCGATCGCGTGGAGCGCCCCGTCCCAGAAGAACGCACGGTACGGCGAGAGATCCTCGATCGTCCCGATCGCCGCCCCCGCCGCCTGCCCCGAGCCGTTCAGGGCGTACGCCGCCGACGGCCCGTAGATGTTGCCCAGGCTCGTGATCTCGTACTGCTGCGCCGAGGCCGCGCCCGCGAGGGCGCAGAGGCCCGCCAGGGCCGCGGCTCGGGTTGTCATGCTGTGGTTGGTCATGTCGGTATTCCTCTCTTGTGCTGTGTCCCGGGCTTAGTCGTCATCGACGCGGTGGAAGAACGGGTCGCCCTCGTCCTGGCTGTGGCACACGATGCACTGGTCGATGACGCCCGCGTGGCCCTGCAGGTTGATCGCCTGGAGGTTGTCCTGCTCGGTCACCGTCGGGGTGATCGCGTGCGGGCTGCCGTGGCAGGCGTAGCAGAACACGCCGCTGTGACCCTTCGAGTCGCGGTACAGCGTGCCCGGCTGCTCGAACTCAAACCCTGGCCGGCTGTGGCAGTCGTCGCACCGGGGCTGATCGGCCCACGGCGTGCGGCTCGGGTCGCCCACCGCCTCCATCCCGCCGTGGCAGTCGGTGCAGAAGATCCCGTTGGCGTAGTGCACATCCCGCTGGCACTGCGTCCGCAGGCCCGGGTGGCAGGCGTAGCAGTCGTTCTCGAGCTCCACCTGGTCCATCCGGTCCGCGTGGGCCCCGTGCATCGCCGCCGAGAAGGTCGGCAGGTCCGGGTCGCCCGGGGCGCCCAGCGCCGGGTCCGCGTGACACCCGGCGCAGAACACCGGCTGGTTGGCCTCGAGCTCCGTCCCGTGCATCCGGTCGTGCGCACGCAGGATGTCCGTCCCGGGCGAGATGCCCGGCGCGTTGTGGCACAGGCTGCAGTTCACCTCCCACGACACCGGCACCACCGCCTGCGTCCGGGCCACCTCGGCCCCGTTCCGCGTCACCGTCACCGTCGCCAGCGGGTAGGGGTTCTCCAGCCCGTTGTCGTCGATCGGCGTCAGCGGCACGCCGGTGATCGAGTAGTCCTTGCGCCCCGTCGGCGAAAGCACGCCCGCCAGCCCGTTGCCCGTCAGACCAACATCCGGCGCGAAGTCCACGCCCAGCAACGCCTGGTCGTAGGTCCACCAGTTGGTCTTGTCCGTCGCCGTCGTGTTCCCGGGGATCGCGAAGTCCACCGTCACCCCCGAGGTGACGATGTGCGGGTGCTCGCCCGAACGGTCGATCACCTGCGCGTGCACCGTGTTGAACGGCGGCAGGATCAGGAACTCCGAAAAGTCCTGCTGCATGCAGTGCATGCCCAGGTCGTTGGCCACCAGCACCACATACGGCGTGCTGACGGTCTTCTCTCCGGCGCCCGGGCCCGTCGGCGGGCCCGAACCCGCCGCACCGACCGCGAACCCCGCCACCCCGAGCAAGCCCAACCAAGTCGCCCGTGCCCCGCGGCCTTTCCTACCCGAGCGACGCCGCCCCGTCAGCAGACCTTCCGTTCGCATTCGGTTCTCCTTCCAACGATCCGGCCTCTCGGCTCGATCTCTAGGGCACAGCGCCCACCGATCTCGGACCTTTGCATCCCTTGCAAATCCGGGGCCAGAGTCCGGAATGACAGCGGGACGCGCCTGACGCGATCCCACCATGCCGGATCTGGCCTCCCCTAGCCATCCCTGGCCAGAAGCACGCCCAGATGCCGGCGGGCCCTGGCCGTTAGTCATCCTCCTCACCGTCCTCGTCCCGTTCCGCTCCCCGTCTCTCATCGCCGCGCCCGTCCTCGGCTTCCCCCAGGGAGAGGGCCGTCCCCAGCAGCGGGAGCCGCGCGGTCCGCGTCGCTCCGTCATAGCCGGAGAGGATCGCCCCGAGCCAGCCGGCCGTCAGGACCAGGAACACCACCCCGGCCACCGGGCGGGCCGAACCGATCGCGTGATCCTCCGCTCCCTCCTTGCGACCGTGGATCATCGACCCGGTGATGTTCTCGCGGTGGCGGAGCGTGTGCAGCACCACCCCGGCGATGTGAGCCCCGACGACCGCGAGCAGCGCGTACGCGACGAGCTCGTGCAGCTCCTTCGCGCCCCCGTTGCCCGTCGCGAGCAGCACGCCCGTCGTCGCCTGGGCGACCACGAGCGCGAGGATCGCGAAGATGGCGTACGCCGACGCGGGGTTGTGGCCGGCGTGCGTGGCGCCGGTCCCCGTCACCACGCCGCGGAAGTAGGAGAGCACCGCGCCCGGGCCGAACACGAACGACCTGAAGCGGGCGTGACGCGTCCCGACGAACCCCCACACCACGCGGAGCGCCACCATGAACGCGATCCCAAGCCCCAGGATCGCGTGGTAGGGGTACAGCCCGCTGTCCTCATCCAGGAGGAACGCGATGCCCGCGGCCCCCGCGAAGCCCGCGCCCAGCAGCCAGTGAAACAGGCGGGTGGGCAGATCCCAGATCAGCACGCGTGCCATGCAAGGTCTCCTTGCGCGACGCCGGTGCGCGCCGCGATGAGACCCTATTCCGAGCGACCGGCGCGCAGTTGCACCGTTGCGCCCCCAATCGCGCAACTGATCCACGCTCTCACCGTCGGCTGCGACACGGTCTCAGCGCAGGCCCGCTCAGCAGCCCGCGCTCCACAGGTTCAGGAACGCGAGGAAGTCCTGCGTGTTGACGACGCCGTCGCCGTTGAGATCCGCGCCCGGCTCGCCGACCGCCCAGTCGTTGAGGTAGGCGAGGAAGTCCTGCGTGTTCGCCTGCCCGTCGCGGTTCCAGTCCGCGACGCAGGAGGGGTCGTGGAGGACGCCGTCCGCGTCCGGCCCGCCCAGCTCGGCGATCTCGCCCGCGCTCATCGCGCGGTCGGCGTAGTGCACGCTCGAAACGAACGCGCCCGACGCCTCGCCGTCGTCGTCGGTGAACAGGAAGAACCACGGCGTGGTGTCGTACTCGGAGTAGATCGACCAGCGCCCGTCGATCCCGCCCACATCCTGCACGCCCACCGGCGAGCCGTCGATGTACTTGTGCAGCTTCACCGAGCCGCCCTCGTAGGCGAAAGCCAGCGCGACCCGCGCCCAGGCGTTCCTGGGCACCGACCCCTCGTACACGCCCGAGACGCCCACACCGCCGTCGCTCAGACGCACCCAGCAGTCCGCGTCGTTGGCGTTCTGCGCCGTCGTGTTGTAGAACGGCAGCCACGACTCCCCCGAGCCGGGGATGTACATGTCGAACACCAGCGTGTACTCGTTGACATACACCCCGCCGCCGTTGGGCTCTGTCCCGTGGCGCACCCGGAACCCCATCGTGCTCGCCGTCGCCTTGGGGAAGCCCATGACCCGGGCCACCTCCCCGGCGATCGGCGGCAGGCCGAGCTCGGCGGTCGAGCCGAACACCGTCTGCTGCGCGGTCGGGCCGTCCGGCCCGTCGTAGAACTCCATCACCCCCGGCCCGTAGCTGGCCACGAGCCCGGCCCCCTCGAAGTCCCACTGGCTGGGCTCCGGGCCGGTCTGGCCCCCGTCGTCGGGCGGCCCGCCGTCGCGCGGCGCCGCCGGGATCGTGAACTCGTCGAGCACCTGGCCCGCCAGCCCGATCGCCCGGAGCGTCATCTGGGTCTCGCCGAGGTCGACGACGCAGTAGTGGAACTGGTCGAGGATGACCAGATCGATCTGGTCCCACTCGCCGTCGAACTCGTCGTACCACAGCGTGCCGCCGGCGCCGGAGGTCTGCACCTGCCAGATCCGCCGGTCGGTGTCCGGGGGGACGAACTCGCCCCGCTCGTAGTCGTGGATGTGCCCGTGGAAGTTGACATCGACCCCCGCCGACTCGTACAGCGGGATGAGGTAGCGCCGGATCTGGGCGTAGATGCCCTCCTCGTAGATCTCCGAGTACCCGGGGTGGTGGTGGGCGACGATGAGCCAGGTCGCCTCCTGCGCCTCGTCGCTGAGCAGCGCGTCGTACGCGTACTGGTACTGCTCGCTGCCCACCGCGAAGGGGTAGTTGGTGTCGAGGATAAGGAAGAACGCGTTCCCGTACTGGTAGCTGTACCAGTGCTCGTTGCCCGGCTGCGCGAGGAAGTCGTAGTACCAGTGGCTGTCGCCCTCGTGGTTGCCGATGGCGGTGATCATCGGCGTGTACCGGATGAGCGGGCGGAGCGGGCCGAGGAAGACATCGTTCCACTCGTTGTAGTCCGAGCCCGTGTTCACCAGGTCCCCGCAGCCGAGCAGCAGGTCGGGCTGATCCACGATCATCCGCGCCACATGCTGCGTGAACACCTCCGGACGCTGCTGGTTGTCCCCCCACACGCACAGCCGGAAGGGCGAGCCCAGCGCCGGGGCCATGCTGAACACCGCCTGCGAGCTCTGCGAGCTCCCGCCGCCGTTGGCCGTCTCGATGTAGTACCGCACCGTGTCCGACGCCTGCATGCCCGAGAGCCGGACCTCGTGGATGAGCACCGCCGCGGGGTCGCTCGCGGCGTGCCACTGCCCGCCGACGCTGTAGTGCACCGTCGAGTCGGCCGGCGCGTCGGTCTCCCACATGATCGTGACCGCGTCCTGCAGCATGTGCTGCAGGTACGGGCCCTTGATGATCGCCGGGGCCGCGGCAGGGTCGGTCTGGGCGATCGCGGTCGATGCCGTCACCGCCGCCAGCAGGGTCGAGAGAGCCGTTCGCATGGGTGGGTCCTTCAGGGCGCGCCGGCGGGGCGCCGGGCGCCATCAGACTAGCGGGGCCTCGCGCGATCACGACTGACGAGGAACGAAAAGCGCAAAACGGCGGGCCGGTGCGCGATTTGACCGGCCCGCCGCCAGGATGCCCTACCGACCACGCCGGCGCGGGATCAGCCCCGCGAACGCCACCAGCCACAGAGCCCCCGGGGCGGGGATGCGGCTGACCCTGTCCGGCCCGATACCCCCGAACGGCCCGCCCTCCTGCAGCCCGCCCGAGAGGTATTCCCAGGACAGCGTGATCTCCCCGGGCGTGTAGCCCGGGTAGAACTGCCCGTCCTGGGTCCCGACGAAGACCCGGTAGTGCGCCTCGTAGCCCCCCAGCACGCTGGCGCCATACCAGTTGTGCACCATCGTGCCGTCCCACTCCCAGAGGTCCGGGGAGCCCGCCGTGCCGAAGATCGGCGCGAAGGCGCCCTGCGAGTAGGTGCGCAGCCCCGGCGTGGTGTCGATCGGCTCGACCCACACCGCCGCGTCGGCCGGGAGGCTGATGAACCCGCCCGCAAGCCACCCGTACTGCGAGTTGTACCCGCTGCGGTCGAGCACCGACGCGGCCCCGTTGTAGTGCTCGCCATAGTTATAGAGGGTCAGCGGCATCTCCTCGGGGCGCTCGATCGCCACATAGACCTGCTTCTGGTACACGGTCACGAGAACATGGTTCATCTCCCCGCCCATCTTGGGGGTGTCGGCCAGGGCGCCCGACGCCCCGAGGGAGAGGATGACCGCTATGGGCGCGCGCATCAGCACCCCCTCCGCGAACGACGGACGCCCGCCACACCCGCCAGCGACAGCAGCCCCAGCGCGCCCGGCGCAGGCACCGCCGAGAAGTGCACCGTCACCTGCCCGGGCGTGTACCCCGCCAGCGGCAGGCCCGTCGACGCGTCGCCGACATACACCTTGTAGGTCGCGTCGTACAGCCCCGGCGCCGCGACGGCGTACCAGTTGTGCACCATCGTCCCGCCCCACTGCCAGGGGTCGTTGTTCCCGTCGGTCCCGAGGATCGGGGCGTAGGTGTGCATCTGCAGCATCGAACGCATGCCGCCCTGGTACACCTCCAGCCCGGCGTCGCTGTCGAGCACGCTCACGAAGATCCCCGCCCCCGAGGGCAGGTCGATGAAGCCGTCGGCCAGCCAGCCGTAGCGGCTGTTGTAGTACTTCTCGTTGAGCACATCGGCCGGGTGGTTGTACTGCTCGCCCGGGTAGCGGAGCATCTCCATCTTCTCCAGCGCGTCGCCCTCGATGTGCACCGAGAGGACCTGCCCGTCAAGGGAGACCATCAGGTGCTTCATCGACCCGTCCACATGCGGCCACATATCCGCGTGGGCGCCGGCGGCGAGGGTGGAAACAACGAAAACGGAAGCGGTGAACTTGCGCATCAGAATCAATCTCTTTCTCCACGCAGCAGGGCGTGGCCTCGGGTGTCTCTGTCAATGGGTGCGTTTGTCAATGGGTGTCACTGTCCATCGGCCCGCGCCCGGCTAGTGCGCCGTCGCGGGGTTCCAGCGGTCGACCCCGGACGCGGGGTCGAAGGTGTCTCGCAGCGCGCCGGGCCCGGCGTGCCCGTCCAGGTACACGATCCCGGCGCTCCCGCCGTGCCGGGTGTCGTCCATCTCCGGCTCGGCGCCGATCTGCGTCCAAAGGTGCGGCATGATGTGGTCGGTCAGGCTGGCGTCCTCGAGCTCGGCGAAGAGCACCGTCGCGACGGGGCTGGGCGCCGCCTGGTAGCGCCGGTACGGCGCCGACCGCTTGTTCGCCCATCCCACCGGGTCGATCTCGTCGCCCCGAAGCTCGAAGTACACATTCTGCCCGTAGCTGAACGAGGGGATCGGGAACGGGATCCCCTGGCGCTTCTGCGGGTTGTCGCGCCGATCAAACGGGCACTGATAGTGCTCGGCGCACGCGCCCCACCACGCGGGGCTGTCCCACCACGGATCGCCCGTGGTGAAGTCGTACTGCTCGTCGCGGAAGAACGCGTAGTGGTTCTGCTCCCACGCCGCCTGCCGGTACGCCCCGGCCGAGTGCTGCGAGCGAGAGACCACCCCGTCGTTGAGCTCGGCGTAGTGCATCGTCGCGCTGTGCAGGTCGCGCATGCGGGAGAAGCACGCCACCGACCGCGCCGCCGCCCGGGCCCTGCCCAACGCCGGCAGCAGGATCCCGACCAAAAGCGCGATGATCGCGACAACGACGAGCAGCTCGATCAGCGTGAACGCCGACCGACGACGCGGCAGGGCCGCGCCGACACACTCAAAGGGCATGATGGGCTCCTGTTGGACCACGCACCCCGCGCGCACGCGGGGTCAGTCAGACCGAACGGCGGTGGTCAACAGGATCGGGGTGGGGGGGTCGGCGCGTCCAGCGGGCGGGTTTCGGGCAGCGTCCCCTCCCGGCGCGGCGCCTCGCCGCACACCGCCCGCAGGTCCACGAACGCGACCGGCGCCGGCGCGGGGATCATCGAGACCTCGGGGATCGGCGTCCCGTCGGGGTGCTGCCGCCGGTGCGAGCCGAACGCGACGAACGCCGGGCCCAGCCCGCCCCCGCCGGCCGAGTCCCCATCCTCATGCCCCGGGTCCGACCAGGGCACGCGCTCGCCCGGCGCCCAGCAATACTCCGCGATCGCCGCCGCGGCCCGCTCGGCCGCCGCGCCCCCGTCCCAACCCTGCGACTCGCACGCGCACATCGCCGACCCGCAACGCGTCCAGAACGACGACCCGCCGGACGCGAGCCAGTCGCTCCCGACCACGGACCACCCCTGCACATTGGCCAGAAACGCCAAGCCCCAGCACGCCACAAGGGCGCTCCCGATGATCCGGCGCAGGCGATGGACGAGGGCTCGGAATCGCACGACCGGGAGAATAGTGGACAACGAGGTGCGAGTCCAGCCTGATCTTGGCCCCGGCCGCGGCGGCCCGACCAAGGCCGGCCCACCCCCGCGCCTCACGCAGCCCGGCACGCCCACCCGATCAGCACCCGTCCGCCCACGCGTTCAGGAACCCGAGCACATCCCGCGTGTCCACCTCCCCGTTGCCGTCGATGTCCGCCGCCGGGTCCCCCGCGGCCCAGGCGTTCAGGAACGCCAGCACATCCTGCGTATCCGTCCGCGCATCGTCGTTGAAGTCGCCCAGGGGCCTCCGCTCCAGCCGAGCCCACTCGGCGAAGTGCACCAGCGCCGGGAACACCTCCTCGCTGTTGGGGATGATCTGCTCCGGCGGCAGGACAAAGCTCGACCCCCGCAGCTCGATGAGGAAGTTGTGCGCCGACCGGTCGCCCCACACCCAGTCCCCCTCGCCGCCCGAGATCGGGTACAGCGCGAAGTAGCACGGCCCGTGGGTGTAGTTCATCCCGTGCACCGACTCGATGATCTGCTCGAGCTCTCCGCCGAGCAGCTGGAAGGTCTCGTGGTCCGGCGGCTCGTCGCCGGACCACCCCCACGGCGCGAGGATCAGCCGGCCGTAGGAGTGCAGGTCCACCTGCGCCGCCAGGCGCGGGCGCGAGAGCATGAGATCGCGCAGCGCCTGCGTCTCCGGCTCCGAGAACGGCGCCGCCCCGCGGTAGGTCTCGCTGCCGGGGGTCCCCGACGAGCCGTTGTTGTGCCCCCACTCGTAGCCCCAGTTGCGGTTCAGGTCGACGCCGAAGGTCCCGTTGCCGTTGTTCCGCCGGTTCTTGCGCCACAGCCGCTGCGTGGTCCAGGTGTACTCGTACCCGTCCACATTGGCGACCGGCACGATGAGGATCTCCGCCCGATCAACCAGCGCGGTGATGTCCGGGTCCACGCCGTGCAGCGAGAGCAGCCGGTCGGCCGCGTACATCGCGACCATCGGTGCGATCCACTCCCGCGAGTGCTGGCACGCGTTGAACAGGATCGTCGGTTTGCACGCCGGGTCGCCGAACGCGTCGTTGGCGATCCGCAGCGCCATCATCGGCCGGTCCTCGACCGACCGCCCGACCTCGAACACCGACGCCAGGCCGGGGTACGCCCCCGCCAGCGCCCCGAGCTGGTCGTTGATCGCGCCGCGGTCCTTGTAGTCGTCGAACCACCCTCGCTTCTGCCCTCCCGCCCGCAGCCGGGCGTTCTCCGCGTCGATCGTCGCCTGCACATCGTCGATCACGACCTCGTAGACCAGCCCCGCCGCCCCGAGGGCCGCGAACTGCTCGGGCGTGACGAGGTAGTCCGTCGGCACGCCCGGCACGATGTGCTCCGACCACTGGTCGGCCCCGATCGCCTCCAGCGTCCGCACATCCGAGGCCGAGCGCACCCCCACCGCGACGAGCTTGGAGCCGTCATACCGGACCACGGGGCCGGTGGCGAGCGGCTGGGCTCCCGCCACCGAGCATGCTGCAAACAGAACGGTAGTGATGCGATGGCGCATGGCTTCCTCCGACGCCAGAGTATCGGCCCGGCCCGCCGGGAGGAAGCGCATTCCCGAGATGCCGTGCCCCGTGCGCCGGCCCCGACCCGCCGAACACACCCCCGCCGCGCTCAGCAGCCGGCGCTCCAGGCGTTGAGGAAGGCTAGGACATCGAGGGTGTTGACGGATCCGTCGCCGTTGAAGTCCCCGCGCGGATCGCCGGACGACCACGCGTTCAGGAACGCCAGCACATCCAGGGTGTTGACCGCCCCGTCGCCGTTAAAATCGGCGTCGCAGGGCACGGCCCCGAGCAACCTGGCCGCCAGGGTCTCGCCATGCCCGGCCCCACTGGGGAAGTACCGCCCGGCGCCGAAGACCGAGCCGTCGGGCGCGATGTCGATGCGGTTCATGTTGGGGGAGTCCACGCCGGTGAACTCGTCGACCAGCGTCCACGCGCCGCCGTCGTGGTGGAAGAGCGACGCCTCGCCGCCCGAGTAGATGTCGTCCGCGCCTCCCGCGACCAGATGCGGCTCGTGATACTGCGCCGGCACGGTGTGCTCGGTCCAGGATGAACCGTCCCAGTGCATCCAGACATAGCCGACGAACGATCCGTTCTGGCGCTTGGACATGCCGATCCACGCGTCGTCCTCGGCGAAGGCGACGATGGTCTGCAGGTCGCTGTAGTCCAGCTCGCTCCAGGAGCCGACGATGTCCCAGCTGTCGCCATCGCCGCGGAGCACATAGGGATGGCTCCCGAACCCGCCCCGCCCGTGCATGCCCACGATCCAGAGGTTGCCCTGCGCGTCGCGGTCGAGCACCTGGTTCTTCTCGGCGTTCTGGGTGAAGTTGGGTGTCAGGTGGAGCGTGAAGCCCGAGCCGTCCCAGTGCATGGCCAGGCCGCTGGCGCCCTCCGCGTCGAAGAAGTTGAACAGCCCGGTGAACCAGATGTCGTCGGGTCCGAACGCCTTGATGTCTCGCACATAGGCGCCGGTTCGTCCCGCGGGTGTGATCGGGGCGTCGACCTCGGTCCACTCCTGGCCGTCCCAGTGCAGGACCAGCAGTTGGGTGCCGACCACGCCGTCGAACGGGTGCTGGATCGTCTTGTACCCCGCGGCCCACGCGTCGTCGGGCCCGATCGCCTCGACGGCGTTGAGCGCACAGGTCGTCCCGGCGCCGTTGGTGTCCGGGCTGGGGGTCGGGGTCTGTGCCCAGCCCTGGCCGTCCCAGCGGACGGCGAGCGTGTAGGTGTCGGAGTTGCCGCCCTGGGAGATGTCGTAGTACCCGACCGCCCAGGCGTCGTCGGCGCCGAGCGCGCTGACGCCCATCAGGAAGTTATGCCCGGTCGAGCTGGGGTTGGGCGGGAACGAGGGCTCCCACTGCTGGGCCCACGCGTGCCCGGCCGCGAGGCCGACCATCAATGCCGCAAGCGAGATCGCAGGTTGACGCCGCATCGTGAGTCTCCGTGGTTCGGGCGTCCGGGCGTCAGCAGCCGGCGCCCCAGGCGTTGAGGAAGGCCAGGACATCGAGCGTGTTGATCGCGCCGTCGCCGTTGAAGTCCCCGCGCGGATCGCCGGACGACCACGCGTTCAGGAAGGCCAGCACATCCAGCGTGTTGGCCGCGCCGTCGCCGTTGAAGTCCCCCGCGCAGCCGTCGGTGAGATCGATGGCGAAGAGCACGGCCCGCGGGTCGCCGGGCAAGCGGGAGAGCGCGGTGGTGCTCACATAGGCCGTGGAGCCGTCCGGCGTCACGCGGGCCTGGTCGGCGGGGACGAGCCGCTCGTCGGGGTAATAGCCGCCCGGGAGCGGGACACTCCAGCGGAGCTGGCCGTCCGACGGCCCGTAGGCGTCGACAAAGCCGGGCCCCCCGTCCAGATAGCCCGCCACGACCAGCGTGCCGCCATCGGGGGTGATCGCCGGCTGCTTGAGCCAGGTACCGGGGATGAAGGTGTGCCAGAGCAGCGTCTGCGCGTGCGGCGCGAAGGCCTCGAGGTGCGCGATATCCCGGGCATAGTAGAGCGTGTCGTCGGGGCCGATCTCCAGATCGGTGCACGCGCTGATGAAGCCCCCGTCGTACACCCACAGGGTCCGGCCGTCGGAGGGGTGCAGGGCGCGCAGCACCCAGCCCGAGCCGCCCTGACCGAAGTCTGGCGTGTAGAGCGCGCCGTCCGCGCCGATGGCAGGCTCGGCGCCGCGGGCGTTGGGACCAGCCGGCACGGCCCACCGCTGCTCGCCGTCGAGACCGAACGCGTAGATGTGATTGTCCCCCCAGTTGTCCGTCCCGATATAGACCTGATCGACCGGCCCGCCGGCCGCCGCGGGCCCGAACTTCGTCTCGTGGCCCCCGAGGCCGCGCTCGAGCATGATCGGGTCCCCCGGGTTGGCCCATTCGTGCTGCCCGTTGCCCGCAAGGGAGAACGCCCCGACGGGATACTCGCAAGCCCCGTAGAGCTCGCCGTCGGGCCCGGCGGTCACGGCGTGCACCAGGCTGGACGAGCCGTCGGTGTAGGTCCACAGCGTCTCGCCGGTGGCCGAGACGGCGGTGACCGTTGATATGCTGCCGAAGTAGGCCGAGCCGTCTGGTCCCGCGGTGGGCGGGATGTAGGGAAACCAGACGGCGTGCGAGATCCACTCGAGCGCGCCATCGGGGCTGATCGCATAGACGAAGCCCCCGGAGACATGGAGGTAGAGCGTCCCGTCCGGGGCGAGCGCCGGGCGGAACCACTGGTCGTCCCCGTCGGTCTCGAATGTCCACTTCACCCGTCCATCCCGCTCGCGCAGCGAGACCTCGATCGGGAGCGCGTTGCTCTGCTCACCATCGGCGACGACCCGCACCTCGGCGGCCCCGATCGGCGTGCCCTCGGGCACATACGCCACGATCCGGGTGTCGGTCCAGGTGGTGAGGAGCGCCTGGATCCCCCCGACCTCAACGCGGTCGGCGCCGCCCCTGGCGCCGAAGCCCGAGCCGGTGATCGCGACGCGCCCGCTGCGCGAGAACGCATCCCCGTTCAGCGAATCGATGACGGGCTGGGCGCACGCGGAACCGACGATCGCAAGAAACGCAGCGGTGATGATGGTGAACCGAGTCATGTGCATGCTCCCAGTCGGAGGTCGGCAAGAGTCAGCAGCCGGCGCTCCAGGCGTTGAGGAAGGCCAGGACATCGAGGGTGTTGACCGCGCCGTCGCCGTTGAAGTCCCCGCGCGGATCGCCGGACGACCACGCGTTCAGGAAGGCCAGCACATCCAGCGTGTTCACCTCGCCGTCGGTGTTGAAGTCGGCGGGGCAGCCGCCCTGAGCCGCCTCGACGCACGCGCCGAACTCGCTGGTGGCGCCCAGGGCCAGGTCGGTCGCGGTGGCGGTGATGAAGGCGCCGGCGGGGGCGCTCGCGCCCAGCGTCGCGTCGATCGCGGCGTTCCCCGAGCCGTCGGTCGTCACCTCGACGGCGCCGAGGTAGGTCTCGCCCTCGCCGTAGCCGGTGGGGTCGCACGCGGCGTTGGCGAAGAACTCGACGCGGTAGCTGGTGTTGGCGTGGGAGTTGAGGCTGCCGGTGATGCGGATGGCGGAGCCGGCGGTCTCGGCGCCCGAGAGCACCGGGAAGTTCTGCAGCCCGTTGCCGCCCTGGGTGTCGGTATCGCCCGGATCGTTCGGCGTCACGCCGTCGTAACCGGCCGACCAGGTCGCCAGATCGATCCCCAGTTGCCCGTTGTCCCTGATGCTGTTCCCCGAGATCGCCACATCCCCGATCAGCGAGCCCACGCCGACGCCGAGCCGCTCGCAGAATGCGATCAGGTTGCCCTGCCCGGGTTCCGTGCCGCCGATTCTCGCGCCGTGCGGCGTGTACCGGCTCGTGAACTGCCCGACCAGGACGCCGTTCAGCGTCTGGATGGGATGCTCGCCGGTGAAGTCTGTCCCGATCATGTTCCCCTCGATCACGATCCCGTTGTTGTCCCGGTTGATCGAGTTCACCCGGATCGCCTGGCCGAAGAGCTGGCCCTGATAGTGGTTCGCCCCGGTGACCCGCAGCCCCGAGATGAGGTTGCCGCGGACCGTGGTGTTGTCCGAGTCGTTGATCTCGATGCCGGTGGGTCCGATCTGGGGGAAGCGGGCGGTGCCGTCGGCGGTGACCCCGATGTAATTGCCCTCGATAAGCGTGTCGGTGGCCCAGGAGACCTCGATCCCCTCGCCGACGGGGAGGCCCTCCTCGCCGTAGTAGCCGAAGCCGTTGATGACATTGCGCTCCTCCGGCGTCGGTCCGCCGATGCGGTTGCGGCTGGAGGTGTCGCAGTAGGGGCTGGCGCCGACGAAGATGGTCTCGACGGTGTTGCCGATGACGGCGTTGTCGTCGGCGCCGCAGACCAGCGTGATCTGGTCGAGCTCGTTGCGGTCCTCGGGCGCTGTGCCGCCGATGGTGTTGAAGGCGCAGTGCTCGGGGTAGGGGTCGATCGAGACCAGGCCGGTGACGCACTGCACCACGCGGTTGTGGCTGCCCGCGAGCACGACCGACTCCCGGCGCCACTCGACCTCGGCCATGCCACGCACCACGCAGTGGTCGCCGTAGATGACGATCGCGGGCGAGCCCATGCCGTTGGGGAAGGTGCCCTTGACGCCGCACTCGCGCCCGTTGGGGTTGGTGTCGCCCGTGAAGGCGGTCTGCGTCATGAAGTCGATGGCGGTCTCGTCGTCGGACACGACAAAGGTGCCGCCGTCGTTCTCGAGCATGGCCTTGACGCCGGAGTACCACCACTCGTCCTGCGGCACCGCGAACGCGACGGTCTGGGGGCCGGGGGTGTTGTCGGTCGCCATCAGCGCCTCGCGGAACGAGACGCGTCCGTCCGGGCCCGGCAGGTCGTCCACCCGCAGGGCCCCGCCGAAGTCCACCACATCCCGCGCCGTGTCCACCGTCACCGTCTGGCCCGCGGCCGTGCCCGAAAGGGCTCCCAGGGCCAGGACCGTCAATGCGACAGAATGTGTCATCGCCGTTCTCCCGTCTGCGCGGCCCGCCGGGGCATCCGCCGGTGCCAAGGGACTCCGCCAGCCGGGCCCCGCCGGTCGTGATCTGCCCCCCGATCCCCGCGGAAGCCACGCCGACCGGCGCAGGGGTCACGGCGCCTAGTGCGAACGGCGTGCCATACCCGGACACCACCGCGCACGCCGCGATCCCCGCGCCGAGCCCGTCAGCTCGCCCACACCACCGAGGGAGTGGCCAGTGGCGGCCAGCGCTGGCCAGGCGCACACAACCGAGGCAAACCCCCGATCGCTAGCACCCCGCCGCCCAGAGCCCCAGGTACCCGATGAAGTCCCGCGTGTCGATCACGCCGTTCCCGTCGGTGTCAGCCGCCGGATCTCCCGCGGCCCAGGCGCCCAGGTACGCGATGAAGTCCTGCGTGTTCACCACCCCGTCGCCGTTGAAGTCCGCGACGCAATCGCTCAGGCAGGTCTCCACGACGGCGATGCCCTCGACGATCTGCCCGTCGCCGGTCTCCGTGAAATTCCCGCACACGACCAGATCGCCGCGGTACTCGGCCAGCCCGAACACCGAGGGGAAGTTGCTCGGCGGGATCGCCGGCCCGCCCGCGCCGCCGAGGTACATCGCCCACGACCCGCCATCCAGCCGCGCGAGGTAGTTGATGTCCGGCGTCGCCGTGCCCGAGAGATACAGCGCCGGGCCCGTGCCGTCGTCCCACACCCGCAGGTCGGTCACGCGCCCGCCCACATTCTGACCGACCACCGACCACGCGACGCCGTCCCACTTGTACACGCTCGAGAAGCTCCCCCCGCCCGCCGGCCGGAACGGCGACCCGGCGATGTAGATCGCCCCGCCGTCCCCGTCATCGAACACGCACGCGGCGTCGAGGGTCGTGGTCGAGTTCTGCGCCGTCAGCCCGCCCCCGAACCGCTCCCAGCCGACGCCCGGCCTGTACCGGGCCGCGAGCGGCGCGCTCACCCCGTCGATATCGCTGAACCGCCCCACGGCGTACAGCGCCACCCCCGAGCCGTCGTCCCAGACCACGGTCTCGTTCACGAACGGGCTGAACCCCGCCATGCCGAGCCCATCCCCGACGACACTGAACCCGACGCCGTCCCACGCCGCCACGCCGCTGCACGGCTGCCCGGCGATCTGCAGGAACCCGCCGGCGAGGTAGAGCTTCTCGCCGTCGCCGAGGTCCCCGACCTCCAGCGACCAGACCGCCTCGGGCGCGACGAAGCCCGCGCCCAGCGAACGCCACGCGCCGCCGTCCCACGCCGCGAGGCTCTGCGTCCCCGCCTGCCCGCCCGCCGACGCGAAGAACCCGCCGACCACCAGCAGCGTCTCCGCCCCGGTGTCGAACGGCACGATGCTGGTCACAAAGCCGTTGGTGTTGCCGAAGGACAGCCCCGTCCCCGGGCGCGACCACTGGCCCGTGCCGGGGTTCCACCGGGCGATGCCCCGGTACCCGAACCCGCCGATGCTCGTGAACGACCCCCCGACATACAACGCCTCCCCAGAACCGTCGTCCCACGCGCACACCGGCTCGGCGTACCCGTTCCCCAACGCGTTCAGCCCAGGTCCGGGAACCCACGCGGGATCACACTGACCCAGCGCACCGGGGACAAGCGCCCCAGGAACCACGGCGGCGACGACAAACAGACGGGCGGCGTGCATGGCGATCTCCTTGCCCCCTCCAGGCGGCATCGACCAGCCTACCACCGCCGCCGGATGGTGCAAGAGGATCTCACCACGACCGCCGAACACCGCCCTCAGAACCCGGTCTGGTCCCGGCTCCCCGCGCTCCGCAGCGTCGCCTCATCCATCACATACAGCCCGATCAGCCAGCCGTTCACCAGGTACGGGTCGGCGCGGAACACACCCCGGATCGTCCCGTAGTTCGGCACCCCGTTGCCCAGATCAACCTCCTCCGCCAGCTGCACCTCCACCGCGTCGTACGGCGTCGGCGGCACGCCGATGCAGCAGCCGTCCCACTGGTTCAGCATCACCATGCACTCGTCGGCCGTCGGCGCGATGAACGGGAACCCGATGAACCCCGTGATCTCCACCACCTTGCCGTTGAGCGGCGTGATCCACTCCGGGATCATGTCCTTGCCCGCGGTCTTCGGCTGGTAGTCGTGCTCGAGCGCGACGAGCATGTCGAAGTCGATCTTGTAGGGGTCCTCCGCCGTGCCCGAGCCGGTGATTGGGTACCGGCCGTTGAGCGTCAGCGTCGCCCCCGCGCCCTGCTCGGGCGCCGATTCGCCGGGCGCCGGCACATCGGCCGCGGGCGCATCCTCAGCCGGTGTCGCCTCCGCGGGCGCACTCACCGCGAGATCCTCCGCGAGCGGCGCAGGCTCACTAACCGGTTCCGGGCCCGACTCAAGATCCGCCTCGTCAGCGTCCGCGACGCCCACCCCCACGACGACCGGCTCCTCAGGCGCGGGCGATCCAGCCGCCGGCGCGGGCTCCGCCGCGGGCTCCGGCACCGCGTCGACCTCCGGCCCCTGCTCAATACTCGTCCGGCTGGCCGGCGACGCCGCGCCGTCACGCGGGCCCCCGCCGCGCACCGCGAGCATCACGCCCGACGCGATCACCAGCCCCACCATCAACGCCCAGAATACCCGCATCGGCACACCCTCCAGACCGCATCCTACCCCACGGGCCTGCCCGACAGCAGCGCCACCGAGTAAGGCCGCACCTCCGCGCGGAACACCCCCGAAAGCACCGCCGGGTCATCCGCCACAAACGCCCGCGCCGCACCGTCCGTCGACGCCTCGAACACCCCCAGCCCCATCGGCGGCTCGTCCTGCGTCCGACCCGCCATCACCAGACGGCCGGCCTCCAGCGCCCGCGCCAGATACGCGAAGTGCTCGCCAACGACCGCCCGCTCCCGCTCGTCCGCGTCACGCGCAAACGACGGGCGGCACGGGGTGTAGATCACCAGATACTCGGCCATCGCGCTCCTCTATCACCGCTATCGCCGCGGATTGCGGGCCCGGTTCGGACGGGCCGGCGGTCGCGGCGGGTGCGGGCCCCGCGCCGCCTCCGGCGCGCCCGCCTCTTCGGGCGCCGACCCCGTCGGTGCTCCCGCGTCGGGCTCCGGCGCCTCGTCGGGAGCCTCCCCCCGCGGGCCGCCCATGTCCAGGGGCTCGGCGTCAGGCCCCTCGGTATCGATCCGCCCGAAGATCATCCGCCCCGCCGAGGTCTGCAGGCTGCTGGTCACCGTCAGGGAGACCGACTCGCCGATGCGCGCGACCCCGTCCTCGGCGACCACCATCGTCCCGTCAGGGAGATAGCCGACCGCCTGGGTCTTCTGCTCGCCCCGACGCATCAGCTCGACCTGCACCACCTCGCCCGGGATCAGGTCCGGCTTGAGCGCGTTGGCCAGGTCGTTGAGGTTGAGCACCATCACGCCGTGGATCGCCGCGACCTGGCGCAGGCCCACATCGGTCGTGACGATCACCGCGGGCAGCTGCCGGGCCAGGTCCACCAGCATGTGGTCGACCGCCTTGCTGGGCATCGGGGTCTCGTCGATCGTGACATCGAGCAGGTGCGAGCGCTGGAGCTTGCTGACGATCTCGAGCCCGCGACGGCCGCGGGTCCGCTTGAGCCGGTCGGCCGAATCGGCCAGGCGCTGCAGCTCCTCGACCACGAACCGCGGGATGATGATCGGCGCCTGGCTGATCCCCGTCTCGGCGACCTCGACCACCCGCGCGTCGATCAGCGACGAGCTGTCCAAGAGCAGCGGACGCACCCCGCGCATCTGCTTGGCAAACTCCACATACGGGATCACCAGCCGGAAGTCGTCCTGCGTCTGCAGCACCAGCGAGATCGCCAGATAGCACATGGCGATCCCCAGCAGGATCTTGATCACGAAGATGAAGGTCGGGGCGTAGGTGTTCAGGTCCCACGACTCGGCCACCAGGTCGATGATGAAGCTCAACGCCACCGTCGCCAGGAGCCCCCCCGCGAGCCCCAGCAGGATCCCCGCCATCGCCGACAGCTTCTTGCGGGGGATCAGGAGGTCCAGCGCCAGGAACCCCGTCGCGAAGATCCCCGCGATCACGATCGGCGCCCACCACCAGTCCTGCAGCAGCATCGCCTCGGTGCTGGTCTGGCTCCCGGCCCCCTCCTTGAACTGGATCGCCGTGAGCAGCGGCACCGTCAGCGTCAGCACCAGGAACACCATCCGCACCGCCGTCAACGCCGCCGAACGAGCCCGCGGGTTGACAGGTTCGGGGCTCATTTGGGTCGCCGACTTGGGGTGGGCCTTCGGCCAGTCCATGTGGAGAGTGTACGGGCGGGCCCACCCGGTGTATCCTTGAAATCTGTCCGTCGCTCCCGCAGGCGGCCGGGCCCGGTGTACGGGTGGCCCGTGAACCTGGTCAGGGCTTGACCGCAGCAGCCATAAGCGGCCGTCATCCGGTACCGCCGGTGTCCTGGCCGCCTGCGGGGGCGATCGGCACAAACGCCGCGGGCGTCCCTCCCAATCAGGGAGGAGGTCGGGGCCGGGCCCCGCCGGGAGGGGTTGGTCCGTGATCACACTCGACACCCTCACCAAACGCTTCGGCTCCCTCACCGCCGTCGATGCGCTCTCGCTCGCGATCGAGCCCGGCGAGGTCTTCGGACTCCTCGGGCCCAACGGCGCCGGCAAGAGCACCACCATCGCCATGACCGTCGGCCTGCTCCGCCCGGACTCGGGCACCGTGAGCGTCGGTGGCGGCGACCCGGCCGACGCGCAGGTCCGGGCCCTGCTCGGCGTCGCGCCCCAGGCCCTCGCCATCTACGACGAGCTCTCCGCCCGAGAGAACATCCAGTTCTTCGGCTCGCTCTACGGGCTGAGCGGGAAGGACCGCGCCAGGCGCGCCGACGAACTCCTCGAGTTGGTCGGCCTCACCGACAGGGCCGCCGACCGGGTCAAGGGCTTCTCCGGCGGCATGAAGCGGCGCGTCAACCTTGCCTGCGCCCTGGTCCACGACCCCAAGGCCGTCCTGCTCGACGAGCCGACCGCCGGCGTCGACCCCCAGTCGCGCCACGCGATCTTCGAGATCGTGCGCACCCTCCGCGACCAGGGGCGGACCATCGTCTACACCACCCACTACATGGAAGAGGCCCAGAAACTCTGCGCCCGCGTCGGCATCATCGACAAGGGGCGCCTGCTCGCGATGGACACCGTCGACGCCCTGATCGCCCAGCACGGCGGCCAGAGCGTCGTGCGGATCGAGCGGGGCGAGACCCAGGAGCGCGTCCAGACCGCCGAGCCGCTGGCGGTCCTCCAGAAGGCCCTCGCCGCCGGCGACGCCACCGGCGTCCATGTCGAACGACCGGACCTCGAGACGGTCTTCCTGAACCTGACAGGCCGAAGCCTGCGAGACTGACCGAACTCATGCATCCAACACAAAGACAGTTGAACGCGAAGCACGCGAAGAGCGCGAAGGAAGACACAGTGGTTCAGCCCCTCTTCGCGTTCTTCGCGATCTTCGCGTTCAAGTCCCCCTTCCAGGCTGACCGAGCATGAACGAGATCTGGGCCCTCGCTCTCAAAGACCTCAAGCTCCTTGTCCGCGACAAGGCGGGGCTGTTCTTTACCTTCTTCTTCCCCGTGCTCTACGCGATCTTCTTCGGCACGATCTTCGGCGGCATGGGCGGCGGCGGCGGGGGTTCGGGCGAGACCGCGATCGTCGTCGTCGACCAGGACGGCACCGACGCCTCCCGCGAGTTCGCGGCGGCCCTCGACGCCGACAGCCGCCTGGCGGTCACACCGATGCCCGACCGCGCCGGCGCCGAAGAAGCGGTCAAGAAGGGCCAGAAGACCGCGTTCATCGTCATCCCCGAGGGGTTCGGCTCGGTGTCGCTGTTCCGGGGCGAGCCGATGAAGCTGATCGTCGGCGTCGACCCCTCGCGACAGGCCGAGGGCGGGCTCATCCAGGGCCTCATCACCGCCAAGGCCTACGAGCGGCTCCAGAGCTCGTTCATGAACGCCGACAGCGCCCGGGAGATGACCCGCGACGCGCTCGACGAGATCGCACAAACCGACGACCTCAACCCGCTCCAGAAGGGAATCCTCAACACCTTCCTCGGCAGCCTCGACACCTTCCTCGAGCAGGCGCCCGACGCCGGCGTGATCGGCGGGGGCGATGGTGGGGGAGATGACGGGGGTGATGGCGGGGACAGCGCCGGGGGCGGCGCCGCGGCGTTCAACCCCATCGAGATCGAGTCGGTCGAGCTCCTGGCCGACGAATCGGGCGAGGGGCCGAGCCCGTACGCGATCACCTTCCCGCAGGGGATCATCTGGGGCATCATGGGGTGCGCCTCGGGCTTCGGCATCTCCCTGGTCACCGAGCGCAACAAGGGCACCCTGACCCGCCTCCGCACCGCCCCGCTCGGGCGAAGCCGCGTGCTCCTGGGCAAGGGCCTGGCGTGCTTCATGACCACCATCGGCGTGGCGGCGATGCTGCTGGTGATCGCGACCGTGGGGTTCGGGGTGAGGCCCGGGTCGGTCCCGCTGCTGGCCGTCGCGGTCTTCAGCGTCGCGGTGGCCTTCGTCGGGATCATGATGCTGCTCTCGACCGTCGGCAAGACCGAGGCCGCGGCCGGGGGGATCGGCTGGGCGGTCATGCTCGTCTTCGCCATGCTCGGCGGGGGGATGCTCCCGCTGGCGTTCATGCCCGCCTGGATGGCCCCCGTGAGCCACATCAGCCCGGTGAAGTGGTCCATCCTGGCGATGGAGGGGGCGATCTGGCGAGGGTTTGCCCCAGCAGACATGGCGCTCCCGTGCGGTATCCTGCTGGCGGTCGGGCTGATCGGCTTCGCCCTCGGCGCCCGGCTGTTTGACTGGAACGAGCACTGAGCGCATCCCGGTCTCGAAGCCCGGGATGTGAAAACCCTGCAACCATCCCCAGATCCGGGGATACAACCTGCCGCGGCGAGAGTCGGTGTGGCCCATCTCGCTGAATACCAGAGAAAGCACGAGGAGCAATCCATGCGCCGGACCGGAACCACCCTTGCCTTCGCCCTGCTCGCCTGCGTCGGACTTCCCGGCGGGCTGGGCCTCACCCCCGACGCGGCGTTCGCCCAGCGCGCCGGTCAGGCCGACGACTTCCCGCCCTTCGACAAGACGATCGAGGGGCTGACCCGGGTGGTCTCGACCGCCGATGGGGCCTCGGGGCTCTACGACCTGTACAAGGACGAGAAGACCGGCAAGCTGCTGGGCGTCCTGCCGCGGAACTACGACAGCCAGCTGCTGATGATCGCCTGCACGGTCTCCGGGGGCGACTCGCAGGCGGGCGTCATGGGCCCGACCTACTACGCGAAGTGGCGCCGCTACGACAAGCAGCTCGCGCTGGTGATGCCGAACTTCAATGTCCGGACCACGGGCGACCGTCAGGCCCGCGACTCGGTCAACGAGCTGTTCACCGACCGGGTGCTGGTGACGGTGCCGATCGTGACCGAGACCGACGGGCGTCCGGTGATCGACCTGGGCTCGCTGATGACCCGCAACGCGGGGAGCTTCTTTGGGTTCAGCGTGTTCGGCGGCTACGGGCCGAGCGTGCGGGGCGTGAACGCGTCGCTGGTGAAGCTGACCAAGGCCAAGAGCTTCCCGAAGAACTTCGTGGTGGAGTACGAGCTGCCCGAGTCGCAAGGCCAGCTGATCCGGCTGAGCTACTCGGTGGGGGCGCTCGAGGGCACGCCGGGGTACCAGCCCCGGCAGGCCGACCCCCGCGTGGGCTACTTCTACGACTTCTACCAGGACTACGCCAAGCCCTCGAACGAGGATGTGACGGAGCGGTACATCAACCGCTGGTATGTGGAGAAGGCCGACCCGAGCCTGAAGCTCAGCCCGCCCAAGCAGCCGATCGTGTGGTACATCGAGCACACCACGCCGGTGAAGTTCCGGCGCTATGTGCGCGAGGGCATCGGCCTGTGGAACGAGGCGTTCCGGGATATCGGGATCGACGGGGCGATCGTGGTCTACCAGCAGGACGCCGACACCGGCGCCCACATGGACAAGGACCCCGAGGACTCGCGGTACAACTTCTTCCGCTGGAACTCGAGCGACCAGAGCTACGCCATCGGGCCGAGCCGGACCAACCCCGAGACCGGCGAGATCCTCGACGCCGATGTGGTGTGGCACCAGGGCCTGACCCGCTCGGTGCGGAACATGCTCGAGGGGCTCAGCGACGACATCACCGAGACCACCTTCACACCCGAGACGCTGGCGTTCTTCGCCGAGCACCCCGACTGGGACCCGCGGGTGCGCCTGGCGCCCCCCGGCGAGCGTGACCGGCGCCAGCGCGAGCTCGCGCTCGCGGTCGAGGCCGGGGCGGCCGAGCCCTTCGGCGAGCAGGGCCACCCCCTCGCGCCCGAGGCCTTCGACCACACCAACCACGCCTGCCGCATCGGCAACATGCTCGCGGCCGATCTGTCCCTGTTCGACGCGGCGCTCGCGGGGTCGCTCGTCGAGGAGGGGGATGGCGCCGACCTGCTCGACGGCATCCCCGAGGACTACATCGGCCCGATGATCCGGTACATCTCGTGCCACGAGGTCGGGCACTGCCTGGGCCTGCAGCACAACATGGCCGCGTCCACGATCCGCGAGCTGTCCGATGTCCACTCCGGGCATTTCGAGGGTGCGAGCTCGGGATCGGTGATGGACTACATCGCGGCGAACATCAACTACAAGCTGGGCCCGGAGCAGGGCCCGTACGCGACGCCGACGGTCGGCCCGTACGACCGCTGGGCCATCGCGTACGGCTACGGGCCGGACAAGGACCTCGAGGCGCTGCTCAAGCGCTCCGGCGAGCCGGACCTGATCTACCTGAGCCAGATGGAGATGAGCTCGGGCTCCGACCCGCGCAACATGACCTGGGATAACGGGGCCGACAACCTCGACTTCTGCGAGTCGCGCATCGGCCTGGTCAACGAGCTGCGCGCCAAGCTGATCGGCGACATCGTCGACGACGGCGAGAGCTGGGCGCATGTCCGCCGGCGTTACGGCAACCTGCTGGGCACGCAGCTCCAGTGCCTCTCGATCGCCAGCCGCTGGATCGGCGGCACCTTCAGCAACAACGACTTCAAGTCCGAGGGCGGGCGGGCCGCCATCGAGGATGTCCCCGCCGCCCAGCAGCGCCGGGCGCTCCAGCTCATCATCGGCAACGCGTTCGACGAGCAGGCGTTCGGCCTGACCCCCGACCTGGTCCGCCACATGGGCAAGGAGTACTGGTGGGACGACGCCGGGGTCGACGAGCTGATGGCCGACCCGAGCTTCACCGTGCACGACATGGTCGGCGGCGTGCAGGCCGCGGCGCTGTCGATGGTCCTGAACCCGGGCACCCTGCGCCGGGTCTACGACAACGAGTTCCGTACCTCCGGTCAGGGCGACATGCTCACCCTCGCGGAGGTCGTGGGCGCCGTCTCGGACGCGGTGTGGGACAGCGCCAAGAGCGCCAAGAAGGGCGACTACTCGGCGGGCAGCCCGATGATCTCCAGCTTTGACCGGAACCTCCAGCGCGAGCACACCGACAGGCTGATCACGCTGGCGCTCATGGAGCGGACCACCAGCCCGGCGATGCGGACGATCAGCTCGCTGGCGGCCCAGGAGCTTCGCCGGGTCAACGAGATCGCCGGCAAGGCTCAGAGCGCAGGGCCCGACGCCTACACCAACGCGCACCTGGCCGACATCCAGACGCGGATCGGCAAGGCCCTCGACGCGGCGTATGTCGTGACTCGCTGATCGGCGTGGACGATGCACCGACCTCGCGGACCCGCGGGCCATCCGGCCCGCGGGTCCCTTTGTTTGGTCGCGTGCGCCGAGAAAGGTGAACGGGGCGGGGCTCCTGGGTTGTGCCGCCCTTGGCATATGGGGGCGGCGGGTTGCACCTTGGCGTGACCGGTCACTGGCTCCGTGCCGTGCGTCTGTCGAACGCGCGGGCGGAGTGTGCTGCTGGGTCGGAGTTGTTCCCCGCCCCGTCACCGTGACGGAACGAGTAGGCGGGCTGATCAGTGCCTCTACCCATGGGGCGCCCGCCCTGGTCTGTGCGCGCGCCGGGGGGTGCGGGCGGGCGTCCGCTCGGCGCAAGTGCTTGTGGGGCCTGGGGAAAGAAAATCTGCAGGATCTTGCGCCGCGGGGCCGGCCCGGGGCCGGGTTGCGCGCGCGCGGGGGGATATCGCGCCGGTGAGCCCCGCGCTCACGGGCCGACGAGGACGCGTCGGCACGCGCGGAGCATGCCCCGGAGCGGCACGCGCAGGACGCCCGGCATGGCGTCGAGCACACGCCCGACGCGCCGGTGCAGGCGCACGCCGGCCATGCCCTCGTACTCGGTCCGGGTCGCCTCGCATCGTTTGCGGCACGACTCGGTGTGCTCGCGGACGCCGGCGAGCTCCTGCTTGATAGCGTCCAGCTCGCGCTCGAGGGCGTGGGCCTCGGCGGTCTTCTTGTGCAGGTACTGGAGGGGGATGGGGGTGCCGGTCTCGTCGATCCAGTTGCAGTCGAAGGCGCGGAGCATGGAGTTGCACCGGCGGGCGAGAGCCTCGAACGAGCGTTCATAGAGGGCGCGGTGGCGTTCGATGATCTGGGCGTAGAGCTGGTCGTGGCGGGTGACGGCGTCGTGGATCATGGTGTCCTGGCTGTGGCGTCGCCAGAAGAAGAGGGGCTCGGCGACGCGGACGGCGCGGAAGCCGCGAGCGGCGCAGCGGACCCAGAGCTCCCAGTCCTCATAGCCGCGGGTCATGGTGGCGTCGAAGCCGCCGAGCGTCTCGAAGACGCTGCGCTTGATCAGGCAGGTGACGGGGTGGAGGTTGGTGATGAGGAGGAGCTCGGGGTCCCATTCGGGGACGCGCCAGGTGCCGTGGGCCCGGTCGGTGAGCGTCTCCTGGCAGTAGGCGTGGCTGACGGAGGGGTCGGCGGCGAGCTCGATGGCGTCGGCGAGTTTGCGGACAAAATCGGGGGCAATCGTGTCATCGGCGTCGAGGAAAGCGAGGTACTCGGTGCGGGCCTCGGCGGCGCCGCGGTTGCGGGCGCCGGGCAGACCGGTGTTGGGCTGGTGGATCACCCGCACATGGTCGCCGAACCGCTCGGCGAGCTCGTCGCAGGCCTGGGGCGTGGTCCCGTCGTCGGAGCCGTCGTCGATGACGACAACGCGGATGTCGGCGTCGGCCTGCTCCAGGGCGCTGCCGACAGCGTCGGCGACGAACCGGCCGTGGTTGTAGCAGGGGATGACGATGGTGGCGGTGGGCCGGGGCATGGGGGGCTCAAGCGCAGGAAACCAGCAAAGCAGCAAAGCAGCAAAGCAGGAAATCCAAGGCACTCCATCCGGGCCATGGTGGCGGGCACGAGGGGTGGGCCGGCTGGAGTCGGGGTCTTGGGTGCGGGGTTCTGGGCTCCGGGGGCCCGTCCGAGCCTGGTTATACGCTTGGCGGGTGTACCCGGGCCCGCGGGGGTTCAATACTGGTGGACCGTATGGACGCGTTCTGGCTCTTTGCTCGTCGGATGCTCCGCTACAAGGCGATGATCGTCTGGGCGATGGTATTCGCGGGGCTGAGCGCGGGGGGGCTTGGGGTCGGGCTGGTGTCGATCGCCCCGGTGCTCCGCATCATCCTGACGGAGCAGCCCCCGGCGGCATCACCCCCGGCGCCCGAAGGGGAGGCGTCGGCGGGTGCGGCGGGGCAGGCGTCGGCGGGCGTTGAGCCCGGGCTGGCGGATGTGGTGTTGGCGTACAACGAGAAGGTGCCGGAGTGGGCCGGCTGGGCGCGTGTCCCGCCGGGGGTCATCGACGGGCTGCCGCGGGGGCAGTTCACGGCGGTGGTGGTGATCGTGTCGGCGCTCGGGGTGCTGACGCTCGTGGGCGCGGCGGCGAACTTCCTGCACGCGTACCTCTCGCTGACGGTGGTGTACCGGACGGCGACCAACATCCGGCGGGAGGCGTTCCACCGTGTGGTGCGCCTGCCGCTCAAGACGGTGGTCACGGGGGGCGCCAGCGACCTGGTCAGCCGGATCGTGAACGACAGCAACCAGCTGAGCCAGGGGTTCGCCACCCTGCTCTCGCGGACTGTGGCGCAGGCGACCAAGGGGCTGGCGGGTCTCCTGGCGGCGTTCGTGCTCGGCCCGCTGCTGGTGACCTCGGCGTTGCCGGTGATCATCCTGCTGTATGTGGTGATCCGGCGTCTGGGCAAGAAGATCCGGCGGGCGTCGCGCGGGGCGCTCAAGAGCCAGGCGGGTCTCTACGCGTCGACCACCGAGGTGCTCCAGGGCCTGCGGGTGGTGAAGGTGTACACCACCGAGCGGTACGAGGCGGGCCGGTTCCACCGGATCAACAAGCAGTACATGCGGGACATGATGCGGGTGCGCATGGCCCGGGCGCTCTCGAGCCCGTTGGTCGAGGTGCTCACGCTGTTCGCGCTGGGGCTGCTCAGCGTGATCGCGTCCAAGGCGATCATCGACGGGACGGTCGAGGTCGAGAGCTTCATCGCGACCCTGATCGCGCTGGGCGCCGCCGGTGCGAGCCTCAAGCCGATCACCGGGCTGATCAACGAGATCCAGGCCTCCAGCGCCGCGGCCCAGCGGCTGGCCGAGCTCATGAACGAGAAGGCCGAGGCCGGGCACAACACCAAGCTCCCCAAGCTCGCCCGCCACGCCGAGACCGTGGAGTTCGACCGCGTGAGCTTCACCTACCCGGGCGCCAACCGGCCCGCGCTGCGGGAGGTCTCGCTGCAGATCACGCGCGGCGAGCGGGTGGCGATCGTCGGCCCCAACGGCTGCGGCAAGACGACGCTGCTGGCGCTCGTGCCGCGCCTGTTCGACCCCGACCCCGCCGAGCCGGGCAGGCCCGGCGGGCGGGTGATGATCGACGGGTGCGACATCCGGGACTACTCGGTGCGGAGTCTCCGCCGGCAGATCGGCGTGGTGACGCAGGAGACGGTGATCTTCCACGGCACGATCCGGAGCAACATCGCGTACGGGGCCGAGGGGGCGACGCCGGAGCGGGTGGAGGCGGCGGCGCGGAAGGCGCGGGCGCACGAGTTCATCAGCCGCCTGCCGCAGCGGTATGAGACGGTGGTGGGCGAGCAGGGTCTGACGCTCTCGGGCGGGCAGCGCCAGCGGATCGCGATCGCGCGGGCGATCCTGCGGGACCCGGCGATCCTGATCCTCGACGAGGCGACGAGCATGATCGACGGGGAGAGCGAGGCGCGGATCGCCGAGGCGATCGGGGAGTTCTCGAGCGAGCGGACATGCCTGATCGTGGCCCACCGGCCGAGCACGATCCGGTCGGCCGACCGGATCGTCGTGATGCACGAGGGGAAGGTGATCGACGAGGGCACGCACGAGACGCTGAGCGAGCGGTGCGAGATCTACAAGCAGCTTTTTGAGAGGCGATGAAATGGAACGCGAAGGGCGCGAAGGGCGCGAAGAGCGCGAAGAACGCGGAGATCACACCTGATCGACATGTTTCTCTTCGTGTCCTTCGCGACCTTCGCGTTCAAAGAAGGGATTGGCAATGCGCAGGCCGGGATGTGATGAGGACAACCTGCAGATGTCGGATGTCATGTGCGACTTCTGCGGCAACGAGTGGACGCTGGAGCGGCCCATGGTCGAGGGTCACCACGGGAGCTGCATCTGTGGGCCCTGCCTGACCGTCGCGTACACCGAGCTGGTGGTCGCCAAGGGGGGCGACGCGCCCGCGGGGTACAAGTGCACGCTGTGCCTGGAGCACCGGGAGGACCCCGGCTGGGCGAGCCCGGCGCGGGAGGCGTGGGTGTGCCGCCGGTGCGTGAAGCAGTCGGCGGGGGTGATGGGCAAGGACAAGGAGTCGGGTTGGTCGAGGCCGGTGTGACGCGAGTCCGCTGGTGTTGATCGATTGGGTGCCATGGTCTGAACGGAGCGCAGCGCAGAGAAGGCCATGCGGCGGGACCAGGGTCGTGGCCTTCGCTCCTGTCGTCGCTCAGACCACCGCACCCGGGTTGCTACACCCACCCCATCCCCCGCCAGATCGCGACGGTCGGCGGGATGATGTTGGCCTCGCCCTCGCGCGCGATGAACTCCGGCAGCGCCGCGACGGGCACGAGCCGGGTCGAGCCGTACTCCCACGAGCCGGATTCCATCGCCCGCTCGGCGCCCTCGCGCAGGCGCACGCGGACGATGACATCGACGCTGGGGGTGTTGGGGTCGATGGTCAGGCCGAGCGCATCGCCGGGGCCGGGCGGCTCGAGCAGCTCGCCGCGGCGGGAGCCGTCGACCAGGCCGGTGAGGCCGAGTTCCTCTTCGGTCTCGAGGAGGAGCTGGGCGTAGATGTCTGGCGATTCGAGCCCGCCGCCGGGGGCGTGCTCCCACATGTGGGGGTAGATGAAGGTGCTCGCCCCGCGCTTGCCGAGCACGACGGCCTCGTTGCCACGCCCATCGCGAGCCGTCACGACGCCGGTCACCGCGAGGTGGTAGATGTCGTGCGCGGGATCGGCGGTTGCGGGGTCGTGGCGCTGCATGGCGTAGCGCTGGTAGGTGTCGTGGCGGGCGGTGATCTGGGGAGGGATGAGGCTGGGAGAAGAAAGGGGGGGCCCACAGTGCCCCGCCCCGGAGTGGGACATGTACCGGAGGATCGGGCCGTTGAAGAGGCGCGGGTTGGCGGCGGCGGCGTGGCGCCAGCGGTCCAGCATGTCGGGCGTCGCGGGCGGCGGGGCGCCGGGCCGGATGTCGATGGTGATGTCGGCGAGCGAGCGGCCGAGGGGGATGAAGAGCGCGGGCTGGAGGGGGCGGCCGGTCACGCGTAGTGCTCGAGGGCGATTGGGGCCGGTGGTTGTGTGCCACGGCTCTGTGAGCCGTGCGGCGCCTCGGCGTGCTCTTGCCGGGCCTCAGCCCTCGGCGCCATCGCACGGCCGGCACGGCCGCGGCACACAGGTCCGACCGCGCATTCGCTCACGAGAGCAGCCCGCCGAGCTGGTCGCTGAGTCCCTCGATGCCGAGGTCCTTGGCCTCGCGGTCGATGGCCTCTTTCACGCGTTGCTGGGCGCGTTTGAGGGCGTCGTTGGTGGCCTCGGCGATGAGGTCCTCGACCTGGCGGACGGCGCCGCCGCTCAGGCCGGCGACCGCCGCGGGGGCGATCTCGACGCGGGTGACCCTCATGTCGCTGCCGACGGTGACGCGGACGGCGCCGGCGCCGGCCTCGCCGACGACTGGTCGTTCGTCGAGCGTTCGCTTCACGCGTGCGGCGGCCTCGGTGATCTTCTCCCGGTTCTTGAGCAGGCCGGCGATCGCGCCCATGGCCTTCATCTGTTCGAACATGTGCGGCTCCCTGTTGGAACGAGAAGCTCGCGAAGTGCGCGAAGCGAAGGCGGAGCGCCAACGCCGCGGGTGTCCCTCGTGTTCTTCGCGATCTTCGCGTCCTTCGCGTTCATGACTTCTTCTTGTAGTACGCCCGATCGACCCTGCCGCCGAAGAGCTCGATGGCCTGCTTGACGAGCGGGTGCTCCATGGCCAGGAGGGTCGCGTCGGGCGGTCGTTCGGCTTTCTCGGCGTCGTCGGCGCCCTCGGGCTCGCGGATCTCGAGGGTGATCTTGCGCCCAGCGATCCCGCGGAGCAGCTTCTCGATCTCCTCGGCGCGGTGCTGGAGCACGGCGCGCATCGGGCCGCCGAGCTCGACGGTGAGGGTCTGGCCCTCCCAGCTCACGGGCGTGGCGGCGCGGAGCATCGACTGCGTGCGGACCGAGCCGGCGGCGGCGTCGAGGGCGCGGGCCCAGAGCTGGGCGGCGGTCTTGCACTCGGCCGGGCCCGGCGCCTCGGGCGGGAGCGCCCGGCTCGCGGAGCGTGGGGCGGGGGCGTCGTCGGCGCGTTCGTCATCGCTCCCCGCGCGAGGGCGGGGGGGCGTCGGCGCCTCAGTCTCGGGGTCCGGCAGCGGGCGGGGTGGTCGTTCCGGCGACGGCTGGTGCGCCGGGCCCGATCCTCCAGCCGCTGCCGTCAGGCTTTTTTTGGCGCTGCCCCCCGCCCGGCGAGCCCCGCGCCCGGGCCGAGCTTGGTCACGATCTCCGTCACATTGGCAAGGCTCTCGGTCATCGCGAGCCGGACGACGGCGGCGTCGAAGAGGGCCCGGGGCAGGGCGCTTTGGCGCATCCCGCGCATGACGGACTCACAGACGGCGATCATGTGGGAGAGCGCCGCGACATCGAACCGCTCGGCCCTGGCGACATCCTCGGCCCGCGCGTCGCCGGTCGAATCGACAAGGTCGGTCTGGGGCCCGCAGGCGCAGAGGACCATGAGGTCGCGCAGGCGGGACGCCAGCGACTCGAGCACGACCTCCTGGCCGGACCCCTTGGCGAGCAGGGCGTCGGCGGCCTCGAGGGCGGCGCGGGCGTCGCCGCCGGCCAGCGCGTCGATCAGCCGGCCGAGCAGCTCGCGCTCGGGGAGGCCCAGCAGCTCTTCGAGGAGGGTGATGGTCAGCTTCTTCTCGCCGGAGGCGAGCAGCCGGTCGAGCAGGCTCAGGGCGTCGCGCATCGAGCCGTTGCCCAGGCGGGCGACGGCGTGCAGCAGCTCATCATCGGCCTTGACCTTCTCGGCCTTGCACACCTCGGCCAGATGGGCGGTGATCCGTGTGGTCGGGATATCGCGGAAGTCGAACCGCTGGCAGCGGCTCTGGATGGTCGCCGGGACCTTGTGGGCCTCGGTGGTGCAGAGGATGAACTTCACATGCTCGGGCGGCTCCTCCATGGTCTTGAGGAGGGCGTTGAACGCCTCCCGGGTGAGCATGTGGACCTCGTCGACGATGTAGACCTTGTAGGGCCCGCGCATCGGCCGGTAGATGCAGTTGGCGATCAGGCTGCGGGCCTCGTCCACGCCGCGGTTGCTGGCGGCGTCGATCTCGATGACATCCTGATCCTGCCCGGTCATGATCGCCTTGACGACCTCCTCGGGCAGCTCGCCGTCCTTGGGGGTGTTGATGGCGCAGGCGAAGATCCGGGCCATGGAGGTCTTGCCGACGCCCCGCGTGCCGCAGAAGAGGTAGGCGTGGGCGACCCGCCCGGACTCGGTGGCGTTCTTGAGCGTGCGGGCGATGGGCTCCTGCCCGAGAACCTCGTCGAAGGAGCGGGACCGGTATCGTCGCGCCAGTGCGGTGTAGCTCATGGGGGCAGTGTACGCGCGGTCGCCCGCGTCGCTCCGCGGCCGGGCGGGGGCGCGCGGGGCGTCCGGGAGGGGGTCGGCCCGCCCCGGCGCGCGACAGGCCCCGCGGCAGGGGTACAGCCGCGGGGCCCGTCGGGGGTGAGAGGGAGTCACTGCGTTGGGTTCGGGCTCAGCAGCCGGCGTTCCAGGCGTTCAGGAAGCACAGGACATCGAGCGTGTTGACCGCGCCGTTGCCGTCGCAGTCGGCGCCGAGGTCGCTCGCGCCCCAGGCGTTGAGGAAGGCGAGGACATCGAGCGTGTTGATGGCGCCGTCGCTGTTGAAGTCCGCGTAGCAGGGGTCGGCGAGCTGGTTGAGGTAGACGCCGGTGGAGTCGCTGTCGCGGTTGGTCACGGCGATGTCGGCGGCGCCGCTGGCGCCGAGGTCGGCGATGAGGACATGATCGGGCGTGGTCCCGGTCGGCAGCAGCTGGGGCGCGCCGAACACGCCGGCGCCGTTGTTGGCCAGCAGCGCCATGTTGTTGCTGTCGACATGCAGGACCGCCAGGTCCATGTCGCCGTCGCTGTCGAGGTCGCCCGCGGTCAGCGAGCCCGCGCCCACGCCGCCCGTCGGGTAATCGGACCGGGCGCCGAACGCGCCGCCCGCGTTCAGCCACACGGCCGCGAGGCTCGGGTCCCCCGTGCCCGCGGCCAGGTCGTCGTCGCCGTCGCCGTCGAAGTCTCCCGCGACGACACCCTCGGGCCGGGTGGCGGGGTTGACCGCCAGCGTCCCGCCCGCGCCGAACCCGCCCACGCCGTTGCCGAGCAGGATGGAGACGGTCCGGTCGTCGTGGTTGCTGACCGCGAGGTCCGCCGAGCCGTCGCTGTTGAAGTCGCCGACCGCGACCGCGCGGGGGTCGGCGCCGACCGCGAACGACGCGCCGGAGAAGGCGCCGACGGTGTTGGTCAGCACCGTGACATCGTTCGAGTCGCGGTTGACGACGGCCATGTCGGTCAGGCCGTCGCCGTTGAAGTCGCCGGTGTCGATGAACCGCGGCTCGGTGCCGGTCGCGAAGGCGCCGATGCTCGTGAAGCCGCCGGCCCCGTTGCCCTGGAACACCAGGACCGAGTTGGCGTTCTGCAGGCAGACGGCGATGTCGAGCTGCGGCCCGCCGACCAGATCGGCGACGGCGACATGCCCGGCCCCGGTGCCCGCGCCGGTCAGGAAGTTCACGGGCGCCCCGAAGGTCCCGTCGCCGTTGTTGAACATCACGCTGACCTTGTCGAGGTTGTCGGTCCCGACGGCCAGATCGGCGAACCCGTCGCCGTTGAAGTCGCCCGATGCCACGCCGGCGGGGCGCTGCGCCGTGGCGTAGCTGGTCGGACCGCTGAGCGCGAACTGGGCGGAGGCGCCCTGGGTCATCGCAAGCCCGGCGGCGAGTGTTACGAGAGTGGTCATCTTCATCGGTGGTCTCCAGGTGTGTCGCGGAGCGTCTCGCTCCAATGCCTCGGTTTCTCCCCTCCCGAGGCCGGGCCCTGTGCCCGGCGGGAGGCGGGGGTCCGGTATTGCAACACCTGTGCCAACAACTATCGTGGGGCCGGAGGGAGGCACGGCTTCCTGTTCGGGCCACCACTGGCCCGGCACCGCCCGCGCAGACCCCCAGGCTGGTGGTGAAATCAGACTTCGATGTCGTTAACTCTCGCGCGTCCCGACCGTCCCCGGCGTCCCTTTCGGCGGCTACACCATCCCCCGCCCCTGGTTGAGCACCAGGTTGTCCCGGCCGAGGACGAGCACATCCGCGATCTCGACGGCCTCCTTGAAGCTGTCCATCGCCGCCGCGCCGTCCAGGGCGTTCTTGAGCACCTTCCCCTGCTCGTAGTGCTCGAGCGTCGGGATCGCGTCGCCGCAGATCAGCGTGGTGCGGTTGGCGTCCGCCACCAGCAGCCCGCACAGCCCGGGCGTCACGCCGGGGAGTGGGAAGAGGTCCACCCCCCGGACGATCGAGTCCGGCGCGGGCTTGCACTCCCGGAGCAGGGACACCTGGTACTCCAGCTCGGCCCGGGTCTCGTCGTCGGCGTCGCCGGCGTCGCGCAGCAGGGTGGCCAGCGGCACGCCCAGGGCCTCCCGCTCGGCCTGGTGGATCAGCCACTCGGCGTTATCGAACGCCCGGATGCCCCGGCAGGTGTCGGCCTTGAAGCTGGTCAGGAAGACATGCGTGATCTCCGAGGCCTCGAGCCCGGCGCGCTCGTCGAGCCGGGCGACCACCGCCGCGGGGGGCAGCCCGGGGTCGACCAGGATCGCGGCGTCGCCCGCCCGGATGAGCGTGGTGGTGGCGTGGCCGGTTCGGGGGCGCCGGGCCTTGTCGCGGAGGGGGTGCTCGGGGAGGGTGCCGAGGCTGATGATGCGGACATCCATGGGGGGAGGGTAGGGGGAGCGGATAAAGCTCAAAGCGGAAAGCTCATAGCTCAAATTGAGGCACTCGGCGCCGGTGCTTGGCTGGTGCTCCTGTACCGAGTGTCTCGATTTGAGCTTTTCGCTTTTCGCTTTTCGCTTTTCGCTTTGAGTTCTTCGCTCCGCTCCTCACTCCTCGCGTTGCGAGAGGAGCCGCTCCAGCACCGGGTGCCTGGCCTGCTTCTTCTTGAGGAGCGCCTCGATGACGAGGGGGGGGACCATGGACTCGAGCTGGGTGAGGTCTCGGCCCAGGGCGGTGATCTGCCGGATGAGGCTCGAGCTGGTGTAGGCGAAGCTCTGCCCGGCGACGACGAACGCGGTCTCGAGGCCGGCGACCTGGCGGTTGGTGACCGCCTGCTGGATCTCGTACTGGAGGTCGGAGAGGTTGCGGATGCCGCGGAGCAGCGCGGCGGCCCCGACGGAGCTGGCGAAATCGACCGTGAGGCCGGAGAAGGACTCGACCCTGACGGTGGCGCCCTCTGGCTCGTCCCTGACGAGCTTCTCGGCGAGGCGCCGGGCCAGGTCCACGCGTTCGTCGCTCGTGAAGAGCTGGTCCTTGCCCGGGTTTCGCCCGACGGCGACGACGAGCTCATCGAACAGCCTCCGACCGCGCCGGATGACATCGAGGTGCCCGAAGGTCATGGGGTCAAACGACCCCGGGAAGACAGCCAGATGGTGGGCCATGGGGCCAGTGTACCCGGCGCAGATCCCCCAGCCGGACGGGTGGTGAACGGGCAGGGCCCCGCTCTCTCGCCGCGCTCGGGAACGCATGGCATGGTGTGGGTGCAGTTTCTCCCCTTTGGGAGTCGGAGGAGGGGACGACCCCCTGCGAGGGCCCCGTGCCGAGCCTCGGTGGCACGGGGCCCATTCTTCTTTTGGGCTCGGGAGGCGGTGGGCACACCCATCGGGCTGACACCCGGCGGGCGGTCGCCGGCCCTCCGCCCGCGCGGCGCCTGGCCGGACGCGAGGGGCAGTCGCCCAATCCCACAAGCCGCGTCGTGCGCTGCTCCGGCGGGACTCTCCGCGGCACGGGGACGGGCGCTGGGCAGCGATAACCGCCCCCCGGATGCCCCCGAAGCGCAAAACCATTGCAAACACGGGTCCGCGAGGGCCAACAAATTCCAGTACTCCGCCCCCAGGCTTACGATACATCAGGCGGGGAGTCCCGCATCGCACGGCTGGGAGCAGCCGGGGGACCCCGGGAGTCAGGCTGGAGAAGCCTCATCAATGGACGCGATCGAACCATCCTCGCCCTTCGCCCTCACCCGGATGGACACCCATTGCCATTCGTGGGCGTCCGACGGCCCGGCGGTGGCGGCGTTGTCGTTCATCGGGGTTCCGGAGTGCTATTCACCCCCCGAGAAGGTCTACGACCAGGCCAAGGCCCGGGGCATGGACCTGTTCACCCTCACCGACCACGACACGATCAAGGGGGCGATGGAGCTGGTGGAGCGGGGGTTCCCGGGGGTGATCGTCGGCCAGGAGGTCACGGTCTGCTTCCCGGAGGACCGGTGCAAGCTGCATGTGCTGGTCTGGGGGCTCAACCCGGTCCTTGACGACGAGCTGGGCCGGCTGGGGCTCCGGGGAGATGTGTACGCCTTCGCGAACTGGCTCTACGAGCACAAGCTGGCGCACTCGCTGGCGCACCCGCTGTATATGCAGAACGGGCGCCTGACCCGCTGGCATGTCGAGCGGTGCGCGCTGCTATTTAAGGGGTTCGAAGTCCTGAATGGCGCCCACACCGAGCGGCATCGTTTCCCGCTGGAGCGGTTCCTCGACGGCCTGACGCCGGGGCGGGTGCAGCAGCTGGTGAAGCACCACGGGCTCGAGCCGGTCTGGCCGCGGATCTGGCAGAAGGCCCGGACGGCCGGGTCGGACGACCACGGCCTGCTGAACATCGGGCGGACCTGGACGGGGGTCCGTGGCGAGGACGGGCGTGGGATCACGGACCCGTCGGAGTTCATGCGGATCGCGATGACGGGCCGCTGCCAGGTCGGTGGCGAGGGGGGGCACAGCGCGCTGCTGGCCCACCAGCTGACGACGGTGGGGGCGCACTACTACGCGGACCGGCTGGCCGAGCGTCAGAGCGTCAAGGGGCGGTATGTCGCCAGCAAGCTGCTGCGGTTCGCGGGGGTGGACCTGCCCCGGCCCTCCAAGGCCCGTCTCGCGGCCCACCTGACCAAGCGCAAGCTGATCCGGCGGAAGCGTTTCAAGAGCCTGCCGCTGCTGAACAGCCTGCGCGAGTCGCTCTCGCCGGTGCTGGACAAGTACCCCGACCTGCGTGCGCGGCTGAGCAGCGAGACCTGGGACGACGGCGCGGCCCTGGCGGACCACGAGCGGATGGCGGCGTTCGCCGACGAGCTGACGGCGCTGCTGACGCGCGAGCTCGGGGGCTCCTCGCTGCGGGCGCTGCGGAAGAAGGACAAGAGCGGGCTGGTCGACCACGCCCTCTCGTACGCGATCCTGACGACGGCCCAGCTCCCGTATGTGTTCAGCCTGTTCTACCAGAACAAGGAGCGGGACTTCATCGAGCGGTTCGAGCACGAGACCGGGCGCCCCGGCGACGGGGTCAGCGTCCTGGAGCGACCCATGCGCGTGAGCCTCTTCACCGACACCCTCGGCGATGTGAACGGCGTGAGCCGGTTCATCGGCGATGTGGCCCAGCGGGCCCGCGCCACCGGGCGCGACCTGCAGGTGATCACCTCGACGAAGATGCAGGTGCCGCCGGCCGAGAACATCTTCAACTTCGAGCCCGTCTACTCGACCGCCATGCCGCGGTACCAGAACCTGGAGATCGTGCTGCCGCCGCTGATCCCGATGCTCCGCCATCTGGACAAGCACCAGCCGGACTGCATCCACATCTCGACGCCGGGCCCGGTGGGTCTGGTGGGGTTCATCGCGGCGAAGATGCTGAAGGTCCCGGTGCTCGGGGTGTACCACACCGACTTCCCCTCGTACATCGACAACCTGTTCGAGGACCGGGCGTTCACAGTGGCGTGCGAGAAGTTCATGCGGTTCTTCTACCGTCCGTTCTGGGCGATCTTCACGCGGAGCGAGGACTATGTGGAGTCGCTCGGGCGCCTCGGCCTGCCCCGCGAGCGATGCTGCGCCCTCATGCCCGGCTTCGAGCACGAGTCGTTCCACCCGCGCTTCCGGCACACGAAGATCTGGGAGCAGCACCCGGCGATCGACCCGGAGAGCACCAAGGTGCTCTATGTCGGGCGGGTCAGCGTCGAGAAGAACCTGCCGTTCCTGACCGGCGTGTGGAAGCAGACCCAGCACCGGCTCAAGGAGCAGGGGCTCAACGCCGAGCTGATCGTCGTCGGCGACGGCCCGTACCGCGAGCGCATGGCCCAGGAGCTGCGCCGGGAGCGGGTCCATTTCCTCGGCTTCCGTCGGGGCGAGGAGCTCAGCCGGCTCTACGCCTCCAGCGACATGTTCGTCTTCCCCAGCGTCACCGACACGCTCGGCCAGGTGGTGATGGAGAGCCAGGGCTCGGGCCTGCCCGTGCTCGTCACCGACCAGGGCGGCCCCAAGGAGGTCGTCGAGGACGGCTCGACCGGCTATGTGCTGCCCGTGACGAATGTGAACGCGTGGGTCGAGCGGATCGTCGGCCTGGTCGCCGACCCCGAGCGCCGCCGGCGGATGGGCGTCGCCGCCCACATGTCGATGCAGAAGTACTCGCTCGCCAACTCCTTCGAGCACTTCTGGGAGGTGCACACGCGGGCGTGGCGCGAGCACTCGATGGCCCGCGGCCTCGAGCCCCGCGAGCCCGGGGGCGAGGCGCCCGCCAAGCTCTGGGACGGCCCCTCCGACGACGAGATGGACGACCTGTTCAACCAGCCCAAGCGTCGGGACACGCAGGCCGACCCGGCCTGAGCGGGCGCGGCCGGGATTCCGGGGGGCGTGGGGCTATTCCTCCCGCGGGATCAGCCCCAGCTGCCTGTACTTCTCCCGGTACTTGGCCGCGAGCCTGGTCTGCTTGTTCTCCAGGTCGATCGCCCGCCCGTCGATGAACGCCAGCTCGACATTGCTGAGCACATCGAGCGGGTGGCCCGTGGTCACGATCAGCGTCGCCGACTTGCCGGCCTCCAGCGAGCCGTAGTCGGCGCCGACGCCGAAGATCTCCGCCGGCGTGAGCGTCAGCGCCCGCACCCCGTCGTCGGGCGACAGGCCGTGGGCGACGGCGATCGCGACGGCGTAGGGCAGCGACCGCTCGTGCGGCGTGTCGTCGCCGGACATGAACGAGTACGGGACGCCCGCCCCCTGGAGCTGCTGGGGGCGCGTGTACAGGTCGTCGTAGGGCGAGTCGTCCCGCTTGGGCATGCGGAAGCTGGTCTCGAGGATGACCGATGCGCCCGCGCTCTTGAGGGCGTCGAGGCACATGTGCGAGTCCCGCCCGCCCACGATCACCGGGCGCAGGCCGTGCTCGGCGGCGAAGGCCAGGGCGCCGGTGATCTGGTCGTAGTCGTTGGCCCGGAAGAAGGTGGGGAGCTGGTGCTCGGCGCTCGGCAGCACGCCCGCGCTCGCCTCGTAGCGCAGGTCCGTCGGGTGATCGCCGGCCATCG
This sequence comes from Phycisphaerales bacterium, assembly GCA_020850415.1. Classification (GTDB taxonomy): domain Bacteria; phylum Planctomycetota; class Phycisphaerae; order Phycisphaerales; family UBA1924; genus PNC22. The sequence goes on from JADZER010000004.1 coordinate 124,104, forward strand.
CCTGATACGCCGCCGCGTTGTCGAAGAACTCGTCGAGCCGGCGGATCGCCCGGTCGTAGCCGCTGGTCTGGTCCTCCTCCTCCTCCTCCATCCACCACGCGCGGACGGCGCGGCCGAGGGGGAAGTTCACGACCAGCCCCGCGTCGCCGACCACCGCCATGTCCTCGGTCGTCCAGCCGTCGAGGCGGATGAGGCCGGCCCGGCCGGGGATGAGCCCCGTCGGCTCGGGGCCCGAGAGGCTGAGGCGCGCGGTGGGGAAGACGCCCGCGAGCAGGACGCCGTTGGAGCGCGTGACCGGGAGCAGCGTCGAGTCGGGGTTGACCGCCACCGCCGCCCGCACCTCGGGGGTCATCGCGCTCGACTCGCTCATGTCGTCGCTGGCGCGCACGGCCCCGATCTCGGTCAGACCGAGCTGGGAGTAGGGGCTGATGAGCCCGGGCCAGACATGCAGGCCCGTCGCGTCGATCTCGATCACCTCGGTGCCGGGGGCGAAGCCGGAGACCATCCCCTCGCCGAGGATGCTGGTGATGCGCCCGTGCTCGAAGATGATGCCGCCGCTCTCGATCGTGCCGCCGCTGACGGTGTGGATGGTGGCGTGGTTGATGTAGACGGTGTGGGACTGGGGCGGGGCCTTGTGGCCGAGGTCCTGGGCGTGGGCGGCGAGGGGGGTGGTGAGGGAAAGGCAAGAGACGAAGAGACGGAGAGACGGAGAGACGGAGTGGGGGGCGGGGCGGGTGGTTCGGTGGGGAGTGTTCATCGGTGGCCTCCGAGCTGGAGTTCGGTGACGCCGCAGTCGCCGCAGCGGTGGTCGGCGGGGTTGATGCCGCGGAGGTAGAGGTCGAGGTAGTGTCGCGTGCGTGCGGCGGCGGCGATGCGCTCGCGGAGGGAGCCTCGGGTCGGGTTCTCGTCGGTCATGTTGTTCTCACCGGCGTCGTCCTCGGGCTCGGGCTTGGCCTTGGGCGCGCCCTTGGTGAGGATCTTCTGGGTGATGCGGGTGCGGTGCGCCGCGTTCTTCTCGCGGAGGGCCTCGTCGCGCTCCAGACTGAAGTACTCGCGCCCGTCGATCCAGGCCGCCTCGCACATGGAGAACGAGCTCAGCGGCTCGCCCGACCAGATCGCCAGGTCCGCGTCCTTGCCGACCTCGATCGAGCCGACGCGAGAGTCGATGCCGAGCTGGATCGCGGGGTTGATGGTGACGAACTTCAGGGCGTCCTCCTTGCTGAGGCGCCCGCCCGAATACTTGTACGCCTTCGCGGCCTCGACATGCATCCGCCGCGCCAGCTCGTCGGAGTCGGAGTTGTAGCTCGTGAGCACGCCCACCTCGGTCTGCAGCGGCCCGGCCTGGGCGATCCCGTCCTGCACCTCGACCTTGTACGCCCACCAGTCGGCGAAGAGCGACGCGCCGACCGCGTGCTCCTTGACCGCCTCGGCGACCTTGTAGACCTCGAGGCCATGCTGGAAGGTGCCGATCTTGAATCCGAAGTCCTCGGCCACGCGGCAGAGCATGAGGATCTCGTCTTGCCTGTAGGAATGACAATGCACAAGTCGTTCGCCTGCGAGGATCTCGGCGAGGGCCTCGAGTTCCAGGTCTCGCCTGGGGGCGACAAGCGACGGAGCGACGGAGCGACGAAGCGACGAAGGGGGGCTGGCTGCGGTCAGCCTTGCTGGTTCTTGGCTTCCAGGCTCCGGATGAGGCCTTGCAACACCCGGTCGGTCTCCTGCATCAGGTCGATCGTTTGCTGGGCTGCCTGCATCATCGTCATCGAAGTCGCCAGCTCGTAGTGTGTCATCGTCTCGTGGAGGGAACCTCTTGCGATCCGAAGAAAGCGGATGTAGTCCGGTCGGCTCTGACGCCCGTGGCCCTCCGCGATGTTGGCGGCCACCGATGCCGCCGAATCCCTCATCTGCCGGGTCAGCCCGAACCGCTCGTCCCGCGGCATCTTCACCGAGTCCCGATAGACCGCTCTGGCCATGTCCATCACTTTCTGCCACGCGATCAGATCTCGGAAGGTCCTTATCTGCATGCTCCATGCCCCCTGGCAGGCCCCGGTTCTGCTCCGCAGCGTACTCGATGTCCCCCTCCGTCGCTCCGTCGCTCCGTCGCTCCGTCGCTTGGGCTGCCGAATACTCCCTCGCCGCCATGAACCGATCCCGGATCAGCGTCTCCACCCCCATGCGCGTCTGCGGGTAGCGCGTCCCGTCGCTCTCCCAGTTCGACTGTTTCACATTCTCGCCCAGGGCGAACTTGATGCCGGGCTTGGCGCCCTCGAAGTGCATGTCGTCGGGGTGGGCGACGCCCCAGCGGACCTTGTTGGTCTGGGTCTGGCCGCCGATGGGGTTGGCCGAGCCGTGCATGCTGTTGACGGTGGTCACGCCGCCGGCGAGCTGGCGGTACCAGTTGATGCTGTCGGGGTCGGTGACATCGCCGATGCGGACCTCGGCGGTGACGGCCTGCCCGCCCTCGTTCACGCCGCGGCTGATGCCGGTGTGCGAGTGTGCATCGAGCAGGCCGGGGGTGATGTGCTTGCCTTCGAGGTCGATCATGACCGGGTCGTGACGGGTCAGGATGTCGATCACACCGCCCGGCTGCACGGCGATGATCTTGCCCTCTTCGATGGCCATCCAGCCGTTCTCGATCACGCCGGCCGGGCCGCTGGTCCAGATGGTGGCGTTGTGGAAGATGACGGTCTGCTGCGCGGGCAGTTCCTTCGCGGCGTAGGGGCCGAAGGGGTAGCCGGGGAGGTCGGCGGGGGGGAGGTCTTCGGGTTGGTCGCTATCAGCCTCGTCGTCCTCGTCGGCTTCGTCAGCTTCGTCGTCCTCGGGTTGGACCCTCGCTGGCGCTTCGGGCTCTGTTCTGGTCGCGGTCCATTCGAAGGGCGTGTTGTCGGCGCCCAGGCCCGTGCCGCGGATCACGCCGTCGGGGCCGAGGACGCCGGTGATGACATAAGTGCCCGAGCCGTCGTCGGTGTCGTCGAGGAGGAAGCTGATGGTGCGGGTGTTGGCGTCGATCTTGACCTCGCGGGCGTCGCCCTCGTTGGCGTCGTCGCCCCCCTCTTCCGTTGGGCCCTCGATGCCCGTGACCTTCTCGCCCTCGATGATGATCCGCATCTCGAAGAACTCGCCGACGCGGAAAGTCCACTCGCCGTCGAAGGGCGGCGGCGGGGCGTTGATCGCGTGGCGCACGCCGTCGATCCAGACATCGAGGATCTCGGCGTCCTTGTCCGCGGCGTCGAAGAGGTCGCCCGTCGCAACGACGAGGTTCGCGAGCTTGCCGGTCTCGACCGTGCCCATGCCGTCGCTCGCGCCGAGCATGGCGGCCGGGGTGGTGGTGAGCATGGCCAGGGCGCGGTCGGGGGCCAGGCCGCCGGTCTTCATCGCCTCGCGCAGGTTCTTGTCGAACTTCTCGCCCTTGCGCAGCCCCCCGGCGGTGAGCGCGACGACCACGCCCGCCTCGTCCAAGCGCCGGGCGTTGGTCGGGGCCTGCTCCCAGGTCATGAGGTCGCGGAGGTCGGTCGAGTCGGCCTTGCCGATCGTGGCGAGGTCCGGGGTCTCCGGGAACGACAGCGGCAGGATGTAGTGGGGCTGGTAGCCGCTGTTGCTCTCGGGCCCGATCGGCAGCGCGCCCAGCCGGCGGAACTCGGTGCCGCAGCCGAGGACGATCGGGATGCGCCCGAACTCCCGGGCGATCTTGAAGGCGCGGAGGCCCTCGAGCTCGTCGCTCGTGCGGAAGACCATCGCTAGGCCCCGGCCCGCGTCGAGGTGCGCCAGACACGAACCGTCGGCCGCGCTCGGACCCTGAGAGGCAAGCCAGTCCGCGTCACTCAGCGTCTGACGCATCAGCGCGATGACCCCCATCTGCGAGCCCGGGTACCCGCTGAACTCGCCGCGGCTGCCGGGCGCACCCCGATTGGTGAACGCCAGCGTCTGGTACACATCCTCGAGGTACACCGGCGGGCGCCCGTCGGCCGGGTCGGCCGGGTGTTCCGCCAGGCTCACCAGCGCCGCCCGCCCGGCGAAGATCCCGCCCTCCGGCGCGATCGCCGCCGCCGTGAACCCCAGCCCCCGCAGCCGCTCGGCATCGCCCGCCGGCACGCCCCCCGCGTCGAGGGCCGATCGCTGGGGCGTGACGCCGGCGTTCCAGTGGGATCCGGGGGCGTCGAGGTCCGGGCGCGGGGCGTCGATCGCCAGGTGGGCGTCGATGAACCCCGCGTAGACATGCATCCCGGCGAGGTCGTACACCTGCGCGCCCGGCGGCGGGGCGAAGCGGACGGTCGTCATGTCGGTGACGCCGACGATCCGGTCGCCCTCGATCTCGACGATCGCCGACCCGATGACCACGCCGGGGCTGACATGCACCGCCGGCCCGAGGAGGAAGTGCCAGTCGGGGTTGGTCTGGCGCGGCCCGTTGGGCTGCGGGTCCAGGGGGTTGCCGGTGTTGTTGCCGGTGTAGTTGCCGGATTGTGCGAGGGCCGGGGCGGCCAGGGCAAGGCAGGCGGCGCAGGCGACAGCGAGGTGGTTGCGTTGGCGGGTCATGGCCGAGAGCGTACCAGCCCGGCTGCCCCCGGTTGCCGGGGGGTATCATCGGATCCGCCGGCCGAGACGAGACGGTGACAAGGCCGATCTCGCGCGGGCGGCCGCCGGGGCCGGCCCCGGGCCCGGGGCCACGGAGAAGGGTGGAGCGCATGCCGAGCATGATCGAGGGCAACGCGGCGATCGGGCAGTCCGGGGGGCCGACGGCGGTGATCAACCAGTCGCTGGTGGGGGTGGTCATGGGCCTGCGGGCCCGCGGGGCGTGCCGCCCGGGGCACCCGATCCGCAAGGTCCTCGGCATGCGCCACGGCGTCCGCGGGCTGGTGCACGACGAGCTGGTGGACCTGAGCGAGTTCGAGCACGAGCGGCTCGAGCGGCTCGCTTCGACCCCCTCGGCCGGCCTGGGCTCCACCCGCGACAAGCCCGACCGGGCCTACTGCGAGCGGATCTTCAAGGCGTGCGAGAGACACGACATCCGCTACTTCTTCTACATCGGCGGCAACGACTCGAGCGACACCTGCCGCATCGTCAACGAGCTGTCCAACAAGGCCGGGTACGAGCTGCGGTGCTTCCATGTGCCCAAGACGGTGGACAACGACCTGGTCGGCAGCGACCACACGCCGGGGTTCCCCTCCGCGGCGCGGTTCGTCGCGATGGCCTGCCGGGCGGACTTCATGGACAACATCAGCCTGCCCGGCATCAAGATCAATGTGATCATGGGCCGGCACGCGGGCTTCCTGACGGCCGCCAGCGCCCTGGCCCGGCGCAGCGACCGCTTCGAGGGCTCGACCGACGGCCCGCAGCTCATCTATGTGCCCGAGATCCCCTTCGACACCGAGCGCTTCGTCCAGGATGTCGCGAAGATCTACGACGCGAAGGGGCGCTGCCACATCGCCGTCAGCGAGGGCATCTGCGACGAGGAGGGCCAGTCCATCGGCGCCACGCTCATCCGGGGCGGGCAGACCGACGACCACGGCAATGTCCAGCTCTCCGGATCGGGCGTCCTCGGCGACGCCCTCTCGAACCTGCTCAAGGAGAAGCTCACGCCCCCCGGCGGCAAGCCGGTCCGCGTCCGGGCCGACACCTTCGGCTACATCCAGCGGTGCTGGCCCGAGCAGTCCCGCATCGACGCGACGGAGGCCCGCGGCGCCGGGCGGTACGCCGCCGAACTCGCCCTGGAGGGCGACCTCGACGGCAGCGTGGCGATCGAGCGCGTGAGCCCCATCGGCGGGTCCCAGCCCTACGCGGCCCAGTTCAAGCGCCTCGACCTCTCGGCCGTCGCCGCGAAGACCAGGCACATGCCCGACTACTTCCTCGACGGGCACAACAATGTGTCGGAGATGTTCCTCGACTACTGCGCCCCGCTGATCGGGAAGCTGCCGAGCTTTGAGCGGCTGTGAGGTGTGGGGTGTTGGCGTTCCGAGGGTCTTGGTGCGCGCGACCTCAATCGTGCCGGATGATCTCCAGCACCGCGTTCGCGTCGTCGTTGGGGATGAGGAAGGTCAGGTTGTACTGCGCCAGCTTCCACGCGCCGCCCTCGCGCAGCACCACCCCCGTGCCGCGGAGGTCGCCGTACTTCTCGTTGCGGACGACCTCGTCGAACCACCCGACCCCGGCGCCGTCGGCGACGCGCACATGGCGCTCGACCGCGCGGTACACCCACGCGCTCTCGCCCTCGAAGTAGGGCGCCGCCCACGCCCGGAACTCCTCGACCGTCCAACGCTCCGTCGGGTCGGTGCCCAGGAACACCGCGCCCTCGGCGAAGTGCGCGAAGTACCGGCGCTCGTCGGCCTTCGCCGCGGCGTCGTGGAAGTCGTCGAGCATGTCGGCGATCGTGTCAACCTCGGAACGCGACGGGCCGGACCGGGCCGGGCCCCCCGGCCCCGCCAGGGCCAGCAGGCCGAGCGAGCCGAGCAGCGCGGACGCGAGGATCAGTGGTGTGCGCACGGGCGGGTCTCCTTCCGGGGCCGGGCGACCGCCCGGCCACCGGAAGCGTATCGCGGGCGCCTAGCGCGTGGGGCGGTGCACCAGGAACCCCAGGCGGCAGAGGAAGGCCGTCGCCTCCTCCAGCTCCTCGCTGGTGAACCCGTCGAGGACCTCGGGGTGCCCGGGCATGTCGAGCATCGCGGGCGGGTAGGGGCAGCGCCCGGTCTTGGCGTCCGCGACCTCCGCCAGCGCCACGCCCACCGCGTCGGCCGCGTCGATCAGGCGCAGGGGCTCGATGAAGTACTCGTCGTGGATCCCGTCGTCGTTCGGCATTGCACATCCCTCGTCACGCAGTCATTCGTGCGCCGACGCCCGCGGTTTCATCCTCCTCCTGATACCGGCGAGGGTTTCTCGGGCTGCCCGAAAAAAACAAGCCCGGCCTGCCAATGTGGCAGACCGGGCGGGAATATCCGGATCGCGGCGCGGGTTTACTCCGCGCTCAGCGGGCGGACCCACAGGTTGCGGAACCGCATCGGGTTGCCGTGGTCCTGCAGCTTGATCGGCCCCTCCGCCCCGTGCGGCGAATAACTCGGGGCCGAGAGGTGCGATGTCCGCCCGAGCAGCGCCCGGCGGTTGTGCACCAGCACCCCGTTGTGCACCACCGTCACATACGCGGGCTTCTCCAGGTTGCCATCCTTGTCGAACGCCGGCGCCTCGAAGAAGATGTCGTAGGTCTGCCACTCGCCCGGCGCCCGGCTGACATTCACCAGCGGCGGGTACTGCCCATAGATCGCCGCGCACTGCCCGTCCGCGTAGGTCGTGTTCTCGAAGGAGTCGAGCACCTGGATCTCGTACACCCCGAAGAAGAACACGCCCGAGTTCCCGCGTCCCTGGCTCTCGCCGACCGGCTCGGGCGTGGAGAACTCGACATGCAGCTGGCAATCCCCGAAGTGCTCGCGCGTCAGAATGTCGCCCGTGCCCGCCTTGACGGTGACGACCCCGTCGGCGCCCACGGACCACGCCGCGCTGCCCCCGTCGGCGTGCTGCCACGCGTCGAGGTCCCCGTCCATCAACACCGTCGCGTCGCCCGGTGCCGCGGCCGGATCGCCCGCCGGCGCGGGCGTCACCACCGGCGGGTTCGGCCGGCTCTTGTCGTGGACCTTCCACTTCTGCCCCGGGATCTGCGGTGTGTTGTCGTAGCCGACGCCCTGTGCCATGGCGGTGTTGTAGGCGGCGGCGAGGGCACAGAGCGACAGGACAGCGGTGCGGTGCATGGTGGCCTCCGGCGATGCTGGGTCGTTGGACGCGCCGCGCCCGCGGCGGTTCCTTCACTGTAGGGGGCGGTCCCGATCCCCATCGCCCGCCGGGGCTTCGGCCGGGGTCAGCGCCGCCGCGCACTGCGCCGGACGGTCGGTATTGATCAGGTCCACCCCCAGGCCCCGCAGCGTCTCCCACGCGCCCGGCCGGTCGGGGATCGCCCAGAACCGCACCAGCCGCCCCTGCTCGTGCGCCGGCCCGACGATCGACCGCATCGTCTCAAGATCCTGCTCGCCCGGCTGGCCCTCGCCCCGCCAGGCGAAGCGGGAACCCCATCGCTCGCTGATGAGCGGGATGAGCGAGACCGGGGTGTCCCCCGCGAGATCGCCCGGCCGGCCGTCGACCGCCATGAGGCGGGGGTTGTCCGACGCGATCGCCCCGACGGGCCGATCGCCCGACACCACCACGAGCACCGGCCCCCACCGGGTCCGGCCGTCGGTGGTGATCGTCAGCATGTCCCGGTAGCCCCCGAGCAACTCGCGCAGCGCCGCGTGGCACTCGGCGCCGTCGCGCTTGAAGTCGATCAGCAACAGCACCGGCTCATCCTCGGGCTGCTCGGCGTAGACACCGCCGGTGGCCCGCACCCGCGCCGCCAGCGGCGCCAGATAGAGCGACTCCAGCGTCCGGGACCCGTGCAGCTCGAACTCCTCGTGCCCGACCAGCAGCCGCCCGTCCACGAGAAACACATCCGCCTCGATGCTGCGGCACCCCGCGTCCAACGCGTCCAGCAGCGGGCGCTCCCGGTAGTAGTCGTTGTGCGAGTGCACCGGGGCCGCGCGGGGCGGCGCCGAGACCTCCCGCGAGACGGGCCGCGCCGGCAGGCTGGGACCGAGCCACGGGAACATCGCAAACAGCAGCACCCGCGCCAGCAGGGCGAACCAGGTCATCGTCATGGCGGATTCTCCGCGTCCCGACCCGCCGCGCGAGATCCACGCCGCCTTCTTCGCCGAACCTTGACGCGCCCGCCACGCACGCTCAGCGGTCCAGCGCTTCGAGCCGGTCGAGGCACGCCCCCGCCTCGGCGCCGAGCCCCCGGGCCTGGCACATCCCCGCCAGCGCCCCGAGCACCTCGCGGTCGTAGGGGTGTGCCGCCACCGTCGAACGCATGACCTCCAGCGCCCGGTCGGGCTCGCCCAGCGAGTCCAGCGCCACCGCGAACACATACCCGTGGCGGGGGCTCTCCGGCCCCCAGGCGAACGCCCGCTCCAGCTCCGCCAGCGCCTCGTCACGCCGGCCCAGGCGGACCAGGGTCAGCCCCAGCGCGTGCCGCACGCTGGCGTTCCGGGGGGTCAGCCGGAGCGTGTCGCGCAGGACCCGCTCGCCCTCGGCGTCGCGCCCCTGCAGACGGCGCAGGTCGGCCAGGTTCACGCCCGCGGCGATGCTCGCCGGGTCGAGGCGTAGCGCCGCCCGGTACTCGGCCTCGGCGCGGTCGAGCATGCCGAGGTCGGTGAAGTAGACGCCGAGGTTCACGCGCGACTCCGGACGCTCGGCGCTCGCCATCTGCGAGGCGACGAAGTCCGCCCCCGCGCGCTCGAACGCCCCGCCCGCCGGCGCGCCAGGCCCGACCGACGCCGCGAGCACCCGTGCGGCCTCCGCGCGCACCGCGAGCACCGGGTCCTCCAGCAGCGCCGCGCCGAGCCCGAGCCGCTGCTCGGGCGCGGCCGCCGCCACCGCCTGGAGCGCCCCCAGCCGCACGACCGGGTCGGCATCGCCCAGCCCCGCGCGCACCGTGTCGGCAAAGCCCGGACCCGCCGCCGGGGTCAGCAGCGTGAACCCCGTCGCCCGCGCGATCGCCGGCTGCCCGGCGTCGTTCGCCAGGCGCAGCAGCAGCGCCCCCGCCCCCGGCAGCCCCCCGCGCCCCGCGTGCAGCGCCTCGCCGAAGTGCCACTCCGCGCGACGCCCCTCCCCGTACCACTCCGCCACCCGCGCCGCCGCCCACGACGCCGATTCCTCGGTGTGGCACCCGTTGCACGCGTTGGGCGTGCCGAGCTGCTCGGAGAGGTCCGGGCGCGGCACGCGGAACGAGTGGTCCCGCCGGTCGTCCACCACCATGTAGGTCCGCACCGGCATGTGGCAATCCACGCAGCTGGTCCCCGGCGCCCCCGCCCCGCCGGGGTGCCGGTGGTGCGACGCGGCCCCGAACACCTCGGGCTGGTGACACCGGAAGCACAGCGCGTCCCCCTCGGCCACCAGCCTCGCGGTGTGCGGGTCGTGGCACTCGGCGCAGGTGACCCCCGCGTGGTACATCTTGCTCTGCAGGAACGAGCCGTGCTCGTAGTTCTCCCCCAGGATCTGCCCGTCGGCGAAGTACTCCGGCTCGGTGAGCAGGCTGAGCCGGTGGGTGCCCAGCAGCGGGCGCCCGTGCGTGTAGTCGTCGGTCAGCGCCGCCCGGCGCGAGTGGCACCGCGCACACGCCTCGATCTCCGCGTGCTCCGTGCGCTCCTCGATCCGCACGGCGGTGGGGGACCCCTCCGTGAACACCCACGGCCACGCCTCCGCCCGCGTCAGCCCCACCCCCAGCCCCGCCTCTGCGGCATCGGCCGCTGTCGCCCCTTCCCCGGCCCGCTCCGCCCAGTCCACATGCGCCGAGCCCGGCCCGTGGCACGCCTCGCACGAGACATCGATCTCGCTCCAGACCGTCTCGAACGCGTCAGTCTGCGGGTCGTATCTCTTGTGTAGGTCCGTCGAGTGACACTCGGCGCACATGAAGTTCCAGTTCTGGTTCCGCCCCGTCCAGTGCAGCTCGTCACCCGCGGGGATCGGCTCCCCCGAGTACAGATGGAACCAGCGCTGCCCGCCCTCGGCCGCGGGGCGCGCGTCCCAGCACAGCGGCAGCGACTGCAGCCGCCCGCCGGGGAACTCGACCAGGTACTGCTGCAGCGGCGTGACGCCGAAGGTGTACGCGACCCGGCATTCGCCCGCCGAGCCGTCGGGCCCGTCGGTCTCGACGAAGTACCCGCCGTCGCGCGTGAAGAACCGGCTCGTCACGCCGAAGTGCTCGAGCGTGACGCCGCCGAAATCGCCCAGCACCGTCTCCGCCGTCGCTTCCTGCATCGCCAGGTCGTGGTGCGAGCCGAGCCACAGCGCGTGCTCATTCTGGTGGCACTCCGCGCACGCCGCCCGGCCGACGAACCGGGTGGCGTCCGCCGGCGCCGTGGCGCCCGGTGCCGGCCGGCCCTCCGGCGAGCAGGCGCCGAGATACCCGCAGGCGAGCAAACCGACAAGCACGGGGCGGGCGGTGGACATCCGGCGAGTCTAGCGGCCGGCCCGTCCGGGCTCGCGGTCCGGGCTACTGGTCTGGGCTAGCGGCAGCCGGGGACGCGAGCGACCCCCGCAGGGCCTCCAGCGCCGCCGCGCCGGGGCGGTCCGGGGGCCCCGCGTCGCCGTACACGAGCAACGCCCCGCGGGGCTCGATCGTCACCGCCGACTCGTCGGCGGCGCCGAGGTCCAGTCCGAGGCGCCGGGCCAGAAACCGGTACATCGCCGCCCGCTTCGACGGGCCGTAGTCGTGCCCCTCGTCGCCGAAGTGCGCGTTGCCCACGAGGTCCGCGGCGCCCAGCTCCGCGTAGACGCCGAGGATGTACGGGAACTCGACCCGCGGGGTGTTGCTCGTCCAGTCCGCCCCGTCGGAGATCACCAGCATCGGGCGCGGGGCGGCCATCGCCGCGATCTCCGCGTTGTTCGTCACCAGCCCCTCATAGGTATGGATCGGCAGCCCCGTCTCGCACTCGCACCCGCCGAAGAAATGGGCCGACACCTGCACGCACGGCACGCTCACCGCCACCCGCTCGTCCAACGCCGCGAGCAGAAAGGTTTGCGTCCCCCCGCCCGACGCCCCGGTGATCGCGACGCGCGACGCGTCCACATCCTCACGCGAGCACAGGTAGTCCAGCGCCCGCACGCTGTTGTAGCACTGCAGCGACAGCGCCGCCGGGTCGTGGTGCCCGGCGATGTCGCTCTCGCCCCACCCCACCATGTCGTACGCGAACACCACCGCGCCCATCCGCGCCAGCGTCGCGCAGCGCACCTGCATGTCCCGCCGGAACCGCCCCTCCGCGTCGTCGCCCGTCGCCCCGAAGTGGCCGTGCGGGCACAGCACCGCCGGGAACGGGCCGCCACGCCCGGTCGGGAGGTAGAGGTTGCCGGTCACCCGCGACCCGTCGAACGACCGGACCGCGAGATTGACCACCTCGTACCCGTCGAACCGGCGCGGCGCCGACGCGATCGGGTCGAACGCACCCCGTGCCGCCGCGCTTTCGCCGTTGCGCCCGTCGGCCCGGAGCGTCGGCAGACCCAGCCGCCCGACCAGCAGCGACCGGAGCCCCGCGGCCCGGAGCGACCACGCGGCGCCGTCGCCCCACGCGCCCCGCATCGCCTCCATCCGTGCCGCGGCGGCGCCCGGGTCCAGCTCGATCAGCCGCTCGCCCTGCCCCGCCGAACGCGAGCAAAGCACCGCCGCCAGCATCAGACTCACGACGCCCTTGTGCATCCGCCCAGCATACCGGGCCGCGCCGACGCCCGCTCAGCAGCCCGCGACCCAGTCGTTCAGGAACGCCAGCACATCCAGCGTGTTGACCGCCCCGTCGTCGTTCCAGTCCGCGAGGGCCTCCCCCGCCGCCCAGGCGTTCAGGAACGCCAGAACATCGAGCGTGTTGACCGCCCCGTCTCCGTTCAGATCGGCCTCGCACGCCCCCCCGCACGACGCGACATCGACGGCGAGCATGCCGGTCGCGTCGTCGGCCAGCAGCACGGCGCCGCCGGCCCGGGCGACATCCCACGCGTACAGCGCCGAGTCGAGCACGCCGACCTGCACCGGGTCGGAGGGGTCGCCGACATCGATCACCGCCATCCCGCCCTCGCCGGCGGCCACAAACGCCAGCCCCGCGCCGAGCGCAACCTGCTCGGCGCTGCCCGGGGTCGCGCACACGCCGAGCGCCGAGGGGTGCGCCGGGTCGCTGACATCGACCACATAGAGCCCCGCGTCGTCGCTCGCCAGATACGCCACCGTCCCCTCGACAACCACCCCCGCGCCGCGCCTGTCGGTGAGATACTCGCCGAGCAGCACCGGGGCCGCCGGGTCCGACGCGTCGAGGACCCGCATCCCGTTGAACCGGTCGCCGACGAACACCGTCTGCCCGACGGCGAAGACCGACATCGGCGCCCCGAGCACCTCGCTGTACTGGCCGAGCAGCGTGGGCGTGGCCGGGTCGGTGACATCCACGACCCGCAACCCGCCCCCGAACCCGCCGGCGAGATAGGCGACCGAGCCGACCACATGCACGGCGTAGCAGTTGGCCCCGTAGGTTCCAAGCAGCGTCGGTGCGCCGGGGTCGGCGATGTCGATGATCGCCAGACCGCCCGTCCCGTCGGCGAGATACGCCACCGACCCGGCCAAAAAGACATCGTACGAGTACCCCGGCGTGTCCAGCGTTCCGAGCACCACCGGCCCCGCAGGGTCGTGGATGTCAACGACCGCCAGGCCCGCGCTCCCGCATGCGCAGCACGCCAGCCCGCCCGAGATCGCGACCGCCCGCGCCACGCCCGGCGTGTCGGCGATGCCGAGCAACACGGGCTCGCACTGCGCCTGTGCGCCGGCCGAGACCGCCCCGAACGCCACCCACGCCGCCGACAAGAAGCGCTGCATGTCCATGATGTGCTCCTCTGAGCCCGGTCAACGGACGCGGCCGAAAGCCGCAGGGGACGAATCCCCTCGTCGCGCCCGCTCCCGAGCACACCACATCGTATCGCGCGCCGCCGCCCGCCACATCGGCCGCGCACCCCTCCCTCGCACCGCGCCGCACGGCGCCGCGCAGCGCACACCCCCGGCGCGCACCGACACCCTCGGTATCCCGTCTTCTGCGTTCGCGCCCGGCCTCCGCCGGTTCAGCCCGCGCCGTCACCGCGCGCACGACCGTCCGCCCGGGCATCGCCTGCGACAAGGAAGAAACACACCATGCCGGCGAAAGCCGCCCCAGCGAGCGCCGCGCCCAACACACCGGTGGTCAGCGCGGTCCGGGCGTTGTCGCTCAAGCCGCCCGGGTCGATCACCGAGCCGAGCGCGAGAACGACGCCGTAGGTCAGGGCGAACCACAGGACCACCGCCCCGACCGCCGCGAACACAGCGAGCACGATGCGTGTGCCGTGTGCCATGCCCGCAGCCTACCAAACGGTGCGCAAAAGCAAACAAAAATGTCCCAAATAGCCCGAGCGCCGGGCCCGCGCCCCGCCCGCGCCCCCCGATCGCACTTTGTTCGCACGCCCGCGGGGGTCAGGAACCCCCGTCCCCCGTCGCCTCCGCCACCACGCCCTTGTCACGCTCGCCGCTCTGCTTGTAGCCCGTCCGGGCCTCCGCATACTTCTGCGGCGAGATCTTCAGGTCCGGCTCCACGCCCCTGGTGTGCTGGTCGTGCAGGTGCTCCAGGAACGGCACGCACCACCCGCACCCCGTGCCCGCGTCCAGGCACTCGGAGATCAGCGACGCCACCGGCGGGTTCTCCCGCGCCAAGTACGCCCGGATCTTCCGCAGCGAGACCCGGTAGCACAGACACACATGATCGTCCTGGTCCATGGGGCATTCTATATGCCGCGCCGTGCCGCCCGGTGCGCGGGTCTCGGATACGCTGCAATCCGTACCCGCGTGTCGCCAACAAGCACGCGACCACCCAGGGAGAGAGCCCGCCATGCCGTTCGCCCGCACCGCCCGCACGCTCGTCCTCGCGAGTCTCGCTTCGACCCTCTGGGCCCAGGCGCAGCCGACCGAGACCGCCCCGAGCCTCGACGACCGCCTCGCCTGGATCAGCGCCGAGTTCGACCGGGCCCTGGCCGAGCACCACGCCCCCGGCGCCGCCCTCGCCGTCATCAAGGACGGCGAGGTCATCCTGCTCGGGGGCTTTGGCGTCGCCGATACCGACACCGGCCGGCCCGTCACCCCCGACACCCGATTCGCTGTCGGCTCGACGACCAAGGCCTTCACCGCGTCCGCCATCGGCATGCTGGTGGACGAGGGGCGCATGAGCTTCGACGAGCCCGCCCGCACCCACCTGCCCGCCTTCCACCTCGCCGATCCCGACGCCGACAGCCAGGTCGTCATCCGCGACCTGCTCTGCCACCGCGCGGGCCTGGCGGTCATGAACGCGTCGTGGTACGGCGTCCCGGGCGTCACCCGCGACGAGATCATCGAGATCGTCGGGCGCGCCGAGCTGCTGTTCCCCTTCCGCGAGCAGTGGAACTACTCCAACGAGAGCTTCCTCGCCGCGGGCCTGGCCGCCGGCAACGCCGCCGGGACCGACTGGGACACCCTCATCGCCACGCGGATCCTCGGCCCGCTCGGCATGACCGAGACGAACACGACCTACGACGCCGCCCAGGCCGACACGCTCATGGCCAAGGGCTATTTCTGGCACGCCGACAAGGGCGAGCTCGAGCATCAGCCCATGCGCAACGCCGACGCCATCGCCCCCGCCGGCTCGATCAACTCCAGCGTCCGCGACATGAGCCGCTGGGTCATCTTCCAGCTCGGGCGCGGCGAGATCGACGGGAGCCGGCTCCTCAGCGAGACCACGCACGCCGAGACCTGGACCCACCACATGGACCTCGACATGGGGCCCCTCCCCGGCGCCTACGGCCTCGGCTGGTTCCTCGGCGAGTGGGAGGGCCGGCGCATGGTCGAGCACGCCGGCGGCATCGACGGCTTCACCGCCGAAGTCGCCATGCTCCCCGAGGAGAACCTCGGCATGGTCATGCTCACCAACCAGTTCGGGAGCCCCCTGCAGGAGCAGTCGCGCAAGATCGTCTTCCGCGGCATGCTCGGCGATATCTCCGAGACCGCCGCCCCGGTCTCCGACGAAGACTTCGGGCCCTTCCTCGGCGACTACACCGCCAACTTCGGATCGTTCAAGGGCGCGACCATGAAGGTCCTCGTCCAGAACGGGCGCCTCGCCGTCGATGTCCCGGGGCAGATGGTCTACGAGCTCGCAGCGCCCGACGACCAGGGCAAGCGGGCCTTCACCATCACCGACGCCGTCGCCGTCAAGTTCAACCAGAACGACCGGGGCGAGGTCTTCTCGCTCACCATCTTCCAGGGCGGCATGACCTTCGAGGTGATCCGCGCCGGTCTCGAGGCCCCCATCGAGATCGACCTGGCCGAGGCCCGCGACTACCTCGGCGTCTACCACCTCGACGCCCCCGGGCAGCAGACCGATGTCTCCGTCCTCCTCCAGAACAACCGCCTCGCCATCGACCACCCCGGTCAGATGGTCTACGAGCTCTACCCCCCCGACGCCGACGGCTGGATGACCTTCCGCGTCACCGACGCCATCCGCGTCCGCTTCGACCGCGACGAAGCCGGCAAGGTCGTCTCCATCACCCACCACCAGGGCGGCGCCGAGAGCGTCCTCCCCCGCCTCCGCGGCCCCGCCGAAGCCGAGTTGCTCCCCACCGTCGAGGACCTCCTCGCCCGCGCCGCCGAGGCCGGCGCCGTCGCCACCGGCGCCACGCTCCGCTCCCTCACGCTCGAGGGCTCCGTCCGCGCCGTCCACATGGGCCTCGCCGGCCCGGAACGCGCCGCCTACACCGCCGACGGCAAGGTCTTCACCTCCCTCGACCTCGGCGGCGGACGCCTCACCGAGACCTGGATCGACGGCGAACGCGCCCTCACTCGCTCCTTCGCCGCCGGCGACACCGAGCTCACCCCCGACCAGCAGGCCGCCGCCCTCCTCCAGAGCCCCCTCGCCTGGGCCACCGACTGGCGCGAGAGCTTTGACACCGTCGCCGTCACCGCGAAGCGACCCTTCGACAACCGCGACGCCTTCGCCATCCGCGTCACCCGCGGCGACCAAGAGGCCACTATGTTCCTCGACGCCGAAACCAGCATGCCCCTGGCCATCCAAGCCACCATCGAAACCGGCCTCGGCGGCGCCATCCCCATCACCCTCCGCCTCTCCGACTGGCGCCAGGTCGGCCCCGTCAAGATCGCCCATCGCCAGGAAGTCGAGCTCCCGATGGCGGGGATCCTGCGCACCGAGTATGCCACGGTCGAGGTGAACCAGCCCATCGACGAATCGGTCTTCCACGCCCCGGAGGTCATGGGGGGCTGACGCCCACCTCCAACCCATCCCACGCCAGCCCCATCCCCCGCGGCAGCCCCGCGTCCGTCTCCTCGTGCCCCAGGTCGTGGCTCATATGCACGAACCAGGTCCGCGCCGCCCCCACCTCGTGTGCCACGCTCACCGCCTGCCCCACCGTCAGGTGCGTCGGGTGGTGCCGGTGACGCAGCGCGTCGAGCACCAGCGTGTTCAGGCCGCGGAGGTGGGGCCAGGTCTCCGGCGGGACCGCCGACACATCGGTGCAGTACGCCAGCGGCAGGACAGCGTTGTCCCCATCCGGCTCGGAGAGCCGGACCACCTCACCCTCCGGCTCGGAGAGCCGGGCCACCTCAACCCCCGGCTCGGAGAGCCGGGCCACCTGATCGAACCGGTACCCCAGCACCGGCAGCCGCCCGTGCAGCAGGTGCAGCGGCGTGACGCGCAGCCCGAACAGCTCGAACGCCGTCCCGGGCGTCACCCGGTGCGCGATCAGCGTCGCCACGAACGACTTCTGCACATTGCCCGCCTTGTCGAAGATGTGCGCGTACACCCGGCGCAGCCCCTCCAGCGTGTGCGCGTCGGCGTAGATATCGATCGGCGCGTCCATCAGCACATTGAACCGGCGTACCTCGTCGAGCCCCCAGGTGTGGTCCACATGGTTGTGCGTCAGCAGGATCGCGTCCACCCGGTCCAGCCCCGCCCGCAAAGCCTGCTCGCGCAGGTCCGGCCCCGCGTCGATCAGGATCGTCCGGGGCTGACCCGACGGGTCGGTGAACCGCAGGCACGCGCTGGTGCGCAGGCGCCGGTCGCGCGGGTCTTGCGACCGGCACACCGCGCAGCCGCACCCGATCGCCGGGACGCCCGAGCTGGTGCCGGTGCCGAGAAAGGTGAGCCGCATGGACGAGCATAGCGGGCGCCCCGAAGCCCCGGCGGTCAGGATTCCGCGTCCTCGGCCCGACGGACCCGCCGGCGCGCGATCGCCGAGACTTCCTCGGACACCGGCGCCGGGCTGTCGCCGGCGTGCCCCGCCGCCGCGTCCGCGCCCCGGTGGCACATCTCCGCGAGCCCCGCGCGGATCGCGAACCGCGCGATCTCCAGACGCGTCGTGATCCCCAGCTTCTTGCAGATGCTGTCGCGGTGACGCTCCACCGTCCGCTGGCTCCGGTGCAGCAGCCGACCGATCTCCGCGTACGAGAACCCCTCCCCCACCAGCACCAGCACCTCCACCTCCCGCGGGCTCAGGAGCGCCAGCGCCCCCGGCTCGTGGTGCTCGGGGTGCACGATCGCGGCGTCGGGCGCCACCCGGCCGTCCACCCGCTCCCACGCCCGGAGCCGGCGCGACACGCTCAGCACCATGTGCCCCTCCCGGTGCGGCGCCGGGATGGGGTGGAAATAGATCAGGTCGCGCAGGCCATCGTTGATGCTCTCGTACGCGAGACACACCCCCTCGTCGCACACCCGCCGCACGAACGCCAGCCGCTCCGCGAGCATCTCCGGCGCGACGCACCGCCCCAGGTGCGCCGGCGCGGCGTCGCCCGGCGCCGACCGGTACCGGTCCCGCCAGGCAAGCCACGCCAGCGACCGCGGGTTCGCGTACGCGATCGAGCCGTCGCGGTCGGTGACCGTCACGCAGCACCCGCTGTGCAGCGTCAGCAGCCGCCACAGCCGCGCCGCACCCAGCCGCTCCGCGCTCAACCGAGCCTGCCGCTCCTCGGCCTCGAAGTCCGCGCTCTGCGCCGGCTCGGGCCCCTGCACCCCCGCCGGCGGCCCGCGCCGCACCCGTGTCAGGTGCGTGACCGTGTCAGAAAGCTCCAGCGGGTCGCACTGCGCCAGCGACAGCACCGCGTCCTGCTCGGGGCTCCCCGGGTCGGCCAGCCCCGCGTTGATCGCAAAGCCCGCCACCTCCAGGCGCGACACGATGCCCAGCTTGGAGCAGATGTTGTCCCGGTGACGCTCCACCGTCCGCCCGCTGCAGCCCAGCATGCCGGCGATCTCGGGGTACGCGTGCCCCTCGCCCACCAGCACCAGCACCTCCAGCTCGCGGGGGCTCAGCAGCGCCAGCCCGCCGGGGAAGTGGTCCCGCGCGAACACGACCTCACAACCCGGGAAGTTCTGGGCGAGCACGCGCTCGGCCGACCGCATGGGACGGCACACGCTCATCACCGCCGGCTGCCCCTCAAACCCGACGGCCGGCGTCAGCGTCACCAGGTCGCGCCGACCCTCGTCGATGCTCTCGTACACCACCGTCACGCCCTCGTCGCACACCCGGCGCATGAACCCGAGACGCTCGGACGCCATGGCCGGCGGGCAGTAGTGCTCCACCCGCAGCGGCCGAAGGTGGGAGATCGGCGCAGGGGACCGCCTGTCCAGGCTCCGCCGGTTCTCCTCGTTGAGGTACACGATCGTCCCGTCCCGGTTGGTGAAGGTCACGCCGCAGTGCGTGACCCGCGTCAGCAGGGTCCAGAGCCGCCCGATCCCCGCCCGCTCGGCGAACGCCGAGCCAGAGCCCGACGCCCCGCAATCGGGGGCTCGGGGGCCGTCCGGCCGGGGGGGTTGGTGCTGCTCGTTCGGCATCATCGCATCGACGCCGCACAGCATACCCACATCTGCTAAATGTCACTCACAAGTCCGCTATTGGCGGCACGCCCTCCCCCCTTGCGCACCGCCCGGCCCGCCCGCGCCAAGCCACCTACCCGGCCCGCACCCGCTGGTCGGCCATGCGCCGCACCGGGCCGGTGAATGCCAGGGGGTCGTACCCCGACGCCTCCAGCTCGGCCTGCTCCGGCGGCGTCGGGAGCTCGGCCAGCCCCGCCCGGATCGCGAACCGCGCCAGCTGCACCCGGTTGTTCGCCCCGAGCTTCTGACCCAGCCGGTCGCGGTGCCGCTCGATCGTCCGCACGCTCCGGTGCAGGTGTGCCGCGATCTCCGAGTAGCTCAGGCCCTCGGCGATCAGCACCAGCACCTCCAGCTCCCGCAGCGACAGCGACGCGAACACCCCCGGGTCGTGGTGCACCACCACGACCGGCTCGGGCTCGCCCGGGCGCGTCGCCCCGATCCGCTCCCACGGCTGCATCCGCCGAGAGATGATCAGCGCCGCAGCCCGCCCGTCCGCCAGATCCACTGGACGCATCGTCACCCGGTACCGGATGTTGCGGCAGATGCTCTCGTAGACCACCGCCTGCCCGCGCTCGCAGACCCGCTCGCACAGCTCCCGGCGCTCACGCAGCAGCGCGGGCGTGGTGGTCGTGTCGCAGAACAGATTGCCGCTCGCCGGGCCGGTGTGCTTGGTCTCACGCCAGTGCAGCCAGCGCTGGGCGACGCCGTTGGCGAAGAGGACCGTCCCCTCCCGGTCGCACACCACGACATTCACCCCCGTGTCCTCACACAGTGCCAGCCATGCCTGACCGAGTTCCGAGGGCGGGATGAGCCCCCCGGCGTTGCTCATGCTGTGGTCATTCACGAGGGGCCTCCGCACGCCGAGTTGCCCGCTCCCTCCGGTTGCGCCGCCGGAGAGTATCGCACCTCATGGGCGCGCTGGTTGAGCGATTATACCCAAAACTCCGAACCCCGTGTCGGGCGCTCCTGCGGTCCTCATCTGCATGCCCCGTGCATATGCATCGAAAGGCCCGGATCGGTCAGCCGGTACGGGCCTTGGGCTGCCGCCGCCGCGCGATCGCAAGCGCCGCCGGCGAAACATCGAGCGGGTTGAAATCCTGTGCCGGCCCCGCGAAGGCCTCGGGCGGCGCGGGGAGCGCGCACAGCCCGGCGCGGATGGCGTACCGGGCGAGCTGCACGCGGTTCGTCGCGCCCAGCTTGCGCCCCAGCTGGTCCCGGTGGCGCTCGATCGTCCGGATGCTCCGGTGCAGGTGCGCCGCGATCTCCGCGTAGCTGAGCCCCTCGCCGATCAGGATCAGCACATCCAGTTCCCGGGCCGAGATCTGCGCGAACGCGCCCGGGCTGTGGTGCTTCACGCTGATGACATCCAGGTCCCCGAGGTGGTCGCCCGGGCGCAGACGCTCCCACGGCTGCATGCGCCGCGCCGTGTGCAGCAGGTGCGTCTGGCCGCCCACCGACGGGAGCGGGCGGAAGGTGATCCGCCACCGCATCCCCCACGCGATCGTCTCGAAGGTCACGCCGCGCCCGGTGTCGCACACCCGCTCCTGCAGGCGCAGCCGCTCCTCGGACTGCTCCGGCGAGCAGGTCTCCGGCAACGAGGCGGGCGTCTCGGAATCGCCGGTCAGCACATGCGCACACCACGCCACCCACCGCGACGCCTGCTCGTTGGCGAAGAGGATCTTTCCCTCCCGATCGAGGACCATCACATTGGCATCGAGGTCCTGCGTCAGCGACGGCCACAACACCGCCGCCGCTCGGCTGTCCACAGGGTAGGACAATTGCTTCATCAATTCGACACCTCTTCGGACCACTGGCGGCAATACCCCCAAATCACCAGTGGCGGACAGCGTAGCGGCCGGGCACACCACTGTCGCACCGCGCCGAGGGCTTCGGTGAATCATCATGATGCTTTGGGCGAAATACGACAAGCAAAAAACGCCGCTGCGGCTTGCAGCGGCGTTTCACGCGGTGTGCGTTCCTTCGGCTCTTTCTACATCCGTTTGTAAGTAATGCGCATGCTCCGGCTCCACTCCCCGGAGCCCGTGTCGAAGAACATCTCCATCTCGTGGCTCGCGCTGGCGTGCAGCGTGATCACCGACTTCTTGCGCATCGACCCACCCGTCGAGGGATTCACTATCTCGCTGTGCATTTCCCAGATCCTGCCGGCTTTGTCGACCTGACCATGCTCAATCTGGAAGAAGGTGCAAGCGTTATCAATCCAGAACCCCTCGTACCGATTGCTGACGGTGTTGTACCCCCAGAAGCCCCGCCCCTCGAAGTTCGGGAACGGGCCGTTGTTGGGGTCGCCCTTGTACACCTGCTGCAGGAACCGGCCGCCGAGCTCGAGCGTGTTGGTCATTGTCCCGGTCGAGACCATGGGGTCTCCCGGCCCCATCCACATGGTGACCTCGGCCCCGAAGCGGCCGACGAAGGGCTCGAACCGCGCGTGCGCATCCGTCATCGCGCCCATCGCGGCGCACGCGTCCTTGGCGCCGACCGGGTGTTCGGAGGCGGCGCCGCTCATCACTTCCTCCGGGTGTAGGTGATCTCGCCGTTCTTGATCATGTCCTCCCCGGGGGCCGGCGGCTCCCAGAACTCCATGACCATCTTGTCCGGCCCGTCGTGCCTGATGATGTGCTTGACGGGGGTCTCCGTCACCCCCTCGGGCCCGGGGTAGACCGCGGTGCCGGTCCAGGTCACCGTGTGCGCCTTCTTGTCGGCCACGCCCTCCATGGTCATCATGCCGGTCCCGAAGTTGTCGATCCAGGCGTTGATGTACTTGCCCTTGGCCTTGTCGAACCCGACCACGCCGTAGCCCTCGAACGGGATTCCCATGAAGTCCGGCATGGTGAAGTGCTGGCTGACGAACCGCCCGTCGAGGATCAGCTCGGCCTCGGAAACCCCCTTGGACTCCGTCGGCGGGGCGTCGGGCGCCATCCAGAACCTCGCCGTCGCGTCCCAGGTCCCCGCCATGCTCTTGAGCATCTCGTGCTCCTCGACCGGCGCAGCCCAGTCCGCCATCGCGGCCATCATCTGCTCGGGGGTCATCTCCGCCTCCGGCTGGTGCGAGGCCGGGACGACGACCGCCGGCCCCGCATCGGGCCCGGCCTTCTCCAGCGACCGGGTGAGCACCGCCCCGCCGAGCACCCCGGCAGCGCCCACGATCGCCGCGATGAGGGCCGTCTTCCCCGATGAACTGCAGCAGCATCCGAACATGGTGTTTTCTCCTGTTGATCAGCACATGGACGCGGCGCCGGGGACTCCCGTCGAGGCCCTCCGACCCGGTCAAACTCCACGAAGCGTACCCGTCGCGTCCCGCTCGTCGAGGGGCAAATACGGGGATTTGCGGAAAATGTTTGGTGGATCGCCGGGTCCGACTTTACACCCCGGACGCCCGGACCGGGACCCGCTCGCTGATCATCAGCCCGAACGACCGCAGCAATGGGTAGTCCGCATCACTGTTGGTGATCAGGCGGAGCGTCCGCACCCCCAACGCCGCCAGAATCTGCGACCCGGTGCCGTACTCCAGCGTCGCGTGATTGACGCTCTGCACCGGCGAATCCGTGCTGTCGTGGTTGAACGGGCGGCTGAGGCGCTGGCTCAGGGTATCCCCCAGGCCGTGGGGACGCAGGTAGATCACCGCCCCGCGCCCCGCCTCCTGGATCATCCGCATCGACTCCCGGAGCGTCTGCCCGGTCGATGCCCGGCGCCCCGGGATCGTGCAGGTGGACAGGTCGTCGAAGATATCCCCCAGCAGGTCGCGCCGGTGCACCCGCACCAGCGTCGGCTCCTCGGTCTCGATCGGGCTCCCGTCGCTGCCCAGCCGCCCCACGCCGCCAACCGTCAGGGCCAGGTGCGGCAGGGGATCCACCAGGGAGCGGAACGCGATGCAGTTGAACCGCCCCAGGGGCGTGTCGATCGGGGTCCCCTCGACCGGGTCCAGCCGGTGCAGGAACGGGTCGCCCGCCAGCCGGTGCTCGATGATCTGGCGCACCGAGCACATCTTCAGACGGTGCTTGGCGCAGAAGGTCTCGAGGTCGGGGATCCGGGCCATCTCGCCGTCGGCCCGCATGATCTCGATCCCGACCGCGCCCGGGTAGAGCCCGGCGAGCTTGCAGAGGTCCACCGACCCCTCGGTCTGCCCGATGCGCACCAGCACGCCGCCGTCCCGGGCGCGGAGCGGGTTGATGTGCCCCGGACGCACGAAGTCGCCCGCCTTGGAATCGGGGTTGATCGCGAGCTTGATGGTCCGGGCCCGCTCGTGGGCCGAGACGCCGGTGGTAAACCCGTGCCGGGGGTGGCCGTCGATCGAGACGGTCAGGGGCGTGCCGCGGACCGAGGTATTGACCGGGGTCTGGGCGTGCAGGTCCAGCCGGTCGCAGTCGGCCTCCGTGAGGCTCATGAAGAGGTACCCCGCGGCCTCGCGGATCATGAAGCTGATGGCCTCGGGGGTCACGAACTCGGCGGCCATGATCAGGTCGCCCTCGTTCTCCCGGTCCTCATCGTCGGTGAGGATGATCATGCGGCCTTGGCGGAGCTCTTCGAGGATGTCTTCGACTGGGCTGAACACGCTACGATCCTAGGCCGCGGGCCGACCAGGCCCGCCCGTCGAGCACGACCGCTGGAGCCCTCATGACCGAGCAATCACCGCAGAACCAGCCGCTGAAACCTGGCGAAGGCAAGGGGGGGTGCCTCGGGCTGCTGGCGGGCGTCACGGTGCTCGCCCTGACCAGCTTCGCGCTGACCGGCGTCGGCTACCTGGTGGCCCACGCGATGCACTGGGTCTGAGCCGCCCTCCCGGACGCAAGAGGGCCGGGGACTTCCCAAACAACCGGACCGCCGGCGGGGTACGCACCGGGTTGCCGCGTGAGGCCCGGGCCGGTGAACTGGCGCCCCCCCCTGTGGTCGACATGATCGACATGATCGAGATGACCGACATCCGGGTGGACTACGGCGACCTCACGGCGGTGCGGGATGTCACGCTGTCCATCGGGGCCGGCGAGGTCTTCGGGCTCATCGGCCCCAACGGCGCGGGCAAGACCAGCCTCATCGGGGTGCTCGCCACGCTCCGGGAGCCCACCTACGGCGAGGCCCGGATCGCGGGCTTCGACATCCGCGAGGAGGTCGCCTCCGCCCGACGCGTCATCGGCTACATGCCCGACCTCGCCCCGGTCTACAAGGACCTCAAGTGCTGGGAGTTCCTCGACCTCTTCGCCCGGGCCTACTTCGTGGACCGGCGTGACCGGATCTCCCGCGTCCGCGGGTGCATGGAGCGGGTCAACCTCACCACCAAGCGCGACGCCCTCGCCGGCACGCTCAGCCGCGGCATGACCCAGCGCCTGGTCCTCGCCAAGACGCTGCTGCACGACCCCAAGGTGCTGCTGCTGGACGAGCCTGCCAGCGGCCTGGACCCGCTGGCGCGGGCCGACCTGCGCGAGCTGCTCAAGGACCTGCGGGCCCAGGGCAAGTCGATCATCGTCAGCAGCCACATCCTCAACGAGCTCAGCGAGTTCTGCACCTCGATCGGCATCATGGAGAAGGGCCGGCTGGTCCTCAGCGGGCCGATGGACGCGATCGTCGCCGGGCTGAATCAGACGAGGCGCTTCACCGTCGAGACCGTCGGCCCCGGCGAGGCCGCCGCGCTCGTGCTCCGGGCCCGCGAGGGGCTGCACCGGGTCGAGTCTTCGGACGGCAAGTGCCTGTTCGAGACCGACCTGGGCGACGAGGGCGTGGCCGACCTGCTCGAGGCGCTGGTCTCCGGGGGCGTGCGCGTGCGGGGCTTCTTCGAGCGCCGGCGCGGGGTCGAGGATGTGCTCCGCGAGGTCGGCGCATCGGAGGTGTCATGACCGACGCGCCGGCCGAGATCAGGGGCGCGGGGCTCTGGCGGGTCAACCCCATCTGGCAGAAGTGCGCCCGCGCCCGCCTGCGCCCCAGGCACCTCATCAGCTGGGGGGTCGTCACCGTCACCATCACCCTCTTCGTCGCGCTGATCGTCTACATGACGATGACCGAGCAGGAGCTGGCCAGCCGCCAGGTCGCGGCCGAGGCCGTGCTGCCCGCGATCGTCGTCATCCAGGCCGTGCTCCTCATGATGTTCGGCACCGGCGTCGTCGCCGCGGGCATGAGCCAGGAACGCGACGAGGGGCTCATCGACTACCAGCGCATGACGCCGATGAGCCCCACGGCCAAGATCCTCGGCTACCTCTTCGGCCTCCCGGTGCGGGAGTACGCGCTCTTCGCCATGACCCTCCCGGTCGTCGCCGTCGCCGCGGTCGTGAGCGGGTTCAGCCTGCTCACGCTCGCCCACTTCTACCTGGTGTTCTTCACCTCGGTGTGGGTCTACCACCTGACCGCCATGGCCGCGGGGATGATCTCGCCCAAGCCCCGCCTGGCCCAGATGCTCTCGGTCGGCGTGGTGGTGGTGCTCTACTTCGTGC
Source organism: Phycisphaerales bacterium (assembly GCA_020850415.1). Taxonomy (GTDB): domain Bacteria; phylum Planctomycetota; class Phycisphaerae; order Phycisphaerales; family UBA1924; genus PNC22. The sequence goes on from JADZER010000004.1 coordinate 150,013, forward strand.
TGCCGAACCTCTCGCGCGTCGGCATCACCTTCTTTGAGTTCCTCACGATCCGCCCCACCTTCTTCGGCCTGCTCCAGCAGGAGCTGCCCGAGCACCTGCGCGCCCCCGCCGAGGCCAGCGGCATCGACAGCTTCCGCGATGTCCCCTTCTTCCACGGCGCCATGCACCCCACCCCATACACCCTCCTGGTCCAGGGCTTCCTCCTCGCGACCATGTTCACCATGGTCCACCGCAAGTGGCGCAACCCCGCCCACCATGTCCTCAGCAAGGGCGGGGCCCTCGCCGTCTACTGCGGCGTCGTGTTCTTCCTCCTGGCCAGCGTCTGGGCGGTCGTCGTCCAGGACGGGGCCTACAAGCAGATCTTCGCCGCCTTCGACAGCGGCTGGCACGATGGCGAGCGCCGGCCCGAGTCCCTCGAGCTCCTGCTCGGCCTGTTCGGCGGGATCGTCGGCGTCGCCTTCCTCGCGCTCATCACCGCCGTCACCGCCTCCCGCCACACCGTGCTGGAAGGCTGGCGACGGGCCGCGAAGTTCGGCAGCGCCCGGCTCCCCGCGAACTCCGACGCGGCGTCGAGCCTGCCGCTGGCGCTGGCCATGCTGGCCATCGCCGGCGCCGCCGGGCTGGCGGTGCTCTGGCAGGCCGACCGGGGCGGGCTCTACTTCGCGCGCCCGCCCAGCGCGTGGGCGGTCGGCGTGCTGGTCGTGTCGTTCGTGGGGGCGGGCTTGTTCGTGCAGGGCGCCCGCGAGTGGCTCAGCCTGCGGGTCTTCGGCCTGCTCATGTTCCTGCTCTGGATGATCCCGTTCTTCACGATGGCGATCCTCTTCTCCGCGTTCGAGGCGTGGAAGCTCGGGGCGCATATCGGCCTGCCCTGCCCGCCGGTGCTGCTCATCTTCGCGCTGGGCGAGATGATGCAGTCCGCCGAGACGCTCCCCGGGATCAGGGGCGAGTTCCTGCCGCCAGAGCTGGCCGGGGTCGCCGGGCCGGCGAGCGTGGCGGGGGCCGTCGGGTACGGCGTGGCCGGGGTGCTCGCCCAGATCGCGCGGGCCCGGCGCCGGTCGAGGCTTCGTGCCCGCAGCGCCGAGCTGGTCTGAGCGCCGCCCGAAGTCAAAATCCGATCCCGTCCGGCGTCCGAAAGCCAGCGGGAGAGCGCCGCACGGGCCGTGCCGCGCCCTGTGTGTTCGCGCGCGACGGCCCGCGGCTGGGACGCGGGCCGCCGTCGCGCGCCGGCCCGCCGCGGGGGACCGGAAGTTCCTTCCCCCCGGCGACATCCGCTTCCTCCCCGGGCCCGAAGGTGGTGCGCCGGCCCGGCGCGTGCGCGGGCCAAGACGCGCAGAAAGGACCGACCGATGACGCGACGACTCTCTGTCTCCCTGGCGATGCTCGCGATGTGCGCCGGCGGCGCCGTCAGCCTCACCCAAGCCTCCTCCGGGTCGCTGACCACGGCGCTGAAGCTCATGTCGAGCCACAACGACGCCCCGCTCATCAAGCAGGACGCCGGAGCCAACCTCACCGATGTGTACGCCTTCGTCAGCGACCGCTACGACGGCAGCGGGCCGGTGCTGACGGTGATCGCGAATGTCCACCCCTTCAGCGAGCCGGGGGACGGCCCGCACTTCGAGCGCTTCGCCTCGGACGCGCTCTACAGCCTGCACATCACCAACCCCACCACCGGCGAGACGGTCATCCGCTACGACTTCGCCTTCTCCCCCGAGGACGAGGGGTACAAGAACGAGAACACCATCCTCTCCTACGGGCTCGGCACCGAGGCCGGGCCGATCATGGACATCGGCGACGCCCGGCAGAACTTCACCCAGACCTACGCCGTGACGCGCACCGAGGGCGGCCAGGCCTCCAGCGTCGGCGAGGGCTACCTCGTCAACATCCCCAATGTCGGCAAGAATGTCACGCCCTTCTACAACGACGAGGACGGCCGAGCCGTCAGCGGGGCAACGACCTTCGCCGAGCTCGACCGCTACACCCGGCAGGCGGTCCAGGACGGGTCCGGCGGCGAGGCGGTCTTCGCCGGCCCCCGCGACGACGGCTTCTTCGCCGATGTGCCCGGCGTCTTCGACCTGCTCAACATCCGGATCCTCGACAACGACAACGACCTCTCCGACGGGCTCGGCCAGGACGGGCGCGGCGTCGACGGGTTCAAGGGCTTCAATGTCCTCACCTACGCGGTCCAGATCCCCCTCGCGGACCTCCCCGCCCTGCCCTACCAGGACCCCTTCTTCGGGGCGCAGACCGGCGTCGGCGTCTACGCGTCGGTCAGCCGGCGCGAGGTCACGATCCGGAACGCCGGCGACGATGTGGTGCACACGGGCGACTGGGTCCAGGTCAACCGCCTGGGCAACCCCCTCTTCAACGAGGCACTCGTCGCCTACGCCGACAAGGACCGCTACAACGCGACCGAACCCACCGGCGACTCCCAGTACGCGCACTACGCCTCCGACCCCGAGCTCGCCACGCTCATCAACCTGGTGTTCGGCACCGCCTTCGCCACCACCGACCGCGCGGACCTCGTCGCCGTGTTCATCCCCGATGTCCTCCGCGTCTGCACCACCACCGGGCCCGTGCCCGTCGCCGGCGACCCGGCGTTCCACCGCCTCGGCTTCATCGGCGGCGACACCACCGGCGGGGTCTCCAGCGGCTGGCCCAACGGCCGACGCCTCGGCGACGATGTCATCGACATCGCCCTCACCGCGATCGCGAGCGGGCCGTCCTACCAGTCGATCACCGTCGTCGGTGACAATGTCCCCCAGAACGACACCGACTACAACATGGTCTTCCCCTACAGCGCGACACCCCACTCGGGCACCCTCAACCGCAAGGACCCCCCCAAGCTGCTCCAGGCCGATTTCAACGACGACGGCGTCATCAACTCGCTCGACATCATCCTGTTCCTGAACGCGTGGAACTCCGAGCGGTAGCACCCGGCGCCCGGCGCTGGCGGGCGGAGGGGCCCGCCGGCGCGGCGCGCCCGTGAACCCCCTCCCGAGGAAAGGAAACCCGATGCTCTCCCCATCCCAGACCCTGGCGGGCCTCACCGCCGCCCTCCTGCTCGCCCCATCCGCGAGCGCCCACGAGTTCTGGCTCCTGCCCAGCACCTTCCGGTGCGCGCCGGACTCGCTCCTCCGCGTCGAGATGTACCACGGCGAGCGGTTCAACGGCGAGCTGGTCGCCCGGAACACGCCGCAGATCGCGCGGTACGAGCTCCTGCAGGGCGACCAGACCACCGAGGTGAAGGGCCTGCACGCCAGCCACACCGGCCTGCTGCGCCCCTCGGCGCCCGGGCCCGGCATCATCGTCTACGAGAGCAACGAGTACATCAACATCCTCGAGGCCCCCCGGTTCGAGGCCTACCTCGAGGAGGAGGGGCTCACGGCGATCAAGGCCTGGCGAGAGCGCGAGGGCCGCTCCGGCGAGCACGGCCGCGAGGCCTATGTCCGCTGCGCCAAAGCGCTCGTCGCCGTCGGAGACCCCGGGGACGCCCCCGCCGATCACCCCGTGGGCCTCGCCTACGAGATCGTGCTCGACCGCGCAGGCGTCGGCGACGCCGGCGCGACCGTGCTCTTCGGCGGCGTGGCGCTCGAGGGCGCCAGGGTCGTCGTGGTCTCCCAAACGGACCCGTCGGACCTCATCGAGCTGACAACGGACGAGCATGGCCAGATTCAGTTCGCGCCAGCGCCGGGCGGCGCCTGGATGATCACCTCGCTGCACATGGTGCAGACGACAGACAGAGAAGATGTGGATTGGAAGAGCTATTGGGCATCCCTGACCTTCGAACTCGGCGACGGCCGGCCCCGGGGCTGAGCCCCCGCGGGTCCGGGCTCCAACCCGCACCGGCCGGCCGAGTGTGGTACCCTCGTGTGCACGGGGTGTCGGGCCGGCGATCAGGGGTAGCTGCAGTGGCGACCATCCTTCAACGCATCGCCGCGGGTGAACAGGCCGCGGTCGGAGAGTGCGTCCGCGAGTACGGCGGGCTTGTCTACCGCATCGCGGCCAGGCACCTCGACAGCGCCGGCTCGGAGGTCGACGACGCCGTGCAGGAAGTGTTCATGGAACTCTGGCTCTCCGCCTCCCGGTTCGACCTCGCCAAGGGGAGCGAGCCGGCCTTCGTCGCGACCATCGCCCACCGACGCACCATCGACCGACGCCGCCAGGCGAGCGCCCGGCGCCGCCACGCGGCCGACGCCGCCGGCGCCCGCCCCGCCCCGTCCCTCGCCGACGCCATCGACCCCGCCTCGGGGCGCGAGGAGGTCCGCCGTCTCGCCGCCGCCTTCGACGGCCTCCCCGACGCCGAGCGCGAAGCACTCTGGATGAACATCTGCGCCGGGCTCAGCCACAGCCAGATCGGCACGGCGACCGGCAGCCCCATCGGCACCGTCAAGTCCCGCCTCCGCCGCGCCATGATGCGACTCACCGACGCCATGCTCTCGGTCGGGGAGGGCGTGCGATGAACAACCCCGCCAGCTGGGAACGATACCTCGAACTCCTCGCCGACGAGCAGCTCGGACAGCTCGCCCTCGAAGACGCGTCCGAGTTCGAGCGCCTCCGGGACCAGTTCGCCGACCCGCCCGCCGACACCCTCGGCGAGCTGCTGCTCGCGATCGACGCCGCGGAGGGCGGCGGGGACATCCCCGAGCATCTCGCCGCCCGCATCGAAGCCCGCGGGCGCGCCGTCGTCGGCGCCGGGACCGCCGGACGAATCGGCCCCGCCGGCGGGCGCGGGTGGCTCGCCTTCGCCGTCGCCGCGGCGATCCTCGCCGCCGTCTCCGTCCTGTTCGGCGTCATGGCCGTGGACGCCCGCCAGCGCGCCGAGCGCGCCCTGGCCGCCCAGACCGAAGAGATGCGCCTCCGCATGGTCAACAACGAGACGCTGCTCGCCGACTCGCGCCGCTCGGTCGAGGACCTCCGCGCCGAGCTGGCAAACGCCGAGAACCTCTCGGCGCAGCAGCGCACGCAGCTCGCCGAGGCCGCGGGCCGCGCGCTCGAACTCGCCGAACGCCTCGCGTCGGTCACCTCCGAGCTGGCCATCGCCCGGCACGACCTCGACGCGGCCGAGCTCCACATCGCCCGGCTCGAGACGCCCGTTGACCCGACCGAGCTGGCCGCCTCCCGCCAGAAGCTGCTCGAGGTCCCCGGCTCGTGGCGCGTCGCATGGAGCCCCTTCGACCTGCCCGACGCCCCCGCCGAGCAGGGCAGCGTCCGCGGCGATGTCGTCTGGAACGACGAGCTCCAGCAGGGCTACCTCCGATTCGTCGGACTCAAGCCCAACGACCCCGCCGTCGAGCAGTACCAGGTCTGGGTCATCGACGAGCGCGGCATGGAGCAGAAAGTCTCCGGCGGCGTCTTCAACGCCACAGCCGCCGGCGAGGTCATCGTCCCCATCCACCCCGGCATCGATGTCGGACGAGTCGCCCTCTTCGCCGTCACCATCGAGGAGCCCGGCGGCATCTGGGTCCCCGACCTCTCACGCCGCGTGGTCGTCGCCCCGCGCGAAGAGGGCTGACCCGAATTGTGGTGCAGGCTTCCAGCCTGCACGATACCGTGTGACAACGCAGGGATGTGCAGGCTGGAAGCCCGCACCACAACACGGGGGGCCGCATGCCCGACCTACACCCCGATACAGATGATGTACTGGCGATCTGCGCCCGGCACGACCCCCCGCTCCGCGCCGGGTCGTGCGTCCTGCGCCGGCGCGAGGCGGCGGCGATCGTGCAGAGCGCATTGCTGCACTTCGAGGGCGATCGGTACAACCTGGTCTCGTGGTGCGTGATGCCCAATCATGTGCATCTGCTCGTCACACCATCGTTGCGGCACGCCCTGTCGGACATCGTCCACTCCTGGAAGTCCTTCACATCCAACACCATCAACCGCCTCCTGGGTCGATCCGGGACGCTGTGGGAGCGGGAGGGGTTCGATCATCTGGTGCGGAGCGAGCAGGATCTTGTGAGGCTCATCGGGCATGTGGAGCAGAACCCGGTGGCCGCGGGGCTGTGCGCGGAGCCCAGGGAGTGGGAGTTCTCCAGTTGTGGTGCAGGCTTCCAGCCTGCACGCCATCGGCTGGTTGACCCTCGCAAGCTGCCGTTCGTCGATCCGACATCACGGGGCGAGCTGGTGCACCTCTACAAGCCCGGCGGGACATACTTCCTGACTTGGCGGTAGTGGGATGCGGTAGGCGAGTAGGTGGGGAGGGCGTGCAGGCTGGAAGCCCGCACCACAACAAGGCACCGGCTACTTCTTATCCCGCCTGTGGTTCCCCTTCCCCTTGTCCCGCGACTTGCTCTTCCGGCTCCGCCGCTCCGACCCCGTCATGCCGCCGAACCCCGCCCCCTTGCCCTGCCCGATCCCCCCGAACTTGTCGCCCCCGCCCAGCCTCGGCAGCGGCTGCTTGGCCTTCCCCGCCGCACGCCCCTCCGCGTCCGCGATCCCCAGGTTCATCTGACGCTTCGCCAGATCGATCTCCAGGATCCGCACCTTGATCAGGTGCCCCATGTTGTAGCTGCGCCCGCTGTTGGCATCCACCAGCGCGCCGGTGCGGGCGTCGACCTGCCACCGCGGCGGCGCGCTCGACCTCGTCACATCCCCCGGCAGGTCCTTGGTCTGGATCATCCCGTCCGCCAGGTACTTGTCGATCTGCACATAGATCCCGCGCGGGCTCACCCCCGTGACCACGCCGTCGAACTCCTCGTCCATCTTCGTCGTCAGCAGCTGCAGCACCAGGAAGCTCCGCAGCTCGCGCTCGGCGCTCTCGGCGTTCTCCTCCCGGCGCGTGCAGTGCCGCCCGATCTCCGTCAGCGTGTCCACACCCGGGCACGCGTCGGTGCCCGCAAGCTCGTGCCCCAGGTTCTTCCACGCCCGCTCGTCCTTCGGCGCCGCCTCGCCGTTGTTGGTCCGGTGCAGAAACTCCTCCAGCGCCCGGTGCACCGTCAGGTCCGGGTACCGCCGGATCGGGCTCGTAAAGTGCGCGTACGCCCCGCTCGCCAGCGCAAAGTGCCCCACCCTCGCCGGCGAATACTCCGCCTTGGTCAGCGTCCGCAGCACCGCCATGTGCACCGCCCGCGCCGCCGGCGTCCCCCGCGTCGCGTTCAGCAGCCCCTGCAGCTCCTCGCGCGTCGGGTGCTTGGGGATCGTGAACCCCGCCACCTTCGCGGCCTTCTGCATGTGCTCGGTCTCGCCCGGCGTCGGCTCGGGGTGCACCCGGCGCAGCAGCGGCACATTCAGCTTCTCAAACAGCCGCGCCAGCACCTCGTTGGCCTCCACCATGAACATCTCGATCAGCGTGTGCGTGAACGCGTCGTCCTCACGCTCCGCGTCGATCACCCGCCCGTGCTCGTCGAACAGCAGCACCACATCCGGCAGCTCCAGCGAGATCATCCCCTGACGCTGACGCCGCCCCTGGATCGCCCTGGCCAGCGCGTCCATCTCCTTGAGCGTCGCGAGCAGCTGCGCCGTGTAGTTCGGCTCGGTCTTCGCGTGGGTCTTGGCCTCCTCCGGGTCCCCGTCGATCAGCGCCTGCGCCTCCAGATAGGTCATCCGCTTCGCGCTCTTGATCAGCGTCTGCGCCACACCCTCGGACTTCACCACCCCGTTCTTGTCGTACCGGATGAACGCGCTCTTGGCGTACCGCGCCACACCCTCCTGCAGCGAGCAGATGCCGTTGCTCAAGACCTCCGGCAGCATCGGGATCACCAGCCGCGGCAGGTACACCGAGTTCGCCCGGTCCGCCGCCTCACGGTCCAGCGCGCTGCCCGCCTCGATGAAGTGCGCCACATCCGCGATGTGCACCCCAAGCTCCCACCCGCCGCCCTCCAGCCGCTTGATGCTGATCGCGTCGTCGTAGTCCTTCGCGTCCGGCGGGTCGATCGTCGCGATGAACTCCCCCGTGAGATCCAGCCGGCCCTTCAACGCCTTGGCCCCGTGGCGCTCCCACTCGGCGATCTCCCCGTCAAAGAACCGCGTGACCCGCCGCGCCTGCTCCACGCAAGACTCCGGGAACTCCCCCGGCAGGTTGAACGCCGCGATCACCGCCTGCGTCTCCACATCCGGCAGGCCGGCCTCGCCCAGCACGCGGCTGATCACGCCCTCCGCCAGGTTGTTCCCCTCCGGGTACTCGATGATCTCGACCACCACCTTGTCCCCGGGGTTCACATTCTTGCTCGCGGCGTCGCGGATCACGATCTGCTCGCGCATCTCGCGCCCGTCCGGCTGCACCAGCCACAGCGGGCCCTGCTTGAAGATCTCGCCCGTAAAGCAACTCCGCTTCCGCTCGACGACCTCGACCACCTCGCCCACGAACTGCGGCCCCTCCTCGCGGCGCTCGCGCCGCTTGTCCCGGCTCACCGCCACCCGCACGATGTCCCCGCTCATCGCGTCCAGCGTCGCCCCCGGCGGGATGAACACATCGCCCTCCCGCGTCTTGCTCCGGGGCTTCACAAACCCGAACCCCCGGTCGGTCCCCTTGAACTCCCCGACGATCTCCCCGCCCATGTCCCCCAGCGACGGCAGACGCACCCGCCCCGCGTCATCCACCGCCAGCTCGCCGGCATCGACGAGCTGCTGGACCTCCGCGGCCAGGACCGCCACATCATCGATGCGCAGCTCCTCCGCCAACGCCTCCACCACCTTGGGCTTGTAGTCGTCGTGCTGGAGATGCTGCATCAGTTGGCGCTTGTAGCGCAAAGCCATGCTGATTCCTTCCTGCTTCGCTCCGCGCTCTTCGCGCCCTTCGCGCCCTTCGCGTTCCAAACTCTTATCCCAGCGCCTGCTCGATATCCCCGATCAGGTCATCCACATCCTCGATCCCCACGCTGAATCGTACCAGCCCGTCGGTGATCCCGAGCCTCGCCCGCTGCTCGGGCGGCACGCTCGCGTGCGTCATGATCGCCGGGCTCTCGATCAGGCTCTCCACCCCGCCCAAGCTCTCGGCGATCGAGAAGACCCGGAGCCGCTCCAGGAACCGCCGGGCGTCCTCCAGCCCCCCGTCCATCTCCGCCGTGATCATCCCCCCGAACCCGCACATCTGCTTCTTCGCGACGGCGTGCTGGGGGTGGCTCTCAAGCCCCGGGTAGACCACGCGGGTAAACCGCTTGTGCGCCTCCAGGTGCCGCGCGACCTTCATCGCGTTCTCGCAGTGCCGCTGGACTCGGACATGGATCGTCTTGGTCGACCGCAGCAGCAGGAAGCAGTCCATCGGCCCCGGCACCGCGCCCACCGAGTTCTGCACGAACTTGAGCCTCTCGTGCAGCCCCGCGTCGCGCGTGATCAGCGCCCCGCCCACCACATCCGAGTGCCCCCCGATGTACTTGGTCGAGCTGTGGCACACGATGTCCGCCCCCAGCGAGAGCGGGTTCTGCAAGACCGGCGTCGCGAAGGTGTTGTCCACCGCCAGCATCACCCCCCGCCCCCTGCACATCTCGGCCATCGCCGCGATGTCGATGACCTTGAGCATCGGGTTGGTCGGCGTCTCGAGCCACATGAGCTTCGTCTCGCGCCGGAACGCCGCCCGCGCCGCGTCGTGGTCGGTCAGGTCCACCAGCGAGATCGCGATCCCGTGCTTGTCGTACACCCGGTTGAAGAGCCGGTTCGTCCCGCCGTACACATCGTCGCACAGGACCACATGATCGCCCGGCTTGAGCTGGTGCAGCACGCAGTCCATCGCCGCGCACCCCGAGCCGAAGCACAGCCCGAACGCGCCCCCCTCCAGGCTGGCCAGGTTCGCCTCCAGGGCCTTCCGCGTCGGGTTGCTCGACCGCGAGTAGTCAAAGTCCTCGACGAACTTCCCCGGCGAGGGCTGGGCGTAGGTCGCCGTCTGGTAGATCGGCGTCATGATCGCCCCCGTCGCGGGGTCGGGCCTCTGCCCGGCATGGATGGCGCGGGTGGCGAAGCGGGCGTTGTCTGCACTCATGGTCGTTCCTTTTCACCACAGAGGACACAGAGGTACACAGAGAAGAGCATTATTGGCCGCGGATCAACGCGGATGAGCGCGGATACAAGACAGTGCTCCAAGGCATGTATCCGATCCGCGTTCATCCGCGGCATGTCTTCCTCTGTGCCCCTCTGTGCCCTCCGTGGTGAACTGCCTCTACGCCCCCGTCTTCCGCGACAGGTAGTCAATCAGATCAATCTGCGACACGATCCCCACGATCCGCGCCCCGTCCACCACGATCGCCACCTGGTCCTTGGCGAAGATCGCGTACAGCTCCTCCACCCGCGCCTTGGGGTACACCAGCCCGCCCACCGCCGCCGCCACGCTGCTCGCCGGCGCGTCCATCGATACATCCCCGCGCTGCAGCGCCCGCAGCAGGTCCACCTCGTGCACGATGCCCGACGGCTTCCCGCTCCCGTGCACCAGCGGCACCTGGCTCACCCCGTGCTCGCGGAACAGCTGCACTACCTCCCGCAGCGGCGTCTCCGGGCTCGCCGTCACCACCGCCTGCCGCTCCACCCGCAGCACATCCTCCACATACCCCAGATTCCGCTCCGGCTCCAGGAACCCGTAGTCCTTCATCCACGCGTCCGACAGGTGCTTGGTGATGTACCGGCTCCCGTGGTCCGGCAGCACGCACACCACTTTCTTGCCCGCCCCCAGCTCCCGCGCCACCTGCACCGCGATGTGCGCGATCGCCCCCGACGACCCGCCGCAGAACAGACCCTCCTCCCGCGTCAGACGCCGCGCCATCGTGAACGCCTGCCGGTCGTCGGTCTGCCGGATCTCATCCACCGCCTTCAGGTCGAACGCGTCGCACACGATGTCGTCGCCCACGCCCTCCACCTTGTACACGCTCGCCTCGCCCGGCACCCCCGTGTAGAACAGGCTGTAGTGCACGCTCCCGATCGGGTCCTCCCCGATCACGCGGATCGCCCGCCCCAGCTCCCTGTTCTTCTGCTTGATATACCGCCCCACGCCCGAGATCGTCCCCCCCGTGCCCACGCCCGCCACGAACGCGTCGAACTCGCCCCCCGTCTGCGCCCAGATCTCAGGCCCCGTGCTCCGGAAGTGCGCCTCGATGTTCAGCTCCGTGTGATACTGGTTCACATAGAACCCGCCCGGAGTCTCCGCCGCGATCCGTTTGGCCGTCACCACATAGTGGTCCGGGTGGTCCCCCGGCACATCCGTCGGCGTGATCACCACCTCCGCCCCGAAGCCCTTCAGCGAGTTCACCTTCTCCTGGCTCATCTTGTCCGGCATCGTGAAGATGCACTTGTACCCCTTCACCGCCGCCGCCATCGCCAGCCCAAGCCCCGTGTTCCCCGAGGTGTTCTCGACGATCGTCCCCCCCGGCCTCAGCCAACCCCGCTTCTCGGCCTCCTCCACGATGAACACCGCCATCCGGTCCTTGATCGACCCCGCCGGGTTCAGAAACTCGCACTTGGCCCAAACCTCCGCCGCACCCGCCGGCACGACCTTGTTCAGCCTCACCAGCGGCGTGTCGCCCACGGCCTCAAGGATGTTGTCGAACGGCCTGCGCATCCGTCTACCCTCCCGCCGGGACGGTCCGGTTCCCGGATCGGCCCCAGCATAGGCGGAATCCGACCCCCCACAGCCGGCCCGCCCCGCGCCTGAACACCACGCCCGCCGGTCACCCCGCGCCACGCCCAAGCGCCCGCCGACACGACGCCGCGCGCGCAACCCACGCCGCTCGCGCGATGCTCGGATGCACCCACCGCTTTTTCTTCCTACGCAAAAATACACACGAAGCGTCATTCCAGACCCGACAGGCAGACTTTGCGCCAGACCTCCCATTTTCGCGCGCAAGTCCATTCCACAAACGCCCCCTCGCCGATAGCATCGGCCCGCGAGTCACGGTTTGGAGTGTTTCCCAAACCCTTGACACGTAAGGCGTTGCGCAGAAACACTCAGCGCTTCGCAGGACCCCACAGGGGAGATCCAGCCACCACCAGACACGCCTGCGTCCAGAGGCCCGGGATGGGCCCATCCGAGACCAGGGCGCCGCGCGGCAGCCGATCCGGGCCGCGCCCAGCCCCCCGAGACCCTCGGACCCCGACCCCAACACCCCTCTGAGCCCATGCCGCCCAAACCCAAACAGGCCCCCCGTGGGCCGCGCGATCACTACGCCCACACACCGCCGCGCCACCTCCCCGTGCCCGCGGCACATCACACCGGAAGGAGCCCCGATTGCACACACGCGAAGCAGCCACGCCCGCACCGTTCAGCGCGACGCCGCCGCCGGCAGTCCTGGTCCCCGTCCTCGCCCTCGCCGCCCTCGGCCCCCCCGCCATGGCCCAGTGCGAGGGACCCCCCTACACCTGCGAACCCCCTTCCCCCAAGTTCGTCTACCGCGTCGGTGACGACCCCGAAGACCTCACCTCCTACACGCCCTCGCCGACTCCGCCCTTCACCCCCGATCGGCGCCCGGGCTTCGTCGTCAGCCTGGCCTGCGGCGACTGCCTCGCGTGCGACAACCCGCTCGAGCAGGCGTCCTGGTGGATGGAGGCCTCCTGGCCCTCCTTCCAGGCGCAGCTCGACGAGGCCTGGGCCGCGGGCTTCCGCCGCGTCCTCCTCTTCAAGCCCGGCGGCGCGCTCTACACCCAGAAGGTCCAGCAGGCCCAGTACGGCTACCTCACCGACGCGCAGAAGCACCTGCTCAACACCGAGCTGTCCGACTGGATCCACCGCGCCCGCCTCGCCGACCCCGACTTCGACATCGGCGTCTTCCTCGGCGCCTGGCAGAGCGGCAGCACCTGCACGCCCTGCGTCACCGACGCCGGCGGCAACGGCTACTGGGACTGCACCGACGAGGAGACCGAGCTCGGCTTCCAGTTCAACACCCGACTCTTCAACCCCACCGACCGCTCGAGCATGGAAGAGGTCTACCAGAACCTCATGCCCTGGATGGACATCGGATGCAGCTCGCTCTGGCTCGATAACGCCGCGCACAAGCTCCCCAAGGATGTCGGCGACTACCCCGGACACGACCGACTGCTCGACCTCACCCAGAGCCCCGACTACGCCGGCGTGAAGATCCTCGGAGAGGCCATCCCCTCCTACACCGACGGCTACATGATGGAGCGCCCGATCGCCCACGCGGCCTGGTTCGCGCACCTCCAGTTCCTGATCGGCGACGACGACGGCGTCCCCGTCGGCAAGGGCTGGCTCTCCGGCGGCGCCCGCGACGATCAGCTCGTCGACCCCGCAACCTCAGAGCTCATCGTCCTCTTCGCCGACCCCGACGGATCCGGCGCCGGCCCGCCCTTCACCATCGAGACCATGGCCGACGCACGCGACCGCGGCTACATCGTCTGGGCGCACTCCGACGCGGCCGTCCCCATGCTCCAACGCCTCTACGACGGAGACGACGACGCCCTCTACCAGGCCTCCGTCGGCACCCTCTCGGACTTCAACGGCGACGGCGCCGTCAACTGCGCCGACTACACCCTCTTCCTCCGCAACTGGTTCGTCACCCGGTCCGACGCGACATTCGGCGCCGACTACGCCGTCTGGGACGGCGACATCAACAACGACGACCTCGTCGACTCCCGCGACATCCTCGACTTCTCAAGCCTCGAAGACTGGACGAACATGGGCTGCCAGTAACAACACCGCAACGCCCCAACCACCAACCACGCCCACACCCCGGCCCCCAACCCAACCCCCACCCCAACCCCTCCCGCCCCGCCCATGAGCACGGACGGCGGGAAAGGGTTGGGGTGAGGGCGCTTCCTCTCTATGTCTCCCTCCGGGGCGGGGCACTCCGGGCCCCCTCCTCTCCTCCACCGCTCGACCATGCCGACGCCGCAAACACACCGAGCACCCAAGAACTTCCCCGCGCCGTGCCGCTGGTCAGCGGAGGCTCCGCGCAGCTGACCAGTGCCCGCACGCGGACGGCCCCCCCAGCCCACCACCACGCCCGGTACGCCGGAGCCATCGGCCGCGCCCAGCATTCCGGCGCACGGTCATCCGCGCGCCGCGCCACCCAACGCCGTGAACTGCACACACCACGCCCGTGTTCATCGAGGGTCGCCATCCGGCCCCCTCTCCCGCGCCCCGCGGGAGAGGGCTGGGGTGAGGGCTCTTCCCCTCCTCACCTCCACCGCTCGACCATGCCGACGCCGCGAACACCCCAAGCACGCCGGAAGTTCACCGCGCCGTGCCACTGGTCAGCGGAGGCCCTGCGGAGCTGACCAGTGCCCGCACGCTGACCACCCCCCAGATCCCCCGGCCGCGCGCCCGTCCCCGACGCCCCACCACGCCCAACCGACCGCCGCGCCTGGTAGGCTGTGGCCATGGGACACGGGCAGCGATTCCGGCGCGTGGTCATGTTGGCGGCGGGGGTGGTGCTGGCGATATCGTCCGCGGCGTGGGTCACGAGCCTGTTCCGCGTGCACTGGGCCTCTCCCATAGCGCCCGGCCGGTTCGGGCCGCCGCTGCGTCAGACGCCCAACGCCTCACTCGAGAATGGCCTTGCCATCTTCTGCAACGAGCAAACGACCGTGAGCGGCTGGCAGGCTTGGGGATTCAGCCGCGAGCACTACTGGTGGCCCAAGAGCAAGTTCTTCTACTATGTCCATCCCCGCAACCGCGGCCCGCGATGGGGCATCTGCATCCCGCTGTGGATTCCAGCGGCCTGCTCAGGTCTCACGCTCGGAGGACTGCTGGTGATCGGCAGGCGTGGTCGGGCGCTGGCTCGCAAGGGCCACTGCCCCACCTGTAACTACGACCTCACCGGCATCACCGGCGTGTGCCCAGAGTGCGGCATGAGCGTTGATGCCTCACCACGCCAACGGCGTGGCATAGCCGGAGCCCGGGGCGCCGCCCCGGGTCCGCCGCCGGCCGAACGAACCAAGCCCTGAAGGGGCGCAACAACACCCTGTGCCGCTCCTTCAGGGCTCGATGACCGCGAACGCCCCACACCCCCGGGGCGATGCCCCGGGCTCCGGCTCTGACGCTCCGTTGGGACTGGAACGCCGCGGCCGCCATGCACGCGCGGGCAACCGATCCCACCCCGGTAGACTGCCCCCATGCCCCACCCCCGCCCATCCTGGCCCCGCCGACTGCGACGGCTGTGCCTGTTCCTGCTCCTGGGGTTGGTGACGACGGTGGGGGTGGCGTGGGGACTCGTGTTCACAACCTCAGCGGCCTCGACTGACTGTGTCACTTGGGTGCTCGGGATCACGCCAAGACTAGATGCGGAGCGGAAACTGCACATCGTGTCCCGAATCGCCATCGGCACCCACCGCCGCTGGTGGGCCGAGGAGGGCTTTCGTCCGCCGAACGGAGCAGTCGCCGCTCACCGAGGCCCACCACCACCTTTCCTGACGGCGTACGCGGTGGGTGGGTTCCTCGGATGGGGTGAGGTGAACGCCGCGATCCAGAATTACATGTCGAAGCGCGAGGTCACTCCGTATCTGGAGGAGGCCAGAGGCTTGCCCGCGCTCTGCCTCTCGTACGGCGTCGGCGCCGGACCCGAATCGACCAACGGAGTCATCGACGGTGGGTACATCCTGCCCACATTCCTACACGGGGCACGCGATCTGACATCGCCCCGGGAGTGTGACGCCATGCGGGACCGCGTCGCGGTCCTCCCCCTCCTCCCCATCTGGCCCGGCCTCGCCTTCAACACCCTCTTCTACGCCCTCCTCTGGTACCTCGCTCTCGCCTCGGTCCGCACCGTCAGCCACAACCACCGCTACCGCCGCGGCCTCTGCCCGATCTGCCGGTACGATCTCCGCGCCGACTACTCCCAGGGGTGCAGCGAGTGTGGGTGGGGGAGGTGATTGGCTTGACGACCGGCGCGAGGCGAGCTGCGTGGCGGGCCGAGGTCGCGGGCGCGTGCCTCCTGTGGATGCTCGGTTGCACACTCGTGGTGACCGGGCTGCTCGGGCTGCCCGTGCTGGCCACATTCCCCGCCGCCGAGCCGTTCTACACATGGTGGGAGTATGTGAGCGAAGCGCTCGTGGTCCCGGCAGCGCTGGGCGTGCTCATTGGCCTTGCTGTCATGTGCACGGGCCTCGCGAGATGCGCGATGTCACGGATGACCGAGGTGCGGCTCAAGCTCGCGGGCAGCGCGTGGATGCGAACCGCGCCCACGCTGCTCGTGATCGGATTCTCGCTGCTGGGAGTCGCCCTGCTCGTCGGAAGCGAGCAACTCTCCGAGCGGTCGATGGAGATCCTCGCCGGCGAGGCGAACCGCGCCGCGGGCCTGCTCGGCCTGCGGGCAGGGGCCGTGCTGTGCGCCGTGC
>JADZER010000005.1 GCA_020850415.1 Phycisphaerales bacterium
GCACCGCCCCACCCCCAACAACCTACATACCATCAAATGCACCGGGTTGGCCGGTGTGGGGCGACCGACGGCTGGCTCCGTCCAGCGCAAGGCCCGAGCTTCCCCGAACCCCCACGATTCTCGCGGGGGGGTAGGGGGGGCTCCCTCGGGCATCACCATCCAGCGCAACGGCGCGCGCAAGCGCAAAACCACACATAGATAGACGGATTCACAAAAACGGCCGCGAGCGTTTTCGAGTTCGCGCCGCAGGTACAGTGCCGACGCTGGGCCGCCGGAGAGCTGTCCCCCCTCTGCGCGGCCCGCCACGGCGGCCGGGCTCCTACGGGGTCTGGCCGCCTTTCTCGCGGGCTTCCCCAGCAAACCGGCGCAGCCGCAGTCACGCTTTTGTGCAATGAGGGGACTGGCTCTGCTCGCCGTCCTTGGCCCGATAGAGCGCTCGCGTTGCCGATGTGCCGCGCACATCCGTGTGCGCTTCTCTCCGTGTTTGTGCCGGGCCGTCGGCGCGGTAGCATGGACCAGTTTCCACGCGGCCCATCCGGGCCGCACACCGCTCACGGGCCTCACCCCGGCGGCCTCGCACGATCCCGTCGAGCGCGCCCGCAGCAGTGCAGGAGGGCCCACAAATGTCAAACGCTTCACTGCTCCGTCTCGCGGCCGTCTCGCTGGCGCTCGGGCTCGCACCTTGCGTGCACGGTCAGTGCCTCCCCAAAAAGCTCACCGCCTCCGACGGCGCGGAGTGGGACTGGTTCGGCCACTCCGTCGCCATTGACGGCGACATCGCCATCGCGAGCGTCGCCGGGGACGACGACCTCGGATCTGTGTCCGGCTCGGCGCGCGTGTTCGAGAGGATCGGTGGCCTCTGGACCGAAGTCGCCACGCTCACAGCCTCTGATGGCGGATCGGAGGACCGCTTCGGCTGGTCTGTCTCGGTCAGCGGCGACACCGTGATCGTGGCCGCCTTCACGGATCAAGACCTCGGCCTCGACTCCGGCTCGGCGTACGTCTTCGAGAGAGCCGGCGGCGCCTGGACCCAGGTCGCCAAAATCACGGCCTCCGACAGCGAGGAGTTTGACTACTTCGGCTGCTCCGTCTCCATAGACGGCAACACCGCCATCGTCGGCGCTAGCGAGGGCGACTATTTCGTCCTCCGCCCCGGCTCGGCGTACATCTTCGAGAGAGTAGACGGAGTCTGGACCGAAGTCGCCAAGCTCATTGGCCCCGATGGCGCGCTGAACGACGAGTTCGGTGCCTCCGTCTCCATCGACGGCGATGCCGCCGTCGTGGGCGTCCCTTATGACGATGACCTCGGTTACGACTCCGGCTCGGCGTACGTCTTCGAGAGAGCGGGCGGCGTCTGGACACGCGTTGCCAAGCTCACCGCCTCCGATGGCGCGCCGGGGGACTCCTTCGGTTGGTCCGTCGCCATCGACGACGACACCCTCATCATCGGTGCTCACTATGACGACGATCTCGGCTGGAACGCTGGCTCGGCGTACGTCTTTGAGAGAGTGGGCGGTGTCTGGACCCAAGTCGCGAAGCTCATCGCCTCCGACGGCGCGGCTTTCGACGATTTCGGCAGCTCCGTTTCCACCCACGGCGACACGGCCATCGTGGGCGCCGCGGATGACGATGACCTCGGCGAAGACTCCGGCTCCGTGTACATCTTCGAGAAAGTGAATAACGTCTGGACCCAAGTGGCTAAGCTTACATCTCCCGACGGCGCGCCGTCGGACTACCTGGGCCGCGCCGTATCCATCAACGACGACAAGGTCATTGCCGGGGCCATTGGCGATGATGATCTTGGCAGCAGTTCCGGCTCGGCCTACGTCTTCGACCTCGCCTGCACCTGCCTCACCGACTTCAACCGCGACCTACTCCTCGACACCCGCGACCTTCTCGCCTTCCTCAACGCCTGGGCGAGCGGCGACAGCACCGCGGACTACAACGGCGACGGGACCGTTGATACACAGGACTTCACCGACTTCCTGAACGACTGGGTGGCGGGGTGCTGAAAAGTCCCGCTTCGGTGGCAAGGGGGGACTGGACCCCGGTAACGGACTATGCGTCGTTCCACATGTCGTTTAGGAGCCGAGAGGGGACTAGTTGTGCGTCTTTCTCGAAGTACCGTCTCAGGTCGTCTCGGGATTCAAACGACCTCGCATCCAGTATGGGCTGTACCACGGGCTTGGTCGCCAGGGCATACTTGATCTGTCCATCGCTCGGTTTGGTCGTCAGAACCCCCGCGTTCATGAGTCGATGTGCCACATCGAGAATCTGCCGTCGATTGCAGTAGCCGTGCGGGAAGCCGCCCTTGGGGAGATCTTCTGCCCACATGTACGCCTTATTCTTCGCCTCACCTCCCCAGCAGTCTTTCAACTCCAGCTTGCGGAGAATCCGCAGCGCGATCATCTCTTTTAGGGGAATCAGTGGCTGTCCCTCTTCGTGCGATACGCGAAGATGCTCCAAGAGAGCCCACAGAGCGTCGCCGTCAGACACTGGCGCGCAGTGCACGATGCACCGACGCTGGAGGAGCGCTTCCAGCTGGGCCCTCGGGGCTCGCTGCACCTTTTGAATCATCAGGACAGGCCCCAAAGCGCGGAGAATCTGATCCGCAATGGTCGGCGCGCTGAACCAGAGTGCGGCGTTGTATGGAACTCGCGCGAACACGCATCTGTCCCACCCGGCTGCGCCTGTCGCGCGCGATTGGGAATCGGTCAGCCAAGCGGTAATGCCGGGCAGCTGAGGTTCGGGAGGGTGGAGTATGTGGAAGTTGGGCACTGGCACGGGGATCTCCGGCAGCACCCATGTTACCGCTCAAGCAGATCTGAGCGCAGCTCCGACACCATTAGGTGGCAGGGAATCGGAAGTGCCAAAAGCTCAGCCGTGGACATGCGTGCCAATGTGGCCAACAGGAGATCTCTCAACCCTCCAGCGTGTCTGGCAGGAGCTGATTGGGAGACCACGGGGTCGGGCCCAGGGCGTTCGTCGAAGACTATCCGGTTCGGCAGACCGTGCCTGTGCCTTAGATCCTCTGCGAGCTCAACCACTTTGGCCGTCCGATGCCGTTTCCATGCCGTCGCAACTTCCGGCGGCAACACTCTTGGCAGTTCCGAGTACCATCTGGGGGAGTTCAGAGCTGCTTGCACATCGCCACTGACTTCGAATCCCCTCGATTCGACGAAGTCTCGTGCGCGGTCCCTATCGTGGTCAGAATTGAGAGGGACGATCTCCACCCAATCGGACTCGGGCTCCGGAGGAGTCCGCGCGCCGAATGCGACATCACCGCTGCGGCGGTTTAGAAAGCGGCGACCGGGTGGCGACGCCGCCACGAAGGCGTGCCAAATCGGCGACCGCAGTGTGCGGAAGGGGCGCATCGGCACTGCCGCACCGACGCAGCGCGTTGCCTCGACCGGTGTGGGCATGGCGGGTTCAACCCGGGGAGCTTCGATGGCTGGCTCCGTGCATCGCGCGAGGAGTGGCGGCAGCACACACATCGCGCCCTTTCCCGTGCGGCTGGTGCGCAGCACTCCCCTGCCCTCGAGTTCGAGCAGAAGGTCTGTCAGCTTGAGGTAGCCTGCCGTGATCGGAGGCACGCCGAGCGATTGACTCAGGAGCATGCCCAGGCGAGCCGTCGTCATGCCCCCAGTGAGCTCATCGTCCGGCGCAAAACGCTCACGGACGGTACGCAGTACCTCAGCGATGTATGTCTCTCGGTCCATAGCCACTCTCCATGCAAATGAAGGGACTCCTTTGGCAAGACCAAAGGAGTCCTATTCAATATACGCATATGGCAAGGACCGGGTTGGAGTTCCTAATGTCGTTGGTCCGCTACTAGAGATGCTTGCGCGCCACCTCGTCGGAACAACACTCCTTCCTGGGCTTCCTTCCGAGCGCCCCCGGGGGGGGGTGCAGGGTCGTCCGCTGAGGACAGTATCGGCCAACGCCAGCAGCTTGTCAAGTGATTGTCCAGGGTTTTGGCCTCAATGCACTGGTTGGCGATTCACAGCTCTTGACGGACCGGTGCATGTTCGGTAAAAAATCGGGCAAATCGCTCACTGCCGTGCACCATGGGGATCGAGGGCCGGGACCTTTCGCCTTGCACCCTGCCCCCCTCCCGAGGTACTGGTGCCCAAGCGCCCGCGCGAGCGGGCCTGAGCGCCGACCCCGGAGAGCCGTCATGCCCCGTAGAACCGCCCGAGGGAAACCACCCATTTTCACCAACGCCGGTCGGCGCTTCCCGCCGGAGGTCCTGACCGACGCCGAGGTCCGAGCCCTCATGGACGCCTGCGGGGAGGGGCTCCCCTCCTGCGCCCGCAACCGCGCCCTGATCGCCGTCCTCTACCGGGGCGGGCTCCGGGTCTCCGAGGCCCTCGCCCTCTACCCCAAGGACCTGGACCCCGCCACGGGGGCCGTGCGGGTCCTGTGGGGCAAGGGGGGCCGGGCCAGGACGATCGGCCTGGACCCGGGGGCCTTCCGGCTGGTGGGGGCGTGGATGCGGCACCGGGCCGCCCTGGGCCTGGACGCCCGCTACCCGCTGTTCTGCACCGCCAAGGGCGGGGCGGTGTCGTCCTCGTACATCCGCAGGCTCTTCAACCGTCTGGGCGAGCAGGCGGGCATCCAGAAGCGGGTCCACCCCCACGGCCTCCGCCACACCCACGCCTCCCAGCTCCGGGCCGAGGGGGTGGACATCGGGATCGTCTCGAAGCAGCTCGGCCACCGGTCGATCGCGACGACGGCCAGATATCTCGATCACATCGCGCCGTGGGCGGTGGTGGAGGCGATGAGGGCGAGGGCGTGGTAGCGAGCCCCGCCCATGCACGCCGCTCGGGAAGTCGCCATACTGATGCTGGCCCAGCATCGCCGGGGGAGGGCTGCTTCGCCGACCCGGCCTGATCCGGGGAGGCCCTCGTGGCGGTGACCAAGCGTGTCGTTCTGGAGTCGCTCACCAAGCCCGCGCTGGTCGATCTGGCCCGCGAGGCTGGGATCGCTGTCAGCGGGCTGCACAAACCCGACTTGGTCGATGCCCTGGCGGGGGCACGGTCGGTACGGACAGAGGACATCCTGGGCGGGCTGAGCCGGGAAGAGCTCAAGGCCCTCTGCCGCCACGCGGGGCTGGACGACTCGGGGCGGGCCAAGCAGGGGATTATCGACCGGCTGCTGGGCGGTCGAGCCCTTGCTCCTCCGGAATCGACCGGACACTCTGGCTCGCACTCGCCCGTATCGTCCCCCGGGCCAAGCCGGGTGGTGACTCCAGCGGCGAGCGGTGACCATGCCCTTGAAGCAGCTCAGAACATGCTCGACCGAGACCTCCAAGTTGTCGACATCACGCGATTGACCTCGGCGGACGCCCTCGCCGCCTTTCTTCATAACCTCGGCTATCCGACCAACCAGCGGGCCACCCTAAGCCCCGAGGGCATCGGCCTGCCTTCCGGCGGCCCCACGATCCGCCAGATGGATCTGCTGAGCGAGGACGCCGACGGCTTCCTGCAGGTCATCTTCATCCAGCTCCACTCCGTCACCGCCAAGGCACGGGCGGACCTCGTGAGGGCTTTCGGAAAGGGCTCTGTCGCCGACCGCCTCCTGATCCTCACCAGCGACTTCGACACGCTTGAGTTCGTCCTGATCGAGAAGGAAGCCGGCACCGCGGCATCCAAGGGCAAGAGCCCGACCACCAAGCTCCGCTCCCGGGTCTTCGTCGTGCCGCGGCGCTGGCCCCAGCAGATGCTCCGGATCGTCCGCCGGCTCACCTACACGATGGACGACGGGCTGCGGCAGTACGACAAGCTCCGGGGCGTCTTCGACGCGGCCCACTTCAGCGGCACCTACTTCATCAACCGGGCCCTGTTCTCCGACCATTACCTCGAGACCCGCCTCAAGGATGACCCCGGGTGGTCCGCCATCTCGCCCGGCCCGGCCTTCGAAAGCGTCCGCCGCTTCCTGGACACGCGGAACGAACTCCAGGCTCAGCCCCTCGCCACCGTCTGCCAGGAGTTCTACGACCCGCTCTGGTCCGTGCTCGGTTTCCGCGCCAAGCGCGTCGACCACAGACCGGGCGAGGTCGCGGCGGACTACGAGCTGCGCGACTCGGAAGACGAGCGCCGATCGGCGGCGCTGGTCTACCCATGGGGCCGCTGGCTCGATGGGCCCGACCCGAACGACCCGGATCGGCCCACCGAGAACCCGGGCTCAGAGGTCGTTTCCCTCCTCGAAAGCGGCGTCGCCGACTGGGTCATCGTCACCAACGGCCAGCTCTGGCGCCTCTACTCCAAGGCCGCCCACTCCCGAAGCACCAACTTCTACGAGGTCGATCTGCCGGATGTCCTCATCGCCAGCGGCTTGTCCGACCCCAACGAGGCGTTCCGCTACTGGTGGCTGTTCTTCCGCGTCC
Organism: Phycisphaerales bacterium; assembly: GCA_020850415.1. Lineage (GTDB taxonomy): Bacteria > Planctomycetota > Phycisphaerae > Phycisphaerales > UBA1924 > PNC22. The sequence goes on from JADZER010000005.1 coordinate 6,389, forward strand.
AGGCGTTCCTCCCGACCGAGGGCGACGGGGAGAAGTGCTGGCTCGACACGGTTGTCCAAGGCAGCCGCGAGTACGCCGCCGAGGTGGAGGAGGAGCTCAAGCGGCGCGTCTTCTACGATGTCGTCCCCGCCCTCGCCCACGGGTTCCTGCACGACCGGCGCACCCGCTTGGGGCGTCGCGCCCAGCCATCGGACACGGAGCTTGAGCAGATCCGGCAGGGCACCCTCACGCTGCTCTACCGGCTGCTCTTCCTGCTCTACGCCGAGAGCCGCGACCTGCTCCCGGTCCGCGAGGCCGAGTACTACAGGCTCAGCCTCAAGTCGCTCAAGGAGGAGGTCGCCGCCAAGGCGGGCGTCGCGGAGAGCGAGTCGGATGGAAAGCTCACGCTGGAGTTCAGGAAGTCCTCCACGGCCATCTACGACCGGCTCGCCGACCCCGAGCAAGGTCTCTTCGCCGCCCTTGCCAACGGTCGGCCCGCCGCCAATGTCCCCCGCTACAACGGCGGCCTGTTCCGCCTCGATCCCCAGGAAGCCTCCGACGACCACGAGCGAGATATCGCCGAGTTCCTCAACACCCACAAGGTCCCCGACAGCTTCCTCGCCGCGGCCATCGACCGGCTCGCCCGGGTCGAGGACTCCCGCACCTACCAGCTCGCCTTCGTGGACTACAAGTCGCTCGGGGTCCGCCAGCTCGGCTCGATCTACGAGGGGCTGCTTGAGTTCAAGCTCCGCATCGCCGAGGAGGACCTCGCCGTCACCGACCGCAAGAAGCTGGGCGACTGGATCTCGCTCGACCGGTCCCGCTCGGGCAGCCGCCGCAGAACGGTGCGCGAGGTCCACAAGGGCGACCCCTACCTCGTCCGCGACAAGTCTGAACGCAAGGCCACCGGCAGCTACTACACCCCCGACCACATTGTTGAGTACATCGTCGAGAACACCGTCGGCCCGGTGCTCAAGCGCAAGACCGAGGCCCTCCGCACCAAGCTCCGCGAGGCGGAGAAGGCGTACCACCGCCAACTCGACAACGCCCGGGCCAACCCCACTGCCCTGCTGGGCCACCCGGCGGGCGAGGCGTGGCGCACGCGCCGCAAGGCCGACCCGACCGCCAAGCCCACCGAGGCCGACTTCCGCGCCTACGCCGCCCACCAGGCCTTCCACGAGAATGACGATCACAAGAAGCTGGTCGAGGAGCTCTTCGACCTCAAGGTGCTCGACCCGGCCATGGGCTCGGGGCACTTCCTGGTCGAGGCGGTGGACTTTATCACCGATGAGTTGCTGCACTTCCTCAACGCCTTCCCCGTCAACCCCGTCGCCCTCGCTCTCGACCGCACCCGTGAGGCCATCCTCGCCAGTCTCCGCGAGCAGGGCATCGAGACCGACGAGTTCCTTCGCCGCCAGCTCACCGATATCCACCTGCTCAAGCGCCATGTGCTCAAGCGTTGCATCTACGGCGTGGACCTCAACCCCCTCGCCACCGAGCTGGCCAAGGTCTCGCTCTGGCTCGACGCCTTCACGCTCGGAGCCCCGCTGAGCTTCCTGGACCACCATCTGCGGACCGGCAACTCACTCATCGGGTCAAGCATCACCGAGCTCGAAACACCGGTTCAGGGTCAGCTCTTCAAGATCGACGAGAGCCACCTGACCCGGGCTGTGAAGAGTGTGCTGGAGGTGGCTCGCCTCGCCGACTCCACAGCAGGGGAGGTAGCGGAGAGCAAGCGGCTCTTCGAGCAGGCCCGCAAGACCCTCGCCAGCTACCGCATCCTCCTAGACATCCTAGTCGCCAGACATTTCGGACTTGGCGACGCGGCCTCAGCGATCATGGAGATGGCTCCGCAGTTGGACTTCCGGTCGATCGATGCGTTCAGAGCCAGTTTCAAGCAGGCGCTCGCGACCACGAAGCTCCCCGAGACCGAACTCACCAAGTTCTTCCGCCAAGTCGGCTACGAGCGCGAACGCGGCGTTCGGCCCGACGCGCTGGAGGCCGTCGAAGCCCTCGCAGCGGTGCGACGGTTTTTCCACTGGGATCTGGAGTTCCCGGAGGTCTTCTACGACTTCAATGGGCTCGCGGACGCACAGATCCATCGGAAACGGCTTGGCGAAGCCGGATTCGACGCGATCGTGGGCAATCCGCCCTATGTCCGGCAGGAGACGATCAAGGCCGACAAGGTGTTCTTCGCTGCGAACTACGCCCCGATCTTCGCCGCCGCCAATGACCTCTTTGTCTATTTCATGTTTCGTGAAGTCGAGTTGCTCAAGACCAGCCCAAACGGCGCAGCCCACGGTCTCATGGGCATGATTGTGGCTAACAAGTGGCTTCGCGCCGTCTACGCGAAGAAGCTCCGCGTGTTCTTGGCCCGCACAGCAAGACCCATATCATTGATCGACTTTGGGCACGCGAGGGTCTTTCCCGACGCCGACACCTTCCCGTGTGTTCCCATATTTGCGCACAGAACTGCTTCAATCGACTCACGATCACCGATGCCGGTGGGTGAGTCGGTCTTTGCTGGTCAGCTGCCGAGAGAGGTGTACGATCCGAACCAGCGCATAGTCGAGCAGTTGGCCCCTCGCATGTTTGCGCTGGATGTCGGGTTGCTGCATGACGACGGTTGGATTCTGGAGGATCTGGAGGTTCATAATCTGTTGAGTTGCATCCGCTCCCGTGGGCAGAGACTTGGGGACATGACGGGAGTTCGGGTACTCTCAGGGGTGAAGACCGGTTTCAACCAAGCGTTCATCGTTGACGCAGAGACGAAAGCCCGCCTTGTCGCGAGCAACCCGCCGTGTGACGCGCTGTTGATGCCGTTGTTGAGAGGTCGTGATGTCGCTCGTTGGAACACTACGGGCAATGCATATCTGATTGCCCTCTGGTCGAGCGAGAATGTTCCCTGGCCTTGGGCATCGGCAGGTGAGTCGGCGTGGCGCATCTTCAGGGCGGAGTATCCGGCACTGGCCGACTGGATGGCCCAGCACCAGACCGCACTTCAGAAACGACAAGACCAAGGGCGGTATTGGTGGGAACTGCGCTCCTGCGACTACATCGCGTCCTTCGGCGAAACGAAGTGCGTGGTGCAGTGCATCGGCTATCACAGTGCGTGGGCATGGGACGAGTCTGGATCTGCGATCAACAACAAGGCATACATGGTGTGTGGCATTGACCAGTGGGTGGTTGGGCTCCTCAACTCCCGTGTTGTGTGGTCGCTAATGTGGCGCGATTTCCCCCACATGAAGGACGAGGCAATCAGTGTCGACGGGAACTGTATCGCCGACCTACCCATTCCAGATATCGACGAGCGACAAAAGTCTGCAATCACGCAGGTCACTCATGAGTGTCGTCGCCTCTCTCGCCTCTTGGATGATGCAGGCATGTCGGACAATGAGCGGACAGAGTGCATGGGAGCATTACTTGAACACGAAGAAGACCTAGACGAACTCGCAAGTATGGCGTACGGGCTCACAAGAGAGCAGCGTCTGCTACTGGCTCGCACGAGACCCGTCCGTGATCCGCTGGATGTGCTAGGCAGTCAAATCAACGGATGAGGTGACTCATGCTTCGGAATAGCGGTCAAGCCGACCCGAAAGAACTTCAGCGGTTTGCCCGGCAAGTCGATCGCGCTATCAAGACCTGCGAATCCTGGGAACGCTCCAGGCGGCGGAGTGAACAACTCGACGACACCGCCGAGCTCATCAACCGTCAGTTCGATCGCGCATCGGCTTATGCCAATCTGATTATCGCCGCAGGCTATGCTGCGTTCTTTGTAGCATGGAGCTCATTGCAGCCCAGCGATCAACCCCGATTGCACGCCGCCGCGGCTTTGGCGATTCTGGCTTCAGCTACAGGGTTTTTGGGGTGGGAGGTCTTCAAGATGACCCACATGGGGATCATCTATCATCGTGTAATCCCACTACTCGACGCAGAACCTGGCAATGCGAGGGTCAATCTAGACCGTATTCGCCAGGTACTGAGAGCTCACAACCTGTGGATCGCAAGATTGTGGCTGCCCTGGCTCATTGCGATCCTGGCCAGCGGACTGGCTGGGGCAGCGATGTTGGTCACCTTGTTCGTGATCAAGGTGCTCGCCTGAGATGCTCCCCTTCACCCTCGACAACGCCGCCCACCGCACCGCCGACGCCCTCCGCACGCTCTTGGGCGGGGGCCGAGGCTCGCCGGTGGACATCGCCACAGCCTACTTCTCCGTCTCCGGCTATCGCCTGCTCAAGGACGGGCTCGACGGCGTCGGGGCGCTCCGGCTGCTGCTCGGGCACGAGCCCAGCGAGGGGGAGCAGGTCGGCCTGCGGCCCCGGTCGGTCGAGGCGCTCTCGGCGGAGCTCGGCTCCATGGCCCTCGACGAACCCACTATGCGGCTGGTCGAGGACTTGATCGCGTACCTGCGCGAGGGCAAGGTCGGTGTGCGGCTGTACGACAGGGCGTTCCTCCACGCCAAGGCGTACATCTTCCACGCCGACCGGGTGGGGCCGGGCAACCTGGGCGACCGTCTCCGGCCCTTCGCGGCGGTCGTGGGGTCGAGCAACTTCACCGGCCCGGGGCTGACGAGCAACCGCGAGTTGAACCTCGTCCACCGAGTCTTCACGGAGGAGGACCCCGCGGCCGATCCCGAGGCCGCGGAGCGGGCTGAGTACCTGCGCGAGCTTCGCCGGGTCGAGCAGGGGCCGGAGCTGTTTGACCGCCCGCCGGTGCCACGGGAAGAGTTGCCACGGACCGGGTTGTTCGATGACCGGGTGTCGCCGGCGGAGCGGCGGCTGATCAAGAGCGAGGTCGGCGCACGGGCGGTGATGGAGCTGGAGCAGTGGTTCCAGCGGCACTGGGATGAGGCCCGCGACTTCAAGGACGAGCTGATCGACTTGCTCAACCGGAGCAAGTTCGGCCAGCACCCCTACTCGCCGTACGAGGTCTACATGAAGGCCCTGTACGAGTACCTCAGGGACCAACTCGACGGCGACGAGGACTTGCTGCTTGGCCGCAAGTCGGCGATCGATCTGGCGGAGTTCCAGGCGGATTCGGTCCGGCGTGCCCGGCGAATCCTGCAGCGGTACGACGGGGTGCTGATCGCCGACAGTGTGGGCCTGGGCAAGACCTGGATCGGCAAGCGGCTGCTGGAGGACTACGCCTATCACCTGCGGCAGAAGGCGGTGGTGGTGTGCCCGGCGAGCCTGCGGGAGATGTGGAAGCGGGAGTTGGCCGCCTCGACCATCGCGGCCCAGGTCGTGGGGATGGAGGAGCTGGGGCGCGACACCTTCGATCTGGCACCCTACGCCGACGCCGATGTGGTGCTGATCGACGAGGCCCACAACTTCCGCAACGACAAGGCCAACCGCTACCTCGCCCTCGACGACCTGATCCAGCGCAACGGCGGGCGGGGCCGGGACGGCCAGCGCAAGAAGGTGATCCTCCTCACCGCCACGCCGATCAACAATGACATTCTCGACCTGTTCAATCAGGTTAAGCTCTTCACCCAGGGGGAGGCGGACTACTTCCGCGAGGCAGGGATCGGCGACCTGACGAGCTACTTCCGAGTGGCGCGCCGAGCGGCGAGAACCGGCGGGGGCTCGCCCGGCGAGTTGCTGTTCAATCTGCTTGACGAGTTCGTCGTTCGCAACACCCGCCCCTACATCCGGGCGGCGTACGCGAACGCGACGATCCAGGGCAAGGCGGTCTCGTTCCCCGAGCGCACGCTCAAGACCATCGAGTACAGCCTCGCCTCGGTCTGGGGCGGCGGCGAGCTCTACCAGCACATCGTGGACCAGATCGAGGCGCTGTCCCTTGCGCCATACGCCCTGGAGCAATACCGCAGGGAGGAGTTCCAGGAGGAGGGCAGCGAGTTCGAGAGGGGTCGTGAGGCCGGGCTGGTGGGGATCTTCAAGACCCGCTTCCTCAAGCGGCTGGAGAGCAGCATCGAAGCGTTCCGCCTGAGCGTGCTGCGGGCGATCGCATTCGAGCGGGTCTATCTTGACCTGCTCGGACGGGGCCGCGCGATTGCCAGCAAGGACTTCTGGAAGATGCTGCGCATCGCGGACATGGAGGGCGAGGACGACTTGGGCACCGCCTCCCTGGCTGAGGATCTGCTCGATGACGAGGAGGTGCGCGAGTACCTCGAAGGCCTCGAGAACGCGCCGATGAAGCAGTACAAGGTCGGCGAACTTGCCGCGGCGGTCGAATCCGACCTGCACATCCTTGAAGATCTGCATGAGCGTCTGGAGCCCCTGGTGGGCAGGGATACCAAACTCGAGCGGCTCAAGGACCTGTTGGCGACCGACCTGCGGGGGCGCAAGGTGTTGATCTTCACCAGCTACAAGGACACGGCGAGATACCTTGAGGCGGGTCTGAGAGACACGACCTGGCTCAGGAACGCAGGGGAGCCGCATGTCCGGCGCATCGACAGCAGCAATCACCCCGAGGAGCGGATGGGCATCGTCGCCGCGTTCGCGCCCCAGGCCATGGCCGGGACCGCTACCGCGACTGACCGGGAGATTGATGTGCTGGTCTCGACGGATGTCCTCAGCGAGGGCCAAAACCTCCAGGACTGCGGTGTGATGATCAACTACGACCTCACTTGGAACCCGATCCGTCTCGTACAGCGGAGCGGGCGCATCGACCGACTCCGGAGCCCCCACGAGCACATCGAGGTCTGGAACATGTTCCCGGAGAAGGAGTTGGAGGACCTGCTCCGGCTCGTCGCACGGCTGTCAGACCGGATTGGCCAGATCGACGATCTTGGGATGCTGGATGCGAGCGTGCTGGGCGAGGTGGTTCATCCGCGGACCTTCAACGCCCTGCGGCGCCTCAAGGACGGCGAGGTCTCCGTGCTGGACGAGGAGGAAGCGCGGGCCGAACTCGCGGGGCCAGAGCTGCTGCTCAAGAGCCTGCGCGAGATGCTCAACCGCGAGGGCTCGCAGGCGGTCGTGGACCTGCCCGACGGCATCCACTCCGGCCTCCGCCGCGGCAAGTACAACGGGATGTTCTTCCACTTCCGGGCACCGCGCTCCGACGGTATGCCCCGACACTTCTGGCGGTTCGTGGACGCTGCGAGCGGGAAGACCACCGACAACCGCTTCGAGATCGCCCGGATGATCGCCTGCGGCCCCGAGGAGCCCCGCAACATCGGCGACCAGAAGCTCTTCGAGTTGCACGAGAAAGCGATCGGCAACATCGTCTCCGCAGCTGAGACCACCAAGACGCGCAAGGTAGTCGCGACAGTCAGTGAACCCATCCAGCAGGCGATCGCCGAGGACCTCAAGGGCGCTCTACGCCGTGGGACCGTGGACCGTGAGCGGGTGAAAGCCGTGCTGCCGTTCCTGGGCCAGGGGGTGGGGAAGGCGGTGGTGATGAAGCTGCGGATGTCGAGACAAGCCTGGGAGAAGTCGGGGTTTGATGAGGATCTGCTCCGTGCCGTGGAGTCACTGGTAGCGGACTACGCCAAGGCCGTCAGCGATGGGGCAATGGACATAGCTCGGGAGGACCTTGAGTTGGTGTGCTTCGACTTCGTTTCCCCGACTTGACTTGCGCGCCGCACCGCCCTCGCATGGTCGACCCGCAATCTCTCGCAGCAGCGGGTGCGCGACGGGACTGCGGGGTGCGACCGGGCGCTCCCCAGTGCTGCTACCATGCGCCGCCGACCTCGCGCAACCGCCTGCACCAGCACGGTTTAGGCGGTCTTCACTGGTACAATCCCCGCGTGAGCACGACCGACGCAACACGACCGCCCGTGGCGGCCCGACCCCCGGGCGGGCGGTACGCCGCAACCGCCAGCACCGAACGCGGCACGGGCCAACCACGCGCCCCACGCGGGCCACGGCGGCCCGCGCCCGACGGCGACACGGCGGCAAGGGCCACCCACCTGCAGGGTCTACCCCTGGCACAGGACTTCCCATGGGGGGGAGGGGGGGTCAAAACCCCAGGAGGTGCGGTATTACCGATCCGGTGGGCGTTGCGTGTTCGCCCCCGGGTTTTGGGAGGGGGGGGTGCGGAGCACCCGGGAGCCGTCGGTTCGATGTAAACTGCTGTCGTTCAAGGACTAAGGACCACACCATGCCGGACGGAGACCGCCTCAAAGGGCCCCGGAAGACCACCCGAAACGGGCTCGAAACGCATACGCCGGACGGGGGCGCGCCGGCCGGGGGGCGGGTCTGACATGGGCCGGCGCGGTCCCAGGCCGACGCCCAGCGCCGTGCTCAAGAAGCGCGGGAGCTGGAGGGCGGGTGCCAACGGGGACGAGCCCAGGCCCGAGCGGGGCGCGCCGCGGTGCCCGGTGTGGCTCGACCCCGAGGCCAAGAAGCTCTGGCGGTCGGTCGTGCCGATGCTGGACCGGGCGGGGGTTCTGACGATGGTGGACGGGCAGACGCTGGCGAGGTACTGCCAGACCTGGGCGCGATGGAGGAAGGCCGATGCGTTCCTCCAGAAGAACGGCGAGACCTACACGCTCCGGGACGAGGCCGGGAAGGTGAAGATGCTCCTGCCCTTCCCGCAGGTGTCGATCGCGGGCGGGCTGGCCCAGCAACTGACCCGGCTGGAGCAGGAGCTTGGGCTGACCCCCTCGGCGCGGACGCGGATCAGGGTGGACATGGCGCTGCCGCGCGACCCCGGGCGGGAAGAACTCATCCAGAAGCACTTCGGGCTGAGGAGGGCGTGAGCGGGCGGGCTGACGCCCCTGCGCCAGGACGAGGCTCAGCGTGCCGGTCTCGGGGGGGCCGGAGGAGGTGGACGAGTTCGCCACGCGCCCGCCCCCGAATGGGTACTTCGCGGCCGGGTGAGGTGCCCCGCTCGGGCGGGCTGTGTGGCCCCTGAGACGCTGCCGGACCCGAAGGGGTATTTTGCGGCGGGGTGAGTGATGGTCGCTACACCACCGGAGCGGGGAACGGTGGGGCACCGGGC
>JADZER010000006.1 GCA_020850415.1 Phycisphaerales bacterium
GAAGGCGATCATCGCGCTGATCAACGAGACCACCGTCGCCGGCGCGTCGCGCGCCAGCGGCATCGGCGAGCGCACGCTGCACCGATGGCTCAAGGAGCGCAACTTCAACAAGTGCTACCGCCGCGCCAGGCGCGAGGCGTTCAGCCTGTCGATCGCCATGACCCAGCGGTACAGCGCCGTCGCGGTCAACAACCTGGCCAAGATCATGAACGACGCCGGGGCCCACAACACGGCGCGGGTCTCGGCGGCGGTGGCGCTGCTCCGCTACGGGCGCGAGTCGATCGAGCTCGACGACCTCGCGGCCCGGGTGGACCAGCTCGAAGAGGAGCACCAGAACGAGGGGGCCGGGTGATGGCGCGCCGATCGATCGCGGGCCGCGTCGCCCGGCTCGAAGCCCGGCCCGGCGGGCCGCGCGGGCCGTGCCCGTCCTGCCGCGGCTTCGGGCGCGTGACCCTGGTGGACGGGCGGAAGGGCCAGACCGCCGAGGCCGCCAGGGGCTGCCCGTCCTGCGGGAAGATCTCGACGCTCATCGTGCTCGATGGCGGGGAGGGGGAGCCCGGTGCGTAGGCCCCTGGCACGCCGCGTGGCCCGCCTGGAGCGGGCGAGCCCGGCCCCGTGCCCCGCGTGCGGGTGGGGCGGCCCCGGGGCCCTCTACGAGGTCGTGGTGCCCGTCGCGGGCCGGGTCACCGACCGGGTGGAACCCCCCGGGAACCGCCCCTGCGGCCTCTGCGGGCGGCCTACCGCGGTCCTGGTCCGGTTCCCCGAGGCCCGGGCCGGGGCCTGAGCAGGACCGCTTTCGTGGGGTTGCGGGACTGGGAAGCTATCCGGGTTGAGCTTCGGTATTGACGAGCTGTTTGGTATGCTTGCTTGAACCCACCTTGAATCCCCGCCGCATCCAGCCGGGCGGGTCCGGGGTCGGGACGGAGGGAGACAGAGACATGAGCGACGGTCAGCGCAACGCCATCTGGAGGCACGCGATGGGCTTACGCACGCCGGGCTCCACACTCATGATGATCGCCGCCAGTCTGGTCGGTTCGGACCCTGCAGTGGCCTCACAAGACGGGACATGCGGGGAGTACTACCGGATCGCTGCCCGCCAAGGAACCGGACACAATCTGTTTGGGCACTCCGTTGGGGTCTCCGGAACGATCGTGGTGGTGGGGGCACCGTTCGCCAGAACGCCGGGCCTTGAGACAGGTTCCGCGTATGTGTTTGACACACTCTCCGGCGAGCAGGTCTTTCAACTCGACCCTGATGATCTCTCCGAGTACGACTGGTTTGGACACGATGTGGCAGTTGACGGCACTCTTGTCGCGATCGGATCGCCGGGAGACGACGACAACGGCCCCGAGTCCGGGTCGGTGTATCTCTACGATGCGACAACCGGGGGCCAACTCGCCAAGCTTCTCCCAGATGACGGCAGATCAGGAGCGTACTTCGGCACCGCCGTGGCGATCTCTGGGTCGCTGGTTGCTGTCGGAGTGCCCCACGACGATGACAACGGAATGGACTCCGGCGCGGTCTATGTGTTCGATGCGGACACTCATTCGTTGATCACGAAGCTCAAGCCGCGTGATGGCGCACCGGCTACACGGTTCGGGGAGTCTGTTGCCATTTCCGGCGACACAGTCATCGCCGGGGCACCAGCGCATGATTTCAATGGCTCTCGGTCCGGCGCTGCATACCTATTTGATGCGATGACGGGCGACGAGATTGCGAGGCTATTGCCTGGCGACGGAGCTTCGGCGGATGCATTCGGAATATCCGTCGCGCTCTCGGGCTCGTTCGTAGTCGTCGGTGCATTCGGGGATGACGACAACGGTAACGGAGCCGGATGCGCCTATGTGTTCGACGCCCGCACCGGGAAGGAGATCAGGAAGCTCCTTCCCGCTGATGGCTCAACGGGCGATGCATTCGGGATCTCGGCAGCCATCGACTCCTCGATCACCGTGATTGGGGCATGGAAAGACGCGGACAACGGCAACTACGCAGGATCGGCGTATTTGTTCGACATTGCAACAGGCAGTCAGACTTCGAAGCTCTCGCCCCGCGACAGCGACTCCGGAGATCAATTCGGCTGGCGCGTTGGCATTTCCAACAAGACTGTTGTCGTGGGGATGCGAGATGACTTCGATGACAACACTCGAGGATCAGCGTTCCTCTTTGATGCACGGGCCTGTCATCCCTGCCCCCCCGACTGGAATGAGGACGGTGATGTCACCACCGACGATGTCCTCGCGTTCATCACGAGTTGGGCGGCGAGCGATCCGGAAGCGGACCGGAATCACGATGGGCTGATTGACACGAGGGATGTGATCGCGTTTCTCGCAGCCTGGGCCGCGGGGTGCTGACCAGCCCCGCTCTTCGGAGGTAGCGGGACTGCCGCTCACCCGCGGGGACCGCTGCCGCACTCGGGGCAGGGGGTGTCGGGGAGGAGGCCGGTGGTGTCGTACCCGCAGGCCGGGCAGGAATGGTCGAGCCGCATTCGGCGCATGCGCAGCACCGCAGGCGTGGCGAGACCGAGGCCGAGAAGAAGCGGGAGCCATAGAGGAATGCTGACGGTTGAGTAGCTTGACCAGTACTCCGGCATCCAATTCCACTGTGGCTTTGGGAATGGTCGTGACCAGATCCACAATAGCCCGCCATCGCCGGCTTCCCAGCAGACCCTCACACCCCCACAATACAGGGCGACAGACCAGCCCCACGCGGCGAGGAAGGCGGATCGAACGACGGACACACCTGCCAGCGTGAGAGATGCGGCGGCGACCGCCGCACCTACCGGCCCCAGCACCCTGTCAGGCCACCCCAGCCGACGGAACCTCGATAGAAGGCGTAGTCGCATCGCGCCCGGCAGCTTACCAGCATCTCGGCGGGAGCCCGAGTAGACTGCCCGCGTGCGCCCCACCACCGAGCCCGAGCACCTCTCCGCCCGCTGGGACGCCGTGAACCGGCGGCTGGCCGAGTTGTCCGCCGCCCGCACCGGCACCCCCGAGGGCGACGCGGTGGGGGAGGAGGAGCGGGCGCTGCTGGAGGAGCTGGACCGGATCGAGGGGCGGCTCGGGGATCGAGCCGCGGTGGCTCGCACGACGCCCTGGAACGGGACCCCGGTACTTCCCAGCGATTCCGACCCGCGCCGCACTTCCTGAACACCGCGCCACGATCCGGCTCGTTCTCCGCCCTCTTCGATCCGATACCCGGGATGGCGGCGGCGGACACCGTAGCATCATCCAGCGATCCGGCCCCGCAGATCTCCAGCCTTCCCCGTGCCCTGCGGGGTCGGGCCTGGTCGCCACGAGGATGCGGGGGCTCCCCCCCGGGGCCCCCGCGTCCTTTCCTTACTCGCCACCATGGTTCCGTCCAGTGGACCGCCACCGCCGCTCTCGGGTACGCTATCCGCCTTTCACAACCGGGAGGTTTACATGGCGAAGCAAAGCAAGCGTGGCCGGCGATCCGCGACCGGCCTTCAGAAGTACACCACCGCCGCCCTCGTGGCGGAGCGGGACCGGCGTCGGGCCGCCCTTGAGCAGCAGGCCCAGGCGACCCGAAAGCAACTCGACGAGATTGAGCGGGCGCTGGCCGCCCTCGGCGGCGCGCCCAAGCGCCCGGCACCCGCCGCCCCGGCCGCCCGCCGGAGCCGGGGCACAGGCGCCCGCCGGGGCGGGAGTGGGGGCAAAGGCGTGCCCCTGGCCCAGGCCGTCACCGACGCCCTCTCGAAGCACGGGCCGATGCGGGTGCCCGACCTGATCGCCGCCATGCGGAAGGCCGGGTACAGCTCCGCCTCGCCCAACCTCCGCAGCATGGTGTCCCAGCGGCTCACGCAGGACGGGCGCTTCGAGCGGGTCGAGCGGGGGGTGTACGCGATCAAGGCGACGGCGAAGGGCGAGTAGGTCCCTGCCCGCATTCCGGGCATACGCCGCCAATGCCGGTGATGTCGTAGCCGCAGGCCGGGCAGATGTGGTCAAAGCGCATCCCGCGCATGTGCAGCATCGCCGGCGTGGCGAGGGCGAGGCCGAGCATGAAGAACATCCAGAGCGGAAGGCTGACCCAGCGGTACACCAGTATCCCGATCGTCACCTCCTCGTGGTAGTAGGGAATCCAAACCCACTCGCGCTGAGGTTCGGACACGGCGGTGGGAAGGAACTTGGCGTTGGGAGACCAGCCGACATACACCGCACCGCCCGCTACCCAGACCGAACGAGTGGTGGCCGTGATCTGCCAGCTCAAGATCAGCGAGACCACCGCGAGCGCTATCGACGCTGCGATGGCCGAGCCACCGGCTGCACCCAGCACCCTGTCGCGCCGGCGCAGACGCCCAAACCGTGATCGCAGGCGTAGTCGCATCGCGCCCGGCAGCTTACCACCATCTCGGCGGGAGCCCAAGTAGACTGCCCGCGTGCGTCCTACGACCGAGCCCGAGCACATCTCCGCCCGCTGGGAACCCGAGAAGGGGCGTCCGCAAGCGCCGTGGTGATCAGTTGGGGGAGTGAAGGGCTGGAACCTCGAGCCGGGACCTTGCGATCCGACAGCCGTCTGCGCAGCGTCCCTTGGCCGCGATCTCCCTGAGCTGCTCGGGCCAGAGCATTTCTCGTCGTCTACCGTTGCGGAAGTTCATTCCGAGCGCGTAGCCGAAGCCATAGGTGTTGTAGAGAGCAACGGCGCTCTCTGCTTCCGCAGCGTTGCGTGCTCGGAGTATGGCGTAGTACAGAGCCTGCTTGGCCGCGTTGCGGCCCGCTTCCTCCGGGGTCATCTCCGGCCACGGCCGGGCATCCGGTTCCGCGAAGAGCACCGCACCGACCTCCTCCATGTACCAGAAGCTGATGTCGTAGGCGGCCGCGGCGAGCGCCTCGTGCGACCAACGCAGCGTGATGCGCCAGCGGTCGTGGCCCTGCGGCTCGATCACATTGTCTTGATCCTGTAGCGCCGGTGTCTCGCCCACGAGCAGGTACTTGCCGGAGGCGTCGTCGAAGGAGAATCCCCGCGGGAGTTTCCAGCGGGAAGTGCGAACCTGGACCTGAATGACCCGGCCGTTGTTGCCCGGGCCGAAACGGACACGCTCTGGGGGATACGCCCGGCCCTGAACGCGGAGGCCGTGACGGGCCCGATCGAGGTGCTGGGTCAGTTGGGTGGAGGCCGCTCGGGTCGTTCGGCTGTACGACTTCACCTCGGCCACGCCCAGTACGGTCACTGCGGCGGCATCAAGATCGTGCGCGAGCACATGCAGGTCGGCGGCCTTGGCGAACTGGCCGCCCGCAGCCCGCGGGGCGAGCACGCTGTCCCCTACGAGTAGCCGGGCGGCGGCCGGGAGCCTGCCGCTCTCCACGAGCGCACGCACCAGCCGCACGCACGGTCCCACACTCAGAAGCTCGGCCAGTGCACCCTGAAAGCAGCTCACCAGGTGGCTATGCACAAATGCGACCGCGGCGGCGGTCTCATCGTCGGTGAGGCGTTTGCCCGCCAACTCTGACGGGATCTCGCCGCTGTCCTCGTACGGGCCGTCCCGCAGCAGACGCTGAATCAGTTTCCCCCGCCGGTGGGTCTGGATGTCTCGGATCGCTTCATCAAGAGACGCACGGAAGACCGCGAGCGGTCGCGTTCCGGAGTGGAACGCTGCGCCCGACGCCAACCCATCGGCGATCGAGGATCGCACATCCTCCGCCAGAGCCGAGCCGAGGAGGTCGAAGCCCGCGGCCTGCGCGAGGTGCGATCGGTGTCGGCCCACGCCTACAGCGGCGCCTGCGCCAGGACCGGATGAGGTGGGCGGACTCACGCGACCGGCCTCCCTTGTCCGCATTCCGGGCACACCCCGTCGATGCCGGTGAGGTCGTACCCGCACCCGACGCAACACCCCGCGAGCGCCCGCTGCCTCCGTTCGAACCCGAACCTCCACGCCGCCCACAGCGCCACCGCCGCCAGCATGAAGGTCAGCCACAGCGGGACCACCACATCGTTCCGGCTGAAGACCCGCGACGAGGGGCCCCGTTGAACGCCAGCGCCTAGGTCGCGCCACGCGACGAGCGTCCGGCCCGGCGACAGATAGACCGCCCCGTCGTCGAGCAGGACACCGTAGCCGCCCGGGGCGGTCACCCAGCCGGACCGGGAGTAGCTCGCCCCCCAGGCCGCCAGCGACAGCGCCAGGGCCGCCCAAGCCAGGTACTGGATGCCGCGCCGGATCACGCCCACCAGCCTACCTGGTTCCCGGCACGGGCCCCGGTCATCCCCGTCAACGCCCCCGCAAGCGTGTCGGTTGCGCCCCGCCCCCTGAACCGAGATTTCACGCTGCCGGTAGTGGCCCGCGCCGCCCCACCCCCAACATCCTACATACCCTTACATGCACCGGGTTGGCCGGTGTGGGGCGACCGAGGGCTGGCTCCGTCCAGCGCAAGGCCCGAGCTTCCCCGAACCCCCGCGATGCTCGTGGGGGGGTAGGGGGGGCTCCCTCGGGCTTCACCATCCAGCGCAACGGCGCGCGCGCAGGCGCAAAACCACACATAGATAGACGGATTCACAAAAACGGCCGCGAGCGATTTTCGAGTTCGCGCCGCAGGTACAGTGCCGATGCTGGGCCGCCGGAGACCTGTCCCCCCTCTGCGCGGCCCGCCACGGCGGCCGGGCTCCTACGGGGTCTGGCCGCCTTTCTTCCACGCCAGGCCGCCGCCGGGTACGCTGGACCCATGGAAACCCTCCGCACCAGCGACGGGTTCGAGTTCGAGACCACGGCCCGCGACGGCGTCATCCGCTGCATCTGCCGCCGCGACGGCACGCAGTCCGAGATCATCGTCGAGCACGGGCTGAGGGACGAGGACATGCGGCACCTCGTCGAGCTGTTCGAGCTGGGGGCGAGGAACTTCTGGATCGCCCACCGCCGGGCGCAGGCGAGGGCCGAGGGCCGGAAGCCGCCCAGGTACGACGACTGAAAAGTCACGCTTTTGTGCAATGGGGGGACTGGCCAACCTGGGGTGGACATCGGTCAGCGACCTCCTTCTGGAGCCGGCGTCCACCCAGACGCCTCACTTGTGATCGAGGTGCTTGCCGCAGTGCCCGATGACAACCACCCGGTCCTCGGCATCCCAATGGAAGTGGCAACGGAAAGTTTCGGCCACGCTGTCCTTTACGCCGATCTTGAGATGGGCCATCATCGGGATGTCGCAGCCCTTGTAGCTGAATGTGCGCAGCGTGCCGGCTCGCTTGTTGCCTTCAACGGTTTCTGATTCCTTCGTCGCAAAGGAGTTCTTGCCGAAGAGTTCTCTGGCGGCTGTGTCTCCCTTGCCACCACTCAGCGCGTCGTAGTAGTTGCCGCAGAGTGTCGCCATCAACGCAAAGGCTCTCTTGGGGGCGTTGAACTTGCTAGCCTTGCGGGCGGAGGTGCGAGCGCTGTCTAGGACGACGACGCGGTCTTTGTAGAGCTTCTCGATTGCTTCGAGGCAGTCGATCAAGCCCGCGTTCTCTGCCATGGCGCGGACAATGACATCACGATCGTTGCCGGAAAGCGCCGGCGCGGCCGCGGGTGTCGTGCTACCGACCCGCTGTAGCTGGGCCGAAAGAGACTTGACTGCCGCCTCAAGTTCCCGAACCTTGCTCTCCGCTTCGGACCGCCGGCCCTCCTCGTCCTCAAGGTCATTCTGCAGCGAGGCGATACGCGCTCGCTGCTCCTCATCGACATCTCTGTACAAGGCAGTCAGTTCGGACTCTTCGGCGTTGTGGGACTTGGCGGTATCGAGGGCCGCCCGCAGTGCCAATGCCTGGACTCGCTCAGGAGACAGGTGGGTGCGAGCGATTGATGCATTGGACCGGTGCGCGACCATCGCTAGGAGGTCCGCCTCGGGGCGTCTACCTTGTGCTGAGATGCCCTCAAGATCAGGTGCCAACAGGCGTGTGGATGGCACGAAGCAGCCCGTCGCCCCATTGACCATCGGCCACAGTACATTTACCGCCCCGTGATAGGCGCTGAAGCGGGAGCCGATCGCATCGGCAATGGCGAATGTATCAGTCCCCTCCGGGATGATGACAACATCGGCGATGCCGACGAGCAGATCACTCAGACGGGCCGGATCGACACAGTAGCCACCTTCCGGTCTGGGACTGACCTGCAGGATGGGGTGCTTTCGATCGGGGTCTCGAACGGACCAGTCAAATGCCTCGCAATCGGCCTCAGTCAACCGAATCAACCGCCCCCCCGGCGTGTCGCTCGTGAGCCTGCATCGAGCCAAGATCTCCGGAACCACGAGGGGGCGAGTCGTTTGCACATCGGCACTGACTTGGGCGCTAGCTTCTCGTGTCTGCAAAACGACCGTGCAGGTCGTCCGCTTCCCGCCCCCATGCACACCCACTTCGACAAGCCATTCTCGTCCCCGGACGGAGCGATCCGGATGCGCGAAGCGGAATGCGAATGCCGGTGAGACGCTGTCGTCGTGCCTGGCAAGCTCGATGAACGCTCCGCTATCAAGGTCCACCCGTGCTGGTTGGCTAAGCAACGGAAGAAGATCGGGTAACCGCTTACTCTGCGCTAACCAGGATTCAATAGCCGCGACGACTTTGGCGTCAGCATGGTCATCTGTGAGATTCAGTCTTGCGGCATAGACGATCATTGTGGAGGCTCCCGATCGGACTGGTGCACGAGAAAGTCCCATCTTACTGGCAGCATGATGACTTCAGGCTGGGAACTGGCCGGGCAGCGTCGCATTGATTGTCCCTTCCGGATCGGGCGTGGCCCACAGGGAAACACTAGCAGTCACGCTTTGGTGGCAAGTGGGGACTGTCGTACGCGCCGCCAGTCTGGGCGCTGGCGTGGGTCGAAGGCGGAAGTTCACTCGTGGGCACCAGAACCTGCCGCAGAACCCCGAGGCTGGGGCCGCAGCTTGGCTGCCATGTGGTGGATCTTGTGCTTGGGAATCAACAGCACGAATGCAGTCTCCTCATCTTCGAATCTGCGGTCGTACAGAAACGCTCCCGGCAATAGGGCGAGTATGAGAAACACGAATATGCAACGCTGCGGCCATGGTGCGACGCAGGCGAATGGGATCGCCAGCAGACCGGCCAGATAGGCATAGTGAACATTCGCTGCTGGAATGATGCGAGCCTTGGTCTCATCCACAAGCAGCTTCTGACGAATGAGAATGTACAACTGCATCACCTGTGAGCTACTAAGCTCGGGATGCAGCTCTTTGAGATACTGACGGTAGCTCAATGACTTGCGGCGGCACCAGTCCTGAGCCCGCAGTCCGAAGAGGTTGTAGAGTAGCCCGCGATACGGGACATAGAGCATCGCTCCCGCCGCGAGAGTTGCTCCAACCAAGCCGACTTCACCGAGCGTCGTGATCAGCGTCTGCGTCAGGCAAGGGTCGTAGGCGGTCAGATACAGAAGAAGCACGAACCCGGACAGCAGGTATCGGAATGCTTCTGCTAGAGGGAGATTGGGCATGGGACGGTCCAGCACGAGGAGGCCAGCACACCGGGACACGGCGCATGGCACCTGCCGACGACAGTAGTCTATCCTCAAGAAGGTCGGACCGGGATCAACACAGGCTGGAAACTCGTGTAGCGAGCCGGGCACGGGCTCGAGTCGAATGGCCCTTGAGTTGCCTTGATCCCTGCCCCCCTCCCGAGGTAGTGGTGCCCTGCGCCCGCGCGAGCGGGCCTGAGCACCACCCGGGAGAGCCGCCATGCCCCGTAGAACCGCCCGAGGGGAACCACCCATTTTCACCAACGCCGGACGCCGCTTCCCGCCCGAGGTCCTGACCGACGGGGAGGTCCGCGCCCTCATGGACGCCTGCGGGGAGGGCCTCCCGTCCTGCGCCCGCAACCGCGCCCTGATCGCCGTGCTGTACCGGGGCGGGCTCCGGGTCTCCGAGGCCCTGGCGCTCTACCCCAAGGACCTGGACCCGGCCACGGGGGCCGTGCGGGTCCTGTGGGGCAAGGGCGGCCGGGCCAGGACGATCGGCCTGGACCCCGGGGCCTTCCGGCTGGTGGGGGCGTGGATGCACCACCGGGCCGCCCTGGGTCTCGACGCCCGCTACCCGCTGTTCTGCACCCCCCGGGGCGGGGCGGTGTCGTCCTCGTACATCCGGAGGCTCTTCAACCGCCTGGGCGAGCAGGCGGGCATCCAAAAGCGGGTCCACCCCCACGGGCTCCGCCACACCCACGCCTCACAACTCCGGGCCGAGGGGGTGGACATCGGGATCGTCTCCAAGCAGCTCGGGCACCGGTCGATCGCCACGACGGCCAGGTATCTGGATCACATCGCCCCATGGGCTGTGGTGGAGGCGATGAGGGGGAGGGAGTGGTGAGGCGCCAACTCGCTGGTTTACTGATGCACTTCGCTTCCCCTCAGGAAGAGACCTCGTCATACGCCGCACCGCCCGCGGCCGAGCCTGGTAGACTGCCGCATCATGAAGAGCAAGAAGCCCAAGCCGTCACATCCACTGGGCGTCAAGGTGGCGAAGGGTCCGCCCGCAGCCGTGAAGCGCACCATCGGCCGACCCCCGGGGGCTGGGTCTAGGAGCGGGGGGTCGTTGCCATTCAATCGGGTCCGGTGACAATGGCCCCACGCCACGGGGTGCCCTGGCTGCCGCCTTCACCGGGGCCGACGATCAAAACCGCGGCTGGAGGTGGTGGGGGCGATCAGGGGGCGCAACTGGTAGCCACCACCGACGACGCTTGGAGCCAACCCTTCGGTGAGCCTGTATGTGCTACGCTGCCCGCTCGTGCAATCGTAGCGGTCGGATTGATGGGGTGCCTCAGTGGTCTCAGCCGAAAGCCAACTTGAAGCCTCACTCATCGAGAAGCTCGTCGGGCTCAAGTACGAATACCGCAAGGACATCCACGACCGCGATTCCCTTGAGCGGAATTTCAGAGAGAAGTTTGAGGCGCTGAACCGCGTGAGACTCACCGATGCGGAGTTCCAGCGACTCCTGGAGGAGATCGTCAAACCGGATGTCTACGAGGCTGCCAGGACGCTTCGGAACCGCGAGGCGTTCATACGGGACGACGGCACTCCGCTCAACTACACGCTCGTGAACATCAAGGACTGGTGCAAGAACAGTTTCGAGGTCGTCAACCAGCTCCGCATCAATACCAACAACAGTCACCACCGCTACGACGTGATGCTCCTCATCAACGGCGTCCCCGTCGCCCAGATTGAGCTGAAGACGCTCGGGATTAGCCCGCGACGGGCGATGGAGCAGATCGTCGACTACAAGAACGACCCGGGCAACGGATACGCCAGGACGCTACTGTGCTTTGTCCAACTCTTCATTGTCAGCAACCGGACGGACACATGGTACTTCGCCAACAACAACGCCCGGCACTTCGCGTTCGACGCCGACGAACGGTTTCTTCCGATCTACCAGTTCGCGTCCGAGGACAATGCGAAGATCACGCACCTCGACGACTTCGCCGATCGCTTCCTAGCCAAGTGCACGCTCGGCCAGATGATCAGCAAGTACATGGTCCTCATCGCCAGCGAGCAAAAGCTCCTGATGATGCGGCCCTACCAGATCTACGCCGTCAAAGCGATCGTCGACTGCATCGAGCAGAACTGCGGCAACGGCTACATCTGGCACACGACCGGCTCCGGCAAGACGCTGACCTCGTTCAAGGCATCGACGCTCCTCAAGAGCAACGAGAGCGTCCACAAATGCCTCTTCGTGGTCGACCGAAAGGACCTCGACCGGCAGACGCGAGAGGAGTTCAATCGGTTCCAGGAGGGCTGCGTCGAGGAGAACACGAACACCGCCGCGCTCGTCCGCCGGCTCCTTTCTGACGACTATGCCGACAAGGTCATCGTCACGACAATCCAGAAGCTCGGGCTCGCGCTCGATGAGCAGAGCAAACGGAACAAGCAGCGGAGCCAGCAGGGGAGGCAGACCTACTCCGATCTGCTTGCCCCTCAACGCGATAAGCGGATGGTCATTATCTTCGATGAGTGCCACCGCTCACAGTTCGGCGACACCCACCAGACCATTAAGGAGTTCTTCCCCAACTCCCAGCTCTTCGGCTTTACCGGAACACCGATCTTCGAGGAGAATGCAACCGTCAAGCAGATCGAGGGCGAAGTCGCCACCCTGCGCACGACGTCCGACCTCTTCCAGAAGCAGCTCCACGCCTACACCATAACCCATGCCATCGAGGATCGGAATGTCCTTCGGTTCCATATCGACTACTACAAGCCCAAGGACGCCCCCGCCCTCAAGCTGGGGCAGTCGCTCGCCAAGCAGGCCGTCGCCCAGGCGATCCTCGACAAGCACGACGCCGCCACCGGAGGCCGGCGCTTCAACGCCCTGCTCGCCACAGCCTCGATCAACGACGCCATCGAGTACTACGAGATCTTCAAGGAACTCCAGGCCGAGTGTCAGGCCGCCGACCCTGAGTGTGTCCCCCTCAAGATCGCCGCGGTGTTCTCGCCGCCAGCTGAAGGGAACCCCGATGTCAAGCAGATCCAGGAGGACCTGCCGCAAGAGAAGGAAGACAACCAGCACGACCCCGAGGGCAAGAAGAAGGCTCTGAAGGCCATCATCGCCGACTACAACGGGCAGTACGGCACGAATCACTCCATCGGCGAGTTCGACCTGTACTACCAGGACATCCAGCAGCGGATCAAGGATCAGCAGTTCCCCAACCGCGACCTACCCCGCAAGGGAGAGGAGAAGATTGACATCACCATCGTCGTCGATATGCTCCTTACCGGCTTCGACGCCAAGTACCTCAACACCCTCTATGTCGACAAGAACCTCAAGCACCACGGTCTCATCCAGGCCTTCAGCCGTACGAACCGCGTCCTGAACGCCACCAAGCCCTACGGCCACATCCTCGACTTCCGCCAGCAACAGGACAGCGTCGACGCCGCTATCGCGCTCTTCTCCGGAGCCCAGTCCGACCGCGCCCGCGAGATCTGGCTGGTCGATAAGGCTCCCAAGGTCATTGACGATTTCAAGCAGGCTGTCGCCGACCTCGGCGAGTTCATGCAGTCGCAGGGCCTCGAAGCCAAGCCGGACCAGGTCAACAACCTGATGGGCGACGACGCCCGCGCCCAGTTCATCAAGCGGTTCAAAGAGGTCCAACGCCTCCAAACGCAGCTCGACCAGTACACCGACCTCACCGACGAGCAACGCGAGCAGATCGAAGAGACTCTGCCCAAGGACGATCTCCGCGCCTTCCGCGGCGTCTACCTCGAAACCGCTCAGCGCCTCAAGGAGCAGCAGGGCGTCACCGCCGCCGACGGCGGGCCGGCCAACTCCGAGGCCAACCAGCTCGACTTCGAGTTCGTCCTTTTCGCCTCTGCCGTCATCGACTACGACTACATCATGAAGCTGATCGCCAAGTATTCCGGGCAGGACCCGAAGAAGCTCACGATCAGCCGCGAGCAACTCATCGGACTCATCCAGTCCGACGCCAAGTTCATGAACGAGCGCGACGAGATCACCGAGTATGTCCGCTCACTCAAGGAGGGCGAAGGCCTCGACGAGGCCGCCATCCGCGCCGGCTATGAACGGTTCAAGGTCGAGAAGCAGGCCAAGGAGATCGCCGATCTCGCCCACGCCCACAGCCTACCGACCGGGTCGCTCTCGGCCTTCGTCGACGCCATCCTCCAGCGCATGATCTTCGACGGTGAGCAACTCACCGACCTCATGGAGCCGCTCAGCCTCGGATGGCGACAGCGCCGCGAGCGGGAACTCGCCCTTATGGCCGACCTCGTCCCCCTCCTGAACAAGCGTGCCCATGGCCGGGACATCTCGGGCCTCAACGCGTATGAGCATGGAGAGGCACGATGACCTCCAAGACATCACCGTCATCGGTGCCAAAGTTGCGGTTTCCGGAGTTCCGGGACGCTCCGCCTTGGGACTCGCCTTGTGGCGATGCCTTGTTTGACCCAATCAACAACCGGAACGCCCCGTCCGGGCTACCTGTTCTCGCGATCACCCAGGAGCATGGCGCAATCCCTCGCGACCAGATCGACTACCATGTATCGGTTACCGCCGAGAGCGTCGCCAGCTACAAGGAAGTCTGCGAGGGGGACTTCATTATCAGTCTCCGGTCGTTTCAGGGCGGCATCGAGTATTCGCGATACCACGGCATTTGCAGCCCGGCGTATGTGATCCTCCGGCGGCGAGGCGAGGGGAACGACCACTTCTTCCGCCACTTCTTCAAGTCGGAGCGCTTCATCCAGCAACTGACGCGAAACATTGAGGGTATCCGCGACGGCAAGATGATCAGCTATGCGCAGTTTTCCGAGCAGAAGCTCTCCCTGCCGAAGCCACCTGAGCAGCAGAAGATCGCCGACTGCCTCGACTCGCTGGACGACCTGATCGCGGCGGAGGGCCGGAAGCTCGAAGCACTGCGCCAGCACAAACAAGGGCTGATGCAGCAGCTCTTCCCCCACCCCGGCGAGACGGTGCCGCTCCTGCGGTTTCCGGAGTTTGAGAATGGTCCGGAGTGGAGACGGCAGACGCTGGGTGAAGCGGCCACATTCCTCAACGGTCGTGCCTACAGCAAGGACGAGTTGCTGGACAGTGGAAAGTACCGTGTGCTCCGCGTGGGGAATTTCTTCACGAACGACCATTGGTACTACTCGGATCTCGAACTCCATGACGACAAGTACTGCGACGCCGGCGATCTCCTCTACGCATGGTCCGCTTCGTTTGGACCGCGCATCTGGCGCGGGGAGCGAGTCATCTACCACTACCACATCTGGAAGGTCGTTGAGCGCAAGCGGATCGATAGAGGTTTCTTGTACGCATGTCTTGAGTGCGAAACGGAAAGGATGCGTGATGCGTCCGCTCGCGGTCTCGGTATGCAGCACCTCACGAAGGCAGGGATTGAGTCGTGGGAGTGCGCGATCCCAACTCACACCGATGAGCAACGCCGCATCTCCGAATGTCTGAATGCTGCCGCTACCGAGATCGACGCGCAAGATGGGCTTGTTCACGCTCTACAACGGCACAAGCGAGGCCTTGTGCAGCAGCTATTCCCGACAGGTGAGGATTCAGCACCATGACGAATAGGCCAAAGGTCAGCTCGTATAGGACATTGGGGACTCTCGCGAAGCGCATTCGAGACGATGCCCAGAGCAAGCATTGCGTACTGCTGTTCGCGTACAACCGAACTGGTAAGACCCGGCTGTCGATGGAGTTTAAGGACAAGGCGAAGCGAAAGGGAGCAGCTGACACGCTCTACTTCAATGCTTTCACTGAAGACTTGTTTGTCTGGAACAATGACCTTGATGGCGACGCCGATCGTCACCTGACGATCAACAAAGACTCGTCGTTCTTCAGCGGCATGAAGGAGTTGGCACTAGAGCCCGATATCGCCGGGTACCTCTCGCGATACGCTGGCTTTGACTTCGACATTGACTACGACGGGTGGACGGTCGTGTTTCGAAACAGCGATGCCCAGCGGATCAAGATTTCTCGTGGCGAGGAGAACATCTTCATCTGGTGTGTCTTCATGGCGATCTGCGAGCGCGTCATCGACGGCCATCAGTCCTACAACTGGGTTCGGTACCTCTACATCGATGATCCGGTGTCGTCCCTCGATGACAACAACGCCATCGCTGTTGCATGCGACCTGGCGGCCCTCGTTCGGAAAGCAGCCGGTCGCAGAGACGCGAATGGACGACCCGATCCGGTAAAGAGCGTCGTATCCTCACACCATACACTGTTCTTCAACGTGATGTGCAACGAACTCGGCAGATCACGAGAAGGCCAGGACAAGGTCGAACTCAAGCGACTGTTCCTCCATCGGCCCGGCGGAGGCAACGAGTATGCCCTGCAGGCAACGGGCGACACGCCATATCTCCAGCATGTTGCTGTGCTTGTCGAGTTGCAGAAGTGCATTAATGAAGACCGCTTGTATACCTACCACTTCAATGCCCTGCGGAGCATTGTGGAGAAGATCGCAAGTTTTCTTGGCCATGGCGATCTCTGGGTGTGTCTCAAAGACCTTGAGGAGGAGGCCCTTTACAACCGCGCGTTGAACCTACTCAGCCATGGCAAGTACTCGGTTAATGACCCGGTCGAAATGGGGGACGACAACAAGGAACTGTTTCGCCGGATGTTCAACGATATCGTCAAGCGGTTCGAGTTCGCGCTACCAGAGCTCGTACCCGGGACAGCGCCGCAGAAGGCGACGCCATGACTGAGAACAACCAAACCAAGCTCGGCAAGACTCTCTGGGCCATCGCGGACCAGCTCCGCGGTGCGATGAACGCCGACGATTTTCGCGATTACATGCTCGCGTTCCTCTTTCTCCGCTATCTCTCGGACAACTACGAGCAGGCCGCGAAGAAGGAACTGGGCCGCGACTACCCCGATCCGGACGCGGTCGGCAACGGTGGGCGGTCATCGCTCTCGGTCTGGTACGAGGACAACCCGGACGACATCGCGGACTTCGAGAAGCAGATGCGGGTCAAGGCCCACTATGTCATCCGCCCCGAGCATCTGTGGACCAGCATCGCCCACATGGCCCGCACCCAGGACGGCGAACTGCTGAACACGCTCCAGGCCGGGTTCAAGTACATCGAGAACGAGTCGTTCCAAAGCACCTTCTCTGGGCTGTTCTCGGAGATCAACCTCGGATCAGACAAGCTGGGCAAGAGGTACGAGGACCGCAACGCCAAGCTTTGCACGATCATCACCAAGATCGCCGAGGGCCTCGCCGAGTTCTCGACCGACAGCGACACGCTCGGCGACGCCTACGAGTATCTGATCGGCCAGTTCGCCGCGGGCTCTGGGAAGAAGGCGGGGGAGTTCTACACGCCGCAGCGGATCTCGGACATCCTCTCGGCGATCGTCACGCTCGACAGCCAGGAGCCGAAGACGGGCAAGCGGAAGCACCTCTCGAGCGTCATGGACTTCGCCTGTGGTTCGGGCTCGCTGCTGCTGAACGTCCGCAAGCGGATGGGGCCGCACGGCATCGGCAAGATCTACGGGCAAGAGAAGAACATCACGACCTACAACCTGGCGCGGATGAACATGCTGCTGCACGGGGTAAAGGACTCGGAGTTCGAGATCTACCACGGCGACACGCTGACCAACGACTGGGACATGCTCCGCGAGACGAATCCGTCGAAGAAGCCGAAGTTCGACGCGGTCGTCGCCAACCCGCCCTTCAGCTACCGCTGGGACCCGAACGAGGCGCTCGGAGAAGATGTGCGCTTCAAAAACTACGGGCTCGCCCCGAAGTCAGCGGCGGACTTCGCGTTCCTTCTCCATGGGTTCCACTATCTCAAGGATGAGGGCGTCATGGCGATCATTCTGCCGCATGGCGTGCTGTTCCGCGGCGGAGCGGAGGCCAAGATCCGCAGGAAGCTGCTTGACGACGGCCACATCGACACAATCATCGGACTGCCGGCCAACCTGTTCTACTCGACGGGCATTCCGGTCTGCATCCTCGTGTTGAAGAGGTGCAAGAAGCCGGACGACGTGCTGTTCATCAACGCGTCGGAGCATTTCGAGAGGGGCAAGCGGCAGAACTACCTGTCGGACGACCACATCGAGAAGATCATCGAGACCTACCAGGAGCGACCGGGGAAGATCGACCGGTACGCGCGGCGGGTGGAGATGGACGAGATCGAGGCCAACGACTTCAACTTGAACATCTCGCGGTACGTCAGCACGGCCAAGCCAGAAGTCGAGGTTGACCTCGAAGCCACCCACGCCGAGTTGGTGCGGATCGAGAAGGAAATCCGCGATGCGAAGGACTCGCACAACGCGTTCCTGAAAGAGCTGGGATTATCATCCGTGCCGTAGCAGGGCCAGTCCTCTGTGCCCGGCATGTGAGCGCGGTACAGCACGAAAGGCACTTACGATTCGGCTGGCACGCGTTGATCGAGGTCGAGCTGGTGCCGGAGCCCGAGCCGGAGCCACGCCGCCGGAAGCCCAAGCCAGCCGCGCCCGCCGAATGACAACGAGTCTGTTCCGGCCCGGTCGCTGGCGCGCCAGGGTTAGGAGTAGGCCCGCCCGCGCAGGGCCGCCCCGGAATCTCTCGCGGCAGCCGGTGCGCCACGGGACCGCAGGGTGCGACCGGGTGCGCCCCAAAGCAGAGACCACACGCCGCCGACCTCGCGCAACCGCCTGCAAGAGCACGGCTTACGCGGCCCTCACTGGTACAATCCCCGCGTGAGCACGACCGACGCAACACGATCGCCCGTGGCGGCCCGACCCCCGCGCGGGCCGTACGACGCAACCGCCAGCACCGCACGCGGCACGGGCCAACGACACGCCCCACGCGGGCAACGGCGGCCCGCGCCCGACCGGGCTGGCGAGCCGGCGGCAGGGGCCACCCCCCAAGGCCCACTCCTGGGACAGGGGTACTCCTGGGGGGGTAGGGGGTCTCATCTCTGGGGGGTGCGCGCACAGGACCGACCGGCTAGCACGCAACATTTGTACGCGGGTTTTGGTATGGGGGGGGGGGGGGGGGGGAAACCCCCAGGACGGAACGCCAGTACGGAGGCTTGACCATGATCGACAGAACCAACCACGACCCGAGGAGCGCCGCCTAATGGGTGCCCGAGGACCCAGGCCGCTGCCGGAAGGGGTGCTGCGCCTGAGGGGCAGCCCCCGCGCGGACCTGATCCGTAGCCAGCCGAAACCGCCGCTGGAGCCGCCGCCGAAGCCGGGCTGGCTCGGCGAAGAGGCGGGGCTGGCGTGGGACGAGCTTGTCCCCCGACTCATGCAGATGAAGGTGCTCTCGAAGATCGACGGGAACGCCTTGGCGCGATATTGCGAGCTGTGGGTGGAGTGGCAGACGGCCCTGGCGTTCGTGAGGAAGCACGGCTCGACCTACCCGATCAAAGACGGGAACGGCAAGATCAAGAGCTTGGGGCAGTTCCCGCAGGTCGCCCAGATCCACAAGCTGTCGTTGGCGCTCTCCAGGTTGGAGGCCGAGTTCGGGTTGACGCCGAGCGCCAGGACGAGGATCAATGTGCCGATCTCGGGGCAGCCGGAGGAGGTGGACCCCTTCACGATGCCGCCCCCGAATGGGTACTTCGCGGCGGGGTGAGGTGCCCCGCTCGGGCGGGCTGTGTGGCCCCTGAGACGCTGCCGGACCCGAAGGGGTATTTTGCGGCGGGGTGAGTGATGGTCGCTACACCACCGGAGCGGGGAACGGTGGGGCACCGGGC
>JADZER010000007.1 GCA_020850415.1 Phycisphaerales bacterium
CGTCGATCGTCCCCAGCCACTCGGAGGTCTCTCGGTCGATCGGCTCGCCACGGAGCTGGGCCCCGACGATGGTCTCGACACGGGTGCAGACCGCCTCGGCGTACTTCTTCTCGACCCTGCCGAGGTGAAGCGTCCTGCGGGCGCCGCCGAGGCCGGTGAACTGGACCCTGCGCTTGCCGTCGGGGAGTGTCACGACGCTGGCCATCAGCATGCCTCCGGGCGGGCCGGGCGGCCCGGACGCGACTTGAGCGGCAGTGGTCGGGGGAGGCAAGGCGTGGCGAGAAGGTGTTTGCGGGGGCAAGTGGATGGCCTTGCAGCTTCGCGGATGCGCGAGAGCTTGTTGGTCACGGCAGGGGCCACATCGAGGAGGTCAGGGAGGCGGGCGGTCATGACTCGGCCCCCAACTCCATCGGGCGAGCCTCGCCCCGCATTCGGGCGCCGATATCGAGCAGCGCCAAGAACTCGGCCCGCTCGCGCGGCAGCCCACCCTCGTACTCCATGATGGCCGCACGCTCGTCCCACTCGAAGTGCCAGTCCGGCGGCAGGTCCTCCGGTACCGGGCGTACCGCCGGTCGTGAGCCACCACCCTCCGGGCCAAAGATCGTGTCCAGGTCCAGCCACATCACTCGTCCCCCTCGTGGGCAGCTTCCGTCGTTCCGTCGCCCGCAAGTCCCTGTGAGACAACGGCGTCCGACGGAAGTACCGCCTCCTGCCGGCAGACTTCCGTCGAGCCGTTGCGTTCTGTCGGAACCGTTCCGGCACCAACGCCGACTTCCGCCTGAACCCATGCGATGGCCGGGACTTGCGCGCTGCCGGAACGCCGGAAGTCGTCCCCGGGGAACACCTGTTCGACGCTCGGCAGGTCGGAGACCTGCAGGTCCAGCGGGTCCACGGGGAGCAACTTCCACCTCGCCGGTTTGTTGCCGCGAGGCGTTTCGGTCTGCTCTGCCATCCCCCCGTCGGTGAGGGCCGCCAGCCAGTCGCGGACGGCCCGGGCCGTCACGGCCTCGCCCGCCGCCGCGTCCGTGGTGCTGAACTCGTCCGATCCCAAGCGCCGTTCGAGCCGCTCCCGGAACCGCATCGCGGCGGGGGAGACCCTGTTCCCGAGCAGACCGGCCAGCGGACCATCGAGCAGTCGGTGGACGATCTGGTAGTCCAGCGGCGATGCGATGAGCCGGCCCTGCCCGTTCTCCTCACGCTGGAACTGGTGCAGCAGGGTGCAGGCCGAGACGGCGTTGAGGATGTGGCCGAACGCCCGGCGGCCCTCCACCCGCTTTGGCGACAGCAGCTCGGAGAGACGCTCGGCGTAGGGGATCACCACATCACGCTGCTGCAGCAGCCGCTGCATGGCGTGGTGCCGCTCGATGATCGCGTCGATGGCGTCCTGACGGCGCTGTCCGCTGTAGGCCCTGGCCAACGCGGCATAGATGCGTTTGGTCTGCTCGGGCCGCTCGTCGGTCTGGAGCAGCAGGCAGCGGTTGGCGTCCTCCTCGAAGATCTTCGTGACCGTCGTGGACTCGATATAGGCGATCGGACCGTCCTGCTCGATGAACTTGGTCTCGATCTGGCCGCCCACCTTGACCGGCATGAGCTTCGAGAGCTTGCCCGACGAGAGCATCTCGCGCAGCGCCCGGGTCGCCTCGGCGGTCTCCGGGCTCTGCACCCGGCTCCGCTCACCGGCGACCACGAACTTGTGGACAAGCGCCCCTTCCGGCATGTGGAACAACGCCTGCGGCGTCATCTGCGTCGCGTGGATCACCGCCTCGGGCGGGAACAACCCCGAGACCATCTCCTGCTGGTACGACTTGCCGCTCGAAGTGGGGCCTTGCGAGATGGCGGCAAGGGGCTTGCGAAGCAGGCGAGAGGTGCCGACGAGGTAGATGGTTGCGGTCAACTCCCGCTCCCCGGCCACGCCGAGTGATTCGATGTCCTCGACGATGCGCTTGATCAGCAACGGGTCGCGCAGCGCCACTCGCGCGTCGCGCACCACACCGCTGGGCATCTCCTTGAGGAGGTCGGCCGACGCGGGCTGGGCAGATTCGGGCTTGCCGGACCGCCCAGCCCGCTCCACCATGCCCTTGGCCATGCCCGCGGCGAGCTTGTCCAACTCGGCCGAGACTGCCTGGTGCGGGATCGCCGGGGCACGCTCGACGACAGCCGAGGCGTACTTCTCGCGAGCCTTGGCCGAGCCCAACTTGAGGGTGTCGATGAACGCGCTGCCGTCCGGGAAAGTCGTCACCACCATCGAGCGGCCGTCCGAGCCGGCGGGGACGCTGGAGATATCGATGCCGGGCGAGCCATCCATGCTCATGCCCTCCTCGTGCACGACCGCACGGCGAGTGTCAGACGGGTGGATGACGCGATGAGGTCGTTGACCTCGGCCGGGGTTGCTCCGAACCGAAGCCAGTCGCGCAGGTCCTTCGCGGGAGGCTCGATCACGCGGACCTCGCGGCAGTAGCACGCGAGCACCGATGCAAGGTCGTCCGCGCCCCCGCGGCCCGCGACATCCGCGTCGGCGACGATGACCACACTCCCGGGCTTCCGGCGCCTCACCAGCTCGGTGATCAGCCGCGTGCCGCCCCGGCATGACGGTCTGCCGACGGCGTCGAAGCCGAGGTCCAGGGCGGCGGTGGTGTCCGTCGGACCCTCCGTGACGAGCAGCGGTCCGTGGCCGGTCAGGGCGGTGGGGATGAACAAGCCGTCCCTGCCGCCGGTGAGCGAGAACTTGCGGCCGCTCGGGGTACGGAGGCGGATGCCCAGAACCGCGCCGCCAGCATTCGACATCGGGAAGGTCCAGTTCCGGCCGTCCCAGCCGACGCCCAGCCGCCAGAGACTGTCGGTGGTGACGCCGAGCTGATCGGCGAACCGGCCCAGCTGGCCGGGGCGCAGGCGGCCCCGGCACTCCTCAGCGAGACGGCGCAGGCCGGTGTCCGGCCGCGGGGGCAAGACATGGACCTTCCTGACCCGGACAACCTGCCGCGCGTCCTTGCGAAGCACATGGAGCCAGCCCGCCTCCCCCCACCGCTGCTTGGACTCGGTGCGGGAGCAGATCACGCGCGAGGGCGGGTCGTCGCGGCTCAGGAGGCACCAGTCGGGGCGCTCGCAGATCGGGCACGGGCACGCCTTGGTGACGCGCCGGAAGTCGTCGAGGAGCATTACTTGTTGCTCCCAGTCGCCAGCCCCTCACGGGACACCCGCTCGACCTCCTCGACCCGCACCCTGGTGGCCCGGCCGAGCCGCACTACCTCCAAGATGCCCTCGGAGATCGCCCGCCAGATCAGCCTCTCGCTCACCGACAGCCGGCGGGCGGCCTCGGGGACACTGCACAACACCTTGTCGTCCACTGACTTCTGCATAGCGTAACTCCTTCAACTCGCGGCTGCGTTGTGCAGCGCGCTGAGTGAAGGAAAACACGAGCAGCAGCCACCGTCAAGACCGACACCGATCCGCAGCAATAATGATGTCGGAGTGTGCAGCACTTATGCCGCACTCATGTCGCACTTCGTGCTGCACTTGAAGTCACCCGCGCGCCGACTTGCCTCGTGAACGACGCTTTTCTTTCGCCGGATCGGCCTTGCGTCGATTCCGGCTCGGGACTTGATTGAGATCGAACTCCCACCTCTGCTGGCTGATCTGCCGAGCCATCTTCGTGCCGTTCTCGATGGCCTTCTTCAGCGTGCGGTAGTCATCAAACCCGAACCAACCAGCGGCCTCTGCAAGTGACACGACTCGCGTCGGGTTCTTTGGGTCGCGGCGCTTGGACCGCGGCTCTTCCTCCGGAACCCGCTCCTCCGCGGCGATCTCGTCCCCGGCAGAGTCGGCTGCCGTCTCACCTTGCTCTGCCGTCGACATCCGAGGTCGGTCCACTGCGAGGAGTGCGAGTGAGCGGTACACCAGGTCCTCCCACGGCTGCCTTCCCTCCCAAATGTCGTCTTGATCGCACCAACCCCGGCCGAGGTCCCCATCTACCCCCCTCTCCCACGGCAACGACGCCAGCTCGGTCAGGTCGGCCGCGTACTTCCCCGCCGCCCTGTCGGTCACGAGGCAGATGTAGAGCAGCACCCGCTCTGCCCAGACCCTCGGCTCGTCGAGGCTCCGCATGGACAGGTTCGGTGGCTCTGCCCGCCAATCGGAGCCGACGCAGTTCAGACGCCAGAACCTCGTGTCCCTGCCGGGCTCCGTGCACGAGGTATGTGACGCCGAGAAATGACCTGTGGACTCGCCAGCCTGGCTCCGGCGGTAGCGTTCCCGCACCGCCTCCTCGCCATACTCGCTGTCGAGCCACTCCCCCGCCGCCCGGAACCTTTCGGGGGCGGCGCGGACCAGTTCGTGAACCCGGCGGAGGGTTGCCTCCCAGTCTGGGGAGCCCGAGACAGGCAATGTGGCCCCCGGCGCTTCCGGCACTCGCATCCCGTTGATCGCACGCTCCCAAGCCTCCAGCGACTTGATGGCGTCGGGCTTCCACAGACCGAAGAAGTGGTCTACCTCGATGAGGCAAGGCTCGCCGCCGACCTCGCCGGGCCGGGTACACCCGATGATGCCGGTGGAGAACGCGCCGAGCGGGTCGTGCTGGATGTACTCCAGCACCGCCACCGCGTCGGGCACATCCACGGGAACATGGCTCTCGAAGCCCGCCTCGCCCTGCCGGTGCCAGATCAGCACCAGCGGCGCACCGGGGAACCCCAGCTTGGTGGCGAGGGTCTCCGCCTCCGTCTGAAGGCCGAGGACTTCGCTCATCCGGCCCAAGGCCGCAGCGCCGGCGACCCTGTGCTTCATCTCGGAGACGAGGTAGCGGAGACGATCCCGATCGGATTGCCATTCGGTGGTGTCAGAAGGTGGACGGCGGGCCGCGCTCAGCAGGACATTCTGCATGGTCTGCACCACCTGCACGGCCCGGTCGAGCTTCAAGACGAGCACTCGCTGCTCCGGCACCCGCTCGGCGTTGTGGTCGGCGTGCCACGCGGCGACCGCGTCGTAGATGTCCTGGAGGGGTGTCGGGTCCAGCTTCTCGTGTCTCGAAGCGGCCCAGCTCATGAGGTGTGTTGTGTCGCCGAAGAACCAGTTCGGCATCGTGCTGTCGGGCTCGGTGTCATTCTGGCGGGCCGGGTGGCACCAGTACTTGTGGTACCGGTCGCTCGGGTCGGCTTCCCTCCAACCCCCGATGTCGTCCACCTCCTCGGCGGCGTTCTGCCTCCATCTCTCGATGACCCTGAGGGTGAGACGCTCGTCATCACCGAGCCCCGGCCCGCCCGGCTTCCCTGCCGATGGTCTGTCGGTCATGCGCACAGGCTATTACACCCCGGGGTGCACGGACCAGCATCCGACAGCCCCCGGCTGCAAACTCACCCCGCCGCGAAGTACCCCTTCGGGTCCGGCCGCGTGAAGGGGTCCACCTCCTCCGGCTCGCCGCTGATCGGCACATTGATCCTCGTCCTAGCCGACGGCGTCAGCCCGAACTCGGCCTCCAACCTTGAGAGCGCCAACGACAGCTTGTGGATCTGGGCCACCTGCGGGAACTGCCCCAGGGCCTTGACCTTCCCGTTCCCGTCCTTGATCGGGTAGGTCGAGCCGTGCTTGCGGACGAACGCCAGGGCGGTCTGCCACTCTGCCCACAGCTCGCAGTACCGGGCCAGGGCGTTCCCGTCGATCTTCGAGAGCACCTTCATCAGCAAGAGTCTGGGGACAAGCTCGTCCCACGCCAGCCCCGCCTCTTCGCCGAGCCAACCCGGCTTCGGCGGCGGCTCCAGCGGCGGCTTCGGCTGGCTACGGATCAGGTCCGCGCGGGGGCTGCCCCTCAGGCGCAGCACGCCCTCCGGCAGCGGCCTGGGTCCTCGGGCACCCATTAGGCAGCGCTCCTCGGGTCGTGGTTGGTTCTGTCCATCATGGTCAAGCCTCCGTACTCGCGGTCCGTCCTGGGGGTTTCACCCCCCCCCCCCCCCCCCATACCAAAACCCGCGCGTGAATGTTGCTCGCGGGCGGGTCGGTCTAGTGCGCGCACCCCCCAGAGATGAGACCCCCTACCCCCCCTTGAAAGCCCTGTCGCAGGAGTGGGCCTTGGGGGGTGGCCCTTGCCGCCGTGTCGCCGTCGGGCGCAGGCCGCCGTGGCCCGAGTGCGGCGCGTCGTTGGCCCGTGCCGCGTTCGGCGCGGTCGGGCGAACCCGTGGCCGCCTGGGGGCGGCGGGGGCGCATGGGCGATCGTGTTGCGTCGGTCGTGCTCACGCGGGGATTGTAACACGGCTTGGTGTCTAACCCGTGCTGTTGCAGTCGGTTGCGCGAGGTCGGCGGCGTGGTTCATGGGCACGCTCGCGCACACAAATGCCTACGGCCGCACCGACACGCCGACGGCGACAGCAGGAATCTCCGGGGCTGACATGACCATCGACGGTTCACCCCCACATGCGTGGGGACATCATGTGGACAGATTCAACCGGGCCCTGGCCCGACGGTTCACCCCCACATGCGTGGGGACATCGTGAAGCCCTTGGGCGGACGACCCTTGCCCCGCGGTTCACCCCCACATGCGTGGGGACATCACCATCCCCTCTTGACACCGGGGAACCCCTCCCGGTTCACCCCCACATGCGTGGGGACATCGCCTGCCGCGGCATGGTCCTCGGCGATGGCGAACGGTTCACCCCCAAATGCGTGGGGACATCGTCCGGGCCGTCTGTTCGCTGTTGTCAGCCACCGGTTCACCCCCACATGCGTGGGGACATCAGCAGGCCCGGCACCGCATCGGGG
The DNA here is from genome assembly GCA_020850415.1 of Phycisphaerales bacterium. Lineage (GTDB taxonomy): Bacteria > Planctomycetota > Phycisphaerae > Phycisphaerales > UBA1924 > PNC22. The sequence continues at coordinate 6,742 of JADZER010000007.1, forward strand.
TTGATGCCCGGTTCACCCCCACATGCGTGGGGACATCGGCTTGGTGCCGCCCTCCACGAGGTGCGCGTACGGTTCACCCCCACATGCGTGGGGACATCGACTGTGAGCGAGGCCATTGAACGCTACGCCGCGGTTCACCCCCACATGCGTGGGGACATCCGCGCCGCTCGTCGTCGCCAGCGTCCTCACCGGCGGTTCACCCCCACATGCGTGGGGACATCGCTCATCTCCGCGTAGCCCTCGGCCTCGCGGAACGGTTCACCCCCACATGCGTGGGGACATCACGACGACGGTGGATCTGCGGGCGCGGGTCTTCGGTTCACCCCCACATGCGTGGGGACATCGTGTCCACGGGCTTGATGTCGGTCGGGTCCGCCGGTTCACCCCCACATGCGTGGGGACATCCAGGCCAATCTCCTCGAAGCCTCTGGCCAACTCGGTTCACCCCCACATGCGTGGGGACATCAGCGGGCGTTCGAGACTGTGGTAGTCCCTCGTCGGTTCACCCCCACATGCGTGGGGACATCACCGCCCCGACCAGCGTGGACTTCAACTTCGACGGTTCACCCCCACATGCGTGGGGACATCTAGCCGTTGTCACGGCAGAACGCCAGCAGTTCCGGTTCACCCCCACCTGCGTGGGGACATCCGAGAGAGAGGAAATGGCTCGTCTTCCCCTCTGGTTCACCCCCACCTGCGTGGGGACATCGCTGGTCGCCTACGAGCCGTGGAAGCACTACGACGGTTCACCCCCACCTGCGTGGGGACATCCGGTCCCACAGGTCGACAGCCATCCACCCGTCCGGTTCATCCCCACCTGCGTGGGGAGATCTGCGCGTGGAACCCCACCGTGGGCGGCGGCTTCGGTTCACCCCCACCTGCGTGGGGACATCGCTGTGGGCGGGTCGGCGGACGGCGAATGTCGCCGGTTCACCCCCACATGCGTGGGGACATCATGACCACCCCCCGCGACATCATCACCGCCGTCGGTTCACCCCCACATTCGTGGGGACATCGCCCCCTGGCAGTTGAGGCTGTGGGTGGTGTCCGGTTCACCCCCACATGCGTGGGGACATCGCTGGCGGTCAAGGCCCACAAGCTGGTCTACGACGGTTCACCCCCACATGCGTGGGGACATCCTCATGGGCATCGGCCTCGCGCTGCTCGGGCGTCGGTTCACCCCCACATGCGTGGGGACATCTTTCTTCGCGCCCTTGAGTCGCGCGACGCGCACCGGTTCACCCCCACATGCGTGGGGACATCACGCCGCTCGTCGTCGCCCGCGTCCGGCCCGGCGGTTCACCCCCACCTGCGTGGGGACATCCTCGGTCCCCTGCTCGCACGCCTCGACGATCCACGGTTCACCCCCACCTGCGTGGGGACATCACTAGACTTGACTTGTGGCCGATAGGGTGTAGACGGTTCACCCCCACCTGCGTGGGGACATCATCTTGGCATCGGCTATGGCTTCCGCCGTAGCCGGTTCACCCCCACCTGCGTGGGGACATCGTCTCCGGCAGATCGAGGGCGAAGTTCTCAGCCGGTTCACCCCCACCTGCGTGGGGACATCGGGCTGTGCTTCGTGGCAACCTCGATGGCTTCCGGTTCACCCCCACCTGCGTGGGGACATCCGAATCTCCGCCTCGCTGATCGTCACCCGGGCCGGTTCACCCCCACCTGCGTGGGGACATCGGGACCGCCGATGAGAGAGCGGATGTAGTCGTTCGGTTCACCCCCACCTGCGTGGGGACATCGGGAGAACCGGCTATTCACTTGTCAAAGAGCGAGTGGGCGAAGCGAAGTAGAGTCCCGCCCAGGAGCGTCCGGGCACGCGGGGTCGCTACACCGGGGCGATGGATAGCAGGCCGAAGCCGAAGGCCTTGCCGGGGCCGATGCCGGCGGCGAGCGTCCGGGACAGCGCCTCGGAATCCGTCACTGTGAGGAAGCCATCGAACCGCACCGACCTCAGTCGCAGTCCATCGCCGGGCCTGCCGGTCTTATTCATGTAGACATACCCGGGCGTGAGAGCTGGGTCTCCTTCCAGTTCAAAGCCGCTCGCTCGCCGCTGCAGCCACGCAACGAGCCTGTCGGCCGGCACGGGGACTCGAGGGCCATCCCGATTCGGTTCAGGGCTCGGCAAGCGCCTGACCGCATTGGCCCGCAGGCGAAAGCAGCAACGCTGTCCGGCGACGAGATGAGGATCATGCTCGCGGACAAGCGGATCGGCGGCGAGCAGGTGGCGAGCGTTGTGGAACGCATAGTCCCAGTCAGGTGCGACGGCCGATTGCACCAGAATCATGGCCCTGCCCATCGGCAGCGGGTCAACGCGGAAGAGGAAGCCGGCCTCCGAACGCCGCGCGACCTTCACCTGTCCAGCGGCGAAGTCCTCCGGCCGGAACGGATGCAGAAAGGCACCATCGAGCGCCCGTCGGGCATCCGTGGGGAAGGCCATGCAGATGCGCTGGTGCACGCGATACAGGTTGTGCAGCCAACGACGACCCGGCCGGGGTTGGTCGGGGTTGGTGCCTGTGTCAACCAGAATGCAGGAGTGGTACACGGGTCAGCCCTCGCTCTCTTCCAGCACTTCGCGGCGCACGGCCTGCGGGGCCTCGCGCAGAGCACGGCAGCGGCCCTCCTCGCTGCGGAAGCGCAGGATCTCACCCCTCGTCCGCAGGATGTCGTCACGCCACTGCGGCTCGCAGGGGTCGATGCGATCGAGGCCCATACCCCGGCCGTACTCGACCATGGTGACGGCATCGTGGCAGAGTCGGCAAAGGGCGCGAAGGTCCTCCTGCGATTCTTCCCCCCCCGCGCGTCGGTAAGTGATGTGCTGCACGGTGGTGGCGGGGTTCTTGCAGAAGACGCACAACCCGCTATCGGACGCAAGCCGCAAGGCTCGTCTCGCGCGATACTCGCTGTTTCTGTAGTCGGCGCGCGGACGCGGAGGCGCTGGGGGACGCGCCTGTTCGGCCGGGCCCGCCACTACCGACATCGAACCACGGAGCACAAGCCGGGGTTCGTGAACAGGCGGGTCAAAGTACCTCGGCGTGTCGTACCAGACCTCGGCCTCGTCCGGGGCCAGGTCGCCCTCCCGCGAAGGTCGCCACTCGACGATGGTCTCAACCTCCCCGACGCTCGGGTCACCCTCAGAGCGGGGCCGCCACGGCACGGCCGCAAGAGCGGCCTCCAGACCGGCGTGCGTGCCGGGGTTCGTCCAGGTTCCGCCCTTCTCTGGACGGGCAAGCACGGGTACGGACGGCGGACAGGACCTTCGGCCGAGAAACACCGGCCACTTCGGGCGGGCGAGTGCACCAACGATCTCAGCGACGAGCGAGGTATCACCCTGAAGAGCCACGAGGAAGCTCGCGTCGGCCAGATACTCTCGGCGGGTGACCAGCGTGCCCTGTGCTCCGGTCTTGAGCCCACCCCCGGCCGTCGTCATACCGATGCCCGCCCCGACGGTGTGATAGTCCCACCAGCGGATGCCGGGCCGGTCGAGGCGCACACCCATGACAAGACCGTTCAACTCGGGCAGCCGATCCCCAGCCGCCTGGCGCGACAGGCCAATCGCGCAGCAAACCATTCCGAGCACGCCCGACTTGGTCGGGGCCACCATCGACCGCCGGATGACGAACTTTGAGGTATCGCCCCACGCCTGGAGTAGGCCTTCGAGGCGAAGGAAGACCGTATTCGCCGCGCTCACGCCGATGTCTCCGCCACCTGACCACTCCTGACCATGTCCATCACCGAGGCGACGAACCCCCCAAACTCCGCCATGCTCCGATTGATGCCCACGACGGGCTCCTCCCTCCGGCTCTCGTTCCCTCCGTCGCGCTTGACATAGGTGAGGCTGTACCGCAAGCATGGCGAGAACCAGAAGCGGTCCGCCCTGAGACCGTACCCGTCAGCGATGTCATGCACATACTGTCCCAGTCGGGCGATGCTCTCGCCGATGAGCCCGCGCGGAGCATTCTCCGGCACGGGGATGGCGAACGCATTTGCGTAGTTCACGGGCATCGCCGATTCGGTCTTGATCTCGACGAGAATCCCATCGGGCGGGTTGAAGGCCGCGTAGGAGTGCTGCTTGCCCGTGGGCGTCGCACAAGCTGCGGCCTGAAGGAAGCACTTCACCGTCAAGGCGGCAAGGTCCGCGTCGCCATCGAGGTTGGTCACCAACTGCTCCCAGTCGATGGAGAAGTGCTTGTAGAAGCACGCGGAGTTGTACATGGCCTCGTTGACATGACCGGCACCTGAGTCGGAGCCCGCCACATCGTCAGCCGCCGTGAAGTAGTCAACCTCGTTGATCACCGCGTGGGTAGAGATCGCATGGGCCGCGGCCAGCGCCGCGTCGACCGAGAACCTGCCCTTGAGGCGGTCAAACGGCCCCTTGGCATCGAACTCGGTCATGCGCCCGCAGAGGGCGATATCCGGCGTCTTCACGAATCGGCCGATGATCTCGGCAAACCTCGCCCCGAGGTCCGCTCGGTTCTCCTTGACCGCCTTCCCCATCTCGGTGATCGCCGATCGAGGGAGGAAGAACAGGATGTCGGATGTGGTTTCGTCCTTGAACCCGACCCCTCCATCCTCGAAGACCTTTCGCACAGCCTTCAGATGTGGCTCCTTGATCTCGGCTCCTGACTCGGTCGCCGATCGAGCGATCTCCTCGATCAACCGGCGGGTGCGCACTCCCCCATCTTGTTCGAGTGCGGCGGCAAACTGCTCGCTGCGCCGAATACTCCTCTTGAGGCACTGACTGGAGATGCGGGCCCGCGTCACGCCGCCGAAAAGGCATGTCTTGGGCGCGCCCAGATCATCCCGGTTGAGGTTTGCGGGGCTGTGGTTCTGAATCATGTGGATCTCGATCAGCATCGTGTTCTCCTCGCAGTCAATTGGTTTACTCGGCAGCCCGCAAATACGCCTCCGCCCACTCATCTCGCACATCCCGCCCCCGAGAGTGCGCCTCCCCGCGATCCCAGATGGACAGGTCGTCAAGCAGCCTTGCCCAGTCGATGCCGCGGACGCCTCGCGCGTGTGGCACCCGACCATGCGCCGCTCCGACAATCTCGCTCAGCGCCCAGCGCAGGCGCGGCTCGATTGCGGGCAGCGGGGAGCACAGCAATGCGTCGAACCGCGTGCGGAAGCGATGCCTGCCATGCTCATCCTCTGGCTCGCAATGGCCCAGAACTGCCGGGAGCGAGGGGCCCGGGCCCGGCCCGGGCCGAACATGCGGAACACGGGTCGCCGCCGACAACTTCGCCACGAGCCAACTCGTCTCGCGGCGAGGCGTGACGGGGCTTGCGTGCCGCAGCGGCCACCACAGCCCGGTGAACAGGTCGAATCCATCAAGTCGAGCGTCGAGAGGCTGCCCGGCCAGCGATCGGAGGCGCGAGCGATCCCCTTCATTGAGCCCCTCCAGCCGCTGGATGAACTCCAGTGTCTGACTCATGCTTGGCCTTTCGTCTTTCGTCCGCGCTTGGGCTTGGCAGGAGTGGCCCCGCTCGCGTCTGCTGACACCGGCGGTTGAGCTGCTTTGTCGGCGAGACCCCTTACACACTGACTCAGGAGGGCCAACGCCTTGTTCCTCGCGGCGCGCCGCCTCAACGGCGAGCCACACGCCGTGCAGGCGACAACCTGTTCGACCAAGGGCTGGTAGATGTCGTTGAGGAACTCCGCGTCGGTCCCTGCTGAATCCGGTTCGTCCAGCAACGCGCGAACCCGAGCTTCCGCATGGGGTGTCATCAGCACAAGGGCGGCGTGGATTTCTGGATGCTGTCGGCCAGGGTTGGGAGTAACCCGCCTGAGCAAACTACGCAGCTTGTCGCTGCACTCGCCAGATAGATCGGCCCGTGTCCGGCCGGAGGCGCTCGGGATGCTGACAGATGTGGCGTCCTGAAAGACGAACTTGTTGACGACGGGCCCGATCGCGACGACCTTGGCGGCTTGCCCTCCACGCAGGCGGTACGCTGCACGCCAGAATCGTGATGAGTGTGAAGCGACACTTGCTGCCAATCCTGGAAGCGATACCGGCTCTCCATCTGTCAGCAGATGGGGGTCCGCGTCCCAGAACTTCTTCGTCCGGCCTTCTCCCGTTCGGGTCGGCCAGCCGTCCGCGTTGCACAGACTCGCGAGCAGTACGCCGAACCTGCCGCAGTTGGCACAGGGACCCTCCTTGTGTGCCGCATTCAGCCACATCCTTCGGGGCCGCCACGCAAGATTGGCCACGGCGTCCGGCGACTCGGGCGGCGTGTTGGTCAGCCAAGGCGCTAGCCCTGTTGTCGCGGTCACTTGGGGCAGATTCGCAAGGAGCGTCAGAAGCAGGTTGTCTCGTTCGGCAATCGCATACGCCGCTGACCCAGGGTTGACTGAAGCTGGGTAGAACCGGTTCGCCGGAGCCCAGACCGAGAGTCGCAACATCCCCAACACGCAGCAGGCGGGGCAGAGGCCGTAGGAGCCGTCGTGCACGACATGACGCATGTGGTTGATCGAATCCGCTCCGGGGAACTCCGCGAGCAGGTCGGCGATAGGGCGCGGTTCCTTACCTCTCAGGGAAGCGTCCTGGTAGAACCGGGCGGCGTCGCCGAGCAGATTGAAGGCAGGCTCGTGCTCGCTCAGTTTGGCTAGCCACTCCTCCGGGACGCCCACGGCGCCGTCCAGATGCTGACAGTCGTGCTCACTCAAGTTGGGCTTGCACCAGATCAGCACCGCCAGCAGGAACCGCACCAGAGCCACATTGTCCATCGGGTTGCTCGCCGCGATCTGCCGGACGCTCCCGGAGTCAAGCAGCGCTTCCCGGATGCCGATCCTGCGGGCCTGACCGTCCCGTCGTAGAACTGGAATCCAGGGATCGAAAAGGAGACTGAACGCCAGGGCGCTGCTGGGTGTCATTTCGTCGCCTGTCCTCTCGCACGGGGCCACCGTGCGCAGCCAGCGTAACAAGACCCGCCCGCGTGCGTCTGATTGGAAACACTGGCGTGCCCGGCTGCCCCGCCGCCCTTCTAGCTTTACCACCCCCTCCCCCCCCCCAACGCCTCAGCCACCGCCCACACCCGAACCGTGCCGCCGGTGAAGCCACCGGGCTCCGCTTGCCTCCCCGTCACCCCCGTGCCGCCTCCAGGAGGGGGGCGAGCCCTATCCACGCCTCCGCAAACAGGTCCACGGCTTTGGCCGACCGCAGCACCGGGCACCCGTAGGAGAAGTGCACGCCAACCCCGAACTGGATGTTGGACCGCTTCTCGGTCAGCAGGGTGTAGATCGAGTCCAGCCACTGCGGCTGGTACTTGACGCCGCCGCTGCCGCCCTTGACGATGGTCCGCAGGTCAGCCGCCAGCCTGCCGTCCACCGTGGGGCTGGACCGCTGGCTGCGGTAGTGGCGCTGCACGGCGTAGGCGATGACCGTGCTGCCCTTGGAGCGGGTCCTGACCCGGCGGGTGCCGCGCTCCAGCTTGGCCATCAACTCGCAGAACCCGTCGCCGCCCATGTCCTGGAGCCGGGTGCGGAACCCGCCCTTGACGCCATTCGGCACCGTGATGGTGGCGTTGGCCCCTTCCGACCCCAGGGTCATGGTCAGGTGGGGGTTGGCGGTGAAGTTGGTGGAGCCCCGCGCCGCCTTGAGGGGGATGAAGTCCCAGACCGGGTCGGTGCCGCCGCCCGTGATCGCGGTCCGACGCTTGCCGGTCGGGTCCGCTCCGATCCTCTTGAGTTCCTTCCGGGCCTGCAACTCGTCGCCGAGCAGCCGGATGAGCCGCTTGGCCTCGCGGTAGTTGTAGGGGTTGTCATCGTCGAAGCGCAGCCCGTCGAACATTGTGAGGGTCCCTCTGATTGAGTAGTCCGCCGCGACCATCCGCGACTCGAACACCTGCATGTACTCCACAAACGCCCTGGCCCAGGGACTCCGAGCGGCGTGCCGGCGGAACCAGGCGTAGACCTCCCGCCATTCGCGGTGGACACAGCGTGGCGGCATCTGCCCGCTTGGCGGGTCCACGGCGACGACGAGCAGGTGGGGCCGCTCAAATCCGTGCCGACCGGCGGTTCGCACATGCCGGTCGAGTTGATCGCGTTTGACTCTGGAGGCGACCTTGGCCTCGACCAGCAGCGCCCAGCCGTCGTCGTCAAAGACGCAGGCGTCGGGGAGACCCCGGCGCTCAGCCTCCGCCTCGTCACCTGTGACCAGCTCGCCCGGCACCTGCTGCTCGGTGATGCGGAGCTTGGCAACAGGCGGGATGCCCGACGCCCCGGCCCACCGCAGGAAGGGGACGAGCAATGAGCGGTCGTGGGCAAGGGCGCTCACCAGCGCGTGGGTGAGCCGGTTCTCCGGCTGGCTGTACTGGTCGAACACATTTCGCACGAGCCCGCCATGCTACCAAGCCCTGGATCGCATCGCCTCCACCACCGCCCACGGGGCGATGTGATCGAGATACCTGGCCGTCGTGGCGATCGACCGGTGCCCGAGCTGCTTGGACACGATCCCGATGTCAACCCCCTCGGCCCGCAGTTGGGAGGCGTGGGTGTGGCGGAGCCCGTGGGGGTGGACCCGCTTCTGAATGCCCGCCTGCTCGCCCAGGCGGTTGAAGAGCCGCCGGATGTACGAGGACGACACCGCCCCGCCCTTGGCGGTGCAGAACAGCGGGTAGCGGGCGTCCAGGCCCAGGGCGGCCCGGTGCCGCATCCACGCCCCCACCAGCCGGAACGCACCCGGGTCCAGGCCGATCGTCCTGGCCCGGCCGCCCTTGCCCCACAGAACCCGCACGGCCCCCGTGGCCGGGTCCAGGTCCTTGGGGTAGAGCGCCAGGGCCTCGGAGACCCGGAGCCCGCCCCGGTAAAGGACGGCGATCAGGGCGCGGTTGCGGGCGCAGGAGGGGAAGCCCTCCCCGCAGGCGTCCATGAGCGCACGGACCTCCCCGTCGGTCAGGACCTCGGGCGGGAACCGGCGTCCGGCGTTGGTGAAAACGGGTGGTTCCCCTTGGTTAGTCGTACGGGCCATGGCGGCTCTCCGGGGTCGGCGTTCAGGCCCGCTCGCGCGGGCGCTTGGGCACCAGTACCTCGGGTTGGCGTCAGGGCTCAAGGCCGTAAACGCCTTTCCGACAAACAGTTGCGGGTTGCCACCAAAGCGGGGCTGTTAACCAACAGGGTTCGCATTTGAGAGCGCGTTGCGCAATGCCGTCAGCGCGGACCCGGTGCCCATGCCGCGCGGGGATTCAGGCCCGGGACGGGGGCACGGGCGGAGATGGGCGGGCCCCGCGGCGGCGTGGCCGCCCTACGGCGTGCAGCCTGCGGCCTCCCTCGACGCGCGGGTGATCTTCACGCGGGGGTGGTCCTCGCCAAAGTGCTTAAGAAGGACATCCAGGGCCTTCTTGAAGTTCGCGCAGGCCGCATCGCGGTCGCCCTCGGCGAGGCAGATGTGCGCCAGGTTTTTGTAGCTGGTCGCGAAGGTCGGGTGGTCCGGGGCGAAGTGCTTGGACTTGATCGCGATGGCCTTCTCCGTGCTGGCCCGCGCCCCCGGCAGGTCGCCCTGGGCCTGCTGGATCGTCGCGAGGTTGGAGCGCATGGTGGCGAGGTTGGGGTGCTCCGCACCCAGGTGCTTCTCGGCGATCGCGATGGCCTTCTCCATGCTGGCCCGCGCCCCCGGCAGGTCGCCCTGGTCCAGCTGGATCGTCGCGAGGTTGGAGTAGCTGGTCGCGAAGGTCGGGTGGTCCGGGGCGAAGTGCTTGGACTCGATCGCGATGGCCTTCTCCGTGCTGGCCCGCGCCCCCGGCAGGTCGCCCTGGGCCTGCTGGATCGCCGCGAGGTTGGAGTAGGCGATCGCGAGGTTTTTGCGCCCGATCGCGGCCTCGACGGCGGCATCGGTCTGTGGCGAGAGCGGCAGGCAGGTCGCGGCCTCGGCGAACCGGCCGAGGTCCTGCAGCACGCTCGCCAGCCACACGCCCACGCCCGCGGCCGGGCCGCTGTGCCCCGCCGCCCATAGCCCCTTGCAGGTCTCGGCCAGGGGCGTCAGTTCCCAGCGCAGCGACTGGTCCGTCAGCGCGGCGGGGTTGTTCACGCCCCGGTCCGCGCCGTCGGGGTTCGTGCCGATGATCGTCGCCCGCCGCGCGGCGGCGCAGGCGGCGATGGCGCGCAGGAGCGGCGTGCGGTCGCGCCGCTCGTCCCTGGCCCGCTCGTTCACGCGGGAGTGCCAGAGGCGGTGGAGGCCCAGGATCTTGCCGTCCTCTGTCTTGGGTGTCAGCACGTCCAGCGTGTCCAGGTGCGCCACCACCGCCGCCGCGCTCATCGGAGGCTGCCCCGGCTTCTTCGGGAACTCCAGCTGCAGTGGGTCGGGCGGGCCGCCGTGCTTCGCGGGGGGGCGGGCCGCGTCGGCTTCGAGCATCCACACCAGCCAGGGCGCGGGGACCAGATCCTCGGGGAGCAGGGCGGCGTAGTCCACCGCGCGCCGCTCCGGCGCGGGGAGCGACCCCAGCGCCGCGTCGATGACGTGCAGTGTCCGGCGGTGCTCGTCCAGTGCAGTGCCGCCCTGGCCGAGTTCAGCGCGGACCTCGCGCGACGCATCGGGAAGTTCAATGATGGGTGTGTCTCGCAGCGTCGTCGCGTAGCCGTCCCATGTCAAGTCCGTGCGGAGTTTCAGGAGCGCCGCCACCGCCGCGACCGCGACCGCCAGCCCCCCCAACAGCGAGGTGATTGCGTCGGCCGTGGCATCGCTGGGGGCGTCGCGGTGCTGGCTCGCGGGAGCCCCTTCCGGCTTGGCGAAGCGGCGGTACACCTCGCGGGCCTCCTCGGGCGTAAGCCGGCCGACCGGGACGGTCGCCGCCTGCGGGATGGATTCGGCCCGCGTGGTGATGAGCACGCGGCACCCGCCGCGCGGGATGAGCGGGTCGCTCGTGCCGTAGACCTTGGTTTCGAGGATGGCATTCCACTGGGCCGCGTCGATGATGTTGTCGAGGATGAGCAGGGACGCGGGGTGGGTGCCGACGGAATTCGGTGCGCCCTCCAGGGCCGCTTTGACCATCGCCGCGGCCTCTTCGTCCTTCGCGTCGGCCGGGACGCCGAGGTGCCGCCCCAGCGAGGCGAGCGCGGTTGTGAGGTCCTGCCTCTCCATCGAGAGGAAGAGCCGCCCGCCGGGGTACTGCTCGGCGTACTCGTGGGCATAGAGAATCGCAGCGACCGTCTTGCCGCAACCGCCGTACGCGCGGGCGGCGGCCTGCCGCAGCGCGCCGGTGTGCGTGCCCCCGCGCAACGCGTCGTGAATCATCCTTGTGATATTCTGGCGCGGCACGAAGGTGGGGGAACGCGGGGGCAGGTTGCAAGGGGAAGTGGGTTTCGCGGGCGCGGAGCCGGAGGGGGCGGGCGCACCATAGTTGATGGTCTGGTGCTGCACGGGGCCGGTATTGACCGGGCCTTGCTGCGTCGTCGCCTTGATGGGGGCGTTGCAGTTGGTGACCGGGCCGGGTAGTGCGGAAGGCCCGCGTGCTGGCGAGTGGCGCTCGGGCCAGCCGAGGCGGTGCACCAACTCGCAGACCACCGCGATGCCCCCGACCGACGCGAGCACGATCGCTGGCCACGGGCTGTTGAGCACGTCGAAACGGCCGCTGCCCGTTTCGGCGATATCCACGCGCGATTTGATCGTCGGGATCGATCCCGAAGCCGCCGCCGCGCCGAAGCACATCAACGCGCTGTTCATGAAGAACAGCGCTCGGTCGCGGAGCATGACCACGACAAACACGATTGCGCCGACCAGCAGTAGGCCTCGCACGGGCCACCATGGGATCAGATAGATCGCGGCGGCGATGGCCATCGCGCCCAAGGCGGCCGCGGCAGCCTTCTTCGTTATGGAGGTGGCTTTCCCCACGACCCTATGATACCAGTGAGGCCACGCAGCGGCTTGAACGGAGGAGCGCGGGCCTGCACGCGCGGAAGCAAGCACAGTCGCGCCTGGGATGTGGTGCTGCCGGGTGGGTGTGCGCGCACGCTCCCCGCCCACGCGGGGGTGAGAACCGTGCGGGCACGCGGCGGTGGTGGCGTGTGGCGGGCGACCGATCCCTGATCACCACGACCGACCACGGACGGGTGAGCATGTCCGAAGGAGTACGAGGTGTCGCTGCGCCAGTCCCGGCTTGTCACAAAAGCGTGACTGCGGCTGCGCCGGTTTGCGGCGAAGCCCGCGTGAAAGGCGGCCAGACCCCGTAGGAGCCCGGCCGCCGTGGCGGGCCGCGCAGAGGGGGGACAGGTCTCCGGCGGCCCAGCGCCCGCACTATACCGCGCGCGTCAGCCGCCTCAGCACCTCCCCCACCGGTGCCGCCGACAGCATCCACGGCTCGCCCACGATCCGGTGCCAGTCGGTAGGTCCGCGAGCCGGAGCTCCGGGAGGGCAATCCAGACACTCCCCGGCCAGCGGCGGCCGATCGGAACCCGCTCTCTGCCATGGGAGTCGCCCCGCGGCTCTGATAGGATGTCCGCGAGGAGATCGAGCATGACACCGAACATCCTACGATGGTTCGTGGCGGCGACCATCACCGTCGTCGCTGGCCCTTCCGCCTTGGGCCAGGCCTGGTTTACCGGGATCGGCGACATCCCGGGGGGGGAGTTCAAGAGCGAGGCCACCCGGGTCTCCGGGGACGGGACGACCACGGTGGGGTGGGGCACTCCGGCCGTGGGGACCCGCGAGGCGGTCCGATGGACGGCCGGCAACGGGCTCGTCACGATCGGCGACTTCGACGGTGGCGAGGTCTATGGCGACGCCTACGACGCCTCGTTTGACGGACATGTCATCGTCGGGCGTGGTGAGAACGCGGACGGCCATCGGGCATACAGGTGGACAAGCGAGGACGGCATGGTCCCGCTCGGGGTTCTGCCCGGGCACACATACAGCCTCGCGTGGGGGGTCGCGGGCGATGGCTCGGTGGTGACCGGGTTCTCAAGGAACAACACGGCGACGGAGGCCTTCAGGTGGACTGCGCTTGAAAAAATGGTCGGCCTAGGCCAGTTGGCGGGGGGCCGAGAGGACAGCGTCGCCTTCGGGATATCTACCGATGGCTCCGCCATCGTCGGCCGAGCGCACGGTCCGCACGGGCGCGAGGCGTTTAGGTGGACCGCGGCGACCGGAATGGTCGGATTGGGCGACCTGCCCGGCGACAACTTCGAGTCAGCGGCCACCGATGTGTCCGCCGATGGATCGGTCGTCATCGGCCACAGCCGATCGGGCTCGCTCGGCGACGACGAGGCGTTCATCTGGTCGGCGGGTGAGGGGATGCAGGGGCTTGGTGCGTTGCCCAACTCCACATCGAGCTACGCCCGCAGCGTCTCGGGTGACGGGTCGGTTGTCGTCGGGTACTGCTTCGGCGGCGACTACACCGCTTTCATCTGGTCAGCCGACCAAGCCATGCGCGACTTGGCCTCGGTGTTGACGCACGACCACGGGCTCGACCTGGGTGGCTGGACGCTTCAGCGGGCCTTGTCGATTTCCGACGACGGCTCAACCATCGTTGGGTTTGGGCTCAATCCGGCGGGACAGCAGGAGGGTTGGGTCGCCACCATCCCCTCACCGGGCTCTGGAGCCATGCTTCTGGCGATCTGTAGTTGGGGCATCCAGCGGCGCGTGCGGCGGCTCGCTGGGCGTCACCGAATTGCCTCTATCCCTTGATCGCGTACACCCCCCACTCGACCCGCTTGAAGCGCCCGTCCTGCGTGAGCCGCTGGGACACCATGCTGCGGAGGTTGGGTGAGTCGGAGCTGTACCCGGCCTTGCGCATGGCGGTGATCAGGTCGGGCACCCGCATGGGACCGTGCTTCGAGAGGGCGTCGGTGACGGCCTGGGCCAGGGGCACGCCGGTGCCGCCACGCCCGCCACGGCGGGCGCCTGTGCCCCGGCTCCGGCGGGCGGCCGGGGCGGCGGGTGCCGGGCGCTTGGGCGCGCCCCCGAGGGCTGCCAGCGCCCGCTCAATCTCGGCGAGTTGCTTTCGGGCCGCTTGGGCCTGCTGCTCAAGGGCGGCCCGACGCCGGTCCCGCTCCGCCACCAGGGCGGCGGTGCTGATTCCCTGGAGGCTGCTCACGGATCTCCGGCCACGCTTGCTTCGCTTCGCCATCGGTAGGTCTCCGAGCTTGGTTGGGCCGAGAGCATAACTCAAGGCGCTGGGGGCCGCCCCGCCCGGCGTCGCTCGGCCAGCCGCCCCTCGATCCGGTCCAGCTCCTCCAGCAGCGCCCGCTCCTCCTCCCCCACCGCCTCGCCCTCGGGGGTGTGGGTACGGCACGCGGCGATCTCGGCCAGACGCTGGTTCACGGCGTCCCAGCGGGCGGAGAGGTGCTCGGGCTCGGTGGTGGGGCGCATGGCGTCACATCTCCGACCATCATCGCCTGCGGCGGCGCAGCAATGCCATGCCGGCGACAGCCGGCAGCAGGGCCAGCGGGGCGGGCGTAGGCACCACCACCGCGTGGACCCCGTCAGCACGGTAGTCCACCTCAAAGCTCAGCCCGCC
>JADZER010000008.1 GCA_020850415.1 Phycisphaerales bacterium
CTCGACCAGGTCCTCGGCCGCAAGCCGGCCCAGGGCGCGCTGAGCCACATCGGGAACCGTTCCGAGCCGGGCGGCCAACTCCGGCACGGTGTACCAACGAGGGCGCACCAGTCTGCCGTCCACCGACTCGTCCAAGATCAGACGCACGAGACGCTCCGTAACAGAGCGGAGCGACAGGTCGGCGACGATTTCCGTGAGTCGAACCATGTGGTTCGCCATGTTCTCGATAACGCGTTCGGCGAAATCGGGATGGCTGCGCATGGCGGCGAGCACGGCTGAGCGCGGCAGGATCCAGGCCTGGACCGGTTCGAGCGCGACGGCCGTTGCCGGATTAGGGCGGCTCGCGAAGACGGCGACCGCGTTCGCAGGCTCCCATGGGCTCAGTACCGCCAAGACATGCTCACGCCCCTGGGGCGAGCTCTTCACGACCTTGAGCCGCCCGGACTCGACCAGCAGCAACCCTGGCGATGGCTCCCCCTCGAGAAAGGCGATCTCCCCGGCCGCGAGTGTGCGCGGAATGGAAGCATCCGCGAGGCTCTCGAGCACCGCTGGGTCGAGTGTCGAGAAGAAGGGGATCGCTCTCAGTTGCTTGGCCAGTTCGCCGCTCACACCCGCTCCCGCCTTTTTCGTATGCATCGTAGGCCCGGGCGCACACCCTTCGGTGCTCCAAGAAAACCGACAAAAGTCAGGGTGGAGACGCGCTGCCTTCGACACTCTGATCCCAGGTGGATGGAGGATAGAATGGGCCCAAGGCGCGACCTGCTGGACAGATGGGGACGGTGGGCGACTCGGCGACCGTGGTGGGTGCTGGCCGCATGGCTGGCCACCACCACACTGCTCGCACTCAGCGCGCATTCTCTCTACCAGGGCACGGTGAGCAGCCTGACGGTTCCCGGCGCTGAGTCGCAGGACGCCGTCGAGGTGCTTCAACGCTCCTTCCCGCAGATGGCTGGCGACTATCTCGACGTCGTCTTCTCCGCGCCGGACGGTGTCCATTCCCCCGAAGTGCGGGGACGTGCCGAAGCCCTGCTCGACCAGTTGAGCGCCATCCCGGGGGTCGTCGGGCTGTCGTCCCCGTTCGGGCCGACCGGCATGGTGTCGGAGGATGGCACCGTCGCCATTGCCCGGCTCCTGTTTGCCGACGCCGCCGACGATGTGCCGGCCGCGACGGCGCGCGCCGTCGAGGAGTTGGTCGGCTCCGCCCGGACGGCCGACCTGGCGGTGGAGATGGGCGGGCCGGTCGCAGCGGCCCAGGAGCGGGAAGGCCCCAACGAGTCCACCATGCTCGGGCTGCTCTCCGCCGCCATTGTGTTGTTCGTCCTGTTCCGCTCCCTGGTGCCGTCGCTCCTGCCCATCGTGAGTTCGCTCGCCGGGCTGGCTGTCGGCTTTACCGCGATCTTCTCGATGACGGCATTCGTCGACCTGAGCAAGTTCGCACCCAACATCGCGGCCATGCTCGGACTGGGTGTGGGGATCGACTACGCGCTCTTCATCGTCGCGCGCTACTGGGAGGGCGTCCGGTCTGGGCGCGACACGCAGGATGCCGTGGGCATTGCCATGGCCACGGCGGGAAAGTCCGTGCTCTTCGCCGGCTGCGTGGTCATCACGTCGCTCCTTGGACTCGGACTCATGGGCATCCCATTTGTGGCCTGGCTCGGGGTAGCCGCATCGGTCATGGTCGCTGCCACCATGCTCACCGCGCTCACGCTGCTGCCGGCGCTCCTCGGTCTAGTCGGCCCGCTACTTGCCTCGAAGCAGCGGATGCGAGGCGCGCAGGGTGCGGAGACTGCTCGCACCCCGCACCACGAAAGCGGTTGGTTTCGCCTGGGCCACGCGATCATGCGCCGGCCGTACCTCTTCTTCGTGATCAGTGGCACCGTCCTCGTGATCCTGAGTGTGCCCGCCCTCGATCTGCGCCTCGGCTCGGCGGACGCAGGGAGTAACCCGGAGTCGTCCACCACTCGACGTGCATACGACCTCGTGACCGGTGGGTTCGGGCCGGGGGTGAACGGGCCGCTGCAGGTGGTGGTGCAGGGCGCAGCGCCGGAGGAGTTGGAGCAAGTGCGACTGGGGATCGCACAGACACCCAACGTCCGGTCGGTGGGTGTGCCGCTCGCCAACCCCTCGGGCGATACGGCAGTGCTGTCGGTGATCCCATTCACGTCGCCACAGGCCAGCGAGACGGCGGACCTGGTGCACCGACTCCGCGGTCACGTGCTACCGGGCGTGTTGGAGGGCGACACGCAGGTGTACGTCGGCGGCGCGACCGCGCGCGCGATCGACATCGCGGAGCGTATCGCCGCCCGGCTGCCGGTGTTCTTCGGGCTGGTGATCGGGATCAGTTTCCTGCTGCTCGTGATGGTGTTCCGGTCGCTGGTCATTCCGATCAAGGCTGCCCTGATGAACCTGCTCTCGATTGGCGCCGCCTACGGTGTCGTGGTGGCGGTCTTCCAGTGGGGCTGGGGTATGGGGTTGGTCGGCATCAGCCAACCGGGCCCCGTCGAGTCGTTCCTGCCGATGATGCTCTTCGCGGTGCTCTTCGGACTGTCGATGGACTACGAGGTCTTCCTGATCAGCCGGATCCGCGAGGAGTACCTCGACTCGCATGACAATGCGGAATCGGTGGCGCGCGGCCTCGCGGCCACCGCGGGGGTAATCACCGCTGCTGCCGCGATCATGATCCTGGTCTTCCTCAGCTTTGTCCTGAACGACCAGCGCGTGGTGAAGGAGTTCGGATTGGGATTGGCGGTCGCGGTATTCGTCGACGCAACCATCGTCCGCTTGCTCCTGGTACCGGCGACGATGCAACTGATGGGGCACTGGAACTGGTGGCTCCCGGCATGGCTGGACCGTTTGCTTCCACGGATCTCGGTCGACGGTGCCCCCGTGCCCCCGACCCTCCAGCCCGACGCTGTGCGATAAGGGACGGTGCCGGGTGCGAACCGGAATGGAATCGAGGAACGGCATGACTCTCTCGCTATCACCCCAAGGCAGCAGCCATCGGCGTGCGTTGCTCTTCGCCTCCGCCATGTCTCTGTTTGCCGGGGCGGTCTACCTGGCCATCGCGCTCGGCATGGTGGCGGACGACTTCGAGTCACCCCCGCGCCCGGTGATGCTGGGGGCGGGGCTCATCTACCTCGTCGGGGCCGGCGTCCTGCACCTTGTCGACCGGCGGCTCCTGCTGGTGGGTGCAGTCGCGAACGCCGTGGTGCTGGCCCTGTTTCTGCTCTCCGCCGCCAGAGGTATGGCAACGGTGGACACCGTGAGCCTCGCGGGGAAGTCGGCGCAGATCGCGCTCAGCATCCTGCTCCTGTGGATCTGGAGCGGGAGCTCATCGCGGATCGACGCTGCTTAGGGAGCCCATCCGGCGAATTGCGGAGGGACTGAGCACCTTTCCTCGATCTGGGGAGAGACACGCCCGGGAATCCCGAGCGGGCTCAGGCCCTTGCTGTGGCAGCCCCCGATCGACGGTCTTGTCACCCCCGTTCGCTCATGGCGGAATCCGATGGCCGGGAGTGCGAGGGGATATCGGGGCCCCACTGGCGCACGCCTCGGGCATTCTCAGCGGCGGGTCCAGAGCGATATTCCTCGAGCACTAGCCACCCCCGGATGCCCGGCGATGGTGTCCGGTAGTGCAGCGGTGACGGCCCGGCCAGTCGGGTCGCCACTAGAGACGGTCCATGGCTCGGAGCAGCCGAGCTTTCGCCTCGATGGCGATCGGCTCCAGCGCCGGAGAGCCCGCGATCCCCATCCCTACCTCGGGATCGAAGATCGAAACAACACTCCCGTCACCGTCGTCATAGACAACCACGTTGCAGGGAAGGAGCGCGCCGATGCTGAGGTCAGCCTGGAGCGCCCTGTGTGCGAGAGCAGGATTACAGGCCCCGAGGATCACGTAGTTCCGGAAATCAACCGCCAGCTTCTCTCTGAGTGTGGCTCGTACGTCGATCTCCGTGAGCACGCCAAAGCCTTCCTCGCGGAGAGCCGCCTTCATACGGTCGACCGTCTGGTCGTACGGCATGGACACTTGTCTCGTCACGGCGATCTCCGTCATTGGCGGATCCTTTCAGCCGTCAGCTATATCTGCCAACGAGGGTATGGCAAGCCGACTCATCGCGCGGGGGTCTGACCGTCCATCAGTAACGTCGTGCCACGACTACAAGGTGGTAGGCGATCCGGCAGCACGACTGCACGGAGCGTGATCGCCCATGCCGAGGGCTTGACCGGGAGCAAGGTAAGGGCAGAGTTGAGCGCCAACGGCGCGGGACTCGGGGTGCCGCGGAGATTCGCGCGGATACGCCCGACACGTCCGTGGGAGCCCGTCGCTTCAAGCCCCACGGGTACTTATGGCCCAAGCACATAGCCGGGGTCGCGAGGCGATCTGAAACCGCGTCGGTAGACGTCTCTGAACGCCCCTAATGATGCATGAACTGCGGCGCAACGAGTGGTGTGGCTAGCTGCTGTGACGGCGTGGTTGGCCCCGTACGAGCTCGTTTGAGGGTGTCAGAGCGCGAGCGCCACGCGAAAAGGCGCGCATCCCTTTTCGCACGAGCGCGTCGTCATGCC
>JADZER010000009.1 GCA_020850415.1 Phycisphaerales bacterium
GGGGGTCGAGGGGGGATGAGTGGGTGAGGGGGTGAGTGGGTGAGTGGGTGTGGGAGAGGGGGATGGGTGGGGCGGTGGGCATGGGTGTGTACGGAGTTTACACGGTTCCCAGGGGTGTGTAAAGGTGTTTGTTTGGTTTTTAGAGGATTTTTTGGGATGGGGAGGGGGTTGATGGGGCTCATAGGTCGGATGGGACTTATGGGACCTGTGGGGTGGGGATGCGGGGTTGGCGGGGGGTGCGGCACTGGTCAGCTGCGCGAGGCCTTCGCTGACCAGTGGCACGAGGAGGGAGGTGGGGGCGGGGCCTGCGCTGCGCTTCGACCCCGGCACCCGGGGGTGGGCAGGGGGGAGGTGCGGGGGCGGTCACTCGTGGATGAGGGAGGTTGTGCCGGCGGGGAGGGAGATAGTCTGGCCGCCGGGGAGTTCGAGGTCGATGGAGCCGTCGGGGGTGAGGGCGACGACCTTGCCGGCGAACTCGCGTCCGTTGCAGGTGAGGCGGCGGCTGGTGCCGACGATGGTGTCGAGCCGGGCGGCGGCGCGGGCGACGGTGTAGGGGTCGGCGGCGGCGCTGTGGTCGAGTTGGGCGAGGATGGCGCAGGCGGTGGCGAGGCGGTCGGCGTTGCCGCCGAGCTGGGCGATGGAGGCGGGGGGCGTGCGGAGCCCGGGGGGGAAGTCGCCGGGGCCTTGGCGGACATTGACGCCGATGCCGACGAGGGCGACGCCGTCGCGGGCCTCGATGAGGACGCCGGCGAGTTTGCGGCCCTGGGCGCGTTCGACGACATCGTTGGGCCAGCGGAGGCCGACGGTGGCGGCGGGGGTGGTGTGGGGGGCGGTGTGGGGGATGGCGGGTTGGAGGGTGTGTTGGATCGCGCGGCAGAGGGCGACGCCGACGGCGATGGGGGAGAGGGCGCCGGCGGGGATGGTGAGGGTCATGGCGAGGCCTTTATCGGCGGTGTCGGCCCAGGCGCGGCCGAGGCGGCCGCGGCCGGCGACCTGGCGTCCGGCGAGGACGAGCCAGCCCGGGCTGCCGGCGCTTGCGGCCCATGCGGCGTCCTGGGTGGAGTCGGTCTCGGCGAGGACGCGGACATGGGCGAGGCCGAGTCGGGGGCACCGGGCGCAGGCGGCTTCGAGCCGGTCGGGCCAGTCGGTGATCGGCGTGTCGGGGGGCGCGGGCGGGTGCATGGTTACACCGCGTCGAGCCCGAAGTCGATGCTGACGGCGTGGTGGGTGAGTGAGCCGACGCTGATGCGGTCGACGCCGGTGGCGGCGATGAGGCCGATGCGTTCGAGCGTCACGCCGCCGGAGGCTTCGAGGAGCCACTCGGGGTGGCGTTTGTCGCGTTCCTTGACGGCTTCGCGCATGTCGGCTGGGGTCATGTTGTCGAGGAGGACGACATCGATGGCGCCCTCGGGGACGGCCATGAGGAGGGTGAACTGGCCGAGGGTGTCGACTTCGACCTCGAAGAAGCGGAGGCGGCCGGCGAACCGGCGCCGGGCTTCCATCGACCATTCGTGGACTCGGTGGGGCCACATGGGGTCGTCGGCGATGGTGGCGAGGTGGTTGTCCTTGACGAGGACGGCGTCGTCGAGGCCGAGGCGGTGGCAGTGGCCGCGGCCGCAGCGGACGGCGTACTTCTCGAGGTGGCGGAGGCCTGGGGTGGTCTTGCGGGTGTCGAAGACCTTGGCGGGCCAGTCGTTTCCGGCGGCGTCGACGAACTGGGTGGTGCGGGTGGCGACGCCGGAGAGGCGGCCGAGGAGGTTGAGCATGGGGCGCTCGACGGCGAGGATGTGGCGGGCGAGGCCTTCGAGGGTGGCGACGGGCTGGCCGGGCTCGACGGGCTCGCCATCGGCGGCGAAGAGGTCTACCCGGGTGACGGCGTCGAAGGCGCGGACGATGTGGTTTAACGCCGCGAGACCGGAGAGGACGCCGGGCTCGCGGGCCCGGATCTCGGCCCGCATGGTCTCGTTGGCTGCGACGGCGAGCTCGCTGGTGACATCGAGGCGGTCGGGGCCGAGGTCCTCGTCGCGGACGAGTTCGAGGAAGCGGGCGAGTTGCCCGAGGCGCGCAAGTTCTTCGAAGAGCGCGGGGAGGGGGAGGGTGTTGAGGTCGGGGAGGGGCATGGGGGATGGTAGTGGGAGGTGGGGCAGGAAGGGACGGAGGCACGGAGGCACGGAGGCACGGAGGCACGGAGGCACGAAGGCACGGAGGCACGAAGGCACGAAGGCACGAAGGGGCGGAAGGACGGAGGGGCGGAGGGACGGAGGGGGGAGGGGAAGCGATGGGCGATGAGCGATGAGCGATGAGCGATCGAAGGGGTTGGGGAGGGGAACGGGAGAATGAGGGGCGCGGGGGATGGGGTATGGGAAGGGCTGCGGTCGTGAGCGGTGGGGTTGTTTGGACGGGGCTGGTGAGGCGGGGTTGGGCACGCCGCGGGGGCGCCCCACATAGACTTGGCCCCAGACTTGGACCCGGAGACCCGCCCATGGCCCTGCTTGACGGCAAAGTCGCCCTGATCGTCGGTATTGCGAACGAGCGTTCGTACGCGTGGCACATTGCGCAGTCGCTGGTGGAGCATGGGTGCCGGTGCGGGTTTACGCATCTGCCGGGGGAGAAGAACGAGCGGCGGACTCGGCGGGCGGTTGAGGCGCTGGGGATCGCCGAGCCGTGGCTGGAGCCGCTGGACGCGGCGAGCGATGCGGATATCGGGGCGGTGATGGAGAAGTTCGGGGGGGCGTTCGATCGGCTGGATGTGGTGGTGCATTCGATTGCGTTTGCGGATCGGGAGTGGCTGGCGAAGGGGAAGTTCGTGGAGACGCCGCGGGCGGCGTATCTGGCGGCGATCGATATCTCGGCGTACACGCTGCTGGGCATCGCGCGGGCGGCGGCGCCTTTGATGGCGCGGTCGGGGGGCGGGTCGGTGATGGCGATGAGCTATTACGGGGCGGAGAAGGTGGTGCCGGGGTACAACATCATGGGGGTGGCGAAGGCGGCGCTGGAGTGCACGGCGCGGTACCTGGCGGCGGAGCTTGGGGAGAAGGGGATCCGGGTGAACACGATCTCGGGTGGGTACCTTCGGACGCTGGCGTCCTCGGCGGTGGGCGGGACTTCGGACATCGAGGGGCACAACCTGGAGCGGGCGCCGCTGCGACGGAATGTGGAGGGGTCGGATGTGGGGAAGACGGCGGTGTATCTGGCGAGTGACCTGGCGTCTGGGGTGACGGGGGAGAACATCTATGTGGACTGCGGGGTGAACACGATCGGGGTGTGATGGGGGGCGTCGGGTGGTGGTTTGGGTGGTGGTTTGGGTTGGATAGCACCCCCGGCGGTGGGGCTTTGGGCAGAAAGTGCCCCCAGGTCTGGGGTGGGGGTGCCCGATAACGGGAATCCCCGGCGGCGTCTGGAGA
The DNA here is from genome assembly GCA_020850415.1 of Phycisphaerales bacterium. Lineage (GTDB taxonomy): Bacteria > Planctomycetota > Phycisphaerae > Phycisphaerales > UBA1924 > PNC22. Next base: position 3,405 of record JADZER010000009.1, read on the forward strand.
AGGGGCGCGGGTCGGGACGATATCGGGGCTGTGACGGGATTCGGCCCAACTCTGGCTTCCTCGATGGCGGGGGCGCCCCAGACGGAGCGTCAGGCGGCGGCGCGTGCCAGCCGCGAGGAGCGGGATCGGGCGAGGGCGCGGAAGACCGAGCGGGACGAGACGGACCCGGAGGTTGATCGGGTGGAGTTGACCGACGCGGTGCGGACGCTGAAGGACAACACGCAGGAAGAGGCGCAGGACGACCGGCAGGAGCACCCGCAGTATGGGGCGGGCGGGCGGCTGCTGGGCCCGCCTGAGGAGCGGCCTCGGTTGGACCTGAAGGGGTAGTTGGGGGATACATGAAGGCGGCGTGAGGAAGGCCCGCGCCCGGCTGTCGCCGGGGGCGGGCTTTGTGTTAGTACTCGCGGATGGGTCGCCAGTAGACGACCCTGCCGCCGGGTTCGCGCATGGCGTAGCCGGGGAGGCCGTTGAGCTCCCAGACCCCCCACTCTCCGGGCGGAGGTCCGGCTGCGCGTGGTGCGACGCGGGCGATGCGGCCGACGACGACGAAGCGTCCGAGGCGGACTCGGATTCGGGCGCGGGCGGCGACGGGCCAGCGGCGGGCTGCGACACTGCTTGATTCCATGAGGTTGCTCCAGATCTGGGCGGTGGGTGGTGGAAAAAGAACAGCCCCGGGGGCGAACGCCTCCGGGGCTGGCTGAGACTCGGGTTGGTTGCGAGGCGTCAGGTCGGCGTCGGGGGCTGGGTCGGGATGTTGGTTTCGCCGCAGGCGCGGGGCTGGTCGGCGACGATCGCGACGGGGGCGCGGCCGGGCTGGTCCGGGCGGAGGGCGGCGGGGTTGTGGGTGTGGTATTGCATGGTGGGATTCATCGGCCGCCTCCTTCCTCACTTGCGCGAGGGGGTTGAACATGAGAACCGGGATTGCCCGGTTGAGGGGGAGACCTTAGCAGGCTGGCCGGCCGGGGCAAGCGGTGGAATGGAAAAACCTGGGGGATGCGGGGGGAGGGCGCGGGGGGCTGGTTGGGCCGTGCGGGGGTTCAGCCTTCCGCGGCGTGGAGCCAGTCGAGCAGCTCGCCGACGGGGACGACGCCTTCGATACGGGAGATCTCATGGCCGTCGCGGAGGAGCAGGAGCGTGGGGTATGCCTGGATGCCGAGGAGGGCCTGGGCATCGACGGCTTCGGGGGTCGAATCGTCGGTGAAATCGGCGTAGGCGGCGATGGCGTGCTGGCCGATCCATGCGGTGACTCGGGGGTCGGTCAGGGCGCCGCGTTTGAGGGTCTGGCAGGGGCCGCACCAGTCGGCGGTGGCCATGACGATGACGGGCTTGCCGGTCTGCTGGCTCTGGGTGAGGGCGTCTTTGAGGGATGTGTGCTGGGCAAAGGCCGCGGGGGTGGGGGCGGCGCCGCCGAGCTGCCAGCGGAGGAGGGCGAAGGCGACGAGGAGCAGGAGGATGAAGCCCCAGGTGCGGAGGAAGCTCTTGTTCATGGGTTGGGTCTCCGGCGGGGGCTGGCTGGGAGGGTCAGTCGGGGATCTGCTCGAGCATGCGCTCGATGTATCGCCAGGCGTTGAGTTGGCGGCGGATGGCGGCGAGGTCGGGGTCGGCGGGCGGGGTCGTGAGTGCCGCGAAGCTCACGGCGATGCGGTCGATGGAGGAACGGCGCTGCTCGGCGGCCCATTCCCTCCATCGGTTGAGGGCGGGGGCGTCGCGTTCGGCGATGGCGGCGTCGAGCTCGATGCGGGTCTGCATGATGTCCATGAGGAAGCCGTCGGGGAGGTCACGGTCGGCGGGAGCGGCTTGGGGGGCCAGGATGGCCAGGAGGGCGCGGGCCCTGGACTCGGGGTCGAGGAGGGCGGCCTTGGCGTGGTTGAGGGCGGCGGCGGCGCGGGCGGCATCGGCGGCGCGGGCGGGGTCGTCGCCGGCGAGGTCGGGGTGGACGGCGGCGGCTCGGGCGAGGTAGGCGCGGTCGATGGCGGCGGGTTCGAGGTCGAACCTGGCGGGGAGGCCGAGGGTGGTGAAGGGGTCGGGATTGGCGGCTTTGCCGGTCATGGGGGTTCCGGGGAAGTGTAGAAGATCGGTGCGTGGGCCCGGGGGGGCTGGGACTGATTGACTCTGGCGCGCGGGTGGCGGACGATGGAGCGGGCCCGCGTGGGCGCCCGGGTCGGGGCGGGCGGCGGCAGCAAGAAAGGGCACACCGTGAGCGGACACATCGGTATCGCCGGGGTGAGCCCCGAGGGCGCGGCGTTGTTCTGCCAGTCGCTGAGCCGGCAGTTCGCGAGCGCGGGCAAGGACGCGAAGAGCTGGCCTCGGGTGACGCTGCACAGCGAGCCGTTCGGGCTGTACATCGAGGCGTTGCAGGAGCGGGACTGGATGCGGGTGGGGGCGTTGCTCCGTCGTTCGGCGGAGAAGCTGGCGGGTTGCGGGGCGTCGTTCTGTCTCTCGCCGGATAACGCGGTGCAGCACGGGATCCATGTGGCGGAGGTGGGTTCGCCGATCCCGTGGGTGGCGATGACGGAGCTGGTGGCGGACGCGCTGGTGGAGGCCGGCTGCAAGACGGTGGGGATTGTGGGGACGCGTCTGGTGACGACGGGCTCGACCTACCAGACGACGCTCGGGCTCCGTGGGGTGCAGCTGTTGGCGCCGGAGTTGGACGAGATCGACGACCTGGACCAGATCATTTTCAACGAGCTGATCTACGGGCGTTGCTGCAAGGCTTCGCGGGAGCGGGTGGGCCGGATCGTGCGTCACTTCGCGGACCGGGGGTGCGAGGGGGTGATCCTGGGGTGCTCTGAGGGGCCTCTGGTGGTTACACCTGACCGTTCCCCGATCGCGGTGTTTGACGCGGCGCAGCGTCTGGCGGTGGGCGCGGTGGCACGGGCGTTGGACGGCTGAGGGGCGTTGGGGGGCGGCGGGAGCGGGGGTCCGTGGGCGCTGACGGGGGATGATTTTTTGAGGAATCTCGTGGCGCGGGATCCGGGTTCGCGGGGTGTGTGGTATATTGGGAGAGAGGATCGGGCGCCCGGGCCCCAGCCGAGCGGAACTCGGCCAGGTGCCGCGGCCTGGGTAAGACCCGCCCGCGTCCCGCCGCGAGGCTGGACGGGACAGCGGTTTATGTGGTACGCTGGAGAGCAGAAGGCGGTTGGCGCCTGCTCGGGAAACCGAGGGGGCGGGGCGCGAGGCCCGCGAGGCCGAGATGGCGCCGCGATCGTTGGAAGCTCCGCAGCGCACGGCGGCGGGTGCGCGGAGAGATGGAGACCCGCCCGCTCGGCGACCGCGTCGGCATAAAGTGGTACGAATCGGCTCTGAAGGATGGAGCCCGGGAGTAGAGCAATGTCTATGTCGCACACTCGCTCGTGGTGGAACCGTCGCAGCCCCCGCACCCCCGCTTCGCTGGCCGATTCGGCGGGGCAGGCGTCTCGTCTGGAGCTGCTGGAGAGCCGCGTGCTGCTGTCGGACCCGGGCTCGACCTTCGGGGACGCGCAGGAGCTTGTGCTGGACGGGAACGGGCAGGCGACCTACGACGACAAGCTGCCGGACACCAGCGACATCGACATGTACACCTTCACGATGTCGAGCCCTGACTTCGTGACGATTCTGGCCGACGCGGTCAACGCCGGGGACGACTACGACGACCGGGTGGACACGCAGTTGACGGTGTACGACTACAACGGGAATGTGGTCGGGACCTCGCGGGACAGCGGGACGCTGACCGGCGGGACGCCGATCGACGCGTGGCTCGGGTTCGTGCCGACGGCGGCGCACCGGAACTCCTCGAACGAGTATGTGTTCTATGTGAGGGTGACGGCGCAGGGCGCGGCGCAGAACGGGGCGGAGGGGCTGTACACGATCCGCGTGGACGGCGAATCGACGGTGCTGACCGACGACGAGACGGACGCGGAGCAGGATGTGACGGGGACGCTGAGCCGCCCGCTGCAGGACATCGTGTACAAGCTGGAGACGGGGAGCGACTCGGACTACGGCAGCGTGGCGACGGCGGCGGCGTACGCGGATGCCGACGAGCTGGACCCGCGGATCGATGTGTACGACGCCGAGGGGAACCTGGTGATCGGGGACAGCCAGAGCGGGCGTCTGACGAACGCGCTGGCGGTTTTCAGGAGCGAGCAGGACACGACTTTCTACTTCCGCGTGCGGGCCGATGAGTTCGCGCCGACCCGGCCGACGACCGGCGACTACACGATGACGCTGGACATGATCGGCTCCACGATCGACCTGGACCCGGTGACCCGGATCGGGTATGTGGCGGGCGACCAGGCGGGCGAGAATATCACGGAGCTGTACAAGATCACGCCGCTGGCGACGGGGCTGACGATCATCTCGGTCGAGGGGTACCAGACGATCTTCCCGGCGTTGACGGACCCGGCGATCACGCTGTACGACGACTCGGGCGAGTTCATCGCGTTCAGCGACCGGTTCTTCGGGGAGAGCCCGCAGATCGCGGCGCAGCTGGAGGGCGGCCGGGCCTATTACGCGATGGTGGACGGGTTCGAGATCGCGGCGCGGTCGACCTTCCACATCCTGGTGGAGGCGAATCACACCTACGACGAGGGCGTGATCGACGACCACGCCGACTCGCAGAACTTCGAGTACGCCACGCCGATCGTGTGGAGCGACTGGCAGGTCGGCGAGGACAATGTGCTGGGTTGGGGCGAGCTGACCGACCACCCGCTGGTGTCGATCGGCGCGTTCACGGGGCGGATCCACAATGGTGCGGACAGCGACCTGTTCGTGTTTGTGCCGCCGGTGGACATGCTGGGGGCCTACGGGGGCAACATCGGCATGGAGGTTGACGAGGACAGCGACGGTGTGGTTGACCGCGACGGCGACGCGGCGATCGACGGCGCGCCGATCGAGTGGTACGCGGGCTATCGCCCGGCGACTCGGGTGGAGATCCAGATCCAGGCGGCGGAGGACCCCGGCCTGCCCAGCTTCACCTGGGCGGACATGCTGGTCCGCGTGTACGACTCGGTCGGGAACATCGTCTACGACCTGAACGACTCGACCTGGGCGCCGGCGCTGTACAACCCGACGCTGCAGGACCCGGCGGGCAGCCTGGACCCGGCCCGGTACTACGCGGACCTCGACCCGTCTTTGGGGCTGGATTTCGCCGGCGGGGCGACGCCGTTCGACGGCGTCTTCAGCCTGGAGGTGTGGGGCGGCGAGGCGTACTACATCGAGGTTTCGACCTCGAGCGGTTCTGGGCGTTACAACGCGTTCGTGGCGGTGGACGGCTTCCCCGACCCGACGGACGAGGACAACTGGTCGACGATCGAGTCGGACACCCCGCTGCTCGGTGACTCATTCGACGGGATCGCCGACGCGACGGACAGCCAGACTGTTTCGGGGTTCATCGAGACGACGAACAACTTCAACAACGACCCGGCGGACTTCGTCAGCGCGTTCCAGATCGACCTGAGCATCTCGAACGGCGGGTGGACGGGGCCGTCGGGGCAGGCGAATCAGTGGCTGGACGGCTCGGCGTTCCTCGAGCGTGCGTTCGTGATGGGGTTGGCGGACTACCCGACGCCGTGGACCTTCCCGTACTCGATCGCGGACGGCACCGGCGCGACGCTGCTGGCGGGGTACGACTCGGCGAACCACTTCGGGCTGGGTGAGTTCGACAACCGCGGCGTGACCGTGCTGCGCGAGTCCGGGCTGGCGGGCATCGAGCACCCGCTGGACAACGACCTGTACACCTTCCGCGCCGACTCGACGGGCTTCGCGGAGGTCCGGATCAACACGACGCAGATCACCGACTGGTACGAGGAGTGGATCGCGGACGGGGTGAACACGCTCGTCGACAACACCACCGACGATGACGACTTCGGCTGGTACCTCGACGAGGATGGCGAGGAGGCCGGCGAGGACATCGGGGCGACGAGCCGGATCATCGAGAAGACCTACAACTCGCTGCTCGACTCGGCGCTTCGGATCTTCGATAACGACTTCGAGCAGGTCGCGTTCAACAACGACAACACGGCGATGACGGGGGTGACCGAGACCCGCAACGCGGGGAACCAGGGCGACCGGACTTTCCACGACCGCGACGCGCGTGTTGTGTTCCCGGTGGTGAAGGGGCAGGTCTATTACATCCAGGTCGAGAGCGGGCAGGCCGAGCAGTACCAGGCGTGGCGGGACGACGCGACCTTGTCGGTGCCGTGGCAGCACCTGATCGGGTCCTACGAGCTGCTGATCCACACGCAACCGACGCAGACCAGCGACGACTTCCCCGGCGGCACGGATGTGAACGCGCCGGTGATGGCCTTCGACACCGACGGGACGGCGACGGTGAGCGGCGAGATCGACAACAACTCCCGCGTGCCGTTCGACTCGGATGTGTTCACCTTTATCGCGCCGGCGACGGCGGAGTTCACGGTGACGGCGTCGCAGCAGTCGGGGGAGACGCTGATCCCGACGCTGAGTGTGTACCGCGAGCTGACCGGGGGCGGGGTCGAGCTGCTGGCCCAGGCGACGGCGTCGAGCGACGGGACGATCTCGCTGACGGTGGACGCGAGCAAGGGTCAGCGGTTCTTCCTGGAGCTGTTCGGGGCCGGCGCGAGCGAGGGGGCGTACGACCTGGAGGTGACCGGGCTCGGGGAGGTGGACGACCACACGGACTGGCTGCAGTTCCAGGCGGCCGAGGAGATCACGCTGCTGGACTTCCTGGGGTCGGGCCAGGCGGAAGGGACGATCGAGTCGAACGGCGACATCGATGTGTTCAAGCTGCAGACCTCGGACATCACGGACGCGTTGATCACGGTCACCGGGACCTCCGGCCAGCTCGACCCGTACATCGAGGTGTACGAGGTGAGCGTTGACCCGTACGGGCACGCGGTGAACCTGCGGGTCGCGTACAACGACAACATCAGCGTTGACAGCTCGGACGCGCAGGTGTTCCTCGGCCTGACGCCGCACCGGGTGTCGGGGCTGACGGGGCTGGAGTACCCGTTCTACTACCTGGTGGTTCGGGGCTCGAACCAGAACTCCGACGAGGGCGGGTACCAGATCGACATCGACACCACGCCGACCGACGACCACGCCGACCTCGGGCAGTACGACCACGCGACCGCCCTGCAGATCGACAGCGAGTCCGGGCAGGCGCAGGACACGGGCATCGTCGAGGTGGAGGGGGACTCGGACCTGTTCCGGTTCACCGCCCTGGCGGCGGGGACGGCGCGGGTCACGGTGTCGCGTCCGAGCGACAGCGGCTTCCTGCCGCGTCTGCGGGTCATCGACGCGGACGGGAACGACCTGGCGGCGGCGTCGGACGGGTCGGTGCCGGGCACGGTCGAGCTCGAGGTGGTGCGCGGTCAGGTGTACTATGTCGTGGTCGACCCGTCGACGACGGCGACGGACGACCAGAAGACGGGCGCGTTCACGCTGACGGTGGCTGCGCCGCCGCTGGACGACTACCCGAACGCGACGGAGTGGACGATCGCGCACCCGCTGTCGTTCGACTCTGACACGGGCGACGCGGTGCTGGGGACCGACGAGCTTGACCACCCGCTGAACCCGCGGATCGATGTGGTGAGCGACACGGACCTGTTCACCTTCCTGACGATCGCGTCGGGCGGGTTCACGATCACCTTCGCGCCGCTGGACACGAGCCTGATCGGGATGCGGGCGGAGCTGTCGGTGTACGACGCGGACCTGACGCTGATCCAGACGGTCAGCGACAGCACGCCCGGCGTGCCGGTGAGCGTGGTGCTGACCGGCGTGCCGGTGAACACCCGGTACTATGTGCTGGTCAGCGACACGATCGGCAACCGCACGGGCGACTACCAGCTGACCGTGAACGGCCCGGCCGGGAGCGGCGGGGGCGGCGGCGGCGGCGGGGACGGCGAGATCGACTTCGACACGGCGACGGAGATCTCGCTCGACGGCTTCAACGCCGACGGCTCGGCCAACGGGGTGATCTCGGCGCCGGGCGAGCGGGACCTGTTCAAGTTCACGGCCCCGGCCGGCGGGCGGGTGTTCGTGCAGATGATCACGCCGCGGGGATCGCTGCTGGACGGCACGCTGACGATCCTCGACGCGGAGTCGGAGACGGCGGTGGTGACCGACGACGCGACGGGGATCCCGGGCGTGAACGCGGCGGTGAGCTTCCAGTCTGCGGGCGCGGGCCAGGAGTACTGGGTGGTGGTCGACGGGATCGGGACGGGCGTGGGCTCGTACACGATCCGCGTGGACGCGGAGCCGGAGACCTTCCGGGTGTTCTACCCGGCGGGGTTCACGGGCCCGTCGATCCGGGAGTTCGTCTCGCTGGCGAACCCCAACAGCTTCGACATCACCTACTCGGTGATTCTGCGGTACGAGACCGGTGAGCGCGATCAGACGATCGTGTCGAACCAGGTGCTGGCGGCGGGCAGCCGCGGCGGCGTGACGATCAGCGACGCGCTGAACGGCTCGCCGGTGGGCGCCCGGATCGCGCCGTACGCGATCGAGGTGCGTGCGGTGGGCGGGCCGATCGCGGCGTCGATGGGCCACTTCGACTTCGGTTCGACGACGGGCGACGCGTTCACGAGCGTGATCAGCCCGATCTGGAGCCTGGCGCGGCTGGAGCGGAGCCCCGGCGCGGTGAACGACTTCGCGCTGTTCTTCAACCCGCACGACTTCGATGTCGATGTGACGCTCACGGCGTACAACGGCGAGGGCGACGAGATCGATGTCACGGTGACGGTCGGTGCGCTGCGTCGCGGCGGCCTGAACCTCAACGAGGTGCTGAACCTGCCGTCGGGCGTGTTCGGGGCGGTGGTGACGGCATCGGCGAGCGACGCGGCCAACGACGACGAGTTCCTCGGGATCATCGTCGGGCAGAGCCACTACGACCTGGTGGAGGAGTCGGGCTTCGGTCTGATCGGCGACCCGCTGGGCGGCTCGCTGAGCGGGGCGGTGCCCTCGCTGATGGAGGGCGCGGGCAGCGATGCGGAGCTGGTGCTGTTCAACGCCAACCCGTTCGTGACGACGGTCACGCTGAACGGGCAGTATGTCCGGACCGATCTGCCGGACCTGGCCCGGATCCTGACGCTGCAGCCGGGCGAGACGCTCCGGCTGGCCGGTGCGGAGCTGGGCCTGATCGGCGAGCAGCCGCTGGGCATCGCCTACTCGGCGAACTTCCCGATCACCGTGTCGGGCAACCAGACGCAGTTCGGCGACGCGGACGGCGCGGCCGCGGCGAGCCAGGCGGGCACCGGCTGGTTCTTCGGCGCGGCGTTCATGAACAGCGCGCTGGCGGGCGAGTCGTACTTCGAGACTCTGGCGCTGTACAACCCCGCGTCGACGGCGACGGAGGTCAGCGTGAACCTGTTCTTCCTGGACGGGACGAGCGAGGTGCTGAAGTTGACGGTCGGCGCCGGGCAGTTCGCGGAGGTCCGCCTGCACGAGACGCTGGGGTCGGCGTTCGAGGACAACGACGATCGTCCGACGAAGTTTGACGCCAACGAGATCCTCGGGCGGCCGGGGCTGAGCTACTTCTCGATGTTCGTGACCGCCCCGACGCCGATCGCGACCAGCTTCACCCACTACGACCTGTTCCTGCAGGGCGGGTGGACCAACAGCGGCGCGGCGCTGGGCCTGATCAACCCGATCTCCACGATCGTGTGAGCCGGGCCCGGCCCGGCGGACAACGCGGACATCCCCCTCACGGGGCGGTGCTCAACCCGAGCCCGCCCCGATTTCTTTTCCGACTGATCTCGCGGGGGGGGCTACTCGGGCGCGGGCGGCAGCTCCGAGGTCTCGAGGGTCCCGCCGCTGCGGGTCCACTCGTCCAGGCCTCCGGAGAAGTACTTGACGCGCCCGTAGCCGGCGGCGAGGAGGCGCTTGAACATGGCCTTGGCGACGGCGGTGCCGGGGTTGTCGCCGTAGACGATGAGGCGGGTGTACCGCTCGAGCTCGGGGTCCTTGTCGTCGTCCTCGCGGACATCGGGGAGTCGGAGGTTGACGGCGCCTGGGAGGTGTCCCTGGGCGTAGTACTTCGGGGCCCGTGGGTCAATCAGGAGTGCGTGGTCTGGTTCTCCGCCGTCGCGTCGGCCGATGGCTTCGCGGACATCGGCGAGGGTGAGGAGCACCTTCTGGTTGATGTCCTTCTCGCTGGTGCCCTTCTCGCAGCCTGCGAGAGGGAGGCAGGTGCTGCAGGCCAGGGCCAGGGCGACGCCAATGATTTTGCGAACGGGCATGATCGGGAGAATACCCTGCCCGGGTCCGGCGTTCTGCTGGGAGAGGAGGCCAACCGTGGTCCGAGGGTGTGGCGTCGCTGCTGTGTGCCTGGTGGGAGCTTTGGGCGCGATGGCCCGGGCGGGCGACCTGCACGCCCGGCCGACGCTGGTGCCCGAGCGGATGGCGGCCCTGCCGGGCGAGACGGTGTGGGTGGCGGTGGACTTCGAGCTGGACGAGGGGTGGCACACCTACTGGCCCGGGGTCAACGACACGGGGTTCGCGCTGGACACGGTGGTCGGGTGCTCGGCCAATGCCGCGGCGGGGGAGATGGTCTGGCCGGCCCCCCACCGCTACACGGCGGTGGAGGGGATCCTGGACCATGTGTTCGAGGAGCGGATGACGGTGCTGCTGCCGGTGACGGTGGCTGCGGACGCGGTGCTGGGGGAGTCGGTGACGGTGTCGCTGGACATGCGGTGGCTGGTCTGCAAGACGGCGTGCGTGCTGGAGGACGCCGAGCGGTCGGTGACGATCCCGGTCTCGGACGCGGTCGGGAAGCCCTCGCGGGAGACGGCAGAGCTCTTTGAGCGGGCGCGGGCGCGGGTGGCGCCGGCGCTCGCGGACGGCGACCCGGTGTCGTTGTCGTTCGCCGGGTCGTGGCTGGAGCTGCGGGGCGAGGGGGCGGTGCGGATGGCGTTCTACCCGCTGGCGGAGGGGCGCGAGACGCGGGACCTGCTGCGGGATGGTGAGGCGGAGGGGGACCGGCTGCGGGTCGAGTACCGCGAGGGGGAGGGGCCGGTGCGGGGGGTGCTGGAAGTGTGGAGCGGCCCGAAGGAATCGAAGCTGTACGCCGTCGAATGGCCGAAGCCCGACGGCGAGGTTGAGTCCGAGACCCCGGCCCCGACGGACGGCCGGGCGAACGAGTGAGCACACTCAGAGCGGAGCATCATCATGAGCATCATGCGCAATCGTCTCCCGGTTCTCGCGTTGGCTGTGGCGGGCGTGCTGGCGTCGTTGCCGGGCGTCGCGTCGGCGCAGGCGTCGGCCCCCCAGCGGTCGGCGGAGAAGCAGGAGGTCAAACTGGCGGCGTTGCCGGAGAACGGCAAGACCGCCAAGCTCGAGGACCTGGTCGGCAAGACCGCGTACGAGTTCACGCTGACCGACACCGAGGGCAAGGAGCACAAGCTCAGCGAGTACCTGGGCGCCGGGAAGGTGGTCGTGCTGGAGTGGTTCAACGCGACCTGCCCGTATGTCGTGCGGCAGTACGAGGGCGATGGCGCGATGAACGACACGGTCGCCCGGTACGAGGGCAAGGATGTCGTGTGGCTGGCGGTCGCCTCGGGCGACACCGCGTCCGACGGGGAGGGCTGCCAGAAGGCCCGCGAGGACTGGGGCATGAAGCACCCGGTGCTGCTCGATGAGTCCGGCGCGGTGGGCAAGGCCTACGGCTCGAAGAACACCCCGACGATGTATGTCATCGGGACCGACGGGGTTCTGGCGTACGGCGGGGCGATCGACGACAACGCCAACGGCCGGAACAAGAGCCCGACCAACTATGTGGTCGCGGCGGTGGACGCCCTGCTGGCGGGGTCGAATCTCGAGACGACCTTCGCCAAGCCCTACGGCTGCGGCGTGAAGTACAAGCGGTAGGGACGCGGGTTTTGACCGATCCCCTGCCCGGGCCCGGCCGCATCGGCTGGGCCCGGGTCCTTTTTGGCCCGGTTCGGCCCATCGCTCTGAACCGGTCCTGCCCGCGACCGATACCATCCAGCGACATGGACGCACTGCTCGGCTCACTGACGAACCTGTTCAATCTCCTCCTGGTCGTGGTCGGCTTCGGGATGGTGGTGTTCATCCACGAGATGGGCCACTTCCTGACGGCCCGGTGGGCGGGGATCCGGGTTTTCGCGTTCGCCCTGGGGTTCGGGCCGGCGGTGGTGAGCTACCGCAAGGGGCTGGGGTGGCGGAAGGGGTCGAGCGAGCCGGAGTACCTGGACCTGATCCGGGACGCGCAGGGGGAGGCCGGCGAGCGGCGTGAGCGGGCCCGCGCTCTCCTCAGCGGCAAGGTCAGCCCCACCGAGTACCGCTTCAACGCCCTGCCCTTCGGCGGGTATGTCAAGATGCTGGGGCAGAGCGACATCGCGCCCGAGGCGACCGCCACCGCGCCGGACAGCTACCTGGCCAAGCCGATCTGGAAGCGGATGGTCGTGATCTCGGGCGGCGTGGTGATGAACCTGCTCCTGGCGCTGGCGATCTTCATGTTCGTCTTCTTCGTCGGGATCGAGACCGAGCCGGCGAAGATCGGGCTGGCCCGGGCCGATTCGCCCGCGGCGGCGGCGGTCGCGGGAAACGCCGCGGCGCTCGGCGTCGCCGAGCCGGGCCTGCGGCCGGGGGATGTGGTGGTGCGCGTCAACGGCCGGGCGCCGGACGAGTTCAACGACATCGTCATGACGGCGGCGATGACCGGGCCGGGCGAGCAGGTGCGGCTGGAGGTCTCGCGCGAGGGCGTCGCCGAGGCGCTGCGGTTCGCGATCACGCCGGAGCGGGACCAGTTCACGGGCCTGCTGGATATCGGGGTGGAGCCGCCGCGGACGCTGACGGTGCCGGCGGCGTACGAGACCGAGCGTGCGGCGTGGGACGCCCTGGCGGCGCAGGTCGGGCTCGCGGGGGTCGGGCCGGGCATGACGCTGGAAAGCGTCGACGGTCGGTCGGACCTTCGGACGACCGGCGACCTGATCGCCCGGGTGCGGGCGTCGGGCGGCAGGCCCATGAGCCTGGTGTTCGTCGGGCCGGTCGGGGGCGAGGCCGCGGTCTCGGTGACGCCACGCCCCGAGCTGATGATCGACGACGCGAACGCCGATCCCGAGGTGCTCTCGCCCGTCGAGCACCTGCTCGGGCTCATGCCGGTAATGAAGGTCGGCCCTGTCGCCGAGAGCGACCGGGGCTACGCCCAGGGCCTGCGCGAGGGCGACATCTTCGCGAGGCTCGGCGGCGTGGAGTTCCCGAGCGTCGAGGCGGGGATCCGCGAGGTGCAGCGCCACGCGGGCAAGCCGCTCGAGCTGGTGCTGCTGCGCCCCGACGGGTCGGGCGGGCTGGCCGAGCATGCGCTGACGGTGACGGTGTCGGCGGAGGGGTTGATCGGGTTCCCGCCGCGGGACACGGGCGACGCTTCCGGCCTGGTCACGCTGTCGCCGCCGGTGCTCCAGCGCGCCAAGCGGGGTTCGGCGTTGTACGAGCCGGCGCTGGTGAACTCGGTGACGCGCCCCGGTTCGCGGGTGCTGTCGGTGGCGGGGACGCCGGTCGCGGACTTCGCGGGGCTGCGGGCGGCGCTGGTGGAGGCGACTCGCCCGGCGCTGGAATCCGGGGCGGACCATGCGGAGTTCGGGCTGGTGCTCGAGCCGCCGCTGCCGGCCCAGCCGGACGGCACGCGGGCGACGGAGACGGTGACGGTGTCGGTCCCGCGTGACCAGATCGAGCGGCTGCACGGTCTGTCGTGGCGTCTGCCGTTCTCGACGGCGGTGTTCGAGCCCGAGCCGTTCCTGCTTCGGGCGAGCGGGCCGATCGACGCGATCCGGATGGGCTTTGCGCGGACGCAGCGGATGATGGCGATGACCTACCTGACGCTGGCGAGGCTGGTGCAGGGGACGGTGAAGGTGGACAATCTGAAGGGCCCGGTGGGGATCGCGCACCTGGGGACGCAGGTGGCCACGCGGGGGTACATCTGGCTGCTGTTCTTCATGGGGCTGATCAGCGTGAACCTTGCGGTGGTGAACTTCCTGCCGCTGCCGATCGCGGATGGGGGACAGTTCCTGATGCTGCTGTACGAGCAGGTCCGGGGCAGGCCGCTGCCGCTGGCGGTGCAGAACGCCATCACGGCGGCGGGGCTTGTGATGCTGGTGTCGATGTTCCTGCTGGTGACCTACAACGATGTGGCGCGGTTGTTCGGGGGGTGAGGCGGGGGGCCGACCCCGATGCCTGACCTGAGGCCTCGAGACGGTCAGGACCCGATGCGCTGCATGCCCGAAGCGATCCTGAGTTTCGCCGAGCCTCAACTCAGGCGTCGATGGGGACTCGGCGCGTCGGCGTCAGAACTCCCCTAAGCTCCGCCCGTGGGTCTGGTCGTGCTGCTGGCTGTCGGGTTCGTCGTGTTCTGGGCGTTTCTCGTCTTCGTGACGGCGCGCGCGCTGCTGTGGCCGGGGCGGCGGTCGTACGCGTGGTGCGTGTCGAACCGTCAGCCGGACACGCCGGGGGCGCTCTCGCCGCCGCGGGGGTTCGAGGAGGGCTCGATCCCCGACCCGCGGAACCTCCCGGGGGAGCTGCCCTTCTGGCGGATCGCCGGGGATGCGCCGGACGGGCCGGTGGTGATCTACTCGCACGGGTGGGCCGAGTCGCGTCAGTCGGTGCTGATGCGGCTGGGGGCGCTGCTGCCGGTCTGCCGCGAAGTGATCGCGTGGGATATGCCCGGGCACGGGGAGGCCCCGCCGGGGCGGGTGCGCCTGGGGGCGGGCGAGGCCGCGGCGCTGGAGGATCTGATCCTGCTGGCGCAGGGGGAGGACCTGGAGGCCCTGGAGCGCGAGGCGGCGCGGGTGGAGGCCGGGGCGGAGGACGCGGCGGAATGGGAGTCGTTGCTGCGCCGGCCGGCGCGCCCGGGGGCGCCGCGGGTGGTGATGTACGGCTTCTCGCTCGGGGCGGGGGTGAGCCTGCACTGCGCGGCCGGGTGCCCGGGGCGGGTGGCGGGCGTGATCGCCGAGGCGCCGTACCGGATGCCGGCGACGCCGGCGCGGAATGTGATGCGGGCCATGGGGTTCCCCCACCGACTGAATCTGCGCCCGGTGCTGGCGGCGGTCGGGTTTGTGTCGGACTGCGGGCCGCTGTGGCGGGGGTTCGATCGGGCGGAGATCGCGGCGGGGGTCGGCTGCCCGGTGCTGGTGCTGCACGGGACGGAGGACGCGATCTGCCCGGTCGAGGATGGGCGGGCGATCGCGGCGGCGGCGCCGAGGGGAGAGATTGTCGAGTTGGAGGGGGCGGGGCACCTGACGGTGTGGCAGGAGCAGGGGTCGCGCGATCGGGCGGGGGAGGCGGTGCGGGGGTTTATCCTCGGGCTGAGCGCGGAGAACGCTCCGTCCTGAAGTGTGCCACCAGTGTGCGGAGGCTTTGCGGAGCATACTGGTGCCGGGAGGAGGACGGGTGTGCGCCCTTGCGCTGCGGCACTGGTCAAGCTCTCAGGGCCGAGCTTGACCAGTGGCACCAGTGTGCGGGAGTGGGCGGTTGGGCGCCGTTGCGCTGCGGCACCAGTCAAGCTCTCAAGGCGAGCTTGACTGGTGGCACGGTCCCGAAGAAGACCGGGCGATAGAATCGCCCCATGCCCGCCCTACCCGACGCCCCAGTTGTGCCCACGAGCCCCACGGTCGACGCGGTGATGGCGGAGCGCCGGGCGGCGGGGTTTACCACGCGGTCGATCAAGGCGGGGGCGAAGCTGGCGGGGCTGAAGCTGGCCCTGGCGATGACCGACCTGACGACGCTGGAGGGCAAGGACTCGCCGGAGAAGGTGCGGGGGTTGTGCCGCAAGGCGGTGAGGCCGTTCGAGCGGGATGAGGAGTTGCTGGGCGAGCGGCTGCCTCATGTTGCGGCGATCTGTGTGTATCCGAGCATGGTGGCGGTGGCGGCGGAGGCCCTGGCGGGGACCGGCGTGCATGTCGCGAGCGTGGCGACGGGGTTCCCGAGCGGGCAGTACCCCCTCGCCGTGCGGCTGCGCGACACCGAGCAGGCGATCGAGGCCGGGGCCGATGAGATCGACATGGTGATCAACCGGGGGGCGTTCCTCAGCGGCAGGTACGGGCTGGTCGCCGAGGAGATCCGGGAGGTCGCGGCGGTCTGCGATGGGATGGCACGGGGGGCGGGGCGGGAGGTCCACCTCAAGGTCATCCTCGAGACCGGCGAGCTCGAAACCCTCGACAATGTGCGCCGGGCGAGCGACATCGCGATCGCGAACATCCGCGATGGGGACTTCATCAAGACGAGCACGGGGAAGGTGTCGCCGGCCGCGACGATGCCGGTGACGCTGGTGATGCTCGAGGCGATCCGCGACGAGTTCCTGGGCAGCGGGCGGCACATCGGGATGAAGCCGGCGGGGGGGATCAAGACGGCGAAGCAGGCGTTGCACTATCTGGTGATGATCCAGGAGACGCTGGGGGCTGTTGAAGCGACGAAGCGACGGAGCGACGGAGCGACGGAGGGGGGGGCGGGCTGCGTGTGGCTGAGCCCGCGGTTGTTCCGGTTTGGGGCGAGTTCGCTGGTGAATGACCTGCTGCGCCAGCTCGTGAAGCAGGCGACGGGCCGGTACACTGCGGCCTACGACTTCTCGGAAGCGTGACCACCTCGGAGCACCCCATGATCCCCGCCGCGTGTCTGGTCGTGTGTTCTGTCGCATGCGCCGTCGTTGCGAACCCTCCGCCGCCGCCGGCCGAGGCGTGGGTGACCATGGGGCCGGACTGCTCGCTGTTCGCGGTCGGGGATGTGGACGGCGACGGGTTCGGGGATGTGTTCACGATCAATGGTGTGCCGCAGCTGTGCGTGGCGCCGAGCGTGTGCGGGTGGAAGGCGTCGGGCTGGGTCGCGGCGGTGGACCCGATCGCGGCCGGGGCGGTGGCGCTCCTGGCGGGGGACTTTGACCCGGGCAGCCCGGGCGATGAGGCGGCGGTGGTGTACTCCGACCACGCCGTGGTCTGGTCGCGGTTCGAGGGTGACAAGCTCACGCAGTCGCGCCGGGTGGATGCGCCGGGCGGCGTGACCTTCGCGGGGCCGCTGGCGCGGGCGGGGGCCGCGGCGTGCCTCGACGCATCCGGGGGCGCCTGGCGTCTGACGGCGGGCGGGTTCGAGCGGTTCAGCCCTTCGGCCGGCGAGCCGGTCGCGACCGATTCACCGCCCTATCAGCCCGACGCGCCCGCGCTCTCCACGGTGGTCGGGGATGTCACCGGCGACGGCCTGGCGGACACGCTGACCTTGTTCGACTGCACGCGCCCGTCGGTCTACCGCGAGTTGCGGATGGCGCCGGGCGCGAACCCGGCCTCCGGCGACACCGACTCGGATGGCCTCGCCGACGCCGACGAGGCCCGGCTGGGGGCCGACCCGGTCGATCGCGACACCGACGGCGACGGGCTGCTGGACGGGTGGGAGGTGCACGGGTTGCCGCGGAGGGTGGCGGGGCCGGACGGTACGGACACGACGCCCCTGAGCCCGACGCGCCAGGATGTGATCGTCGCGGTGAACGCGTACTCGCAGATCGGGGCCGAGGCGGTGCGGGCGGAGATCGAGAAGGGCAAGCGGCTGTACGCCCAGATCAACACGCCGAACCCCGACGGCTCGACGGGGATCGCCATGCACTACCGGTTCGGGCCGGATGTGCCGGAGGCCGAGCAGGGCTCGTGGTGGGATGTCGGCGGGCGGTGCCTGGAGGCGGAGGCCCGGGGGCTGATGCACTGGATGCAGGTCGCGCCCGGCGGCGGCGGCCAGGCGCAGGAGACCGGCGACATGGGGGGATCGGGCAACCACTGGGCCGCGTTCGCCCACGAGGTGGGGCACCAGCTCAGCCTGTCGCACACGGGCGACTCGGCGCCGGCGTGGTGCCCGCTGTACCCGTCGATGATGAGCTACGCGTTCACCTACGCGTTCAACGGGGATGGGAACGCGATCCACTTCTCCGACGGGCGGTTCGGGGCGGCCGAGCTGCGGGAGGATGCGCTGACCGAGAGGCTGCCGTTCGCCCAGAGCGAGCTGGCGTACCTCGCGGCCTGGCCCTTCCGGTTCACCGTGCAGGACGACGGGGCCGGGGGCTCGCTGATCGACTGGAACCACAACGGCAGGTTCGACGAGGGGCCGGTGACGGCGGATGTCAACTACGGGGGCTCGACGCACGGGGGCATCCGCCGGTACACGGACCTGATCGGGGCGGCCCCGGCGCTTGGGTACCTCGGCGACACCTGCTACCTCGTGCAGCTCGACCAGACCCAGGCGGCGATCTCGGTCCGGGCGTACCAGGGCGGCGAGCAATGGGGCGAGGCGCGGGCGATCGCGAACTCCGCCACCCACGCCGACCCGGTGTTCGTGCCCGCGGCCGAGTGGGGGTATGTGTTCTTCAGCCAGCAGTCGGGGTGGTTCGTCGCCCGCTTCAACGCGTCAACGGTCGAGAACCCGGTGTTCCTGGGCGACCTGCCCCGGTGCGACCTCGGCGGCGTGGCGGTCGGGGGGCGGCTGCTGCTCGTGCTGCGCCACGACGACGACCGGCTGGAGACCCGGTGGCTGGAGTGGGCGGACGCGCCGGTGGTCAAGCCGGGGCAGGCGCTGGAGACGCGCTCGCAGGTGCCGCCGGGGATGGCGGTGCGCCCGGGCGACGGGCGGATCACGATGGTCACGAGCATGCCGAACTCGCACGGGGCGAAGATGTGCATGCGGGTGACCGACCTGGCGGTGCAGGGGGACCTGGTGCGGGAGGGCGAGACGCTGTGGACCCGTGGCGAGGCCTCGGGGAACAGCTGCGTGACGCGACCGGCCGTCGGGTACACGCCGGCGGGCGAGCTCAATATCTACCACACCGCGTGGCCGGGCGGGGGCGGGCTGATGAGCGCGTGGCGCACGCGCCGGGTCGAGAACACCGCCCTCGACGAGGGCTGGCTGACGGCGATGATGTACGACGAGTGGACGCTGACGCGGGTGGGGGTGGCGTTCGCGGTCGGGGCACAGGGGGCGATCTACGCCTTCCGGTGGGATGCCGGGGAGTACGGCGAGGTGCATGTGAACCACCTGGGGCTGTGCCACAACGCGCTGGGGATTGATGCGGAGCCGATGCGGGACTTTGATGATGGGGCGAAGATCTCGCTGTGGGGGATCCGGCATTCGATCCTGCTGATGACAAGAGACCCCTCGCCCCAGCCCGTCCCGTAGCCGGGCGACCATCCCATGGGCGGGCATGAACATACAGTCGCCGGGGCGGCCGGCGCGTCGACCTCACGCCATGTGCTCGTACCATCCCCCATGGACCGAACCCTCATCGACCGCTACGAAGCCGGCGCCGACACCCCTGCCCGCGCTCTCGCCGGCCTCACCCCCGCCCAGCTCGACGCCCACCCGGTGCCTGGCACCTGGTCGATCCGGCAGATCGTCGTCCACCTGCTCGAGAGCGAGCTCGCGGCCGTCCATCGCATGCGGAGGATCGCGGGCGAGGAGCGGCCCCTGCTGATCTCGTACGACGAGTCGGCCCTGGCGTCGAAGCTCCTGTACGAGCGCGAGGATCTCCGCGCCGTCACCGACCTCTTCGCGGGCGTCCGCCGCTGGCACGGCGCGTGGCTCCGGCGGTTGCCTGACTCCGCGTTCGAGAGGCAGGGCGTTCACAATCAGCGCGGCCTTGTCGAGCTGGGGGAGATGGTCGGCATGTATATTGAGCACCTCGACCACCACATGAAGTTCGTCGAGCAGAAGAGGCGACTCGTCACCGCCGGGTAGCGTGCCGATCGCTCGGGTGGCCTGCCATTCCCGGCATTCCGGTACCGCCAAGCCGTGCCGCAATCCCCGGAGGAGGTCGCCCAAACGCGCGGCGGCCCACTTGCCCGATTGCTATGGTTCTACGAGCACGGCTACTGGCTCTCGATAGGCACCTCCGAGACCTTCACACTCCCGATTCGCCCGCTCTGGCCGGGTTTCCTCGCGGGAACGGCGTTCTGGGCTCTCGTCTGGCGGGCCCTGCTTCCTCTGCCTCGGAGGTTCCGCGCCCGCTGCCGACGCGCCCGTGGCCTCTGCACCTCCTGCCGCTACCCTGTAAAGGAACTCGACACATGCCCCGAGTGCGGCACCCCCGTCCGAAGGAACCCGGAATGACCTCGACCTCTACACCCCCCCACCGCCTCGACTTCGCCACCGCCCTCACCCAGTGGGACTACGCCCCCGCGCCCGAGAGTGTGAAGCCGGAGATCGCGGGCCGGTATGGGCTGTTCATCGGCGGCGAGTTCGTGGAGCCGCACGGCTCACAGAGCCGTGGCACACAGGGTGACTACTTCCCGACCGTCAACCCCGCGACGGAGGCCACGCTGGCCGAGATCGCTCAGGCCGGGGAGGCCGATGTCGACGCGGCGGTGCGGGCGGCGCGGGAGGCCCTCCCCGCCTGGGCCGGCCTGCCCGCCAAGGAGCGGGGCAAGTACCTCTACCGCATCGCCCGGCGGATCCAGGAGCGGGCCCGCGAGCTGGCGGTGCTCGAGACCATGGACGGCGGCAAGCCCATCCGCGAGAGCCGGGATGTGGATGTGCCGCTGGCGGCGGCGCACTTTTTCTACCACGCGGGGTGGGCGGACAAGCTGCGGTTTGCATTCCCTGGGTGGCACGGCTGTCCCAGCCGTGAGTCCGGAAGCACGGCTGGGACAGCCGTGCCACCTACACCCCTTCCCATCGGCGTCTGCGGCCAGATCATCCCGTGGAACTTCCCGCTGCTGATGGCGGCGTGGAAGCTGGCGCCGGCGCTGGCGTGCGGGAATACCTGCGTGCTCAAGCCGGCGGAGACGACGCCGCTGACGGCCCTGCGCCTGGCGGAGATCTGCCAGGAGGTCGGGCTGCCGCGGGGGGTGGTGAATGTCGTCACCGGGGATGGGCGGACGGGGGCGGCGCTGGTGAACCACCCGGATGTGGACAAGATCGCGTTCACCGGGTCGACGGAGGTGGGTAAGCGGATCGCGAGGGCGGTGGCGGAGAACAACTACCTGGCTCACGGCTCGGAGAGCCGCGCCACCAAGAGGCTGACGCTGGAGTTGGGCGGCAAGAGCCCCAACATCATCTTCGAGGATGCGAGTCTCGACCAGGCGGTCGAGGGGATCATCGAAGGGATCTACTTCAACCAAGGGCATGTGTGCTGCGCGGGTTCGCGCTTGTTCGTGCAGGAGTCGGTGCTGGACGAGGTGATCGCGAAGCTCAAGATCCGGATGGCGAGCCTGCGGGTGGGCGACCCGCTGGACAAGAACACCGATGTCGGGGCGATCAACTCGCGCGAGCAGCTCGGGACGATCAGCCGGTACCTCGGCGCGGGCTGCGACGAGGGAGCGACGCTGCATGTCGGCGGCGCCGTGAATGGCCTGGCCGACAGGTGGAACGGCACGGCCGGCACGGCCGTGGCACACGGGGCGGTCGCACAAACGGGCAAGGGCTACTGGTGCCGCCCGAGCTTCTTCACGGGCGTGCAGCCGAGCCACACGATCGCCCGCGAGGAGATCTTCGGGCCGGTGCTCGCGGTGATGAGCTTCCGCACGCCGGAGGAGGCGATCACGCGGGCGAACAACACGCCCTACGGCCTGGCCGCGGGGGTGTGGACGGACAAGGGGTCCAAGATCTTCGAGATCGCGAGCAAGCTGAAGGCGGGCGTGGTGTGGCTGAACAGCTACAACAAGTTCGACCCGGCGAGCCCGTTCGGGGGGTTCAAGGAGTCGGGGTTCGGGCGCGAGGGAGGATTGCAGGGGTTGCGGGGGTATGTGAAGGCCTGACTTCACCGCCGAGGACGCCGAGATCGCCGAGAGGAGAATGGAGATGGCAGATCGACGATTCGCTCCGGACTTCGAAGCGGAAGAACTCACGCGGCGCATCATCGGCGCGGCAATCGAGGTGCATCGCGAGCTGGGGCCGGGCCTCCTGGAGTCCAGCTACGAGCAATGCCTGTGGCAGGAGTTGATCGATCTCGGTGTACCGGTACAACGACAGGTCGAACTCCCGATCAGGTACAAGGGACGAGAACTCGACTGCGGATACCGCATCGACCTGCTCGTGGAGGACATCGTTGTCATCGAACTCAAGTCAGTGGAGAACATCCTCCGGATCCACGAAGCACAGCTCATGACATACCTCCGCCTCGGCCCATTCCCGGTCGGCCTCCTCCTGAACTCCAATGTCCCCGTCCTCCGCGACGGCATCGTCCGTCGCGCACTCACTCGGCCTCCCTCGGCGCTCTCGGCTCTCTCGGCGTCCTCGGCGGTGAACAAGGAATCGAAGGAATGACCACACGCCTCCCCATCCCCAAGACTTACAAGCTCTTCATCAACGGCCAGTTCCCCCGCACCGAGTCGGGGCGATCGGTCAAGATCGCCGGCGCGGCCGGGAACACCGTCGCCCACACCTGCCACGCCTCGCGGAAGGACCTGCGCAATGCGGTCGAGGCCGCAGCGGGGGCGCAGGCCAAGTGGGCGGGCGCGACGGCGTATCTGCGGGCGCAGATCCTGTACCGGCTCGCGGAGATGATGGAGGGGAAGGCGGGGGAGCTTGCGGAGGCACACCGATTGGAGGCCGGCGCCGCCGGGACTCACGGCTCGGAGAGCCGTGCCACCTTGGAGGTGGCCGCGGCGATCGACCGGATCATTCACTACGCCGGGTGGGCCGACAAGTACCCCCAGGTCCTCGGCTGCGCCAACCCCGTCGCCGGCCCGTACCACAACTTTACCGTCCCCGAGCCCGTCGGCGTCGTCGGCATCGTCTGCCCCGACGACCACCCGCTACTCGCTCTGGTCAGCCTCGTGGCCCCCGTCGTGTGCGCGGGGAACGCGTGCGTCGTCCTCGCGAGCGAGACCAACCCCATCCCCGCCTGCATCCTCGCCGAGGCGATCGCCACCAGCGACATGCCGGGCGGCGTGATCAACATCCTCACCGGGTTCCGCGACGAGCTGGTCCCCCACTTCGCGTCGCACCGGGAGATCGCGGCGATCCACGCGGCGGGGGTCACGCCCGAGCAGCGCAAGACCCTCGAACTCGGGGCCGCGGAGAATCTCAAGCGGGTCACCGTGCGGAGCAGCGACGGAGCGACGAAGCGACGGAGCGACGAAGGGGGGTTCGACTGGTTCGACGACGAGCGGTGTGAAGGACCGCAGTGGATCGAGCCGTTCGTGGAGTTCAAGACGATCTGGCACCCGTCGAGTGCGTGAGTAAGCCGTGGGGTGCCACTGGTCGGGCCCAGCTTTGGGGGGCCGACCAGTGCCGCATTGTCGGTCGCCGCCGTAGTGCGGGGACGCGCGGAGGTATCGCACTGGTCAGCTCCGCAGAGCCTCCGCTGACCAGTGGCACCGACTGCTCACCCCGCCACGAGCGAGAGCTTCGGCTTCACCGGCGCGGAAGTCTTGAGTTCGGGCGGCAGGTGCACCTCGTACTCCCGCCTCGGCGCGTCGCGCCAGGCGATCTCCAGCTCCAGGTCGAACAGCCCCACCAGCGCCCGCAACTGGCGCTCGACGCTCGCGCGGGCCTGGCGCACATACGACGCCTCGGAGGCCGCGAGGAGCTGGCCGGCCTGCTCCTGGGCGGCCTTCATGAGTTCCTTCTGGCGCTCGGCGCTCATCGGGATGACATCGAGCAGCCCGAGCACCCGCCCGGCCTGGATGTCATAGGGCGAGACCTCGACGAGGCGGAGCCTGCCGGTGACTTCGGGCAGGGTGATGCGGAAGCGGCCCGAGCCGATCCGCTCGACATCTTCGGTGCGGAGCTGGCCCAGGTCCACCGAGTACTGCTTCTCGAACTGGAAGATCATCGCCAGCCGGGCCTGGCTCATCAGGATCGGCGGCAGCCAGCCCCAGCCCTTGGTCGCCGTGGCGATCTCCTTGGCGGCGACCTCGAGCCCGACGAGCGACCCGGTCGCCCGCACGCGCTCCGCCACGCCGTGGATGTCAATCTTGGCCGGCTCGGCGTTCGAGCGGCGGACCATCCAGACGAAGACGACAAGGGCCCCGACGGCGATGCAGACCACCGTGCCGCCGACAAGAGTGAGGAGTTCGGTCATGCCGACTTGTTCGGAGCGGGGGTGCCGGCCTTTCGGCCGGGTCTGGCGCCCCCGAGCGGGGTCAGGCGGTCCTGGAAGGCCCGGATAACCTGGTCGACGGCGGCCGAACCCAGGATCGTGACCCCGAGCCCCCCCACCAACGCCAGAACCACCCGGACGAGCCCGGCGGTCGATTCCACGGGCGCGAGAAGCCAGTTGAGCCCCGGGCCGACCAGCCACACCAGCGCGCCCAGCACGGGGATCGCCATCCCCACGCCCACGAACAGACGCTTCCACGCCCGGCGGTCGGTCTGCAGAGCGAGCATCACGGCCACGGCCCCCAGCGCGATCGCGCCGACCAGGCGGCCCTCGAACATCAGGTCTTTGGCGAGCTGGCGGACGGCCTGACCTTCGGTGATCGTGCCCTCGGCGCGGGTGACGATCGCGCTGAAGCGGCCCAGGGTGGCCGCGGCGAAGACGGTCGCCCCGAGGCAGGCCGCGGCAAGGCCGGGGGC
Organism: Phycisphaerales bacterium; assembly: GCA_020850415.1. Taxonomy (GTDB): domain Bacteria; phylum Planctomycetota; class Phycisphaerae; order Phycisphaerales; family UBA1924; genus PNC22. The sequence continues at coordinate 27,855 of JADZER010000009.1, forward strand.
CTCGCGCGGGCGTCCCAGCCCGACGAGCACGCCGAGCCCCGCGGTCACGAGGGTGACGGCCTCGAAGCCCAGCAGGCCCCAGACACGGGGCTCCACCCGGACGGCGTCGAACGCCCCCCAGAGCGCGGAGAGGCCGACCAGCAGACAGACCACGAGCACCGCTCGGCGGAGCAGTTGCTCGCGGCGGGCGGATTCGGGATTTGCACCTGGGTTATTCATCTCTGGCAGGTCCTTGATCGGTCATGGTACGCCGCCGGGCCGGGGGCGTTCGCGCCGTTGCATCGGCCACCCGCGCAGCCCGCTGGACCGGGGAACCCCGCAAGGTGCGAGAACCGGCGGGTGGGGGCGAGCGCGGGCCCCCGGGCGTCCGATGAGAGGGCAGAGGGTGCGCGCCCGGGCTGGCCCGGGTGTTGCGAAGAGCCCCGGAGCACGCCACGGAGCGCGTATGCAGACCGAGCACGCACAATCCTGCGCAGCCGAGGAGCAGGCCAAGCGGATGTTCCGGGCAGTTCTTGCGCCGTGGGCCATGGAGTTGATGGCCCTGAGGCGGCGCGGCCTGGACCGACCGGGTCGGCGTTACGCGTGCGGGCTGGTGCTCCGGCCGGCGGCGGAGCCCGTCGGGGAGATCGAGCGGGCGCAACGGCGCGCGGCATAGGGAGAACGACCGATGTCTGGGATAACTACTGGTGTCGGCCTTTTCAGCGGCATTGACACGGCGTCGCTGATCAACCAGCTCCTCACCCTCGAGGCACGGCCCCGGACGCTGGCCCAGCAGCGGATCCTGCAGCTCCAGCAGCAGCAGTCGGCGTACCTGGACATCAACTCCAAGCTCGGCGCGCTGCGCACTGCGGCGTCGACCTTCCGCACGCAGTTCACCTTCCAGGCGATGGGGGCGACGAGCACGGACGACACGGTGCTGACGGCCACGGCGTCGCGCTCGGCGGTGCCGGGGAGCTACTCGTTCCTGGTGGACCGCCTGGTCTCGAGCCAGCAGATGCTCAGCCGCGGGTACGCCGACAAGGATGTGACCGCGTTGGCGGCCGAGTCGTTCACCTTCGAGTCGATCGCGGGGCGGCTCGACCGGGACCTGGCGCTGGCGGATCTGAACGACGGGGAGGGCATCGAGCGGGGCAAGATCAAGATCACGCAGGGCAGCGAGACGGTGACGGTTGACCTGTCGAAGTCGGTGACGGTGAACGATGTGATCGAGGCGATCAACGGGGCGGGGCTCGATGTGACGGCCCATGCCAGCGGCGACCACCTTGTGCTGAGCGGCGGGACGGACTTCACCGTCGCGGACGCGTCGGGCTACAGCACGGCGACGAGCCTGGGGATCGCCGGGACCTCGACCACCGGCACGCTCACGGGCTCGGCGGTGTACGGGCTGACGGAGAACACGACGCTGCGCCAGCTGAACGACGGCAACGGGGTGTTCGTCGGGAGCGACATCGGTCCGGACCGGCATGACTTCTCCATCACGCTGGACCGGGAGGGCGCCGACGAGCTCGTCGTGGATGTCAACATCGGGTCGGTGTACGACGCGGAGTACGAGGAGATCGAGGGCCCGGTGTCCTCGGTGGGCGGCGTGATCGACCGGATCAACGAGGCGATCGAGGCGGCGATCGCCGAGGCCAACGACAACGGCGCGACCCATGACTACACCGGCGAGGTCGTCGCGTCGATCTCTGACGGCAGGATCGTGATCACGAACAACTCGCTGCGGGACATCGACATCACGGAGAAGGACGGCACCAGCACCACCGCCGAGCAGCTCGGCATTCTCAAGGACACCTCGGGCACGATCACCGGCGACCGCATCCTGGCCGGGCTGAACACGACGCTCCTCTCCAATGTCAACGGGGGCGGCGGGGTGTCCGGCAACGGCGACATCAGCTTCACCTCACGCGACGGCACGAACTTCGTCGTGGATGTGTCCGGCGCCGAGACCGTCGAGGAGCTGATCTCGCTGATCAACGACGACGCCGGCAACGCGGGCAGGCTGACGGCGAGCCTCAACCCCGTCGGGCACGGGCTGCTGATCACCGACACCACCGCGGGCGGGTCCAACCTGATCATCACCGGCGACAGCGCGGACTCGCTGGGGATCTCGACCGATGTCGCCGGGGTCGCCGAGGATTCGGTCACGGGCTCGAACCTCCAGCACCAGTACCTCTCGATGGCGACCCGGGTTGACGACCTCAACGGCGGGGCGGGGATCGGCACGGGCGAGTTCCGGATCACCGACGGGAGCAGCGTGTCGTTCACGGTCGAGATCGGCTCGGACACCGAGACCGTCTACGACCTGATCAAGGAGATCAACGCCCAGTCCGACGCTCAGAACGCCAATGTCGTCGCCGCGATCAACGACAACGGCGACGGCATCGTGATCCGCGAGAAGGGCGGCAGCGAGCCCAACGGCGCCGCCGCGATCATCGTCGAGGACATCTCCGGCAATGTCGCCGGCAACCTCAAGATCGAGGGCGAGGCCGGCGGCGTGGACGGGGACAACTACCTCGACGGCTCGGCCGAGGTCACCGTCGAGTTCGAGGCCACCGACACCCTGCAGGACATCGCCGACAAGATCAACGACGCCGGAGCCCCGCTCCGAGCGGCGATCATCGACGACGGGACGGGGTCGAACCCCTACCGGCTGAACTTCACGGCGGCCGAGTCGGGCGTGGCCGGGCGGTTCATCTTCGACGACGCCGGGTTCGGGCTCGACATGGACACGCTCAACGAGGGGCAGGACGCGCTGGCGTTCTTCGGCTCGACCGACCCCGCCAAAGCGGTCATGCTCACCAACTCGGAGAACACGCTCGACGGCGTGATCCCGGGCGTCACGATCGACCTCCACTCGGCCAGCGAGGACCCGGTGACGATCAATGTCACCCGCGACAACACGGCGATCGAGTCGGCGATTGATTCGTTCATCACGGCGTACAACGCCCTGGTCGACCGCATCGGCTTTGTCACGAGGTACGACCCCGAGACCGAGACCAGGGGTCCGCTGCTCGGCGAGTCGACGCTCACCACGCTCAAGTCGGCCCTGGCCCGGACGGCCATCAGCACCCCGCTGGGCGTCGACGACGAGTTCGACCGGCTCACCGAGGTCGGCGTCAAGGTGATCGAGGGCGGCAAGCTCTCGCTCGACCGCGACAAGCTCCGCGAGGCCATGGACCGGGACTTCCAGGCCGTCGCGGACCTCTTCGCCGCCAGGGATGTCATCCCGCCGGACGCCGAGACGGAGATCGACGACGGCGTGTTCGTTCGGAACACCAGCACCGAGGAGGAGTTCGAGCGGCTGGGGATCATCTTCATGTTCGAGGAGCTGGCCGACGACTACCTCGACAGCGTCGACGGCATCCTGACCCAGAAGGACAAGACCTTCGCCGACAAGATCGAGCTCCAGGAGAAGCGGATCGAGCACTTCGACGATCTGCTGGAGATCAAGCGTCAGCGCCTGGAGGCGCAGTTCCTGGCGATGGAGCAGGCGCTGGCCAGCCTCCAGACCCAGCAGTCGTCCCTCTCGAGCCTGCAGCAGAATCTGGGCTGAGTGAGCCCGGGCTGCTCAAGCACCCCCCTCGCACCGCCGATAGGGCCTGCGATGACCACCACAACCACCCCAGAAGCCAACGCCTACCTCCGCACCCAGGTGATGACCGCCTCGCCCGAGCAGCTCCGGCTCATGCTGCTGGACGGGGCGCTGCGGTTCGCCAACCAGGCGGCCGAGGGTCTGGCCAAGAAGGACTACGAGGCCGCGTACACGGGGATCACCCAGGCCCGGGCGATCGTGCTCGAGCTGGCGACCTCGATCCGCGTCGATGTGGACCGCGAGCTGGCCGAACGGGTCCAGTCGGTGTACATGTACCTCTACCGCGAGATGGTGGACGCGAGCCTGACCCGCAACCTCGATCGCCTGGTGAAGGCGATCGAGCTGCTCCAGTACGAGCGTGAGACCTGGGCCCTGCTGATGGAGAAGGTCGCGACCGAGCGGGCCGGGACCAAGGCCGCCGGGAGGCCCGCACCCACCGGCGACGAGCCGATGCGGTTCAGCGCCCAGGCCTGATCGAACGGCCTATCGCAGGGCGTGATCTCGAGACGATCGACCAGCCCCGGGCCCGAGCTCGGGGCTTTGCATTGCCGGCGGCCCGGCGGGCGCGCCCCCGGGGCCCCTCGACACGCTCAGACCACGGCGCACTGGGCGGCGAGGTTCTCGAAGATCATCGCGAGCGCGACATTCGACTCGAGCTGACGCTCGGCGTCCTCGACCATGGCGATGCACTCGGCGGCCCGCTCGGCGTCGTCCAGCCGCCCCACCGCCGCGGCCCGTCGCATCTGGCGCCGGAAGGACTCGCCCAGCAGGCGGAACATCCGTTTGGCGGCGACGCGGTTGGCGACTTCCTTGCTGGCCCTGGCATCGCCGGCGACGGCCGCCGCGGCGGCCTCGTCGACCAGCTTGGCGAGCTGTGCGCCGAGCTCGATAACGGGCTCGCCGGCGAGGAGCCGATCGAGGGCGGGCTGGACCTCGGCGTGCCACGCGCCCAGGCCGCTCTCGACGATGGCCCTGAGGACGCCGGGCGAGCCGCCGGCGAAACCCATCGCCCACGCCGCATCGATCCCGCCGAAGTCGAACCCGGCCCGGCGCATCCACGCCTGCATCGAGGCGTCGTCGAGCGGGCCGAAGGGGACGCGCTGGCACCGGCTGCGGATGGTCGGCGCCAGTTGCTCCTCGCTGGAAGTCACAAGCACCAGCACCGTGCCGGCGGGGGGCTCCTCGAGGGTCTTGAGCAGGGCGTTCTGCGCCTCCTTCCCGAGCAGGTGGGCCTCGTCGACCAGGAAGACCTTGCCCGCGAGCGAGTCGCCCGCGAGCACCCGGGTCCGGGCCGCCGGCTCGATGAGGAACTCCTCGACGACCTCCTTGGCGAGGGTGGTCTGCTTGCTGTTGCGGACCTGCTCTTTGCGGCTCACCGCGGCGAGTTCCTTGCGGAGGATGTGCAGGTCCGGGTGTGCCCCGGCGCGGAGCATGCGTTGGACACGGGACTCGGGGTCCGGCCTGCGGCGCCCGGCCAGGTCGGGCCGTGACTCGGGGTCGAGGATGACCGCGGCGAAGGCCAGGGCCGTGGTGAACTTGCCCACCCCGTCGGGGCCGTGGAAGACCCAGGCGTGGTGCAGCCGGCCGGAGGCGACGGCCGCGTCGAGGATCCCGATCGGGCGGGGCTGGCCCAGCACCTCGTCGAGGGGGATGGGGCGGGGGGCGACAGGGCCGGCCTCGGGCGGGGTGTCGGCGAGCAGAGCGCCCGCGTCCTTCCGGCGCGAGGGGGCTTTCTTGGCGGCCTTCTTGGTGGTCTTCTTCGCCACGGGGACAGAATAGACCCCACCCGGGGATGCGGCACTCCGGGGCGGGAGAGCGGGCAGCGGCCGGCTGGGGGCTTCACGGCTCGGAGAGCCGTGCCACCGGGGAGGTGCTTCACGGCTCGGAGAGCCGTGCCACCTTGGAGCCGTGCCACCTTGGAGCCGTGCCACCGGAGAGCCGTGCCACCGGGGAGCCGTGGCGGCGGGTCAGACGCTGCGGAGCTTGTTGAGGCCGTTGAGGGCGGCGGTCTTGTAGCACTCGGCGAGGGTGGGGTAGTTGAAGACGGCGTTGACGAAGTACTCGACTGTGGCGTTGAAGGCCATGGCGCACTGGCCGATGTGGATGAGCTCGGTGGCGCCGGTGCCGATCGCGTGGACGCCGAGGATGGCGTGGCTCTCCTGGTGGATGAGCAGCTTGAGCATGCCGATGTCGTCGCCGATGAGCTGGCCGCGGGCGATCTCGCGGTATTGGGCGACGCCGCTCTCGAAGGGCACGCCCTCCTCGGTGAGCTTCTCCTCGGTCCAGCCGATCATGCTCATCTCGGGGATGGAGTAGATGCCGTAGGGGAGGAGGCGCGAGACCTCGTGCACCGGCTGGCCGAACATGTGGCACGCCGCGGCACGCCCCTGCTCCATGCTGGTCGAGGCGAGGGCGGGGAAGCCGACGACATCGCCGGCGGCGTAGATATGGGGCACGCCGGTCTGGAAGTGCTCGTTGACGCGGAGCCGGCCCCGGTTGTCGGCCTGGAGGCCGGCGTTCTCGAGGCGGAGCTCGGCGGTCGCCCCCTGGCGTCCGATCGCGTAGAGCAGGCACTCGGCCCGGACGGTCTTGCCGCTCTCGAGCGTCGCCTCGGCCATGCAGCCGTCGGTGGTCCTCGCCCCGGGCGGCGGCTCGCACCGGCCGATCCTGACGACCTTCTCGCCCAGCCGGAGCGTCATGCCGCCCTGGCGGAGGTGATACTGCAGCGCCTCGCCGATCTCGCCGTCGACAAACTCGAGCACACGCGGGCGGCCCTCGATGAGCGTGACCTTCACGCCCAGCAGGCTGAGCATCGACGCGTACTCGGTGCCGATGACCCCGCCGCCGACGACGATCACCGAGTGCGGCAGGGCGGGCAGGCCGAGGATCTCATCGGAGGTGATGACAGTCCTCTGGTCGAACTCGACGCCCTCGGGCTTGGCCGGCTCGGTGCCCGTGGCGACGAGCACGCGCTCGGCGCGGACCTGCTCGGTGCCGTAGCCGCCCTCGACGGCGACGGTGTTGGGCTCGGTGAAGTGGGCGGCGCCGTGGAGCACCGCAACGCCGTTGGACCGCATATGGCGCTGGACGATGTCGATCTCGGCGTCGACGACGCGGTCGGCGCTGCGGACCAGCTCCTGGAAGCTGTGCTCGCGGGCCCGCCGGAAGTCGGCGAGCTGGGGCATGGCGGACTGGCGGCTGACCATCGACAGGATGGCCTCGCGGAGCGCCTTGGACGGGATGGTGCCGGTGTTGACCGCCACGCCCCCGATCACATCGCGCCGCTCGACGAGCACGACGGACTTGCCGAGCTTGGCGCCCTGGATGGCCGCCCGCTGGCCCGCCGGCCCGCTCCCGATCACGCAGAGGTCGCACTCACGCATCGAGGCCGTTCCTTCCGTGGCCCGCGCCGGGGCGGGGAAACAGGTGCCGCATGTCCGCTGCCATCCTACCGGCAGCCGGGTCGGGCCGGGGGGCGGCCGCGCACTGTCACCCCCCTACAATCGGCCAATTCGACCACGGAACCCAATCGATGTCCAAACCAACCACCGCCCAGATCCGCCGAACATTTATCGACTACTTCGTCCAGCGCCACGAGCATCGGTTCGTCCCCTCGAGCCCGGTTATCCCCCACGCGGACCCGACGCTCCTGTTCGCCAACGCGGGCATGAACCAGTTCAAGGCGGCCTTCCTCGACCAGGTCCCCCCCGGCTCGCCGCTGGAGGGGCTCAGGCGGGCGGCCAACACCCAGAAGTGCATCCGCGCCGGCGGCAAGCACAACGACCTGGAGGATGTCGGCAAGGACACCTACCACCACACCTTTTTCGAGATGCTCGGCAACTGGTCCGTCGGCGACTACTTCAAGGCCGAGGCGATCGAGTGGGCGTGGGACCTGCTGACCCGCGTCTACCAGCTCCCGGGCGACAGGCTCTACGCTACCTACTTCGGGGGCGACAAGGCGCAAGGCCTGCCGCCGGACACCGAGGCCCGCGACCTCTGGCTGCGGTTCCTCCCCACCCAGCGGGTGCTCCCGGGGAGCATGAAGGACAACTTCTGGGAGATGGGCGACACCGGGCCCTGCGGCCCGTGCAGCGAGATCCACTTCGACCGCATCGGCGACCGCGACGCGGCCCCGATCGTCAACCAGGGCGACCCGGATGTGATCGAGATCTGGAACCTGGTCTTCATCCAGTTCGACCGCCAGCCCGACGGCTCGCTCAGGCCGCTGCCGGCCAAGCATGTGGACACCGGCATGGGGCTCGAGCGCCTGGCGAGCATCATCCAGGGGGTGCGGAGCAACTACGACACCGACGCGTTCACGCCGATCTTCGCGGCGATCGAGCGGATCACCGGCGATGAGCGGGGCTACCACGGCAAGCTCGGGAAGGACGACCCGGCGAGCCACGACATGGCCTACCGCGTCATCGCCGACCACATCCGCACGCTGACCTTCGCCATCACCGACGGGGCCGTGCCGAGCAACGAGGGGCGGGGGTATGTCCTGCGCCGGATCCTGCGTCGGGCCGTGCGCTACGGGCGCCAGATGCTCAACGCGCCACCGGGCTTCTTCAGCCAGCTCGTGCCGGTCGTCGCCGAGACGATGGGGGAGGCCTTCCCCGAGCTGCGCAAGAACCCCGACCGGGTGATCGAGGTCATCCGGGAGGAGGAGGAGAGCTTCGGTAGGACGCTGGACCGGGGGATCAAGCGGTTTGAGGACGCGGCGTCCGACGGATCGATCTCCGGCGAGGACGCCTTCCAGCTCTACGACACCTACGGCTTTCCCCTCGACCTCACCGTCCTCATGGCTGAGGAGCGCGGGCTCAAGGTCGATGTCCCGGGATTCGAGAAGTGCATGGCCGAGCAGAAGGAGCGTTCCCGGGCCGCGGGCGGCGCCGCGGCGGCGGACGGCGTGGGCCTCGACCCCGACGCCATGGCCCGGCTCAAGCGGCTCAATGTCCACCCGACCGACGACTCGCACAAGTTCCACGGGCGCGATATCCGCGCGACTGTCAAGGCGATCTGGTCCGGCCACAACTTCGAGGAGCACGCCACCTCCACCAGCAACATCAGCCGCAGGCTCGGCCTCATCCTCGACAAGACCAACCTCTACGCCGAGATGGGCGGCCAGGTCACCGACCACGGCCGGGCCATGGTCAGCCGCGAGCACCGCACCGGCAACCACCAGGGCGGCGGGGAGTTCAAGATCGAGGAGGTCCGCTCGTACGGCGGGTATGTCGTCCACTTCGGGCGGGTGGTCCGGGGCGAGGTCCGCGTCGGCGACGATGTGCAGCTGCACCTGGACACCCAGCGCCGCACGCAGGTCGCCGCGAACCACACCGCCACGCACCTGCTCAACCTGGGCCTCCGGCGTGTGCTCGGCGAGCGCGTGGACCAGAAGGGCTCGCTGGTCGACCCCGACCGGCTGCGCTTCGACTTCTCCCACAACAAGCCGGTGGGCCCGGACGAGCTGGGCCTGGTCGAGCAGGTCGTCCTCGAGCACATCGAGCAGGACCTGCCCGTCTACGCCGACCTGGCCCCCCAGTTTGTCGCCAAGGGCATCACCGGCCTGCGGGCGGTCTTCGGCGAGGCGTACCCAGACCCGGTGCGGGTGGTTTCCATCGGCGTCCCCGTCCAGAAGCTGCTCGACAGGGCCGACAACCCGGAGTGGATGGAGTACTCCGTCGAGTTCTGCGGCGGGACACACCTGGGCTCGACCGGCGAGGCCAAGAGCTTCGCCCTCATCCACGAGACCGGCATCGCCAAGGGCATCCGGCGCGTCGAGGCGCTGACCGGCGTCCCCGCCATCGCCGCCCACGCCGCGGCCGACGAGGCCGAGAAGCGGGTCCGGAGCGCGGGCTCGCTGTCGGGCGAGGCCCTCACGACCGAAGCGGCGGCGATCGCGGCCGAGCTCGACCAGCTCACGCTGCCCGCCGCCCGCAAGGCCGCCCTCCGCGACCGCCTCGGCGAGTTGCAGGAGAAGGTCAAGGCCGCGGCCAAGGGGGTGGCCAAGGCCAAGGCCGCCGAAGCCCAGGACATGGCCCGGCGCATCGCCCAGGGGCACGGCGGGTCGACCGAGCCGGTGCTGATCGCCGAGCTCGACACCGGGGGCGACCGCGCGGCCCTCCAGGCGGCCCTCAAGACCATCCAGGACATGTGCCCCACCTCCGCCGTGCTGCTCGCCAGCGTCGACCGGGACGGCGAGAAGCCCTCGGTCGCCATCATCGCGGGCGTCCCCGGGCCGCTGGTCGGGCGCGGGCTCAAGGCCGGCGACTGGGTCCGCGAGGCGGCCCAGGTGCTGGGGGGCAAAGGCGGCGGCAGGCCCGAGCAGGCCCAGGGCGGCGGGCCCGAGGTCGACAGGCTCAGCGAAGCCCTCAAGACCGCCCGCTCGTTCGCCATGCGGGCGATCACCTGAGGACCCCGTGGCCCACCCGGCAGACGATCCCGACCGCAGGCCGCCCCCCCCGCCGGGGGAGGATCCGCGCCTGGCGATCCCCGAGGTGCTGCGGCAGCGCCCGGAGGACAGGGCGCCGGACGCTCCGCCGCCGCAGCGTGAGAGCTTCGGCGATACCGCCAAGGCCTGGGGTATGGCCCTGGACCTGGTGTTCACGACGATCGGCGGGCTCGCCCTGGGCTGGGGGTTTGACTGGTGGCGGGGGACCGCCCCGTGGGGGGCGATCATCGGGCTCGGGGTGGGGTTCCTGACGGCGGCGGCCCGGCTGATCCGGTACTCGCTCAAGGCCGAGGCCAAAGAGCGCGAAGCGCGGGACCGGGCCAAGCAAGGCCGGGGCTGAGGCTCGGCATCCCGGACCCACTCACCCCCTCACCCATACACCCACCGCCCGCGCTGGCTTGCCGGTGGGGAGCCGGCGGACTATCCTTTCGCCCTTCATCCGAGGGTGGTCGTGCCGGACGACCACCCAGGTGTTTTTGGCCCTTTTTCGGAGCATAGCGAGATCGTGTCGGCGGTCGCTGTCACCCAATCTCACCGGTCGCTGTACGCCGGCGTGACGCTCGCAGTCGCCGCGGGGGCTACGGCTTGCGCGTACGCGGTGTCGCGCGCGACCGGGGGTCCCGACGCCCCGGCGTGGGTGGTGGCGGGGCTGGTCGGCGTGGTGTCGCTGCTGGGGCTGCTGCCGGTCTTGGTCCGCAAGGCCGAGTACTTCGGGATGGCGGTCCTCGGCGCGTCGATCGCCCGGATGCTCCTGGCGATGTTCGCGGCGGTGATGCTCACCGAGGTCGGCGGGCTGGAGAGCAGGCCGGTGTGGCTCGGCGTGGTCGCCGGGGCCGGGCTGATGCTCGTGGCGGAGTCGGCGGGGGCGATCGCGGTGCTGTCCTCCATCGAACGCAAGAAGGCCGGCGGCGCCGGCGCGGAGTCGAGCTCCACATGCTGAACCACCTGACCTTCCTGCTCGCCGAGACCGACCCCTCCGCGCATGTCTGGAACCACCTGTTCTGGAAGACCGAGAGCGGCTATTGGCTGTGGTCGAGCAACCAGGGCAACCTGGTCCTCAGCGCGATCATCCTGATCTTCGGCATGGGCTGGGTCGCCAAGCATGTCTCGACCGGCGACGAGAAGACCCAGGGCGCCGCGGCGTTCGTCACCAAGAACCGCTTCGCCCACATGATCGAGGTCATCTGCGTCTACCTGCGGGAGGAGGTCGCCAGGCCCCTGCTGCACGACCGGACCGACAGGCTCATGCCCTTCCTCTGGACGCTGTTCTTCTTCATCCTCGTGAACAACCTGCTCGGGCTGGTCCCGATCATGGATGTCATCCACCTCCTCAAGCCGGACTGGGCCGCGGATCACATCACCCCCGTCGGGGGCACCGCCACGCAGAATGTGTGGGTGAACGGCGTGCTGGCGGTTTTCGCGGCGGTGGTCTTCAACGGCGCGGCGATCGCCCGCCTGGGCGTCGGGGGCTACTTCAAGCACATGACCGGCGGGGCCCCGATCCTCGTCGCGCCGATGATCTTCGTGCTCGAGCTGCTGGGCCAGATCTTCATCAAGCCGGTCGCGCTCACCGTCCGACTCTTCGCGAACATGACCGCGGGCCACATCCTGCTGGCGACGCTCATCGGCTTCGTCGGCGCGGTGTGGAACCTGGGCTTCCTGATCAAGGCGCCGGTGACGCTCATCGCCTTCGGCGGCGCGTTCGCGATCACCATCCTCGAGCTCTTCGTCGCCTTCCTCCAGGCCTTCATCTTCATGTTCCTCACCGCGGTGTTCATCTCCCTCATGGATCATCACGACGACCATGGTCACGAGCACGGGCACGACCATGGGCACGGCCACGAGCACGCCCACGCAGCGGCGTGAATAACGGGCCCCGCCCGCTCGACGGGCACTGTCTTGTCGCCTGTGCACAAGTCTCGCCCCACCGGGGCACTCGAAAGGAACGCAGCATGAACCTCAGGAATCTCACCAAGTCGGCCCTGCTCGCCGCGGCGACCACCGCGATGCTGATCCCCGCCTCCGCGTACGCCCAGGCCGGCGACGCGGCCGTCGCGGCCGGCTCGAGCATGGGCAAGGGCCTCGCGGTCCTCGGCGCCGGCCTGGCCGTCATCGGTGGCGGGCTGGGCATCGGCCTGGTCGGCAAGGGCGCCGTCGAGTCCATCGCCCGCCAGCCCGAGGCGGCCGGCAAGGTCCAGATCAACATGATCCTCGCGGCCGCGCTGATCGAGGGCGCCACCCTCTTCGCCGTCGCCGTGGGCTTCCTCGCGAAGTAACCCCCCCACCGCCCCGCGCCCCGACCGGCGCGGGACGGCTTCCTTCCCCCGTCCGAACCCGGGCCGCCGCGCCCGATCACGATTCTGGAGACCACGCATGGGCCGCGACCCGCTCCTCCAACTCTCCGCCGGCATCGCCCTCACCCTCCCGGCGGGCTTCGCGCTGGGCCAGGCCGAGCACGGCGCCCAGGAAGCCCCGGCCGCCCAGGACGCCCACGGCGCGGCCGACACGCACGCGACGGAGGGCGCCCACGCCGGGGACCATGAGGTCGTCGGCGCGATCCCGACGGTCAAGCAGGGCGTCGTCACCGGCCTCACCGCGGTGATCGTCTTCAGCCTGGTCCTCGCCGTGCTCATGGCCAAGGTCTGGCCCGCGATCACCAAGGGCCTCGACGAGCGTGAGGCGAAGATCCGGGGCGAGATCGAGGCCGCCGCCGCGGCCCGCAAGCAGGCGGCCGAGGCGCTCGAGAGCTACCAGCAGAACCTCGCCGAGGCCCGGGCCGAGGCGCAGAAGATGCTCGAGGACACCCGCGTGCAGCAGCAGAAGCTCGCGGCGGAGCTCAAGTCCAAGGCCGACGGCGAGCTGACCGAGATGCGCGAGAAGGCCCGTCGCGACATCGAGTCCGCCAAGCGCGCGGCCCTCGGCGAGATCTACGCCGAGGCGGCGAACCTGGCGACGCTCATGGCCGGCAAGATCCTCTCCAGGGAGGTCTCCGCCGCGGACCACCAGCGCCTGGTCGAAGAGTCGCTCAACGAGCTCCAGGCCGCGTCCAGGTAACCCCAGCGCCCCCGACCACCCGCGGAGCCGACCATGCCCCTGATCGAATCGCAACCCGACGCGCTGGCCAATGTCTACGCCCGCAGCCTGCTGGAGCTCGCCGAGGAGGCCGGCGGGCGGGACCGGATCGAGTCGGTGCTCGGCCAGCTCGAGGACATCCTCGACACGGCGCGGGCCGACAAGCACTTCGGCGAGTTCCTCGCCAGCCGCGTGCTCTCGACCGCCAACCGCGCCGCGAGCCTCCGCCGCATCTTCACCGGGCGATGCGACGACCTGGTGCTGCGATTCCTGCTCGTGCTCAACCAGAAGGGCCGGCTGGGCCACCTCGTCGCGATCGCGGCGGCGTTCGACGCGCTCGTGCAGGAGCGGTTCGGGCGCATCGAGGTCGACATGTTCACCGCCAACCCCGTGGACTTCGCCGAGATCGACCGGATCAAGGCCCGCCTCGCCACGATCCTGGGCAAGGAGGTGGTCGTCCACCCCTACACCGACGAGTCGATGATCGGCGGCGTGAAGCTGCGGATCGGGGACCAGCTCGTCGACGCGTCCCTCGCGTCGCGCCTGCGGCGCATGCGCGACCAGATCCAGACCTCCGGCGGGGCTGAGCTGCGGGCCAGGGCGTCGCGGATCATCGGCCAGTCCGGCGACTAGAATCCCCCGTCCCAGACTGGCCCGGGCACCCCACGCCGCCACCCGCTCGGGCCCCGGCCCACCTCCGCGGCGGCGAGAACGAGGGATCACCCGTGGCCAAGCAGACCATCCAGTCCGTCGATGTCGCCGGCAAGCGCGTCCTCGTCCGTGTGGACTTCAATGTCCCTCTCGACGGGGGCCGGATCACCGATGACCGGCGGATCGCCGGCGCCCTCCCCACCATCCGGAGCATCATCGACCGCGGCGGCAAGGCCGTCCTCATGTCCCACCTCGGCCGCCCCGAGGGCAAGGGCTTCGAGGACCAGTACAGCCTGCGCCCGGTCGCCAACCGGCTCGGCGAGCTGCTCGGCAAGCCCGTCGCCTTCCCGTCCAACGACTGCATCGACAGCGGCGCCGGCGCCGCCGTCAACAGCATGGCCAACGGCGATGTGCTGCTGCTCGAGAACCTCCGCTTCCACAAGCCCGAGAAGAAGGGCGACCCCGCCTTCGCCGCCAAGCTCGCGGCGTACGGCGATGTCTATGTCAACGACGCCTTCGGCACCTGCCACCGGACCGACGCCTCGATGGTCGCCGTGCCGCAGGCCATGGCCGGCAAGCCCCGCGTCGTCGGGTTCCTGGTCGAGAAGGAGGTCCGCTTCCTGAGCGACGCGATCGCGAAGCCGGCCAAGCCGTTCGTGATCGTGCTCGGCGGGGCGAAGGTCTCCGACAAGATCGGCGCCATCGAGCGGCTGCTCCCCAAGTCCGACCATGTCCTCGTCGGCGGCGCGATGGCCTACACCTTCCTCAAGGCCCTCGGCCAGGAGGTCGGCGCAAGCCGCGTCGAGGAGGACCACATCGCCTCCGCCAGGAAGATGATCGAGCAGGCGGCCAACCTCGGCGCCCAGCTCCACCTCCCCTCCGACCATGTCTGCTCGACCCAGTTCCTGGAGCACGCCGGCGACATCGAGGTCTTCCGCGACCACATCAAGCCGGGGTTCATGGGCCTGGACATCGGGCCGATGACCCAGAGCCACTTCGCCTCCATCATCGCCAAGGGTAAGACGATCGTCTGGAACGGCCCCATGGGCGTCTTCGAGTGGCCCGCCTTCAAGGTCGGCACCCTGCAGGTCGCCAAGGCCATGGCCGAGGCGACCGCCAAGGGCGCCACGACGATCGTCGGCGGGGGCGATTCCGCGGCCGCGGCCGAGGCCTTCGGCGTGGCCGACAAGCTCACCCATGTCTCCACCGGCGGCGGGGCGAGCCTCGCGATGCTGGAGGGTCAGCCCTTCGTCGCGGTCGATCTGCTCGACAACGCCTAGGGGGTCTGGTAGCCTGGGAACAGAGGCGGGGCGTCCGAGCCCCGCCGAACGGCGGAATGCATGCCCGAGACCACGACACAACTGGGCCGGTTGCCGCTGCGCCCGGTGGATGTGTCGCTGATCATCCCGATGTACCGCGAGGCCCGGCGCATCGACGCGACGCTCCGCGACTGCCTGCCGCTGCTGACCGTCGCCGGCCACACCAGCGAGGTCGTGCTCGTGGACGATGGCTCGCCGGACGACACGGTCGAGGTCGTGCGCCGCTACCTGGCCCAGGAGCCGGACGGGCCGCTGCACTCGGTGCGCCTGGTGCGCCACAAACGCAACCTCGGCAAGGGCGCCGCCGTGCGCACGGGCCTGGGCTCCTCGACCGGCGATTGGCGGCTGATCATGGACGCCGACAACGCGGCGACGGTCCGGGAGCTGCCCAAGCTGCTCGAGCGGGCCGGCCCGGGGATCGGCCTCGTCGCCGGCTCGCGGGTGGCGGAGGGGGCCAGGGTCCGGGCGATCCCCAGCCGCAAGCTCGCGGGCACCTGCTTCAAGGCGGCGCTGCACGCGATGGGGATGAACCTGCTGACCGACACCCAGTGCGGGTTCAAGCTCTACCGGGCGGACCTGGCCGAGCAGGTGGTCGCGGTGGGCGTCGAGGACGGGTACGCCTTCGACCTCGAGCACCTGCTCATCGCGCGGGCGACGGGGCTCGGCGTCGCCGAGGTCGGCATCGCCTGGACGCACAAGGAGGGCGGGCAGGTCGACCCCATCGCGGACGGGCTGAAGATGCTGCGCCGGGCGGCGGCGCTGCGCCGACGGCGGAACGACATCGCGGCGGCGGTCCGCCGCCTGCCCCGGGAGCTGACCCGCGAGATGATCCGGATCACCGACGCGCCGCTGGTGGTCACCCTGCCGGCGCCCGGCTCACCCGCGGCGCCACGGGCGGACCTGTAGGACCGGCCCAACTCCGGCCCAGCTCCGGCCCGGCTCCGGCCCGCGCCGGCTCGCGCGGCTACTTGTTGTAGTAGTCCAGGTTGATCTTCACATACTTGCCCCACTCGTCGGGCAGATCCTCCTCGGGGAAGATCGCCTTCACGGGGCACTCGTCCACGCACAGCCCGCAGTCGATGCAGGTGTCCGGGTCGATGTAGAGCTGCTCGGCCGTGTCGAAGCCCGGCTCGTCCTTGGTCGGGTGGATGCAGTCCACCGGGCACACCTCGACGCACGAGGTGTCCTTGGTCGCGACGCAGGGCTCGGCGATGATGTGCGTCATGTCGTATTCCTTGCCGCGGGGAGGGCCGAGAAGTCGCCGGTCCTCGCCCCGGAACCCGATGATACCCGTCCGATCTCGTCACCGCCCCCGTGTGCGCACGCGCCCGCCCATGCGCTTGGGCGGGAGCTTGGTGGGCACCACGCCGCCGGGGAATTTCTTGGCCATCTCGTCGGCGTCGACATTCTTGACGACCTCGGTCGGGTCGTCGGCCTCGAACCGGCTGCGCGCCGGGCCGTTGTCTGGGATATTCAGCGGGGCGAAGCCGCCGGTGGGCTCGTCCTTCCAGTCCCCGGGGCGCGGGCTGGGCTCGAAGTCCGGGTAGTCCAGCCTCGCGATCTCGGCGTTCACGAGGTGCTCGATCTCGGTGAGCAGCTTGCCCTGGGCGCTGGTGACGAAGCTCCACGCGACCCCGCGCGTGCCCGCCCGGGCGGTGCGCCCGATGCGGTGGACATACAGGTCCGGGTCGTCGGGCAGGTCGTAGTTGATGACATGGCTGATGCCGTCGACATCGATCCCGCGGCTGGCCAGGTCGGAGGCGATGAGCACCGCCAGCTTGCCCGACTTGAACCGGCGCATCGTCGCGGTGCGCTTCGACTGGCTCAGGTCGCCGTGCATGCTGTGGGCCTCGATGCCGTGCCGGTTGAGGTGCATCGCCAGCTCGTCCACGCGGCGCTTCAGGCGGCAGAAGACCAGCGTCAGCGCCGGCTCCTCGTGCGTGAGCAGGTGCGTCAGCAGCCGGCGCTTGTCCCACTGCTCCACCGTCAGGTAGTGCTGCTCGACCAGGCTCGCCGTCAGGCTGCCGGCGCTGGTGGTCAGCTTCTCGGCGTCGCGCATGTAGCGCCGGGCGAGCTCCTCGATCTCGGGGTTGAAGGTGGCGCTCACCACGATCGTCTGCCGGTCCCGCGGGCAGGCGCCGAGGATCCGCCGGATGTCGTCCCGGAACCCGATGTCGAACATCCGGTCCACCTCGTCGAGCACCGCGAATCGCACATTCTTGTATGACATGTGCCCGCGACCCACCATGTCCTGCACACGGCCCGGCGTGCCGACGATGATCTCGGGGGCCTTCTTGAGCTTGTCCACCTGCGACTGGATCCGCTGCCCGCCGTAGATCGTGATCGCACGGATCTTCGTGTAGCGGCCCAGATCGTTGATCTCGTCGGTGATCTGGATCGCCAGCTCACGCGTCGGGGCCAGGATGATCGCCTGCATCGGCACGCCCGGCTCGCACATCTGCAGCAGCGGCAGGCCGAACGCGGCGGTCTTGCCCGTGCCGGTCTTGGCCTGCCCCAGCACATCCCGCCCCGCGATGGCCGGCGGGATCAGCGTCGCCTGGATGTAGGTCGGCTGCACGAAGCCCGCCTCCCCCAGCCCGCGGAGAAGGTCCGGGTGCAGGCCCAGGTCCGCGAAGGTCCTCTGCTGCTCGAACACCTCGGCATTGGTCCCGTCGGCCGGCGCCCGGCGGATGCGTGGGCCCAGCGTGTCCCCGACCTCGTCCTCGTCCTCCACCGTCTGCGGGACCTCGCCGTCCTCGGCGCGGCCCTTGCGCTTGCGCCGGCGGCGCTTCTTCTTCGACTGCGGCTCGCGGGACTCCTCCGCGGCGGCCGCCGGCCCGCCGTCTTCAGCAGACGCCCCGCCCGACACCTCGCCCGACACCCCGGCGCTCGCCTCGGCGGGCGCGGCGCCGACAGCCCCGGCCTCGCCGGCCGGCTTCTTCTTCCGGCGGCGGCGGCGCTTCTTGGCCGCCCCTTCGGGGCCCTCGGTCGCGTCGGTCTGGGGGTCGGTGTCGGGGGTCAATGCATCGGAACTCATGCGCGTGCTTTCTTCCGCGGCAGCGGGCGCGCTGGCTCCGGATGGCAGGCCCCACCGGTCGAACTCGTCGGCCGGGGGGCTCGCCATCCGACCCTCCGGCGCGCGCCCTTTCGGGCTGCTCTCTGGGGCGGACCTGATATACACCGGGAGCGGGCGTCGCAGGCGGACGCCGGGTAGACCCCCGGACTGGAACGGGACAAGTGTATCCCCACCGAGCCCGGCGGGCCGAATGGCGCCCGATCCCGGGCCCCCGACGGGCTCCCCCTACCGCTTGTTGCCGGGCGTGATCGCCTCGGCCGCCTCCTTGGGCAGGAAGAGGATGCACTGGCAGTTCGAGCAGGTGGTGAGCTTCCCGGACAGCAGGGAGATGCTCGTCTCCATCGGAAGGCTCATCATGCAGGCGCCGCAGTTGTACTCGTGGCGTTTGCGGTCGGTGATCTCCACCGGCGCCATGGCGTCCTCGTCCCGGAGCTCAAACAACCGGTCGTACTGGGCCAGGATCTCCGCCGGGACATCCGACGCGGCCGCGGCACGCTCCCCCGTCAGCTGCTCGAGCCGGTCGGAGATCTCCGCCCTGCGGGTGGCGCAATCGGCCTCCGCCAGCGACCTCATCTTCTCCCGCTCGGCCCATTGGGCGTCGAGCTGGGCGAGCTGAGCCTTCAGCTCGTCGGACTTGGACATCTGGGCCAGCGCCTCTTCCTCGACCTTGGACTTGTCGGCCTTGAGCAGGTTCACCTCGGTCAGGAAGCCCTTGTATTCCTTGTTGGTCCGGGCGTTGTTCATCTGCTCGCGGAAGTGCTCGAGGCGCTCCTCGGTCGAGCGGATGTCGTTCTCCTGGTTGGCGACGCTCGCGGCGATCTGCTTGGTCTGGAGGACGATCGCGCCCCGCTTGGCGTCCAGGGCCTTGAGCTGCCTGGTCTGCTCTTCGAGGAACCGTTCGGCTGCGCGGAGCCGGGTCTGAAGCCCGGCGAGCTGACGATCAAGCTGGTACACACGCAGAAGGCGGCTGGTTATGTCCATCGAGCACTCCACGGCACGGCGATCACATCGAGTGTACCCCGCGGATCGGGCCGGGACAGCATGTTCGGGTGAAATCAGGCCGGAAGCGTCAGCAGCCAGTACGCCGCGGGAAAGACCAGGAGCGGCGAGTCCAGCACATCGATCAGCCCGCCCATCCCCGGCAGCGCGTCGCCGGAGTCCTTCACCCCAGCGTCCCGCTTGAGCACGCTGGCCATGAGGTCCCCGGCCTGCCCGACATTGGCGAAGAGAAAGCCCGCGACAGCCCCGAGCACGGGCCCCGGCGCCCGCCCCACGCCGGCGCGGGTCAAGAGCCATGCCCCGCCCGCCCCCACCAGACTGGCCACCACAATGCCGCCCGCCAGCCCCTCCTTGGTCTTGCCCGGGCTGAGCCAGGGGATGAGCTTGTGCCTGCCGATCGCCCGGCCGGTGAAGTACGCGCCGATGTCGCACGACTTGGTCACCAGCAGCACCCAGAGCACCGTCCATACCTCGTGGTGCCGGCGGATCGCCAACAGGAATCCGAACATGAGCCCGAGGTACACAAACGCCAGCAGTGTCCCCGCCGTCGCGGACATCACCCCTTCCAGCTGCTGGTGCCGGGCGTAGAAGACCATCGAAAAGAACAACACCCCCGCCGCGGCGGTGGCCACGATCGCGACCGCCTCCACGCCGGGCGTCTGCTCCGGGACGAAGGTCGATACGACCAGCCCGATGAACGCCGCCGTGCAGTTGGCCCGCTTCGAGGCGTGGATCCCTTTGCGGGCCAGCATCCCCGTCAGCTCCCGGGCGGCCAGGAAACTGACCCCCACGACCACCACGAAAATGACCGACCCGGGCGGGAAGGTCTCGCGTTCCAGCGGCCCGGCCAGGAACCCCGGCATCGCCAGCCCGTCCACGACAGCATCCAGCCACAGGCCCAGGAAGAGCCCGGCGATGAGCAGGGTGCCGACGATCAGGCGTTTGCCGAGCACGGGGCCACTTTACCCGGCCGGCGGCGGGTCTGCCGGGGTGTCGGGCCGGGCCCCGAACCGCCGGACGCGCGAGGCGAACGCCCGGATCGCCCCGTGGAAGTCCGGCGTGCCGAAGTCCGGCCACAGGGTGTCGGTCACAAACAGCTCGGCGTAGCTGATCTGCCAGAGCAGAAAGTTCGAGACCCGCATCTCCCCGGCGGTGCGGATGAGCAGGTCGGGCTCGGGCAGCCCGGCGGTGTCGAGCGCGTGGGTGATGGTCTCCTCGGTGATGTCCCCGGGATCGAGCCCGCCCGCACGCACCCGCGAGGCCAGCGCGCGGACCGCGTCGGTGATCTCCCGTCGCGAGCCGTAGTTGATCGCGAGGCACAGCGTGGGCCCGACCACCCGGCTCGTCGCCTCGACCAGCTGCCCCAGCGCGTCGCGCACCTGCCCGGGCAGCTCGTCGGTGCGTCCGATGACCCGCACCCGAACCCCCTCGCGGACCAGCCCTTCGCGCTCGCTGTTGCAGTACGCGACGCACAGCTGCATCAGCGCGTCGATCTCCTCGCGCGGACGCTTCCAGTTCTCGCTCGAGAACGAGTACAGCGTGATCGCCTCGACCCCCACACGGCCGCACTCCTCGACGATCCGTCGGACCGTCTCGGCCCCCCGCTTGTGCCCCGCGGCGTGGGGCAGGCCCCGCTGGCGGGCCCACCGGCCGTTGCCGTCCATGATGATCGCGATGTGACGCGGGATGCGCGCAGGGGGGACATCGGGCAGGTGCTCGAGCGGGGCCGCCCTGGGCGTGAGCCTGGCCATGCGGGCGAGCGCGTCGCGGTCGGCGTCGGAGAGCGTGGTCGGTCCGGTCATGCTGGGGCGTACCCTCACAAGGCGTCGGGGACTCTACCCCGCCCGCCCCCGTGTGGTTCGTGGGGATGCCCCCGCGGTTTTGATGGCGGCGCCCCGCTCACTCCCGGCTGATCGGCAGGAAGTCCTTCTCCCGGCCCTCGGCCCACGCCTTGAACTTGGGCCAGAAGACCTCCTGGATGAGGATCTTCAGGCACGCCGCGATCGGGATCGCGATCAGCAGACCGAACACGCCGAACAGCACGCCGCCGGCCAGAGAGGCAAACAGGATCATCGGCGTGGACATGTCGGTGCTCTTGCCCTGGATCCGCGGCGTCCAGACATAGTCGTCGAGCGCCTGGCCCAGGAAGTAGAACAGCGTCGGCGCGAGGAGGATCCAGTACCACTCGCCCCGCAGCCCCTCGTACCCCTGCAACGCCAGCAGCGTGATGGAGATCGGCACCCCCACCAACGCCAGGTACGGCACGATCGACAGCAACGCCACCACCGGCCCGAGGATGAACGCCGCCGGCACGCCGATGACCAGGTACCCGACCGTGAACACGATCGACTGGATGAACGCGATGGTCAGGCGCCCGCGGATGAACGCGCTGATCACGCGGTCGAACTTCCCCGACAGATCGAGCACCAGGTCGCGGTGCTTCGACGGGAGCAGGCTCCGGCCGAAGCCCTTGACCTGCACCCACCCCGTCGAGATGAAGAAGAAGAAGAACGCCGTGATGAACGCCATGAACAGCACGCCGAACGACTGGGTCACCAGCCGCCCGATCGACTGAATCGCCCCGAACCCCACGCCCGCGGCCTTGACGGCCAGCGCCTCGGCGTTGGCGCTGAGCCAGTCCCGCACCGCCACGAACCCCGTGTTCAACGCCGACTGCTCGTCGCGGGCATCGGCCACCTGGTCACGCACCCAGACCCAGAACCCCTTGCCGTCCGGGTCCACCGCCGCCCGGGCCGCCTCCAGCTCGGAACCCTCCAGCCCAGGCGTGGAGTTGGTGTCCACCAGCATGATCTTGGTCTGCACCGTGCCGACCAGGTCCACCGCCTGGATCACGCCGACGCTCAGCCCCAACGCCACCGGCAGCACCACCAGCGCGATGACCAGCACGATGATCAGCCCCACACTGGTCTGGCGGGTCACCTTGAACCGGCGCATCGACCACACGATCACCGGCTCGAACAGGTACGCCAGCAGGATCGCCAGGAGCAGCGGCACCGTGACGATGCTGATCTTCTGCCCCAGCCACAGCAGCCCGAGCACCGCGAACACCACCAGCACATCGCGCACCCCCTGGATCTGCCAGAGGTGCAGGCCCAACCAATCGGCCTTGCCGGCCGGCGGGCGAGGATCGTTCTTGGGCTGCTCGGTCATGGCGGGATGGTACAGGAATCCCCACCCCGGCGCGCTGCCGCACCAGCACTCAGGCCATCTGCGCCGGGTCGAACGCCTCGTCGAAGTCGTAGACCCCGGAGAAGTCCTCCAGCGAGTCCTCCTCGGTCTTGCGCATCAGCCCGACCTCGACCATCGCGAAGACGATCCGCCCGAAGTCCTCGGTCGCGCGGAGCCCCCAGTGGTCGAGCACCGTGCGGGCCAGGCGGCCGTACTTCTCGATGGCGTAGTCCCGCAGCCCGATGCAGAGCTGCTGGCCGCTGACATGCTTGGACTCGTCGGTGTCGTCCCCGGCCTGCCCCTCGCCGTGGGTCAGCTCGACCGCGTGGGCGAGCCCGTCGCGGACGAACTGGAACGCCTCGCGCGGGAACGGCCCGGCGATCCTGCGCATGGTCTGCCAGTCGATATGGATCTTCTCTGCCACTCCGGCCACTCCGTCCGTTCGCGCCGGGGAAAGACCCGACGCCTGAAGCCGACCGCTCCGTCGGCCGCGAAAATCCTATACCAGACCCGAGACGCCGCCCACCGCCCCTCGGTCATATCCGGGGGCGGCTCATCCAAGGAGAGCCCGCGACGGCGAACCGCAGCGGGGCCCGGGTCCAGTCGCCGTCGCCCCCGAGCCCGACCCGGGGACCGACCGCGATCTGGTTATCGGAGAAAGCGGGCGAGTTCCTTCGCTCGATCTGGAGCGACCCCAGCCCCGGCAAGCCCTGGCCGGTCAGGTCCAGGCCATCCAGGGCCCTGTCGATGGCCAGGGCCTGGCAGAGCCTCGCCGGGCCGGAGCACAGGTCGGCCGGGCCGAGCGGGCCCTTGCGCGGTCGACCGCCCACCCTGTGCGCGCGCATGAGGTCGATGCCCTCCAAGGGTTCCAGAGCCCGGATCAAGACCGCCACAGGCTCCCCCGCCCTCCCCGCGACCACATTCATGCAGTGGTGCATGCCGTAGGTGAAGTAGACATAGGCGGTCCCCCCGACCCGCCACATCGACTCGTTCCGCGCCGTCCGCCGGGCGCCGAAGGTGTGGCTGCCCCGATCCGCGACGCCCAGGTAGGCCTCGGTCTCGACGATCCGGCCGGCAAGCCGCTCGCCTCCGGGCAGAGTGCGAACAAGCTCGCAGCCGAGGAGCTTGCGGGCGAGGGTCTCGGCGTCCTGGGTGAAGAACCGGCGAGAGAGCGGCGGCATGCCCGCAAGGCTAGGCCCGACGGGTGGTGATTCGGGGTCCGGACGGCCCGGCGGGCGCCCGGATGTGCGGGGTCCGGGATCGAATTGGGACTCTCGTGTCCGTTGCAGAATGGGGGTGATTCTCGGGCTTTCCTGGCCCGGGTCCGATTCTGGGGCACCTTTGAACCGAGAAGTGGGCGGACTCCGCCCCGATGGAGTCAGAGAGCACCCCGGGGGGTGGGAGAAATCAATATGTCCAGACAGCGCAGCCTCCTCGTGTTCGCGGTTGCCGGCCTTGGGGCCGGAGCGTCCGCGGATGTCATCACCAGCACCTTCGACTCCGACGCCGAGGGCTGGATCGTCGCCGACGGCAACTCGCCGGCGAACGAGTCCGTTACCACGCCGGCGCTCTTCCAGGCGTCCGGCGGCAACGCCGATGGGTTCATTACGACCGCCATCGACTGGCCCGGCACGGCGTTCTTCGTTGCGCCGGGTGAGTTCCTCGGAGATCAGTCGGACAAGCTCGGCGGCAGCGTCACGATCGATCGGCGGTTCGTCCAGCCCGATTCCGTGGCTGACACCATGCAGGTCGACTACGCCGTGGACCTGACCATGACCGGCCTGGGCGGCGTCGTCACCCTGGCGGCGGACCTGCCGATGGTGTCGCTGGACTCCTGGGGCAGCTTCAGCGTGGACCTGAGCTCCGTCGGCGGGTGGTTCCATCTGGACTCGGGAGTGGCCGCGACCGACGCGGAGATCCTGAGCGTGCTCGGCGATCTGGAGGACCTGCGCCTGCGCGGGAACATCCGCGACAGCTTCGGGCGGATCGGGACCGACAACTTCAGCCTCGTGCCGACGCCCGGCGCCGTGGCCCTGCTCGCGATGGCGGGTGTGGGCGCCCTCCGTCGCCGACGCTAGACAGTATTTCCTCCGCTCCCTGCCGGGCCGGCGTCCGCCGGCCCCGGGATCAGGCACGAGGGAGACCGGGGCCCCCCGGGAAACCGGGTGCGAGGTCAGCGAGACCCGAGCGACACGGACCGATCCGTGTCGTTGCCTCGCGCGCGGACCTCGCCACGACGACCGGCGATCACGCCGAAGCGCCCGCGTCTCGCCCGCGTCTCGCCCGCGTCTCGCCCGCCTCACGCCTGCCTCACGGCTGCCTCACGGCTGATAGAGCGCACACACCGCGCCGGCCGGATCGCGGATGACCGCAAACCTCCCGCTCCCCACCGCCCGGGGCTGCGTCAGCACCACGCCCCCCGCCTCTCCCACGCCCGCGACCGCAGCGTCGAGGTCCTCCACGACGATGTACATCATCCAGACGGCCGGCAGGTCGGCGTTGCCCCCGCGGGCGTGGCAGACTCCCGCAACGGCCTCACTCCCGGCGCCCCGGGTCATCGCGAAATCGCTGTAGCCCCCCATGGAGACGGGCAGCGACTTCCACCCGACAACCCGCTCATAGAAGCCCCGGACCCGATCGGCGTCAGGGACGGTCAGGTCGTGCCAGCCGATGGAACCGGGTTGGGTTGCGCTCATGCCCGCCAGCCTACCGGCCGGCGCTCGCGCCCGTTCAGGCCACGCCGAAAAAACGGGCCGTGTTGGCGTTGATCGCCCCGTGGAACCTCTCCCAGGTCTCCCCCCGAAGCTCGGCCAGGGCCTCGGCCGTCTGCCGGGCGTAGCCGGGCAGGCAGGGCCGCTTGCCCCGCATCGGCACGGGGCTCAGGAAGGGGGCATCGGTCTCGACCATGATCCGGTCGAGCGGCACGAGCCTCGCGGCCTCTCGCACCTCGGGCGCGTTGGGGTAGGTCGCCACCCCAGTGAACGAGATCATCGCCCCGAAGTCCAGGCACCGCCTGGCCTCGGCGGCGTTGCCGGTGAAGCAGTGGAAGACGAACCGCGAGGGCTCGAGCGAGCTGGCGCCCAGGCGCGGGATCAGGTCGGCGAACGCCTCCCGGCAATGCAGGATCACCGGGAGCGAGCGGCCCCAGCGCCGGTGGGTCTCCTCGATCGCCGCGAGCTGGGCTTCCAGCACGCGGTCCTGGATCTCCCGCCCGGGCTGGTCGTAGTGGTTGTCGAGCCCCAACTCGCCCCAGGCCACGCACTTGTCCGCTTCGGCGAGGCGCCGGAGCTGGGCCCAGTCGTGCGGCCCCTTGTCGGCGTAGAGCGGGTGCACGCCGGCGCTGCACCAGACCCGCTCGTGCTGCTCGGCCACCGTGAGGGCGGCGAGCGCGTCGGGGACCGTCGTCGAGATCGTGATGCACCCGTCCACACCCATCGAGGCCGCGTGCGCCAGCGTCTCGTGCACGCGTCCGGCGAAGTCGGGGAAGGTCAGGTGGCAGTGGGTGTCGATCACGGGAGAGGGTATGCGCCGGGGCGGGCGGCACGGCCGAGCGGGCCCGCCGCATACCGGGCCGGCCATCGCCATCCGAGGCCCGGGGGAGCGACCGTCCTGGTCGTGCGCTTTCGATCCGAGATCTGAGATTCCAAATTTCAGATTTCAGATTTCAGCCCGGGCTATCCTCCGCCCATGCCCAGCACCCCCACCGTCGCCCTCCCCAAGCCCTCGGCACACGCCCGGCACTGGCCGCTCGACCCCGGGACCGTGTTCCTCAACCACGGGTCGTACGGCGCCTGCCCGCGCCCGGTGCTGGAGGCCCAGCAGCGGTACCGCGATCTGATGGAGCGTGAGCTGGTGCGGTTCTTCCTGATCGAGGTCGAGCCGCTGCTGGACCGCGCCCGCGAGGCCGTCGCGCGGTTCATCGGCTGCGACATGCAGGGGCTGGCCTTCCTGCCGAATGTGACCCAGGCGGTCGCGACCGTGATCGACAACATGACCCTCCGCCCGGGCGACGAGATCCTGGTCAACGACCACGAGTACTCGGCCTGCATCAGCACCTTCACCAAGGCCGCGACGCGCACGGGGGCCAAGGTCGTCAAGGCGAGCCTGCCCTTCCCGACCCCCTCGGCCGACGCGATCCACGACGCGATCATGGCGGCCGTCACCCCCCGCACGCGGATCGCCCTGCTCAGCCACATCACCAGCCCCACCGCCCTGGTCTTCCCCGCCGCCCGCCTGACCGCCTCGCTCCGCGCCCGCGGCATCGAGGTGCTCCTCGACGGCGCCCACGCCCCCGGGCAGATCCCCCTCGATGTGCGCGCGATCAACGCCCACTACTACACCGCCAACCTGCACAAGTGGCCGAGCTGCCCGAAGGGCACGGCGTTCCTGTGGGTGCACCCCGAGCGGCGCGAGGGGTTCGAGCCGCTGGCCCTCTCGGCCCGGGCCCACCTGCAACGCACCGACCGCGACCGGTTCCGCGCCCTGTTCGACTACATCGGCACCGACGACTACACGGGCTTCCTCGCGATCCCCGAGGCGCTCGAGTTCATGGGCGGGCTCGAGGGCTCGTGGGACGCCCTGCTGCAGCGCAACCGCACGCTCGCGCTCGAGGGTCGACGCCTGCTCTGCGACACCCTCGGCTGCGAGCCCGCCACACCAGACGACCTCGTCGGGACTATGGCCACCGTCATCGTCCCCGGCGTCGGCCTCCCCTCCGGCGGCACGGCCCCGGGCCGCTACGAGGACCCGCTGCAAGAACGGCTCGTCGCGAACCACCGCATCCAGGTGCCGGTCTGGAGCCTGCCGAGCCAGGGGCGGCGGCTGCTGCGGATCAGCTGCCAGGCGTACAACTCGATGGAGCAGTACGAGTACCTGGCGCGAGCGCTGCGGGAGGAGTTGGGGCGGGAGTGAGGGAGGTGGGGGTGAGTGGGTGAGTGGGTGAGGGGGTGAATGGGTGTGGAGGGACGCGGGATGGGCTCCGAGGGCGACGCGGGAAGGCGGGTGACATCGCATGCGGAGTTGGAGGTATGGAAGCGATCGTTCTCGCTATCGATGCGGATCTTCGAACTCTCGCGGTCATTTCCAAGGGAAGAGACCTACTCGCTCACCGATCAGATCAGGCGGTCGTCACGGTCTGTGACCGTGAACATCGCGGAGGCGTGGCGCAAGCGGCGGTATGAGGCCGCATTTGTTTCCAAGCTGAGCGATGCGGAAGCCGAAGCCGCCGAGACACAAGACTGGCTGCGCTTTTCCGTCGCATGCAAGTACCTTGACAGCGACATCGGCAAGGACTTACACGAGGGCTACGAGGCTGTACTGCGGACGATCGTAGGCATGATCAACCACGCTTCGACCTGGACCATCCCATCCGGCCGCAGGGCCCGATGACGGCGGCCGCCAAATCGCACCGCGTCACCCACTCACCCATTCACCCCCTCACCCACTCACCCACTCACCCACTCACTCCCCCACCCTGATCTTCACCAGCCTCCCCATATGCATCCGCATGATGCTTAGACGCAGCTCGCCGCCCGGGGCGATCGCCTCCTCGAACTCCTTCACCGTGCGCACCGGCGCATCGTTCACCGCCACGATCAGCTCGAACGGCTTGATCCCCGCCACCGCCGCACCCTCGCCCTGCTCGATCTTCGCCACGATCACCCCCGCGTCCTCCGGCGAGAGCTGGAAGAACCGGCGGGCCTCGTAGGTGAGGTCCTTGACCGTGAGCCCCGCGGCCTCGCTCTTGAACTTGGGCGCCGCCCCGAAATGCGCCGGCCCCTCCTCCACCACGAACTCGGGCTGCACCAGCCCGCCGTCACGGAACACATCGACCGTGAACGGCGTGCCAAAGCCGACATCCGTGAGCGCCCGCGTCAGGGCCGTCTCGGCGTTGCCCCAGGGCGGGGGGATCTGGTCGAAGTACTCCGGGTCGATCCGATCGAGCGCCTCGAGGAACCGGCCGCCCCAGCCCATGTCGAACTGCGTGACCTCCACCTCCAGCGGACGCGGCTGGCCGTCGATGTGGAGCCGGAGCAGGATGTCCCCGACCTGCAGCCCGGCCCGCGCGGCCGGGGATTCGTCGTAGACAAAGGTCACGATGCCGCCGGTCATGCCGCCGTTGGTCAGATCGGCCACGCCGTTGAACCTGGCGAGGTCGGGGTCCATCGCCTGGAGCTCGACGCCGAGCCAGGCGAGGCGGTTCTCCTCTTCCTCGGAGAGCGGCCGGTTGTCGGGGTCGATCGCGCGCGGGTCGGCGAGGATCTCCCCGAGGTCCGCCGCCCCCAGCACCGTCGACTCGTAGTCGGCCCGCGACCAGCCCTCCCAGTCGTTCTGGCTGACGACCTTCTCCCGCACCACCAGCGGCAGCGCCACGAGCTCGCCCTCGGGCGAGAACAGGAAGCTCATCGGCCCCTCCGCGCCGTCCCCGGACTCGAGCTGCCCCGCCGATATCTCCCCGAAGTACCCCAGCAGCCGGTTCTTGAACCCGCGGGTCATGCGGGCGAGCCGGGCCTGCCACGCGTACGCCGTGCGGCTCTCGCCCAGCACGCGCACCTGCGACCGGACCAGCAGCCGGTCCTCGAAATCGTGCAGCGTCCCCGTGGCGAGCCTCACGCCCCCGGCGGCCGGCTCGTCGAGCGTGACCAGCAGCGCGCCGTACTCGCGCAGACTGCCGGCGAAACTGGCCGGCACCTCCCGCCCGTCGGCCAGGTTCACGCGCACGCCCTCGAGCCTCGCCGTCACCTTCGGCCCCAGCTTCGCGAGCACCAGCACCCGCCGGTCGTCGAGCAGCACCCCCGTGCCGTTCCACTCGGTGATGTCCTCCCCGCCGTCCTCATAGCCGTAGTCCCCGTAGCCCGACTCGGACGACCCGCTCGGGCTCCGGAACCGCAGCTCCACCCTAGGCAGGGCGGCGTCCGCGCCGGTGCTCACGGCCGCGATCACATCACCCAGCTCCCCGGCGCTGACCCAGTCCCAATCGACCGGCGCGGCCTTCCAGGAGCCGTCTACCCGCAGCCCGCCGTTGAAGCTCGCCGAGATGCCCACGCCTTCGGTGTTCACGATGAGGCTCGGCCAATCGACCGTGTGGTACACCGGGCCGCCGATCGCCCCATAGGTCGACCCCTCCGCGCTCTCGGCCGAGAGCCACCAGCGCCCGTTGCCCTGCCGGCCGGAGACCGCGCGGTAGGGCCCCGGCGCGCCCGCGTCGAACGCGATGGGCGCCGCGTGCGTGAGCGGCTCGGCGAGCCTGAGCAGCACGGCGTTCTGCGCGCGGGCGAACGCCTCGGGCGCCGCGGGGATGCGCCGGTCGCCGTCGCGCACCTCGACCGCCGCGAGGAACCGGCCGTGGACCAAGGGGTCCACTGTCAGCACCAGGTCGGGCGCGATGACGAACCCGAGCCGCTCGCCCGGGCGCTCCTGCGTGATCAGGCCCGCCCAGTCCTGCTCCATCTCCTCCTGCGCGGCGCGGTAGGGCATCCCGGCGACATCCAGCTCGGGCGCCTCCCCCTTGTCGTACCGGAAGGTGTGCTCGACGATGACGATCGAGGGGGAAACCCTCGCGAGCAGGGCCGACGCGTCGGGCCCCCCGCCCGTGCCGTCGGCCGCCTCCTGCGCGGAGAGCAGCGCCGCCCCCACCATGACCACCCCCGCCGCCGCCGCACGCCACAACACCGTTGCCATGACAGCCCCTTCTCGCGGGCGATCGGCCCGCGCTGTGGATTCCCCGAAACCCGGCGCCGGGCGGTCACTCCTTGGAGTAGTCCCGCCGGTAGTCGAGCACGATCTGGCGCACCAGGCCCTGGCGCATCACGCTGAGCACCGCCCGGCTCTTGCTGTCCACATCGCCGACCAGCCGCCCGTGGATCGCCCTGATGTCGTCGATCGTCTCGACGGGGTCGTTGTCGATCTTGAGCAGGATGTCGCCCCGCATCAGCCCCGCGCTGCCCGCGTTGCCCGGCCACTTGACCCCGTAGACGAACACCCCGGACTTGCGGAAGAAGTACAGGTCCGGGTTGTCGAACTGGTTGATCGCCTTCACCGTGAAGTCGAACCGCTCGAGCGCGAGCTCCTTGCCCTCGACATCGCCCTTCTCCCGCGGCACGAGGTCGAGCACGAGCGTCTCCTCGCCGCGAACGATCTCGATCGGCGTGGGCTCGCCCTTGGGCAGCAGCCCCAGCGCCCTGCGGACCGCGGGCAGGTCGTTCACCCGGCGGGCGGTCGCGCTCTCCCCGCCGATGCGGACGATCCGGTCCCGGGCCTGGAACCCCGCCTCGCGGGCCGGGCTGTCCAGGTCGGTCTCGGACACGATCACCCCCTCGTCGTACGGGAAGTAGGTGTCGCGGTTGAAATCGCTCAGCGCCTGGAGCTGCAGGCCCGTCCAGCTCCAGGTGACACGCCCCGCGTCGCGGAGCTGCGGCATCACGATCTTGATCGTCGGCGTGGGGATCGAGAACCCCAGCCCGTCGGCGCTGCCCGCGGCCCCGCGCGTGTTGATCCCCACCACCTCCCCGGCCGTGTTCACCAGCGGCCCGCCCGAGTTTCCCGGGTTGATCGCGGCGTCGGTCTGGATCCACAGGCTGTACTCGCTCACGCCGTCGAGGTACCGGCTGGTGCTCGAGACGATCCCGATCGCGACCGAGCGGTCCAGCCCCCAGGGCGCCCCCATCGTCATGACGAAGTCGCCCTCGCGGAGCGCGTCCGAGTCGCCGATCGCCGCGAAGGGCAGCGACCCGAAGCCCTCCCCGGCCTGGAGCCGGATGACGGCCAGGTCGGTGTCCTTGTCGCTGCCGAGGATGTCCGCGCTGGCGTGGCGCCCGTCGCTGAGCAGGCATCGGACGCTCTGGGCCTTCTCTACGACATGCCAGTTGGTCAGCACATGCCCCTCCGGCGAGATGATGACGCCGGAGCCCGAGGACTCCTGCAGCACCCGCTTGCCGCTCTCGGTGCTCTCGCTCACCACCCGGATGTAGACCACCGCGGGGAACACCTTGTCCTTGGCCTGCTGCACGATCTGCCGGAAGTCGGGGTACTCGGCGATCGCGGGCGGCACGCCCTCCTGGGCCCGGGCCCGGTGTCCCCCGCCCGCGAGAGCGAGCCCGATGATGGCCGCGGCCAGCATGCGCATAGTCACCTCCTGTCGCGATCCGAGTCTATCGGGATGGGGCCTCGGGTGTTCGTGGGTGTGTCGCGCCGACGACAAAATGACAGGCGGGCCGCCGCGGGGCGGCCCGACCTGGATGGGCTCGCTTCAGCCGGCGCTACTGCCCGAGCAGCTGGGGCAGGAAGTCGGCGTTGGGCACGCCGAGCGCGCCGAGCAGCGCCGCGGCGGCGGTGGACTCCTCGGCCGATTCGCTGGTCGCGGTCTTCACGACCTGGGCGACCTGACGGTCCTCGAGCTGGTTGCCGAACCGCTTGGCCGAGTCCGCGACGAGGCCGAGCAGGGCGGCCTTCTCGCTCCCGCTCGACGCGAGGGCCACATCGGCGACCGCCCGCTGGGCGCGGCTGTCGGCGATGTAGGAGAGCACCTCGCCGATCGCCATGCGCCGGGCGCCCGAGGCGTCGGCCACGGCGGAGACCAGCGCGGCGGTCGCGTCCTCGACCTTCAGCACGCTGTTGCCGCTGACGGCGAGGTCGCGCAGCACCCCGATCGACCGCTCGGCGTAGTCGCGGGCCTCCTCACGGGAGATCGGGCCGCCGGAGGCGTTCTCGACCAACTGACCGACGGCCGCACCGATCGTGTCGGCGGGCAGGCCGGCGCGCCGGATCATCACCATCGGGTCCCGCTCGTACATCGGCGAGAGGGCCGCGGCGTCCTCGGCCGGCAGCAGCACCAGCATCGGCGTCGCCGCGAGCTTCGCGCTGTACCGGGACTGATCCATCACGCCCAGCGAGGCCTCGCGCCCCAGCATGGTGACGATGACATCGATGCCGGCAGCCTCGGCGATCTCCCGCTCCAGCTCGCCCGGGGTCGCGCCGCGCGGGAGCACCGTGTACCCCTGACCCTCGAGGATCCGACGGACCCCCTGGTACGCCTCGACCTCGCCCGAGAAGACGATCGCGTACCGCTCCGTGGCGTCGCGGATCGCGCTGGCCAGCAGCGGGACAACCCGGTCCGACCCCTCGAACGACTCGCCCGGCTGGGCGGCGCCGAACGCCAGGGCCGCCTCATACTGCACACGCCGGTTGGCGTAGCCCAGGGCCTCGACCAGCGGGCGCCGCGCACCCGAGCCGGACCAGAGCTGCGAACCGCCCGCGATGTCCTCGATCGCCGAGATCGCCGCACGCGCCAGAGGCGTGTTCCGCGTGTCAAGCCCGCGGGCCAGCACGCGGCTATCGACCGCCATCCCCGCGGCCGCGGCGAAGTACGCCGGGTCCCGACGGCCGGACGCGTACGCGGGGTTCTCATACCCCTCGGGCTGCTCGACCGACCGCTTGATGTTCGCGGCGACCCAGAGCGCGGCGGCGTCGGTGTTCTGGGCGTCGCCCTGCAGCGCGGCCTCGGCCATCCGCATGGTCATGGCCTCGTGGTAGACCTCCGTGAGGATCGGCGTCGCGACGAGGGACACCGACGGGGCCGAGGGCAGGTAGTCCCACAGGAGCTGGTGCTCCTCGCCGGGGAAGCTCGTCACCTCGGGGCGCTCGGCGTAGAAGATCTCACCCAGCCCCAGGAACAGGCCAGGGACCGGCACGCCCTCGTCGCCCCCCAGCCGCTCGATCGCCCGCTGGCAGGCCTGCACAACCTCCGGGCTGCCGCCGTTCTGGGCCTTGGACGCCAGGAACGGGACCGCCGTGCGGTAGCCCTTGAGCCCCAGCACATCGGCGATCAGCTCCGCCCGCGCCCCGCTCTCCTGCGTCAACGCCACGCACAGCGGCATGACCGACTGGGACCCCATCTTGACCAGGATCTGCTGCGCCACCGACTGCAGGTCCGGGTTCGCCCCGTCCAGCAGCGCCTCGAACAGCTGCGGCACCGCGTACTCGCCGGCGGCCAGCAGACGGGACTCCGCCAGGTGCCGGGCCTGAAGGTGCCCGGTCAGCAGGTCCACATTCCGCCCGATCTCCTCCGGCGCGCGGGCCCGCTCCAGGCGGCCGGCCTCATAAAGACGCTCCAGCGCCGCCGCGGTCTCTTCCAGCGAGCCGCCGACATCGGCACGCATCGCCTCGCCGATGGCGTTCTTGAACCGCTGGTACTCGCCGCTGGAGTCCACCAGGTCGGTGAACGCCTGCGCGTTCATATCCCCCGAGAGCAACTGCTGCCCGATGAGCTCCGCCGCGTCGTTGCGGTTGATGAGCACATAGTGGATGAAATCACGGAGCTTCTGCTCGGGGCTCGACTCGTCGGCCGGCTGC
Organism: Phycisphaerales bacterium; assembly: GCA_020850415.1. Classification (GTDB taxonomy): domain Bacteria; phylum Planctomycetota; class Phycisphaerae; order Phycisphaerales; family UBA1924; genus PNC22. The sequence goes on from JADZER010000009.1 coordinate 61,553, forward strand.
GCGAGAGCCGCCCCGGCGGAGGCCAAGAGCGTCAGCGTGGACGCCACGACACAGAGAACACGACCGGTCGGCGTTCGACGCACGGTTCACTCCTCGATGCAAGCCGGGACGCGGCGGCGACCCGGGTCGGATTGCTCCTGCTTCGGTCCTGCGAGGCCCTGGCGGAGCCACGCCGGGGCATCCGCCGCCCCGGTGGTGACCAACGGTACGCCCGAAAGTCCCGGGAAGATGCCCTCCGCATCCGAAGTCAGGCCGGGCAATGTACAGGCGGGGGCGCGCGGGTGTCAATCCGGCCGCCCGGGCCCGGGGTGAACGCGGGGGACCGGGCCCGGACCCCTCGGGGCCGCCCCACCCCGGCGCCGCCGCCCCGCCCGCCCGCCGGGACCCGGGGATCCCGAATCCCCGCCGAAAGAAACTGGGTCCGGGAACGGCGAATTCCGCCTGGGGGGCCTCGGGGGATCAAGCGGGGCCCCGGCCCGGCCGATTCGCTGTACCGGGTGATGGCGGCGCACGGATGGCCCACTCCCGTTGTTCTGGAGAGGTGAGACGATGCCCATCGAAAAGGATGTCTTGACGACCGGCGAGGTGGCGAAGATCTGCAATGTCGCCCCCCGCACCGTCTCCAAGTGGTTCGATTCCGGCTCCCTCAAGGGGTACCGCATCCCCGGATCCAAGGACCGGCGGATCCCCCTGGGAGAACTGCGCAAGTTCATGAAGGCCCACGGCATCCCGCTCGACGGGCTCAACAGCGGCCGGACCCGCGTGCTGATCGTCGACGACGACACCGAGGTCGTCGACATCCTCCGCAAGGTCCTCACCGAGCAGACCAACTACGAGGTCGCCACCGCCACCAGCGCCTTCCAGGCCGGCTTGGAGTGCGAGAAGTTCAAGCCCCATGTCCTGCTCCTCGACGCCCACCTCGGCGACGATGACACCGGCAAGGTCGCCAAGCTCGTCCACTCCAGCGACTCGCTCCAGATGACCAAGATCGTCGCCATGAGCAGCAAGCTCACCGACACCCAGGCCCAGGGCCTCCGCTCCAACGGCTTCGAGGGCTTCCTCCGCAAGCCCTTCCAGGTCCGCCAGGTCGTCGAGGCGATCGAGGCCGCCACGAACCTCGTCCACTGATCCCGAGATCCCCGGGCTTCCAGCCCGGGGAGCCAAACGCGCAAGAAACCGCCCCGGGGTACCGACCCCGGGGCGTCTTGTGTTTCTGGCTGCCCCCCAATGTCTGGCCGACCCGCAGGGGCTACTTGGTCTCCGCCAGATACCGCGCGAGCACATCCCGCGCCGCCGCCAGATCGCCCTTGTCGATCATCTCCGTCACCGTATGGATGTACCGCGTGCCGACGGTGATGCCGACCGCCTTGGCCCCCGCCGCCGACTGCTGGGCCGCCGCCCCGTCCTGCCCGCCCGCGCGGAGGATCGACCGCTGGTACGGGATGTTGTGCTTGGTCGCGATCGCCTCCATCGTGTCCACCAGCTCGTGGTCCGCGATGAACGAGCTGTCCTTGACATGCAGCCCGAACCCCTTGCCGTGGAAGGTCACCGCCTCGTTGTCCGGCACCCCCGGCGTGTCGCACGCCAGCGTGACATCGATGCCCAGGCCGATGCACGGCTTGACCGCGTACGCGGCGGTCTTGGCCCCGCGGAGCCCGACCTCCTCCTGCGTCGTGAACGCCACCACGATCTCGCACGCGTTGTTCCCGCCCAGGCGAACCAGCTCACGGATCGACTCGATCCCCAGCCAGCACGCCACGCGGTTGTCCAGCGCCTTGCTGGTGAACTTGTCGCCCATCTCGCGGGCCGGCTCGTCCATCACGATGTAGTCACCGATCTTCACCCGGCTCTTGACCTGCTCGGCGGGCAGGCCGATGTCGACGAAGAACTCCTTGAGCTGCGGCACCTTCGTGCGCTCCTCGGGCGAGGAGATGTGCACCGGACGCCCGCACGGGTTCATCACGCCGTGATAGTCCCGGCCCTTCGTGCACACCAGCACCCGACGCGAGAACAGGTTGCGCGGGTCGAACCCGCCGGCGGTGTCGATCCAGATGAACCCCTTCTCGTCGACATACGAGACATAGAACCCGATCTCGTCCATGTGGCACAGCAGCATGACCTTCGTGGGGTTCTGCCCGCGCCCGCGGGCCTTGCGGGTGCAGATCAGCGAGCCCATCGGGTCGGTCTCGACGGTGTCGAACAGCCCCTCGATCTCCGACTCGATCAACGCCCGGACGCGCTCCTCACGCCCCGGAACGCCGGGGGTCTCGCACAGCCGGGTCAGCAGGTCGAGGTTGAGCCCGCCCGCGCGGGCGCCTCGCCGGGCGCCGGCCTTCTTCGCGGCCTTCTTGCCGGCCTTCTTCGCGGTGCGCTTCGCCATGTCGATGTCCTTTCTGCGGACGCGTAGGGGATGTGGGTCACACTCCGTCTCCGAACTCACAGGATAGGTGCCGCCCATACACTCCTCCATGAGCGCCAAGAGCCCGCTGACCCAATCCCACCTCGACCGGGACGGGTCGATCCAGCCCTACCCCGACCCCGCCGACCCCTCACGCTTCGCCGAGGTCGTCGAGGCGTTCGGACCCATCGAGCTCGAGTACGCCGCGCTGCGCAAGGGCTGCGTCCTCCTCGACCAGCCCCAACGCGGCGCCGTCGCGGTCCGCGGCGCCGACCGCCTCGGGTTCCTCAACCGCATGCTTACCCAGGAACTCAAGGGGATCCAGCCCTTCCACAGCCGGCGCAGCTTCTGGCTCAACCGCAAGGGACGCGTCGACGCCGACCTGCGCCTGACCGCCCTCGACGACGAAGGCAAACCCGGCCCGCTCGGGGCCCCACTCCTCATTGACCTCGACATCCACGCCGCCGCACGCACCGTCCAGACCCTCAGCAGCTATGTCTTCAGCGAGGACATCGAACTCACCGACGCCAGCGAATCGCTGCACCGCCTCGGCCTCCACGGCCCCGCGGCCGCCATGCTCCTCGACGCCCTCAGCGAGCCCCAAGCCGGCCCCAGGCCCGCGGCCCTCGCGCCCGACCAGGCGTGCACGGTGCTCCTCTCCGGCAGGGAGGTCCTGGTCGAAAGGTGGGACTGGCTGGGCGAGACCGGGCTGGAGCTGACCTGCACCGTCGGTGACGCCGCGACGGTCTACGACGCCCTGCTGACGGCCGGGACGGCCGACGACGACCTCGGGCGGCGGGCCCGCCTCCGGCCCGCCGGGTGGCACGCCTGCAACATCGCCCGCATCGAGGCCGGCGTCCCGCTCTACTACCTGGACTTCGGCCCCGACTCGCTCCCCCACGAGACCGGCGTCCTCCGCGACCGGGTCAGCTTCAAGAAGGGCTGCTACCTGGGCCAGGAGATCGTCGCCCGCATGGAATCCCTCGGGCAGCCCAAGCAGAAGCTCGTCGCCCTCCGGTTCCAAGACGAGAAGAACCCCGACCTCCCCCAACCCGAGGGCGGCGCCCAGGTCTTCGCCGAGGCCGACGGGGCCAAGCCCATCGGCCAGATCACCAGCTCCTCGATCAGCCCCATGCTCGGCGGCGTGCCGGTGTGCTTCGCCGGCGTGCGCACCGCTCACGCCGCGCCGGGGACCAAGCTCTGGGTCGAGGCTCGCGCCGAACGGGTCACCGCGCTGGTGCAGCCGGGGCTCGCGTTCTGGTCCAAGGCCTGAACCCCGGCCCCCTCAGGGTCTCGCCCGCCCCCCCTAGTTCATCCACCACATGTACCGGAATGTCCCGCGGTTGAAGGCCTCCTCGAGGTCGCGCCAGAGGTTGTCGCTGGTGAACTCGCCCTCCTCCAGGTACGGCGCCGCCGCCGAACCCTGGACCCAGAGCACCAGATCGAACCGGCGCGGCTCGGCGAAGAACCGCCTGACATTGACGCCCCTCTCGCCGTCGCCCCGCCAGAACCGCAGCAGCCGCTCACCTCGCAGCAGCTGCTCGCCCTCGCCCAGCGCCCGCAGCCAGGTGTCGTGCATCTCCTGGGTGATCCTCGCCTCGGGGATCGCGCCCTCAACCTGCGTCGGGTTGGGGATCCACTCCCGGTCGTCGTCGGTTTCGGCGTCGTACCACCGCCACATCTCGTTGGCCAGCCGGAAGGTCTCCAGCAGGTGCCCCCGCGCGACCTCCATCCGCCCCGGCTCGACACACTCGAAGTTCAGCAGGTGGACCAGCGCGATGATGTCCGTCACATCGACCCCCGTCGCGTAGTCGGCCACCTTGCGCTCGCCCTTGAGGAACCCGTACGGCGTCTCGTTCTTGGCGTAGAACACATGGCCGGCCCGCTCGAACGCCTCGCGGCTGTCGTGGGCCAGGAAGAACTCCCCGACCGCCATGCACAAGTGGCAGTACCCGCGGAGCCACGCCACATCGCCCCGATCGAACGCGACCTCGAAGGCGTCAGCGTCCGCCTGCATCGGCTCGAAGCGGGTCTGCAGCGCCCGGAACAGCCGCCAGAGCTGCTCGCGCTCATCCGCCGTGCCGTCGGCGTTCAGGTCCAGCCGAGCCAGACCGATCGGGATGCGGACCTTTACCTCTTCGTCGCCGACCCTCGCCAGCGTTGCCTCGGCGCGGGCGACCGCCGCGATCCAATCCTCGAACGAGGCCCGGAACTGCGCGTGATTGATCGGCCGGGGCTCGGGGTTGAACGCGATGTTCTGCCCCATCCCGCCGACCCCCACCATCATCGAAGCCTGCACCGGCAGGTTGAACCCGCCGTAGGTGTAGGTCTGCTGCAGGATCAGCTCGCCGGACTGCAGGAACTGCACGACGCCGAGCGCCGCCAGCGCGTTGTTGTCGCCGGGGCTCTCCTCGAGCACGCCCTCGAGATTCCGGGCGGTCGAGCCCAGCGTGCCGTCGCCCATCTGGCCCGTGAAGGACCGGCGGAGCACCTCGTCGACCGACTGCGCGCCGGCCATCGACGCGATGCACGAAGCGACCGCGACGCCGATCCGCAGGCATGAGATGCGTGGCATGACCCCTCCTTGTTTCCGGTGTTTGCGTTGGGAACTCCCCACAGCCTACCGCGCCCCGCTCACCCCGCCAGGCCGTTCCTCCGGAACCAGTGCTCCGTGTCGCGCCCGAGGGGCTTGCTCCGGACCAGCGTCAGCCCCGCGAGCCACACGCAGCAGGCCCCGAGGCAATCAGCACCGGTGGGTGCGCCATCGGGCCCCGGCGCGGCGTAGACGAACGCCTCGTCGATGAACCCCCCGGCCGCGAAGGCCGCCAGCAGCGTCGGACCGCACTCGAGCAGGACATTGGTCGCGCCCCGCTCGGCCGCGAGGAGGCGCAGGGCCGCGCCCAAGTCGGCCCTTCCCGCAAAGCCCGGCAGCACCAGCACCTCCCCCGCGCCCTCACCCCGCGCGAGCTTGCAGCCCGCGGGCAGCCCCCGCCCGCCGGTGAGCACCACGCGCTCCGCCACCCGGCGCACCCGCCGGACGCCCCGGGCCGTCAGCAGCGGGTCGTCGGCGGCGACCGTGCCGATCCCCGTCACGATCGCATCCACCCGTGCCCGCAGCCGGTGGACCCGCCCGAGGCTCAGCTCATTTGAGATCCAGCGGGCCTCGCCGGGGCGTGTGATCAGCCGACCGTCGGCCGTCTGGGCCCACTTGGCAATCACCCACGGCAGGCCGGTCGTCACCCGCTTGACGAAGGGGTCGGACAGGCGCGTCGCCAGCGGGCTGTCCCCGCACAGCTCGCAAGCGATCCCCGCCCGCTCCAGCACCCCCGCCCCGCCGGCGCTGACGGCGTGCGGGTCGGGCCGGGCGTAGACCACCCGGACGACGCCCGCCTCGATCAGGGCGTCCGTGCACGGCGGCTGCTTGCCGTGGTGGCAGCAGGGCTCGAGCGTCACGAACGCGATCGCCCCCCGGGGGTCGTTGCCCCTCCGGCGGCAGTCGGCCAGCGCCTCCCGCTCGGCGTGCAGCCCGCCGAAGCGCCGGTGGTGGCCCATGCCCAGCACCACGCCGTCCCGCACGAGCACCGCCCCGACCATGGGGTTGGGCTCGACATCCCCGGCGGCGCGGAGGGCGAGGCGGGCGGCAAGCGAGAGCATGGCGGATGACGCGTTCATGGGGTCACGAAGACAATAGTGGCCGCGGATTGACGCGGAGGTACGCAGATTCGAGCCCATGATTGGTCCGATCCGCGCTCATCCGCGCTGATCCGCGGCCGCTTTCTGATCACGCCAACCTCACCATCGCCTCACGCTCATCGTCGCACAGCACGCCCTCGACATCCTCCAGCCACCGCCTCGCGTCCTGCACATACCCCGCCGTGGGCATGAGCTCGGCCACCCGCCCGCACCAGTACCGGTTGAATCGCGCCATCGCCAGCTCCCGCACCAGCTTGGCCGTCATCGACGCCAGGGCGACCGGCAGGTGCGCCTCCTCGGCCTCGGGGCGGAACTGGATGTGGATGCGTCCGGCGCGTGGGGCGTCTTCTCCGGCCCCCCCTCCCGCCCCCGGCGGGAGGGGGCTGGGGGGAGGGCTTCCCTCCTCCGATTCTCCACCGCTCGTGACGCCCATCGGCCCAGAGACCCCGGCGGATTGCGGAGCTGCCACGCTTGGTGCCGCGGGCTTGACAGCCCGCCCCCCAGATGTTGCGTGGGTTGTTTGGATCGCGTACCGGCTGCACCGGTCCGATTCCTCCAGCGTCTCGACCACGCACCCCAGCCCCCGCACGCCCGCCTCGATCATGCCCGTGTAGCTGGTCCGACCGCCGTGCCGGTCGCACACCAGCCGCACCTCATCCCCCGTGCCCCCCCACCGCTCGACGATCCGACGCAGGTACCGCACGAAGCACAGGCCCGTGCTGTGCCCCTTGCTCCCGCCCGTGCGGATCATCTCGTTGAACTCAGTCTCCCCCACCGCGATGCACGCCAACGCCAACGGCTCAACCCCCGCCCCCGCGCACGCCAGCGCGAGCTTGTTGCGGGCGATGGCGATCTGGCCGGGCGAGCCGGCGAGGGGCAGGGCCGTGGGGTCGCCGGCGTACCAGGGGTGGGGGTCGAGGTGAACGCCGATCGCCTGGAAGAGAGCCTCATCGCTGTCGAGTTCGCTTGAGGGTTGTGTGCCACGGCCGTGCCGGCCGTGCTCATGATCACTCGACGGGTCGCACGGCTCACAGAGCCGTGGCACACCATCCGAATCCCCCTCGCCGACCAAGCCCGCGAAGGCGAGGACGCCTCGCTCCAGGTGGGTCAACGGGTGCCGGGTCTTCGACTGGTTCGAGAGCTTCAGCTTCTTCGAGTCCGCGACGGCGATCCGCCCCCGGCTGTCCCGCCCCTTGCGGCAGACCGCCTTGTCCAGCAGCGTCCACAGGTCCGGGGCCCCGCCCTCGGGGTCCCAGCCCTCCACCCGGAACGCGCTGAACCCCACGCACAGCGGCCCGAGCATGGGCCCGTAGCCGGCCTCGTCGATGCCGCAGTAGATCAGGGCCATGGGGCGAGGATACCCCGGGAAGGCCGTTCACCACAGCGGACACAGAGGTGCACATCGCAAACACAGGTGTCTGTTCCGCCTCTGTGTCCCCCAGTGTCCTCTAAGGTGAGATCCTCGCCCTCAGCGGCGAAAAGCAAAGCCGGCCCGGGGCAAGCCCCGGGCCGGCTCAAGTGCGGACGAGAGGAGTCGAACCTCCACGGGATTTTACTCCCACTAGGACCTGAACCTAGCGCGTCTGCCAATTCCGCCACGTCCGCGTGGTCGCGGATGCTAGCCTAGACACCCGGCGGCGACAATTCTGGACAGCGAAACCGCCGCCCGAACCTCCCCCCAGATTCAGAACGAGGACCGACCCGCATGCGATGCCCAACCCGCACCCCGCTCGCCGCGTTGCTCCTCTGGGTGAGCGCCGCGACCGCCCAGGTTTCCCGTCCTCAGACCCCGGTGGCGCCCTTCCCGTACAGGGTGACCGAGGTTGGCGTCGCGAGCCTCCAGCAAGGGGTCATGCTCGGCGGCTCCCTGGTGCTCCCCGATCCGGGGACCCACGGGGCAGGCCCCTACCCGGCGGTGGTCTTCCATTCCGGATCAGGCCCCCAGGACCGTGACGAGACTGTCGCCGGGCACAAGCCGTACGCCCTGATCGCCGACGCCCTCGCCCGCCGGGGGATCGCGTCGCTGCGCTGCGACGACCGGGGTGTCGGCGCCTCGGCTGGCGATGCCGCCCTCACCACCAACGCCGCGTCGCTCGACCAGCTCGCCGACGATGCCGCCGGCCTGATCGCGTTCCTGCGACAGAACCCCAGCATCGATCCCGGGCGCATCGGATATGTCGGCCACAGCGAGGGCGGGAACATCGCCTCCATCCTGATGGCCCGAGGCGACCTGACCGGGCCCGCGGTCCTCCTCGCCAGCCCCATGGTGCGGGGTGAGCACCTGCTGACAGAGCAACTCCTGAGGAGCCTGCAGCTGGGGGGCGTGCCGGAGGACCGCATGGCCGGGGTCCGTGAACCCATGGCGGGGTGGGTGGCCACGATGGCCGCGGAGCCGGACCTCGAGGCATACCTTGAGGCCGGCCGGCTTGTGATCAACGCCCAACTCGGAGTCGAGATCAGCGCGGAGCAGGCCAGGCCGGCCCTCGAACCCCTCGCCGCCGAACTGCTCACGCCCCACACGCGTTCGTTCCTCAACCACGACCCCGGTGAGGGGCTGGCCGCCTCCCGGGCGCCGGTGCTCGCCCTTTTCGGCGGGCGGGATTCGCAGGTCCTCGACGAGCAGAACGCCCCCGTCGCCCGGCGTCTGCTCGAACAGTGGCCCGAGGGGTCCGAGGTCATCGTGCTTGGGTCGTGCAACCACCTCTTCCAGAACGCCCGGTCGGGGTCGGTGGCCGAGTACGCGACGCTGGAACAGACCATGTCGCCGCTGGCGATCGCCGCGATCACCGGCTGGCTCGCGGACCAGTTCGGGCTGGAGTAGCCCGCGCCGGCGCGGCCACGCCGGCGCGCCCTCGCACCCGCCCGCGCGCCTGTCCGCGCGCCCGCGTCCGACACCGCCCGCGATGCCGGGCTACTCCTCGGCGTCCGCCGGGCCCGCCGACGCGACGACCTCGGCCGCCGCGCCCTTCTTCCGGTTGGGCAGCCGCTTGTCGAGGATCTTCTCGCGGATCTCGGCGGCCAGATCGGGGTTCTCGCGGAGGAACTGCTTGGCGTTCTCTCGCCCCTGGCCGACCCGGACCTCGCCGTAGCTGAACCACGCGCCGCTCTTCTGGATCACGGCGTCGTTGACGGCCATGTCCACCAGGTCGCCGGCGACCGAGATGCCCTCGTCGAACATGATGTCGAACTCGGTGTCGCGGAAGGGCGGGGCGATCTTGTTCTTGACCACCCGGGCCCGGACGCGGTTGCCGACGCTGGTCTCGCCGTCCTTGATCGAGCTGACGCGCCGGATGTCGATGCGGACCGACGAGTAGAACTTGAGCGCCCGGCCGCCGGGGGTCGTCTCCGGGCTGCCGAACATCACGCCGATCTTCTCGCGGATCTGGTTGATGAAGACGACGGTGCAGTTCGACCGGGCGATGATGCCGGTGAGCTTGCGCATCGCTTGGCTCATGAGGCGGGCCTGCAGGCCCACATGCGAGTCGCCCATCTCGCCCTCGATCTCCGCCCTGGGGATGAGCGCCGCGACCGAGTCGATGACGATGATGTCCACCGCGTTGGAGCGCACCAGCAGCTCGCAGATCTCCAGCGCCTGCTCCCCGGTGTCCGGCTGGCTGACGAGCAGCTCGTCGATGTTCACGCCGATGCGCTTGGCCCACGAGGGGTCCAGCGCGTGCTCGGCGTCGATGAACGCCGCGACGCCGCCGGTCATCTGCGCGTTCGCGGCGACGGTCAGCGCCAGCGTCGTCTTGCCGGAGGACTCCGGCCCGAAGATCTCGATGATGCGCCCCCGCGGGATGCCCCGGCCCCCCAGCGCGAGGTCCAGCGACAGGGCGCCCGTCGAGATGCCCGGGACCGCGAGGTACGCCTCCTCATCGAGGCGCATGATCGACCCCTTCCCGAACGCCTTGTCGATCTGCGCCAGGGCGTTGGAAAGGGCCTGCTCCTTCTCCTTCGAGATCGTCTTGTTCGAGAGGGTCTTGACCTCGACCTTGCTGGTGTCGCGGTCCTCGGCAACGGTGGAACCACTCCGCGCGCGGGCCATGGTGGCCATCCTTTCTGCTGCGCCTCGACGCCGGGAGTCAGCCGGCCGACGAGAACGCCGGTCCCAGCACGACGCCGACCCCCACCCCTTGTGGTCGGTCGGGCCGGGGGCGGTGCTGGTCGCGGGCCCGGCTGATCGGACGATACCAGAGCCCGAACACGCCGTCAAGCCGTATACCGAACAGAAGCGAGTTTTTTCCGGATGGACCCCGAATCAGCCCGACCAGCTCACCCCCCCGCCGCCGCAACCCCCGCCGAAGCCCCGATCCGCCGGGCCACCGCCAGCCCCGACTGCAACGCCCCCTCCATGTACCCCACGAACTTGTAGCAGGTGTGCTCGCCCGCGAGGTGCACCCGCCCCACAGGCCGCTGCAGGCGCGGCCCGACCGTCGTCACCTGCCCCGGCGCGGGGAACGAGTACGCCCCCCGGGCCCACGGGTCGGCCGGCCAATCCATGAACCGCGTGTTCACCACCTCGCCCGCGAAGCCGGGGTAAACCGCCTCCAGCGCCCCCCGGTACGCGCCCTCGCGCTCCTCCGCGCCCCGGGCCCGCACGCCCTCCGCAGCCGGCCCGCCCGAGAAGCTCGTCAGGCACGCGTCAGCATCGCCCGCCTGCCCGTCGGTCGCGTCCCAGGTCCAGGTGATGTCGCCGTCCGACAAGCTCGCCGGATCGGCGTTGAGCCCCTTCCAGAACCGCGTCCGCACATGGGCGAGGTGCTTGACGGCCGTGCCCATCTGCGGCGACAGCTCCGCCGGGAGCGCCGGGTCGAACTCGATCCTGTCCCAGACCGTCGGCGGCACCGCCAGCACCACCTCGTCGCAGCCGATCACGCCCCCGTCGGCACAGATCACCGCCGCGCCGTCCCCCCGGCTCTCCACCCGGCGCACCGCGCACCCCAGCCGCACGCGCCCGCCGAGCGCCGACGCGAGACAGTGCGCCAGCCGCTGGTTCCCCCCCTCGCACCGATACACCTCGCTCTCGGTCCAGTACGCTTCCCCCCCGCCGCCGGCGATCGACGCGAGCATCCCCAGGTAGCTCTGCCGCTCGCACGCCTGGGCGTTGTCGCCCGCCAGCATGGCCCGCATCGCCCGCTTGCACAGGGGCGAGGCGTCCGCCCGATCGATCCAGCCCGCAACGCTCATCGCGTCCAGACGCTGCGCGTCGGCATGGTCCCACGGCGCGTCCGGGTCCACGCCCGCGCCGTCCTGGTTCATCCCCGCGAGCACCGCGTCCAACTCCTCGTACAGCGCGAGCGACTCCTCGCCCGTGATGCGCCGCCCCCCCAGCATGATCGGGAAGTCCGCGTCCTCATCCTCCGTCACATCCAAGAACGACAGCCCGAACCGCTCGGCGTACGCCACCCACGCCGGGTGGTTCGAGCCGATCAGCTCGCCCCCGCCCTCGATGTTGCGCCCGGGGATGTAATCGCCGAAGCTCAGCACCCGCCCCCCGACACGCGACCTCGCCTCCAGCACCGTCACATCGACGCCCGCCGCGTGCAGCTCGTGCGCACACGCGAGACCCGCGAAGCCCGCCCCAATGACCACGACCCTCCCCGCATCGGTCCGCCGCCGCGGCCCAGTCGCGCAGGCCGGCAGCATCAGCGACGCCCCCGCCGCGAGCGACACGCCCAGGAACCGGCGGCGCTCCGCGGGATCGACCGGGGGACCATACCGGCGGGCCAGCACCGCGAAAAGCGATCGGGACATCGGGCCATCTCCTGCGCCGGCCGGGCCGGCCCCACGCGACGGGAGCGGCCACCCGGTCCCGGGTGGGCGTACTGTAATCGCCAACGCCCCCAAGCGCCCGACCACCGCACCCACCGAGGACCGCCCGCCCATGCCCGCAGCCGACGCCGCCCTCAGATCGCTGACCGACCAGTTCCTCGCCCAAGAGGCGACGATCCGCACGGGCGGCGGGAAAAAGGCCATCGAACGCCAGCACGAGAAGGGACGCCTGACCGCCCGCGAACGCGTCGCGAGGCTAGTGGATCCGGCCGGTGCCTCGACCGGCCCCGAGCGCAAGCCCGGCGACGCCCCCCCCGGCGCCCCGCCCGACCCCCACGGCGCCGAGATCCCAAACTTCCAGGAACTCGGCCTCTGGAGCGCGTTCAACATGTACGCCGAGCACGGCGGGGCCCCCGCCGCCGGCGTCGTCACCGGCGTCGGCATCATCCACGGCCGCCCCCACATGATCATCGCCAACGACGCCACGGTAAAGGCCGGGGCGTTCTTCCCGATGACCTGCAAGAAGATCATCCGCGCCCAGCACATCGCCCGCACCTGCCGCCTGCCCCTGGTCTACCTCGTCGACTCCGCCGGCGTCTTCCTGCCCCTGCAGGAGGATGTCTTCCCCGACACCGACGACTTCGGACGCATCTTCTACCTCAACAGCGTCATCAGCGCCGAGGGCATCCCGCAGGTCGCCGCCATCATGGGCTACTGCGTCGCCGGCGGCGGGTACCTGCCGGTCCTCTGCGAGACCCTGCTCATGACCGAGGGATCCGGCCTCTACCTCGCCGGGCCCGCGCTGGTCAAGGCCGCCATCGGACAGACCGTCACCGACGAAGAGCTCGGCGGCGCGACTATGCACGCGGAGATCTCGGGGACGATCGACTTCAAGGAGCCGGATGACGAGGCGTGCCTCCGTCGGCTGCGCCAATTGCTCGGAAAGTCGGCCTCCGCCGAGCCGACCGACATAAACCCAGACGACCCCCAGACATGGGGTTCGCCCGATGACCCGTCTGTGCTCCGGCACTACGCGGCTAGGGTGCTGGCGGCGGCCCACTCCGAACGCCGTAGATCCACCGCGGAATTGATGGATATTCGCCTCGAGTTGGAGGATGTACTGTCAGCGACACATCAGCAGACGACACCTGCTTCCACAATACACCTTGAGGCCCTGAGGACGCGGCTCCGCTCGCTGGCGGACCGCGAGTTCGCCGCGCTCTCGGAAGGAACCGGTGATGAACGGTCTCAGGCAGAGCTTGTGCGACGCGTCCGCGACGCGCTCCCCTCCGCTCCCGAACCGACCACCTCTCGGCGGGCGCCGGGACCAAGCCGGGACCCGCTCCACATCTACGAGACCTTCACCGACAAGCCCGGACAGCAGTACGACATCGAGGACATCATCGCCTGCATCGTGGACGCGCGAGCCGTGCCGAACTCGGACGGCCACGAGTCACTCGTCCCCGACTTCGACGAGTACAGGAAGGACCACGGCTGCTCGATCGTCTGCGGCTACGCCAAGATCGGCGGACGCGCCGTCGGCATCGTCGCCAACCAGGGCAAGATCACCCAGCATGTCGTGCCCGGCGCCCACGAAGGGCCCAAGCGCTCCGTCCACATGCCCAAGGTCATCTACCACGAGTCGGCCAACAAGGCCGCCCGCTTCATCATGGACTGCAACCAGCGCAAGATCCCCCTGGTCTTCCTCCACGACACCACCGGCTTCATGGTCGGGCGCGACGCCGAGCAGGGCGGCATCATCCGCACCGGCGCCAAAATGGTCAACGCCGTGAGCAACTGCGTCGTCCCCAAGATCGTCGTCATCATGGGCGGCAGCTACGGCGCCGGCAACTACGCCATGTGCGGCCGGGCCTTCGAGCAGACCATCAGCCTCGCCTGGCCCTGCGCCAAGTGCGCCGTCATGGGCGCCGCACAGGCCACCGGCACGCTCGCGATGATCGAAGAGCGAAGCCGCGAACGCAAGGGCCAGAACATCGACCCCGAAACCCACAAGCAGATCCTCGACGCCGTCCGCGCAAGCTACAACGAGCAGCAGGACATCCGCCACGGCGCCGCCCGCGGCTGGGTCGACCGCATCATCCAGCCCCACCGCACCCGCGACGAGCTCATCGCCGCCCTCCGAGCCACCGCCAACTGGGATTACTCCCGCGAGTTCAAGACCGGCGTCCTCCAGACCTGACCCCGCCACCCCAAAAGCGACCACCGCCCCGGCACTGGTCCGGGGCGGCGGCGGTGTGTGAGGATGTGTCAGCGATCGCTGACGGCTGCCGGGATTAGCGGCGGCGACGGGCGACCAGGCCGCCGAGGCCGAGGAGGGCCAGGGACGCCGGGGCCGGGACCACATTGAAGCTGGTCGAGCCGGTCACGCCCTGGTAGCCCTGCGAGCTGCCGAAGGTGTCGGTGTAGACATCGTTGTTCACATGGTTCGCGTCGGCGA
>JADZER010000010.1 GCA_020850415.1 Phycisphaerales bacterium
ACCCCGCCGCGCCCCAGAATGCGCCCATGAACGAGCTCCTCCTCCAGCACTTCCTCGACCCCACCCTCAGCGTCTTCGACATCGCCGACCGCACCGGCCTCTGCCTCGACGAGATCCTCGACTGGGTCGACTCCCCCGACGCCCACGCCATCCTCGACAACCTCCGCGCCGTCGCCGACTACCAGAGCGCCCTCATCCTCGCCACCGCCCGCCCCCGCGCCATCCAGACCCTCGCGCTCATCGCGGCCCAAGAACCCACCACCCCCGCCCACACCGAGACCATCCGCAAAGCCGCCTCCCAGCTCGCCCGACTCGCCGGCGCCGCGCCCGAATCCCCCCGCGGCCCCGACGACCCCTACGACAGCAGCCCCGACGACACCTACGACAACGATCCCGACCACACTTACGACAACGGTCCCGACGACACCAACAACCCCGACGATCCCGACTATCCCGACATCAACGATGCGCGCACTTCCTTGCCCCCTCTCCCGCCCCCGGCGGGAGAGGGTGGGGGAGAGGGCTTCTTCTCTACTCCTTCTCCAACCCTCAACCCCTCACACCACGCAGCATCCCACCACCGCACACCAAGGGGTGCCGGGGTCAGAGCGCAGCGCAGCGAAGCGATGGCCCCGCGATCGCGCACACCGCGCACCACCCGCCCACGCCCATCCCCGCAAGCCTCTACCCTGACCCGTGCTCACACCCACCCTCGCCGAAACACTCGCCCGCACCGCACTCGCCGGCATTACCCGCGAGTACCCCAACCAGATCCTCCACGCCATGGCCTCCGACGCCGACGCCGGCACGCCGCGCAAGCTCCACCCCGCCTTCTACGGCAGCTACGACTGGCACTCGGCCGTCCACTCCCACTGGTGCTTGGCCCGCCTCCTCCGCGTCACCGGCGCCGACCGCTCCGGCCACCCGGGCTCATGGCAGTCCAGGGCCTTCGCGGCACTCGACGCCAACCTCACCGCGACGAACCTCGCCGCCGAGGCGGTGTATGTCGCTGTCCGCCCCGCCTACGAGCGCCCCTACGGGCAGGCCTGGCTGCTCCAGCTCGACACCGAGCTCACCCTCTGGCGTCACGACGACGCCGCGCGGTGGCGCGACGCCCTCCTGCCCCTGGCCGGCAACTGCGCGATGCACCTGACCAACTGGCTCGGCAACCTCACCCACCCGGTCCGCACCGGCGTCCACTCCCAGAGCGCCTTCGCCATGAGCCTCGCCATCGACTGGGCCCACACGACCCGTGACCTCGCCACCGCCAGGACGCTCACCCGACGCGCCCGCGAGCTCCACGCCAGCGACCCCGCCTGGTCATTCGCCTTCGAGCCCTCCGGCGAGGACTTCCTCTCGCCGGGCCTGGCGACGGCCGACCTCATGCGCCGCGTGCTCGCGCCCGACGAGTTCGCCGACTGGCTCACCCGCGCCCTGCCCGACCTCCACCCCGACTCGCCCCACACCCTCGCCCCCGTCGCCCCCCGCGACGCCGCCGACGGCCGACTCGCCCATCTCGACGGCCTCTCCTTCTCCCGCGCCTGGATGCTCGACGCCATCGCCGACGCGCTGCCCCCGGGCGACCCTCGCACCCCGCACCTCCGCACGCTGGGCGCGACCCACCTCAACGCCGGCCTCGCCGCCCTCGCCTCCGACGACTACAACCGAACCCACTGGCTCGCCAGCTTCGCCGCCTACGCCCTGACGCGCACCGATCCGGTGAGCCCCGGGTAGGGGCGTCCGACCCCTGGTTATCAACCGGACTGGAGTTCTCGGGTGATCGGCCCTTAAGCGGACCGAGAGGTCCGCCGATAGCTCGATCGCGACGCGGCCGCACGCCGCCCACGCGGAGGCTCCAGCATGGCCCCACCCACCGTCAGACCCACCGGCGTCGAACGCACCTTCGGCATCGACGAGATCATCGTCTCCAAGACCGACCTCAAGGGGCGGATCACCTACGCCAACGATGTGTTCCTCCGCGTCGCCGGGTACACCGAGGCCGAGATCCTCGGCCAGCCCCACAACATCATCCGGCACCCGGCCATGCCCCGCTGCGTGTTCCAGTTCCTCTGGGACACCATCCAGGCCGGCAACGAGATCTTCGCCTATGTGGTCAACCAGGCCAAGAGCGGCGACCACTACTGGGTCTTCGCCCATGTCACGCCGAGCTACGACGACCGCGGCAGGATGATCGGGTACCACTCCAACCGGCGAGTCCCCGCCCGCAAGGCCGTCAACACCATCAAGGGCATCTACGACCAGCTCCTCCAGATCGAGAGGCCCCACCGCCTCCCCAAGGACGCCGTCGCGGCCTCGCTGCCGGTGCTCGTCAAGCTGCTCGAGGACAGCAACACGACCTACGAGGAGTTCATCTTCACCCTCGCCGGCGAGGACATCCCGCAGGAGGTGGCGGCATGAGCGCGCTCAAGACCGCAGGCTGGCAGCGGAACGCCCCCGAGCCCGACGGGCAGCTCTCCCCCGAGACCGCCAAGTGGATCGCCGAGGCCACCCGGGTCTGCCGCGAGGCCTCACGGGGCAACCTCGAGGCCCGCATCCTGCGGATCGACCAGGACAGCGAGCTGGCCGAGCTTCTCAACTCGATCAACCGCATGCTGGACATGACCGACGCGTTCGTGCGCGAGGCCACGGCGTCGCTCGAGTACGCGAGCAGGGGCCGGTTCTTCCGGCGCGTGCTGCTCAACGGCATGCTCGGCTCGTTCCGCAAGGCCGCGATGTCCATCAACGGCGCCACCCGCCAGATGGACACCAAGACCAAGGACCTGGCCCACGCCGAGGCCCGACGGCGCAAGCTCGCCCAGGACTTCGGCAAGACCATCGATGTCGTCGCCGGCCTGGCCGAGGCGAGCCAGCAGATCGGGAGCTTCTCCAAGGTGATCAAGTCGATCGCGGACCAGACCAACCTGCTCGCGCTGAACGCCGCCATCGAGGCCGCCCGCGTCGGCGAGGCCGGCCGGGGGTTCGCGGTCGTCGCCGGCGAGGTCAAGCGCCTCAGCCAGCAGGCCTCCGAGGCGACCAAGTCCATCGAGACCCAGCTCAGCTCCATCCAGGAAGCCACCGCGAACACCGTCGAGTCCATCAGCCAGGTGCGCTCGATGCTCGCCGAGGAGTAGGCCGGGCGTCAGGACGACGGGTGCTGGCCCCGCTCGGGCGGGTTGGCGTCGAACTCGGCCGCCAGCCGGCGCCGGACCTCCGCCTCGTCGAGCAGCTCACCCTCGGAGTGGGCGACCACCGCCGCGACCATGCAGTCGCCCGTGATGTTCACCGTCGTGCGGCACATGTCCAGGATCCGGTCCACGCCCAGGATGACGGCGATGCCGTCGAGCGGGATGCCGACCGCGTCGAGCACGATCACCAGCATCACGATGCCCACGCCGGGGACCGCCGCCGTGCCGATCGAGGCCAGCGTCGCCGTCAGCACGATGGTGAGCTGCTGGCCGAGGGAGAGGTCCATGCCGTACATCTGGGCGATGAACGCCGCGGCGACGCCCTGGTAGAGCGCGGTGCCGTCCATGTTCACCGTCGCGCCGACGGGGATGACGAAGCTGGTGACATCCTCGGAGACGCCCAGGCGCCGCTCGACGCACTCCATCGTCACGGGCATCGTGGCGCCGGAGCTCGACGAGCTGAACGCCAGCAGCTGGGCCGGGCTGATGGCCCGGAAGAACCGCATGAACCGCACCGGCGTAAGCACCCGCAGGATGGCGGGGTAGACCAAGTACATGACGATCGCCAGGCCGAGCACGACGGTGAAGCAGTACGCCGCGAGCTTGCCGAGCACGCTCACGCCCATGTCGGCGACGACCTTGACGATGAGGGCGAAGACCGCGTAGGGCGCCAGGAGCAGGACGATCTCGACGATCTTGATCGTGACATCGGTCATGCCGTCGAAGAACGCGATGAGGGGCTTGGCCTTCTCCTTGGGGATCAGCGTGAGCGCCACGCCGACGAGCAGGCCGACGGTGACGACCTGGAGGGTGTTCCCGGAGGCCATGGCGTCGAAGGGGTTGGAGGGGAAGATGTCGAGGAGGATGTTCCAGGTCGAGCGGTCGCGCTGCTGGTCGGCCGCGGAGACCTTGGCGGAGGCCGAGGCCGCCTCCGCCTCGCGCAGGCTCTCGCGCAGCTCCTCGGGGAAGCCCTCGCCGGGGCCGATGAGGTTCGCGGCCGCCAGCCCGATGGTGATCGCCAGCGAGGTGGTCACCAGATAGATCGCGACGGTCTTGAGGCCGATGCGTCCGACCTTGGTGATGTCGTTGAGGCTGGCGACGCCGGCGGCGAGGCTGAAGAGGACGATCGGGACCGCGATGAACTTCAGGCCGTTCATGAACAGGTCGCCGACGAAGCCGTTGAGGTTGCGGAGGAACCGGGCCGCGCCGGCGATCATGCCGGCGCCCTCGTTGGGCATGCCCTGGGCCCCGGCGGCGTGGGCGGTCTTGGGGCCGGCGAGGTAGGCCTTGGCGTCGCCGACACCGAGCGACTGCCAGGTGTCGGCGGTCCAGAGCGTGTTGATCGCCAGCCCGACGGCGACGCCGAGGGCCAGGCCGATGACGATTTTCCAGTGGAGGGCGAGCTTGTTCTTGGCCATGGGATCGGTCGCCTGCGTTGTGGTGCGGGCTTCCAGCCTGCACGGAATCCAGACAGTGCGGGCTGGAAGCCCGCACCACAATCTGGGGGACACCATACACCCGATCTGGTTCCGGCGGCTCCTACGATCGCCCCATGTCGCTCCTGGGCCGTACAAGTCGTGCGCAGTTCGAAGAGTACCGGGTCCGTCGGCGGGAGGCGGGGCACCTGGACCGGATCATCGACGCGGAGCTGACGACGCCGGGCAAGGGGGGCAAGAACGCGCAGGCGAGGCGGAACCGGTCGTTCTTCGCGCTGTTGCCGGAGTTCTGGGCGCTTGTGGGTCGGGGCAAGCGGGTGGTGGCGTTCAGCATGGTGACGCGGACGGTCTCGGCGCTCTTGGCGCTCCTGCCGCCGGCGCTGATGGGGCTGCTGGTGGACCAGGTGCTGGTGAACGCCGCGCCGCCGTCGTGGCTGGCGGGGGTGCTGCCCGGGGAGCCGGGCGGGGTGCTGTGGGTGGTGGCGGGGGTGCTGGTGGCGGTGGCGTTTGTGGACACGGCGGTGGGGGTGACCGGCCGGTGGATGCTGACGCGGGTGACGCGGGTGTTGGCGGCGGATGTGAAGCGTCGGGCGTTCACCCACGCGGTGCGGCTGCCGCTGCACCGGGTGCACCAGCTCAAGAGCGGCGGGCTGACGGCGCTGCTGCGTGAGGACGCGGGGACGGTCGCGGACCTGACCTTCGGATTGTTCTACAACCCGTGGGGTGCGATCGTGCAGCTGGTGGGGACGCTGATCATCCTGACCTACCTGGACTGGAAGATGCTTCTGGGCGGGCTGATGCTGATCCCGATCGTGTTCTACACGCACCGCACCTGGATCGGCCGGATCCGGCCGGTGCGTCGGGACATCAAGGCGGTGATGATGCAGGCGGACAGCCACGCGACGGAGACCTTCGGGGGGATGCGTGTGGTGCGGGCGTTCGGTCGGGAGGCGGCGGAGAGCGCGCGGTACGCGCGGCGGAACAACCTTGTGGCGCGGCAGGAGATCATGGCGTGGTGGATGTCGCGGGGGATCGACATCGCGTGGCAGGTGTTCATCCCGCTGGCGAGCGCGGCGGTGGTGCTGTACGCGGGGCACGAGGTGCTGGCCGGGCGTCTGACGCCGCGGGATGTGACGATGTTCGTGCTCTATCTGATGATGCTGCTGGGCCCGCTGTCGACGCTGGCGGGGACCTCGGCGGCGGTGCAGACGCAGCTGGCGGCGCTGGACCGGGTGCTGGACCTGATGGGCGAGCCGGTGGAGTTCGAGGGCGCGCGGGGCGGCGTGCGTGTGGAGCGGGGTGGGGTGCGGGGGCGGGTCACGATCGAGGGGGTGACCTTCGCGTACCCCAAGCTGCGCAAGAAGTCCGAGCAGGACGCGGCGGCGGAGGCCGGCGAGGGGGCGTTCGGCGATCCGGTGCTGCACGGGGTGTCGCTGGATGTCATGCCGGGCGAGACGATCGCGCTGGTCGGGCCGTCGGGCTCGGGCAAGACGACCTTCTGCAACCTGGTGGCGAGGTTCTACGACCCGCAGGCCGGGCGGGTGCTGCTGGACGGTCGCGATGTGCGCGAGATCGATGTGCAGAGCTTCCGGGCGCTGCTGGGGGTGGTGGAGCAGGATGTGTTCCTGTTCGACGGGACGGTGGCCGAGAACATCGCGTACGCCCGGCGCGGGGCGACGATGGAGCAGGTGCGTGCGGCGGCGGCGTCGGCCAACGGCGCGGGGTTCATCGCGGCGCTGGACAAGGGGTACGAGACGCTGATCGGGGAGCGGGGCGTTCGTCTCAGCGGGGGGCAGAAGCAGCGGATCGCGATCGCCCGGGCGTTGCTGGCCGACCCGGCGATCCTGGTGCTGGACGAGGCGACGAGCAACCTGGACACCGAGAGCGAGGCGTACATCCAGGAGAGCCTGCACCGGCTGACGCGGGACCGGACGACCTTTGTGATCGCCCACCGGCTCAGCACGGTGCGGGACGCCGACCGGATCGTGGTGCTCGACGGGGGGCGCATCGTGGAGATCGGGAGCCACGAGGAGCTGCTTGCGGCGGGGGGTCGGTACGCGTCGTTCCTGGCGAGGCAGCTCGAGCCGGACCCTGGGGGGGCTGGGGGCCAGGTCGGGGGCCAGGATGGGGGGCAGGATGGGCGGCCGGCGGGGGACCCGGTGGGCGGCGGTGAGACAATCGGGGTGGCCGGGGAATAGGCACCCCTGGGAGTCCGTTGACGCATATCCTGTTGACCCGCGGGCGGCTACGGTTGTCGGCCCGTGGTGGTTGTTTGTAGATTGCTCGGACCAGACACACAAGACCAGACACAGAGGAGTACCGATTTATGCGCAAGCTCACCCGCGCCTTTCTGCTTGGGATGGCCGTCTCGACCTTCGCTCTGACCGGGTGCAAGAGCACCGGCGCGTGCAAGGACTGCGAGGACCCGGCGGCGTGTACTGGTTGCGAGGACCCGTCGACCTGTGAGAAGTGCTCGGGCGCGGCCGGCGCTTCGGTGGGCGCGAGCAACACGGTCTGCCCCGTGGGCGGCGAGCCGGTGGACGCGAGCGTCCAGACGGTTTCGTTCCAGGGCAAGGAGATCGGGTTCTGCTGCGCCGGGTGCGCGGGCAAGTTCGCGAAGATGACCGACGCGGAGAAGTCCACCCTGCTGGGCGGCTGATCGGTCGCGTGCATGACATGATGACGCGGGGCCGGCGTTTGCCGGCCCCGCGTTTCGTTTTGGCGGGCGGGGGGCGCCGGTCAGTTCTCAAGCCGCTTGCGGATGGTGGCGGCCTTGTTGGCGTCGGCGTGCAGGTCGAGCAGGTCGGCGTAGCGCGAGCCGACCTGGTACCAGGTGGTCTGGCGGGCGAACCCCGCCTGCATGCGGCCGGGGGGGCGGAGCTTGCGGAAGGCCTGCTCGTACATGTCGAGGGCGGCCCTGGGCTGGCCCGCGTCGGTGTAGAGCTGCTCGGCGATGGCGAGGGCGTGGAAGCCCTCGGCGGTGTCGGTCCCGAACTCGTCGAAGACCGCGCGGGCGGCGGTGATGGCGTCGGGTTTGCGGCCTTGCTCGATCATGATGTTGACCTGGGCCAGTCGGGCGCGGGCGGCGAGGTCGGGCCGCTTCTTGAACCGGTCGGCGGCCCAGTCCCAGAGGTTGAGCCTGATGGCGGGGTCGGGCTCGGCCTGGAAGATGGGGTCAAGGAAGAGGAAGGCGAAGTCCGGGTGGGTCTGGGCGGCGAGCTGGTCGACGGCGCGGGTCCAGAACTCCTTCTGCTCGAGCGTGGAGGCCGGCGTGGCGGCGATGTCCCGGGCGAAGGCCCAGGCGGTGGTGTTGCCGGGGTCGAGGCGGAGGGCGGCCTCGAGCATGGCGAACTGCCGGGCGGCCAGGTCCTGGTCGGGCTCGGCGCCCCGGAGGAAGGCGCGGTAGCTCACGCGGTTGGCGGCGTCGACCAGGGCGATCGACTGCAGGCGTCGGTCCCGGGGGATGGCGGTGCTCAGG
Source organism: Phycisphaerales bacterium (assembly GCA_020850415.1). GTDB lineage: Bacteria > Planctomycetota > Phycisphaerae > Phycisphaerales > UBA1924 > PNC22. The sequence continues at coordinate 8,100 of JADZER010000010.1, forward strand.
GCGCTGATGCCGAGGGTGGCGTCGGGGATCTTCTCGCCGGTCTGGGGGTCGGTGAGGGAGCCCTGGATGTCCTCGTACTGGCCGAATCGTCCGGCGGAGAAGTTCCAGTGGGCGGCCCGGCCGTCGCGTTCGAGGAAGCCGACCCAGGCGTGGGAGACTTCTCCCCCCTTGCCGACGACATAGCAGGCGGGCACGCCGCAGGCCTTGCCGACGCTGAGGGCGAAGTAGGCCTGGTCGGCGCAGACGCCGCCGAGCTGTCGGATGTTCTGGAGGGTGTAGTCGCCGGCGGCGGTGACGCGTTTCTCGACGCCTTCCTGCTTGAGGGCGCGGGTGTCGTAGGTGATCTCGTGGTACCGGTTGCCGATATTGCGGTCCCGGGCGTAGCGCTTCCGGGCCCACTCGTACTCGTCGAGGGATCCGGCGGCGTCGGCGAGGTGGACCAGGGCGGTGGCGGGGGTGTCCCGGGGGCTGAAGAGCAGGGAGCGTTCGTTGGCGGCGTAGTAGCCGAAGAGTTCGACGGGGTCGATGAGTTTGACGGTGTTCTCGTTGACGCGTCGGTCGGCGGGGCGGTCGTGGACGGCGCAGATGGCGGCGGCGAGGGGGGCGAGCTCGGCGACGCGCTCGGCGTGGGCGTCGAGGAGACGCTGGAGCACGGCGTAGGCGGCGGGGATGTCGTCGTGGGGTCCGAGGAGGAAGGCGATCTCGGCGGCGAGCTCGGGGTGGGCGGCGAAGGTCTCCAGGAGTGGGGCTCGGGCGTCGGCGGGGAGCGTCGAGAGTTGACTCTCGAGTCGGGCGGCGAGCGCGGCGGGGGCCAGGGCGCGCGGGTTTCGGAGGTCCAGGTCCATGATTGCGCGGTCGAGGGCCTCGAGGCCGGGTCCGGCGGCGCCGTCGCGGATGGTGGGATCGCTGAGGAAGTCGAGGGCCTGGGCGACGGGGTCCTGTGCCTCAAGTTCGGTTTGTGTCTGGGACTTGGCGGCTGCCGGGAGGGTGAGGAGCAGGGCGATTGCGGCGAGGGCCCGGAGCTGGTTCGGTGTGTTCATGGGGAGGGCGGCTCCTTGGGGGGGTCTGTGAGAGGGTACCGGGAAGGGGTGCGGGTTGATGCGTGTGTTTGCGTCTGATTGACCCGGGTATGGGTTGGGGTACTATCGTTGCTCCCCCCCGGTTTGGGGCTGGGGTTGCCGCTGTAGCTCAGTGGTAGAGCGCACCCTTGGTAAGGGTGAGGTCGTGGGTTCAATCCCCACTAGCGGCTTTGCAGTCGGTTGGCGCGCGTTGTGAACTCGGCGGGCGCTCTCCGGGTGCTGAGTCCCGGTCCCGGGCATCGGTGGTGATGCGAGGGTCTGGGTGGGTCTAGAGTTCCGAGGTTGGGCCCGGCGCGTGTCCGGGGTCAGCCGTCGCGTCGGCGTCGGATCGCGCGGGAGCGATCGGTGTCGGCCCGGCGGGAAGCAGAAAGAAGACTCGGGCCGGAGCGGCCCGCCCGGGGCCGATTGAGTCGGCGACCGAGAGATAGGCTGGAGGCACTTGCCATGGCAAAGGGTGTTTTCGAGAGGACCAAGCCGCATGTCAATGTCGGGACGATCGGTCACATCGACCACGGCAAGTCGACGCTGACGGCCGCGATGGTGGCGCGTGCGGACGCGAAGGGTCTGGTGCAGGGCGCGAAGACCTACGCGGAGATCACGAAGGGCGGCACGGTCCGCGACGCGAACAAGACGGTGACGATCCATTCGTCGCATGTGGAGTACGAGACGGAGGGCCGTCACTACGCGCATGTGGACTGCCCCGGGCACGCGGACTTCATCAAGAACATGATCACGGGCGCCGCGCAGATGGACGGGGCGATCCTGGTGGTGGCGGCCGATTCGGGGCCGATGCCGCAGACCCGGGAGCATGTGCTGCTCGCCCGCCAGGTGGGCGTGCCGCACATGGTGGTGTTCATGAACAAGGTGGATCTGGTGGACGACCCGGAGCTGATCGAGCTGGTGGAGATGGAGATCCGGGACCTTCTGAACAAGTACGACTTCCCGGGCGACGACACGCCGATCATCAAGGGTCAGTCGAAGGCGGCGTTGGAGAACCCGAAGGACGACGCGATCTGCAAGCCGATCGACGATCTGTTCGACGCGTTGGACAGCTTCATCCCCGAGCCCCCGCGTGAGGTGGACAAGCCGTTCCTGATGAGCGTTGAGGATGTGTTCAGCATCAAGGGGCGCGGCACGGTGGCGACTGGCCGTATCGAGCGCGGCGTGATGAAGGTGGGCGACCCGGCCGAGATCGTCGGCCTGGGCGCGAACAAGACGACGACGGTGACCGGCGTCGAGATGTTCAACAAGACGCTGGACCAGGGCCAGGCGGGCGACAATGTTGGCTGCCTGCTCCGCGGGGTTGAGAAGCACGAGATCGAGCGTGGGCAGGTCATCTGCAAGCCGGGCTCGATCAAGCCGCACACGAAGTTCAAGGGCCAGGTCTATGTGCTGACCAAGGAGGAGGGCGGCCGTCACACGCCGTTCTTCGCCGGGTACAAGCCGCAGTTCTACTTCCGGACGACGGATGTGACCGGTCAGGTTCTGCAGCTGACCGGCGAGGGCGCCAAGGTGGTGGAGATGTGCATGCCGGGCGACAATGTGACCATGGAGGTCAACCTGGCCGACAAGCCTGTGGCGATGGAGACCGGTCTGCGTTTCGCGGTGCGGGAGGGCGGGCGGACGATCGGTTCGGGCACGGTCACCGAGATTCTCGCCTAGGACGGGCGTCGCGGGCCGGAGGGCTCGGGCGGTTTGTGTACGGTCCGAGGCCGACGCGTAGGATTGCCCCGGCCCGGTGGGGAACACCCATCGGGCCGGCTTTTGCGAAGGGAGCCGCCCCTCCTGGGAACGGGCGCGAAACAGGACGCTGATCATGGCGAAGAAGAAAGCACTTGCCCGCGAGTATGTCTGGCTGCAGTGCACCGAGTGCGGTGACCTGAACTACCGGACCGAGATCAATGTGAAGGGCGGCATCGACGAGAAGCTGAAGGCGGGGCTGAACAAGTACTGCCCGCGTCTTCGTCGGCACACGATGCACAAGATCAAGAGGAAGTAGGAAATGGCCAAAGGGCCAGATGGCCGAAGGGCCAAATAGAGGCACACGCGCCGGGGTTTGATTTGGCCATTTGGCCATTTGGAGCTTTGGCGATTTGAAACGCCGGTAGCTCAATTAGGTAGAGCAGCGGATTCCAAATCCGCAGGTTAGGGGTTCGATTCCCTTCCGGCGTGTTCGAAAGCAGCGGCCGACGCCCGCCGGTGGGCGGAGGGGCTGGTCGGAGGCTCACCCGGCCCGGGCACGGGCCGCCTGGGGAACTCATGGCGCTTGGCATTTACAAACCGGGTCACGGGTACTGGGTCCGTGTGCTGACGGCGGTCGTCGCGGGGCTGCTGGTGCTCGCGACGGCGGCGTGGCTTTGGGGGGAGACGGCGGCGATCAACCTGCCGAACTCGGCGTGGGATGTGAGCCTGTCGGAATCGGAGGGCTCGCTGGCGCCCGGGCAGGTGGTGACGGTGCTGGCGGACCCGCTGGACCCGGCGGTGGCGGGGGGGCAGATCGAGGTGGGGACGATGGAGGTCGCGACCTTCGAGGCCAGCGAGCTCTCGCCCAGGGTGCGGCTGGTCAAGCCGGAGCTGGCCGAGGGGGTGGTGCCCAGCGACATGAAGGGGGTCCGTGCGGAGGGGTTCAGCGCGTCGGTGGGGGAGAGCGGCGCGGTGTTCCCGATCCCGGTGATCCAGCCGCTGTATGTGCAGGGCGCGGTCGCGGGGCTGGCGATGCTGGCGGGGGCGGTGCTGGTCTTTGTGTTCGTCGGGTCCAAGCCCGCCAGCTGCGAGTTCCTGATCGCGACCGACGGGGAGATGAAAAAGGTCAACTGGTCCACACGGCGCGAGGTGATGGGCTCGACCTGGGTGGTGATCGCGGCGTCGTTCCTGGTCGCGGCGATCCTCTACCTCGTCGACTACGCGTTCCAGACATTCTTCCATGCGATCAATGTGCTCCAGCGCTGAGCGGCTGGGGGCGGCAGACCGGGGCCTGTGCCCGGCGGAGACTTGCACCATGTCCGACGAGACCAAGCAGCCCGCGTCCGGCCAGGCCTTGGACGGCAAGCCGAATGAGAAGACCGACCTCATCACGGCGGAGGAGCCGATCTGCGCGGAGGGGATGAACTGGTTCGTGCTGCGCGTGGCGTCGAACAAGGAGTCGAGCGTCCGTGAGACGCTGCTTCGGAAGGTGCAGATCGAGCACATGGAGCACCTGGTGGGGCGGATCCTGGTGCCGACGGAGAAGACCAAGACGATCAAGGGCGGCAAGCAGCGGATCACGGAGACCAAGCTCTACCCCGGCTATGTGTTCGTGGAGATGCGTCTGGAGGACGACGGGCGGATCCCGCAGGATGTGTTCTTCCTGATCAAGGAAACGACGGGGGTGGGGGATTTCGTGGGCACGGCCGGGCGTCCGACGCCGATGGCGACGCACGAGATCGAGAAGATGCTCCGCGACAGCCGCAAGCCCGAGGAGGAGCCGGTCGTCAAGTTCACCTTCACGAAGGGCGACCATGTCAAGATCATGGAGGGGCCTTTCGAGAGCTACGAGGGCACGGTGGACGATCTGAACCCCGAGAAGGGGGAGATCACCGTGCTGGTGACGATCTTCGGTCGTCAGGCGCCGATCAACCTCGAGGAGTGGCAGGTCGCCAAGGCCGAGGAGGCCTGAGCGGCCTTCGCGTGCGGTTTCGGTGCGGCGTGGGAACCCCGACGGCGCCGGTGCATACCTTTTCCTGGGCGGCTTGTCGGAGTCGTTGCAGGAGTGAGGCAGCATGGGTGACGCACAGGGCAAAGCGGGCAGGCCGCGCCGGGGGCGCAGGCTCCGGCGGGTGGTGCTGGGGCTGATCGTTTTGGTGGTGGTGCTGGTGGCGCTGGGGCCGACGATCGCGGGGCCGCTGGCGCGTCCGCTGGTCGAGGGGGCGGTGAACGAACAGATCAAGGGCCGCGCGACGGTCGGGCGTCTGGGCCTGTCGTGGCTGGGTGCGCAGAAGGTGTCGCTGACGCTCGACGACCCCGAGGGCGGGCGCGTGGCGGATGTCTCGGTGCGCGCGGACCGTGGGCTCTTGGGCCTGGCGCTGGGCTCGCGCAGGCTGGGCGTGGTGTATGTGGGCGGGAGCGCGACGATCGTGCGCGGCGCCGACGGCTCGACCAATCTGCAGCGGGCGATCGAGGCGCGGTTCCCCGCGCCCGAGGCTGCGCCGGCGCCCGAGGGCGAGCCGGCGCGGCTGCCGGGCTCGCTGGGGGCGTCGCTCGTGCTCGACGGGCTGACGGTGACCTACGAGGACGCGGCGCTGGCAGAGCAGACGGGCGGGTCGGTCGGGGCGGTGCGGCTCGGGGCGCTCACCGGCTCGGTGGACTTTGCGGTCGGCAAGCCGCTGGGGGTGTCGATCAAGGGTCCGATCTCGACCGGGCGGGACGGGGCGAGCCTGGCCGAGTCTGGGGCGCTGGACTTCCAGGCGGAGGTGACGGACCTGACCGATGCGACGGGGCGCGTGACGGCGGGGGCGATGGGGGCGGAGCTGTCGCTGTCGCTCCGGGCGCCGGCGGTCGAGGTGCTGCTGCACGCCGGGCTCGCGGACGGCGCGATCGTGGACACGGGCGAGACCAGCGTCACGGTCGGCCTCGCGGAGCTCGCGGGGCTGCTCCCGGCGCTGGGCGAGGCGCTCGCGGCCCAGCCGGGCGTGACGCTCGACCAGCTGCCGACGGTGACGCTGGGCGTCCAGCGGCTGCGCGTGCCGACCGGCGGCGACCTGCGCGGGGCGTCGGCCTCGGTGCGGCTCACGACCACGGCGATCGGCGGCACGGTCGAGCTGCCCGACGGCGAGACCAAGTCGGCCCGCCCGTTCGGCATCGAGCCGCTCAGCCTCACCGTGGACGCGCCATCGCTGGAGGGGACGGTGACCGTCTCCGGCGGCACGAGGGCGACGATCGGCGGCGAATCGGCGGGCGAGTTGGCGGTCAACCTGGCGGTGGGGGGGCTGCTCGACAGCGCCGGCAAGCCCCGCGCCGGGGTGCCCGGCTCGGTCTCGGGCGGCATGTCGGTCAAGGGGTTCAGCACGCCGATCCTCCAGCCGTTTGTGGCGGCGGTGAACACGGCGCTGCCGGCGGGTCTGCGCCTGGACCTGCCGCAGGACCTGGGGCCGACGGTTGATATCGCGCTGGGGGCGGAGAGCCACACGGACGGGTCGGGGTCGTACGACATCGACCTGGCGTTGGACTCGCAGCAGGCGTCTGTCGACGCGGCGGTGGTGATCGCTGGTCAGCGGGTCGCCTCGCGGGGCGAGGGTGTGCGGGCCCGGTTCACGCGTCTGGCCCCTCTGCTTGACCGGCTGACGGCGGCGCACGGTCTGCGGATGACCCGCGGGGCGGATCTGACGGTGCGCGGCGCGGACTTCGCGGTGGACCTCTCGAAGCTCAAGGGGGATGGCGGCCCGGACCTGCGGGGCGCGCGGGCGGCGGTCGAGGTGACGCTGTCGGACGCGGTCGGGCAGCTCCAGCTCGCGGGCGACGAGGCGCTGCGCGACCTGCACCTCAAGACCTTCACGGTCGGGCTCTCGACCGACGATGTGGGGGGCGAGGTGCGCGTCACCGCGGGGGCGTCGGGGGATCTGGACGGCGAGCCGTTCGTCGCGATGAGCACCGACATGACGCTGTCGGGGCTGCTGAACGGGTCGGGCGGGTTCTCGGCGGGGTCGCTGCCGACGCTGCGTGGCGAGGTGCGGCTGAACGCGCAGGCGCTGGGCAAGGTGGACGAGATCCTCGGGGCGCGGCTGGCGGCGAGCGGGCTGGTGCTGGCCAAGGACATAGGGCCGAGCGCCGAGGTGCTGCTGCTGGCGGCGTCGAACCCGGGGGCGGGGGCGAACGCGACGGACCTGGACCTGACGATCAGCTCGGCGAACCTGACGGTGACGGCGCCGCTGACGGCGACGCCGGACCGGCTGCGGACGCGCGAGCCGATCGTGGTGGTGGACCGCGCGGCGGGCGACTCGCTCTCCCGCCTGCTGGCGGGCAAGGGGCCCGTGCGGGTGAGGCCGGGGGCGGCGGCGCGGTTGAGCATCGCGGGGCTGGATGTGCCGATCGGCGAGGGGGGCGTGCGCCCCGACCAAGTGGCGGCGCAGGTGACGGCGACGGTGACCGACCTGGTGACGGATGTGGAGCTGACGGACGCGGCGGGCAAGGTCACGGCGCCGGGGCAGGTGTCGGCGCCCCGGTTGGTGGCGACGCTGACGGCCGCGCCGGGCTCGGCGCCGACGGTCGGCGTCGACGCGCAGATGGTGCATGCCGAGCAGCCGTTCACGGTGACGCTGGCCGGGGCGCTGCACGGGCTGTTCCTCGGCGCGCCGGCCGACGCGGCGGACCCGATGAGCGTGGTCTCGGTGGGGACGCTGCGTCCGGAGATGCAGCTTGAGCTGAAGGATGTGCCCGCGACGCTGGCGCGTCTCGTGCCGCCGGGGATGGTGCAGGTCGGCGGGCAGCCGCTCGACGCGGTTCTGGTGGCGCGGGACCTGCTGGGGCGGACCTTCAGCGCGCGGCTGGCGAGCTCGCCGAGCCCGAACTCGGCGACGATCACGCGTGTCGATCTGGACCTGGAGGGCCAGGGTCTGGGCGCGAAGGTGCGGGGCCGGTTCGACGACAAGCACATCCGGGTGTTCAGCGGGGACGCGCGGCTGGGGGTGACGCCGCGGGTGGCCAAGCACCTGACGGACCTGCTCGCGCCGACGGCGCCGGTGAGGCCGGCGCTGGCGCAGCCGGCGGAGTTCCGGGTCGCGTTGGGGAGCGAGTTCGATGTGCCGCTGGGGGCGGGTCATCGTCCCGATCTGGCGTCGCTGTCGGATGTTCTGGAGCTGACGCTCACGGCCGACGCGTCGCTGGCGGCGTTGACGCTTCCGGCGAAGGAGGGCGCCGAGCCGATGACGATCCCGGCGCTGACGATCAGCGGGCTGACGGTGGGGCTCAAGGCCCCGGGGGCGGTGATGTCGGCGGGCGGGGCGGAGGCGGAGGCGACGCTGGGCGGTCGGGTGCTGGGGGCGGACGGGGCGTCGCTGGTGGGGCTGAGCGGCACGGGGCGGGCGCTGCTCAAGGGCGGGAAGCCCGCGGGGCCGATGCCGGTGTCGCTGACGCTGGGGGAGATCGCGGCGCCGTGGATCGACGGGCTGCTGGGCAAGCCCTCGCTGGTGGAGGGGGCGCTGGGGGAGCGGTTCAGCCTCACGCTCAGCGCGGACCCGAACCTGCTGCGGGCGCGGGACCCCAAGCAGTCGGCGGTGTCGCTGGCGGTGCAGTCGCCGCGCCTGAGCACGACCACGCCGCTGAGTCTCTCGGTGGGCGGCAAGTCGGTGTTCCTGTCGGAGGTGACCTCGGTGCGTTGGGTGATGGGCCCGCGCTGGGCGAACCAGTTCCTGCTGGGGGCCGAGCCGGGGGGGCCGAAGCCGGCGTTCGCGTTCACGGAGCAGACGCCGGTGACGCTGGACCTGCGTCGGATGGCGGTGGCGTTCGGCGAGGGGGCGGGGCCGTTCAAGCCGGAGCTGTTCCTCGTGGACCTGTCGGCGACGGTGCCGAGCCTGCCGGCGGAGCTTTCTGACGGTCGGAAGCTGGCGATCGGCGACCTGGAGTTCCGTCTGGGGCGGGGCCCGACGCCGGACCAGCTCGGGTTCGCGATCACGGTGCCGCGGATGAAGCTGGGCGACGCGGCGGAGATGAAGCCGACGAAGAACCGCATTTCTGGTCGGGTGGCGTCGTTCGCGGACGCGGACGGGAACCTGACGCCGGACGCGGCGAGGCTCGATGTGTCGGGCGGTCTGGCGCCGATCCCGACGGAGGTGATCGACGCGTTCGCCCGTCAGAACGGGCTTCTGCGCGACGCGCTGGGGCCGACGGTGGATTTCGACATCAACGCGCAGGGGTTCTCCAAGAGCGGCGGCACGCTCACGGCCAAGGCGACGACGCCGCTGGCGACCGCGTCGATCTCCGGGAAGGTGGGCGACGGGCTCTTCGTGGTGGACCCCAAGTCCAGCACGATCCGGATCTCGCAGATCACGCCGGAGCTGACCAAGCGGTTCCAGAAGGCGTTGCCGGTGGTGGCGACGATCGAGAAATCGAGCCAGGACGAGCCGGCGGTGGTGACCTTCGACTCGCCGCTGGAGCTGCCGATCGACGGGAACATGGACCGGCTCAACGGGAAGCTGACGATCGACCTGGGGACGGCGAAGTTCGGCACGGCCGATCTGTTCCAGCGTGTGCTGGCGTTGGCGCAGCAGAAGACGGCGGGCGAGGTGGGGCGTCGCATGCCGCCGCTGAAGGTGACGATGGACAAGGGGCTGGTGAGCTACGAGCCCTTCGCGTTGCCGTTCGGGGAGTTCAAGATCGAGTCGGCGGGGTTTATTAACCTGAGCAGCGCGGCGCGGTCGACGGGCGGGAGCAAGCAGCTCCCGGCGGGGCAGCTGGAGGTGCTGACCTTCATCCCCGCGGGGGCGTTCGCGGCGGAGGCGGTGCCGGGGCTGGCGAACCTGCCGCTGCCGGTGGTCGGGAACATGGCGAGGCTGCCGGTGCGTACGAACGGGCTGATCGCCACGCCGAGCAACAACATCGCGATGGACCTGGTGGGGCAGGAGGCGGTCAACGAGCTGAACCCGGGCAAGCTGCTGGAGGGCTTGTTGAAGAAGGACGAGTGAGGCGGGGGTTGGGGCTGGGTTCGCTGCGGTGGAATTGCTGCGCACCGTCGCGGTCTGACCCCGACGCCCGCGGGCCTGCTTTGTCCGTCCTGCCCGTGGGGCCTGTGTCAGTGGAGGACGCGGTAGACCTCGGCCTGGTCGGTGACGCCCTGGAGGATCTTGTCGGCGCCGTCGGCGCGCATGGGGATGAAGCCGCCGTTGACGGCGGCCTCGTAGAGGGTGACGCCGTCGGCGTGCTCGGCGGTGAGGCGTCGGAGGTCGTCGGTCATGGTCATGATCTCGTAGACGGCGAGCCGTCCGCGGTAGCCGGTGGCGTAGCAGGCCTCGCAGGACTCGCCGGTGGCGCCGGGGGTCTTGCCGCTCCCGCCGCAGACGACGCAGGTGCGGCGCACGAGGCGCTGGGCGAGGACGGCGAGCAGTGAGCTGGTGATGAGGTAGGGCTCGAGGCCGATATCGATGAGGCGCGGGATGGCGCTGGGGGCGTCGTTGGTGTGGAGCGTGGCGAGGACGAGGTGGCCGGTGAGTGACGCCTGGATGGCGAGCTGGGCGGTCTCCTGGTCGCGGACCTCGCCGACGAGGATGACATCGGGGTCCTGGCGGAGGAGGGCGCGCAGGCCGTTGGCGAAGGTCACGCCGCGCTTGGGGTTGACCTGCATCTGGCTGATGCCCTCGAGGTGGTACTCGACGGGGTCCTCGATGGTCATGACATTGCGGCTGGTGCGGTCGATGCGTCCGAGTGCGGCGTAGAGGGTGGTGGTCTTTCCCGACCCGGTGGGCCCGGTCACGAGGACCATCCCGTTGGGGCGGTCGATCATGTCCATGAGGGCGGCCTGCATCTTCTTGCTCATGCCGATCTGGTCGAGGCTGAGCTGGGTCTGCGTCTGGTCGAGCAGGCGGAGGACGATCCGTTCGCCGTAGACGGTGGGGATGACGCTGAGGCGGATGTCGATTTTCTTCTGGCCGATGCGGACGGAGGTGTGGCCGTCCTGCGGGCTGTGGCGGTTGGCGATATCCAGCTCTGTCATGACCTTGAGGCGGCTGGAGATGGCGGCGGCGAGGGACATGGGGGGCGTGAAGACATCGAGCAGCATGCCGTCGACGCGGAACCGGATGACGAGCTTGGACTCCATGGGGTGGACATGGATGTCCGAGGCGCGGCGCCGGAGGGCCTCGAAGAGGATCATGTTGACGAGGCGGATGACGGGGGTTTGTCGGGCGAGGCTGAGGAGGTCGGTGGAGGAGCTCATGCCGGCGGCGACGCTCTCGATGGCGGAGGCGTCGAGGGGCATCTCCTCGATGATCTCGGTGACGAGGTCGCCGCGCTGCTCGTAGCCGCGGTTGATAAGGTTGGCGACGGCGGCGCGGGGGCTGAGGACGAGGCGGACGGGGAGGGCCAGCTCGTCCTCGAGGAGGCTGAAGACGGCGGGCTGGAGGGGCTGGGCGGTGGCGATGGTCATCACATGGCCGTCGCTCTCGAGGCCGGCGACATTCTGGGCGCGGGCGAGGTCGGGGCTGACGGTCTCGTAGAACTTGCTGGCCGACTCCTGCAGGCGTGGCTCGGCGCGGAACTCGAGGCCGGTGCGTTCGGCGAGCTTGGTGAGGGCCTGCTGCTCATCCATGGCGAGCAGGGAGAGCATGACATCCCAGGGGTCGGTGTCGGAGCCCTCGGCCTGTCGGTAGACGCGGAGCTGGTCGGGGGAGAGCCGGAGGGCGCCGAGCTGCTCGGCGACCTGGGGCGATTCGTCGAGTGTGAGTGCGCCGGGCGCGGGCGCGGCGTCGGCCCCGCGCGGCGGCTTGCCGGGCTTGTCGCCCTTGAACCTGGCCAGCGGACCTCCGGCCATTAGCGTCCGTCCTCGGTCAGCGGGATGATCAGGGGGTACTCCTCGGCCTCGCCGGTGTCGGCGGGGAGGTCGATCCGGTCGGTCTGGTCGGGGGTGGGCGCGGCGCTCAGGACCGTGGGGCCGATGAGCTCGATGGTGCTGGGCAGGAGCTCGGGCAGGCCGGAATCGAAGCCGGCGTACTCCTGCGGCCCCTTGGTGAGGAGGCGGAGGTCGGCGAAGTTGCGGTCGTTGAGGATGCGGGGCGTGATGAAGATGTAGAGCACCTGCTCGCTGGAGATCTTGTTGGTGTCGCGGAAGAGCAGGCCGAGCAGCGGGATGTCGCCGAGCAGGGGGACCTTGACGACGGTGTTGCGGGAGTCCTCGACGGTGATGCCGCCGACGACGATGGTGGTGTCGGTGGGGATGGTGACCGAGTCGGAGCGGACATTGCGGGTGTTCTTGGGGGGCGGGATGCCGTTGGCGCCCGAGCCGGTGAAGTTGGAGAGCTCGATCTCGTAGGCGAGTCGGAGGTAGCCTGCCTCGGAGATGCTGGGGGTGACGGTGAGTGTGGTGCCCGCGTCCTGGTAGCCGCCGAAGCCGGTCTGGTCGGTGGTCTGTCCGGTGGTTGTGGTGGTGGTGGGCTGCTGCTCGATGCTGACGATCTCGGCCTCCTCGTTGTCGTTGACGAGGAGCTGTGGCGAGCTGAGGATGCGTGCGTCGGTGTCGGTCTGGACGGCGTCGAGGATGAGGGGCACATACTGGCTCTTGATGAGCGAGGCGCTGTAGCCGCCGAGGCCGGCGAGCGGGAGCTTGGGGTCGGTGTAGGCCCCGCCGGTGCCCTGTGACCCGAGGCCGAAGGAGGTCTGTGTGTAGAACTGCCCGGCGTTGAGCTGGCCCTCGACGGCGAGGCGGAAGTCCTCGGAATTGGAGACCGAGAGGATCTTGGCCTCGACATAGACCTGGGGTCGTCGGACATCGAGCTCGCCGATGATGCGGGCGAACTGCCCCTGGAGCTTGGCGGGGGCCTTGACGATGACGACATTGGTCGCTTCGTGGGCGGTGACGAAGGACTCGTCGGCGGTGGCGGCGAAGCCGGCCTCCGAGCCCTCCTGCTCCTGCAGGAACCGCTGGAAGGGGTTGCCCCCGGTCTGGCCGGTCTGGCCTCGGGCGCCGGGGAGCAGCTGGCTGTCACCCGCGGCCTGGTTCTCGATGATGGCCTGGAGGAGATCGGCGAGCTCGGTGGCGTCGACATTCTTGACGGGGTATCGCTCGATGACGATCTCTTCGGAGCCGACATCGAGGGCGTCGACGAGCAGGCCGAGTTGTTCCTGCTGCTTCTCGGTGCCGTAGTAGAGGATGGTGCCGCGGACCGAGTCGACCATCATGACCGAGCCGCCGCCGAGGGTGCTGGTCTGCTGGGTCTGCTGGTTCTGGAACCCACCGCGTCCGAAGTTCCCAGGTCCGAAGAACTGCTGGTTGGCGGAGTCGGTTTCCTCGAGGCGGATGACCTCGCCGAGACCGCGCTGGCTGGCGATGTCGGCGATCATGGCGGCGTTGGCGCCGGCCTTGTATTCCTTGGGCGTGAGGGTGGTGGCCAGGTCGATGACGGCGACGATGTCGCGGACCTGCTGGATCTCCTGCTCGGTGCCGCGGAAGATGAGGGCGTTGCCGGAGGGGTCGATGGTGATCCGGTCGGCGAGGTTGTCGATGCTGGAGGCGGTGCCGGGGACTTGGACATTCTGCTCCTGACCCGGGAAGCCGCCCTGGAGCGTGTTGCCCTGTCCGACGAGGGTGACGGCGCGGTCGCGGGCGGCCTGTGCGGCGACATACTCCAGCTCGATGCGTGTGTAGGTGGTGCGGCTGTACTCGTCCTGGACGCGTCGGATGAGTTCCTCGATGGCGCGGACGCGCCGGGGCGTGTCGGTGACGACGATGATGCCGAGGTCGTCGACATAGGAGATCTTGGAGGTCCCCTGGCCGCCGGCCTGGGCGGTGGGGTCGATGACCGCCCTGAGCGCGGTGGGCTTCATGTTGGGCGTGGGGATGATCTTGGTGGTGGCGAAGTCGCCGACGAAGGCCTGGGTGACCTCTGTCGAGGGCTGGATGAGGTAGATCCCGACGGGGTCGAGCGTCAGGGAGTAGTTGTACTGGGCGAGGAGGGCTTCGAGCAGGGCGAGCAGTTCCTCCCGCGGGACTCGCTGCCGGGCGTTGAACATGACGGTCCCGGTGACGGTGCCCTTGACGGAGACATTGATCCCGAGTTCCTCGGTGACAAAGTCGACGAGGGTCATCAGCTCGATGGGCTCGCTGGTGGCGCTGAACTCGACGGTGTCGTCGGCGCCGGGTTGGGCTGCGGGCTGGTCTTCGGGCTGATTGGCGGGCTGGATCTCGGCCTCTCCGGCGGGGCTGGTGACCTCGCCGTCCTGGGCGAGGGCGATCGGGCCGAGCCCGGCGAGCCCGGCTGCGGCGAGGAGGGCCAGTGGTGTCCGGAGCGTGGTTCTGGCGTTGGGCCGGGTGTATGTCACCAGGTTCTCTCCTTGCGTGTACCGCCGCGGGAGTAGCCGCGGGGTGTGCCCCGGCGGGAGGTTATACCGACCGCGCCACCCTGGGCCAAGCGGCCCGGGCGTCGCCCGGCGGTGGTCGCCGACTCCCGCGTTCTTGTGACGCCCGCGCCCGTCGGGTGACGCCCCGTCCGGTTCATTCGCGGGCCTGTGGTTGATCGCATGTGTCTACCGAGGGGTGGGGCGGGGGTTGCGGGCATCGCGCGGGCCGACCGCGCGGCGCGGGTGATCGCCGGGAGTATCGGCAAAACGGGCGATGTCCGGCCGCATTGCGGCGGGGCGGGCGCTTCCGGATAACCCGGAATGCTCGTCGCGGGTCGATCGCGTCGTGCGTCGCGTCGGGCCCGTGGTACGATCACTGGTATGAGCCGGGCAGGGCCCACACCCCAGGGGCAGGACCGGGCGCCGCGCGTCCGCGCCGTCGTTTGGCGGTCGCCGCAGAGCCCCTTCCCGGCCGATCTGGCGGGGGCGTTGGGCCGGCAGTTGATCGACTGGGAGGAGAGCACGGGGCCGTTTGACGCGTTCTCGCGGCTGCTGACGATGCCCGGGCGTGGGTCGGGCGGCCCGGGGCGGGTGTTGCTGCTGGTCGAGCCGCAGACGCTCGCGGGGGGCGATGAGCTGCGTCGGGCGCTGGAGCGGTTCGACCCGGCGACGGTGTGCTGGGGCTACCGGGCAGGTTCACACCCCCGTCTTGCCCCGCTCCCCCCGCTTGACAGGCCCGCCGAGCCGGAAGTGGTGGTGCGATCGATTCCTAAACCGAGTAATGGCAGGCACTTGCGACTCACGGGAGTCGGGCCGGAGGCGGCTATTTCTACACCGGTGGGTGATGAATCCAAACATGCTCCGCCCAATGACGGCGGCACATCCGAACCAGAACCTCCCCGCTCGGTTCTGACGCCGGAGGAGTTGGAGATGTTGCTGGCCGATGATCGGGAGTAGTGCAGGGTTTACTCGGGGGGGCGGCGAACCCTTGGGGCGTGGGAGCGTTTGGTAGGGGAGGCGAGGCGGTTCGATGCAGCACAGCGCGGGTCAACAGGGCGAGTTGCGGGTGATCCTGGTCGGGCAGACCGGCCTGGATGCGCAGCTGCGCCGGGATCCCGGGCTGGAGCTGATCCGGGCCCGGACGGCGCTCGACGCCCTGGGAGAGCTCTCCGACCCCTTGGACCGCGGGGCCCCGGGTCGGGCGGTGGTGATCGTCGATCCCCGGGCGGAGCCCAGCGCGGCGGGCGCGGGGGACCTGACCGAGTTCCTCGCTGGCCTGCGCCGGGTGGACCCGCAGGTCCGCGTGCTGCGTGTGGCGCGGAACGGCGACGCGGCCCCGGCGGGGTACGACGGGCAGCTCGCGCCGGACACCGACGCGTCGGGGCTGCGCCGGTTCATCGCGAACGGCTCGGCGCCGGCGCAGGCGCCGGGCGCGATCGAGCCCAAGCCGGCCTCGGCCGAGGCGCGCAGGCAGGGTCGGCAGGGGCCGGCGGCTCCGGAGCCCCTGGCGCCGGCGTTGCCGGAGCCTCAGGCGCCGGCGGCATCTGCCCGGGCCGGTGATGAGGCGGGCGGGGAGCTGCTGCTGCTTCGTCGGCTTGCCGACGGCGAGCCGGTGCTGGCGCCGGCGATGGACCTGCTGCGGGCGCGCGCCGGGGGGGCGGAGCTGCGGTTTGCGCCGGCGGGCGAGCGGTCGGGGTGCGCGAACGAGCCTCACGCGGCGGCGCCGGTGCGGGTCGGCGAGGAGCTGGTCGGGGAGCTGTGCAGCCCGACGATGCGTCCGGCCGACCTCGGCCCCGCGGCGGCGTGGCTGGGGGCGTGGCTCGAGCTCGAGCGCACGCAGACGCAGCTGCGCGAGGCGGCGTACCGGGACCCGCTGACGGGGGCGTGGAACCGGCGGTACTTCGACGAGTTCCTGCCGCAGGCGATCGAGGAGGCCGGGGCCAGCCGGCACCTGCTGACGGTGCTGCTGTTCGACATCGACAATTTCAAGCGTTTCAACGACGCGCACGGGCACGCGGCGGGGGACGAGATCCTGACCGAGTGCGTGCGGCTGCTGCACACGGCGGTGCGTCCGACGGACAAGGTCTGCCGTATCGGGGGCGACGAGTTCGCGGTGATCTTCCACGAGCCCGAGGGCCCGCGCGAGCCCAACAGCCGTCACCCGACGAGCGTGCACGACATCGCGGAGCGTTTCCGGCGTCTGGTGTGCGGGGCGCGGTTCAGCAAGCTGGGCGACGACGCGCCGGGCCACCTGACGATCTCGGGCGGGCTGGCGACCTTCCCGTGGGACGGGCGCACGAGCGCGGAGCTGATGCAGCGTGCCGACGAGCTGGCGCTGGAGGGCAAGAGCCAGGGGAAGAATGTGATCGCGCTGGGGCCGCGGGGGTGCGGGGGGTGAGGGCGGGGGCGTCGTGGGTTGCCCGAATGGTGGCCTTCGCTCCAAGGCTCGCTCAGACCACGGCACCCGCTGGTGTGGGGTGACGGGCCGGAGCTTCGTCCCGCACCGGTCAGTTCCGCGGAGCCTCCACTGACTGGTGGCACCGTTGCTTCCCGGGTAGATCAGGCGTCGGTGTCGGGCATGGCGGGGTGCTCGGGGGCTTGGCCGCTGAGGACGCGCCAGACATCGCGGACGACCCAGCTCATGTCGCGTTTGGCGGCCTGGGTGGCGCCGGCGATGTGTGGTGAGAGGTGGACATTGGCGATATCGAGCAGGGGGCTGGTGTCGACGACGGGCTCGGGGTCGTGGACATCGATGATGGCGGTGGCGTCGGGGTGATCGACGAAGAACTCGGCGCAGGCGACGGGGTCGACGACGAAGCCGCGGCTGGAGTTGAGGAAGACGACGCCGGGCTTCATGCGTGCGAAGGCGTCGGGGCCGACGGCGTGGTAGTTGGAGCGGCGGCCGTCGACATGGATGGTGAGGATGTCGGAGCGCTCGAGGAGCGCGTCGCGGGGGACGGGGGTCGCGCCGAAGCGTGCGCCGGGGTCGATCTCGCGGAGGTCGTGGTAGATGACCGCGGCGTCGAGGGCCTGGAGGGCGCGGGCGACCTGGGAGCCGATGCGTCCGAGGCCGAGGATGCCGACGGTGGCGTCGGCGAGCTGGAGCGGGGCCTCGAGCCGTTTGCGGGCGGCGTTCCAGGCGGGCGTGTCGATGGCCTCGTGGAGGAACAGGCGCGGGCGGAGGGCGTCGAGCACGCCGGCGAGGACGAACTCGACGACGGCGCGGGTGTTGGCGCCGGGGGTGTTGACGACGACGACGCCGCGCCCCCAGCAGGCGGCCAGATCGATGTTGTCGACCCCAACGCCTGCGCGGGCGACGACGCGGAGGCGCGGGGCGGCGTCGAGGAGGTCCTGGGTGACCTGGGTGTAGGTGCGGACGATGAGGCCGTCGGCGCGGGCGAGGGTGGCGGGGAAGGCCGGGTCGTCGTAGCGGCAGGGGACGAGCTCGCAGCGCTCGGCGAGCCAAGCCGCGGGCTGGGGGTCGAGGTCCTCGGCCTGGATGACGAGCGGGGTGGTCATGCGGGGGGATTATTCACCGGGAGTGGGCGGGGGGGACCCGGGCTGGCGCTCGGCGCGGCGATATGCCGATGCCGGGCTGATGCCGCCGGCGCGGCCAGCCCGCCCGCCAACGAGAAGGCCCCACTCCGTGCGAGAGCGGGGCCCGGCGGTTTCGGGGTTCTGCGAGGTCTACCAGTCCTCGGACCCCGCGACGGCCTCGGTGACATCGACGAGGTCGGCGTTGTCGGTGATGCCGTCGAGCGTGGTGTCCTCCGGCTCGGCAAGCCACGCGGTGATGTCGTCGGGCTGGAGCAGGCCGTTGAGGGTGATGTCCTGGATGCGCCGCACGCGGATCACGAGGACATACGGACGCACCCCAACATCGTTCTGGATCGAGGGGTCGAGGCCGGCGCAGTACAGGTAGTCGCCGCCCGTGGTGACGGGCTTCGGCTGGATGCGATAGAGGTGACCGGGATCGAACGAACCCTCCACCCGGACCTCTCGCGCCTGGCCGCCCGGGTGCATCGTGACGGTGAACGAGCCTGTCACATTCTCCCAGACGCAATTCAACTGGTACATGGGCGTGGTATACACCGCGATGGGCATGCCGGTGCCCTCACGCTCGACCGGCCCGTAGTGGTGCAGCGTGACCTCGGTCAGCGAGCCGACGGGGCTAAGCACCTTGTCGATGTGGTAGCCGTTGCAGTCGGCCCAACCGTCGAGCCCGGTGGTCATGTTCTCCTGGACCTTCGACGCCGAGGGTGTGCAGTCGGCGTAGTGCAGGTAGTAGGGCACTTCCCCGACCGCCCCTCCGCCGAGGGTCGAGGACTTGTTGTCGTAGTAGGGCTCGGGGGCCAGCGTGATGCTCCCAACCTTGACGAACGCCTCCGGCCGCCAGCCTACGGGCCAGTTGGGGTCATTGAGCGCCCGGATGATCACCCGCCCTTCCAGCCCGGCGTCACCGAGCGTCATAGCGCTCAGCGTGTTGAATATCCGGCCGATGGTGAACACCCTCCCACCGGCCAGGGCCCCGGTGGCCAGGACTCGCCCGTCGGTGTTCTCGGTAATCGTGATGTCCGCGTCGATGTCTCCGTCGACAAACATCGTGATGTGCGGGTCTTGGTCATCGTACCGCTCGAGGTATCGGCCGCGGAGCGAGCCGGTGAAATCGCCGTCGCGGGTCTCCAGCCACCAGAGTGAGTTGAAGCTGGAGACGCCGTCGTCGCTGGTGATGTCGGCGTGGATGCTATCCGCGGTGATGCCGACCTCGAAGCCGCCCTGGTACGCGCCGATGCCCGTGGTCGCGACAATCACGGGCTTGTTGTCCATCAGCGGATCGCCGATCTTCCCGCCCACCTCGATACGGGTGATGTGCCCGCCGGAGTGAATGTCGGGGTTGTTGTTCCCGGCGAGCAGATCGCCAGCCACGATGATGCTTCCGATGTCACCGTCCGCCGACACTGCTCCGGCCAGATCACCCGTGAGCGTTTCCACCCGCTGAATGTTGTCGCTGGTTGATGTTGCGTTGCCGCCCGGACCGATCGAGCCCGCATAGAGCCAGAAGGAGTTCTCGGGGCCAGCGGTATCCGCCTGGACTCCGGCACCGATCTCACCATCCGCTCTGAACCGGAAGACCCTAGACACACTCACCAGACCAGTCAGATCGCCGCCGACATGCCCCTCAAGCCACACCTTCCCATCGAGACCGGTACCGCTCAACTGGAGCCCCGCCCAATCTCCTCCGGTGACCGCAATGGGAAGATCTTCACCTTTCCACGCTCCCGAACTCACCGTCACCTTGATCTCGTTCGTCCGTGAACCATACAGCGTGATCGGGCCGATGGAATGGTCGTTGGCCGGGGTATGATCCCAGATGTTGACATGGGTCGGGCAACCGCCCCATTCGCCGACATTGATAGCAATAGGGTCGTTCTCCCAGTAGTAGGTGTTGACTGGGTCGGGGTCTCCATCACACCACACCTGGACGACGATGTGCTTCTCATGCGGCTGCATGCCCGCGACTGAGCCCGTAGCCAAAGAAAATGCCACAAGACCGATCTTGACCAGCGACATTACTTACCTCCTTCTGCGACCTCGGCCGCTCAAGACGAAGTACCACACCACCGGTGCGGAAGTGATCGGGGATGGAATCAGTCCTGCAACCCGAAGACCGTCGTAGGAACCTCCGCTGTGTGGAGGGTTCCCCGCACCGGGCCAACTTGCCCGATCCGATCTCTCGGCGTTGTAGGAGTTCTCACCGGCATAGGAGCCGTCAAGCAAACGGTCTTGCGGGTGATCTGGGAATGGTACCTCTTCGGTCCATTCCATCGCGGCTCCCGCTGCATCCCGCAGCCCCCAGGGCGAGAGCACATCCTCGTACGCGCCGAGCGGGATGGTCCACTGCGCGTAGTTGTCCAGTTCGAACCCCGCGTTGGCCTGCCCCTCGCCCGGCACGCCGTAGACCGGCGGCTCGTCGGAGCTGATCGGGTAGTCCCACCAGCCGCCCTCGCCCCCGCCGTAGCGGTCGGGGTCGTAGTGGGCGGCCTTGATCCACTCGTCGAGCGTGGGGATCCAGTACCGCGCGTCGGCGTGGTGTGTGCGCTGGTCGTTGAAGGTGCCGTCGCCGTTGGTGGTGAAGGTCGCGGTGTCGTAGGCGCCGTCCTCGATCGCGGAGAGGGCCGACGACTTGCCGTTGTGCAGCCAGTTGCAGAACATCGCCGCCTCGCGCCAACTGATGCCGCCGACCGGCATCAGCTCCGGCGTGTCGACATCGGTGCGGAGGATGTAGCGCCGGCCGGGGCCTTGGTAGTCCCAGTCCGTCTTCGCGCCCCAGAAGTCGGGCCGCGCGAAGTAGGTGAAGTCGTCGGACTGGGTGGAGAAGGTGTTGACGAACTCGAGCCACTGCCCGGTGGTGACCTCGTAGCGCCCGATCCGGTACTCGTAGCCGACGCCGCCCCGCCCGGCCATGTTGCCCTGCCCGTCGCCGGGGTAGGGGTCGTTGCCCACATCGCCGATGGTGACCCAGTCAAAGCCGTAGTCCTGCCCGAGCGCGACCGACGCCGCTCCGGCCAGGGCCAGTACCACACCCGCGAAGCTCACGACCGACCTGCCCATCGTCCTGTGCCCCATGATGAACCTCCTTGACAAGATGGTCAACAATGTCTGCAATCAACCGCCCGATGTCCGTTTGTCGTCGATCCCGCGAGATGTCCTCCAAAGGGCGCAGCACATCCCCGGATCGGGGGAGCGTCCGACACGCCGACGGCGGGCGTTCGGCGCTCGAACTATGCAATGAAAATGCCCACGCTGGCGCGTTGGGCCACCTTAGTCTTGCTTGCGGCGTGTGTTACGGCCGGGTTTGATCGTCGTCGTCGTCGGCGCCGAACTCGGCCGGCTCGATGATCGCGCTCATCGAGCCTTTGCAGGAGGCGATGAGGGGGTCCTTGCCGAAGGCGAGGATCTGGTCGCGCTTGAGTTCGGCGTGTTCCTTGTGGGTGGTGAGGCAGACCGCGCGCCCGTCGGTGTCCACGGCCTTGGCGAGCTTGAAGGCCTTCTCCATGGGGCAGGCGAAGAGTTCCTGCACCATCGCGATGACATACTCGTAAGAGTGCTCGTCGTCGTCGAGGAGGACGACATTCCAGGGGACGGGCTGGTCGGTGCGGGGGTCGGCCTTGGGGTCGCGCTGGGGGTCGCGCTTGGGGCGTGCGCGGCGCGGCCAGGCTTTGGGCGCGGGCGGGGCCTTTGGCGCGGCGGGTGGCGCGGCGGGGGCGGCGGGCTTGTCGGGCTGGCCGGGCATGGGTTGATTGTATGGGCCGGGCGCACCGGCCCGGCGGCGCGCGGGCCGGCTCAGCCGCCGCCGGGCGGGTCTTCGGGCTCGGGCGCCGCGGCGAGGCGTCGGAGGAGCCCGTCGAGCCTGGCGCGGTCGTCGGGGTCGAGCGCGTCGAACCGGGCGTCGAGCCGGTCGGCGATGATCGCGGCGTGTGGCTCGTCGATGGCGTGCTCGATGGCGTCGAGGTAGGCGGAGGCGTCGCACTCGACGGCCGCGGCCTGGTCGGGGCGGTTGAGCCAGAGCAGGCAGGTGGCGCGGAGGTTGTTGAGCGCCCGCGCGTCGATGGGCCACGGGGGTGGAGTCTCTTGCGGCTGGGCGAAGTCGGCGGGGTCGGGGACGAGGGTGACGGCGTTGAGCGCGTCGGTGGGGCTGTCGAGGGCGACGGCGGTGCGGGCGAGGAGCAGGAGTCCCTCGGCGAGCTGGGCGGCTTGTGCGCGGGCGTCTGGGGCGTCGGGGTCGATCGCGCGGTCGGGGGCGGTGAGCGGGCGGAGCAGGTGGACGGCCTCGGCCGGGTCGCTGGCGAGGCGGGCGAGGCGGACGATCTCGGGCGTGGGGAGGAGGGTGGCGTAGTCGGCGAGTGTGCGGGCGCGGACCTGGGGGGTGGGTGCGGGGAGGCGAGAGAGGGCCGCGTAGCCCCGGGCGTCGTGCAGGTGGGCGCGCAGGGCGCGGGCGGTGGGCTCGAAGAGCGTGGCGTCGGCGTTCGCGGCGGCGAGGAGGGTGTCGGTCTGGTCGGGTCGGAGGGCGAGGGCGTCGGCGGCCATGGTGCGGATGGCGGGGTCCGGTGCGGTGAGGAGGGAGCGGAGGCGGGTGAGGTCCTGGTCGCCTCCGAGGGTGGCGAGGATGCGTGCGGCGGGTGCGGAGAGTGAGGCGGTCTCGATCGCGCGCATGCTCTGCAGCACGGCGAGCCGGTCGGCCGGCTCGGGGAGCAGGTCGGCGCGGAGGAGCGCCCAGGCGCCGGCGGAGGCGCGGAGGCGCAGGGTCGGCGAGGCGTCGAGCCAGCGCAGCACCGGCTTGACGAGCGCCGGGCTGGGCCAGCGGGAGGCGGCGCGGAGGAGGGCCTCGGCGGCGCGGGGGTCGGTCTCGCGCTCCAGGGCCGCGAGGACCGCGGGCTCGGCCTCGGGGGGCGCGAGCCGGTCGAGGAGGGTCGCGGCGGCGGCTCGGACGGTCGGGTCGGGCGAGTCGAGCAGGGCGATAGCGGCGTGGGAGACGGGAGCGCCGATGGGGCGGCTGTCGCCGATCTCCCGGTTGACCAGGTCGAAGCCGAGGTCCCGCAGGCTGGCGGTGGGGCTGGTCAGGAGCTGGGCGAGGATGTCGGACCGCTGATCGGGGGGCGTGAGCAGGTGGATCTGGCGCCAGGCCTCGGCGAGTCGGCGGTCGGTGTCCCGGGCGGCGGCGGCCAAGGCCTGGGTCTTGCGCACATGGTCGAGCAGGAGCTGCTGCTCCCACTGGCGGTCGGAGAGGGCGAGGGACTGATTGAGCCAGTCGCGCCAGCCGGTCTGGGGGATGTCGTCCCGGGCGGAGAGGTGGGAGAGCGCCCGTGCCGCCCCGTCGCGGTGGGTGGTGGGGCGGGTGTCGTTGACGATCTCGACAAGGGCGGCAGCGGCCTCACGGGTCCGGAATGAGCCGAGTGCGGCGATGGCATCGGAGGCGAGCGGGGAGTCGCGATTGGCCAGTTGGATGCAAGGGGCCATCCAGCGGGCCGGGGGGATGGGGTCGGCGGCGATGTCGGCGAGGATGGCTCGGGCGGCCTCGGGGGGGGTGTCGGGGGCGAGCAGCAGCGCGACCGCGGGGCCCAGATCGGGCGATTCTGGGGTGAGCCGGACCAGTTCGGAGGCGGCGAGGGCCCGGCTCTCGGGGGTGGCGTCGGCGGCGAGCAGGCGGGCGAGCGGGCCGGGATCGGGCAGCGTGAGCGCGGGGGGGCGCCTGGGGGCGCCGGGCTGTGCGCGCGCGGCGGGGGTTGCCGGCAGGGCGAGCACGATGGCGGCCAGGGTGCAGAGACCGCGTGCCCAAGGCGGCGTGGTGCGGTGCTCGGTCGGGCGGGTGGGCATGGGGTTGGCTGGGTGCGCGCTGTGGGGTGTTTGGGGAATCCTAGCCGGTGAGGCCGGGGATAGAACCGATATATCGGTTCTCCTAGCATGAACGGTCCGGACTTCCGGCCAATGCGGCGTCCGCCGTGATCGTGAGCAGAAATGAACGAGTGGTTCGATGCTGAAGATCATGTGGAGCGGGCCCACGAGCTGTACGAGGCCGGGCGGTGGGACGAGGCGGAGAAGGAACTCCGTCAGGCGATCGAGCGCAACCCGTATCAGGCGGAGTGGCATTTCAACCTCGGGTTGACGCTCGAGGCGGGCGGTCGGTTCCGCGACGCGTCGGAGGCGTACAAGAAGGCGTTCGAGCTCGGCCCCGGGGACGCGCAGACGGCGGTGCTGGTGGGGCTGAACTGCCTGCGGGCCGGCGACCCCGAGGGGGCGCTGCCGTGGCTGGACAGGGCGACGGGGATCGAGAGCACCCGGGTGGATGCGCTCGTGTACCGCATTGATGCGCTGACGCAGCTGGGCCGTCACGATCAGGCCGAGACGACCTACTACTTGGCGCAGGAGCTGGAGCCGGAGAACGCGGAGGTGTACGCGTCGATGGCCGAGTCGCTGCTGGCGCGGGGTCTGCACGACAAGGCGGTGTGGTGCCTGCGTGAGGCGGCGCGGCTGGACCCCGAGCTGCCGCGGGTGGAGGCGAAGCTCGCGGAGGCGTACGCCCGGACTGGGCGTCAGGAGCGGGCGCGGCAGCTGTACCTTCGGGAGCTGCGTCGGGATCCGGGGAGCATCGACACGCTGCTGGACCTGGGCGAGCTGCTGATGGAGATGCGTCGGGACGGGGAGGCGTCGGAGAAGTTCCGGCGCGTGCTGGAGCTGGAGCCGGACAACGCCGACGCGCACTTCAACCTGGGTCGCTTGGCGTCGCAGCTGGGCGACCGGGCCGGGGCGCTGCGTCAGTTCGACCTTGTGGTGCGTCTGGAGCCCGGGTACCCGAGCGCGCGCTGCCGTCTGGCGGCCGAGCTGCTGGGCCAGCACCACGGGGCGGCGCACGACCGGGCGAGGGTGCTGCTGCTGGCGGAGCTGCGCGACCAGAGCGACCGTCCTGACCGGATCGCGGTCGAGGAGATCGACGAGCTCGGGCAGCTGCTGCTGGACGCGGGGATGCCGACGGAGGCGGCGCGGGTTTTCAAGCGGCTGATCGCGCGCCGGCCCAACCACGCGGCGGCGCACCACTCGCTGAGCGTGTGCCACTTCCTGCGTGGCGAGCGTGCGGCGGGGATGGAGTCGGCCCGGGCCGCGCTGCGGCTGGAGCCCCGGTACATCGCGCCGATGCACAACCTGGCGATGGCGTACCTCGAGCAGGGCCAGTGGACCCGCGCGCGGTACTGGGCGACCCAGGCCCGGCGTCTGGACCCCGACGACCCGTCGCTGCGCCGGCTTCGTCTGAAGCTGCAGGTGCAGGCGGTGTTCGAGGTGGTGCGCTGGTTCGGGCGGATCGTCAGGCCGGGCGGGCGTCGCTCGGCGGACGGGCCCCGCGCCGATGCGCCCGAGGCGTAGCCGGCGGGTCAGTGCCGCTTGGCGGGGCGCGGCTGGCGGTTCAACCGCTTGGCCGACCTGCCGCCGCCCCCGATGACGCCCAGGTCCACAAGCACCGCGAGGATCACCAGGGCGAGGTAGATCCCCTGGGCCGAGCCGTGGTGGTTGACGGCGAAGGCGTAGGCGAGGGTGGTGTAGGGCAGGACGAAGAAGCCCAGGAGCGGCCAGACGGTGGTGTCGTAGGCGCGGCCCAGGTAGTCGCTGAAGACGACCAGCAGGACCATCGCGAGGCGGGGGAAGAAGAACGCGATCGAGGCGACCAGGCAGGGCATGGGAGATTGTTGGTGGTCGGGGCGTCGCGGTTGCGGGGGGTCGGGGGCTATGGTCCGGGCGATGCACGAGAGCGCCAAACCGATTGAGAATCCGGTGTCCGCGACGGCGACGGACCACGCCCGGTACTGGTGGCACCGCGGCCCCGGGCGGGGGTACGAGCCGGACATCTACCGCGTGCTGACGGCGGGGCAGCGGGAGGTGCTGATCGGGTGGTACGCCGAGACGCTGGAGCGGCGGCTGGTGGGGGAGATGGCTGCGCCGATGGCCTCGGCGGTGCTGGGGTTCGTGAACGGATCTGGGGTGCGTCGGATCGTCCAGCTCGGGCACTTCGCGGGGTATTCGTGCCTGCTGCTGGGGTGGGCGCTGGAGCGGATGGGGGCGGGGCGGGGACTGTTCTCGGTGGATCTGCTGGCGCAGCACACCGAGTACACGCGGGGCTGGCTCGACCGTGCCGGGCTGGGGGGGTTCGTGGGGCTGCACACCGCCGACTCGGCTGACCCCGCGTGCGTTCCGGCGGCGCGGGAGTATCTGGGGGGCGATCCGGGGTGCGTGATCGTCGATTCCAGCCACCAGTACGCGCACACGCTCGCGGAGCTCGATCTGTGGTACGGGGCGCTGGCGCCGGGGGGTCTGATGTTCCTGCACGACGCGAGCCCGATGGCGGCGTCGTACGACCGGACGGGGGAGGGCGGGGTGCGTCGGGCGTTGGACGAGTGGCTGGCGCGTCCCGGGGCGCCGGGGGCGTTGACGCTGCTGGGCCCGGCGGCGCACGGCGGGGAGGGTCCGTACGCGGACCCGAGCGGGTTGTGCGTTGTTCAGAAGCCCTGCGGGTAGCAGGCGGCGCGCGGGGGGCGGTTAGTCGACGGGGCAGGGGCCGGGGTTCTCGCCGCGCTCGATGGCGGCGATTTTCTCGACGCGTCGGGCGTGTCGCCCGCCCTCGAACTCGCCCTTGAGGAACAGGGCGACGACTTTCTCGATGAGGCGTTGGCCGAGGAGGTCGCCGGAGAGGCAGATGATGTTGGCGTCGTTGTGGCTTCGGCTGAGCTGGGCGGTGAGTTCGTCGTGGACGACGGCGGCGCGGGCGCCGTGGACTTTGTTGGCGGCGATGCTCATGCCGATGCCGGTGCCGCAGATGAGGACGCCGCGGTCGGCGCGTCCCTGGGCGACGGCGGAGGCGACGCGGTACGCGGGCTCGGGGTAGTCGCAGCTTTCTCCGGAGGCCGGGGCGATGACTTGTGTGGCGTGGCCGTCGCGCTGCAGTTGGTCGGCGAGCTGGCGTACGGCCTCGACGCCGCGGTGGTCCGAACCCAGGGCGATCTTCATCGCGGTTCCTTCTTCCTCGGCGTTTCCGCCGGCTGCGCGCCGAGCACATCGAGCTCGGTCAGTCGCGTGCGCACCAGCTCGCGCAGTTGCGCCGCGGTTCGATTGTAAACCTCCTGGGGCAGTCCGACCGGGTCGGGGACATCTTGCGCGCCGGGGTCGAGGGGCATGGTGCG
The DNA here is from genome assembly GCA_020850415.1 of Phycisphaerales bacterium. Lineage (GTDB taxonomy): Bacteria > Planctomycetota > Phycisphaerae > Phycisphaerales > UBA1924 > PNC22. The sequence goes on from JADZER010000010.1 coordinate 34,921, forward strand.
TGTTGCGGCGGAGGGGTCGAGGGCGACCACCTCGTCCCGGTGCCAGTCGCTCATGGTGAAGATCGCGTCGGACTCGGCGACGAGTGATCTGGTGAGTGGTCGTGAGCGGTGGGGGAGCGGCTCGACGCCCAGCTCGCGCAGGGCCACGCCGGTCTGGGGGGAGGCCGGGGCGCCGGAGGCGGCGTTGGTCCCCGCGGAGACCAGGGTGACGGTGACGGGTGAGCCCGTGGTTTCGGCGGGGCTTTCCTCCAGCATGCTTCGGGCGATGGCCTCGGCCATGGGGCTGCGGCAGGTGTTGCCGGTGCAGACAAAGAGGATCTGCATCTTGGCGTGTTTGGCGATCATGCGCGCGTCGTAGGCGCCTTCGCCGTCGAGGACATACCCGCCGTCGGGCAGCAGGCGCACCGCGGTGGAGTTGACCCCGAACTTGCACGGGCCCTCGTCGATGACGAACCCGATGCCGGCGTCGGCGGCCTTGTTGTCGGCGAGGGCGGCGTCGGTGGTGCGGTCGGGGGCCCAGCCGGCGGTGGAGAGCCTGAAGGCCGCGGCGTGGACGCCGGCGAGCTCGAGCACCCGCTGGGTCGTGGCGAGGGCGGGCACGCGGACGAGCAGGTGCATGCCATCGTCGGTGACGCCCGGGGGCGTGTTCAGGGCTTTGAGCGCTCTGGCCCGCTGGGCGGCGGTGAGCGGGAGCTTGAACTGCACCGGCCCGGGGAGGAGCCGGCGCATGAGCATCCGGTGGAAGGCCAGGGGCACGGGTACGGCGTCGAACACCGCGCCGACGGAGGGGGCGTGCCAGGTGTACCAGTACGGGGCGGCCGGTTGGTCGGCCGGCTTGGTGAAGCGGTCGAGCCGGGCGAGGGTCTCGGGGTTGCTCATGTCCCCGAACACGCCGTAGACGGTCTCGGTCGGCAGGATCACCAGCCCGCCGGCGCGCAGGGCGTCGGCCGCTTGGCGTTCGACGCGGTCCCGTTCCGCCGGGGTTGTCTGGATTCCAAGGGTGGCGACGACCACGGATGCCTCCGGCTCCCTCCCCGCGGCGGAGCGGGGAGGGCGATGGTATCGCTCGGGGTTGGGCCGGGGCGTACCGCGATCGGGGCGAATGTTGGTCGTTTCTCGGGGGCTCGCCCCGAACAGAATAGGTACATTCCCGGATCTGTCGGGGATCGATCCTCGGGGGTGGTCGAGGTGCATTACACTTGGCCCGGGCCGGTGTTCCCGGCTTTTGGCTATCGCCGGGCAACACCGGCGGGCGGTTGAACGAATCGGAAGGCGTGCCGGGCCCGCGGGTCGCGCGGGTGCGGCGTGTCGGTGTCTGTCCGCCGGCGACCGCCGGCCTATCCGCACAAGGTCCGCCCTGGGGGAAGTTCGCCGGGCGATCCGCGCACGAGTCGCATCGAGGAGAGGTCATGTCCGCAGCCACGCTCCGAACCACCAAGCCGGGCTTCTCGCTCATCGAGCTGCTCATTGTCATCCTGATCATCGCGTTGGTGATCGCGATCATCGTGCCGGCGCTGGGCGGGGCGCGGACGGCCGCGCGCAAGGTCTCGACGCAGGCCCTGGTCTCCCAGGTGACCAACGGCGTCGAGCAGTTTGCGCAGGACCACGGCGGGGCGATGCCCGGATATTTCTCGGCCAGGGACATGGGCGGGCTGCGCAACGCGCCGGGCAACCGCGGCGGGTTCACGGCGATGGAGAACGCGCTGCTGGATCTTGTCGCGGCGGATGCGATCGTGGGCGAGGCCGGGCCGGGGGATAGTGGCGGCAGCAGCGGGGCCAACATCCTCGGCAGCGTGGGCCCGATGGGGACGGCCGGCGGGAAGACCCAGCCGCGGAACCTCAAGGTTGATCTGGACCTCATCGGGATCGAGGGCTCGTACCTGGAGATGGACGCCGACTCGCTCAAGGCCGCGGAGGGACAGGAAGCCAGCAAGGAACACAAGGCGTTCCCGGATATCGTGGATTCGTTCGGGAACCCGCTGCTGGCGTGGGTGGAGGACCCGATGGCGCCGCGGATCCCGGCGAGCGAGGCGGAGTTTGCGGCTGAGGATGCTCAGAGCGCCAGTTTCGCCCGGTACTACTGGAACAGCAACGGGGCATGGCTGAGCGCGAAGGCCATGGGCAGGGACGGGCGCGACCAGAGCTCGGGGCTGCTTGCGGACCCCACGAAGGCTGAGATGACGCTGACGGCGGTGCTCGGCAACCCGAACTTTCCGACGCCGACCGACTACGACGCCTCGGATGTGCTCCCGGGCGCGAGCCGGGGCGGGTTTGTCGTGCACTCGGCGGGCGCCGACGGCGTCTTTATCAGCCTGAAGGACAACGGGGCCCGGGCTATCGGCGTGACCGGCGCGGACGATCTGGAGTACGCGCGCAACTTCTTTACCGGGCAGGGCGGGCGCTGGACCGACGACAAGGGGCTGCCCAGCACCATCGACCTTATTCAGGACTTCGACGACCTGATCGGCAGCACGAGCAACTGATTCCCGGCCCCGCTGGGGGCCGGTTGCGGTGCTCGACTTGACGCGCCCGCGCAGATGCGCGAGGCTGTCTGGGTGCTGTTCGACGGTGACCAAGCCGGGGCGACAACCCCCGCCGCGTGGCGGGCGACGGGGGCGTTCGCGTGCGCGGCGTTCGGTGAGCTCGCGGCGTTGTGGCTGTGGCGTTCGGGGCACGCGGTCCCGTCGGTGGTGTGGTGGGGGAGCGCGTTGCTGGTGCTGGCGGTCGGCGCGGCGTGCCGGCGCGGGGCGCCGGCGGCGGTGCTGGGGCTTGCGCTGATGCTGCTGGTGGGTGGGCGGTTCACCTCGCGGATTCTCGAGCGTCGGGCGGACGATCTGGCGGCGGTGATCCCCGCGCCGGTGGAGCCTGGGGGCGGGTCGATCCTGACGGTGGAGGGGGTGGTGGTCGAGGGGCCGGAGCGTCTGTCTTCGGGCGGGGCGTTGGCGGGGTACCGGGTGCTGGGGGAGTCGTTCGGGCTGACGGTTGCGGCGCGGGCGGTGGTGGGGGAGTCGGGGGTGATCGGCGTGCGCGGTCGGGTGCGGGTGACGGTGTCGGGCGGGGCGCCGGCGGTCGTGGTGGGGCAGCGGGTTCGGGTGCAGGGGGTGGCTCGGGCGGTTGAGTCGCCGGGCAACCCCGGGGAGAGCGACGCGCGGCTGTGGGCGGCGCAGGAGGGTCTCGGGGCTCGGCTGTCGGTGGCGTCGGCGGGGCTGGTGACGGTGCTGGAGCCCGAGCCCGGGGCGCGGGCGTGGGTGGGGCGGGCGTGGCTGACGGGGCGGGCGTGGCTGCGGGGGCGCGCGGGGGCGGTGTTCGGCGAGGATCCGGACTCTCCCCGGCGGGCGATGCTCGCGGCGTTGATGCTCGGCGAGCGGGAGCGCGCGGGGGAGGAGGTCCGGAGCGCCTTTGCCCGTCAGGGGCTGGCGCATGTGCTGGCGATCAGCGGGTTTCACCTCGCGGTGATGGCCGGGGCGGCGTTGTTCGTGGTGCGGCTGACGGGCGATCGGGGGCGTCTGGAGCCGGCGCTGGTCGCGTCGCTGGTGGTGCTCTATGTGGCGCTGCTGCCGGCGCAGGCGCCGATCCTGCGGTCGGCGGTGATGGTGCTGGCGTGGCTGGGGGCCGAGTCGCTCGGGCGGCGGTACGACAAGCGGGCGCTGCTGGCGTGGGTGGCGATCGCGGTGCTGCTGGTCCGGCCGATGGACCTGTTCAGCCTGGGGTACCAGCTGACCTTCGGCATCACGGCGGTGCTGGTGTGGTTCGGGTCGGCGGTGCACGAGCGGATGTTCCCGGCGGCGCTGAGCTTCCGGCGCCACGAGCCGCCGGATGTGTTCCAGGGGCGGTGGTGGGCGCAGCGGGCGACGCAGCTTGTGAGCGCGAGCGTGCTGTGCTGGCTGGCGGCGACGCCGCTGGCGGCGTGGACGGTCGGGATCGTGAGCCCCGCGGCGGTGGTGGCGACGGTGGTGGTGGTGCCGGCGATCACGGTGCTGCTGTGGGCGGGGTATGCGGCGATGGTGGTGGGCGTGCTCGTGCCGCCGGCGGGGGGTGTGGCGGCGGTGGTGCTGGGGTGGCTCGCGGGGTTGGTCGTGGCGGTGGTTGGGGCGTTTGACAGCGTGCCGCTGACGACGGTGTATGTGCCGCGGCTGTCGGTTGGGCTGACGGCGGCGTTGACGGTGCTCGTGCTGGTGTGGCTGGTGCGCGGGCGGCTGCGGAGCCCCGGGCTTTGGGCGGCGACGCTGGTCGTGGGCGGGTGGTTGGCGGGGGAGCTGTACAACGCCGGGCGGCTGGAGCGGGGGGTGCTGCTGCGGATCGACACGCTGGATGTGGGCGACGGGACCTGCCACCTGGTGCGCTCCGGGCGGGAGGCGGTGCTGTGGGACTGCGGGTCGCTGAGCCCGTCGGTGGGGGTGCGGACGATCCCCCGTGCTGTGCGCGCGCTCGGGGCGTGGCGGGTGCGCGAGGTGGTGGTGACGCACCCCAACTACGACCATTACTCGGGCCTGGTCGATGTCGCGGGCCCGCTGGGGGTGGAGCGGGTGTCGTTCTCGCGGGCGTTTCTGGCGGCGGCGGCGGGCCGCCCGGGCGGGGCGGAGGCGGCGTTGGTGGGGGCGCTTCGGGGGCGCGGGATCGAGGTTCGGGAGCTGGCGGCGGGGGCGGAGTTCCGGGTGGGGGCGGCGAGCGTCCGGGTGCTCTCGCCGCCCGAGCCCTCGCCGTTCGCGTCCGACAACGACAACTCGCTGGTGGCGCGGTTGAGCGTGGTCACGGGCGGGGGCGAGCGCCGGGTGATGCTGTGCGGCGACATCCAGCGGGGGGCGATCGCGGCGCTGATGACGCCCGGGGCGGACCTGGCGGCCGACATTCTGGAGCTGCCGCACCACGGGAGCGTGCAGCCGACGGCGATGGCGCTGGTCGAGGCGGTCGGCCCTGGCGTGGTGGTGCAGTCGACCGGGCCGAGCCGGGCGTTGGATGTCCGCTGGAATGCGCACAGGGAGGGGCGAATGTGGTGGACGACGGCGACGGACGGGGGCGCGTGGGCGGAGATCCGCGGGGATGGGTCGGTCGCAAGCGGGTCGGTGCGGCGATAGACTGCGGGCATGAGCGTGACCATCACTTATTTCGGCCACTCCGCGTTCGCGCTCGAGGCGGGCGGCGCGCGCGTGCTGATCGACCCGTTCTTTACCGGCAACCCGCTCGCGGAGAAGGCGGGGATCGTGGGCGCCGAGCAGCGGGCCGACGCGATCGTGCTCACGCATGGGCACGGCGACCACCTCGGGGACACGGTGCCGATCGCGAAGCGCACGGGGGCGGCGGTGTTCTGCGCGTGGGAGATCCACGAGTACCTGCACGAGCAGGGGGTGACCAGGACCGAGCCGGGGAACCCGGGGGGGCGGATCGAGGCGCCGTGGGGCTGGGTCGCGTTCACGCAGGCGTTCCACAGCTCGTCGTTCAACGGGCGGTACATGGGGCAGCCGATGGGCGCGGTGGTGTGCCTGGGCGGGCGGACGGTGTACCACTGCGGCGACACGGGGTTGTTCTCCGACATGAAGCTGCTGGGCGAGATCTACAGGCCGGATGTGGCGATGGTGCCGATCGGGGACCGGTTCACGATGGGCCCGGCCCTGGCGACCCGTGCCGCGGAGCTGATCGCGGCGCCGCTGGTGATCCCGGTGCACTACAAGACCTTCGGGCTGCTGCGCCAGGACGCGGCGGGGTTTGCGCCGCGGGGGGTTGAGGTCCGGGAGCTGGGGGCGGGGGAGTCGCTGAGGCTGGGCTGAGCGGGGGGGCGGCTGCAACCGGCGGATCGGGGCTCCGGTAGACAAGCTGAGGGGCGGACCGGCTGCCGCGGGCGGCGGGGACCGGAGGCATCGTGCTGCGAAGCGCACGGGAGGTTGTCATGTCGCGTTTGTCGGTGATGAGCGGTTCCGTTGTGATCCTGGCGGTTGCGGGTGCTGCGTGTGGCCAGGGGTGTACGCCGCCGCTGCTGGGCGCAGTGGAACCCGCGGACACCCCGAATCGGATCGTGGTGGAAGGGGGCACGGCGTACGCCGCGGCGCTGCTGCGCGGGGTTGTGGCGGTCGATATCTCGGACCCGATGGCGCCGGTGGTCTTGGGGGGGTTCGATACGCCGGGCACGGCGGTGGGCGTGGCGTGCGATGGCACGACGGTGTTCGTCGCGAACGGCAGCGAGGGGGTCTACATACTCGACGCCAGCGACCCGGGGCAGATGCAGCTCCTGAGCCAGTTTGTGACGAGCGCGCCAGCGTATGACATCAAGGTCGTGGGGTCGGTCGCGTATGTCGGTGTGTACACGCACGGGCTGCAGGTGGTGGATGTAGGTGATCCGACGGCGCCGGCGCTGTTGGGTGAGATCGACACGACCGGGGTGTACGGCCTCGCGGTGGGCGAGGGGCTGGTCTATGTCGCGGACGGCGCGGGGGGGCTACGGGTGATCGATGTGTCTGATCCGACGGACCCGGTGTTGGTCGGTTCACTGGCGATTCAGTCGCGTGCGTGGTGGGTCGATCTGTTCGGCGATCGCGTGCTTGTGGCGACCGACCAGGAGGGGCTGTTGGTTGTCGATGTGTCGGACCCGCACGCTCCGTTCGTGGAAGGGGTATACCAGGCGACGAGCGTGGCGTTCGCGGTCGACGCGGCCAGGCGGGTGGCGTTGGTCGGGGTTGGTCAGACGCTGGAGATGGTGGACCTCGCCGACCCGGCGGCGCCGCGCCGGCTGGGTCTGGCCGGGACGCTGGACGAGAGCCTCGCGGTGACGCTGGCGGGCGACCTGTGTCTTGTGGGTGTGGGGATCCGCGACGACGCGATGCAGGTGTTCGAGTTCTCAGGCTGTGTCCCCTGTCCGGCGGACTTCGACCGTAACAGCGTGGTCGATACGCGTGATGCGGTGGGGTTCCTGCACGGGTGGGCGCAGGGCGAGCCGTGGGGCGATTTCGACGCGGATGGTGCGCTGACGACGGCGGATGTGATAGCGTTCTTGAACGCGTGGTCGGTGGGCTGCTAGGCCGGGGCGTGGGATCCGCGGGTTCGGGGCCTCCGGGTATTGTCCGGGGGGCCCCGTCGTGGTAGCGTGTCGGCTGCGGGCCGGGTGTGGCCCGGGAGGAGAGCCGTCATGCGGACCCACTTTCTGAGCATGGTTGTCGGCGCGCTCGCCGGCGCCGCGGCCGGACAGACTGACTTCCCGACGATCTTTCTGGTGCACAATGTGAGCGACTCGGTGGTGGCGTACCGGGTCGGGGCGGATGGGACGCCGACGCAGGTGGGGTTCGTGGATGTGTCGGACTGGCCGACGGATATCGCGGTCTCGCCGGGCGGGTCGCGTCTGGCGCTGACGCACGCGACGAGCAACACGGTCGAGGTGCTGACGGTCCTCGCGGTGGCGGCGGACGGGGGGCTGACGAAGGTGGCGGAGTTCCCGATCCCCGACTCGCCGCTGGCGGTGGATTGGATCGGGGATGATGTTGTGGCGGTGGCGTCGTCGGTGTATGGGAGCAGTTCTTTCCGCACCTATCGGTATGCGGAGGACCCGGCGCCGACGCTGACGCTGCTGGACACGGAGACGCCCGGGGGGTTCCTGACGGCGCTGGAGCCGAGCGCGGGCCGGGGCGTGCTGTACGCGAACGACTCGGCGGGGAACGCGGTGCGTGCGTACACGGTCAACGCCGACGGCACGGTGGACGCGCTGAGCCTGACGGGCACGGGGCTGTACCCGATCGATATCAAGCTGACGCCGGACGGCTCGCGGATGTACGCGGGGTGCGGGATCTCGGGCACGGGCGGCAACATGCTGGGGCTTGATGTGAACCCCGACGGGACGCTGTCGCTGCACGACGGGCCGTACGAGAGCGCCGGGCGTTCGCCGGCGTACCTCTGCCCGACGGGCGACGGGGGGTACCTGTTCGTCGGGCACGGGACGGACGCGACGGTGCGGAGCTTCGCGATCGACCCCTCGACCGGGGCGCTGAGCGCGACGGGCTACTCGTTCGATGTCGGGCTGCAGGGGACGATCGGGGATGTGGTGGAGGTGAACGGGTTCGTGTACATCACGGACGAGTCGACCGCGACGGACGGGGTGTACGGGCTGTACTCGTTCGCGCTGAACCCCGACGGGTCGCTGACGCAGAACGGTCCGATCCTGGAGACGCCGGGCACGCGCCCGGAGACGATGGTGGTGTGGGACCCCGGCGCGGGGTGCGACGCGGACTTCAACGGCGACGGGAGCGTGAACACGCTGGATGTGCTGGCGTTCCTGAACGCGTGGGGCTCGGGCGACCCGCGGGGCGATTTCAACGGCGATGGTTCGATCAACACGCTCGATGTGCTGGCGTTCTTGAACGCGTGGGGCGCCGGCTGCTAGCCGCGGCCACCGGTGATGGTCCGAAGCTGCGGGGCCTGCGCCCGGGCTCCGCGAGGGGAGATCGGAGCATGTCCGTGGATGAGGGGCCAGATTCGCCGTTTGTGTGGTGCATGGCCACGGCCTCCGGGCTGCGATCGGGGCCTGGCGATTGAAGGTCGTGGTGCGCCGGGGGCTGAGTCCTTGCGTGAATCTCGTTTCCGTGCTACCCTCTGCGGGAAGCCATACGCCCGAGCGCGATAGACCCCGCGGTGGCTGGCGGGGCGTTGGGACACACGCGAGCGCTCGGGGGAGGACGGACAAATGAGGTCGATGCAGAGGTTGATGGGCCTCGCGGCCATTCTCGCGCTTGTTATCGCGTCGCGATCGCACGGGCAGTGCGAGCCCGAGTGGCAGCCGTTCGATGCTCTGACGGCGACCTATCCGGGAGTTGATGGCGTCGTCTACGCCTCGACCATGTGGGATCCCGACGGGTCAGGACCGGTGCCGGCGCGGCTGGTCATCGGGGGCGAGTTCGCGATTGCCGGTGGCGCCGACTCACAGGGAGTGGCGGCGTGGGACCCGGCCACTGGCGAGTGGACGGGCTTCGGGACCGGGCCAGACGGCAGGGTGTCCGCCCTGGCGACCCTGCCGAATGGTGATCTCGTTGCCGGGGGCGACTTTGACAGCGCCGGCGGCGTTCCCGCCAAGAACATCGCCCGATGGGACGGGAGCGATTGGTCGCCCATGATGGCCGGCCTCGGCCGGGAGGTAGACGCACTCCTGACACTGCCGAGCGGTGAGCTTCTTGCAGCATATAACGACACCGATCAATTCGGAGTGGCATACCATCTCATCGCGCGATGGGACGGCGGCGGCTGGCACAGCTTCGCGGACGCGAGCGGGCGAGTGCGGGCCCTTTCGATGCTGCCGAGCGGGGATTTGGTGGCGGGGGGAGAGTTCTGGACCATCGGCTCGACTGTTGTGCGGTACATCGCCCGCTTTGACGGCAGTCTCTGGTTACCGCTGGGGACCGGTCTGAATGAAGCGGTGATGGCGCTCGCGACGCTGCCGAGCGGTGATGTCGTGGCGGGCGGCGAATTCACGACCGCCGGGGGCATGGTGGTCAACCACATCGCCCGGTGGGATGGCGACGCCTGGACGCCGATGGGGGCCGGCCTGAACGGCGATGTGGATTGTCTGACGACGCTTCCCACCGGCGACATCGTTGCGGGGGGTGAGTTCTATACGACTGGGGAAGATGTGCTGGTCAACTTCGTCGCTCGCTGGGATGGTGTCGGATGGTCTGCCATGGGCACGGGCATCAGGAAGGTAGACTCTCTCTTTACCGTCGTGAACACCCTCACCGCGCTCCCCGACGGGGGCGTCGTGGCCGGAGGTGATTTCACCAGCGCCGGGGGTGAGCCGGCCGAGAGCCTTGCGAGATGGGACGGGGAGGAATGGTCGCGTCTGGGGACCGGGATGAACTCGGCCGTGCGCACTCTCGCCATCACGCCGCATGGCGACCTTGTGGTGGGTGGGGAGTTCACCATCGCGGCCGGTCTCAGCGCCAATTACATCGCTCGGTGGAACGGGAGTACCTGGTCGTCCCTCGCGCCCGGGATGGGAGGAGATGGGTACCCCGACCCGTTCGTGTTTGCCCTCGCGTCGTTGCCCAACGGCGACATCGTGGCGGGCGGCGACTTCAGTAGATCGGGCGGGAAGCTCGTCAATCAGATCGCCCGCTGGGATGGCGGCGCTTGGCAGCGCATGGGGACGGGGATGAGCGATGCTGTGTATGCGCTCGCCATGCTTCCCAGTGGGAATCTTGCGGCGGGCGGCGCATTCGTGACCGCGGGCGGCGTCTCTGCCAGATTCATCGCCCGCTGGGACGGCGCCAGATGGTGGCCTCTGGGCACGGGGATGAGCGGGAATGTGTATGTACTCATCGCACTCCCGGACGGCGACCTCGTTGCGGGTGGAGATTTCATCACCGCCGGTGGCGTCACTGTCAGCAGTATCGCCCGCTGGGATGGTGCCGCGTGGTGGCCGCTGGGGGCCGGCATTGGCGGTAAGGTGTATGCACTCGCCGTGCTTCCCGATGGGGACATCGTCGCTGGAGGTGACTTCACGGTCGCGGGGGGCGGGGCGGCGAGCAACATCGCCCGCTGGGATGGCGCCGCGTGGTCCCCGCTCGGGACGGGGACGACCGGCCCCGTGCGCGCCCTGGCGGCGTTGCCCGATGGCTCTGTCGTGGCGGGGGGTGGGTTCCGCTACGCGGGGGGAGTGCCGGTCGAACGCATCGCCCGCTGGGACGGCAGCGTTTGGTCGCCCCTCGGCGCGGGAGTGGGCGGAATTACATACGCCGACGCGGAGGTGTACACCCTCGCCACGCTTCCTGACGGCGGTCTTGCCGCGGGTGGCAATTTCAGGACCGCAGGGGAGGTTGTCGCGCCGAGTCTCGCCCGCTGGGCCTGCCCCACGCCTCCTTGCCTGGTCGACTTCAATGACGACGGGATCGTGAATACGCGCGATGTGCTGGCGCTGCTCAACGCTTGGGTGATGGGCGATCCGACAGCGGATTTCAATGACGATGGCAGTGTCGACCGGCTGGATGTGCTGGCGTTCTTGAACGCGTGGGGCGCGGGGTGTTGATCGCGGCTCAGGGTTGTTCGGGCGGGGCCGGGTAGGTGTTGAGGACCGCCGCGGCGTCGTCGGCTCGTCCGGCGGCGGTGTAGACCTCGGCGAGGACCTTGGCGACCGCGTGCGTGCGTGGGGGGGCGGGATCGGTTGGCTCGATCGCGGCCAGGACGCTCCGTGCGGTCTGGATCGCCTCGTCGTGCCGCCCGAGTCTGCTGAGGCAGCGAGCCCGCTCCAGGCGGGTTCCCAGCAGGCGGGGGTCGGCGGGTTCCATGAAGCTGCGTTGGATCGACTCGGCTTCCAGGAAGAGGGGCTCGGCTTCGGCGTCCTCGCCGCCGGCGGCCCGCAGCATGGCGTAGGCGAAGACCACCGAGGCGAGGTCGGGGTGATCGGGGCCGAGCGAATGTCGTTGCAGCTCGATGGCCCGGCTGTAGAGGGGGGCGGCGCTTTGGAGTTCGCCTGCGCGGTGGTAGACGATGGCGAGGTTGCTCATCGACTGGGCGACCAGCGGGTGCTCGTCGCCGAGGGTGCGCCGGCGGATGTCGAGCGATTGCTGGAGCAGCTCGGCGGCGTGGGCGAAGTCGCCGCGCGAGTTGAGCATGCTGGCGAGGTTGTTGAGGGTCTGGGCGACCTCCGGGTCGTCGGGGCCGAGGAGTGCGGTGCGGACGGCGAGTGCCTCGCGGAGCACGGTCTCGGCCTCGTCGAGTCGTCCCTGGGCGCGGAGGATGGCGCCGAGGTTGTTGAGGGTGACGGCCGCGTTGGTGGTCGTGCGCCCGGCGGAGGCGGTCTCGGCGTCGAGCGCCTCGCGTGTCAGTCGCTCGGCCTGCTCGAGGTCCTGGGTGTTGTACCGCAGGGTTGCGAGGTCGTTGAGCCTCGTGACGAGGTTGGCGCTCTCGGGAGGGAGCGTGCGGGCGACCGCGAGCGCGCGCTCGAGCAGAGGGTCGGCGTCGTCGAACGCGCCGAGGCTGGCGAACGCGGCGCCGATCGTGCCGAGCGCATCGGCGAGCACCGCCGGCTCCTCGGCGAGTTCCTCCTCGGCCCGGGCGGCGGCGTCGGCGAGCACCTCGCGGACGGTGACATCGTGGCCCGGGCCGCTGAAGGCGTTGGCCGACTCGAAGACCGAGCGGAGAAACTCCTTGGTCCGCTCGGCCTGGGTCTTGGCGAGGACGGCGCGGTCCTTCTGGACGCGGGCGAGGTGGGCCTGCCAGGCGACTCCGCCCGCGCCGGCGAGGATTGCCAGCAGCACGAGCGCGGCGGCCGTGACTGCCGGGGCGTTGCGGCGGAGGAACTTGCTTGCGCGGTAGCCGAAGGTATCGGGGCGGGCGATGACGGGGTGGCCGGTGAGGTGTCGTTGGATGTCGGCGGCGAGCTGGTCGACGGAGGCGTAGCGGCGTTGTGGCTCTTTGCGCATCGCCATGAGGACGATGTTCTCGAGGTCGCCTCGGAGTCGCCGGGCGGTGTCCGGGGGCAGGGCGTCGGAGTGCCGGGCGGCGATGGTGGGGTTGATGGGGGCGGTCTCGCAGACGAGCCGTCTGACCTCTTCGTGTGTATGGGAGCGGAACTGGTAGGGGGACATGCCGGTGAGGATGTGGTAGAGGACGACGCCGAGCGAGTAGACATCGCTGGCGGTGGAGACGGGATGGCCCATGACCTGCTCGGGGCTGGCGAACCCCGGCGTGAGGACGCGGCGTTCGGCGATGGTCTGCTCGGGGCGTTCGGCTGCCTCGGGGTGGAGGAGCTTGGCGATACCGAAGTCCAGGAGCTTGGGCTCGCCTTCGGCGGTGACGAGGATGTTGCCGGGTTTGAGGTCGCGGTGGACGACGAGGTTCTGGTGTGCGAAGTGGACGGCGCCGCAGACCTTGCAGAAGAGCCTGAGCCGGGCGTCGATGGGGAGGTGGTGTTGCTCGCTGTAGCGGTCGATGGGCTCGCCCGTGACATGCTCCATGACGAGGTAGGGGCGTCCGTCGTCGGTGACGCCGCCGTCGAGGAGGGTGGCGATGTTGGGGTGGTTGAGGCCGGCGAGGAGCTGTCGTTCGCGCCGGAATCGCTCGACGACCTCGGCGGTGTCGAGACCCTTCTTGACGACCTTGATGGCGACGAGCTGGTCGAACTGACCGTCGGCGCGGGCGGCGCTGTAGACCGAGCCCATGCCGCCGGCGCCGATGAGGGACTGGATGCGGTAGGGCCCGACGCGCGCGCCCTCGGGCAGGTCGGCGAGGTCGTCGGGGGCGGAGGTCATGGCCCGGGCGGCCTCCACAGCGGCGGGCATGACGGGTGTCTCGAGGAAGCCCTCGGGCGCGTCGGCGTGCTGCAGGAGTGACCGGACCTGGCGTTGCAGGGCGTGGTCGCCGGGGCAGCGGCTCTGTATCTCGGCCTCGCGCTCGGCCGGGGGAAGGGCGGCGAGTTCGAAGTAGAGCGCCTTGGCGCGCATCCAGGTGTCAGCGTCCATCGGGCCCCTCGCTCGAGAGCTCGGCGTGCAGCCACACGCGGGCGAGTTGCCACTCGCGGACGGCGGTCGGTTCGGAGATGCCCAGCGACGCGGCGGCCTCGGTGATCGTGAGGCCGACGAAGAAGCGGAGCTCGACGAGACGGGCCATGCGCGGGTCGGCGGTGGCGAGCTTCCGCAGGGCCTCGTCGAGGGCGAGCAGGTCGAGGGTGGGGGTTTGCTCGGCGGCCTCGTCGGGCAGCGGGACGCGGTCCCACCCTCCCCCGCGCTTGTCGCGGTTCTTGGACCTGGCGTGGTCGACGAGGATCCGGCGGATCGCGGCGGCGGCGGCGCCGAAGAAGTGGGCCCGGCTCTCCCAGCCGGCGTGGGTGTCGCCGACCAGGCGGAAGTAAGCCTCGTGGACGAGGGCGGTGGCCTGGAGGGTGTGGGAGGCGCGCTCCTGGCGCATCATGCCGCCGGCGAGGCGGCGGAGTTCGTCGTAGACCAGGGGGAAGAGCCGGTCGGTGGCGTCGCGATCACCCTGCTCGGCGCGGAGGAGCAACTGGGTGACCTCGGAGCGGCGTTCGGCCGTGGGTGCGTCGAGAGTTGGTTGGGCTTTCCGCGATTTCATGATCATCCCATCGACCGGATGGCGCATGTCTTGGTGTGGTGTTGTACTCCGATCGAAACCTCTGCAGTTGCTTCCGCCGCCATGACTTGGCCGTTGTGGTCGGGCGCGGGCCAACCGCGGCCAGATGTGGCCGCTGCTGGCCACATCGGATGCCGCTGGGGCAAGATCGGGCCCCACGGCTGGCGGCGGTGGCGGTTGGCAGATGGTTTGCAAGAGGCGCTAAGCCCTCGCCGGGCGCTTCGCGGGGGCACGGCGGTGGGGTTGCCATCGCGGGCGAGCGGGAGCGGGCCTTTGGGGGCGACGGTCATGGCGGTCGGCTTGCAATCGCTGTGCCGACCGGGGCGGGCGGCCACGGGCGGGGTGGGGTGGGGTGGGTGGCGAGGGTCCGGAGCGTCCGGTGACCCCGCAGGAAGATTGATCGGCTTGGCCCCGGGCCGGGTTGCGACCCGGACCCAGGCCCACGGAACTCGGAGCGGAACGATGCGACGCGTGATGCTGACAGCCGGTGCTCTCACTCTTTTGGTGTCCGCGGCGTGGGGTCAGGGGGGCGAGGTCATCACCGTGACGACCTCGGCCGATGATGTGGACTTCGCGGGCGCCCAGCAGGTCGGGGACTTGCCGGGGCCGGACGGGAAGGTCTCGCTCACGGAGGCGGCGTTGGCGTCTGATAACACACCTGGGGTGCAGACGATCGGGTTCGCGGTGCCGCAGGCGGAGTGGGAGTATCAGTGGCTGTTCCCCGGGCGGGTGGTGTTCCGTCCGTTCCTGGGGTTCCGCAGCTTCGACACCGCCATCATCGACGGCATGACCCAGACTGCCTTCACCGGCGATACCAATCCCGATGGGGCCGAGGTGGTCATCTGGGCGGCGACATACCTGGTCGACAATGTCGGCAGCGTGGTCCGGGGCCTGGACAACGCTCAGCTCAGCATCAGCGGCGGATCGGCCAACACCGTGCAGGGCAACACCGAGTCGGGCATCGAGGTGTACGCCTCGACCGGCTGCCTCATCGGCGGGACCAACCCCGGCGAGGGCAACACCGGCGGCACTATCAAGATCGACCGCGCAAGCCACAACACCATCGTCGGCAACACGATCCAGCGCGTCCGCATCCTCGGTTGGGTCGACGGCGGGCAGCCGGCGGTGGGCAACCGCGTCGGCGGGCCTACGCCGGAGGAGCGCAACTTCATCACCGGCTACGGCACCTGGAACAGCGAGGGCGCACCCGGGGGCATGACCGTGCAGATCTTCGACTCGGTCGGCACCATCATCGAGGGCAACTGGATCGGCACCACACCCGACGGCATGGAGCAGGGCCACCTCGCCTCCACCGCCGGCGTCGGCTTCGAGGGCGAGAACCACGACGCGGTGATCCGGAACAACCGCATCGCCGGCATCCTCGGGCACGGGCAGGGGCCGCACTACGCGGGGTACCTCTTCGGCTCGGCCATCACCCTCGGCGGCGAGGGGGCCAACTTTACCATCCAGGGCAACACGATCGGGCTGAACGCGCTCGGCGAGCCGGTGCTCGGCAGCCTGACCGGAATCTCCACCGCCGACTACTACCTCGGCCCGGTCGGCGGTATCGTCATCGGCGGCGCCGGCCCCGGCGAGGGCAACGAGATCGCCGGGCACCGCTTCAACGGCATCACGGTGGTCAGCCCGCTGACCGGTATCCGCATCAGCGGCAACTCGATCCACGACAATGACGATCTGGGGATCGATCTGGTGGATCCAGGGTTCCACTACGGCGTGACCGCCAACGACCAGCTCGACCTCGATGCGGGCGGCAACGGGCTGCAGAACTACCCGGTGGTGACGCTCGCCGAGGCGACGGGGAGCAGCGTCCATCTCGTCGGCGCGCTGGACAGCTCGCCCGACGGCTCGTTCACCATCGAGTTCTTCGCGAGCGCCGCGTGCGACGGCACGGGCTTCGGCGAGGGCGAGGAGTTCCTCGGCGCGGCTTCGGTGAGCACGGACGGGCAGGGGCATGGGGCCTTCGATGTCACGCTGCCGGCGGCGATCCCCGGCGGCTGGTACGCGACGGCGACCGCCACGCGCGAGGCGACATGGGACACCTCCGAGTTCGGTCCGTGTGCGCCGATCGCCGGGGGCGGGTGTGCCGCGGACTTCAACGGTGACGGGCAGGTCAACACGATTGATGTGCTCGCGTTTCTCAACGCGTGGAGCGGTGGGGACCCGCGGGGTGATTTCAACGGGGATGGGTCGATCAACACGCTCGATGTGCTGGCGTTCCTCAACGCCTGGAGCGCCGGGTGCTGAGTCTCAAAGGAAGGGAACGAGCAGCTATGTGGCACAACTCACTCGCAGGCATCGCGGTTCTTGTCGGCTCGGGGCTGTCCGCGCAGCCGTCGTGCGGCGATTGGGTCGGGTGGCCGACCGACTCGCCGGGCTCGGTGAGCAACATCCTCTACGACACGGCGTTCACCGGCGCGGCTCACGGGCTGGCGGTGGGCAGCTGGAACAGCGGCGTCGGGCCCCAGCCGCGGGGGCTGGGCGGGGGCGGGGCGGGGTGGTCCGGGCTTGAGCTGCCCGATACCTCGGCGCTGGGGACGCGCCCGCAGGTCGAGGGGGTCGGCCTCGCCGGCGCCGACCTGTGGGTCGTGGGGAATGTCGCCACCGGCTATCCCACCAACAACATGCCGCTGGTGATGCGTCGGCAGGGTGGGCAGTGGGAGGGCGTGGCGACGCCGGCGCTGCGCCCGCAGAACACCTACCCGTTCGCTGACCGCGGCGGGTTCGCCTACGACATCGCCGGCGTCGCCGAGGACGACCTGTGGGTGGTCGGGAGCGCGACGGGATACGGGGACGGCTCGGCGACGAGCGTCGGTCTCGCGCTGCACTTCGACGGGTCGTCGTGGGAGGATGTCGAGGTGCCGCAGGTCGGCAACCGCCACCACGAGCTCACCTCCGTCTCCGCGAGCGCGCCCGACAATGTGTGGGCTGTGGGGGACTGGCGGGACATCGGTCAGAACTTCCAGGCCCTTGTGGTGCGGTGGGACGGCTCGGGGTGGGCGCATGTGCCCAACCCGGGTGAGAGCAGTGCGGGCGGCGATGCCGAGTGCGTGGCCGCGTTCGCCCCGGACGATGTCTGGGTCTCGGGCAACTTCAACGCCGGGGCTGATCACCTGATTCACTGGAATGGGTCGTCGTGGGATGTGGTCGACGCCGGGCTGCCCGGGCCGTTCGCCGCGTTCGCCGCGACGGGGCCGGACGACATCTGGGGCAGCTGCGCGATGAACGCGACGGTGTACCACTACGACGGGTCGTCGTGGACGCCGGCCGGCGGGCCGGACATCCCGGGCTCGGCGTATGTCCTGCGCGGATGGGGGATGGCGGCGGTCGGCGCGTGCGAGGTGTGGTCGGTGGGCGCGTGGTCCGACGGCTCGCTCCAGCGGACGCTCGCCGAGCGGCTGACGCCGGGCGCCTGCCCCGCCGACTTCAACGGCGACGGGCAGGTCAACACGCAGGACATCCTGGCGTTCCTCAACGCCTGGAGCAGCGGCGACCCGCGCGGCGACTTCAACGGCGACGGGGCGATCAACACGATCGATGTCTTGGCGTTTCTGAACGCATGGTCGGCGGGGTGCTGACGCCGCGGGAGGTCCGCGGGTCTTGTATGGTCGGTCGGCTGTCGGGAGCTCCGGCGGAGATGAATCAAATGAGTCGTGGCGTTGTGATGTTCGGCGTCATCGCGGTAGCGGCCGCGGCCGGTCTCGGCGGGCAGCCCGAGTTCAGCTGGCGGTACTACCGCCCGGGCAACACGGGGATCCAGGGCGATTCCAACGGGGCACTGTGGGTCGACCCGGGCGGCGCGGTCTACATCGGCGGCTATGACCCGGGCTTTGAGGAGGGGGGCTTCTCGAGGTTCATCCCCGGCGAGAGCCGGTGGGTGAACTTCTCCAATGTGGACTACCCGGTGATCGGGCACCCGGACGAGACGGGCTGCACGCGCGTGACCGACATCGTGCCCGACGCGACGGGCCGGCTGTGGCTCGGCACCTGGCTCGGCGCGCTCAGGTACGACCCCGCGATCGGCCCCGCGTCGCTCGAGAGGCTCGGGCCGGGGAACTCGGGGCTGATCGGGGACTTCGTCTATGACATGGACCTCGCCCCGGATGGGTCGATGTGGATGGTCAACGGCGGCGTGGTGCGCTACGACCCGGCTGACGATTCCTGGACCCGATGGGGGGACAGCAACCGCTTCCTCAGCGTGCAGCCGAAGCCCGGCGGCGGCTACCTGGTGTGGTGCTCCGCGCAGGCCCCGACCCGCGACTACACCTTCATCTTCGACAGCGACACGCAGCAGTGGACGACCCTCGACTTCGTCGGCTCGCAGGGGAGCCCCGGCGATGTGGCGGGCATGCCGGGCCAGGACTGCGTGGATGATGTCGGCAACTTCTGGGGGCTCCGGCTGACAAGCCCGGGTGACTGGGACAGCCTGGACTACCGCAGGCCGGACGGGACCTGGGTGACGCCGCCCGAGCCCTACGAAGGTGCGGCGTTCAACATCTGGGCGTTCAAGGCCTACGGCGACCGCCGGGCGCTGATGGTCGACGGCTCGAGCCGGGTGTACCAGTTCAACGGCGCGGTCTGGACGGACCTGGGCGTCTGGCGCGAAGGCGCCTATACCGACTCGGTCGATACTGATGCGGCGGGGAATGTCTGGGTGTGCGGGGTCGGCGGTGCGGCGAAGCGCGACGCGGTCACCGGCGAGTGGCAGCGGTACCGCGTCACCAACACCGCCAACTTCGACAGCTTCAACAACGACCTCTCGATCGACCCGACCACCGGCGGCATCTACGCCTGCGCCAACGCCGCCCCCGGCGTCGGCGGCATGGTGGGGTTCGACGGGGAGCGCTGGACCGGGTTCAACAACTTGCACTACGGGCTGGGTGTCGACTGGCCGTTCCCCACCGACAACAGCGAGGCGGTCTGCGTCCGACCCTCCAACGGCGTGGTCGCGGTCAACCCCATGTTCAACTTCACACACGAGCTCGACGGGGCGTCGTGGTCGGAAGTCTCCGGAGGCTCCGATTCCATCCGCCAGTACACCGAGGACTCGCTCGGCCGGATGTGGTCCGTCGCGCATTACGGGGGGCTGGGGTACTACGAGAACGGGAGCTACACCCAGGTGAGCGCCGGCGGCTGGGGCCTGGCCCTGCGCCGCGATCCCGATCGCCCGGGCACCGTCTGGGCGAACGAGGACTTCACCCTCACCCGCACCGACGGCTCATACCACTTCTCACGGGGTGTCGAGGACTTCCCCGAAGCGTCCGGCACATTCACGGGCCTGGCGGTCGATCACGACGGCGTCGCGTGGGTCGGCACCTGGCAGCAGTTTGTCAGCACGGGCAGCACGCTCCTTCGCGTCGACGCGGACACCGGCGCCTATCAGGTGTGGGAGCACGACCAGGGCTGGCCCTTCCCCGGCGAGCATGTCCGCCCGCTCGCGGTCACGCCGGATGGGCGTTTGTGGATGCTCTACGACAGCGAGTACCCCTACCCGGAGGTCGGCCTGTGCTGGTGGGACGGCACGGAGGTGGGCGCGTTCCCGGCCCCGTCGTTCGGCGAGCCCCAGTGGGGCGGCCTGCCGCACGCGTCGATCGTTGATCTCGAGGTCAAGCCTGTGCCCGGCGGGTACGAGCTGTGGATGAGCTGCCTGAGCCGCGGGCTCGCGGTGTTGTCGGTGCACACGGGCGAGTGCCCGGCAGATTTCAACGGCGACGGCGCGGTCGATACACGGGATGTGCTCGCGTTTCTCAATGCCTGGGGCGCCGGCGATCCCCGCGGCGACTTCAACGGGGACGGGTCGGTGAACACGATCGATGTGCTGGCGTTCCTGAACGCGTGGAGCGCGGGGTGCTGAGCGGGCGGGTTGCTCGGGTTGGTTGACGCATCAAGGCCGCCGCGTGACGCGGGGTCCTTCAAGGAGATCGGGCATGCTTCGGGATATCTTGGTTGCGGGCGCTGTGTCGGTGCTCTCCGCGGTCGCGCTGGCGGATGTCGGGGGGTACCGGGTTGACGCTCTCGGCGTCGGTTGGGGGGCGACCGGGCTGAATGAGCTGGGCGATGTGTGCGGCAATTACCAGGTGGACGGGACGCGTCTGCTCGCCGGGGTGTCGCACGGCGGGGCGCCGTTCGAGCTGCTGCCGCTGCCGGAGGGGATGCAGACCTCGCGCGCCCACGCCATCAACGACGCGGGGGTCATCGTCGGGGCGGTCTGCCCCAATCAGTATGTGATCTCCCAGCCCACCGCGGCGGTGTGGCGGCCGAGCGGGTCGGGCTACACCGTCGAGGTGCTCGGCGGGCTGCCCGGCGACCCGTACAGCGCCGCCTACGCGCTCAACAACCTGGGCGACATCATCGGCGCGTCGGGGTTCTGGGGCTGGAACCTCTC
The DNA here is from genome assembly GCA_020850415.1 of Phycisphaerales bacterium. Taxonomy (GTDB): domain Bacteria; phylum Planctomycetota; class Phycisphaerae; order Phycisphaerales; family UBA1924; genus PNC22. Next base: position 55,376 of record JADZER010000010.1, read on the forward strand.
CACCGGCGTGCTGTTTGCGCCGGGGGGACCCGAGGCGCTGCCCGGCGGCATGCTCGGCGCGGATATCAACGACGAGCGGGTCGTGCTCTCGGGCCTCGACCAGCTGGACCTGGACAACGGGACGGTCTCGCACCTCTCGCTGCCGCCCGGCAACTGGCAGGGGTTCGGCGGCGCGGCCCTCAACGACCAGGGCGATGTGTGCGGGTACATCATCGGGTATTCCGGGTGCAGCACCTTCCCGATGCGCTACCGGCAGAGCGTCGGGTGGGAGTACCTCGGGGGCTGCGCCACCACGACCAGCGCAACGGCCATCAACAATCGGGGCGATGCGCTGCTGTACTACTACTTCACCGCGTCCGCCGTGAACTTCGTGCCCGAGGGCCATTTCTCGCTCGGTTCGCTGATTGATCCCTCGCAGGGCGCGTGGTATGTGCAGTCGGGCGGGGCGGCCGGGATCAACGATGCGAGGCAGATCGTCTGCGCGGCCCGGCAGGGCCTCGATGGACCGATCAGCGCGGTGCTGCTCACCCCGATGTCCTCGTGCCCCGGTGACTTCAACAGCGACGGCGCGGTCGACACGCGGGATGTCCTTGCGTTCCTCAATGCCTGGAGCGCCGGTGATCCGCGGGGTGATTTCAACGGGGATGGGTCCGTGAACACGATCGATGTGCTGGCGTTTCTGAACGCGTGGTCAGCAGGGTGTTAGGATGGCCACGCCCAGCCCTCGCGACGAGACCGGTGGCCAGGGTTGGCCCTGCCGCGGGAGCTTGCTCGGGCTAGGCCTCCCCCCGCGGTTCAGAGCAAGGGATTTCGGAGTGGCATATGGGTTGCTTCCGGCGGTGAGACGACACCGTTCTCACCCCCGAGAGGGCTCCCACCATGCGTCGAATCGGCCACCTGCCTCTGGGCATGCTCTTGCTTGTCTCCGCCCCGGCGCTCGCCCAGTGGCAGGGCGCGCCGGCGTTCCCGGCCAGCACCACCGGGCGCCAGCACGCCGTGGGGCTCAATCTGGGCGGCACGCTCTACGCCGTGGGCGGGCCGCCCTGGACCAACGGTGGTGATGAGGACGGCAGTGTCCACACCATGCCGTCGGGCGGGTCGGCGTGGACCACCCAGATCGGCCTCGACGGCATCGGTGGATTCATCTTCCAGGGCGGCGGAGTTGACAACACGGGCCAGATCATGCTCTTCGGCGGGTACAACCCCGGCGACCCCGGGAGCGACCCGCACGACCCATTCCATTACGACATCGTCGATGGACCCGGCGGCAGCCTCGCCCCGCGGGGTGCGGGCGCGCCGGACTACTACTTTGCGTACTGCACCGATATCGCGGGGCGGGTGTACTCCCTCGGCGGCGGACCAGGCCCCGCCGCGCACTCGGGCAACCCCAACTCCGGCTATGCCGAGCGGTACCTCGGCGCCAGCGACTCGTGGGAGGTCATCGCCCCCATGCCCACGCCGGCGGCCGACGCTTGCGCGGTCGCCGATGGCTCGGGGCACATCCTGGTCATCGGCGGATATGACGCCAACGCCACCGTGCGCTCGGCCAATGTCGCCCGGTACGACATCGCGACGAACACCTGGAGCGACACGGCCATCCCCGACCTGCCCGTCGGCCTGACCGGTGCGCGGGCGGTGCGGGGCTCGGACGACCGGGTCTGGGTGATGGGGGGCGAGACCGGGCCGGTCGGCGCGGGCACGATCGTCGGCTCGGTCTTCGTCCTCGACGCCGACGGGCTCACCTGGAACGCCGGGCCGGGCATGGCCGAGCCTCGCAAGTGGTTCGGCGCCGCGCTGGGCGATGACGACCATGTCTATGTCATGGGCGGCCTCACCCCCGCCGGGGGCACGAGCAACTGCGAGAAGCTCTACACGACGCCCTGCCCGATCTTCGCCGTCCAGCCTGCCGACACCGCCGCGTGGACCGGCCAGCACGCCTCGCTCGTGTCCGCGGCGATCGGCGGCGGGACGATCAGCTATCAGTGGTACGCGGATGGGGCCCCGCTGAGCGATGGGCCTACCGGCTCGGGGAGCGAACTCTCGGGCACGCACGGGCCCGTGCTGGTCATCGATGGCGTCACGGAGAGCGACGGCGCGGACTACTTCGTCGAGGCGTCCAACTCCTGCGGCACGACGCTCAGCGCGGTGGCCCTGCTCAGCGTCCGCGTCACGCCCGAGCTGCCGACGAACTGGACCGTCACCAACCTGCACCCCGCGTGGGCCACCGACGGCTCACGCATCGAGGGTGTCGAGGCCGGGCAGCAGGTCGGTTCGGGCATCAAGCCGGTCCCGCTCTACGGCACGACCTATCACCTCGATCGTCCGGTCGTCTGGGCGGGCTCCGCGGGGTCGGCGGTCGATGTCACCCCGGGCTCCTCGGTCGGCGGCGCCGCCTATGGCACCAACGGCACGACGCAGGCCGGGTGGTGGTGGTGGCCCTACCAGTGCTATGTCGGCGGCCAGTGGCAGACCTGCTACACGCGTCAGGCCGCCCGCTGGCACGGCACGCCGGGGTCGCACGAGAACCTGCAGATCAGCGGCTGGGAATACAGCAGCGCCTACGCCGTCGGCGTCGACACCATCGGCGGCGCATCGACCAACGACGACGCCTCGGGGAACAGCTGGTACCACGCCAGGCTCTGGCCCACCGAGGGCTCCACCTACGGCCCCGATCTGCACCCCGCCGGTTACCGCGACAGTTCCATATCCGCGATCGACGGCGGCACGCAGTACGGCGGCGTCGTCACGGAGTTCCCCTTCAAGAACCAGGCCGCGAAGTGGAGCGGCACGGCGTCTTCCTTCGTCACCATGCACCCCGCGGGCGCTTACCGGAGCGGGATCTCCGACGCCGCGGACGGCCAACAGGTGGGTTTCGCCGAGTTCGGCGGCGAGAGCAGGCCGCTGCTCTGGCACGGGAGCCCCGACGACTTCGTGGACCTGACGCCGGTCGGCGCTGCCGCGGCTTCCGCCGTCGCCTGCGAGGGCGGGCTGCAGCTGGGCTCGGTCCAGTTCGCCGACGGCGCCCACCCGGTCCTCTGGGCGGGCCGGCCCGAGGCATTCGTCGATCTCAAGCCCTTCGTGCCCGAGCCGTTGACCATCGCGGCGGTGACCTGCATGGACATCGAGCCCGACGGGACCATCGTCGTGGGCGGGTTCGGATACAACCCCAACACGGGTGTCTACAACGCGCTGCTCTGGGCGAGCGTGCCCGGTGATCCCTGCCCGGCCGACTTCAACGGCGACGGGAGCGTGAACACGCTGGATGTGCTGGCGTTCCTGAACGCGTGGGGCTCGGGCGACCCGCGGGGCGATTTCAACGGCGATGGGTCGATCAACACGCTGGATGTGCTGGCGTTCCTCAATGCGTGGAGCGCCGGCTGTTGAGACACGGACTCATGTGCGGCCTCCCAGGGCCGCGGAAGAAACCTCCCGGCCTGCCCGGGCACATACTTGAACGACGCAACTCGGGCGCCAGCGAACCCACGGGCCCCGAAGGAGTAGAGCCTTGAAACGAATCTCGCTGCATCACACCGTGTGCGCACTCATCGCCCTCACCTCGGCCCTCGCTGCCGCGAACCCCGAGAGCGAGTACTACTGGGACGACAGCACGGGCGAGTACACGCTCGGGTACTCGTACCCGACCGACCTCGCGTGGATGAACTGGTTCCCGGTCCAGCCCGGGCGCGAGACCGTCACCGCCGTTCGAGTGGCGTTCACGGGCATGCCCGATGGGCTCCCGTTCACGATCCATGTGTGGGCGGACCCCAGCGGGTTCGAGGATCTCTTCGGGGCGTACCTGCTCTCGAGCGGCTCGGGAGTGACCGCGTCGGGCGTCAACCAGTGGGTCGTGGTGGATACGCCCGATGTGACCGTCTCGAGGGCCTTCTGGGTCGGCGTAATCTTCCATCTCGACCCCGCCGACTACAGCCCGGCGCTGCTGGACATCGACGCGCCGAACCACCACCACTCCTGGATCATGTACGGCGAGCCGATCCTGCCGAACGATTTGTTCAGCGGCGGAGCCTACCCCTATCACATCGAGACCGTGATCAACCGTGGAGGTGACTGGCTGATCCGCGCGGACACAACCGCGCCCTGCGGCGCAGACTTCAACAGCGACGGGGCGGTCAACACGCTCGATGTGCTGGCGTTCCTGAACGCCTGGAGCGCCGGGGATCCAGGCGCCGATTTCAACGGGGATGGTTCGATCAATACTCTCGATGTCTTGGCGTTCCTCAACGCCTGGAGCGCCGGCTGCTGAACGCCGGGAACGGAGCGCACATGAGATCGAGGACCCGCCAATCCATGCTGATCCTGGCCTGTGCCGCGGGCGCCGCGCCGGCCCAGACCGTCTGGCGCGTCGATGCCGACGCCCTCGGGCAGAACGACGGCTCGTCGTGGGCCGACGCGTTCACCGACCTGCAGGGCGCCCTGGGCGCTGCGGCCCCCGGGGACGAGGTGTGGGTCGCCGAGGGTGTGTACACGCCGTCGGACACCGACGCGACGGCGAGCTTCGTGATGCGCAGCGGGGTGGGGCTCTACGGCGGGTTCGCCGGCGTCGAGGCCTCCCGGGACCAGCGCGACTGGCGCGCGCACGAGACCATCCTCTCCGGCGATATCGGGCGGGACGATGTCGTCGGCTCGGGCTCGTTCTGGTACGGGAGCTGGGCCCGGAACACCGCCAACTGCGGGCATGTGCTGGTGGCGAGCGGGACCGACGCGACGGCGGTGCTCGACGGGTTCACCGTCGCGGACGGCGCGACGGGGCCCGACGGGACCCCGGCGGGCGACCCCCTGATGTTCGGGTCGGGCATCTACATCATCGCGGGGAGCCCGACGATCCGGAACTGCCGGTTCGAGCACAACCTTGCCGCGTTCGCGAGGGGCGGGGCGGTCTACTGCGAGGACGGGAGCCCGTCGCTGATCGACTGCGAGATCGTCGAGAACTATGTGCACCTGGGGTACGGGGGCGGGGTGTTCACCACGGGCGGGAGCAATCCTCGGATCGAGGGCTGCACCTTCCGGTACAACCAGGCCGTCTCGGGCTCGACCGACTGCATGGGCGGGGCGGTGTGCCTGTACAACACCGTGCCCAACGAGGTGGTGGGCTGCGACTTCGAGGGCAATGTCGCGCGTCCGTTCTACGGGGTGGGGACCGATATCCCCTACGGCGGCGGGCTCGCGTCGTTCACCTCGGCGCTCACGGTGAGGGATTGCCGGTTCGTCGGGAACAAGGCGGCGCTGGGCGCGGGGCTGCTCGTGTGGAAGGATGCGACGGTCATCAACTGCCTGTTCTACGGGAATACCGCGGTGCCGCGGCCCAGGGACCCCTACCCGGAGGTGGGTGGTTTCGGCGCGGGCGCTCTCATCTACACCTTCGGCGGGCACACGCTCGACCTGATCAACTGCACGGTCGCGTACAACAACGGCAAGAAGCATGTCGGGCTGGACGCTGAGGGCAGCGGGTCCATGAGGATCACCAACTCGATTGTGTGGAAGAACGAGGGGTCCAGCGCCGAGGTGGACGGCTACTGGCGCGAGGAGCTGGGGGGGAGCTTCGACGCGGCGCACAGCTGTATCCGGTACATCTTCGGCCCGCCGGAGCCCGGCGAGGACCCGATCGATCTCGAGAACCTCCCGGGGTGCATCGACCTAGACCCAGCGCTGGTGTCGCACGCCGACCCACACCTCACACCCGGCTCGCCGTGCATCGACAGCGCGGACAACACGGCGCTGCCGCCGGGGGTGAGCGACGACTTCGACGGCCTCCCGCGGTTCGTCGACGACCCGCAGACCGCCGACACGGGCATCCCCGGCAACGGGCACGCCGAGGTCGTGGACATGGGGGCGCTCGAGCTGCAGGTGGCGCCCGACTGCCCGGGGGACTTCAACGGCGACGGGGCCGTGAACACGCTGGATGTCCTCGCGTTCCTGAACGCGTGGTCCGCGGGCGACCCCTCCGGGGACTTCAACGGCGACGGCGCGATCAACACGCTGGATGTCCTGGCGTTCCTGAACGCATGGAGCGCCGGCTGTTAGCGAGGGCGACGGGCGCTGCTCGGAGGAGGGGTTTCGGGCGCGGGGCTGGGGCCCCGTGCCGCACGAGAAGGTTGCGAGAGGAGAGAGATCGAGATGTTCAGGTCACTCATGATGTTCGCCGGGCTCGCGGCGGGCGGTCTGGCGTCCGCCGTCCACGCCCAAGAGGTCGTCGACGACTCCGGCTCGGCCCGGGGAGGGAAGGTCGGGAGCTGGCCCTCGGTCACCACCGCCGGCGGCGATCTGGCGGCGAGCTACTACTGCGAGTGGGACAACGACCAGGGCACGGGCGACCAGTACGCGCTGCGGTTCGCGTGGCGTGACGGGGCGGGGTGGCACCGGCACTCGGTCACGAGCGGCGGCGGCGGCGCGTGGAGCCAGCTCGCGCGGGCCTCGGACGGGACCTACCACATCGTCTACTACGGGTTCGCGGGGCTGAAGTGGGCGTCCGGCTCGGGCACAAGCTGGACCCTGCACCCCGGGACCGCCTCGATCAACACCTCCTACCCCGTGCGATACTCGCTCGTGCTGGACGACAACGACCGACCGCATGTAACCTACGCGGACGGCGCCGGCGACGGGAACGGGTCGCTGCGCTACACCTACTGGAACGGCACGGCGTGGGTGCACGACGCGTCGCTCATCGCCGTCGGTGTTGAGACCGGCGGGTCGGCCGGCGGGGACTACCTCGCGCTGGACAGCGCCGGCGTGCCGCATGTCGTCTATGTCCAGCCGGTCAACGGCACGCTCCCCGGGCCGATCCACCTGCGCCGCCTCGTCGGCGGCGTGTGGCAGGACGAGCTGATCGGCGCCACCGCGTACGATGTCAAGCTGGTGCTCGACGGTGATGATTTCGCGCACCTCGTCTATAACAACCCTGCGCCCGGGGGCCTGAGCTCCGCGACCAACGCCTCGGGCGGGTGGGCGCACGAGACCGTGTACACGGAGAGTTGGGCGTCTTCCCTCGCCCTGGATCTCGATCCGGCGGGGCGGCCGGTGGCCTCGTTCCGCGCGACGATCGCCGGGCTCGACGCGGTGGTCACCTGCTCCAAGCTGGACGGCGTCTGGGTGCGGGCGGTCGTGGAGAGCGTCGCCGAGGGGCAGGCGGTCGCGGGGATCGGGTCCGATGTCGCTGTCGATGCCGCGGGGGTCCCGCATGTCGTGTACGGCAAGATGTGGTACGACGGCACCGGCTGGTTCATCCAGGACTTCATGGCCGGCGTGCCGCAGGGCTCGTGCGTTGTGATCGAGGCGGAGCCGGCGTCGGTGGTCTCGTGCCCGGCGGGTCCGGCGTCGTTCACGGTGGGGGCGTCGGGGTCGGGGTCGCTGGTCTACCGGTGGCAGGCGAGCGAGGACGGCGGCGCGTGGGCCGACCTGGCGGAGGGGCTCAACGGGCTCAACGGCGGGGACATCAACGCGGCGGGCGTCGCGACGGCGACGCTGACGCTCACCGGCTTCCGGATCGGCGACGACCCGATCAACCCGCTGTTCCCGATCCGGGTCCGGGCGGTGGTGAGCGCCGACTGCGGGTCGGCCAGCAGCGCGCCGGCCGACCTTGATGTCTGCCCCGGCGACTTCGATTGCAGCGGGGCGGTGAACACGCTGGATGTGCTGGCGTTCCTGAACGCCTGGTCGGCGGGCGGCGACGAGGGCGACTTCAACGCCGACGGCACGGTGAACACGCTGGATGTGCTGCAGTTCCTCAACGCGTGGAGCGCGGGCTGCTAAGTGTGGGGGTGCGTTCGGGTTTCAGGGTCCCGGCACGGCGTGCCGGATTGCGAGGAGGTTCCCATGCGTCTCGTTGCTCTGCTCTCTGCCGCGCTCGCGGCGGTCATCCCCGGCGTGGCTGCCGCCCAGGTGCTCTACACGCAGCCGCCGGCTTCCCCCGCCGGACTGGCCACCTCGTGCTGGTGGGAGCCCGACGACAGCGACTACGACATCCACTGCTGGGATTCGTTCATCCTCCCGGCCGGGGGGACGATCAACGAAGTCCGCTGGCGCGGCGGGTACGAGTACGGCGGCTCCTACGGGAAGGTGACCGGGTTCGTGATCGGGTTCTACCCGTCCAACTCGTACGGGGGCGAGCCCGACCTCTTCGCCGAGCCGGTCGAGTACGCGGTACGGGGCCTCGCCGGCGAGCACTCTGTCGGCACCTTCAACGGCATCCAGATGTTCGAGTACTCGATGACGATCTACCCGGGGTTCGTGGCCGAGCCGGGCGTGAAGTACTGGGTCAAGATCCTGGGCTCCAAGACCAACATCCCCGACTGGGGCGTCGCGTGGGGCACCGGGGGCAACGGCGCCCACTTCCGCTGGATCCGCGGCTACCACCAGTACTTCAGCTACCCGCATGATCTGGCGTTCACGCTGCTCGGCGAGCGGCCGTGCAGCGCGGACTTCAACAGCGACGGCGCGGTCAACACGCTGGATGTGCTGGCGTTCCTGAACGCCTGGGGTTCGGGCGATCCGCGCGGCGATTTCAACGGCGACGGCGCGATCAACACGCTGGATGTGCTGGCGTTTCTGAACGCCTGGAGCGCGGGCTGCTGAGCGGGCTCAGTCGTCGACGAGGTCGATAGTCTCCGGCTCGCCCGCGGCTTCGTCGGGCGCGGGGGTCTCGGCTGGGCTCTCGGCCGCCGGGTCGGAGCAGCATGCCTCTTCGCAGCCCTCCGGGCAGGCCGGCTCGAGGGTCCATGTCTCCTCGCCGATGGTCTTGGTGACGCTGATCGCGCCGTTGACCGACGCGACATCGACCACGGTGTGCGACCGGCGCGGCAGGGGGACATCCACGACCTCGGCGCCGGAGGCGACGCGCATCACGATCGGGCCGTTGAACGAGCCGGTCCAGCCCGCGCTGGCGCCGGACCCGAGCAGGGCCGTCGAGACCTCGCGGTGGCGGGAGCCCTTGTGGATGCTCACGCGCAGCTCGTGCCCGGTCAGGTTGTTGGCCCGGGCGTCGTAGCGGTAGCAGCCGGAGGCGGGCAGAAGCAGGGCGGCGGCGGCCAGGGCGGCCAGAAGAGCGGGCTGGGGGCGTGGCATGGCGGTCTCCCGGGGGTCTTGGGTCACGGGGAGGATATCGGCTCGATCGCCCGGCGGCCTGACCCGGACCCGGGTGCCGCGGGCGGGAGGGGTGGTTGCCGCGCCGATGGGGGGCCCGACCGCCCCCGTGCGGCGGTCTTCGCTTGTATGGGGGGGCGGGTGGTGGTAGATTGCATGGTGAATAACAGGGAGGGACCCATGATTGCCAGAATGCTCCGACTCGGCGTGCTGACCCTGCCGGCGGCGGCGGCGGCGGCGGCGTTGGAGCAGGGGACGATGACCTTCTTCTGGACCACCGACGACACCGGCGACCGCGACGGGGTGATCGAACCGGGGGAGGACGCGGTCTTCACTCTCTGGGCCGGGATCGACCCGTCGCCTCCGGTCGGCTTCGCCGGGTCGATCTTCGACATCGCCGGCGATGCCGAGTATCAGGCCGGCACGCTGCGGTCGTACACCAAGCTGATCGACTCGGGCTGGGATCAGGCGGGGGACGACAACAGCATCCGCGGCATCGAGTGCTTCCAGCTCCCGCCGTTGTTCAATCCCGACTTCGTCGCGGACAACCCGATCGCGATCTACCGCATCGAGTGGCGGCCGGACGGGTACACCCCCGGCTCGGTCGGGTTCTGGAGCGAGAACCACCAGAACGCGGATGTGTACACCGACGAGCTCGGCTCGAGCGAGGGCTACGACATCGTGATTGAGCCGGGCAGCATGCGGATCGTCCCTGCGCCGGGCGGCGGCCTGCTGCTCGCGCTGGGGTGTGCGGGCTGGCGGAGGAGGCGCTGACATGAACGCGGGTCGCACGGGTCTTGCGGTCATTGCCCTCACCGGCGCGGCGGCGCTCGGGCAGGGGACGATGACCTTCTCCTGGACCACGGAGGACACCGGCAACGGCGACGGCGTGCTCCAGCCCGGGGAGAGCGCGGTGCTCACGCTGTGGGCGTTCATGGACCCCGAGCAGGTGGGGTTGGCCGGCACAAACTACGACATCGCCGGGGACGCCCGATGGGGGTCGACCGGCTCGATCGATCACGCGATGAACTTCATCGACAGTCTGGGCACTGGCCCCGGCACGCTCCACGCCGACAACAGCATCACGGGGATCAAGGCGTTCCAGCTCCCGCCGTTCTTCAATATGCTGTTCTACGCGGACAACCCGGTGGCGCTCTATGAGATCGTCTGGACACCGACAGACTACAGCCCGGGGAGCATCGGCTTCTGGTGCGAGAACCACCAGAACGCCTCGGTCTACACCGACAACTTCGGGAGCTCGGTCGAGTACGCGATCGTGAACGAGCCGGGCAGCATGCGGGTCGTCCCTGCGCCCGGGTCGTTCGTGGCGCTCGGGGTGGCCTTCGGCGCGGGGGCCGCGTTCGGGCGGCGCAAAGGGCGGTGACGGCGGCTTGGCTTTCCGCTTGGACGCTCGGGCGCGATGCACTAGACTCGCGGCAGGAGGAACGGATCATGACACACCAGATCTCGCGTTTGCTCGGCCTCGCGCCGATCGCCCTGGCCTCGGCCGCGATGGCGCAGGGGACGATGACCTTCTCGTGGACTGTCGGGGACACGGGCGACAGCGACGGCGTGATCGTGCCCGGGGAGTCGGCGGTGCTGACGCTGTGGGCCCAGTGGGACCCGCGCCAGATCGGGTACGCCGGTTCGATCTTCGACATCGTCGGCAACGCCGACTGGCAGCTCGGCACGATCTCCAACTACGAGAACCTCGTAGACAGCTTGGACACCGGGCCGGGCACGCTCCACGGCGACAACAGCATCACGGGGATCCAGAGCTTCCAGCTGCCCCCGTTGTTCAACCCCCAGTTCCGCGACGACTACCCGCTGGCGATCTACCGGTTGGAGTGGACGCCGCAGGAGTACGAGGTGTACTGGGTCGAGTTCACCAGCGCCAACCACCTGCACGGGTCGGTGTACACCAACGATTTTGGCAGCTCGGAGGAGTACCAGCTTGAGGTGTTGGGCGGTCGGATCGTGGTGGTGCCGGGGCCGGGGGGGCTGGCGGTCCTGGGCGTGGCCGGGCTGGCGGGCGCCCGCCGCCGATAACTGCGGGCCCGCGGCGTGCCGGACCGACCCCGGAGGGGCGCTCTTGCCCGCGTGACAGAGATGGAAGCAGACGACCCCGCCGGGGTCGATGCACCCGAGGTGCAATCTCCCGGGCGTGTCGCCGCTGCGCGGCTCCGCACCCGGCTATTGCAGATCACCCCTTCGGGGTATATCCAATCCGCGCGCTCCCACAAGGCCGGTCACCGATCCAACTCCCCCGCCACGATATTGAGGGAGCCCAGGATCGCCACCGTGTCCGCCAGCATGTGCCCCTCGAGCAGCTTGGCCATGACCTGGTAGTTGATGAAGCTCGGCGGCCGGGTCCGGGCGCGCCAGGCGCGGGGGCTTCCGTCGGCGACGACGAAGAAGCCGAGCTCGCCGTTGGCGGTCTCGTGGGCGCCGTAGACCTCGCCCACGGGGGCCTCCCAGCCGCGGTTGGTCATGATGAGCTCGAAGTGCTGGATGAGGCCCTCGATGGAGCCGTAGACATCGGGCTTGGGGGGCTTGACGGCGTTGGACTCGACGCCGGCGTTGACGGGGCCGGCGGGTATGTTGTCGATGAGCTGGTCGATGATCTTGACGGACTGCTTGAGCTCCTCGAGCCGGACAAGAAAGCGGGCGTAGACATCGCCGTCGCGGGCGATGGGGACGCTGAACTTGACGGCCTGGGCGCCCTGGCCGTCCCAGTTGTCGGCGTAGCAAAGGTAGGGGGCGTCCTTGCGGAGGTCGCGTTTGACGCCGCTGGCGCGGGCGATGGGGCCCGAGAGGGACCACGCCGTGGCGTCGGCCTCGCTGACGACGCCGACGCCCTGGGTTCGGTCCATGAAGATGCGGTTGCGGAGGACGAGGGCCTCGAGGTCGGCGATGGCCTTGAGGGCGTCGTTGTGCATGAAGTTCTTGATCATGCGTTTGAAGGTGTCTTCATCGGGCAGGTCCTGGCTCAGGCCGCCGACGCGGGTCCAGTCGGGGTGGTAGCGCTGGCCGGAGATGTAGTCGTAGATGTCATAGGAGGGCTCGCGGGAGTTGAATGGGTAGAGGAAGCCGGTGAAGGCGCCCAGGTCGAGTGCCGCGGCCCCGACGCAGAGCAGGTGGTCCTGGATTCGGCCGATCTCGGCCATGATCGTCCGCAGCACCTTGCAGCGCGGGGTGATCTCGATGCCGAGGAGCTTCTCGATGACATGGTGCCAGCAGATGTTGTTCGAGATGGATGAGAGGTAGTTCATCCGGCTGGTGATGGTCACATACTGGTTGTAGTCGAGGCTCTCGCCGAGCTTCTCGAAGCCCGAGTGCAGGTAGCCGATGTGCGGGGTGCAGCGGACGACCCGCTCGCCGTCGAGCTCGAGGACCAGCCGGAGCGTGGTGTGGGTGGCGGGGTGCTGGGGGCCGAAGTTGAGCACCCAGCGGTCGCCGGTGTCCACATGGCCGGCGAGGTAGGGGGTGGTGTCGGCGTCGACGGTGAGGCCTTGCTCGGGCTTGAGTGTGTACGGCATCCGTTGGCCTTTCCTCTCGTCTGCTGGGGCGCAGAGCAACTGTAGCGGGCGCCGGGGCGATGGGCCCGGGGGGTTCGAAGCCCGTGCGGCACGCCGAGGTCCGGGGCCGGGGCGGGGCTTATACTGGCCCGTGGTGCGGGAACAACTCTGGTCGGTGATAGCTCGGCGGGCGACCGCAGCGGTGACACGCCGCTCGCGGCGGGCGAGCGCCGCGCGCCCGCATGATGCGTGGCTGGTGGATAGCGAGGGGCACCTCCCCGAGCCCCGGTTGGAGGAGCAGCTCGCGGTGACGCTCGCGGATCGGCTGCCGGGGTTTCTGGTGGTAACACTTGGTGTACGGGGCCTGCGGGCCTTGGGTTGGCTGCTCGCGTGCCCGCTGCGGCTGGCTGGGCGGTGCGTCGGCGTCCGGCGTGCCCCGGTCCGGCCCGAGGGGACCCCGTGACCGCCCCCCCCGTCACCATCCCGCCGCTGGTCGAGGTCAAGCCCAGGCGGGCCCGGGCGCCCGAAGCGTTCGAGCTCCCCCCGGCGGATCTTGCCCCGCCGCTGGAGTTCGCCCCCCCGGTGCTGGCCGGCGCCGACCGGGTTCGTGGCGCGCTGCGGGATCGGTTCGCGCGGACGAACGCCTTCTGGGCCGGTGAGCGGGTGCTGCACGCGGTCGAGCGCAACCCCCGGGCTGTGCGCACAGATCGGGACCATGCGCGGAACCCGGACTACCAGCTCGGGCTGCTGCTGGCCCCGGCGTACATCACCTTCGCTCGGCACATTCTGGAGCACGCGGAGGCGTTCGACCGGGTGTATTTTCTCAGCCGCGAGGGCTGGATGTTCATGCGGATGTACCACCGGCTGGCCAGGGCGCTGGGGGTTCAGGGGAGCAAGCCGCGGGGCGTGTACCTGGCGGCCAACCGGCGGCTGACCTTTCTGGCGAGCATGGACGCGTTGAGCATGGACGAGCTCGCCCGGATGTGGCGTCAGTACCCGCATCAGTCGGTGCGCCGGCTGCTCAGGAATCTCTCGCTGCCGGAGGACCCGTTCCTGCACCTGGCGGCGAGGCACGGGCTGACGGACCCGGACCGCCCGATCCACCGGCCGAGGCTGAACCCGTCGTTCCGGGCGTTTATTGAGGACCCGCATGTGCAGCGTCTGTTCGAGATGCACCGGGATGATCTGCGTGGTCTCCTGACCGATTACCTCCGCCAGCGGGGCTTTTTCGACGCGCGGGGCGTGGCGTTGGTGGATATCGGGTGGAAGGGTTCGATTCAGACGAACCTGCACCGGGTGGTCCGTGGGCGCGTGGATGTGCCGCACCTGCACGGGCTCTATTTCGGGCTGCTGCATGTGCCCGAGACCGACGAGCCCGGGTCGACGCGGCATGGGTTCTTCTGCGACACGCGCGTCCGGGATTACACGCAGGAGAGCATCCTCAAGAACAACTCGGTGTTCGAGATGTTTGCGACGGCGCCGCACGGGAGCGTGGCGGGTTACCACCGCGACGCCCGGGGTTGGGTCCACGCCGAGGCGCAGGTCGACGAGGAGGAGTCGAGGAACTTCCGGGGTCGGTTCCGGGAGGTGTGGCGGGGGATCGAGGATTACCTCGCGGACTATTTGGCGACGCCGGAAGCGCTGGCGGCCCCGGCGCCGCTGGTGAGGCCGGCGGTGCTCGACCGGCTGCGCCGGTACATCGTCTATCCGACGGGCGCGGAGGCCAGGGCATTCCTTGAGTACTCCCATGTGGAGAACTTCGGGGTGTTCGCGGTCTCCCGCTATCACTTCCACGGGTCGCTGCGCCGGATGTTCTTTGCGCGTCCCTGGCGCGACGCCCCCCGCCGGGTGCTCCGGACGCTGCGGGCCCAGCGGTGGATGCAGGGGGTCTGCAAGCGGTCCCGGGTGCCCTTTGCGACCTTTGTTATGGACTGGCTAGACACCCGGCGGGCGGCCCGGTGATCTCCCGTGCTGGCCGGGGGCGGCGTGCCGGTTTGGTGACGGGGGTGGGGGTGGTGGTGGGGGAGTTGGTGCGGGATTGAGTGCGGGGGCTGTAGCGGCGCGGTAGGCTGTGGGTATGGACACCACGCTGATCAGCCGCCGTCATTTCCTGCAGACCACCTCCGCCGCGGGCCTGGCTGTCGCAGCCGGGCCGAGCCTTGCGTCGATCATGCCTGACACGACGCTGCGGGTGCTGTCGATCGGGGTGATCGGGACGATCGGCGGTGCGGACCGCCAGAATATTGCGTCGCACCCTCTGGCGGAGATCGTGGGACTGTGCGATGTGGATACGAACGCGCTGGCCGAGGCGGGCGCCGAGCACCCGGACGCGTTCCGGTGCGCGGACTACCGGGAGGCGTTCGACAAGTACGGCGACAAGTTCGACGCGGTCATCGTCGCGACGCCCGACCACTCGCACGCGAGCATCATGACCCGGGCCCTGAGCGCGGGCAAGCATGTCTACGGCCAGAAGCCGCTGGTGCAGCAGCTGGAGGAGCTGGAGATCATCGACCGGGCGATCAAGGCCCGGCCCGATCTGGTGACGCAGGTCGGGGCTCAGCGGATCGAGCACGCCCCGCGCCGGGCGGCGGTGGACATCCTCAAGAGCGGCGAGCTGGGCCGGGTGATCGAGGCGCATGTCACCTACGGCAACGGGGCGCGGGCCGGTGGGCACTACTTCGCCGACGGTGTGCTGGGCGACCCTTGCGACCCGCCCGCGGGGTTTGACTATGACCTGTGGCTGTGCGGCGCTGCGCACGAGCCCTGCCGCCCGCAGATGGTGCAGCGGCAGTGGCGGAGCTGGTTCAACTACGGCGGCGGTCAGATCGCCGACTGGGTGGTGCACCTGACCGATGTGCTGATGTACGCGTTCCCCGAGCTGCAGCACCCGATGATGGTGTGCACGCGGACGCCGACTCGGGACATGTCGCACTTCCACGCCGACAAGGTGACCTCGACGATCACCTACCCGGTGAACAGCGAGCGGTTCGCGAACACCACCTGCAACCTGTACTTCTACGACAGCGGCATGACCCCGAACCGCGCCCAGATCGGTCTGGGCGAGGGCGAGTGGCCGAGCGGGATCGTGACGGTGGTGGTGTGCGAGGGCGGGACGCTGGTGCTCGCGCCCGAGGGGCCGCTGGAGGTCTGGCGCGATGGCCAGAAGACCGACGGCATGGCGTGGCCCGGGCTGCCGGCGTACGAGTCGTTCAGCCACTGGCACGCGTGGGTGGATAAGGCGCTGGGCAAGGAGACGGCGCACCGCTGGTGCCCGTTCGAGGTGGGGCTCCGCTGCACGGAGCCGGGCCTGCTCGCGGTGAAGGCGGCGAAGTACCCCGGGCAGGTGCTGATGTGGGACCGGTCGAAGCTGGTGTTCCCGAACCACCGGGAGGCGAGCCGGACGCTGGTGCGTCGGGAGTACCGGAGCGAGTTCGCGCCGGTGCGGCTCTGATCGCCGGGGGCGGAGGGCGGCGCCGGGCGCGCGGGGGCCCGGACGCGTCCGGTCGGGTGTGGGTGGGGGGGCGTGCCCCGCGTCGAGGGCTGCGCCATGCTCGCGCCGATCGTTCTTGCCGCGGTGTCCGCGTTCCAGCCGGAGTTGCGCCCCGAGTGGATCGGGCCGCCTGCGCCGGCTGAGGGGCCCGCGCCGCACTGGGTGTGGGTCTCGATGGTGGACTGCCCGCCGGTCACGGCGCGGGGTGCGCCGGAGGGGTCGGTCTGGCTGGCGCGGGAGTTCGAGGCGCCGGGCGATGTGGTGGGCGCGAGCCTCTCGGTCGCGGCCGACAACCACGCGGCGGTGTATCTCAACGGCGCGGCGGTGGTCGTGGCCGACGACTGGGGCGCGCCGGTGTCGGTCGAGGTGACGCCCCGGCCGGGGGCGAATGTGCTGTGTATCGAGGCCCGCAACGGCCCGATCGCCGGGGCGGTCCCGGGCACGGGCGTGAACCCCGCGGGCGTCGCGGCGAGGCTGGTGATGAGGCTGCGGGACGGGTCGGTGCGCTGGGTCGTCACGGACGAGCGCTGGCGGGGCTCACTGGACAGGCCGGCCGGCTTCCCGAGCGGGGCCGAGTTCCCTTCGCCGACGGTGACCGATCTGGGCCCGTGCTCGACGGCGCCCTGGGGCGTCCCGGCATCGGCGTTCGACGCGGCTCGGCCTTGCCCGATCCTGCGCAAGAGCTTCACGCTCGGGCGGGATCCCGCCGGCGCGACCGTGCGGGTGATCGGCCTAGGGCACTACGAGCTGCGATGCAACGGGCGGGTCGTGGGCGACACGCTCATCAACCAGTCGTGGTCGCAGTACGACAAGACCCTCTACAGGCAGGAGTTCGATCTCGCACCGTATCTGCACGAGGGCGAGAATGTCGTTGGGGTTTCGCTGGGCAACTCGTTCTGGCAGGTTGCGGCGGCCAACGACGCGCATCGGTTCACGAAGACCGACGCGATGCCGGATTTCTCCCAGGGCTGGCCTCACCTTCTGTGGCTGGACGCGACGATCGACACCGGCGACCCGGCCCACCCCGCGCGGATCGTCTCCGACGCGTCGTGGACCTGGGACAACGGCCCGATCACCTTCTCGAATCTGTACGCGGGCGAGGATTACGACGCCCGTCTGGCCCAGCCGGGGTGGGATGCACCCGGCTTTGACGATGGGGCGTGGCGGCCGGTGGCCGTGGCCCCAGCGCCGGCCGGAGAGCCGACGCCGCTGATCGGCCCGGGCATCGGGGCGTTCGAGGTCTTCGGGCCCGAGGAGATCCGGGCGGTCGATCCCGACGCCGGCGTCTACACCTACATCTTCCCGCAGAACTGCTCGGCGTTGTTGCGGTTCACGGTCACGGGCGGGGGGCCCGGCTCGCGCGTCCGGTTCAGGCCGTGCGAGTACATGGAGCCCGACGGGCGCGTGAGGTTTACCTATACCTGGGGCACGGGCAAGGACATCTGGCTGGACTACACCAAGGCCGGGCCCGGCGCCGAGTCGCACCAGGCCAAGTTCTTCTACATCGGGGCGCAGTTCGTGCAGGTGGAGGGCGCGGTGCCGGCGGGCGAGCCGAACCCCGGGGGCCTGCCGGAGGTGGTGTCGCTGGAGCTGGTCCACACCCGGGCGGCGTGCGTGGAGGTGGGGGAGTTTGCTTCGTCCAGCCCGATGCACGACGGGGCGGAGCGGCTGATCGACTGGTCGATCCGCTCGAACATGTCTCATGTGCCGACCGACTGCCCGCACCGGGAGAAGAACGGCTGGCAGGAGGAGAACTGGCACATGGCCCGCGCGATGTCGTACCGGTACGACACGAGCGAGTGGATGGCCAGGAACTGCCGGGCCGTGCGCGACGCCCAGACCAGAGGCGGCGAGGACGACGGGTTCGTTCCGACGAATTGCCCGTGGTATCTCGTCGGGCGCCCGCGCCACGACATGTTCAACGACGCGACCGAGTGGGGGGTCTCGGTGGTGCTCGTGCCGTGGCACCTGTACGAGTGGTACGGCGACGAGGCGATTCTGGAGGAGAACTACGACGCGGCGCGGCGGTTCGTGGACTACATGGGCCGCACCGCCGAGGACGGGATCGTCAGCAGCAACCTGGGCGACTGGTACGATTTCGGGCACGGGATGGGCAACGGTCCCTCGCGATGGACGCCCAACCAGGTCAGCGCCACCGCGGTCTGGGCGTACGCGGCGGACACGGTATCGCGGATGGCCTCGGTGCTGGGGCGCGACTCGGACGCGGCGTCGTACCGCGCTCTCTTCGAGCAGATCCGGCGTGACTTCCGGCGGCACTTTTACGACCCGGCCACGCACACGGTCCGCAACAACGGCTCGTGTCAGGCGGGCACGGCGGCGGCCCTCTGCATAGGCCTGATCCCCGAGTCGGACCGCGAGGCGGCGCTCGACGCGGTCGTGGCCGATCTGGAGTCCCGCGGCTGGAAGCAGACGCCGGGGGAGGTGCTGCAGGTGTTTCTGATCCGCGCCCTGGCGGAGAACGGGCGTGGGGAGGTGCTCCACCGCGTCTACAACCGCGACGACATCCCGTCGTTCGGCCACATGGTCGCGTCGGGGCTCACGACGCTGCCCGAGAGCTGGGACGCCCGGCGCGGCACGGGTGACAGCCTCAACCACTTCATGCTCGGCCACCTGCTGGAGTGGCACTACGCGTATGTCGCGGGGATCCGGCAGGCGCCGGGGAGCGTGGGCTGGTCGCGCGTCCTGATCGCGCCGCAGCCGCCGGCGCGCGACGACGCGTCGGCGCACGCCATCACCCATTGCCGCGCGAGCTTCGAGAGCCCGCGCGGCAGGATCACCAGCGAGTGGCGGGCCGAGGCTTCGGGCGGCGGGTTCGTGCTGACCTGCGACATCCCGCCGGGCGTGAAGGCCGTCGCGGAGCTGCCCGACGGGACACGCCGCTCACTTGCCGCCGGGCGGAACAGCCTGCGCTGGGCCCGCTGAGCGGATCGCGAGCTTGCGCATCTTGGATCGGAGGGTGCTGGGGTTCACGGCGAGCAGCCTCGCCGCGCCGGCCTCGCCCTCGACACGCCCGGCGCAGGCCTGGAGCGCCGCCTCGATCGCCGAGCGGACGGCGGCCTCGAGCGTCGGGACGGGGGCGGCGGCGGCCGACCGGCGCCCGGGCTCGGACCGGGCCGGGCCCAGCGTGAGGCCACCGAACGCCGCGGGCAGGTCGAGCCTGCCGTGCTGCCCGAGCAGGGCGGCCCGGTCGACGACGGCGGCGAGTTCGCGGATGTTGCCGGGCCACGGGTAGGCGCGCAGGAGTTCGTGGTCGGCCTCGGCGATCTCGAACTCGGGGAGGCCGAAGCGCAGCGAGGCGCGGTGCGCGAAGTGGCGTACGAGTTCGGGCAGGTCCTCGGGGCGCTCGCGGAGCGGCGGGAGCACCAGCGGGAAGACCGCGAGCCTGTACCAGAGATCCTCGCGGAAGGTCCGCTCCCGGACCATCTGGGCGAGATCTCGGTGCGTCGCCGCGACGATGCGGCAATCGACCTTGATGGTCTGCTGGGCGCCGACGCGCTCGAGGGCGCCGTCCTGGAGCACGCGGAGCAGACGCACCTGTGCCGCCAGTGGCAGCTCGGCCGCCTCGTCGAGGAAGAGCGTTCCCCCGCTGGCGCGCTCGAACCATCCCTGGCGTTGCTCGGTCGCGCCGGTGAACGCGCCGCGTTCATGGCCGAAGAGCTGGGAGTCGACGAGCTCAGGAGGGATCGCGCCGCAGTTGACCCGCAGGAACGGTCCGGCGTGGCGTCGGGAGCGGTCGTGGATCGCCCGGGCGACGACCTCCTTGCCCGACCCGGTCTCGCCGAGGATGAGCACGGGGACATCCGAGCCGGCGACGAGGTCGACGCGGTCCATGACGCTCCTCAGCCCGCCGCCCTCGCCAACGATCGGCTCGTGGAGCGACCTGCGTCCGAGGCGCCGGAGGGCCGACTGGCTCTCGGCCTCGGCGGCCCGTCGGAGGTCCTCAAGCTCGTGGAACCGTCGCGAGGTGTCGACCGCGACCGCGATGGGTTCGAGCGCGCCGGTCAGGAGGACCGAGGAGCGCTCATCGAGCGCGGCGCCGCCCGCGAGGCGCCAGGCGACGACGCCCTCCGCACGGCCCTCGCGCCGGAGCCCGGCGCAGACGACGGGCTGTGCGCCGAGGAACGGGCACAGCGGGAGGAGCGGGCTTCTCGCGGGCTGTCGAGGGTCGAGCGGGGTCAGCCCGGCGCGCTCGGCGAAGCGGGCGATGGGTCCGAGATCGACGCCGTCCACGAACGCGCCGGGCTGGACGCCGTGGAGTGAGGCGACGAGCGAGCACCTGCCGCGGTCGAGGGCGAACACTCGCATGTCGTCGATCGGGACTTGGGCGGCGATGATCGCCGCGAGGTTCGGGATCGAGTCGGCGAGGTCGATGTGCTGGCAGGCTTCCCTCCACAGGCTGAGCTGAAGTTCTTTGAGGTGCTCCATGCCCGCTTTATATCACGGGCATCCGCGAAATCAAGCGGGCTAGCCACGATATATCACGGGCATCATGTGCATTGGCCGCTCGGGCGGCCTGGAACGGGGCCGCAGGCGTTTCGGGGGGGGTGGCATGCCCGTTGTATCTCGGCGGGTGATGACCAGGCGTTTGAAAGCTCGGGGGCAAGGACCACACCGTTTGGAGACCAAGTCATGAAAGCGCGGCGGATGATTCTCGCGACTGTGTTGGGATTGACGGCGGGTGCGGGGGTGGCGGCGGCCCAGACACGCACCATTCTGAATGTGTCTTACGACCCGACGCGGGAGCTCTACAAGGAGTTCAACGAGCAGTTCGTGCGGCACTGGCATCAGGAGACCGGGGAGACGGTCGAGATCCAGATGTCGCACGGCGGGGCGGGCAAGCAGGCGAGGGCGGTGATCGACGGCCTCGAGGCGGATGTCGTCACTCTGGCGCTGGCGTACGACATCGATGCGATCAGCGAGGAGGCCGGGCTGATGCCCGAGGATTGGCAGGCCCGCCTGCCCAACGACAGTGCGCCGTACACCTCGACGATCGTGTTTCTCGTGCGCAAGGGCAACCCCAAGGACATCACGGACTGGGACGATCTGCTCGCCCCCGGGATCGAGGTGATCACGCCGAACCCGAAGACCTCGGGGGGTGCACGGTGGAACTACCTCGCGGCGTGGGGCTTTGCGCTCCAGCGTGAGCTGGGCGGGTTTGAGAAGCTCGGCGACCCTGCGGCGGCCGCGGAGGTGGGCCGGGCCGAGTCCAAGGCCAGGGAGTTCGTCACGGCGCTGTACCGGAAGGTGCCGGTGCTGGACACGGGGGCGCGGGGTTCGACCACGACCTTCGTCCAGCGCGGCATCGGCGATGTGCTGCTGGCGTGGGAGAACGAGGCGTTCCTGGCGGTCGAGGAGCTCGGCCCGGACAAGTTCGAGATCGTGGTGCCGTCGGTGAGCATCCTGGCCCAGCCGCCGGTGACGGTGATCGACAAGGTCGCGGACAGGCGCGGCACCCGGGACATCGCCGAGGGGTACCTGGAGTATCTGTACTCGCCCACCGGCCAGCGCCTGGCGGCGAAGCACTTCTACCGGCCGTACGACCGGTCGTCCGCGGACCCGGACGATCTCGGCCGGTTCCCCGCGCTCTCGCTGTTCACGATCGACGAGGTGTTCGGCGGCTGGCAGAAGGCGCAGGCGGAGCACTTCAACGACGGCGGGCTGTTTGACAGCATGTACAAGCCCTGAGCCTTGGCCGGCGGGGCTGCTTCTTCATCTGCCCCGGCGCTCAACCGGCGCCGGGGCGGATTGCGGGTGTCTCTTCTCGTTCGCCGCGTGCCCGGCGGGACCGCCAGGCGGGCGGCGGCTGATCGCACGACCACCAGCGAGGGCTCTCCCGTGGCGAGGATCAAGATTGTCAATCCGTTCAAGCGGAGGCCGGGGCGCATCCCAGGGTTCGGGCTGACGCTCGGCGTGACGGTGAGCTATCTGAGCCTGGTGGTGCTGATCCCGCTGCTCGGTCTGGTGATCAAGACCGCCGAGCTGAGCTGGGGCCAGTTCTGGGGGACGATCAGCAACGACCGGGTGCTTGCGTCGTTCGGTCTGAGTGTCGGGGGCTCGCTGGTGGCGGCGACCGTGAACCTCGTGTTCGGGTTCGTGGTCGCGTGGGTGCTGGTCCGGTACTCGTTCCCGGGGCGGCGGATCGTGGACGCTCTGGTGGATCTGCCGTTCGCGATGCCGACGGCGGTCTCGGGGATCGCGTTGACGGCGCTCTACGCCAGGACCGGCTGGCTCGGCGGGCCGCTCGATGCGCTCGGGGTGAAGGCGGCGTTCAGCCGTCTGGGGGTGGTGATCGCGCTGATCTTCATCGGGCTGCCGTTCGTGGTTCGGACGCTGCAGCCCGCGCTGGCCGACCTGGAGTCGGAGATCGAGGAGGCGGCGGCGAGCCTCGGCGCCGGTCGGGTGCAGACGATCCGTCGCGTGATCGTGCCCGCGGTGCTCCCGGCGGTGCTGACGGGCTTCGCGCTGGCGTTCGCGCGGGCGGTCGGGGAGTACGGCTCGGTGGTGTTCATCAGCGGGAACATGCCGATGCGCACGGAGATCACGCCGCTGCTGATCATCACCAAGCTGGAGCAGTACGACACGGCGGGGGCGACGGCGATCGCCGTTGTGCTGCTCGGGTTCTCGTTCCTGATGCTGCTGGCGGTCAACATGCTCCAGCTTTGGAGCACGGCGCGGTCGCGCTGAGAGGAGGATCGCATGGCCGGTTCTGCAAGCATGAGTGTCGCTGTGGGAGCCCGGGCCGCGCCGCCCGCCACGCGGGACGCGCCCGCGGTCCGGTGGACGCTGACCGCCATCGCCCTCGCGTTCCTGGCGTTGTTCCTGGTGCTGCCGCTGGTGGTCGTCTTCGCCGAGGCGTTCCGGGAGGGGATCGGGGCGTATCTCGCGAGCTTCGACGATCCGGACGCGCTGGCGGCGATCAGCCTCACGCTGCTCACGGCGGCGGTCGCGGTGCCGCTGAATGTGGCCTTCGGCATCTGTGCCGCGTGGGCGATCACCAAGTTCAAGTTCCCGGGCCGCCCGCTGCTGGTGACCCTGATCGACCTTCCCTTCGCGGTCTCGCCGGTGGTGGCTGGTCTGATCTTCGTGCTGGTGTTCGGGCTGCAGGGGTGGCTCGGGCCCTGGCTGGTCGCGAGGGATATCCGGGTCATTTTCGCGGTCCCGGGGATCGTGCTGGCGACGCTGTTCATCACCTTCCCGTTCGTTGCACGGGAGCTGATCCCGCTCATGGAGGAGCAGGGGACGGAGGAGGAGCAGGCGGCGATGACGCTCGGGGCCCGCGGGTGGACGATCTTCCGGCGCGTGACGCTGCCGAACATCCGCTGGGCGCTGCTGTACGGGGTGATCCTGTGCAACGCGCGGGCGATGGGCGAGTTCGGGGCCGTCTCTGTGGTGTCGGGCCACATCCGCGGGCGGACGAACACGCTCCCTCTGCATGTAGAGATCCTCTACAACGAGTACAGCTTCGTCGCGGCGTTCGCGACCGCGTCGCTGCTCGCGGTCCTGGCGATCGCCACGCTTGTGCTCAAGTCGCTTGTCGAGTACCGGATCCAGCGTCAGGTCGCGAGGGCGTCGGCCGGGGCTGCCGGTCGGGAGGCGTTGCCGTGAGTATCCAGATCCGCAATGTGACGAAGACCTTCGGGTCGTTCCGGGCGCTCGACGATGTGTCGGCGGACATCCCGACCGGGGAGCTGGTGGCGCTGCTGGGCCCGTCGGGTTCGGGGAAGACGACGCTGCTGCGGCTGATCGCCGGCCTGGAGGACCTCGACCCCGGGCGCGGCTCGATCCGGTACTACGAAGAGGACATCACCGGGACGCCCGTCAGGAAGCGGCGCGTGGGCTTCGTGTTCCAGCACTACGCGTTGTTCCGGCACATGACGGTCTTCGAGAATGTGGCGTTCGGTCTGCGGGTGCTGCCCCGGGGCGCGCGGCCCACGAAGGCGGCGATCCGCGACCGCGTCCTCGAACTGCTCCGGCTCGTGCAGCTGGACGGGCTCGCGGGCCGGTATCCCGCGCAGCTCTCCGGCGGGCAGCGTCAGCGGGTGGCGTTGGCACGGGCGCTCGCGGTGGAGCCGCGGGTGCTGCTGCTCGACGAGCCCTTCGGTGCTCTGGACGCCAAGGTGCGGACCGAGCTGCGACAGTGGATCCGGAAGCTCCACGACGAGCTGCACATCACGAGCGTGTTCGTGACCCATGATCAGGACGAGGCGATGGAGATCGCCGACCAGGTGGTGGTCATGAACGGGGGGCGTGTGGAGCAGATCGGCTCGCCGGCGGAGGTGTACCACTCGCCGCGGACGGAGTTCGTGATGAACTTCCTCGGGCAGGTGAACACCTTCACCGGGCGGGCGGTGGGGCGGGACATCGAGTTCGCGGATCTCCGCGTCGCCGCCTCCGACGGCCGGCTGCGGGACGGCGAGGTCCGGGTGTTCGTCCGCCCGCACGAGTTCGAGCTGCGGGGCAGGGCGAACGGCCAGCCTTGCGCCGCGGCGACCGTGCTCCGGATTCACGCCGCGGGCTCGGTCGCCAGGCTTGACCTCCAGCTCGCGGACGGCAAGCTGATCACGGCCGAGGTTCCCCAGGATCGGTTCGCGGCGCTGGCGGCGTCGACCGGCGACCTCGTGTATGTGGCGCCGCGCCGAGTGCATGTGTTCTGAGTCGTTGTCCCGCGGCCTCCGTGGCTTGGCGGCGATCATGTGTGGCTGCTGGGGTGTCCGTGGGATAGGAACCCCGGATCGGGCATGCGAACGCTCCGTACCACGGCACGCCCGTCCGCCGCGCAGAGGCGGGTCTCGGGTGTTGCCGCGCCGCCACCGTGTGTCTCCGGCACAGCCGGGGACGGGTGGAATCTGGCGCACCGCCGCGAGGGGGGACGACGCGGCAGGATGGTGCGATGCGTTCGCGTGTGACGGGGAGGCCCCGGCGCTCGCGGGCGGGTGGCATCGGCTGGGCCCGTCTCTCCGCGGATTGGCCATTGCGCGGACCGGGCACGCTCGGCGGGTCCCTCGGAGGGCCCGGCCGGTGCTTGTGCTGTCGCAGAACAAGATGTGAACATGCGAACCCCGTACCGCAAACAGACGGCGAATTGGCTTGATTCGAGCGGGCGCTCTCTCGGAGAGGGGCGGTTCATACGGATTCGGGCGCCTTCGGCGTTGCGGGGAGGTCGGCCCCCTTGTACGCTCTTTCGGGACGGTAGAACGAGCCGCCGCACAATGGGGGGTATGCACATGCTGATGCCGTCGACGAGCCGCCGCGATCAAACCCTGGCGTCCGGTTCAGGCCGGGGTTGGTGGTGTCGGGGCGCCGTGGGTGTCGGTCGGTTGGTTGTGCTCGGCTGCGTGGGCGCGAGCCCCTTGGCGGCCTGCGGCCAGACGGCGTTGGCGTACGACCTCGTTGACCTGGGGATCGCGAACACGGAGTCGACCTTCGCGGGTTCGGGTCCGGTCATCAACGAATCCGGTGTAGTGGTCTACGGCGACCCGGTTGGTCTTGCGGTCTGGCGCCAAGGGGTCATCGAGTATGTCCCGGACAGCTCCGATGGCTCGTTCGCGATGGACATCTCCGATCGCGGCGACATCGTCGGGCAGTCGCGGGAGGGCGCCCCGCTGGCGTGGATCGACGGCGAGGCGGTGGACCTGGACAGCATCGTGCCGCAGAGGGTCACGCTGGTCACCGCGGTGAACGAGAAGGGCGAGTTTCTGGTCCAAACGATCGAGGCCAAGTCGTACTTCGTTCAGGGCGGGCTCGCGATCCAGATCGGGGGCGACGAAGACCGCGTGCTTGCGGAGGGCCTCAACGACTCGGGCTTCGTGGTCGGGCGTTTCTACACCGGCTCCGGGGATTTCATGCCGTTCCTGTGGTCCGGCGACCACGCGATCCCGCTGTTTCGGTCGGAGGGCGGGGCGTCGGCGATCAGCCAGGCCGGCGTCGTGTGCGGGAGTCGGACGGTCCAGTTCCCCGAGACGCAGGCGTTTCTGTTCGCCGGCGGCGAGATCGAGTTTGCGGAGCCGATCCCCGGCGCCGACATGAACGCCCCGCTGGCGGTGGGTGACGACGGCGTGGCGGTCGGCGTGGTGCGGCTCGACGGCGGCGGCTTCAGGGCCGCGATCTGGCGCAACGGGCAGGGAGCACACCTCCAGGGGCTGATCCGCAACGATCCCGGCTGGGTGCTCGAGCAGGCCAGCGACCTGAACGCCCGCGGCCAGATCGTGGGGATCGCGGTAGAGCCGGACACCGGCACGCCGCACGCGGTGCTGCTCAATCCCTGGAAGCGTCCGCGGTTGTCTCAGCAGCATCCGTGAGGGTCGGGTTGTGGGGGACGGAGGTGCGCGGCGCGAGTAAGTTCTGGCCCGATGTGTGCCGCCTGGCGCGAGGGTGCATTGACGGCGCTGGAAGGGATCTGGTATCCGCGGGCGTTCGATCAGGGGTGCTGATCGCCCGGGTGGTGGCGGGGAGGAGAAGGATGGAGATGAGCAATCGGACGCACGCACAGATGATCGCCGCCGCGCTCTGTCTTACCCAGGCGGGCGCGGCGGTACAGGCCCAGGAGTGCGAGACCTGGCTCGAGAGCTTCCCGACGACGGAGCTGCTCGGCGCCCCCTGGTGCGCGGTGACCTGGGATGACGGCAGCGGGCCGGCCCTGTACGCGGGCGGGGAGTTCTCCGTCAGCGGCGGGGGTGCGGTGGCGCTGCACGGCATCGGCCGGTACCGGGCGGGCATCTGGGAGTCGATCGACGGCGGCATGGCCGTCGACGGGTCCGAGCCGGAGGTGCGGGCGCTGGTGGTGTTCGATGACGGTGGCGGCGAGGCTCTCTACGCGGGAGGAGGGTTCGAGACGGCGGGCGGGGTGGAGGTGAACTCCATCGCGCGTTGGGATGGTGAGAACTGGTCTGGCCTCGCCGGTGGGCTGACGCAGTCCGACGGCGCCCCGGGCTTCTGCTGGTCCGCCACCGTGTTTGAGGGGCAGCTGTTTGTCTGGGGCGCGTTCGACTTCGCGGGCGGTGTTGCGGCCGACGGATTCGCGTGCTGGGACGGGGCGAACTGGGTTGCGCTCAACAACAACCTGCAGAACGGGTCGAGCACCGCGGTGATCGTCTACGACCTCGAGGTCTACGACGACGGGCACGGCCCGGCGATCTACGCCGGCGGGCGGATCAACGCGTCCTATGGCCACATGACGACCGGTGTCGCGAAGTGGGAGGTTGATAGCTGGGAGCCGCTCGGTGTGCCCCTGCCCCTGCTCAACTTCGAGGATGTGCGCGATCTCCATGTCGCCGATCTCGGCGCCGGAGCGCGGCTGTATGTCGGCGGGGAGTTCCGGACTTCGATCAACGGGTATGACACCCAGGCCGTTGCCGCGTGGGACGGGCAGGCATGGCACAACCTCGAATTGGGCCTGGAGAACGAAGGGAGCGGCGGCGCGGTGGTCTACGGGCTGGGGTCCTATGACTTCGGTGACGGTACGCGGCTCTTCGCGGCGGGGGACTTCGAGGCGCGGTGGCTCGGGGCGGAGAACTTCATCAGCTGGTTTGATGGCTGGAGCTGGCACCCGATGGAGTTGGGCACGAGCCGCTACGCCACGGAAGTGGTCGCCTTCGATCGGGGCGAGGGTCCGCGGGTGTGGGTGCTCGGCACATTCGACCGCGCGGGCCATGTCGGGACGCCCAGCATCGCGGCGTGGGACGGCTCGCGGTTCGAGCGTGCGAGCGTGGGACTGCTCGACGGCACCACGGTCCGCGACCTTGAGGTCTTCGATGACGGCGACGGTCCGGCCGTGTTCGCCGGGGGCTGGCTCTCCGGCACGGGGTACGGCACCGAGTTCCTTGCCCGGCTCGACGGTGAGGTGTGGACGCCTTATCCCGAGGTTGCGTCCCCGGTTGAAGCGCTCGGGGCGTTCGATCTCGGAGCGGGGACCGACCTCTATGTCGCCACCGAGGGCAGCGGGACGGATATCACCGTCGCGCGCCTCGGGGACGGCGTTTGGGAGCGGGTCGGCTCCACGCTCTTCAACGGCGGTGGGCAGGCACTCGGGGTCTTCGACGCGGGCGCTGGGGCGCAGCTGTACTGCGGCGGCGATCTTGCGGGGCTCTGGGGGGCGTACTCCCGCTGGGCGACGACCTGGACCGGGAGCGAATGGACGCCGATGGACGGGCTCGACGGCATCGTGCATGACTGGGCCGTGTTCGATGACGGATCGGGCGAGGCGATCTACGCGGCCGGGACCTTCCGGGAGGTCCACGGCGAAGCGTGCCGCGGCATCGCCCGGTGGAACGGCGCCGCGTGGGAGTCGGTGGCGGGCGGTCTGAACGGGGACGCGTTCGCGCTCGAGGTGTTCGACGACGGCGGCGGTCCAGGGCTGTATGTGGGGGGCCAGTTCACGGTGCAGGGTGGCGGCGGGCCCTCGGCGGGAGTCGCCCGCTGGACCGGCCTGGGGTTTGAAGCGCTCGGGGATGGCCTCAGCGGGAACCCGGTGGTGTATGACCTCCGCGCCTTCGACGACGGCTCGGGCATGGCGCTCTATGTCGGCGGCAACTTCGCCGCGGCCGGCGGGATCGCTGCGAGTGACTGCGCGCGCTGGACCGGCTCGGGCTGGGAGGCCGTCGGCCTGGGGGTCGGGGGCGGATCCGGCTTTGTGCGCGCGCTCGAGGTCTTCGACGACGGCTCCGGGCCACGGCTGGCGGCGGGAGGGACCTTCATTCAGTACGACGGCATCCCGGCCGGTCGCGTCGCGGCATGGGACGGCGCCGCCTGGGCGCCGCTCGGGACCGGGATGAACGACGGTGTTTGGACGCTGGCGGTCTTCGACGATGGGTCCGGCGAGCGGCTCTTCGCCGGCGGTCAGTTCGATCTCGCGGACGGGCAGCCGGCCGATCTCGTCGCCGGTTGGGACGGCGCGGCCTGGCACGGAGCCGGGTCCATCGACGATCGCGGGCGGGTGTACTCGCTTGAGGTGTTCGACCCCGGCACCGGCGCGGTCCTCTACGCCGGCGGCACATTCACAGAGGCGGCCGGCCGGCCGGTGGGGTTCCTCGCCTCCTGGGACGGCGGCGGCTGGTCGGGTGCGCCGGACGCAGACGACTTCATCCACTCGCTCAAGGCCATGGTCTACGGGGACGCCCCTGTCCTGGGCGTCGGCGGCGAGTTCCGTCTTGTCGGGAGCGACGGCTCCACCGGCCTGGTGAGGCTGGACGGGGACCGGTGGGCCGGCGTTCCGAACTCCCCCCTCGACGGGACCGTGACGGACCTGCTCGAGCACGATGACGGGGGCGGCTCGGCCCTGTACCTGGGCGGCGGGTTCACGCAGCCGGGTCGGTATGTCGCCCGATACAAGGGGTCGGCGTGGGAGCCCCTTGGCGAGGGCTTCGACGATTGGGTGCGCGCGCTCGAGGTCTTCGACGATGGCGCGGGCGCCGCGCTGTACGCCGCGGGCGACTTCACCGAGAGCGGCGGCACGCCGGCCGGGCGGGTGGCCCGGTGGGACGGCGATTCCTGGCAGCCGGTCGGGGGCGGGATCGACAACGGGGTCGTCACGGACCTCGAGGCTCACGATGGCCCGAACGGACCGTGGCTGGTCGCGTTGGGCAGCTTCACCTCGGTCGAGGGCGGCACGCCGAGCGATCGCATCGCCGCGTGGGACGGCGCCCGGTGGATCCCCTTCAGCCCGGGTCTCGACGACTACGCCGCCTGCGCGTTGTCAACCGACTATGGGGGCTCACCCCGCCTGTATGTGGGTGGGAGCTTCGGGTTGTCGGGTGGGGTGTCCGCCGGCGCGCTCGCCGTCTGGGGGGCGTGCCCCCCGCCCCCGTGCGTCGCCGACTTCAACGACGATGGCGCGGTCAACACCCTCGATGTTCTGGCGTTTCTCAACGCGTGGGTCTCGGGCGACGGCTCGGCGGACATCAACGGGGACGGCGATGTCAACACGCTGGATGTTCTCGCGTTCCTGAACCTCTGGAACGCCGGGTGCTGAACCGGCTCGGGCGCCGTTGGGAGAGAGAGATGAACGGACAGGTGTTCTTGATCGTGTCGGCGTGCATCGTGGGCGCGGACGCGCGGGCCGCGGACACGACCATCGATTTCGACGATCTGCTGCCGGGCTACTGGTCTGGAGGCGAGTATGCCGGGCAGGGTGTCACCTTCTCCACCGCTGGGAGCTTCCTGATCGCGGACGACAGCTCGTTCGATTCCGTCCCGATCTTGGTCGCCGGGAGCGTTGATGGGTCCCGTGCCGACGCCCCGATCACGGCGCGGTTCTGGCGCCCGGGCGGGGAGCCCGGTTTGACCGATGCCGTTCGGTTCAATGTCATCGATTTCGGGGGGGTGGAGGAGTGGAGCGCCCGGATCTATGGCGTCGGCGGCGAGTTGCTGGAGACGGTCGTCGGCACCGGCGGGGCGTTCGGCGATCCCCATCTGGTCGAGTTCACCAGGCCCTCCCCCGATATCCACGCCGTGACCTTCCTGCCGTCCGTCGAGTACGAGGGCATCGACACGCTGGTGTTCGGCGCCGTCGTGCCGGCCCCGGCGACACTCGGGCTGTGGGCGGGGGCGATTGTCTTGGGCGGCAAGCGGAGACCGCGAAGAGCCCGGTGAGCGGGAGCGTTCCGGCGGCCAGCCGCGGTCCCTCGCCGGTCCGGATGCCGATCCGGATTGTCCGCCCCGCTCCGAACCACCGCCCGAGAAGCGGCACCCGCCGCGTAGGGCCGGCGCAGCGCGGGCTACGCGCCGCGGTGTTCCTGCGGCGTGTGGTCGGGCTCCCGTGGTCCCGGCCGGGCCGTCAGACCCAGATCGGTGAGCAGCACATAGAGACAGGGCAGGACGAGCAGCACGAGCAGCGTGGACGCGAGCAGGCCGAACACGATGCTTATGGCGATCGGGATCAGAACCTGGGCCTGCAGGCTTTGCTCGGCCATGAGCGGCAGCAGGCCGGCGATGGTGGTCAGCGAGGTCAGCAGGACAGCGCGGAAGCGCGCTCGGGTGGCTTGTGCGGCGGAGGCCTCCACATCGGCGTCCCCGGCCGCACGACGCTCCTTGAGGAACATGATCAGGAGAATCGAATCGTTGACGACGACCCCGGCGAGCGAGATGAAGCCGAGCATGCTCGGGAGGCTCAGGTCGACGCCCATGAGGAGGTGGCCCCACACGACGCCGATGAGCGAGAACGGGATGGCGGACATCACGATCAGCGGCTCGGTGTAGCTCCGGAACTGGAAGCTCAGGATGATGAACATCCCGAGAGCGCCCACGAGCATGGAGAGCATCATCGAGACTCGCGTTCGGGCCCCTTCCGCGGCCTCGCCCTCGAAGCCCACACCGACCGAGGGCTTTGAAGTGTGCAACTCCGGGAGCATCTCCTCGCGGAACAGCGCGAGGATCTCGTTGCTGTTGGCCGTGCGGTCGTCGACATCGCCGCGGAGCGTCACCACCAGGCGGCCGTTGATCCGGGCGAGCCTCGCCCAGCCGCGGGCGTGCTCGACGGACGCGACCGCGTCGAGGGGCGCCTGGCTGCCGTCCGGCAGGCGCACTGTGGCCTCATCGAAGTCAGAGAGGCTGTCGCGGGCGGAGGCGGCGAGCATGACATCCACATCCTTGGACTCGGTGCCGACCTGGACCTGTGCCGCGGTATGACCCTGGTACATCGCCCGCAGCTGCTGGGAGATCCCGGCCGCGTCCAGCTGGAGGCCGAGAGTTCCCGGGCGCAGGGTGAGGCGCAGCTCCGGGCGCCCCGGCCTGAGGTCGTCGGAGAGGTTGGACACCCCGACGAACCGGGAGAGGTAGGCGCGGGAGGCCTCGGACGCGGCCTTGAGCTCGTCCAGGTCGTCGCCGAAGAAGCGGATCTCGATAGCGCGGCCCGAGGGGCCGAGCGAGGGCTCCTGGAACGCCAGGCCCAGCGCGTCGGGGATGTCGCCAACCTCTTCCCGCCACGCGGCGATGATGTCGTCGATGCGCGCCGAACGGTCCTCGGCGCTGAGCAGGTCGACCGTCACCGTGGCGATGTGCGGCCCGTTCTCGTACGCCTCCGCGTTCGCGTTGTACCGTACATACGACAGCGCGACGAGGTCGGCGCCGCCGGGTTGCGGGGCGAACCTCGTGTTGACGCGATCCAACGCCGCCCGCACGCGGGAGACCACCGACTCCGTGCGGGCGAGCGGCGTGCCCTGGGGCAGGAGTATCCGGGCTTCCAGCACATCGCCGTCGAGGCTGGGGAACGGCTGAAACTTGACGATGCCCCCGGCGACGAGGCCCAGCGAGACGAGAAACACGGCGACCACCGCGCCCGCGCTCAGGTACCGGTGCCGGATCATGGCGGTCACTGGGCGGCCGACGAGCTGCTCCCGCACCCAATCGAGCCCGGAGTCGATCCTGCGGCGCACCCGCCCCGCCTTGGCCGGGTCGTAGGAGTGCATGCTGTGGGCCAGGTGCGCGGGGAGGATCAGGAGGGCTTCGAGCAGGCTGACGCTCAGCACCAGGATCAGGATGATCGGCACGACCCTGAGGACCTTGCCGATGTCGCCGGCGATGAACGCGAGCGGGCCCAGCACGCAGACGGTCGTCAGGAAGCTCGCCACGACGCCGGGCAGCACCTCCCGGACGCCGTCCGCGGCCGCCTGCAGCGGGGCTTTGCCCCGGGCCCGGTGGGACGCGATGTTCTCGGTCACCACGATCGCGTCGTCCATCAGGAGGCCCAGGGCCAGCAGCAGGCCGACCATGGTCATCATGTTGATGGTGAGGTCCAGCGGCCCGAGGAAGTACATCGCGCCGAGGAACGAGACGGGCAGCCCGGCTGCAACCCACAGCGAGAGCCTGAGCGCGAAGAACAGCCACATCGCCAGGAAGACCAGCACCATCCCCTGCCAGCCGTTGGTCAGCAGGAGGTTGAGCCGCCCCTCGACGAGGACGGAGATATCCTGCGTGACCTGGAACCGCATCATCGGGTGGCGGGCGCGCTCTTGTTCGAGGAAGTCGCGGGCGGCCTGCGCGACCCGGATGGTGTCCTCGGCGTCGGTCTTCTCGATGGAGAGCATGGCCGCCCGCACCCCGTCCACCTCGATGCGGTCCTCGGCGTGCTCGAATGTATCGGTGACCCGCCCGAGGTCGCCGAGTCGCACGACGCCCGCGCCGGGGCGCTCGACGATCACGAGGTCTTCGAGCTCGCGGGGGGTGCGTCTCTCCTCGGTGAGCCGGACGACGACCTCCCGGTCGCTCGCCTCGATGTCGCCGACGGGCGTGTCCACGCTCTGCAGGCTGATCCGATCGGCGACATCCCGGACGCTCAGCCCGTGCAGGCGCATCGCCAGGGGGGACAGCTCGACGCGGAGCTGGTGATCGGAGAAGCCCTCGATGGTGACGAGCGACACCTCGTCCAGCGCCTGCAGGCGGTCCTTGAGCCCATCGCAGAACTCCTTGAGCCCCGGGGCGGTCAGGGGTCCCGAGACCAGCACGGCGAGCACGCGGTCGGTGGTGCCCAGCTGCGTGATGACCGGCGCCTCCGCCGCGTCGGGGAAGTCGTCGATGGCGCCGACCTCCTGCTCGATATCGCTGCGGAGCGTCTGGATGTCCCCGGCGGGGATGAGCTCGGCGACAACCACCCCGACACCGTCGCGTGCGTCGGCCCGCACCTCGGCGATGGACTCGACGGAGTCCAGGGCGTCGATGAGGCGCTGACAGACGGTGCGATCGACCTCCTCGGCGGTGGCGCCGGGGTAGACGACGCGGATCTCGATCTCGCTGGGGGCGAACTCGGGGAAGGTCTCACGCCGCAGCCCCGGCAGCGAAACCAGCCCGATGGCGATCAGCACAAGCATGAGCAGGTTGGAGGCCGTCGGGTGGTTCACGAAGAAGCGCGTCACGGCCGGGCCCCCAGGGCATCCGACGCCAGATCGGCGACGAGTTGCTCGTCGACCGTGCTGTCCACGAGGGCGCCCAGCGGCACGCCCACGGGGTCGGACACGATCACCAGGTCGCCCGCGGCGAGCCCCTCCTCGATGGTCGCGAACCCGGAGAGCGCGAGCCCGACGGTCACCGCGCGGCGGGTCAGGCGCCCGTCCGGGCCGACCACGCCGACTGTCCCTTCGGTGATCGCTGATCGCGGCACGATGAGGCGTCCCGGCAGCGGGGCGCCGCGCAGCTCCACCTCGCAGAACGCCCCCTCCAGGAGCGGCGGGCGCTCGCCGGGGATGAACTGCTCGTACGGGCGGTCGACCGCGACGAGCACGCCGGCGGTGCGGGTCTGGGGATCGATGGTCTCGCGGACCCGGTCAAACGACGCGTCCCAGCGGGCGGTCATGCCGCCCACCTCGAGCCGGACCTGGGCGGTCAGGTTCAGAGCCGCCCGGAGCTGGGAGAGATCGATCGTCTCGATGTCGACGCCGTCGAACTGGCCTTCCTTGATGAGCGAGCGGAGCCCGCCCACGCGGACCTGCGCCTCCACTTCCGCCCGGTCCATCCCCGAAGCGTCGAACAACGGCTCGTAGCGTTGGAGAAACTGGCCCTGCTGCAGGCCGACCTCGCCGACTCGGCACGCGAAGGGCGATCGGACGACCGTCTTGCTGAGGTCCAGCTCGGCGACGGCGAGCTGGGCCTGGCGTTCGGCGCGGCGCGCCTCGGCGGTACGACGCTGCGTCGGCAGCAGGGCGATCGAGTTCACCAGGTCCTGCACCCTGCGGCGCTGCTCGAGCACGAGGCGCTCGTGGTCGTTGATCTCGGTGACGGTCGCCGCGCTCTCGTCGAACGCCGACCGCACGCGGTCCAGATCGGCCATCACGATGGCGAGGGACGCCCGCTCGATCTCGAGGGACGCGCTCAGGTTGTCCTCGCTCGCCTTCAGTTCGGCGAGCTCGGCCTCGGTCTGGCCGATCTCGCTCTTGAGCTTGGCGACGGCCAGCTCGTACTCGGAGGGGTCGATCCGCAGCAGCTCCACGCCCTCCGGCAGGAGGGCGCCGGAGCGAAGGTCCGGGTGGATGGCGACGACGCGTCCTGATACTTCCGCCACGGCGCGCCAGACGCGGGCCGGGCGCGCGGTGCCGTAGCCGATGGCCCGGGGCACGACGATCACCGGCTCCACCCGGATAACGCGGAGCTTGTACACCGCCTCCGCGGCTTCGGTCCGGCGCGGCTCGGCTCGACGCGCGACAAGGACCGCGACCACACCAACACCGATCACGATCGGGAGCGCTGCGACCCAGCGACGGACCTTGCGGCGATGCGGCATGTTCTCATTCCTGCGAGCCCGCAACCCGGGCCCGGTGCGTTCAGCCCGCCACCCGCGAGGTGGCGGCGGCAGTATACCGGCGGCCCCGTATTACATCCAAAACGGATAACTATGGATGCAATCCGTGCGCCCGCGGGCCACGCGGGAGCGGCGGGCCTGTCCACGCTCCGGGCGCACCGGGTGCTAAGGTATTCCCATGAACCGATCCGCGCCGACGGCGCAGGGCAGTGCCGCATCCCGGTCGCGTGCGTTCCGTGAGGCGTGGCTGCGGAGCGAGCGGCACAGAGCGTTCGCGGTCATCCTGGTTGTCGGTGTGGTGGTGCTGCCCATCCTGGGGCTGGACCTTTCGCTGACGATTGAGCCCTCGCTCAAGATCGTGGGGGCGTTGGCCGGCCTTGCGCTGCTGGCGATCCAGCTGACCTCGCTCGTGTTCATCCAGCGAGCATGGCGGGAGGGGGGCGCCATCCCCAGGTGGTTCGAGTTGCTCGGCGTTGCGGCGGAGTGCTCGGTGCCGACCGGCGCCGTGTTCGCGCACATCGAGATCGGGGCTGTCGCACCGTACACGGCGCTCACCGCCCCGCCGCTGCTCGCCTACGGGATCCTCATCGGCCTGACGACGCTGCGCCTGCGGCCCGGCCTGTGCGTCTGGGCGGGGGCGGTGGCGGCGGCCGGCTACGCGGCGGCGCTCGGCTATGTCGCGTTGGGCCTGGGGCTCGCACCGCCGGAGGAGGGCTGGCCCCGACCGGGGTACTTCATGGCGGCGGTCTTGATCTTCACGAGCGGGATCGCCGCCGCATGGGTGGCGAGGGAGATCCGGACGCATGTCGAAGCCGCGCTCGATGAGGCCGACGCCCGGCGACGCATGGAACGGATCGAGCAGGACCTCTCGGTCGCCAGGACGATCCAGCAGGCGCTGCTCCCCCACGCGGCGCCCGACATCCCCGGGTTCGACATCGCGGGCTGGAACCGGCCCGCCGATCAGACCGGCGGCGACTACTACGACTGGCAGCCCCTGCCCGACGGGAACTGGATGATCACGCTCGCCGATGTCTCCGGCCACGGCATCGGGCCCGCGCTGGTCACGGCGGCCTGCCGGGCGTACATGCGGGCGGCGAGCACCCAATACCCCGACCTCGTCTCCCTCGCGCAGCGTGTGAACCGGTTGCTCGCCGAGGACCTCCCCGACGGGCGGTTCATCACCATGGTCAATCTGCTCATCGACCCCGCGGGCGGCCCGCTGGCGATCCTCTCCGCCGGGCACGGCCCGACCGTGCTGTACCTGAGCGAATCGGGCGAGATGAGGACGATTCCCGCCCACGGCCTCCCCCTTGCCGTCGTCCCCGATCTCGACATCGGCCCGGCTCAGGGGCTCACCATGGCGTACGGCGATGTCCTCGTGCTGACCACCGACGGCATCATCGAATGGGCGCGTCCCGGCGAGAACGACCGGCAGGAGGCCTTCGGGCTCAAGCGCCTGCAGGACTCCCTCGCCCGTCATGCCCACCTGCCGTCGGCCGCGATCGTCGAGGCGGTGGTCCGAGACGCGGCAGCGTTCGCCGGCGCCACGCCGCAGCAGGATGATGTGACGCTTGTCGTGATCCGGCGCGGTGAGGGGGCGCGTGGCGAACCCGCTGTCCGCGGCTGACGAGTCAGGGCCCTCGGTGCCCTGAGGTCGGCACAGGCCAGGACTCCGACCGGGCGCGGGGCGACGACGCGGGCGGATCATCCGGTCCGATCGGTCGGGGACGGGCCCTCCTTGGGTGCGCGGCGACCGGCATGGCGGCGTGACGGAGGCGGTGGGGATGCGTCCGATGTGGGCAAAGCGGATCGCGGGTAGAGTCTCGCGCCCCCGGGATGGGGCCCGGGTTCGTTTCGGGGCACTACATTCCGATGCAACGCGCAGACCCTGTTCCACGATTCCTCAAGGGAATCCCTTTGCCAGCGGCGAAGCACCCCGACAGGCCGTCGATCACGCGAGCCGACTGCGCCGCGATCGGGGCGGGCCCCGGGTGTAGGCCGATGCCCGGTTATGATCTGGGGGCGCGACCAGGGATGTGCCAACGATGTGTGAGTGCGTGCTCGTCTCGGATCTTCACGGCCACACCGATCGCTACACGAAGCTGTTCGGCCTCATCGAGGACGATCACCCCGCGGCGGTGTTCCTGGGCGGCGATCTGCTCCCGTCCGGCCTGTGCCATCGGGGTTCGGCCACCGGTGGGTCGGGGGAGGACTTCCTCGAGGGCGTGATCGCCCGGGGCTTCGCGAGGCTGCGAGATGCCCTGGGCGCCCGTTACCCGCGCGTGTTCGTGATTCTCGGGAATGACGACCCGAGGATCGAGGAGGCGGCGTTCCGGGATCTCGCAGCACGGGGGCTCTGGACCTACGCGCACGGGCGTCGGGCGTCGTTCGGGGACTTCGATGTGTACGGGTACGCCTGTATCCCGCCCTCGCCCTTCCGGCTCAAGGACTGGGAGCGGTACGATGTGTCCCGCTATGTCGATCCCGGGTGCGTGCCCCCGGCGGAGGGGGTGCTGACGGTCCCGGTGCGAGAGCACGAGCTCGAGTACGGGACCATCCAGGCGGACCTGGATCGCATGACCGAGGGGTGCGATCTTGGGCGGGGCATACTCCTCCTGCACTGCCCGCCGTACCAGACGAAGCTCGACCGCGCCGCGCTCGATGGCCAGTCTGTCGACCACGCCCCGCTCGATATCCACATAGGGAGCATCGCGATCCGCCGCCTGATCGAGTCTCGCCAGCCGCTGCTGACGCTGCACGGCCATGTCCACGAGTCTGCGCGGCTCACCGGGTGCTGGAGGGACCGGATCGGCAGCACCCACCTCTTCAGCGCCGCGCACGACGGCCCCGAGCTCGCGGTGGTCCGGTTCGATCCTGCGAATCCCGCGAACGCGGCACGCGAGCTGCTCTAGGCGGGCCCGGGCCGTGCGGGGGGGTCAAGGGCGCTGTTGCGGCCGAGTGTCAGCCGGCGGGCGGCGTCGGTCACCGCCCCGATTTTCGCCGCGAAGCTCGTCTTGTTCGCGATGTCTTCGTCGGTCACATAGTGCGGATCGAGGAGGCCTTCCGTCTCGTACCCGGTCCGGAGGTAGTTGATCTCCGCCAGTGCGAGGCTCACGCCGTCCAGCCACAGGCGCAGGCGGGACCGTTGCTCGGCGTCGCCAGCGTCGTGGACGAGAAGGTCGATATCGCTCCCCGGGCCCGCGGTCGCGTTCTTGACACTGCCGATGAGGTAGAGCTGCTTGATCCCGAAGGCGGGGGCGTCGATCCTGGCCGCGATCCGCTCGGCCATCTGCAGGCGCCATCGCCAGTGTTCCTCCTGCGATCCGGTCTCGATCCACGCCGCCTCCTGCACGGATGTCTCGTCCCGTTCGGGCCGGGCCAGGAAGCCGACGGCCTCTTCGAGGTCGGCGTTCATGAGCACGCGGAGGATGTTGCCCCCGGTCTCGGCCTGCACATCGATGACCCGCACCGTGGCGCCGAGATCCTGGTGCTCGGGGACCAGGCTCGGCAGGATGTTCCTTGAGCTCTTGAGGAAGGTCTCGTTGAGCATCCCCGGGGGCTCGTCGGGGTACAGCGGGAGGTAGCGGATGCCGGCCTCGACCATATCCTGGAAGAAATGGGTGCCGAAGGAGAGCTCGGGCACATAGGAGCCGGAGGCGCGGGCGATCTCGAGCAGCATCGCCGCGTTGCTGATGTCCGAGTAGGTGACGCTGACCCCGAGCTTGATGTCGCCCCGGCTGCCCCATCGGCCGGGGCCGAGGAGGATGAACTGGCGTTTGGGCAGCAGGCTGTTGAGGCGTCCGACGGCGTGGGCGACATCCTTGAGCTCGCGGTAGCTGCCGAGGTTGGCGTACGCCTCCGGGTCCACATAGACGATGTGCGTGATGTTGGGCACCCGCCCGTTGGAGATGTGGCGCGAGGCGGAGAAGAGCAGGCGGTTGTGGGGGATATCCCGGGGGATCGCCGCGGGTGCGTACTCGGTCGACCGGCTCTGTGCGCGGCACTGCACGAGGTAGAGGTGCTCGCCGTCGTGGGCGAACTCGATATCGACATCGGTGCCGAGCCCCTCCCGGAGGACGCCGAGCATCTCTCGCATCTGCTTCATGAAGGGCGTCTGCGACAGGACGCCCTCGAAGGTGATGACGAAGTCGTCGGTCTCCCAGTTGGGTCCCAACGCCGAGGGCAGGCTGACATGGTCCGGCTGGACGATCGAGATCAGCCTCCGCGCCCCCGGGTAATCGTCGCCGCACCCGCGGAGCAGCGTCGCGGCCTCCACCGTCGAGAACGCGCGGCGCTCCAGGTCGATCACATCGACCTTGCGCGGGGCGTAGCGGACGATGTCTCGGGCCGAGGTGCTGACCCTCAGCGTGGGCTGGCCGGGGCTCACGAGCACGGGGTAGTCGTCCCCCGTCCGGTCCACCGCCCGGGTGCCCAGGCCGGGCACCATGCGGATGAGCCCGTCCTCCCGCTTGATGCGGGGCGACCAGCGGAACTCGTTGCTGCTGAACGCCACGCCGGCGAACGACGGGAAGAAGTAGTCGCCGGCGCGCCGGCCGACCACCTCCTGGATGAGAATGCCCATCTCCTCGCTGAAGTGGAGCAGCCCGCGCTCGATCCGGTACTCGATCGGGTCGGGGCCGAAGACCGAGGCGTAGATCTCGGCGATCGCGTCCTCGAGGGCGGCGAGGCGCTCGGCCTTGGTCCCCTGGTTGGCGAGGAACAGGCTCTTGTACTTGCCCGCGAAGGAGGCGCCGGAGCGGTCCTCCAGCAGGCTGGAGCTTCGGACGATGATGGGCCCGGGGGGCAGATCGTCGAGCGCCGCGGACAGCCCCTTGCGCATCTCCGGTGGGAACTGCGAGTTCTTGAACACCTGGATGATGTGGGGGTACTCCTGGCGGACGCGCTCGATCTCCATGTACTTGTGGTTGTAGACCTCCTCGAGGTTGTTGTAATGGATGAACGCGAGCAGCCCGTCGGAGGCGACATACCAGGTCTTGGGCACGCGCAGATCGGCCAGCAGCCCGGAACTCCCCGCGTTGTCGCGGAGGATCCTGTGCGCCAGGACGAGCCCGGCGCCCTTCCCGCCGATCTTGCCGTGGCTGGCGGTGGGGTGGACGAGCCGGTCGACCACCTCGTACAGGTCGCTGATGGCGATGTGGTCCTTGGCGATGTTGATGAACTCGGGCTGATCGACGAAGTATCGGCGGACCAGCGCGACCCGGAGCGTGGTCTGCATCGCCGCGGGGAGGTCGCCCTCCACGACCCCGGAAGACCGGAAGCGCTTGAGCGCCTCGGCCGTCTCGGCGAGCCCCGAGTCGGGGTTCTCGAGCGTCTGGATCAGAAAGAGGCTCTTCTCTTCGTTCAGCCAGGTCTGGATGCAGGCGATGATCTCCGTGTCGTTGAGGTGCTCGGCCGCGAGCGCGAAGGTGCGACGGGTCAGCTCGTCCTCCGAGGAGAACCTCCTGCGCTGGGCGGGCCGGTTCTCATCCCCGTTCTCCGGTCCCTGCGACATCGGCACATGCCCGAGCAGATCGGAGGCCGACGGCACCCCCGACCAGCAGAGGTGGTTGGCCATCCGCCGGTTGATCCGGCCGAGCAGCTCGCGGTCCGTTCGCCTGAGGAAGTCGATCAGCACCTCCCAGGAGTGCGGGGGCGTGTCCCCGGCGCCGGGCGCTCCGCCGAGATGGGGCCCGGTGGTCAGAATCCGGGCCCTGAGAATCGCGTGCCCGATCCTCTGGGCGACCGCATCGATCAGGCGGCGCTCCTCCTTGAGGAACGGTCCCTCGTCCGACTCCGGGCAGGGCTCGGTGTACGCGACGGCGACCGTGCCGACGGGCTCGTTCTCGACCTCGACCGGCGAGCTCATGGTGGCGACGGCGCGGTTGAAGCGGTCCGTCGAGTAGCGGTCGAGACCGACGGTGAGCCGCGCCTCGCAGATCCCGGGGAACTGCCAGCCCGGCGGGATGGCCCGCACGACCTGCTCGAACACATCGGCGTCGAGCGCGCCCGCGTTCCCGACGAGCTCGTCGATCCGGTAGAGACAGGCCAGCTCCTTTGCGCGCTCCTTGAGCGAAGCGAGAATCGAGTCGAGCGGCTGGTCGGGGTTGCCCATGCTTGCGTCCCTGCGCTACGAGGTCCAGCGGATCACGCCGCGACGGGACCGCCCGTCGACCATCACGAGGAGGTGGTGGGGCAGCCTGAGGTGGCGCACGAGGCCGGACTCGGACTCTGCGGGCTGGCTGTCGAGCCAGGCCCAGTTGATGCCGGGCTGGTCGTAGTGCGGGACCATCAGATAACACGCCCGGAAGCTGATGAGGTTGTGGAAGAAGTGGGATCCCTGGCTCATCTCGAAGTTCATGTTCGGGAGCGTAGCCTCGACGATCACCCGGGCCCCGGCGATCTGATCCCATGTCACCGGGATGCCGCCCCAGGGATCGCTGCTCCCCCACCGGCCGAACCCGATCAGCACATAGGGCCGCTGCTGAGAGACGAGCTCCGCGTTCATCCTCGCGACCTGCTCGGCGATGACAGGGGTGTCGGTGGGCGCGAAGCCCTCCCGGCGCACATAGACGATGTCGCAGATCCCCGTCTCGGTCGTGTTCCCGATGACACGGGATGAGGCGAGCACCACATCCGACCGTGTGAGCTCCTCGAGCGTGAGCGTCGTCTCGTTGTCGGCCAGCGCCATCGGGCGGACCTGCACGAGCCGGAGCTCGGCGGCTTCTCCGGGCTCGTCCGGCAGATTCAGGGCGAACTCGATCTCCACCGCCCCGCCGAGCCGGCGCTCGCACACCCCGAGCAGGCGGGGCAGCGCCGCGGTAAACCCGAGGAGCGGGTCGCCCAAGACGGGCGCGAAGTTCACGATCCGGGGCCCGCGCCGGCGCAGGCCCGGGTCCACGCGGTCGGACTCGGCGTCGTAGGTGGACGCGACCGAGCCGAGCACGCCGTCCGCCTCCGCGTCGGCCAGGGGGCACCGCCGGAGGTACTCGGTCTCGGCGACCGGGTTGAACGGGGGCGGCGGGCCGATGTTCACGGCCCAGAAGCTGGACTGGCTGTGGTCGATCATGTCGTCGATGGACCCGAACGGCGGCGGGCTGGCGGGCCGGCGGGGCGGGAAGAACCACGAGCTACCCCCGTCGACGATGGTCTTTCCGAGGCCCAGCGCGAGGTTCACGACGCCCTCCTCGTGGGCGATGTTCGGCGCGGGGTAGAAGTTGTAGGACGCTGCGACGCCCGAGACCGTGGGGTAGAACCGGGCCCCGTGCGGGCGCCCCACGATCTCCTGGATCACCACCGCCATCTTCTCGTCCTCGATCGAACGCCCGGTGGTGCGGATGTACCGCTTCGGCGCCGCGAAGAATGTCGACGCCCAGACCAGCTTGATCGCCTCGCAGAGCTTCCTGAATCGCTCGTCGGGATCGAGCTGGTTGTTGGGGGTCATTTTGGTCTGGTAGACGCCGGCGAACGGCCTGAACAGCGCGTCCTCCAGGAGACTGGAGGAACGCACCGCCAGGGGGCTGCGCGTCCGGTCGGTGATCGCCCGCAGGCTGCCCACGAACGCCGGCGGCAGATCCGCCTTCTGGAACGCGTGGGCGATCTGGTGGTTGGGTCTGTCGGAGAGGGCCACCGGGCGGAGGTCGTTGCGTGCGATGAACGAATCGAACACATCGGTCGTCACGACCGTGAAGGGCGGGACGCCAGTGGTCAGCACCGGGGACTCTCCCGCGGGAAACTCCCGCGCGATGTCGTCGAGCACGCTGACCAGGCCGCGGGCCTTGCCGCCGATCTCGCCCTCGCCGATGCGTGTGACAAGACCGCCCCGCGCGGTCGGCGCGCGGCCGGACCCGACAGGTGAGCCCGAACTCGAGGCCCCTGTGCTCATGGTGGCGATGCCTCCCGCCGCCCGGCGCGGCGTACCGTCGTGTCCGATCAGACCCAACCGCGGTCGCGGCACGCGCGCACCACACGGTCCACGGCGATGAGGTACGCGGCCTCTCGCATGTAGATCCCGCGTTTCCGGGCGAGATCGCTCACCGACATATACGCGGAGGTCATCTTGGCGTCGAGCTTGCCGAGCACCTCGTCCTTGTCCCAGTAGAAGTTCATGTTGCTCTGCACCTGCTCGAAGTAGCTGCAGGTCACGCCGCCGGCGTTGGCGAGCAGGTCCGGGATCATGTAGATGCCGCGCTCGTGAATGACCCTGTCGGCCTCGGGCGAGGTCGGCCCGTTCGCGCCCTCGGCGATGACCTTGACTCTGGGGCCGACGCGGAGGACATTCTCCGCCGTGACCTGGTTCTCCAGGGCCGCCGGGACGAGGATGTCGACATCCTGCGAGATCCAGTCGTCGCCGGGCAGCACCTTGTACCCCAGGCGCTCGGCCTCGGGCCTGTTGATGCCGCCGAACCGGTCGGTGACGGTGAGCAGCTCATCGACATCGATTCCCGAGCGCTTGGTGTAGGCGTAGCTCGTCCCGTCGCGCTGGTCCCAGCAGGAGACGCAGACCGGCGTGCCGCCCATCTCGCGGTACAGGCGGACGGCGTATTGGGAGACATTGCCGAAGCCCTGGAAGCTCGCCGAGGTGCCCTCGATCCGGATATCCAGATCCCGCAGGGCTTCACGCACGGTGAACATGACGCCGTA
Source organism: Phycisphaerales bacterium (assembly GCA_020850415.1). GTDB lineage: Bacteria > Planctomycetota > Phycisphaerae > Phycisphaerales > UBA1924 > PNC22. The sequence continues at coordinate 99,360 of JADZER010000010.1, forward strand.
GCCGGTCGCCTCCGTGCGACCCTGCGAGCCGCCGATGCCGACGGGCTTGCCGGTGATGAAGCCGGGCTGGTGCGAGCCGTGGATCGCCTCGAACTCGTCGAGCATCCAGAGCATGTGCTGGGCCGAGGTCATCACATCGGGCGCCGGGACATCCAGCGCGGGCCCCATGTTGCGCCCCATCTGCCGGACGAACCCGCGGCAGATGCGTTCCTGCTCCCCGAGACTCAGGTTGTGCGGGTCGCACACCACCCCGCCCTTCCCGCCGCCCAGCGGGATATCGACGACGGCGCACTTCCAGGTCATCCACATCGCCAGCGCCCGCACCATGTCGAGCGTCTCCATCGGATGGAACCGGAGCCCGCCCTTGCTCGGCCCGCGGGCGTCGTTGTGCTGCACCCGGAAGCCGCGGAAGATCTTGATGGTGCCGTCGTCCATGCGGGTCGGGATCGCGAACGAGAACTCGCGCAGCGGGTTCCGGAGCAGATCGCACGCCCCCTCATCGAGGTCGAGCACCTCCGCGACATGGTCGAACTGCGACTGGGCCATCTCGAACGAGCTGAAAGGCTTCACAGCGGTGGACATGGTTCGGGCCTCCGGGAGCCCCCGCGCCTGCGTCCCGGCGGGAGGCACGGGATTCTAGGGACGAGACCCTCCGATTTCGACCTCGCGATCAACCGCCTCCCACCCCCCTGCCAGGGTCGAGAGAGCGGCCCGATCGCGCCCTCGGGGCGATTTCCGCGCGGCGCCCGGGCCGGGTAGCGGGCCGGGCGGTCGCCGGAGGCACGCCAAGGGTGGTGCCGCGGTGGTTGGCGTCTCCGCGCCGGTCAGCAGCCCGCCACCCAGTCGTTCAAGAACCCGATGAAGTCACGGGTATCGATGACGCCGTCGCCGTTCCAGTCCGCCGACCCCTCGTCGGCCACCCACGCGTTCAGGAACGCGATCACATCCCTGGAATCGACGACCCCATCCCCGTTGAAGTCCGCGCGGCAGGAGGGCACGCCCTCGATCTGGAAGGACCACTCCTGGTCCCTGACCAGATTGAACTGCTCCATCTCGACCCAGGGCCCGTTGACCGTCCCGTCGCCGAGCACATCGAAGTTCCACCACGCCCGCGACGAACCGAGCGCCGTCCGCGTGGTGAACGCCGCGTTGTTGTTCTTCGGGCCGTTCAGGTCGACGGTCTGGAGCGTGCGGAAGGCCAGGAAGTAGCGGCCCGCGGGCAGGACCAGCCCCTCGGGCTCCATCGTGTTCGCCCACACCGTCCCGAAGGTGCCGTTGACCAGGCCGCTGTCCACGCGCGCGAGCGGCACGCCCGCCCCGTAGGCCAGCAGGGCCTGCGGCGGGCCCTCGTCCGGACCGGTGAAGATGTACCAGTCGCCGCCGAGAATCTCGGGCTGGCCGACCTCGCACCCGTAGAAGGTGATGGCCGTGATCCGCGTCGCGGCGTCGAGGGTGAAATCGTCGGCGGCAATCCTGTAGGACTGGTCGGGGGTCTCGCCGCGGATGGCGCTCCAGGCGTCCGCGGTTGCGGTCAGATCGCCGGGGTAGTTGGAGATGTTCAGCCACACGATGTCGGCGCCGAGGGCGGAGGCCGCGGCGCAAGCCAGGGCGGCGGTTGTGAGTCTCAGTCGCATGATCCTCTCCTTTGGGCGGGGGGTGCGTGATCGAGATGGCCCGCCGGGACCAGCATACACCCATCCCGCCGGATTCCAGCGCCTCGTCGTCCCCGAGCGCGACGATACTGCCCCGGGCCCCGGGCCTCATTGGCAGTCAGCCCAAAGACCCAGAAAGAAGATGATGTCGCGGCTGTCCACCAGGCCGTTGCGGTCGAAATCGGCGTAGGGGTCCTTGACTACCCAGAGGTTCAGGTAGCACAGAAAGTCGGTGATGTCGATGTGGTAGTCCCTGTTGCAGTCGATGTAGAAGCATGGCGGGCCGGAGACATGCCCCCAGAAACGCGCCATGGCGCCGAGGGGGTCGAGGCAGGCGCCGAGCGCGTAGTCGCGGCACTCCTCCTGATCGTGGAAGCCGTCGGGCGGAGAGTCGTCGTCGAACTGGAGCGGGCCCTGCGTGCCGGGGGCGTCGGGGTCGCCGCGGGCGTCGCCGGTGGCCCAGAGCATGGGTTGGGCGCAGCTGGCGAGGACCCAGCACCCTGAGGTCGAGACGGCCTGGAGGAAGTACAGGAGGTACGAGCCTCGGCCTTGGACAGGGATGTTCCACTCGCCCGCGTCGGTGATGTCGACGGTGCTGTGGTAGTAGCCGCCGGGACAGGCGGGGAGCGTGCCGAAGTCGATGAGCCAGCCGGTGTAGTCGAGGCTGTCGGGCTCGCAGGGGTTGGACTCCTGGGTGAAGACGCCGATGATGCACCGCTCGGAGGTGCCGGAGCCGCCGCAGGTCCAGTACCACGCGAGGTCGGCGCGCCAGATGCCGTCGGCGATGAAGGTGTTGGGGTCCACGGTCATGTCGTTGGTGACGAACATGTTGCAGAAGCCGGAGCCGAAGTACCACCGTGCGGCGCCGAGGGCGCACCAGCTGGCGTCGTCGGGCACGCCGTCGAGGTCGTCGTCGCCGTAGCAGTCGAATACGGGGTCTCCTTCGCCCGCTCCGCTGGGGTAGCCGATCCAGTCGCCGGTCATGTGGCCGCCGTGGCCGGTGCAGATCGCGGGAGCGATCTGGAGGGGCGTCACCTCTGTGGCGTGTTGGAGCAGTTGGGGCGTGCGCTGGGCAGAGGCCGGAGCGCTGAGAAACACCGAGGCCGAGAGACCTGCCAACCGCCATAGTCGATTGGTCATGGAGCCTTCTCCGTGCCCGCGGGGGTGAGGGCGTGCGGGCGAGGCGGCGCGGGCGCCGGGGCCCGGGCACGCGGGCTAGCGGCATTCGGCCCAGACATCGAGGAACCAGATGAAGTCGCGCACATTCACGATGTCGTCGTTGTTGAGGTCGGCGTCGGGGTCGCTGACCGCCCACAGGTTCAGGTAGCACAAGAAGTCCGTCGTGTCGATGGAGTTGTCCCAGTTGCAGTTCACGATGTGACAAGGGGCACAGCACAGGGTTCCCCAGAACCGCAGCATGGCGCCCAGCGGGTCGGGGCACACCCCGAGGGCGTAGTCGCGGCACTCGTATTCGTCGTGGAAGCCGTCGCTGAAGTAGACCTCGTCGAACTGGTTGGGGCCCTGGGTGCCGGGGGCGACGAAGTCGCCGGTGGCGTCGCCGGTCCCCCAGAGCATGGGCTGGGCGCAGCTCGCGAACTCCTCACCGTCATTGGTGAGGAAGGCGATCACATACGAGCCGGAGGCCTCCCAGCGGATCGGCCACGAGCCCGTGCCGCTGAGGTCGAGGCTGGCGTGGTAGTAGCCCGCGGGGCAGCCTGCGAGCGTGCCGAAGTCGATGAGCCAGCCGGCGTAGTCGAGGCTGTCGGGCTCGCAGGGCATGGAGTCCTGGGTGAAGACGCCGATGACGCACTGCTCGGTCGTCGAGGGTCCCCAGGCTGTCCAGTACCACGCGAGGTCGAGGCGGTAGAGGCCGTCGTCGGACATCGTGCCGAACGGCAGGGTCATGTCGTTCGTGACGAACAGGTTGCAGAACCCCGAGCCGAGGTACCAGCGGGCGGCGCCGAGCCCGCACCAGTCCGCGCCGTCGGGGACGCCGTCGCGGTCCCAGTCGCCGTAGCAGTCGAAGACGGGGTCTCCCCAGCCGTGCCCGGGCTGGTACTCGAGCCAGTCTCCGACGCGCTGGGCCCGGTGCCCGGCGTAGACCGCCGGGGCGATGCGCGTGGGCGTTACCCCGATCGCGTGTTCCACGAGGCGCGGCGTGTCCTGTCCGAACGCGGCGCACGCCGCAACGCAACCCCCTATCGCGCCCCAAACCGATCGCTTCGCCATGTGATCCACCCCTTCCGCAAGGTCGGGCCGCGCGGCGTGGGGCCCAATACTGCGCGGATACCCGCACAGGAACTCAATGGCGCCCCGCGATCACGGACGGAGCGCCGTCAACACCACGCGTTTGGCTTCCGACAGGCCATCGATCCTCGGACCGCGAGATCGGCAGCGGGGAACCCGCGCGACTGCGGCCCATTCAGTCTGTACGCCCGCGGCGAGGCGGGGTTTCACCGGTTCCGGCGGGCCGCCGCGGCGCACCTGTGCCGCGGGCTGTCCGCCGACAAGGACGGCCCGGGCGTCCCGGGCGAGTTGCGGCCGGGGACGGCGGCCGGCCCGGTCAGCCTCAGTGAGCGCCGGTGGCTCGCGGCGGTGCTGCGAACGCTCGCGGGGCAGTTCCTCGGCTGGGTTGCCCGACACGGCGACTTCGTGGTCAACACCCGTGTGCCGAGGGTGCGGGCGCTCCACGCCTGGGCCGGGAGTCACCCCTCAGGGCCGTCGCGCTCATGAGCAATCGACGGGCTGACGCCACAAACGGCGATCGCACCCCCAACAGTGGGATCACGGTGCAGGAGGAAAGCCCCGAGCGAAACGGCCGCGGCACCCACGATGCGGTGCGTCGAGCCGCGGCGATATCATACAGGCAAGACGGGTTCGCCTGGGTGTTTCCTCGTCGGAGCTCGCGGGTGGGCGAGGGAGCGGGTCATCATGGCGGGCAGCTGGCGCCGTCTCGACAATGCCGCGAGGGTCTTCGCCGCGCTCTCATCCCGGCGCACCACGACGGTCTTCCGCGTCGCGGTCACGCTGCGTAGCGCGGTCGATGCCGCGGTGCTTCAGCGGGCCCTCGACGCGGTGATGTCTCGATTCCCCTGCTTCCGCGTGCGCCTCCGGACGGGGGCCTTCTGGCACTACCTTGAGGAGATCGGCGGGGCGCCCGAGGTGCGCACGGAGCTCCGTGCCCCCTGCCGACGCATGACCCGGGAGGAGGACGGGCCGTGGCAGCTCCGCGTGCTCGTGTACGACCGGCGCATCTCGGTCGAGTTCTCCCACGCGATTACCGACGGCGCGGGGGCGATGGCGTTCCTCACCTCGCTTCTGGCCGAGTACCTCGCCGAGCGCGGCGTCACGGCCCCGCCGACCGCCGCGCTCATCCGCCCGACCGACCCGGTGCACCCCGAGGAAGCCGAGGACGCCTACCGCCGGTTCTACGATCCCGGCATCCCGCCCCCGCCGCTCGCGCCCCGCGCGTTCCGGCTGCCCAGCGCCCCCCTGCCCGACGACGAGCTCCGCGTGATGACAGGGGTCGTCCCGCTCGCACCCTTGCGGGAACTCAGCCGCGCGCACCAGGTCACGCTGACCGAGCTGCTCGCGTCCGTCCTGCTCGCGGCCCTGACCGATATCGCGCCGAACGCGCGGCGGCCGTTCGCGGTGATGATCCCGGTGAACCTGCGGACGCTGTACCGATCGCGGACCCTGCGGAACTTCTTCCTCTCGGTGACCGCGAGCATCGACCCCCGCCTGGGCTCCTACACCTTCGAGGAGATACTCCACGAGGTGCACCACAGTGTCCAGGGGCAGATCACCGCGAAGAGCATCAGCCGGCAGATACGCCGGAATGTCGGCGCCGAGAGGAACCCCATTATCAGGCACATCCCGCTGGTGCTGAAAGTCCCGGCCAAGCGCCGGCTGTACGCCTGGCGCTGGGGAGCAAGGTACACCACCGCGCTCTCCAATCTGGGGGCGGTCAGGATCCCCCCGGAGCTGGCGGCGCATGTCGAGCGCTTCGAGGCGATCCCCAACCCGAGCGCCGCCCACGGGGTCGGCTGCGCGGCGGTCGGCTTCGGCGACTCTCTGCTCATCATCTTCGCCAGCATCGTCGGCGGCGTGGAACTCCAGCGGGCGTTCTTCACGCGGCTGCGTCGGATGGGCATCACCCCACGGATCGAGACCAACGAGGAGTCGGCATGGCGTACTGCTCACGGTGTGGCGTAGAGGTCGAGGCGGGGGTGGGGGCGTGCCCGCTCTGCGGAGCGCCGATCCAGCGCCTCGACGAGGCCGAGCCCGAGACGCCCCGCTATCCCGCGGTCGTGCGGCCGGCCGGGCGCCAGGCCCGGCTCCTGACCTGGATGGTGTCCACGGTCGCGCTGCTCTCGGCCGCGCTCACCTTTGTCGGCCTCGATGTGGTGCTCAACCATCGCTTCTCGTGGTCGCTCTACCCCGTCACGGGCGCGGGCGTGCTCTGGATCTTCCTCACGCTGGTGGTGCTCCTCGCGCGGCGTCCCATCTTCGTCATCGTCGGCCAGGCGATCGCCACCGCCGGGTTCCTCGTGCTGATCGATCTCTTCGATGGGCGGCTCGGGTGGTTCATGCCGCTCGGCCTGCCGATCGTGGCTGTCGTGACCGGGTCGACCCTGCTGGTCTGGCTGGCGGCACGCCTCAGCCGGAAATCGCCCGCGATGATCACGGCGGCGGTGTTGCTCGGCTGTGGGGCGGGGTCCGTGCTGATCGATCTGCTCAGCTCGGCCCACCTCCGCTCGCCAAGCGTGAGCTGGTCGCTGATCGTGCTCGGTGCGGTCGCCCCGCCGGTCGCCTTCCTGCTGTACTTCCACTGCCGCCTGCGGGCACGCATCGACCTCGCCCGACTCCTCCACGCCTAGCAGGATGTTCGCCCCGTGGTGCGCCCGCGGCCACCGCCAGACTCGCCCGGGTCGCACGGCGCGGACTGCTCCCCATCGGGTGGGCTATCCATCGGTGGAGGCGTTGAACCTGTGCGCCTGATTGGCGTGCCGGTTCACGAACCGACGGCGAACAGCCGGCCGTGTGCTGGAGCACGGCTGCGCCGCGGTCCCTCACCGGGCTCCGGTCCGCTAGACTCCTGCGTGAGTCCGCGCAGAGCGCCGAGACCCCGGTCCGGGGCCCCTGGGACGCTCCTCGCGGCGACGATGTGCATGCCGCGGGGCCGCGGCGTCGGCCACGCGGGATCTACGGAGGAGTCATCCATGAAGAAGTACGCGTCACTCTCGATCGCGGCGGTCACGGCGATGCTCGCGGTGATGCCCGCGACCGCGCAGCTCTATGTCGGCATCGAGACCGGCTCTGCCCAGCCCATGCGGGTGTCGGACCTGAGCGGGTTCCCCGCCGTCACCTGGACGAACTTCCACGCCATGGAGGTCAGCGGGGCCGCGGCCACGCCCGAAGGCACGATCTATGTCTGCAACGGGGCGTTCTCCACCGACCTGTACCAGATCCCCGCGGGCGGGAACCCCGCGTACCTCTGCCGCATCGACAAGGACATGTCCGCCCTGGCGTTCGGGCGCGGGCGCCTCTACGGCTACTCCAACTACGCGGACCCGAAGGGGATCTACGAGATCAACCCCGCGACCGGCGTGACCACGCTGGCGGTGGATGTCTACACCGGGACCGGCTTCCGCTTCTTCGCGCTGGACTACAACCCGGCCGACGATCTGCTGTACGGGTACACGGAGTACGGCGACAGCGGCCTTTACTCCATCGACCTCGACACCGGGGAGATGCTCAAGATCTGCGACCCGTTCCCGGCGTCGAACACGCAGGGGCGCGGCCTGGCGGTCGGCAACCACACGGTGTATGTCACGGCGACGCGCGGCGACGACGGTATCCCCTTCTTCGCCTACGACCTCGCGCAGGGACCCAACGGCAGCTGGGTCGGCTTCGACAACGCCTTCCCGGCGTCCCACTCCACGGGTGGCGCGGCCTGGGTCGGCGCCCCTTGCCCCCCGGACATGAACGGCGACGGCGCCGTCGATACCCAGGACTTCCTCGCGTTCCTCAACGCCTGGGCGGGCGGCGACCCGGTCGCCGACTGGAACAGCGACGGCACGATCAACACCCAGGACTTCCTCGCGTATCTCAACGAGTGGGCCGCGGGCTGCTAAGCGGGCAGACCACCGGTCAGGCCCGGCCGGGTGTGATGGGGTCGACCCCGTCGGGGTCGCGACGCTACCGTGCCGCCCGCGTGCCGTACGGGTCGGTGCCCCAGCGCCGGACGGCGCCGTCCGCGGACGCCGACCAGAGTGTCGTCCCCGGGCGGTTGAACATCACCGCCGACACGAGGTAGTCGTGCGCACGGAGCGACAGCATGAGCTCGCCGTGCTCCAGATCCCAGATGCCGATGGTGCGGTCGTCCGACGCGGAGGCGAGGCGGGAGCCGTCGGGGTGGTACACGAGCGCGTTGACGGGCAGCGAGTGCCCGCTGAGCGTGCGGGTGACGGCGAGTGAGTCGGCGTCGAGCAGGACCACCGAGGTCCCGTGCATGCCCACCGCGATCTCTGCGCCGCTCGGCGAGAACGCGGGCGCACGGGGAGCGCGGAACGGGAGCGTCGTACTCGCGAGCGTCTGGCCCGTGCCTGCGTCGAACATGGTGATCCTGCTGTCGCTCCAGGTGACGACGAGCCGATCCCCTTCGGGGGAGAACCGCACGCCTGTGACCTGCGTGCCGTCCTGGACGGCCGAGAACCCGGGAGCGCCGCCGATCGAGTCCCACAGCACCAAGGCGCCGTTGCTCCAGCCGACGGCGAGCATGCCCGACGCGGAGATGTCGACCGCCACGGCCATGAGGTCCGGCGCGAGCTGCGCGGCGGGTGCGGGCGGTGAGAGATCGACCGGAGAGCCGACGAGCGGGCGCGTGGTGTGTGACAAGGGCCAGCACCGGACGACCCCCTCGCACACCCCCGCGACCGCCCAGGCATCGTCCGGGGAGATGGCGGCGGCGGAGTACTCGCGAACGCACGGCGTGTCGGCGAGCACGAGCGGCGGGGCGCCCGTGGCGAGATCGAGAAGCCTGATGCTACCCGAGACCGTCACCAGCGCTGTGCGCTCGTCCGAGGATATCGCACAACGGATGATGCGTTCGCGCCCGACGACATCGAACAGGTCGGCGGCCGCCTCGGAGGGCCACACCCTGGCCGTAGAGTCGACCGAGCCGGTCACGAGACGCCCCGAATCGGGAGCGATGGCCAGCGCATCAATGGCGAGGTGGTGTCCGGCCCGGAGATGGAGGGGGAGAAAGGCCGGCACGCTCCATTCTCGGATCGTCCGGTCCCAGGACGCGCTGTAGAGTGAGGACCCGTTGTGCGCGAACGCGACGGCATCCACCGCGAAGCCGTGCCCGTAGAGGGGCGCGAGCTCGGAGCGGGTGCTCAGATCCCAGATGTGCACGAGCCGGTCTGTGCCTCCCTGAGCCAGATAGCGAGCATCGGGGCTGACGGCGATCGACCGGGCCTCGCCGGTGTACGAGGGGAGATCGAATCGGGTGTGGAGCGTGCCCGGGTCGAGCCAGAGCGTGGCCGTGGCGCCCGAGACGAGGAGCCCCGAGCCGTTCGGCAGCCACGCCACGCTCCTGACGATCTCCTCGAGATCCGTGCGTTCACACCGGGGGCGGAGTGTCCCGTCGGGGGCGGTGTCCCAAAGCCGGATGGCGCGGTCCTGGCCCACCGAGGCGAGGACCCCCGAGGGTGACACCGCGATCGCGTCGATCAGCCCCGCGTGTGCGTCGGTGCTCGCCAGCTGCGACCCGCCGGGCAGCGACCACGCGATGATCTGCCCGTCCCCGGCCGTGAGCAGGACATCGGCGCCGGGCAGGGGGCAGGGGATGGCCTCGCGCGGGTGGGCTTTCCACTCGGCAAGAGGTTCGCAGGCGGGCCAAGACCACACATGCACCACCCCGTCGCGGGTGCTGGTGATGAGACGCCGAGCCGCGGAGTCGAAGGCTGCGCCCCGAACGATAGAGTTGTGCCGCAGGGTGACCTCGCTGTCATCGAGCCGCGTCGCCAGGTGACGCCACTCCCAGCCGCGCAGCGCTTCGGGAACCCCGCGGAGACTGCGTCCGGCGCCGAGCACATCATGCGAGCGGAGCGAGGCCTCGGCCGCGGCCAGCCTGGCGCCGGTCTCGCGCCTGGTCACGGCGAGCTCCCCGGCGACGGCGTCGGCGCGGGCCGATTCGGCGCGGGCCAGGAGAGCGGAGATCGTGGCCAGGGCCGTGACAACGCCCGCGCCCGCCACGAGGACGGCGATCGAGAGCCCCGGGTGGCGCCGGACGAGCCTCGAGAGCATGTACGCGGCGGTGGGGGGGCGAGCCTCGATGGGCTCGCCGGCGAGCCACCGGCGCAGGTCCGCGCCGAACGCGTCGGCGCTGCCGTAGCGGTCGGCGGGTGACGGCGCGATGGCCCTCAGCACGATGGTGTCGAGATCGGTGTCGTTGACCGAGCCCGCTCGCGAGGGCGGGACGACGCGACGGTCCTGCGTCGTGTCGGCGGCCTCGGCGAAGGAGCGCGGCGTGCGCCACGGCAGGGCGCCGGTGAGCATGCGGTAGAGCACCAGGCCGAGGGCGTAGACATCCGATCGGGTATCGACGGCGTCGGGTGAGCCGCCGAACTGCTCGGGGGCCGCGTAGTCGGGCGTGCCGACAAAGCCCCGCGTGGTCAGCGAGCCGGGGTCGGAGCCCGGCTCGCTGAGCCGGGCTACGCCGAAGTCCACCACATGCGGCCGGTCGGCGCGATCGACGAGGATGTTCGACGGCTTGAGATCTCTGTGGATGACCCCCCGGTAGTGCGCGTGCGCGACGGCATCGGCAACGCGCCCGACGAGTGCGGAGCAGTCACGGCTTGACCGCCGATGCCCGTCCTCGCCGTCCGCCCAGAGGTCGGCCGGGATGCCCTCCACCAGCTCCATCACCAGGAAGGGCTGGTCCTCGTGGATCAGGCACTCGTGGACCGTGACGATCCCCTCGTGGGAGAGACTCCCGAGGATCCGGATCTCCCGCTCGAACCTGCTGCTCGCGCCGGGCGATGCGAAGGCCCCGCCCGCCAGACGCTTCAGGGCCACCGTGCGCCCCGTGCCCGGCTGCAGCGCCGCGTAGACGCTCCCTTGCCCGCCGCGCCCGAGCTCCCGGACCAGCACATAGCCCCCCAGCTCGCCAAGCGGCTGCTCGCGCTCGGCCTCGCGCAGCTGCGAGAGCCAGGTGTCGCCGGACTCGAATCCGAAGGCCGCGGCGTCGGGCGGGGGCGAGCCCTCGTGCCGGCTCATCGGCCTTCCTCGTCGCGGATCTGCTGCTCGACCAGCGCCCTGAGGCGGTCGCGGACGCGTTGCTTGACCTTGTGGACGGCCTGCTCGGTCGTGCCGAACTCGCCCGCGACCGCCGCGGTGGACTCGCCGGCCAGGAGCCGGTCGAACATCTCGAGGCTCCTCGGATCAAAGGTCCTCCGCACCGTCGTCATCGCCATCCTCAGGTGGTGGTCCCGCCACTCGCGCTCCCAGGCCAGCTCCGAGGCCGGGTCTGCCGCCGCCTCGGCGGTCAGCGCTATGTCTACCGGCGTGGGACCCCCGATTGGACGCTCGCGCGTGTCGGCGATGGCCGATCGCACCGCGCGGTACAGATAGGATCGGAATCGGCCCCTCGCGGGGTCGTACACGAAGCCGGGCATGATCCGGACCAGCTTGAGGAGCGTGAGCTGGTGGGCGTCCTCCGCGTCGGCGGGGTGCAGGCCCCGCGAGCGGCAAAGGCGGACGATCAAGTCCCGGTACTGCCGGTCGAACTCGTACCACGCCGCGGCGTCCCCGGGGTCGCCCAGGCGACCAATCAGCGTCGGTCTCGTCACTTCCGGATCCACGGCGGGCATGGTACCGAGCGGGCCGCAGATTTTTCGTCGCCCGGCGTCCAGTCCCGCCGCGGCCAGGGGTATCCGACGGAGCCCGCGGCCGTGGTGGCCCCGTGCCCGGTCCGCTCAGCCTCCCGGAGTAAGTCATGCGTCCCATATCCGCGTTCTCGAGGTCACGGTCGTTGGCGGTTTGGGGTGCTTTGCTCGGTCCGGTGGGGCTCGCGGCCTCAGCCGCGGCGGGGCAGGGGGACTGGAAGCTCGTCGAACTGCCGTTCTATTCCTACGCGCAGATGCAACTCATGCAGCGGACGCCCGGGCAGGCGACCTGCCTTTATCAGCCGAATAATTCCGTGCTCGCCGTCGACATCGCGGCCGACGGGACCTTCACGAGCCGACAGGTCACACCCGACGACCCTGCCGGCATGGTGGTCATCTACGGCCTACAGCCGGACGGCGTGCTGACCGGTTGGGAGCGCGACTGCGGCGGGGATGCCGACCACCGGACGCTCCTGTGGATCGATCCGGACGGCACCAAGACCCGGACGCTCTGCGGGCAGATTGGGTGGGTCGTCGGGAGCTTCGAAGACGGCACAATCATGTCCTCCGCGTACCGGGACAACAAGCCGCTCATCTTCGGGACCCGGGACGGAGGGCGCGTGGATGTGAGCATCCCCGCCGAGTGGGAGGACAGTCTCGGCTTCAACTTCATCAGCGACGGCGGCGGCAGCGGGTGGCTCGGGGGGGGTGCCTTCAAGGATTCCGGGCAAGGGACCGTGGTCTTCACGGTGATCTGGGATCGCGCGACGGGGCGGTTCATCCCGATCGACGAGGCCTCGTTCGGCTACCCGAGCGGCACCGAGGTGCGGGTGAGGGCACTCTCGGGCTCGTCGATCGCGGTCGGGCTGCTCAGGCCGGATCAGAGTCAGGAGTTGGATACGGTCTGGATGTGGCGCGATGCGGACGGCGACGCCGAGGTCGATCCGGAGGAGGTCACCCCCGATCTGGTGGGCGATCAGGCCCCGCCCGGGAGCAAGCTGTCGGCCCGGGATGTCAACGAGGCGGGGGATGTGCTCCTCGCCGACATCTCAACCTCTCCGTCCCCGCTGTACCTCTGGTCCGGCGGCACGCTCATCCCGGTGCAGTCCTTCGTTCCGGGCGGGAGTGTGTTCGAGGTCTTCGACCCCTCGGGTACCATGTTCAACTACATGCTGACCGACGAGGGGTGGATCATGTGCTGGGCTCGCCACACGGGCACGGGTGAGTTCACAGCGGCGGTGCTGATCCCGCCCAGCCCCGACACCGACACCGACGGCGACGGCCTGCTCGACGACTGGGAGGACAACGGCATCCCCTACACGGGCGTCGACGGCGTGGAGAAGCGGTACATCCTGCCCGGCGCCGACAAGAGCCACAAGACGCTTTATGTCGAGGTCGACACGATGCCAGAGGCGCCCTTCACGCTCGCGTCGAAGCGGCTTGTCGAGCGGGCGTTCGCGCAGGCCCCGGTCCAGAACCCCGACGGGACGACCGGCATCGACCTCTTCATCCAGGTGGACGAGCCCGACCTGCCGACCGAGGCGGTCTCCGTCACGCCGGATGATGACTTCCCGTTAAGTGCCTCGGTGAACAAGGGCCTGTTCTTCGGCGCCGCTGAGGAGCGGGCGGACCCCGACCGCGTCCCGATGCTGGAGGCCAAGGCCAAGGCGTTCCGGTACGCGCTCGGCTACCGCGAGGCCAGCGGGGACATGGGCGGCCTGGGCGAACTGGGCGGCGACGACTTCGTCATGTTCGCCGAGGGGTACAGCGACCTCGACTACGCCGCGGTCTTCATGCACGAGCTGGGGCACAACCTCAATCTCGATCACGGCGGCCACGACGACATCAACCGCAAGCCGAACTACCCCAGCATCATGAACTACGCGTTGAGCTACCGCCAGCCCTGGAACCGCCGCTTCTGGCGCCTGGACTTCTCGCGCGAGGAGCTGTCGGTGCTCAACGAGGCGGCGCTCGACGAACAGGTGAGCGTGGGCTTCGGCGGCAGCGGGCACTATCGGAGTTGGCGCACGCCCTGGTACGGCACGCCGCCCTTCGACAGCGTGTGCTACGCCGACGGGGGAATCCCGGCGGTCTTCTACGCCCCGCTCGACATCGCCACGGGGACCGACTTCGACCTCGACTGCGACACCAACGACTTCAATATCACCGTCGATCTCAACCACGACCCGCTGGACCCGGACTCGGAGCCGTCTCCCGGAGAGATCATGCACGGCACCGACGACTGGTCGTTCATGACCCTTGCGATCAGCCCGGACGGCGCCCCGTTCGGCGGCGCGGTGCCCAAGAACGAGCTCACCAACGCCGACCGCGACCACATCAACGCGACCTTCCCCGAGCCCGAGGGAGCCTGCGCCGGGGACTGGAACGACGACGGCGCGGTGAACACGCTCGATGTGCTCGCGTTCCTCAACGACTGGGCCGCAGCGGAGTACTGGGCCGACCTGAACCTCGATGGTCAGGTCAACACGCTCGATGTGCTGGCCTTTCTGAACGACTGGACCGTAGGCTGCTGAGAGCGCAGCAGCGGCGCGAGGCAGCACGCCCCCGCGGCGACCGCGGGACCAGCCCAGCGGGGGCATGAGGAAAGGGCCCCGCCCGCCCGAAGCCCCAGTTCTCACCAACGCCCCCGGCGGCGTCCGCGGCGACGCCGCCCGTTGCGGGGGGCGGGCGCAGACACGGACGGAGCGGGCGATCATGGCGCTCGACAACGAATCGGCCGGCGCCGCCACCTCGCGCTCGACCTCTCGCCCACCTACACCTCCGACTACTTCTTCCGCGGCATCGTTCAGAGGTCCGACCCGTTCAACCCCAGCGTGTCCCTTGCCTCCGAAGCACACAACGCGCCGGTCGGTCCGGGGGGCAGCGTCGCGCTCGGTCTCGGGATCGGGCTGACCCGTCGATCTGGGTGAGTCGCCCCTCGGCCCGACCACCCGGCTGCTCCCGGTCGGCGTCGCGGTCGGCCTCGATGACTGCTACCAACGCATCGACGGGTTACCCGACACACTTGGCGACGCGGGGATTGGGGCGACGCTCTCGTTCGATCCGGCCGACTCGAGCGGCTCGGCCGCTCCGACGCTCGATGTCGGCGCATCGTACCCGTTCCTCGACGGCGCCCTCGACGATCTGCCCGGGGGGCGGCTCGGGCGACCTGGTGTCCACCGCCGGGCTGGGCTGGTGGTTCTGACGGCGCCTTGACGCCGTCTTGACGCTCCGGGGCGAACTCTGCACGCCGCGCAGAGCGACAAGGCAGAGCGCCCGCCCGATGCTTGTTCACTCAGGAGGCGCTCATGTGGATTGTCATGCTGCTTCTCGGCCTTGCCATCTTCGCCCTGCTCGCGGCGATGACGGTCGCGTGCGAGCGATTCGGAAGGTCATCCTCATGATCTGGTTCTGCGCGATTCTGGCCGTCCTGTCCTTCGTGTACCTCATCGTGGCGATGCTCCGCCCCGAGTGGTTCAGCAACTGATCCCAGAGGAGCAGAGACGATGATGTGGACCCTTCCAATCCTGGTGATTCTGGGATGTGCCCTGTCGAGCGTGCCCCTGGGCCGGTACATGGCCTGGGCCATGAACAGCCGCGGCCCCGGCCTCCCGTGCCGGCTCGACGCGATGGTCGCCCGCGTCGGCGGGAGCCGGTGCGGCGAGGATCAACGCTGGCACAGGTACGCCATGAGCATGCTGGTCTTCAACGCGGTCATGTTCACCGTCGTGTTCGTGATCCTGACGGCCCAGGCGTGGCTGCCCTTCAACCCGGACGCCAAGGGGAACATGCCGGCCGACCTCGCCTACAACACCGCCGCGTCGTTCACCTCGAACACGAACCTGCAGCACTACTCGGGCGAGCAGCACCTCTCGTACTTCTCCCAGCTCTTCGCGATCATGTGGCTCCAGTTCGTGTCCGCCGCGACCGGCATCGCGGGGCTCACCGCCTTGTGCCGCGGGCTCGCCGGGAGGTCCGCGCTCGGCAACTTCTACCGCGACCTCGCACGGGCGACGGTGCTGGTGCTGCTCCCGCTCGCGGCGGTCGTGGCGATCGGCTTGGTGCTCTGCGGCACGCCTATGACGCTCCAGGGCTCCGCCGTCGCCACGACGCTGGAGGGCCTGACCCAGACCATCTCCCGCGGGCCGGTCGCGGCGGTCGTGGCCATCAAGCAGATCGGGACCAACGGCGGCGGCTACTTCGGCCCCAACAGCACCCACCCGTTCGAGAACCCCAGCCTCCTCAGCAACATCATCGAGAACGCCTCGATCATCCTGCTCCCCATGGCCGCGGTCTGGATGTTCGGCCGGATCGTCGGATCGTGGAAGCAGGCGGCGGTCGTCTTCGCGGTCATGGGCGTGCTGTACGCCGGGCTCGTCGGCACATCCGTCATCACCGAGCAGGCTCCGACGGCGGCGCTCGCCGGCCTGCCCGTGCAAGACGCGATGAACCTGGAGGGCAAGGAGCTCCGATTCGGGTCCTCCGCGGGGGCCCTGTGGGCGATCTCCACGACCGCGACCTCCAACGGGTCGGTCAACGCGATGCACGACAGCCTCAACCCGCTCACGGGCATGATGCCCATGATCGGCATGTGGCTCAATGTCGCGTTCGGCGGTGTGGGCGTGGGCTTCATCAACATGTTCTTGTACATCATCACCGGCGTCTTCATCGCGGGCATGATGGTCGGGCGCACCCCCGAGTACCTCGGCAAGAAGATCGAGGCCCGCGAGATGAAGCTCGCCCTGCTCGCGCTGCTTGCCCACCCGCTGTTCATCCTCGGCGGGATTGCGATCTTCGCGGCGACGCCGTGGGGCGCCGCGACGGTGCAGGAGCCCGGCCCGCACGGGCTCAGCGAGATTATCTACGAGTTCAGCTCCGCCGCCGCGAACAACGGCTCCGGCTTCGAGGGGCTCGGCGACAACACCCCGCCCTGGAACATCGCCACCGGCACGGTGATGCTGCTCGCCCGCTTCATCCCGATCATCCTGCCCCTCGCGATCGCGGGATCTCTGGCGAGCAAAGAGCGTCTTGCAGAATCGGCGGGCACCTTCCGGACGGACGGCGTGCTCTTCGGCGTCATCCTGACCGGTGTCGTCCTCATCGTCGGGGCCCTGCTGTTCCTGCCGCTCGGCGTGCTAGGCCCGATCGCCGAGCATCTGGCGGTCTCCGGGGGATCTGCGGGGCCACGATGAGTGCGGATGGCTCCAAGACCCGCTTGCCCCGACTCCGGAACACGAGCGAGGTGCTCGACAAGCACGCCGTATTCGTCGAGCGACACGACACCCTGACCCTGCGGCTCCTACCGCGGGACATATGGAAGCGCCTTGCCATGGAACGCCAGAAGGACCTCAGCATCTTCCAGCCTGCGTTCATCGCTCCCTCCGCGCGGCGGGCCGTACTCCGGCTCTCGCCACAGGCGATGATGGGCAACCCCGTCATGTTCGTCGCCTGGCTCGGTGCGCTGGTCACCAGCGTCGAGTCCGTCCGCGTGATCGCGACCGGGGGCGAGGGCCTGGTCTTCGTGCTCGCGGTCACCATCTTCCTCTGGCTGACCGTGTGGTTCGCCAACTTCGCCGAGTCACTGGCCGAGGCCCGCGGGCGGGCCCAGGCGGACACCCTCCGCTCGGCCAGGCAGGATGTCATGGCCACCAAGCTCGCGTCGGCGGACCGCTCGGCGGCACGGTCCGAGGTCCCCGGTGGTTCGCTGCGCAAGGGCGATATCGTCATCGTCGAAGCCGGCGGGGTGATCCCCGCCGACGGCGAGATCATCGAGGGCGTGGCGTCGGTCGACGAATCGGCCGTCACCGGCGAGTCGGCCCCCGTGATCCGGGAGTCCGGCGGCGACCGGTCGGCGGTGACGGGCGGCACGCGGGTGCTCTCGGACTGGATCATCGTCACGGTTACCGCCGATCCGGGCGAGGCCTTCCTGGACCGCATGATCTCGATGGTTGAGGGCGCGACCCGCCAGAAGACCCCTAACGAGATCGCCCTGACCATCGTGCTCGCGGGCTTCACCCTCGCCTTCCTGCTGGTCTGCGTGACGCTCTACCCCATCGGCGCCTACTTCGACACCCGGATCGATGTGGTGACGCTCGTGGCCCTGCTGGTGTGCCTGATCCCGACCACGATCGGCGCCCTGCTCAGCGCGATCGGCATCGCCGGCATGACCCGCCTCGGGGCGAGCAATGTCGTGGCGATGTCCGGTCGGGCGGTCGAAGCGGCGGGTGATGTGGATGTGCTGCTGCTGGACAAGACCGGCACGATCACGCTCGGAAACCGCCGGGCGACCGCGTTCGTGCCGGCGGCGGGCGTGGACGAGTCCGCGGTCGCGGAAGGAGCCCAGCTCGCGTCGCTGGCCGACGAAACGCCCGAGGGCCGGTCCATCGTGGTGCTCGCCAAGGAGAAGCATGGGCTGCGGGGGCGAGACCTGCAGCAGGAGGGCGCGCGGTTCATCCCGTTCTCCGCCGAGACGCGGATGTCCGGCGTTGATGTGCAGGGGCGCAAGATCCGCAAGGGGGCCCTCGAAGCGATCCGCGCGTTCATCGAGAGCCACGCCGGCACGCTCGACCCAGGCGTCGCCAGGGCGGCCGACGAGATTGCCGCCGCCGGGGGCACACCCCTGGTCGTCGCCGAGGTCGTCAACGGCACGGCCCGGGCGCTCGGGGTGGTTCACCTGAAGGACATCGTCAAGGGCGGGATCCGCGAGCGGTTCGCCGAGCTCCGCAAGATGGGCATCAAGACCGTCATGATCACCGGCGACAACCCCAAGACCGCCGCCGCGATCGCCGCCGAGGCCGGCGTGGACGACTTCCTCGCCGAGGCGACGCCCGAGGCCAAGCTCAGGCTCATCCGCGAGTACCAGGCCAAGGGGCACCTCGTCGCCATGACCGGCGATGGCACCAACGACGCCCCCGCCCTCGCCCAGGCCGATGTCGCCGTCGCCATGCAGACCGGCACGCAGGCCGCCAAGGAGGCCGGCAACATGGTGGACCTCGACTCTAACCCCACCAAGCTCATCGACATCGTGGGCGTGGGCAAGCAGATGCTCATGACCCGCGGCTCGCTGACGACCTTCTCGATCGCCAACGATGTCGCGAAGTACTTCGCCATCATCCCCGCGATCTTCGTGGTCGCCCTGCCGCAGCTCGCGCCGCTGAACATCATGGGGCTGGAGTCGCCCCGCTCGGCGATCCTGTCGGCGGTGATCTTCAACGCGATCGTGATCCCCGCCCTCATCCCCATCGCCATGCGGGGCGTGGAGTACAAGCCCGTCAGCGCCGACGCCCTGCTCCGGCGCAACCTGCTCATCTACGGGCTCGGCGGTCTCATCGTGCCGTTCCTCGGCATCAAGCTCATCGACTTCGCCGTGGCCGGCATCGGCCTGGCGTAATGACGAACGGAGTGGCCCCCATGCTCGCCGACCTCATTGCATCCCTGCGCATCGCGCTCGCTTCAATCCTCGTCTGCGTCGTCGGGTACGCCGGCGCCCTGCTCGGTGCGGCCTCCCTGCTCGCGCCCGAGAGCCGGCTCGGCCGGCTCCTCGAGATCGACGCCCAAGTCGTCGGCGCCCGGGACCTCGCCCAGGCGTTCACCCGCCCCGAGTACATCTGGCCACGCCCTTCCGCCGTGGACTACGCCGCGGATGCCACCGGCGGCAGCAACCTCTCCCCGGCCAATCCACAGATCCGCGAGCGGGCCGAGCCCCTGCTCGAGGCCCTCGGGGCCACGCCGGAGAACCCCGCCCCGGCCGAGCTCGTTCTCGCGTCGGGATCCGGCCTCGACCCGCACATCACCGAGGCCGCGGCCATCTTCCAGGCCGACCGAGTGGCCCGGGCTCGCGGCGTGACGCCCGGGGTTATCAGGGAGGCCATCGAGGCCCGGGCCCGGCCCATCGGCCCCGGGGACCCCGCCCGGGTCGTGAATGTCCTCTTGCTCAACATCGATCTCGACCGCATCGCGCCCGCCGGGGATTGATCGGGCACAATAGCCAAGGCGAGATCGACTGCCATGGACCAAACGACCTTCCAGCCCGACCGTGATCCCCGGGACGAACGCCCCGATCCGGACGCCCTGCTCGCCAGCGTGGGCGAGGAAGAGACACCGTCGAAGAAGGGACGCCTGAAGATCTTCTTCGGCTACTCCGCGGGGGTTGGCAAGACCTTCGCCATGCTCTCCGCCGCTCGCGCGCTGGAGATGAAGCGGGGCGATGTGCTGGTCGGGTACATCGAGCCGCACGCACGCCCAGAGACCGAAGCGCTCCTCCTCGGCCTCGACATCCTGGCGTTCAAGGCGGTGAGCTACCGGGGCATCACGCTCCGCGAGTTGGACCTGGACGCCGCTCTCGCCCGCAAGCCGAAGCTCGTGCTGGTGGACGAGCTGGCCCACACCAACGCCGAGGGTTGCCGCCACGCGAAGCGCTGGCAGGATGTGCTCGAGCTCCTGGACGCCGGCATCGATGTCTATACGACCGTGAATGTCCAGCACATCGAGAGCCTGAACGATGTCGTCGGCAAGATCTCCGGCACCGCGGTCCGGGAGACCGTGCCGGATTCGGTGTTCGATCAGGCGAGCGACATCGAGCTCGTCGACCTCCCGCCCCACGAGCTGCTGGAGCGATTCTCCGAGGGCAAGGTGTATGTGCCCGAGCAGGCCCGGCGGGCGGCCGACCGGTTCTTCCGCAAGGAGACGCTGGTCGCCCTGCGAGAGCTGGCCCTCCGCAAGACCGCCGAGGTCGTCAACCGCCAGGTCGAGGCGGGACGCCGGGCGCTCCCGTCGAAGCCGATCTGGGCGACCCGCGAGCGGCTGATGGTGGCCGTCGGCCCCAGCCCGACCTCCGCCCGCCTGATCCGGGCCACGCGACGGATGGCGACGGAGGTACGGGCGCCCTGGCACGCCGTCGCCGTGGAGCGGCCGTCCGCGGGGGCGATGCCGCTGCATGTCCGCGCCCACCTCGATGAGAACCTCCGGCTTGCGCAGAGCCTCGGGGCGGAGGTGACAACGCTGCACGGCGAGAGGGTGCCCGATGCGCTGCTCGACTTCGCCCGCGACCGGGGCGTGACACGCCTCGTGGTCGGAAAGACGGCCGAGCCGCGATGGAAGCAGCTCCTCGGAGTGTCGATCGTTGACCGAATCGTCCGCCGATCCGGGGACCTGGAAGTGCTGGTGATCCGAGGCGATCCGGAGACCCCGCCGCCGAGGGTGGAGAACCCTCAGCACGGACGCGCACTCCCGCCCAAGGGCGAAGCCCGCCTCGCCCAGATGCTGACCGTCGGCCCCGCCCTCGCGATCGCGCTCCTGGTCGCCCTGGGCATGCGGGCGCTCGGGATCACCGAGCCCAACATCATCATGGTGTTCCTCTTGGCGGTCGTCATCGTGGCGTATGTCGCGGGCCGCATCGCGGCCTCGGCCCTCGCGGTCCTGTCCGTGCTGGCGTTCAACTTCTGCTTCACCCAGCCGCGCTACACCTTCGTCGTCTACGACCTCCAGTACCTGCTCACATTCGCGATCATGCTCGTCGTCGGACTGGTCGTCAGCGGGCTGGTCGGCCGCGTCCGATCGCAGGCGGACGCCGCGACCCAGCGGGCAGACGCCAACGAGGTGCTCCACCGCGTGAGCAGCCAGCTCGCGACGACGACCGGTCGTCACCAGGTCGGTGTCGGACTGCTCTCCCTCCTCGACGACCGTCTGAAGCTCGACGCGGTCGTGTTCCTCCGTGAGGGAGACACCATCGGTCCCGGCATGGGGGACGCCGCACTCATGGCAGCGCCCAACGAGCGTGCCGTGGCGACATGGGTGTTGGAGCACGCCACGCAGGCCGGGACCGGCACGGCCACGCTCCCCCACGCCGCGGCCTGGTACCTGCCCCTGTCCCCCACCGAGGGCGAGACGGTCGGCGTGCTCGGCGTCAGAACGAGGCAGGGAACGCTCGACTTCGGCTCGCGCCGACTGCTGCACTCCATCGCCACCATCGCGGCCCAGGCCATCGAGCGCGAGAACCTCGTCGAGCGAGCAAGGGCCGCGTCGGTCGAGGCCGAGTCGGAGCGACTGCGCTCCGACCTGCTCTCCGCCGTCTCGCACGACATGCGGACGCCGCTCGCCACCATCGGGGGAGCGGCCTCCACCATCCTCCATTCGGCCCAGGGTGACATCGGCGAGCGCGACCGCGCCCTGCTCCACGACATCTCCGACGAGGCCGAGCGGCTGTCCCGGCTCGTGGACAACCTCCTCCAGATGGGCAGGCTCGATGAGCGCCGCGAGACCATCGCCGCGGAGTGGTTCCCCATAGATGAGATCGTCGATGCCGCGTTGCGTCAGGTCCGCCGCCAAGACCAACCCGAGCGGATCCGCGTCGAGCTCCCGGACGAGCCGGTGCTCGTCTTCGCCGATTCGACCCTGCTCACGCAGCTGCTCTTCAATCTCTTTGACAACGCGCTCCGGTACGCCGGCGAGGGGGAGATTACGGTTCGGGCCGCGCAGGTCGGGCGCGCCACCCGCGTCGAGGTGCTCGACCGCGGCCTCGGGCTCGGCGACGAACCCGCCAAGCTCTTCGATCGATTCGTCCGCGGCACAGCGCAGACCGGACGCGGCGTCGGCCTGGGTCTGGCGATCTGCCGGGCGATCACCGAAGCCCATGGAGGTTCCATCGAGGCCCGCAACCGCGCCGACGGCGGCGCGCAGTTCGTCGCCTCGCTCCCCTACCCCAAGAACGCCGAGCCCCCTTCAATCCACGGCGAAGGCGCCACCACCGAAACCGACAAGCCGTGACAGACCCCTCCCCCACAGTCCTGATCGTCGAAGACGAGCGAGCCATCCGCCGATTCCTGCGGCCCGCGCTCGAGGGCGAGGGATACCGAGTCCTCGAAGCCGACGACCAGCGCTCCGGGCTCGGCATGGCCTCCAGCCACACGCCCGACCTCATCATCCTCGACCTCGGGCTCCCCGATCGCGACGGCCTGGAGCTGATCCGGGCGGTGCGGGAATGGTCATCCATGCCGATCATCATCGTCTCCGCCCGCGGCCAGGACGCGGACAAGGTCAAGGCTCTCGACCTCGGCGCCGACGACTACCTCACCAAGCCGTTCAGCGTGCAGGAACTCCTGGCCCGCGTTCGAGCGGCCCTCCGGCGCAGCGCGGCCGTCCGCGATGCCGCGGACGGCTCGCCCGTCTTCGCGGTGGGGAGCCTCACGATCGACCTTGCCAAACGCCGAGTCACGCTCGCGGCCGAGCCCGTGACACTGACCCCGCTGGAGTTCAAGCTGCTCGCCGAACTCGCGAAGCACCCCGGCCGCGTGCTGACCCACAAAGCGCTCCTGGACGCCGTCTGGGGCCCCAGCCGATCGAAGGAACCCCACCTCGTACGCGTCCACATGGCCAACCTGCGCCGGAAGCTGGAAGCCGATACCACCAGGCCCCGGTACCTGCTGACCGAGCCCACGGTCGGCTACCGACTGGCGGACGCCTGACGAGCAACGGGGGCCGACCCCTCCCCGCCAAGCCGCAACCACCACGGCGCGCCGGCCAGGGCGCCCCCGGGGCACTCAACGAGGTCGTCGTGCCCCTGGCGGGGCGAGTGACCGACCGGGCGAAGCCCCCGGCCCCCGCGCCAGCGGCCTCTGCGGGTGGCCTACCGGGGTGCTGGTCCGGCTCCCCGACGCTCGCGCGGGGGCCTGAGCAACCCCGGTTGCGTGGGTTCGCAGGACCGGGCCATCAGGAATGGTCAGCCAGCCGACCGCGTGGTCGGGCCGCAGGTCTCTGGCGTTGGGATCTCGTGGAACCCCCCGTCCCACCGTGGATCGCGGTGCGCGATAGACTCTCCCCTTGGGGGCACTGTCGCTGGACGGGGGCGCCGGTGTCGCGTCAGGAGGGACCACGGTGAGCGCGGATGGATGCCTGACCGCCGAGGCCCTCGAGGCGCTCGCAAAGGGAAGCGACCCGGACGGCGGAGCCCAGCGGCATGTCGATGCCTGCGCCGCCTGTCGTGCCACGCTCGACGAGATCAGGGAGATCAACCGCTTCCTGGCCCGGTTCGCACCCGGCGGGGATCCAGGGCCCCCGCCGCCGGACGCGCCCTCCGAACAAGCCCCGCCGCCCGACCTCGTCCCCGGCTACGAGATCCTTGGAGAGATCCACCGCGGGGGCCAGGGGATCGTCTACCGGGCCCTGCAGCGCGAGACGCGGCGCACCGTCGCGATCAAGATGCTGCTGGCCGGGTCGCGGGCCTCGCCCCGCCAGCGGGAGCGGTTCGAGCGCGAGCTTCAGCTCGCAGCCGCGCTCCGACACCCCAACATCGTCACCGTCTACGACGGCGGGTATGTCGCCGGCGGGCGCTACGCCTTCGCCATGGAGCTCGTCGAGGGGCTGCGTCTCGACGAGTGGTCCCGGTCGCTGGATCATCTGCCGGGGCGCGACGCCCGGCGCAGGGCGCTGCGCGAGCGACTTGGCCTGATGATGAAGGTCTGCGACGCGGTGCTCTGCGCGCACCAGCATGCGGTCGTCCACCGCGACCTCAAACCCGCGAACATCCTGGTGGACGGCGCGGGGGAGCCGCACATCCTGGATTTCGGGATCGCCCGGAGCATCGCGCCCGAGGATCGACCGCGCCTGACCCTCACCGGAGAGTTCGCCGGAACCCTCGCCTACGCCTCTCCCGAGCAGGTCTCGGGGGACCCTGACCGTGTGGGCACCCCCACCGACATCTACTCGCTCGGTGTCCTCATGTATCAGGTCGTGAGTGGGCGCATGCCCTACCCGGTGGACGGCCCTATCTCGCAGGCGGTGCGCAACATCGAGTCCGCCGAGCCGGCCCCGCTCCTCGGGCGGACCGCGACCGCCGACGGCCCCTTCGTCGATGGTGAGGTGTCCACGATCATCCTCAAGGCGATGGCAAAGGACCCGGCACGCCGTTACCAGACCGTCGCGGGTTTGCGCAACGACATCGCGAGATACCTGAGCGGCGAGCCCATCGAGGCGCGGGGCGATAGTACTTGGTACATCCTCCGCAAGTCCGCGCGCCGCTACCGCCTCGCGCTCGCAACGCTCGCGCTGGTCTTTCTCCTCGTCGCGGGCTTCGGCGCCGCGATGGCCTGGCAGGCGCACCGCATCGGTGTCGAGAGGGATGCCGCGGCCGCCGAGAGCGAGCGCGCCAGATCCGTCACGGAGTTCGTCGTCAGCTCGCTCGTCTCTCAGGACCCTCACCAGGGCGGGACGCAGGACATGTCCGTCGCCGGTGCGATGATGCAGACGCTCGAGGGGCTCCGCAGCGGAGACCTCGACGCCCAGCCGGAGACCAGGGCGTTGCTCCTCCGCACCATCGCCCTGATCCTCGACGGAAACGGCCGCAGCGTCGACGCCGAGGCCCCCGCCCGTGAAGCGCTCGAGATCGAGCAGGGGCTCCACCCCGGCCCCGACGCCCATGTCGCCGAGAGCCTCGAGGCGCTGGGCGCGGTGCTCGAATCGCTCGGGCGTGTGCAGGAGGCCGAGCCCCTGTACGCCGAAGCCCTGGATATGCGCCGCCGCACGCTCGACGAGAGCGATCCGCAGATCGCCTCAAGCATCAACAGCCTCGCCGGTGTGCTCGATGCGCTCGGCGACACGGACTCGGCCGAGGCGTTGTATGTGGAGGCCCTCGCGGCGGTGCGCCGTGCCTTCAAGGGAGACCACCCCTTCGTCGCCAACGCCCTGAATAATCTCGCATACATCCGACAGGCACGGGGCAGCGGAGAAGAGTCGCGCCGGCTCTACAAGGAATCGCTCGACATGACCCGCCGGCTCTACCCCGGGAACCACCCGGAGATCGCGGACAGCCTCAATAACCTCGCCCACACCCTCCAGATGCTGGAGTGCTTCGACGAGGCCGAGCCGTTGTTCCTCGAATCCCTTGAGATGAACCAGGCCCTCTTCGCCGGGGACCACCCGAGCATCGCAGACAGCCTCAACAACCTGGGCCACCTCCGCTACGAGACCGGCCGGCGCGAGGAGGCCGAAGAGCTGATCGGGCAGGCTCTTGAGATGAACAAACGCCTCTTCCCCGGCGATCACCCCGGAATCGCCACCAACCTCAACAACCTCGCGTATGTGGAGGCAGGCCTCGGGCGCGCCCCCGCCGCCGAGCCCCACTACATCGAGGCCATTGCTATGTACCAACGCCTCTACGGCGAAGAGCACCCCGATACCGTGAGCTGCAGGGCGAACTACGCCCGCTGCCTCCACGCTCTCGGGCGCAAGGGGGAAGCCATGTCTGAGGCGACCAGTGCCCTGGAGGTGGCGGTGCGGACGCTGGAAGCAGACCACCCGACCCGTCTGAAGTGCGAGGAAGTAGTCGCCGAGCTGGGCCGAGCGGGGGCGGATGGGGAGTGAGGACGGCTCCCCGCGGCCCCTATTGGACTCAGCCCGCCCGACGCGACGCGGCGAGCAACGCCATGCGCCGAGCTGGACGACCGGCCGGTCCCGAGGATCGAGGGGCCGACGGGGCCGCGGCGTCCTCGGGCGAGTCGTCCTCGCGGTCGCCACCAGGAGCGGCGCCGCCGAGGCCGCCCGGGGCTGCCCGTCCTGCGGGCCTTGATGTCCGGGGCAGGCAGCGTACAGTTGCCCAGTCAGGGAAGTCTTGATCTCAGCCGGGCGATGTCCGAGAGCCCATCGTTCGGCCGACTGCGTGTGCCCGCGGCAGCGGAACTGCGGACAGGATCCAGCGGTTCCGACTGCAACTCGGGCAGGGCGGCCGCTCTGGGGATCGAGGCGAAGATGCAGCTCGGAGTCCGGGATGTCGCGTCCCAGTTCGGCGTGTCGGACAAGGTGGTTCTCCGGTGGGTCGACGAAGAGGGCCTGCCGGCGTCGAAGGTGGACGGGCAGTACCGCTTCAACCCGTCGGCCCTGTTCGAATGGGCCACCGGCCGGGGCATGCAGGTCCCGCCCGCGCTCTTCCGCGAGCCGCAGAACGGAGACCGCGAGGTCCTGCCGGACCTGGTTGATGCACTCCGCGCCGGTGGTGTGGTGCGAGACATCCCGGGGACCGACAAACGGTCGGTGCTGGCGGCGCTGATCGGGCACCTGCAGCTCCCCCGGAATGTCGACCGGGACGGGCTGCTGCAGATCGTCATGGCCCGGGAGCAGCTCGGCTCGACCGGGATCGGCGAGGGGATCGCGATCCCCCATGTGCGGAACCCGATCGTGCTCCGCGTGCCCAAGCCGATGCTCCTGCTCGGACTGCTTCAACAACCGATCGACTACGGGGCCGTCGACCGCAACCCGGTCCATTCGCTGTTCCTGGTCATCACCCCGACGACACGCTCCCACCTGCACATCCTCTCCCGGCTTGGGTACATCCTGCAGGACCGTGGCATCCGTGAATTGCTCAAGAGCCGCGCCCCCTCGGAGCAGTTGCTGGGCGCGATGGCGGCGGTCGAGTCGAAGATCCCTCACTCTGCCAAGACTGGATGAACCGACATGGGGGGTGACCCCGAGCACAGCTTGGTATCGCTCCTGGCGGTCTGGCTCCCCCTTGTCGGGGCCGCGATCGTCGGGGCGAGCGGGCTGCCGGGGCTCTTCTTGGCTCGAAGGTCGGCGCCGGGGGCGTGGACGGCGGCGGTCCTCCACCTGCTCGGCGCCGCGGCGGCGCTCGGGGGGGCGGCCGCGTCCGTCGTCACCGTGGGCGCGACATCCCTGGATCTGCCGTGGGGGCTGCCCTTCGGTTCATTCCGGGTCGAGCTCGACGGGCTGAGCGCCGCGTTCTTGGTGCCGCTCGCCCTCGTGCCGGCGCTCGGGTCGGTCTACGGGCTGCGGTATTGGAGCCCGCGGGCGCACCCCGACACCAGCAGGAAGCTGCGGGTGTTCTACGGGATCCTCGCCGCCTCCCTGATCCTCCTCACTGTCGCGCGTGACGGCGTGCTCTTCCTGTTCGCCTGGGAGGGGATGGCGCTCTCCGCGTTCTTCCTCGTCACGATCGACGACCGCGACGACCAGGCCCGGTCCGCCGGATGGGTGTACTTCGTCGCCACCCATGTCGGCACCCTCGCGCTGTTCGGGCTCCTCGCGGCGGTCGCTTCGGCCGGCGGCTCATTCGGGCTCGACCCGCTGCCCGACACGGCGGCGCCCCTCGGGGTGGGGACGGTCATCTTCCTGCTCGGCCTCATCGGGTTCGGTCTGAAGGCGGGGATCATGCCGCTGCATGTGTGGCTCCCCGGTGCGCACGCGGTGGCGCCGAGCCATGTGTCCGCGGTGCTCTCGGGGGTCGTGCTCAAGGTCGGTATCTACGGGCTGGCGAGGCTGACCTGCATGCTGCCCCATCCCCCCGTGTTCTGGGGCGGGCTCCTGCTCACGCTCGGCGTGGTCAGCGGCATCGTCGGTGTGCTCTTCGCGGTGGCGCAGCATGACCTCAAGCGGCTGCTCGCCTACCACAGCATCGAGAACATCGGGATCATCACCATGGGCCTCGGGCTGGCGATGCTCGGCCGTTCCTACGGGCGCGCGGATTGGATGGCGCTGGGGCTCGGGGGCGCCATCCTCCATGTCTGGAATCACGCCTTTTTCAAGTCGCTCCTGTTCATGGCGGCCGGGGCGGTGATCCACCGGGTGCACACCCGCGAGATCGACCGGATGGGCGGCCTCGCCAGGTCGATGCCGATCACCGGCGCGCTGTTCCTGTGTGGGGCGGTCGCCATCTGTGGCCTGCCGCCCCTCAACGGGTTCGTCAGTGAGCTGCTGATCTATCTCGGACTCCTTCGGACGGTGCAGCCGATCGACGGCGTCGCCGCGGCCGGAGCGGCGTTCGCCGTGCCCGCGCTGGCGATCATCGGCGCTCTGGCCGTCGCGTGCTTCGTGAAGGTCTTCGGCGCGGTCTTCCTGGGCTCCCCGCGGGAGCATCACGACGCGACCCCGTCAGAGGCTCCGGGGTCGATGCTCGCGCCGATGCTGGTGCTCGCGGCGGTGTGCGTGGGGATCGGGGCGCTGCCCGCTCTGGCGCTGCCGTTCCTCGATGCCGCCGCACGCGCATGGTCGGTGGGAGCGCACGCGGAGGCGCTGCCGCTGGGCCTGCTCGCGCCCCTGTGGTGGGTCAGTGCGCTCGCCGGCGCCACATGGCTGTTCGCCATTCTCCTGGCGCTGGGCCTGCGGCGCCTCGTGCGACCGCCCGGCGCGGCCCGCGTGGGCACTTGGGACTGCGGGTATGCCGCGCCGTCCGCGCGGATGCAGTACACGGCTTCGTCGTTCGCGCAGATCCTCGTGGGGCTGTTCGCGTCGGTGCTGCACCCCCGCGAGCGACGCCCCCGCGTGGGCCGCCTGTTCCCCCGAGGCAGAAGCTACAGCAGCCATGTGCACGATGTCGTGCTGGCGGAGTGGGTTGTGCCCGCCGTCGCGGTGCTGGCGCGCCAGGCCGCGCGCCTCCGGATCATCCAGGCCGGTCACATCCAGCTGTACATCCTCTATGTTCTCCTTATCGTGATCGCGCTCGTGCTGTCGGCCGTGCCGCTCCTTGACCTGCTGCGGAGCCTTGTCACGCGATGAGACCGATCGAACTCATCCTGGTCGCGGCGGCGCTGCAGGCGTGCAGCGGACTCCCCGGGCTGCTGGGGACCGGGCCGTCCCGATGGGGCGAGCGGACGGCCGCCGCCATGTTCGCCCTCGCCGCCGCGCTCGGGATGCTGGGCGTGCTCCTGCCGGCGGACGGGACCGACACACCACTCTCGGCGTCGTGGGGGCTGCCCGGGGGGGACCTCGCGGTCGCGATCGACCCCGTGAGCCGCGCCTTCCTGTTGCCGGTGCTTCTGATTCCCGCGCTCGGCGCGGTCTACGGCCTCGGGTATTGGCGCCAGGCCGACCACCCGACCAACGGGCGGAAGCTCAGGGTGTTCTACGGCTTGATGCCGGCGGCGATGACCGTCGTCGTCCTGGCGCAAAACGGGATCGTGTTCCTGATGGCGTGGGAGGTCATGGCGATCGCCGGGTTCTTCCTGGTGAGCACCGAGGACGACCAGCGGGCGTCCCGAGAGGCCGCGTGGGTGTACTTCATCGCGGCGCACCTCGGGACATTGTGCCTGTTCGGGATGTTCGCGGTGCTGCACAGCGCCGCGGGGTCCTTTGACTTTGACGCCATCGCCGCCTCGCGCATGGCCCCGCCGCTGACCACCGCCGCGTTCCTGCTCGGTCTGATGGGATTCGGGATAAAGGCGGGCCTCATGCCGCTGCATGTGTGGTTGCCCGGGGCGCACGCGAACGCTCCGAGCCATGTCTCGGCGGTGCTCTCCGGCGTGATGCTTAAGATGGGCATCTACGGCCTGGTCAGGATGACCTCGCTCCTCCCGGCACCGCCGACATGGTGGGGCGGCGCCCTGCTGGCGCTCGGGGCCGTCTCCGCGATCCTCGGCCTGGTGTTCGCGATGGCGCAGCACGACCTCAAGCGCCTGCTGGCGTACAGCAGCATCGAGAATGTCGGTGTCATCACGATCGGGCTGGGCCTGGCGCTGCTGGGCCGCTCGACGGGGAACCCGGCCTGGGCGGTTCTCGGCCTGGGGGGGGCCATCCTCCATGTCTGGAATCACAGCCTGTTCAAGCCGTTGCTGTTCTTCGGGGCCGGCTCGATCCTGCACGGCGCGGGGACGAGGCAGATCGATCACCTCGGCGGGCTCTCACGCCGAATGCCGCGGACGGCCGGGCTCTTCCTGGTCGGTTGCGTGGCGATCTGCGCCCTGCCCCCCCTCAACGGCTTCGCCAGCGAGTTGCTGATCTACCTGGGTCTGCTCGGCACGCTGGACGGACAGGGCGGGCTTCCATCCGCGGCCGCCGTGGTCCCGGTGCTCGCGCTGGCCGGAGGGTTGGCCGCCGTCGCGTTCGCCAAGCTCTTCGGAACGGCATTCCTCGGGGAGCCGCGGACCGAGACCGCGCGGCACGCGCACGAGTCTCCGCTCGCGATGATCCTCCCCATGTCAGTTCTCGCCGCGCTCTGCGTCGCGGTCGGGGCGTTCGCCGCCGTCCTGGCCCCGCTCCTCGATCGGGCGATCGCGGGCTGGTGGTCGGCGGTCGGCACGCAGGTTCCGTCGGTGGTGGAGGTCTCGCCCCTGCGGTGGTTGCCGCTCACCAGCGCGGCGATCTTCCTGGTGTCCGGCGTCGCCATCGTCGCGCTCCGCCGGGCCATGCGCACCACGGCGATCCGCCCGGGCACATGGGACTGCGGGTACGCCGAGCCCAGCCCCCGGATGCAGTACACCGGCTCGTCCTTCTCGCAGTTTGCGGGGTCTCTCTTCTCGTGGGCCCTGCTCCCCCGCGTCGACGCGCCGAGGATCAGAGGGCTGTTCCCGCCGACCGGCCGCTTCCGATCGGAGGTGCCCGACGCGGTCCTCGACCGGATGGTGCTCCCATCGGCACGCCTGGCCACGCATTTCCTGCGCTGGGCGCGCGTGCTCCAGCGGGGCAAGATCCAGATCTACATGCTGTATGTCCTGCTGACGGTGCTCGCCCTGTTCGTCTCAACCTTTGTGCTGTAGAGGAACCAACGCATGACAGCGTCGCGCCTGCCGACTCTTGACGATCCGGGATGCCGCCGGGCGGGTTGCGCTCGCTGCGGCCGGCCGGGCGCTCCGCACGCCCTCGGCGGCCCGATGGGGGATGCTCCATGATCGACACGGCTGTGCAGGTTGTGCTGCTCCTGGTGATGCCGCCCCTGCTGCTCGGCGTGATCACCAAGACCAAGGCCGCGATCGCGGGCAGGGTCGGGGCCCCGCTCCTGCAGCCGTACCACGACATCATCAAGCTCCTCCGCAAGGGCTCGGTCCTGAGCCGCACGACCACCTGGGTCTTCCTCGCCGGCCCCGCGGTCACATGCGCCGCGGTGCTTCTGGCGGGCCTCCTGGTCCCCATGGGCGGCCAGCCGGCCCCGATCCGGTTCGCCGGCGACCTGATCCTCTTCGCGTACCTGCTCGCCCTGGGGAGGTTCTTCACCACGATCGCCGCGCTCGATACCGGCTCCTCGTTCGAGGGGATGGGGGCGGCGCGCGAGGTAACCTTCGCCTGCCTCGCGGAGCCGGCGCTGTTCTTCGGGCTCCTGGCCCTGGCCAGGCTGACCGAGGGGCTGAGCCTCTCGGCGTTCTTCGGCCCGGGTGTCGCCAGCGCGTGGGTCGATGCCGCCCCGAGCATGGTGCTCGTCCTCGCGGGCCTCTTCATCGTGCTGCTCGCCGAGAACTCACGCATCCCCTTCGACGACCCGAACACCCACCTCGAGCTAACGATGATCCACGAGGTCATGGTGCTCGACCACGGCGGACCGGCGCTGGGCACGGTCCTGTACGGCGCGGCGGTCAAGCTCTTCGTCCTCTCCTCGCTCGTGGCGCGCCTGGCCGTCCCGATGGAAACCGGCCAGCCCCTGCTGCGGTGGCCGGTGTTCATCGCTTCCGTGCTCATGGTCGCGGTAGTGATCGGGCTGGTCGAATCGACCATGGCGAGGCTGCGGCTGCTGCATGTGCCCAACCTCCTTGTGGGCGCGTGCCTGCTGACCGGGTTCGGGTTCATCCTTCTTCTGGGGTCGCCGCGATGAGTTCCGCCACCGACGCGCTCTTGGTCCTGATCCTCCTGCTGAACTTCTTCGTGCTCGGTTCCAGCCGGATCCGCTCCATCATCTACACGATCGCCGCGCAGGGCCTGCTGCTGGGTGTTCTGCCCCTGCTGGTGCACGAGAGCATCGGCGTGCGCGAGGGGCTGGTGAGCGTCGGCGCGATCGCGCTCAAGTCCGTCGTGATCCCGCGCATGCTCCTGCGGGCGATGGCCGACCTCCCGATCCGGCGCGAGATCGAGCCGCTCGTGGGCTACCGCACCTCGCTGCTGCTCGGCGCCGCCGCCACGGGCGCGTCGATGGCGCTGGCCGCCCGTTTGCCGCTGGAGATCGTCCACCCGCCGCCGCTGCTCGTCCCGGCCTCGTTCGCCACGGTCCTCACCGGGTTCATCGTGCTGACCACCCGCACCAAGGCCATCACGCAGGTGCTGGGGTACCTGATGCTGGAGAACGGCATCTTCATCTTCGGGGTGCTGCTGCTCGAGGCGATGCCGTTCCTGGTCGAGGTCGGGGTGCTGCTGGACCTCTTCGTCGCGATCTTCGTGATGGGGATCATCATCAACCACATCAGCCGAGAGTTCGCGTCGGTCAGCACCGAGCGCCTGGCGGAGCTGAGAGAATGATACTCGCACTCACACTGGCCGGTGTCCCCCTGTGCGGCGCGGCGATCGCGTACGCCATCCCGTCGAACACGGCGCGACCACTGGTGCTGCCCGTGTGCGCGCTCGCGCACCTGGCCGCGGCAGTGGCGGCGTTCGCGGGGGTTGACGCGGGCGCCGGCTGGCTCGCCCTCGACCCGCCGGGCCGGCTCGTGCTGCTCCTGGTGAGCGTCCTCTTCGCCGCCTGCTCGTTCTACGCAGTGGGGTACCTCCGGCTCCGTGGCGAGCGCGACAACAAGGTGTTCTGCGCCTGCCTGCTGGCGTTCCTGGGCATGACGAGCCTGATCGCCTGCGCCCAGCATCTCGGGCTCTTCTGGGTCGCGGTCGAGGCGACCACGCTCTCCAGCGCACCGCTGCTGTACTTCAACCGCACGGGGCATTCGCTCGAAGCGACATGGAAGTACCTGCTCATCGGCTCGGTGGGGATCGCGCTCGCGCTGCTCGGGTCGCTCTTCCTCGGCTACTCGGCTCTGGCCGGGGGCCAGGACTCCTCGCTCCTCTTCGATGACCTGGTCAGGAACGCCCCGAGCTTCTCCAAACCGTGGCTCCACGGCGCGTTCATCCTCCTCTTCGTCGGCTACGGCACGAAGATGGGCCTCGCGCCCATGCACACATGGAAGCCCGACGCCTACGGCGAGACCCCCGGCGTTGTCGGCGCCCTGCTCGCCGGAGGATTGACCAGCTGCGCCTTCCTGGGCATCGTCCGGACATTCCGTGTGGTGGTCGCGGCCGGCGAGGCCGAGTTCGCCAGCCAGATCCTGGTGGTCATGGGCGTCGTGTCGATGGCGGTCGCCGGGGTGTTCATGGTGCAGCAACGAGACTTCAAACGCATGCTGGCCTACTCCAGCGTCGAGCACATGGGGCTGCTGATCCTGGGCCTGGGCCTGGGGCCCGTGGGCGCGTACGGCTCGCTCCTGCACATGGTGAACAACGGCCTGGTCAAGGGCGTTATGTTCCTCACCGCGGGCAACATCCATCGCGCCTACGAGAGCAAGTCGACCGACGAAGTCTCGGGCGCGCTCCGGAGGCTGCCATGGTCCGGCGGGCTCTTTCTCGCCGGATTCATCGCCGTGACGGGATCCCCGCCCTTCGCCCCGTTCGTCAGCGAATTCACCATCCTGAACGCAGCCATCGGCGAGGGACGGTACATCATCGGCGGCCTCATGCTCGTACTCCTCCTGGTGATCTTCATGGGGATGGGGGCGACCGTCCTGGCGGTCGTGCAGGGACAACCATCGGCGCGAGCGAAGCGGACACCCTTCCATGACCGGGCCATCACGATCCTGCCCCCGCTCGTGCTGATGACCGGCGTGGTCATCCTTGGCCTCTTCGTGCCCGCGCCGCTGCGCCGCACGATCGAAGAGGCCGTGCGATTCCTCGGATTCCCGGAGCCCCAGCCGTGATCAATGTGTCCCGCTTCCTCACGATGGGCAACGCCGACCCGGTGGAGCACAGCGATATCCCCGTGCTGCCGTTCGACCAGTTCAGATCCGATGTCGTCGGGGCAATCGCCGATGGGCTCCGCCTCGGGGCCCTGACCGCCCGCGCCGAGAGCGACCACTCCGTGCGCATCTACGCGGTCCTGCTCGACGACCTGACGGGCTTGATCCACGCCGCCAGCGCGACAACCCCGCACGGCTCGTTCCCGTCCCTCACGCCGGACTGCCCCCAGGCGCACCTGTTCGAGCGAGAGATCACCGAGCAGCTCGGGGTCGAGCCCCGCGGCCACCCATGGCTGAAGCCGGTCCGCTTTCACGCGGCCTACTCCGGACGCCCCCAGCCGTGGGCCGGCCCCGACGGGGCGCCTCCCCTCATCGGTGTCACCGACTACTTCAGGGTGGAGGGCGACGAGGTGCACGAGGTCGCCGTGGGCCCGGTCCACGCCGGGATCATCGAGCCGGGGCACTTCCGGTTCCAGTGCCACGGCGAGGAAGTGTTCCACCTGGAGATCTCGCTCGGCTACCAGCACCGCGGGATCGAGCGTCGCCTCCTGGGCGGGCCGGACCGGCGCACCATCCACTACTTCGAAACGCTGGCCGGCGATACCACGGTCGGTCACACCATGGCGTACTGCCACGCCGTCGAGGCCCTGATCGGCCTCCATGCCCCGGCCCGAGCGCAGGCCCTGCGCGGCATCGCCCTCGAGCTGGAGCGCCTGGCCAACCATGTCGGCGACCTCGGCGCCCTGGCGGGGGATGTGGGCTTCCTGCCCACCGCCGCGTACTGCGGCCGCCTCCGCGGGGACTTCCTGAACATGACCGCGGCGATGTGCGGGAGCCGCTTCGGCCGGGACCTCGTCCGCCCGGGCGGCGTGGTCTTCGATCTCGAGCCCGAGCAGGTCGGCGCCCTCACCAGCCGCCTCGCCGACGCCGAACGAGACACCGCCTCGGCGGTCAACCTGCTGTGGAACACCCCGTCCGTCATGGCGCGGCTCGAAGACACCGGCCGGCTCGAGCGCGGCACCGCCGAGAGCATCGGGCTCGTCGGGCCCGCCGCACGGGCGTGCGGGATCAGCCGCGATGTACGCCACGACTTCCCATCCGGGATCTACCAGTTCAGCCACCTGCCGGTCTCCACATGGGGCACCGGCGATGTGTTTGCCCGTGCGTATGTGCGCTGGCTGGAGATTCAGCAGTCGATCCGGTTCATCCGCGAGCAGCTCCAGGTGCTGCCCGGGGGGCCCTGCA
Organism: Phycisphaerales bacterium; assembly: GCA_020850415.1. Lineage (GTDB taxonomy): Bacteria > Planctomycetota > Phycisphaerae > Phycisphaerales > UBA1924 > PNC22. The sequence goes on from JADZER010000010.1 coordinate 134,784, forward strand.
TCGCGGAGGTGGGCCCCCTGCCGCCGGGCCGGTTCGTGGTCTCGCTGATCGAGGGCTGGCGCGGCGAGATCTGTCACATCGCGACGACCGGCCCCGACGGCGCCTTCGCCCACTACAAGGTGATCGACCCCTCGTTCCACAACTGGTTCGGGCTGGCGCTCGCCCTCCGCGGGCAACAGATCTCGGACTTTCCCCTCTGCAACAAGAGCTTCAACCTGTCGTACTCGGGGCATGACCTCTAGCCCCGCCCGGTGACCGCCCCGAGGAGGCCCCATGCAGACCGACAAGACCAGCCTCGCACACCTGCCGGGGCACTACCCCCACGCCGCAGGAAGCGCCGAGGTGAGCAGAGACCCGCGCAGCCGATGGCCTCGATGCGTTCGCGCTCTCACGCTCGCCGGCTGTGACACCCTCGGGGGCCCCGGACGACGACGCGGCGTGCCGCTCCCCCCATCGAGGCGAGCGCCGCCGCAATCCGGATCGGAGACCCAACAGTGATCCATGTGCTTCTGGCCCGCTACCGTCAACGACACCGGACGATGCGCTACCCGGCCGGCCCGCCGCCCGAACTGCCCGCCCACTTCCGCGGCCGGCCGACCATCGACGCGGCCAGGTGCCCCCCGGCGTGCCGCGAGTGTGCCGAGGCCTGCCCAACGCAGGCGATCACGATCAACGGGACGCCCCGGATCGACCTGGGCCGATGCCTCTTCTGCACGGACTGCCTGCGGGCATGCCCGTCCGACGCGATCGCGTTCTCGCGCGACTATCGGCTCTCGACGGACACGCGTGAAGCGCTCGTCATGGAGGACAATGTGCTCGAACTGGCCCGAGGACTCCAGGGAAAGACGCGACGCCTCTTCGGCAGATCGCTCAAGCTCCGTCAGGTGTCGGCCGGCGGGTGCAACGGCTGCGAGATGGACACCAATGTCCTGAGCACCATCGGCTGGGACCTGGCCCGGTTCGGCATCCAGTTCGTCGCCTCGCCGCGCCACGCCGACGGCCTCCTCGTCACCGGCTGCGTGACGGAGAACATGCAGCTCGCGCTGCAAAAGACCTACGACGCGTTAACACCGCCGAAGATCGTCATCGCCGTCGGGGCCTGCGCGATCTCCGGGGGACCATTCATCGATCACCCCGAAGGCCACAACGGCGTCACCGGGCGGCTCCCCGTCGACCTGTTCATCCCCGGGTGCCCGCCGCACCCGCTGACCATCCTCGACGGCCTGCTGCGGTTCCTGGGCCGGATCGACCCGGAGCCGACCCCCGGGCAACGCACATGAGCCAACCTCCGACCTGCGACGCCAGCCGCTCCACGCCCGCTCCCCTGGCGTGGATGCGCCCGCGTTGGGCAGCGTCGGACCCCTGATCGGGGCTCTCCCCCTCCCCGCGCCACGGCCGGCGCTCCATACCCTGTGCACCCCGACCACGAGAGCCCCCGGCACAGAGAACGGGGCAGGTCGCAAGGATCAGACGATGTTCGTTGCCCAAGCCCATTCCTTCACGCAGCAGGCCCGGCTCGCGATCTCGCTTGCCTGGGTCGCCGGCTACACCAACATCCTGACGGTTATCACCTGCGGCACGGTCACATCGCATCTATCCGGGACCGCCTCGAATCTTGGTCGGCAAGTCGCCGAGGGTTCGTGGTCGCTCGCGTGGTTCTCGTTCCTCCTGCTCGTGGCCTTTGTCCTCGGTGCGATGGCGTCCGGAGCGCTCACCGAACTGGGCCGCCGCCGCGGGTGGGAGTCGATCTATGTGCTCCCGATCGCCGTGGAAGCGGTCCTCCTGGCGGCATTCGCCGTGGGGGTGGAGGTGCACGATCACGGAACCCGCCAGAGCGGCGTTCCGCTCTACTGGCTCACCGGCATCGCGTCGTGCGCCATGGGATTGCAGAACGGGACCATCACACGCATCTCGTCCGGAGTCGTCCGCACCACGCACATCACAGGGGTGCTGACGGACCTGGGCCTTGAGACAACCCAGTTCCTCCTGTGGGCACGCGATCGCGGCCGCGATTCCCCGCCCGTGCCGCCGCGCTCGTTGCTGCGCAGCGCGAGCGTTCACCCCACCGCGCGGCGGCTGGCGCTCCTGGCATCAATCGTCGGGTCGTTCGCCGTCGGCGGTGGCCTGGGCACACTCGCGCACGGGTTCGCCGAGCGGTGGGCGATGTTCCCCCCCGTCGTCTTCTTGATATGGCTCATCTACAGGGACCTGGTCATTCCCATCGCGGAAGTCGAGCCGTCGGAACTCGTGGGTGGAGAGAACGGTCTGCAACTGCCGACGACCATGGCGGTCTTTCATGTGCGCAACGAGAAGGACCATCGCGGCAAGGCGCACCGCATGCCCGACCTGCAGGCGTGGGGAGAACGGCTACCCGCAACCGTGCGGGTGGTCGTGCTCGATCTGGGGGAAATGGCCACATTCGACAGCAACGCGGTCATGGAACTGCGCGCGGTGCTCAGGAGCTTCGCGACGCAGAACAGGAAGCTGCTGATCACGGGACTGGGCTTCGAGCAGTTCCAGGAACTCCGCCGAGTCGGCTCGACCGAGTTCCTCGACCTGACCAACTTCTGTCCGGACCTCGAGCTCGCGATCGCCCGGGCAATGATCATGGTCGAGAGCATCCCCGCGCCCAACCGCGCGTGAGCACCACGGACCCGGCCTCGGTCCGACGCACCCGAGCGAGCAGCGCCGCATGACTCGGGCCCCCCGGCCGCGTCATCGGCCTCGAACGCGTCCCAACAGCGAGCGCGCCGAGTACACCCGCGACGAGGCCCTCATCGGCCTGGGGCACTGGGACCTCGACCGTCGCCCCGACTTCCGCGAGGGCGTGCTCCACATCCCTGACCGCAAGAGCGACGCGTTCTTCGTGACCCTGCACAAGACCGAGGACGCGTACTCCCCAACGACCATGTACGAGGACTACGCGATCAGCGACCAGCTCTTCCACTGGCAGTCCCAGAGCACCACCTCGGCCGATTCGCCTACCGGCCAACGCTACACCCGCCACCGCGAGCAGGGCTACACGCCCATGCTCTTCGTCCGCGAACGCAAGGCCCTTCCCAGCGGTCTCGCCTCCCCCTACGCCTTTCTCGGCCCGGCGGATCATGTATCTCACAGCGGCAGCCGCCCGATCAGCATCGTGTGGCGATTGCGGACCCCAATGCCGACGCGCCTCGCGCGAGTCGCAGTTGGCTAGTCACCTCGGGTGGGGGGCTTCACTCATCGAGGCCGCCGAGGTCGAGCCATGGGACGACACCTGCCAATGCCCGCGGCGATCATGCGGCGAACGCTCGGCGATCATGCCAGGCGCACTGGATGAACGAGGGCATCGCGCCGTACCTCGTCGCGCGGTGGCTCGGGCACAGCCTGACCGTGAGCGCCAGGCACTACACGCTGGCCATGCCCGACGAGGTGCTGTCGCGGGTGACGGGCCGAACGGTGACCCCACCCGCGGCGACAAAAGTGACGCAAAAAGTGACGCAGCACGCGTCCGCACCGGAGCGCACGGCGCACCGAATCGCCTGATCGAGCCTCTCCGACATCCCGCGCAACCCCCCCAAAAGCAAAGGCTTGCGCCCCGGTGCAACCCGGTGCGCAAGCCTCGAAGAATGGAGCCGGGGGGATCGAACCCCCGGGCGATTCCGCGTGTTGCCTGGATATCAAGGCCAAAACGCGTATGTCGCCCGAAGCGCGACGCAAAATGTGACGCACAGGTTTCCGCCTGTCGCACAACCTCTGGCATACCGACTTCAGGACCACCCCCATTTGGAGCGGGTAGGGAGACGACGCGCCGCACGCGCCGCACGCTCCGCAATCAACCCGAGGCCCGCGCCTGCCGCCCCGTCCGGTCCTCCCGCCGCCGCGGCGTTGGCCTCGCTGCCGCCCCACGACGCCGCGTGCGGCGTTCCGGTCGAGCGGGCCGATACCGGGGCCAAAGCGCCCGCCCACGCGGCACGGGGCGACGACGCCCGCGGCCGCCAGTTGGCCACAACACCCTTCGGTGGTGGCCTTCTGGCGGGTACGGCGGACGGGGAGTGGGGGGGTTCCGGTAGCCGCCAGTTGGACACAATCTCTTTCGATTGTGGCCTTGTGGCGGTCACGGTGGTGGCGGCATGAGGGGGGTTTCCCCTGGTCGCCGGGTGGGCGCGATCTGTCCCGTCCAGGGGGCGGTCACGGTGGGGGCGGCGTGAGCCTGATCCGACCGGCGGACCCCAAGTACCTGACTTGGCTCCATCAATGACAACGGCAAGGTAGAGTGTCGGCGAATGTCCCGCCCCTCTCGGGGGCCAAACGGCCGCACCTAAAGGCCATCAGAAGCGCCGCGCACGATGAAGCGAGAGCAGGCCATCTTCGGTCGATGGACGAGCGTCGTTTCCTGCGGGGTAGTAGCGGCTGGCGTGTGGGGTCTGGCGAGTGGGGCGGTTCATTCCTCGCTGGGCTTCGTCATCGACTACCTCGCGTCGGTCCGCGCTGATGTGTTGTCAACCGCGGTGCTCGTGCTGGTCGTGGCCGCTTGCTGGCCGTTTGGGCGGCGGCGCTGGCTGGCATTCCTCGGACTTCGACACCTCGGAACCTACCCACCTCTGTGGATCGCTGTCGCAGTTGCCTTGCTGATCATTGGAGTCTACGAGGGGATCGCCGGGCGATGGGAACCGGCGATTGCGGGGCCAGGCCTGATCTGGTCGCTGATCACGACGGCTCCCGCTTGGGTTTGGCTCGCAGCCGGTGTCGTCCTGGGGACGCGCCTCCTTCACAAGAGTTGGCCAGCAGCAAACGCCCGAGCGCCAGACGGTGATGGTGGTGGTCTCTCGGCGCTGATCACTTGGTTACGTGATGATCACGAGATTTCCCAGCCTCACGAAGACCGGTTCGGTCACGATGCTGTGGCCACTCGCATCGCCGAGCGTCTCAAAGCCCAGGGCGAAAGTCCGACCATGGCTGTCGTTGGACCTCTCGGTTCTGGCAAGTCCACGATTCGCCAGCTTGTTGAGCATCACTTGGGTACGCAACGCTCGACCGTGATGGTCCATCTCAGTCTTTGGCCGTTTGATACTCCCGACGCCGCTGTCGCTGGGATCATCCGGTCCGTCATCCGAGCGTTGGGGCAGCGAGTGAACGTTCTGGCCATTGCCGGGCTGTCCGAACGCTATGTGGAGGTCATTGAGCGTACCGGCGGACGCTGGGGTGTCCTAGCGAGGCTGATGCGTGGGGACTCCAGGCCCGACGTGATCCTCCGGTCTCTGGCGACCATTGCGACTGCGGCAGGTCTTAAACTCGTTCTCTGGATCGAGGACATGGAGCGATTCACCGGGGCTGACCGACTCGGCCCGGAAGATGCGGCCATCAGAGAGGCAGAACGACTCGGGCCGATTCTGTCGCTTCTCGTGCTGCTCGATCGGTGCGACTCGATCTCGGTTATCGTCGGCGACACATCGCTGCGCTCGCGGTTGGATGTCGGAAAGATAGCCCGATTCGTCGAGAGTCCTCCCCGTCCGGGTGCGAAGGAGATCTGGCGGCAGATCGAATCCCTCCGATCAGCGTGCCTTTCCGAAGACGTACTTGATCCGGCCAGTGAAGAGTGTCGCGCAGTACTCACTCCGCCCGAGAGCGACCTTCAATACGGTATTTGGTTGTGGAGTGTCCGGGACAGCGAACCGCGCATTCAAGAAGCGCTTCCATTGCTGCTAACCACACCACGATCGTTCAAGTGGGCACTTCGTATCACATGGGAGACCTGGGAGCGACTAGCCGGTGAAGTTGATATCGACAGCGTACTGGTCGCGTCCGCTCTCAGGGTGTCTCGGCCGGAGCTGTTTGCGTTTATTGATGAACATGTGGATCTCATGCGAAGCGGCTTTCGTGATCCAGTCGCCAGTGTCGACGGTCAACGATCTGCGCATCCGGTGTTTGAGCAACTCCGTGCCTTGCTGGACAAGGAGAACACTGAGCGAATGCGAAATGCAGTCGCTACCGCGATCGGCTTTGTGTTCCCTGCAGTATTCAGCCACTACGAGCGCGATCGTGATTACATGGAGCGCCCCCAAGGTCTAGGTGTAGCGCGCCATGCAGACTACTGGCAGCGATACCTGACGCTCCCGGTTATCGCGGAGGGAATCAGTGATCAATCGGCATTGAAGGCGATCGCTGCTTCGAAGACCGGCCAGAGTAGTGACCTGGTGGCAAGGCTCATGGATGCCGAACGCTCCGAACAAGTCGAGACGTTCGTCGGGCAGTTTGACGCAGAACACCTCTGCCGACTCCTGACGGAGCTGGTAGCCGTTCTCCAGGATCAATCTGCACGGGCGTGGGAAGACGGGCGACATGCACCCGGCATTGTGCCAGTATGGCGCATGATGCACCGACGCCAACCTCCCGTGGCTTTGCTGGGTGACACGCTTGTCCGAGTCATGAGTGCATTGGCAATGCGGCATTTGCCGCTGACGCAAGACATCTGGTACTACTTCGCGGAAGAACAGCATGGAAGTGTCTCCAGTCTACTTGATGACGTTCAGCGCGAACGGGTCCGAGTCGCCATCCGCGGGGGCATGGTGGGCACCTTCAAACAGAATGCTGGCGATCGCCTATTGCAGGCGATGCACCATGGCTCGCCATGGGTTGTCTGGTATCTCTGCATGGCGGTTGCGACCAATGAAGCCGGGGGGCCGCCATTTGATGGTTGGGATGGGATCTCCGAAGCGCTCTTGGAAGCGGTTGAGCAGGCACCGATCACAGGCTTGCCGCTCGTGGTTCCTTTTTTCACCTCGTCATCCCTGGTCACGGTGATGCGGGCGTCTGCCGAGACCGGTGTTCCCCAGCCTCGGCATGAGTACGCGACACGGGTGGATTTGACCCGGCTGCGATTGCTCTTTGACTTCGACAGACTTGGGCCGCGGTTGGCTGAGACGCCGCCGCCAGACGGCCTCGAACCACAGTTGAAGGGGCAATACGAAGCCGCACGCGGCGCAGTAGCGGAGGTCTTGAAGGGCTCCGCCGCCCGGGCGGCGAACGATGATGTTCAGAGTAACGGCAGGGAATAGGGTTGGCTGCCGGGCAAGCTGCGTTACGAACTTCTGGGTCGGTGAAGGTGGGGCGTTCGGGTTGACAAGATCCGGTAGGAAATGGACGGCCCCGGTCCGGGGCCGGGGCCGTCTGTTAGCTGACTACCTGCGGCTCAGGCCGCCAACGGGGCGGGTTGAGCGCCTACTTGTGGGGCGGGTTGTTGCCCCGGCCGTCACCGGACTTGTTGCCGGTCGTGCTTGGGCCATTCGGCGGGCGACCGCCGCCACCACTCTTGCCGCCGCCGCCGCCCGAGCCCTTGCCCCCACCGCCGCCGCTCTTGCCGCCGCCGCTACTTCCCTTTCCCATGTGATGTCCTTTCGTGTTGTGCGCCCATCCGCGAGGCCCACGAGGCGTACGCAGGCGAGCGCCGAGACGATTCCGTGCGCACGGAACTGCACCGGAGTGCATGGCATGATCGGACGCTCCAGAAGTGGCCCGGTTCCGCGGCAGTTGTTACAATGTGCACGCAGGCCACGAGCGCGCGAAGCGCCACGCGCCTCCGAGGGTGCAGAGCCCGAGGGACGGACTTGAAGATCACGCTGACGGCACCGGACGCCATCACCCCGTACGACAAGAACCCCCGCCACAACGACGCCGCCCTTGACGCGGTGGCGCGCTCGATCACCGAGTTCGGGTTCAGGCAGCCCGTGGTGGTGGACGAGCAGAATGTCATCATCGTCGGGCACACCCGCTGGAAGGCGGCCAAGAAGCTCGGCATCGACCGCATCCCGGTTCATGTCGCCGAGGGGCTGAGCCCCGAGAAGGCCAAGGCCTACCGCATCGCCGATAACGCCACGGCGAACATCGCCCAGTGGGACCTCGAACTCCTGCCGGTCGAGCTGGCGGAGTTGAAGGACCTGGGCCTCGACCTCGACATCCTCGGGTTCGACGACGAGGAGCTGGCCAAGCTGCTGGGGGAGACCGGCAACCCCGGGCTCACCGACCCCGACGAGATCCCCGCGCCGCCGGACGACCCGGTGACCAAGCGCGGCGACCTGTGGGTGCTTGGGAACCACAGGCTGCTGTGCGGCGACAGCGCGAGCGCGGCGGATGTGGACAGGCTCATGGACGGGGCGACGGCGCAGCTGGTCTGCGCAGACCCCCCGTACAATGTAAAAGTTGAGCCGCGCAGCAACAACGCCTTCGTGGCGGGGAAGACCAGCTTCCACCCGGTGCCGAAGTCCTCGTCCCGCTCCGGCGAGAAGGTCAAGGCGACAACCAAGACCCTGCGCGCCAAGGACCGGCCCCTCGACAACGACAATGTGACCGACGAGGCGTTCGCCGACCTGCTGGCTGCTTGGTTCGGCAACTTGGCCCGCGTTCTGGACCCCGGCCGGGCGTTCTACATCTGGGGCGGGTACGCCAACATCGGCAACTACCCGGCGGCGCTGAAGGCCAGCGGGCTGTACTTCTCGCAGGCGATCGTGTGGGACAAGATGCACCCCGTGCTGACCCGCAAGGACTTCATGGGTTGCTTCGAAATCGCATACTACGGATGGCGCGAGGGGGCGGCGCACAAGTACTTCGGGCCGAACAACGCGGGCGATCTTTGGCCGGTGAAGAAGGTCAGCCCGCAGTCGATGATCCATCTCACCGAGAAGCCCGTGGAGCTGGCGGCGCGGGCCATGGCGTACTCGACCAAGCCCGGCGAGCGGGTGATCGACTTGTTCGGGGGGAGTGGTTCCACCTTAATCGCCGCCGAGCAGCAGGGTCGGCGCGCGTACCTCATGGAGATCGACCCGGCCTACTGCGATGTCATCGTGCAGCGCTGGGAGACCTTCGCGGGGAAGAAGGCGGAGCGCGTCGCCGCCACTGAGAACGCCCCGGCGAGCGCCGGAGCGTAGGGGGTGGGGGTGATGCGTGCGTCAGCCGGAGGCGGCCTCCCGCAGCGCGTGGTACTCGGTCATGGCGTCCTCGAAGACCCCGGGCCCGGGGGCGTAGCTACGCCTGCCCTCGGTGACGACGCACCCGCGCTCCTTCAGGAAGGCCAGCGCGGTCGCCACCTGCGAGA
>JADZER010000011.1 GCA_020850415.1 Phycisphaerales bacterium
AGCATCAGGCTGTCGATCGTCTCCAGGTCCCGCGCCGTGCGCCCCTCCCGCGCCGCGTCCTGCACGATCGCCAGCACCAGGTTCGCATCAAACGGCCGCAGCCCCATCGTCCGCGCCGTCGACACCAGCCGCTGCCGCGCCTCCGGCCGGATCACCGCCGCACGACCACCCTCGACCGCCTCCGACGCCCGCACCGCCAGCACCCACCGCGCGTCGAAGGTCGAGAGCGCCGACGCCGCCTGGTTCTCCGCCGAGACCTCCCACGCCCGGTGCGCCGACCGATCGGCCCGCACCCCCTCCGTTCCCATCCGCTCGGTCCCCACCCGCTCGGTCCCCACCCGCTCCCCCCCCCGGTCCGATCGTGCCGACGAGTCGTCCCCACGCGACGCCCCGCGTGGCGTCTCCGCAACATCCCCCACCAGACGCAGCCGGCCCGGGCCCTCGCCCCCCGCCCTGCGCCCCGCCCCCGCGATGTCATCTCCGGTCCTTCGCATCACGACATGCTCTCGTGCGAAGCGCGTGCCGGGCAACCGCCGACACACTCTCCACACCCTTTCCGCCCCCGGGCTCTCCCACCCACAAGCGTACACTCGCCCCGGAGCCCCACATGCCCCAAATGCCCCACGGCCCCCGCACCAAGATATCGGACCCTGCCGCCCAGCCACCCGCCGAGCTGCTCTCCCCACTCAACCCCGACGACGCCCGCGCCGCCCTCATCCAGGCCGGCCTCCGCGGCAGGCTCCCCGGCTTCGAGCCCCTCGCCGGCCACACCTTCCGCCTCGACTGCGACGCCATCCCGTTCGACTACGAACTGCTCGGCGAGATCCACCCCGCCGACGCCGGCTCTCGCACCACCCTCCGCGCCCGACGCCGCCCGCTCATGCCCTGGATCTTCGCCGTCACGCTCATCTTCACCGTCTGGCCCGGCGTCTGGCTCACCGACTCGCTGCTCGATGTCTACTGGACCACCTACGCCAACTGGAGCAAGTCCATGCCCTGGCTCACCTACGCCTGGTACCTCCCCACCACCGCGCTCCCGCTCCCCTGGCTCTGGCGGGGCCTGACCCGCAAGAGCGCCGCCATGGCCGCCGAGTCCTCGCACAAGATGACCGACGCCCTCCGCGCAGTCCTCGCCGAGCGGCCCTGACAGCAACAGACCCCGCCACCAGGGCGGGGTCTGCGCTCAAAGCTCCAAGGTCCACCGGCCCGACGCCGGGTCACTCCACATCCGAGCCCTCGATCACCTCCGTGATCGGCGGCGCCTTGTGCGCCACCATCTCACCCCGCTTGTAGCGGCCCATGTACTCGTGGTACGCCTTCATCGCCATCGGCCCGAAGATCAGCATGATCGGGATGTTCGCCCACAGCATCACGCCCGTCCCCAGCGTCGAGACCGTGTCCAGCTCCGCCTCCGTCCGGATGAACTTGGTCGTCGCCAGCACCACCAGCCCGCAGTAGATCAGGCGGTACGGCATCGTCGCCCGAGCGCCGAACAGGTACACCACCCCCTGCTCGCCGTAGTACGACCACGAGATGATCGTCGAGAACGCGAACAGGAACGCCGTCGCCGGCACCACCCAGAGACCCAGCCCCGGCAGCACCCGGTCGTACGCCTTCGCCGTCAGCGTCGCCCCCTTGAAGCCGAAGTAGACCCCGTCCCGCACAATCTCCGGCTTGACCTCGAGCCGGATCGGAGAGAACGCGGCCACCCAGCCGGTCTCGTCCCCGCCCGAGAGCGTGCCCGCGATCTGGTGGTGATCGCCGCCCGTCGTGGCGTTGGTCCCGCCCTGGACGACCAGGAACACCTGCGACCCCTGACGCATCTGGTTGCTGGCCTCGTTCTCGTTCATCACCTGCACCGGGGCATCGGCGACCTGCCACACCCCCGCGGAGGTCTCCGTGATCGCGGGGGCCTGCCCGCCCGCCCATGCCAGCGCCGGATCCCGGTTCCAGGTCCCGCTCAGCAGGATGACCAACGCCGTGACCGTGCACACGCAGATCGTGTCCACGAACGGCTCGAGACCCGCCACGACGCCCTCACGCACAGGCTCGTCGGTCTTCGCCGCGGAGTGCGCGATCGGCGCCGACCCCTGGCCCGCCTCGTTGGAGAACAGCGCCCTCTGCATGCCCTTGAGGAAACCGAAGCCCGCGGCACCGCCGATGAACGCCCCCGCCGCCTCGGACGGCGCGAACGCCTCACGGAAGATCAGCGCGAACAGCGACGGGATCTGGCCCAGGTTCGTGGCGATCACATACAGCCCCGCCAGCAGGTACATCGCGCACATGAACGGCACGATGCGACCCGCCACATCCCCGATCCGCTTGATCCCCCCCACGATCACGATCCCCACCCCCACCGCCAGCACGATCCCCGTCACGATCTGCGGGATGCCGAAGTAGGTGAAGCCAAGGTCCGCCACATTCCACGCCTGGAACATGTTGCCGCCAGTCACGCACGACACGATCAGCGTCAGGCAGAACACCCCGCCCACGACCGCGCCCAGCGGGGCCAGCGCCGGGTTCAGCTTCGCGAACCCCTTCTTGCACACCCACATCGCCCCGCCGTGCGGGTTGTCCGGATCGTCCGTGTTGCGGAACAGCATCGCCTGCGTGACCTCGGTCATCTTCAGCGCCATGCCCACGAACCCGGTCACCCACATCCAGAACACCGCACCCGGACCGCCGACCGAGATCGCGATCGCCACGCCCGCGATGTTCCCCAGACCCACCGTCGCCGACAACGCCGTCGACAGCGCCTGGAAGTGGTTGATCGCCCCGGGGTCGTTCTTGTCGTCGTACTTGCCACGGATCACCGCCGTCCCGTGCGTCAACGCCCGGAACTGCCCGATGCCGGACCACACCGTGAACAGAATCCCCACCCCCAGCAGGAAGTACAGCACATAGTCGTGCCACAGGACGCCGTTGATCCGATTGAGCATGTCCATCAGGGCTTGCATGCGGGCTCCTTGCTGCGGGCGACGCCCGATGAGGGCCGTCGGAGGTACTCGATGGTGGCGAAACAGGACCAGCCGCCGCCCCCGGGCACGCAACCCGGGCGCGTCGCGGCCACTGTACCATTTCTTCATGCCCTGGGAGTTCGGCAGCATCATCGCGGGACTCGCCGCCGGCCTCAGAACCGCCGAGGCCGAACTGGCCCACGAGCAGGCCGTCCACGGCCTCGACGCCCTCGACGAGGTCCAGCTCCACCCGCTCCTCGCCGCCGGACTCCGATCCGCCGACCTCGCCTGCTTCCGCGAGACCCCCTACCCCGGACCGCCCAGGCACCTCCCCCGCGAGAGCGAACGCCCCCGCTGCGACCTGGTCGTCGCCCCGTCCGACACGCTTGCCATCGCGGATATCGTCAGGCAGGGCAAGGAGTTACGACGAGCCCAGGGCACCCTCTTCGCCGCCCTCGCCACCGAGCTCCACGCCCCACCCCACGCCTCGATCGCCCCCGAGGACGCCCTCTGGATCGAGGTCAAGACCATCGGCCAGCACACCACCACAGACGGCGTCGCCGGACCCAACCGCAGCTACGCCTCGCAGTTCAACGCCTGCCTGGCCGACATCCGCAAGCTCGCCAACGCCCGCGCCGTCCAGCACGCCGCCCTCGCCCTGGTCCTCTTCAACGAATCCCCCGCCGTCGCCGAGCACGACCTGACCGCCCTCATGCACAAGTGCCTCGACCGATCCCTCCCCGTCGCCGACCTCTGGCGCGAATCGCTCCCCATCACCGACCGCATCGGCAACTCCACCTGCACCATCGGCCTCGTCCGCGTCAGACCCGCCCCGCAGCCCTAAGCCGCCCCGGCCCCCACCACCCCAGGCGCCAGCCCCAGCTTCACCAGGATCGCCTCCGCCGCCTCCACACCCGCGTGGTGCCCCGTGAACTGCTCCACGATCCGCCCCAGCTCCCCACGCTGACGCGACGCGATCTCCGGAGAATCGATCAGCCGCTGCGCCTCCTCCACGATCGCCTCATGCCCCGCGAAGTGCGGCACGAACTCCGGCACCACCTCCCGACCCGCAACCAGATTCGGCAGGGTCAGGAACTCCGTCGACAACACCCACTTCGCCAGCAGCAGATACAGCAGCGGGCTCGACTTGTACACGATGATCATCGGCCGACGCTGACGGGCGATCTGCAGCGTCACAGTCCCGCTCACCACCAACGCCAGCTCCGACCAGTACACCACCGAGTCCGTCGCCCCCACCGCAACCGTCAGCGACTCAGGCCACCCCCCCGTCTTCTCCGCGTACCCCCGGACACGATCCGCCACCGCCGGCGTCGTCGCCGCCACCATCCCCGCAACCCCCGGCCGCGTCCGCACCAACGCCCGGTACGCCCCGAGCAGCAGCGGCCAGTTCTTCGCGATCTCCCCCGGCCGCGACCCGGGAAGCAGCGCGATCCGAGGCGACCCCTGCGGGTACCCCTCCGCCGCACGCACCACCGCCTCCTGCGGCACGGCCCGGTCGAACAACGGGTGACCCACGAACGACGCCGTGATCCCCCGCTCCCGGAACCACGCCTCCTCGAACGGCAACAGACACAGCAGCCCGTCGGTCAGCTTCCGCAGCTTCCGGATCCGCCAGCCCCCCCACGCCCAGATCTGCGGCGCCACCAGGTGCAGGATCCCAAGCCTCGCCCCCCGCGTGATCCGGCAGATCGGGAAGTTCGCCGCCGGAGAGTCCACCGGCACATGCAGACGCACCCCCGGGTTCGCCCGGACCCACTCCCGCACCCGCACGTTGATCCGGTTGTGCTCCAGGATCTTCCCGATCCCCGGCAGCCCCATCACCGCGTCCTCACCCGTCCGCTCGATGATCGTCGCCCCCGCCGCCTCCATCGCCGGCCCACCCCATGCGAACACCGGCAATCCCGGGTACCGACGCTTCAGCTCCGAGATTACCACCGCCGCGTGCTCGTCGCCGCTCGGCTCGAACGCCGTGAACAACACCCCCGGCAGCGGCTCGCTGCGCTTGGCTCCGGCGGGGTTGGCGGCATCGGCCAGCGGCATGGGGCTGGACTCAACCCCGCGCCCGCCCCGATGTCAACCCGCCCCGCCCCGTTTGCCCCTCCCCCGCGCCCCGGACCCACCCGATCCTTGCCAGACCCGAACACTCCAGCCCCGATCCTCCCCCGCGCCGCCTGCTAGGGTCTCAGTCATGATGACACAGCTCACCCCGCTCGCCCTCCTGACGCTCCTCGCCCCCGTCGCCCTCGGCCAGCCCGGACCCGCCGACCCCGAGCCCCGCTGGTGGAAGGGCAACCTCCACACCCACTCCCTCTGGTCCGACGGCGACGACTTCCCCGAGATGATCGCCCTCTGGTACGCCGACAACGGCTACAACTTCCTCGCCCTCTCCGACCACAACACCCTCAGCCAGGGCCAACGCTGGATGCCACTGGCCGACATCGACAACCGCTCCCGGGCCGCCGCCTTCCCCAAATACCTCGAACGCTTCGGCGACGACTGGGTCCAGACCCGCACCGAGAACGACACCACCCAGGTCCGCCTCAAGCCCTTCGACGAGTACCGACCCTTCGTCGAGCAGCCCGGCCGCTTCCTCCTCATCCAGGCCGAAGAGATCACCGGCGCCTTCGAGCGCCGCCCCATCCACATCAACGCCACCAACCTCGCCGAGGTCATCCCCCCCCAGACCGGCGAGACCGCCGAAGCCACCATCCGCGCCGTCCTCCGAGAGGTGAACGCCCAGGCCGCCAAGCACGGACGCGAAGTCCTCCCCCACCTCAACCACCCCAACTTCGGCTGGGGTGTCACCGCCGAAGACCTCGCCCCGGTCCTCGAGGAGCAGTTCTTCGAGGTTTTCAACGGCCACACCGGCGTCAACAACAACGGCGACCAGACACACGCCTCCACCGAGCGCATCTGGGACATCATCAACACCATCCGCATCACCCGATTCGACGCCCCGCCCATCTTCGGCATCGCCACCGACGACGGCCACAGCTACCACGGGCAGTCCCCCGTCTCCATCCCCGGCCGCGGCTGGGTCATGGTCCACGCCCGCCGCCTCACCCCCGAGACCGTCATCCTCGCCATGAAGGCCGGCGACTTCTACGCCTCCACCGGCGTCACGCTCGACGCCGTCGAGTTCGACGCCGCCGACAACACCCTCACCGTCCGCATCCATCCCGAGCCCGGCGAGTCCTACACCACCCGCTTCATCGGCACGCCCCGCGACGCCGACCTCACCGCCACCCCCGTGACCGACGAAGCCGGCAACCCGCTCCCGGTCACCGGCCTCTACTCCCCGGAAATCGGCCAGGTCCTGGCCGAGTCCGAGGGCGTCACCGCCGTCTACACCTTCACCGGCGACGAGCTCTATGTCCGCGCCGTCATCGAGAGCAGCGCCCCACCGGAGCGCCCCACCAAAGAGAGCCTCCTCAAACGCGCCTGGACGCAACCGATCCGCCCCGCCCCCGCGGGCTAACCGCCGGCCCTCGCAGCGCAGCCTCCAAATTACCTGGATTCACATCCGCCCACGCCCGCTCGCAAAAACAACCGAAAAAACACGCTCCTTCGGCCTCTCACCCCGTTGCAACGGAGTCCGCGGGGTGGTAATCTGCCTTCGAAGCCGGTGGGGTTCAAACAGGCTGTGACGCGACCCCACTCCCGACTTCTTTGCCGGGCACGGACACGCACGATGTGTGCACCGAGCCTGCTCCATCCGCGGCAGGGCGATATACCCCTCCCCCGGCCGCCGCGTTGTTGCTTTGGTGAGCGCCCGGAGGAAGCGCTCATCGAATCACACGCGGCGGCCGGTTCCTTTTTCGCCCCACCCCCTCACCGAAGCAGCCCGTCCCCACCCACCGCGTTCACATAGTGCCGCACTCGCCGCTCCCCACCGACAAACTCCACCGTCACCACATCGATCCGCACCGCCCGCCCCGCGAACCGCGGCAGGCGCGCCAGCGATCGCGCCGTCGACACCAGCCGACGACGCTTCGACGCATCGATCGCCGCCGTCGGCGACACGCCCGACCCGTCCGCCGGCTGCACCCGCGTCTTCACCTCGACCAGCACCACCGCGCCCCCCGCGCGGTCGATGCACACCAGGTCCGCCTCCCCACCCGGCGTCCGCAGGTTCCTCGCCACCACGCGGCAGCCCGCGCGACGCATCACCCGCGCCGCCTCACGCTCGCCACGCCGACCAAGCTCCAGGTGCGCCGCCCCCCCGCCGCCCAACCGCCGCGCAAGCCACCCGCGCAGCACCCCCGCCATCACCCCGCCCCGTCCTCGAAGTACCACCGCTCCGCGATGAACACCAGCCGAAACACGAGCTCATCGAGCCCCGCGATGCCCGCCCGCTCAAACAGCTGCAGCAGATACCGCCGCGCCTCCTCCTCCCGCCGCTCCGCCGTGAGCTGGTCACGCAACTCCCGCTGCACCTCGTACAACGCGTGCGACTCCCGCTCGATCCGGTCCAGATAGATCCAGTAGGTGAACGAGCCCGTGTCAATCGGCCCGGCCATCTGCCCCGGCTCCAGCGACGCCGCCGCCGCCTGCAGATCCTCCCGGCCGTACAGCTCCGTCTCCGCCAGCGAACCCTCGAACTCGCGCACCGTCTCCTCTGGCGTGCCGTTCCGCTCGTCCGCCGCCACCTCCGCGAACGCCCCGCCCGACGCCAGCCGCTCCCCGAACTCCCGGACCGTCCCCGCCTCCCCGCTGCTCACCCGGATCTGACGGAACACCGCCCGAGCCTTGGGGTTGTACTTCGCGTAGTCCTTCTCGTACGCCAAGACCAGGTCCCGCTGCGGCACCTGCACCCGGTCCCACACCTTCTGCTGCACCTGCGTCTGGATCAACGCCGCCCGCTCACGCTCCCGCAGCGCCTCATCCAGCCCAAACCCCGACCGCTGACGAAGCTGCTCGTCCGCCAGCGTCTGGCTGCCGTAGGACCCGCGCACCACATCCTTCTCGAACCGCTTCAAGAACACCCGCAGCCCCGCCTTCTGCTGCGCCGTCAGGCTCGACCGAGCCTCCGACAGGAAGAGCTCGTCACGCAGATCCCCCACAAGCTCCTGTTCGATCGCCTCCGCCGCGAACTTGCGCCACTGCTCCCGCGTCTTCCCCGCCGACTCCGCCCGCAGCCTCGCCCCCATCGGCTCCAGCCAGTCCCCCGCCAAGATCGGAAGCCCGTTCAGATCCCCCACCTTCGCGTCAACCAGCGTCAAACCCGTCGAGTCGACCGGCTCGGGGACAACCGCCCCCGCCCCCGCCCCGTCACCCGCCCCCGCCGGCGGCACGATCTGCCCCCCGCGCCCGTCCAGCACCGGCTCACCCACCCTCGTGTCGATCCCCGAAACCCCCCCTCGCGCCTCGGCCTCCGTCACCGACCGGATCTCCACCCGCGCCGCCCGCCTCTGCTCCGGCACGAACACCGGGATCGGACGAGCCCCCGCGCCCTCCACACCGCCCGCGCCGTGGAAGTCATCCGCCGAGAGCCGCTCCCCGCCCCGCGGCAGCACATCCCGCGCCGACCAGCCGCCGCAGCCCCCCAGCGACCACAGCAGCACCGCCGCCCCCGCACCGCCCACAACGAACCGTGATTGCCTGCGTTTGTCTACCATGACTTGCCACAAGCCTAGCAGAAAGGACCCGCCCCATGCCCGACGCCGACCGGCCGAAGATCATCATCGACGACGACTGGAAGGCCCAGGCCCAGGCCGAGAAGGCCAAGCTCGCCGAGCAGGAGAAAGCCCGGACACCGACCCCCGCGTCGGGATTCCCCGCCGGGGCCCCCACCGGAGCCCCAGGCCGCACCGCCCCCGCCCCGACCGGCCCCGGCCCGCCCGCCGCCGAGCCAGGCGACGAGCTCGGCTTCACCGACCTCGTCCAGGTCCTCGCCAGCCAGGCCCTCATGTACATGGGCGCGATCCCCGACCCCCAGTCCGGCAAGGCCTTCATCTCACCCCCCATGGCCAAGGCCCACATCGACCTCCTCGGCGTCGTCGAGGACAAGACCAAGGGCAACCTCACCGCCGAAGAGACCCAGCTCCTCCAGGGCATCCTCCACGAGCTGCGCATGCAGTTCGTCGAGCTCGGCAAGGCCATCAACCAGGCCATCAAAGAGGGCCGCATCTCCCCGCAGCAGGCCGGCGAGGCAGGCCTGGGCTTCACCCCGCCCCCGGGCCCCCT
Source organism: Phycisphaerales bacterium (assembly GCA_020850415.1). Lineage (GTDB taxonomy): Bacteria > Planctomycetota > Phycisphaerae > Phycisphaerales > UBA1924 > PNC22. The sequence continues at coordinate 9,165 of JADZER010000011.1, forward strand.
CGGCTGACCCACACACCCGAATCGACCCCGCCCAGATCTCGCCGAGTTCCGGACAGATGGCTACACTATTGCCCGTCCGGAGCCCCGAAACCGACTCCGGCGGGCTTACCACTTGCATCCCGAAGCGGCGACCCACGCCGCTCGCCAGGAAGGGCGTGAATCGTGGCCGAGACCCAAGGGTTCCTCCACCGTCATCACTTCCTCCTCCGTCGCCTCCACTCCCTCACCGGCGTCATCCCCATCGGCGCCTTCATGCTCTTCCACATCACGACCAACGCCTCGGTCGTCTGGGGACGCTTCACAGGCCACGGCGGGCACTCCGGCGAGGCCGCGGGCGTCCACACCTTCCAGCACGAAGTGGACTTCATCCACTCCATGCCCGCCCTCATCCTCATCGAGATCTTCGGCCTCTGGCTCCCCATCGCCTTCCACGCCGCCCTCGGCGTCGTCTACGCCATGAGCGGCAGCCCCAACCTCGGGCACTACAAGTACCAGTCGAACGCCCGCTATGTCCTCCAGCGCCTCAGCGGATACATCGGATTCCTCTTCATCTTCTACCATGTCGCCACGCTCCGGTGGGGCTGGAGCTTCCTCATCCCCGGCGGCACCGAGTGGTCCGGCGAGTACGCCGCCTCCACCATGGCCGCCGCACTCCAGGGAGGCCAGACCCTGAGCGCCCCCGGCATCATCGTCTCGCTCTTCTACATGCTCGGCGTCTCCCTCCTGGTCTTCCACCTCGCCAACGGACTCTGGACCGCCGCCATCACCTGGGGCCTCACCGTCACCGAGCAGGCCCAGAAGCGATGGGGCCAGGTCTGCGCCGTCATCGGCGTCCTGCTCATGCTCGCCGCCTGGTCCGCCGTCATCGGCTTCGCGACACTCGACCAGGACGCCGCCCGAGCCGTTGAGGCCTCCATGCAGGACCAGCCCCACCAGCCCGAGGCCGGCCCGGTGGCACGGCTCTCCGAGCCATGAGCAAGGTGGCACGGCTCTCCGAGCCGTGAGTCAAGAAGAGGACAAACACCCCCAAGCCGCCGGGAACAACCAAACCCGACCGGCACGACGACCCAAGCCGAAACCTCCCGGAAGAAAGCACAACCGATGGCACAGCAACGCGTCATTGTGGTCGGCGGCGGACTCGCGGGGCTCGCGGCCTGCATCCGCATCGCCGAGGCCGGTCTCGCGGTCGACCTCTTCAGCCTCGTCCCCGTCAAGCGGTCCCACTCCGTCTGCGCACAGGGCGGCATCAACGCCTGCAACGAGGTCGCCCGACAGCAGGGATACTCCGAGTACGAGCACTTCGACGAAACCATCTACGGCGGAGACTTCCTCGCCGACCAGCACCCCGTCCTCGAGATGGCCAACTGGGCCCCCAAGATCATCGACCTCCTCGACCGGATGGGCGTCCCCTTCAACCGATCCGCCGAGGGCTTCCGCGACCTCCGGCTCTTCGGCGGCTCGCTCTTCAAACGCACCCACTTCGCCGGCGCCACCACCGGACAGCAGCTCATCTACGCGCTCGACGAGCAGGTCCGGAAGCTCGAGGCCGAGGGCAAGGTCAATAAGTACGAGTCCTGGGAGTTCCTCCGACCCGTCCTCACCAACGGCGACGCCGCCCCGCGCTGCGTCGGCATCGTCGCCCAGGACCTCCGCACCATGCAGATCCGCGCCTTCCGGGGCGACGCGGTCGTCATGGCCACCGGCGGCGCGGGACTCGTCTACGGCAAGAGCACAAACTCCGTCATCTGCACCGGCGCCGCGCTCAGCCGCTGCTACCAGCTCGGCGCCGCCTACGGCAATCCCGAGATGATCCAGGTCCACCCCACCGCCATCCCAGGCGCAGACAAGCTCCGACTCATGAGCGAGTCCGCCCGAGGCGAGGGCGGACGCGTCTGGGTCCCCCGCAAGAAGGGAGACACCAGACCGCCCACCCAGATCCCCGAGCCCGAACGCCTCTACTTCCTCGAAGAGAAATACCCCAAGTACGGCAACATCGTCCCCCGAGACATCGCCACACGCGAGATCTTCGACATCTGCATCTACCAGGGCATGGGCGTCGGCGGCGAGAACCAGGTCTACCTCGACCTCTCCCACATGGAGCCCGACTACCTCACCCGCAAACTCGGCGGCATCCTCGAGATCTACGAGAAATTCGTCGGCGTCGACCCACGCCACGAGCCAATGAAGATCTTCCCCGGCGTCCACTACTCCATGGGAGGCCTCTGGACCCAGTACACCAGGGGCAACTACATGCCCAAGGAGCCAAGGCCCGCCCACAAGTCCGGCACAGTCCCCGCCTGCGACGCCCAGATCGGCCGCGGCATGCTCCCCGGGGCCCCCAACAACATGATGACCAACCTCGAGGGCCTCTACGCCTTCGGAGAGGTCAACTTCGCCTTCCACGGCGCCAACCGCCTCGGCGCAAACGCCCTGCTCTCCTGCATCTTCGACGGCCTATTCAGCGGCGACAGCGTCGCCAGCTACATCACCAACGGCAAGCCCTCCAAGAGCCCCGCCCACGCGCTCCCCGCCTCGCTCTTCGACGCCGAGGTCGCCACCGAGGGCGCCAAGCAGAAGGCCATCCTCGACACCGCAGCCAACGCCGACGCCTCCGACGAGACCAACCCATACATCATCGCCAGGGAGATGGGCGAGGAGATGACCGCCGCCTGCACCGTCGTCCGCGAGGCCAAGCGCCTCGAGCAGTGCCGCGCCAAGATCGCCCAGCTCCGCGACCGCTGCAACCGCCTCCAACTCGCCGACGGCGCCGCCTGGACCAACCAGGCACTCTCCTTCGCCCGCGCCACCGGAGACATGCTCGTCATCGCCGAGGCCATGGTCTCCGGCGCCGCCCTCCGCAAGGAAAGCCGCGGCGCACACTACCGCGCCGACTACCCCGACCGCGACGACCAGAACTTCGCCAAGACCACCTACGCCGTGTTCGACCCCGCAACCGGCAACGCCGCGATCGACTTTATCCCCCTCCTCGCCGACCTCGTCACCCCCCGCGCACGCACCTACGGCAAGACCGACGCCGACGACAAGAAGCAAGCCAAGACCCAGACCGCCGCCGCCGGCGTCTGAGCCCGACCGCAGGAGTACGAGCCCATGACGGCACACCACAACGGCGCCGCGAACAAGGCCACCGCCAACGCCCAGCCAGGGCGCAGGGTCCGCTTCCGTATCAAACGCTGCGACGGACCCGGCAAGCCCTCCCGCTGGGAGACCTTCGAGGTCCCCGTCGAACGCGGCGCCAATGTCATCTCCTGCCTGCAGCAGATCGCCGCCCGCCCCGTCACCACCGACGGCAAGCGGACAACCCCCGTCGTCTGGGACGCCAACTGCCTCGAGGAGGTCTGCGGCGCCTGCACTATGGTCATCAACGGCACGGTGCGACAGAGCTGCTCGGCCCTCATCGACAACCTCGCACCCCACAACGGCGACGAGATCACACTCGAGCCCATGACCAAGTTCCCCATCATCCGAGACCTCTGGGTCGACCGCGCCAGAGCCTTCGCGAACCTCAAACGCGTCAGAGCCTGGGTACCCGTCGACGGGACCTACGACCTCGGGCCCGGCCCGCGTGAGTCCGCCGGCGCGCAAGCCACACGCTACATCCTCTCCACCTGCATGACCTGCGGCTGCTGCATGGAGGCGTGCCCCCAGTTCCAGCTCGAAGAAGAACCCGCCAAGTGGGACACCTCCTTCGCCGGCGCACACGCCATCAGCCAGGCACGCTACTTCAACATGCACCCCACCGGCGCGCAACTCAAGGGAGAACGGCTCGACGCCCTTATGGGGCCCGGCGGCATCACCGACTGCGGCAACGCCCAGAACTGCGTCCAGGTCTGCCCCAAGGAAATCCCCCTCACAGAGTCCATCGGCGTCATCGGACGCCAAACCACCGTCCACGCCATCGTTAAATGGTTCAGCGGCCGGTAACCCAACCGCCTTGACCAACCCCGAGCGCAAGCTCGGGGCCTCAGTGCCTTTACGAGCCCCGAGCGCAAGCTCGGGGTTTCTCTTCCCTTGCCTCTGCGCCCCCCCAGCCGCCACCTCGTGATTCCCCTTCCTCCACCCCCCCGACCTCACCACCTGCTCCGCCCGATCCGGTTCTGCGGGCGCCACGCCCGCCCCATTCCCCGCGCCCCCCGACTGCGCTCCCGCCGCCGATCATCCGGACCGATGATCAACCCGCGATGAGCGACCACACCAAGCTGCCTCCCACGCCGACACCGAACCTCACCACCCCCGGCACGCTCCCGGCTTGGGGGGTCGCCCTCGCCGCGACAGGCATCGTGCTCACCGCCCACACGCTCGGCGTCGCCTGGCTCCGCGAGCCGGTGCTCGGCGCCCCCGCCGGGCTCTGGGCTATCGGACTGCTCGTCGGCATCTTCAGCGCCCCCGCCCGCAAGCGGATCGCCTCGCTGCTCGAACGCACCGCAAACTTCTTCGGCCACTCCACCGCCGCGACCGAACTCGCCGCCGAGACCGACCCCGGCGCAGGCTGGTGGCCCCGCAACCGCGTCGGCGCGGTCTGCCTCGACGCCGCGACCCGTCTTGCCGCCATCCTCGTGCGCATCGCCTGGCTCCCCCTCTGGGGCGGCGAGGTCTCCCTCGCCGGCGACGCCCGCCGCCGCGTCGAACGCTGGCTCGGGAGTCTCAGCCTGCCCACCCGCCCCCTCCGCGTCGGCATCTGCATGCCCGACGAGGAGGCCGAGGCCCTCGTCGCCGCCGCCGGGCCCAGCCGCGTCGAGTGGTTCCGGCTCGCCTCGTGGGAAGACCCGCAATCCGCCTGCCGCCGACACCTCTTCGACGCCGCCGTCTTCCACGACGGCGAGGGCCCCGTCCGCATCGTCACCCTCGAGCGCCCCGGCCAGCCCGCCGGCGTCGTCGAGTGGGCAGATCTCGTCGGCGAGCTCACCTTCGCCAAGCTGTTCCCGTCGCGGGTCGATCCCGCGGCGGTCGTCATCGAGGGAGCAACTCGCACGAGGGTCCGTGAGGGAGCGGACCTTCTGCGGGCCCTCGTCGAGTCCGCGGCCACGCTCGCCCGCTGCGAGCCCCGCATCTCACTTGCTGATCGCGTCCTAGGTCGGCGGGCCACCGATATGGTCGAAAGGCCCGCCGGCCTAGCTCTTTGGCGCAGCCCCCGCTCCGTTGCCGCGGGCGTGATCGCCCACCTGGTCCGCACCGCCGGCGAGCACGCCGAGACCTGGCCCGAGGCCGCCTCCATCGCCGCCGACGCCGGCAGCGCCTTCCTCATCGCCGCCGAAGACCTCAACCCCACCGAACGCCACGCCGGCCTGCTCTCGGCCAGCACGAGCGCGGCGGCCGGGGCGACCGCGGCCCTGCGCCTCGGCGCCGCGTGCATCGGCGCCCTCCACGACGACGAGGGCATGGAGTGCCTCGTCCGCGCCGACAAGTTGCTCCGCGACGGCTCCACCCCGCTCGCCAAGCTCGACCACGCCGCGTTCCTCGAGTCCGAGCTGGCCCACGGCTCCGGGGACCCGATGAGCGTCGGACGCGCCGCCGCGGGCATCTGCCTGGTGTGCGCCGCCGCCGAACCCCAGCGCGTCAGCTTCCTCCGCGACGACATGCTCGAGGAGATGGCCTACGCCGGCTGGCTCGTCGGACGCGACCAGGACCGGGGGCTCCTGATCCGCGTCTTCCTTGAGATCGAGCACGCCCACGGTGTGGGGGCCCAGACCCCGATCGCCAAGAAGCGCAGGCGCACCGCCCCGGCGACCAAGCCCGCCAACGCAAAGGCGACCAGCGCCAAGGCGGCATCGCCGAAAGCCGCGAAGTCTGCAAAGGCCGCCAAGCCCTCGAAGTCCAAGGCCGCGTAGGTCGGGCGCCGTCCGGCCGCGTGCGTCCCGGGCGAGTATCCTCGGCGCATGAGGACGCTCTCCCCGATCGTGCTGTCGCTGCTCTTGTGCCTTGGCGCCGCGTGTTCGACCACCGGACCCCGCGCGGGGGGACCCGACCCGGCCCCGCCGCCGCCGGACGCCACGCCCGCGCCCCCCACACCGACGCCACCGCCGCAGAGCCCGGCGCCGGCCCCGCCGGCGGACGCGTGGTATGAGCCGGAGATCCGGGCGTTCGAGGAATCCGACCGGGCGAGCCCACCCCCAGCGGGGCAGGTGCTGTTCATCGGCAGCTCGAGCGCCCGCATGTGGACCTCGCTCGCCCGGGACATGGCGCCGGCGCCGGTGCTCAACCGCGGGTTCGGCGGGTCCAAGACCGCCGAGGTGCTGGAGGTCTTCAACCGGATCGTGCTGCCCTACGAGCCGAGCGTGATCGTCTACTACTGCGGCGACAACGACCTCGGCACCGACAACCACGACTGGGAGAGCGCCGCCAACGGGTTCATCGCGTTCGACCGGCTCGCCCGCTCCATCTGGCCGAAGGTCCGCGTCTTCAACCTGCCCATCAAGCCGAGCCTGGCGCGGTGGGGGAACTGGGAGTCCATGCGCAAGGCCAACGACATGGTGCGCGAGTACTGCGAGGCGACCCCCGGCGCGACCTACCTCGACACGGTGACCCCCATGCTGGGGCCCGACGGCACGCCCGACCCCTCGCTGTTTCTTCAGGACGGTCTCCACCTGAATGACGCCGGCTACGCCCTGTGGACGCGCGTCGTGCGGGACCCGGTCGTCGGGGCGTGGAGGCAGGCCGGGGAGTAGGGGCAACGCGGGACGATCGGGAATTCTGGGAACCGCGCGCCGGCGCCGACATCCGATCGGCGACGGCGTTCGAAGGTGGGGCGACGGCGGGGCGCCCGCCGTCCCGGGAACGCGCGGCTGGATCCGCGGCCTTGGGGCCGTGGGCCCGCGGCACCGGTGCGCCCTGGGTGGGGCGCGGCACGGATGAAAGGGAGAAACTGCTATGCGCAACGCAAAGAATTCGCTCGGGTGCGGGGTCGCTCTGCTCGGGCTCGCCGCCGGCTGGGCCGGGGCCGGAGAAATTGTCTACGGCGTCACCGACCGCGGGTTCCTCGTCTCGTGGGACAGCCAGACCCCGACGGATCTGCTGTCCGGCATCGCCCTCAGCGGCCTGGCCCAGAACGAGTCGATCCAGGGCCTGGATATGCGCCCCGACACCGGTGAGCTGTTCGCCGTGGGCAGCATGAGCCGGCTGTACACCATCAACCCCGCGACCGGCGCCGCGTCCATGGTCGGGGGCGGGTCGTTCGTGCCCGGCCTGAACGGCTCGAGCTTCGGGTTCGATTTCAACCCGACGATCGACCGGATCCGCAATGTGAGCGACGCGAACCAGAACCTGGTGCTGAACCCCAACGACGGGACCTCCACCCAGGTGACCGACCTGTTCTACGGCGCGGGCGACCCCAACGAGGGGATGGACCCCAACATCGTCGCCTCCGCGTACAACAACAACTTCAAGGGCTCCAACCAGTCCCAGCTCTTCGGGATCGACTCCGGCCTCGACCTGCTCGTGAAGCAGGCCAACAGCGCGGGCACGCTCACGACGGTCGGCTTCATCGGCACGGACATCACGGACTGGGCGAGCTTCGATATCTCCGGGCAGTCGGGCATCGCGTACGCCGCGGTCGCGGATGTCGCCCTCAACCGGACCACCTTCTGGATGATCGACCTTGACACCGGGGCCGGGTCGATGATCGGCGAGGTCGGTGGCGGGACGGTGATCGGGGCCATGACGGTGGTGCCCGCGCCCGCGGCGCTCTCGCTGCTGGGGTTCGCGGGCCTGCTCGGGGCCCGGCGTCGTCGGTAAGAGGGCTTCGGAAACTGGTGGGAGACGCGTCGTACCCCCTGCGACGCTTGCGCGGCGGCGTCCCGGTGTCGAGCCGGGACGCCGCCATTTTCCTGCGCCCGCGCCGGCCCGCGGAGCGGTCCGGTGTAGAGTGCGGGCATGAAACGGTGCGAGTGGGCGAAGAGCGAGTTGGCGGTGCGGTACCACGACGAGGAGTGGGGTCGGCCGGTGCATGATGACCGGGTGCTGTTTGAGTTCCTGATTCTCGAGGGGGCGCAGGCGGGGCTGAGCTGGGAGACGATCCTGAAGAAGCGGGAGCGGTACCGGGAGGTGTTCGCGGGGTTCGACCCGGCGAAGGTCGCGCGGTTCTCGGCGGCGAGGGTCGAGAAGCTGTTGCTGGATCCGGGGATCGTGCGGAACCGGCTGAAGGTGGAGTCGGCGGTGCGCAACGCGCGGGAGTTCCTGGCGGTGCAGCGGGAGTTCGGTTCGTTCGACGCGTATGTGTGGCGGTTCGTGGATCCGACGGGGGAGGGCAAGGCACGGGTGAACGGGTGGAGGACGATGGGCGAGGTGCCGGCGCGGACGGCGGAGTCGGACGCGATGTCGAAGGCGCTGAAGAAGCGCGGATTCCGGTTTGTGGGCAGCACGATCTGCTACGCGTTCATGCAGGCGGTGGGGATGGTGAACGACCATGTTGTGACTTGCGCACGGCATCCGGATGGCGGAGCCGCGGCGGAGGCTGCCCGATGAAGATCCGTATCGTCGCGACGCCGCATGGTGAGGCGCCCGAGTCGGTTCGCGAGGCGTGGGTCGGGCTCGAGCTGCCGGTGTTGGGGAGGGGACGCCCGCTGACGGTGCGGGGCGTCGGTGTGCTCAGCGGGCCGAAGACTCTTCTGGGTGGGCTTGGGGCATGGCTGCGTGGCAAGGGCGGGGTTGAGACCGGGTATCCGGTCAGTGGGGCTGCGGCGATCGCGGCGTTGGAGGAGGTGCGCCCCGAGGCCGCGGCGTGGTGGCGGGAGCATGCGCCGCATGTGACGCGGGCTGGACGCGTGTTGCTGTTTCAGGCTTGGGCGTGCGAGTTGGTTGACGGCGAGGGCTAAGCGTGGTCGCGCAGAGCCGCGGGCGTGGCACCCAAGGCCGTGAGCCTCCCGCGTGCTTGGTGTGTTCACGGCGCTGGCATGGTCGAGCGTTGAAGAGGAAGGAGGGGAAGAGCCCTCTCCCCAGCCCTCTCCCGCCGGGGGCGGGCGAGGGGGCCGGATGGCGATCCTTGATGTACACGGGCTTGGGTTCTGAAGTTCACGACATTGGATAGCACCCGACATGCGGCTGTCCCGGGCTTTGATCAGGGCGAGGAGCCCGGAGGTATCGAGGAACACCGCGTGCTCAGCCACCGGCATTGCCCTTCTTCGGTGTGCCGTAGATGTAATGGTCGTGCTCCGCGGCGACATCCTGGGGACCGCCGTCGTCGACCGCGAGATCGCCGAGACGGTAGACCGGGTCGATCACCGCTCCCGACTCTTCTACAGGTTCAATGCGGACACGGGCCCCCTCCACAAGCGGGACGCCGGGTTCGGGGATGATCTTGCCGTCTTTGACTTTGCCGAAGTAGACCATGGCGGGGGGAGTATACGCGATGCTTGCCGGGCGCCGGGGGGACGCCGGGGGCCGGACCCCGGCTCACGCGTTTCGCTTGACCATCTCCGCCACCCACACCGGCACATAGGGGGGCGTGCAGCCCTTGGAGACGGGCCAGTCTTTGTAGAGGCCGATCTTCTCGCCGATGGCGACGGCGCGCTTGCGGAGCTTGGGGTGGTGGATGCCGATGGCGCCGAGGGTGTTGTTCATGGTCCACTGGATCTCGGGCTTGGCCTTGGGCAGCTCCTTCTCGATGCGGTCGAGCAGGGCGGGCAGGTCGAGGCCGTCGGCGGCCTGCTTGTTGATGCGGCTGGCGGTGAGGTTCCAGCCGGCGCGGGCGGCCCAGCGGTCCTTGTCCTTCATCCACTTCTCGCGGAGCGCGTCCTTCTCGGGGTGCTGCGCGACGACATAGGCGTTGAACCAGTCGGCGACCGGGGCGCAGGTGGTGGAGCGGGTGAGGGCGTCGAGCTCGGCGGCGGAGAGGGCCTTGGGCTTGATGATGAGGCAGGCGACGAGTTGGGCCTCGAGGTTGCCGGTGTCCCAGAGTTGGAGGGCGAGGGGGTGGTTGGTCTTGAGGGGCTTGGCGACCTTGCGGATGTCGCCCATCATGACGCCGTATTGGTCGTCGGGGGCGCCGGCCTTGGTGTTGTGTTTACGCCGTGCGTCGTCGCCGAGGGCTTCGAGCTGGGCGAGGATCTGCTTGACGGTCGGGGTGGTCGGGGCGGTCGTCATGGCTGCGAGTGTATGAGATCGCGCTCCCTGGCTGGGGGCGAGGGAGTGGGCGTGGGTGGTGCGTTGGGGTGGGGTTGAAATGGGAGAGAGGGGTCAGCTTGTGTCGGTGTGGGGAGGGGTGTAGAGGGGGAGCGTGTGGTCTGTGGTGAGCGTGAGGAGAACTGGGTGTGGAGGTGGTGGTTGGTGTGGGAGGAACTCGAACTCGTGGTGTCGGTGCTCGGGCAGCAATGAGGAATGGGCTGTGGGTGGCGCGGGTTGGGGAGGGCGCCCCGCTGTCGCGTTCGCTCTCTCCGCCGCAGGGGCGTTGGGAGCAGTGGAGCGTGGGGTGGGCTCGGGAGGGAGGAGGCTGGATAGGGACGGAGGGGGCCCGGAGTGCCCCGCCCCGGAGGGGGGAGAAATAGCAAATGGCAAATGGATAAATGGCAAAGCAGGAAGCGGGGACGCACCTCCCCCTGGCTCATGCTGCGCATGAGCCTGTCCCCCTCCGCGTTGCGGAGGGGGACCGGAGCCAGGTTGCGCGGGGGGACCAGAGACACGGTGCGGAAGGGGAGCCGCGGCGTGTTGGGGGGTGGGTTGGAGGGCTCGGAGGGCTGTGGTGGCGGCGAGGCGGCGTTGGGTGTAGTCGGGGGCGTTTCTGGCGGTGTCGAGGAGGGAGTCGACGAACTGGTTGGTGCGGTGCTCGAGTTCGATCTGGCGTCGGAAGGCGAAGAGGGCTTGGAGGGCCGCGAGGTGGGGTTGGATGTCGGGGCGGGCGAGGAAGGCGGCGGCGGTGAGGGGGTCGGGGGGTGGGTTAGAGGGGTCGGACGGGTCGGATGGGACTGATGGGACTGATGGGACTGATGCCTGAGTGACCGGGCGCGTGGGGTCGATGAGGGCCAGGAGGAGGGCCCGGTCGGCGGGGGAGAGGTCGGGGATGGGTTCGAGGGCGATCATGGGCGGTATATGTACGGATGATACCGGCTTTTGTGGTGGTGTCAATAGGGTTGTGTTTGGTTTTTGGGAGAATTGTGTGGGGGTGGTGGGGTATCAAGCCTTCCTCCGCCCCGCTGGGGCGGGGTTTGGGAGGGGGTCGGAACCAGGCCCGGCGCCCGCTGGCGCGGGCGTCGGGCCTGGCAACGATCAGCGCTCCTCCGGAGCGAGGAGGTTTGCCGGTGCGGGGAGGCTTGCCGGTGCGTTGCCGCGCGGTGCAGGTGCGTGGTCTTCGCGGGGCCCCAGGTCAAGCGTCGGGAGGGGGTTCACCCGCCGCCGGTTGCGTCGCGGATGGCGGCGATTGTGCGGAGGAGGGCGGGAATGCGGGCGAGGGGTTGTTGGGTGGCGGCGTCGCTGAGCGCTTTGGAGGGGTCGGGGTGGCACTCGATGAAGAGCGCGTGGACGCCGGCGGCGACGGCGGCTCGGGCCAGGAGGGGGGCGCGCTCGGGGCGGCCGGCGGTCTCGGCGCCGGCGCCGGGGAGCTGGGTGGAGTGGGTGGCGTCGAAGCAGACGGGGGCGGGGCCGCCGGTGGTGTCGAGCTCCATGAGGTCGCCGAGGCCGAGGAAGTCGTTGACGAGTCGGTGGTAGCCGAAGAAGGTGCCGCGCTCGGTGAGCATGACATTGGTGCAGCCGGCTTCGGCGAGCTTGTGGACCGGCCCGCGCATCTCGGCGGGGGAGAGGAACTGGCCCTTCTTGACATTGACGGCGCGGTCGTGGGCTGCGGCGGCTTCGCCGGCGGCCAGGAGCAGGTCGGTCTGGCGGCAGAGGAACGCGGGGATCTGGAGGATGTCGACGACCTCGGCCGCGGGGGCGCACTGCTCGGGGGTGTGGACATCGGTGGTGGTCGGGACGCCGAGCCGCTCCCCCACTTCGGCGAGCATGGCGAGACCCTCGGCGATGCCTGGGCCGCGGGGCGAGCCGATGCTCGTGCGGTTGGCCTTGTCGAAGCTGGCCTTGAAGATGTAGGGGAGTCGGAGTTCGCGGCAGGTGTCGCGGACGAGCTCGCCGACCTCGACGGCCATGGCGACGGACTCGAGGACGCAGGGCCCGGCGAGGATGGCGAGGGGCTTGCCGGGTCCGATCTCGATGTCGCGTACGCGGCAGGTTCTGGGCATGGGGCAAGGGTACGCCGGCCCGCCGGCCCCGATGCACACGCTCAGTCGCCGTGGATCTCCCGGAGCTTGGGGCTCAGCCGGAGCATGAGCTGCACCCGCTCGAACTCGGCGACCCAATCCGCCAGTGTCGCGGCGATCTCGTCGGCGGGGACGGGCGCCCCCGGGAGCGGGCAGGCCCCGCCGAGTTGCTTGGCGGCCATGGCCCGGTAGCGGGAGATGGTGCGGTCGCCCAGGAGGCCGACGAAGTCGAAGAGCTCGCTCATGAAGATGACGGTGGGCACGCGCATCCCGGCGCAGATCTTGACCTGCTCGGCCAGGTCGGCGTGCTCGTCGCGGTCGATGAGTCGGAGGCGGATGACTTCGGGGTTGGCTCGTTCGATGGCGCGGAGCATGGGGACCTGGGCGACGCAGTCGCCGCACCATGTGCCGCTGAGGACGAGGACGGGCATCGGGCGGCGGAAGGAGGCGAGGAGTTGTTGCTGGGGCGCGGTGAGGGAGACTTGGGACTCGAACTTCTTCCAGTGGTCGAGCTGCTGGGGCGTGGCGGTCTTGAGATACTCGTCGTACGAAAGGCCCCGGCCGAACTTCGCGGTGAGGATATCGGGTGTGACCATGCGAGCAGGGTAGGGGGCGCCCCGGGGCCCGGCCCCCTCCCGCCCCGCTTCGCCGCACCCCGCGCCGGGCCCGGTCATACACTTGCTCCCGAGTGGCCCGAGGGCCGCCAGGGCCGGAGAGCAGGCATGAGCACCTTCTATCAGCTGGAGTTCGAGCGTCAGGTCATCGAGCTCGACCGCGAGATCGAGGCGGCCCAGCGGGCGCAGAGCCAGTCGGGCGCGCCGGCCGAGGTGCCCGCGCTTGGGGGGATCGCCGAACCGGCCGCGGGTGTCGGGGGCGAGGCGACGGCCGACCTGGCGGACCTTCGGGCCCGGCGCGAGTCCCTGCTGCGGGAGCTGTACACCAAGCTCAGCCCGTGGGACACGGTGCGGGTCGCCCGCCACCCCAACCGGCCCCAGACCCGTGACTACATCCAGCGCCTCTGCCGGGACTTTTGCGAGCTGCACGGCGACCGGCGGTTCGGCGACGACCCGGCGATCGTGACGGGCTTCGGGCGGATCGGCTCGATCAAGTGCCTGATCGTCGGGCATCAGAAGGGTAAGAGCACGCAGGAGAAGCTCGCGTGCCACTTCGGTTGCGCGCACCCGGAGGGCTACCGCAAGGCTCTCGCCAAGATGCAGCTGGCGGAGAAGTTCAAGCTGCCGATCGTCACTTTCGTGGATACGCCGGGGGCTTATCCTGGGCTGGGGGCCGAGCAGCGCGGTCAGGCGGAGGCGATCGCGGTCAATATGCGGGAGATGTCCATCCTCCGCACGCCGATCGTGAGCATCGTGATCGGCGAGGGCGGCTCGGGCGGGGCGCTGGGCATCGCGGTGGCGGACAAGGTCGCGATGCTGCAGAACGCCTGGTACTCGGTGATCAGCCCCGAGGGTTGTGCGGCGATCCTTTGGAAGCAGGCCAACGAGCAGACCAACAACGCCGCGGCGATCGCGCTCAAGCTCACGGCCCGGGACAACCTCTCGCTGGGCATCGTCGACGCGGTGATCCCCGAGCCTCTGGGCGGGGCCCACCGGGACCACGGGGCGGCCTCGGCGAACCTCGAGCGGTGGATCATCGAGGAACTGACCCAGCTCCGCGAGGTGAACCCGGATGTGCTTGTGGAGCAGCGGTACGCCCGGTTCCGCAAGCTCGGCTCGTTCGCGGAGACCTCGGCCGAGGCGGGCCCGGTCGGGTCGGACTAGAGCCTGGGGCGCGGGCGGTGTTCCCCCACGAAACTCCCGGCCATCGGTCCGAAAATCCGGCGAACGCTTTGACATCCAGCGGGCGAGCCGCTAATTTCTTCCCTCGCAGTGGAACGGGGGCTCGCCCCCCGGGGAGCCGTGTTGGGCAAGAAGGCCGCCAAGACGACCAAGACCGCTGCCCACAAGGCCGCGAGCAAGAAGCCCACGGCGAAGAAGTCGGCGTCGAAGAAACCCGCCGCCCCTGCCAAGCCGCCCGCCAAGGTGGTGAAGAAGGGGGCGGCGAAGGACTCGGCGCCGAAGGCGGCGGCGAAAGAGTCCGCATCGAAGGCGCCCGCGAGTTCCGGCTCGAAGAAGGCGGAGCCCCGCAAGGGCGAGCCCGGCAACGGGGCTGCCCGGCCCGCGTCCGCGCCGCCGAAGGGCAAGGCTCCGGATGGCCAGGCAACCGCGAAGACTGCCGCTGCGAAGAAGAATGCCAAGCAGCCCGCGGCCACGGCCCCCGCGTCTGGGTCGCCCGGCGACGCCAAGGGTGGCGCGAAGGCCGGCCGCAAGGGGATCACGATCGTGACGCCCAAGACCCCGTCCAAGCCCAAGCCCGTGCCGGTTCGGGCGGCGGTTCCTGCGCTTTCCGGCTCGATCCTCGGGATGGGCCTCGGCAGCGGCCGGCCTCTGATCCCCTCGGGGCCGAAGGCTTCTCCGATCGGTGGCCCGAACGCCGAGCAGGCCGACGGGAGCGGGAAGAAGCCCAAGTCGCCGTTCACGAAGAAGCAGCTGGACAAGTACCGGGAGGTGCTGGTCCAGAAGCGGCGCGAGCTCCTGGGTGATATTGACTCGATGGAGAGCGAGGCGCTCAAGAGCCAGAGCGGGTCGCTCAGCCATCTGCCGCAGCACATGGCCGAGCAGGGGAGCGAGACCTACGAGCAGTCGCTGTCGCTCGATCTTGCGGCGGCCGACCGGGTGCTGCTGCGCGAGATCGATGCCGCGCTGGTCCGGATTGCCGAGCGGGTGTACGGGCTGTGCGAGCGCACCGGCAAGGAGATCAGCAAGGAGCGGCTCGCCGAGCTGCCGTGGGCCCGGTACTCCATCGAGGCCGCCCGCGAGATGGAACGCCGGACGACCCTGCCGTGACCGGCCCGCAGCGAGGCGCGCCGAGCGACCTGCCCGATCGGCCCGCGTGGCGGTCGCCGGGCGCGTGGGTGTTGCTGGGGGTGGTGGCGCTGGGCGGGCTTGTGATCGACCTGGCGACGAAGTCCGCGGCGTTCGCTTCGATCGCGGCCGAGCCGGTGGTGATCGACCGGGGCGCGGTGGTGGAGCTGACCAGCCAGGGGCGGGGCCTGGAGGCGCTGCTGCCGTTCCACGAGCCCCGGGGCGCGATCCCTCACCTGCTCGAGTTCCAGCTTGTGCTTAACAAGGGGGCGGTGTTCGGGCTGGGGGCCGGCAAGCGGTGGGTGTTCGTGGCGTTCACGCTCCTGGCGGTGACGGTGGGACTGTGGGCGTTCGGGCGCTGGACGCACGCCAGGGACAGGCTCGCGCATGTGTCGATCGGGCTGGTCCTGGGGGGCGGTCTGGGGAATGTGTACGACCGGCTGGTGTTCGCGTGTGTGCGGGACTTCATCCACCCGCTTCCCGGCGTGCGCTTGCCCTTCGGGTTGCACTGGCCCAACGACCCGACGGGCGAGGTGTGGCCGTGGGTCTCGAATGTCGCGGACCTCTTCCTGATCCTGGGCGTTGCGGGCCTGATGCTCTCGATGTGGCGGACGCCCAGGGCTTCCGCCGACGCCGTGGCGCCGCCGGGCGCGGGGTAACGCGGGGCGTGCCGGTCAGGCCGGCCAGGGCGCGTCGGCCGGCATGCCGAGGGCGTCGAAGAGCGGGCCGAGGTGGCTCTCGAACCGTTTCCAGCGTCCGATGGATGAGGTGTAGATGGGCCGGCGGACCTGGTCGGTGCTCGCGGTCACGACATCGCGTTTGGTCTCCCAGAAGCGGAGGCAGGCGTCGTGCCATTCGAGGCCGACGAAGTCGACGAGGCGTCGCGCGAAGGACTCGAGGTCCTGCACGCCCTCCTCGTAGACCGCCGGCAGGATGGGGAGCTTGCTGACCTGGTACCAGTGTTCCATGATGCGCTCGTAGGCGCGGTGGTAGCGTCCGAGGTGGGTCAGGTCGCCGGAGAAGGGCTGGCTGTTGGCGCCGCCGAAGAGCTTGGTGTAGCAGGAGAGGCAGACATCCCGCGGGTCGCGCATGCAGTGGATCACGCGGGCCTCGGGGAAGAGCAGCTCGATGAGGCCGAGGTGGAGGAAGTTCTGCGGGAGCTTGTCGGTGAAGCGTTTGGCCCGCGGCGCCGGCTCGGTCATCAGCTTCTGGGCTTTCTGTGACTCGCGGTCGAGGGCGGGCTGTCGCACCGCGGCCATCGACTCGTCGAGGGTCGGCGCTTTGAGCGTGGGTCGGAAGAGCTCTGCGCCGGCCTGGGCCACGAAGTTCAGCTCCCCGCCGCCGTAGACCTCCGGGTGCGACGCGAGGATCTGCTCGACCAGCGAGGTGCCCGATCGGGGCATGCCGACGATGAAGACGAGCTGCTCGGCCTTGCGGTTCTTCGCGCGGGGCATTTTGGCGAGGCGCTCGGTGCTCCAGAGGCGGATCGCCTCGCCGATGATCGCGTCGTGCTGGTCGGGGTTGAACACGGTGCCGCGGTGGCGGTTGCCCTCGGTGTAGTGCTTCCAGGCGGTCTGGTAGTCGTTGAGCTTCTCGGCGACGGACCCCATGTGCAGGTGTGCCCAGGCGGCGGGGTGGCCGGTGATGCCGGGGATGGAGATCGCGCGTTCGAGCGCGGCGCGGGCCTCGAGCGGCTGGTCGTTGGAGAGGTAGAGCTGCGCGAGGACGACCAGGAACTGGGGCTGGTCTTTGGCGCGGAGGCGGTGTGGCTCGAGGAGGGCGATCCCCTCGGCGATGTCGCCGCGGATGTTGTAGAGGTCGGCGGCGGTCTGGAGGAGGGAGAGGTTGTCGGGGGCGAACTCGAGTCCCCGTCGGACGGCCTTGAGCGCGTCGTCGAGCCTGTTGAGGGACCTGAAGATGGTGGCTTGGACGGCGTAGAACTCTGGGACATCGGCCTTGAGGCGGATGGCGTCCCGGATCGCGACGGACGCTCCCTCGCGGTCGAGCCTGGCGAGCCTGGCCATGGCGATGTGGTAGTGCAGGCCGGGGTCGCCGGGATCCCGGGCGATGAGTTCCTGGTAGACCCGGATGGCTCCGTCGTGGTTCTGCGCGGCCTCCATGCGCAGGGCCGACTGGATGCGCTGCAACTTCTCCTGCTGTGTGATCGGCATGGGCAAGGCTAGGCCGTGGCCCCTTGCCGAGCGGTCCGACGGACGGGCGCGCCCGCGGCCCCTATCCTTGCGCCCCGCCCGCGCAAGGAGACCCTTCGATGGCCCGCGACCCGCAGTTTGTGACCCTCCCCGCCGACACCAACCAGGCCCGTGCTCTGGGTCAGTACGCCATTGATTTCATGTGGGGCGGTCCGGGCGTTGGCGGCGAGCCCGACGGGGCGGTGTTGGACCGGACGAATCAGTTCTACACGGACGCGTGCCTGACGGGGATCAGCGCGCTGGCGCTTGGGTGCAAGGCCCCCACCGTTTTGCGGAACGAGGCGTTCGAGTACGCGGTGCCGGAGGGGGCTCTGGGCAGGCCGCTGGGGCGGTGCAGGCACCACGGGGCGACGGTGCTGGGGTCGGCGCGGCGGGTGAAGAGCGAGAAGGCGATCGTGGCGAACTGTGCGGCGGCGCGGGAGTGGGACAGCAACGGGACGAACTTCGGGTTTAACCCTGCGCGGGGGCACACGGCCGGGGAGTTCGGGCACAACGACTTCTACGCGGTGCCTTTGGCGGCGGCGCAGATGCTGGGGGCCGACGGGGCGACGGCGCTCAAGGGCATGGTGCTGCACGACGAGATCCGCGGTCGGCTGGCGGAGGTGTTCAGCCTGAAGACCTACAAGATCGACCATGTGGTGCACGGGGCGATCGCGTCGGCGGCGGTGTTCGGGGCGATGGTGGGCGCGACGGCCGAGCAGATCGAGAGCGCGATCGGGATGACGGTGGCACACTACATCCCGTGGCGTGCGATCCGGGCGGGCAAGCAGCTGTCGGACTCGAAGGGGGCGAGCGCGGCGATCAGCACGGAGGCGGCGGTGCTGAGCCTGAAGCGGAGCATGGCGGGGTTCCAGGGGCCGCGGGATATTTTCAGGAACCCGGAGGCGATCTTCCGGGCGTTCGAGGGCCCGGGGCAGTTCTTCGGTCTGCTGGACAAGCAGGGCGGGCTGGTCGGCGGGACGAACCCGGAGAAGAAGGATGCGTCCCCGTTCGAGCTGGTTCTGGCGCGGGCGGGCGGCGACTTTACGATCATGGGGATGCACATCAAGCTGGCGTTGTACGAGCACCAGAGCGCGGGGGCGGTGCAGGCGGTGTGCGACCTGATCGCGAAGCACCCGCGCATCCTCGACCGCGCGGATGGTTCGGGGATGAGGGCGATCAAGATCGTCGCGTATGAGCCGGCGTTCGGGATCATCGGCGACCCGGCGAAGAAGGACCCGAAGACTCGGCAGAGCGCCGACCACTCGATGGCGTACATCATCGCGACGCTGCTGCGCAAGGCGCTGGAGAACCGGGCGGCGGGCCGGCCCACCGACTGGAAGGGGCTGATGCTCGGCCCGCTGGACTACAACAAGGGTGCGGTGTTCCACCCGCTGACGCGTCAGCTCATGGCGAGGATCGACTTCTCGCACGGGGGGGAGGAGTACGACCGGCGGTACCCGGACGGGATCCCGACGAGCGTGGTGATCACCGACGACGGGGGGACGCAGCTCGATTCGGGGCTGGTGATGTACCCGGCCGGGCACGCGCGGAACACGACGGCGGACTTTGCCGATCTGTTCGCGCACAAGTGCGGGCTGATGGGCGGGCTGGCGTTCGGGGATCCGGGGCCGGTGATCTCGCGGTTCAACGGGCTGGCGGGCAAGACGAGCGCCGAGGTGCAGGCGATCCACGATTTTGAGTACGAGGTGCGCGGGGGATTCGAGGACTTCTAGCACATGCCAGAATCGAGCAAGGCCATCTGCGTCTTCTGCGGCTCGGCCGCCGGCAACCGCCCCGAGTACATCCAGACCGCCCGTGAGACCGGCGCGGCGCTCGCCGCGCGGGGCATCGCCCTGGTGTACGGGGGCGGTGGCAGGGGCATGATGGGGGCGGTGGCGGACGGGGCGTTGGAGGCGGGCGGGCAGGTGATCGGCGTGATCCCGTCGTGGATGGTGGAGAAAGAGGCGGCGCACAAGGGCGTGCACCGGATGATCGAGGTCGAGACGATGCTCGAGCGCAAGGGCCGCATGGCGGAGTTGTCGGACGCGTTCCTGGTGCTCCCGGGCGGGTTGGGGACGCTGGACGAGCTGTTCGAGATGGCGACCTGGGCGCAGCTTCACCTGCACGGGCGAATCAAGCCCATCGGTGTCCTGAATTCGGGGGGTTTCTACGACCACCTGCGGCGTTGGGTGGAGCGGGCGGTGGCGGACGGGTTCATCCGGTCGGAGACCCCCGGGATGGCACGGTTCGGCGAGGAGCTGGGCCCGTTGCTGGACGGGCTGGTCAGGCCGGCGTGAGGGGCGGGTGGCTGTGGTGGGCCCGGGTGGGCCGCGCGGCGCGGCCTGGGTTTCAGCATTGTCACGGAAATCCGGAACAATTTGATGAAAGCGCACCGGACCCGCTTGGCAGTGAAACTGGGCAACGCTACGCTAGGGGAGTCTTGGGTGTTCGCGGGCAGGGCTAGAGGGAGTGCTTGGAGGAGAGTCTCTCGTGGGCGTTGACCGTCGGGTTTACCCCATGCCTTCATCTGATTTCACGGGGTTTCATTGCGCACAGCTTGATGGCTGATCGACCGCTTTTTTGGAGGGCCGCCCCGTTGGCGGTCCTCTTGCATGGGGGGGACCGGAGCAGTGAGGAGCAATTCCATGAGAACGCGTTTCGGAGTGTCCCGGGCTGGGGCGGCGGTGGCCGTGCTCAGCCTCTCGGTGATCACGGCTGGGGCGACAGCCCAGACGGCGGCGAAGGCGCCCCCGGCGAAGGGTGACCCGATTCCCCAGCTGAAGCCGGCGCCGCGCAACATCGCGCCGGGCGTGCGGGTCGACGGGGCGACGGGTGAGATGTCGGAGTATGTGAGCGGCATCCAGGCGGTGCACATCCCCTACGACGGCGTCTTCCCGGACGGCCACTTCCCGCAGGTGGAGCGTGAGGCGGGTCGCCCGCTCCGTCCGGGTGGCGACCCGTGGATCCCGGATGGCACGGGCTACTGGCCTCAGCTGTCTGAGGACCGGCCCGGTCCGTCGTCGCAGCCGTTGATGCAGAACCACGAGGGCCCCGGCCCGAACGGGCTGAACCCGCCCGACCCGGACATGGCTCGCGGCCGCGACTACCAGCTGTGCGCGACGAACGACGACTTCGCGGTGTACGACAGCTGCGGCAACGAGCTGTTCTACCGTGACATCAACGACTACCTGGGCATCAGCGACTTCATGTTCGACCCGAAGGTGATCTTCGACCCGTGGAACAGCCGCTGGGTCATGATGTATCACCTCAAGGAGGACAGCCCGCAGTCCTCGCGTCTGGTGTTCGTGGTGAGCGGCAACGAGATCCCCTTCGGCGTGGCCGGCTCTTCGGTGTGGTACTACAGCGTCAGTGTCCTTCAGGACGGTGGCACCGGCGACGCTTCGTGGGCGGACTACTTCGACCTGGGCTACAGCAACTCGCAGATCTCGACGGCGGGCAACATGTTCCGGTTCGCGGGCGGTTTCCGCTGGGGCCGGATCATGGTCTTCGATAAGGCCGCGATGTACGCCGCGGGGTCGCTGGGCTACTGGAACTGGTGGAACCTGACCAACGCGGACGGCACGCAGACGAACACGCCTCGGGCGTGCAAGATGCAGACCTCGTGGAGCGAGGGCGGGTTCAACATCGACGCGATGTTCGTGAACTCGCGCTGGGGCGGCGGCAACCGGCTGACCTTCTGGAAGGCGCGGGATGTGTTCAGCACGAACCTCCTGAGCAAGGCCGACACGGTGGTGGGCAACTACACGACCCCGCCGGACGCGGTGCAGCCCAACGGCGGGTCTCTGGACACCATCGACTGCCGCCTGATGACGGCGATCGTCTCCAATGACTTCCTGAATGGCAACGGGATCGAGCTGTTCACCTCGCTGAACACGACCCGCAACGGCAGCGATGTCGGCACGCTGCTCTACAAGTTCGACGCGGTGAGTCACGCTCTGGAGTTCGAGAGCAACTTCGGCTCGGCCGGGTTTGACTACTGGTTCGCGTCCTCGGCGACGGACTACTCGGGCAGCAACTTCTGGGTGTTCACCCGGACGGCCAACAGCGCGGGCAACGAGCCGGAGATCCGCTTCGTCGATATGAACCAGGGCGTGTTCAGTTCTTCGTCGTCGCTCATCAAGGACGGGACCGGCTCGGCCAGCGGCTTCCGGTGGGGCGACTACTTCGGCGGGGAGCTTGACTGGGGCGACTACTGGAACAACGGCGGGTCGAGCGGCCAGCACAAGGTCTGGCTGTACGCCGAGTACGGCACCCCCGGCAGCTGGGGCACCCATGTGGGCGCCACCAGCGTGTTCAGCCAGGGCAGCATCTCCAGCGTGTCGCCCGGCGGCGCGTGGGTCATCTCCGGTCCCCCCGGCGGCCCGTTCGCTCCCAGCTCCCAGGTGTACACGATCGGCAGCGCCTCGGGCGATGTCGGCACCGCCTACACGGTCACCAGCCTCCCCTCCTGGCTGGACTCCAATAAGGACTACGACCAACTCTGGACCAGCTCGACGGTCACTCTGAGCGTGAACAGCAACGCCAACGGGCTCGCGCTGGGCACCTACAACGACACCGTGTCGTTCGTCGACTGCTTCAACGGCGGGCAGAGCTGGAACCGCAGTGTCCAGCTCAATGTCCAGGCCCCCGACCTGGATGTGGTTAGCTGCCTCGTCGTGGACGGCACCTACAACCCCGGCGACACCGTGTCGGTCAGCGGTCAGTACCGCAACAACGGCAACCTGCCCACCGGGAACTTCACGGCCGACTTCTACGCCTCCACCAACACCACCATCAGCCCGGCCGACACGCTTCTGGGCAGCCGCAACTACGCCAGCCTGGCGGCGGGCTCGACCATGAACTTCGGCGCCCACATCCTCACCCTGCCCTGCATGCCCGAGGGCAACCGGTACATCGGCGTGCTCGTCACCGTTGCCAACGATGCCGACACCTCCGACAACACCGGCTACGACCCGACGGTGATCGGGTACGAGTACTGCGGCGGCGACTTCAACGGCGACTGCAATGTCAACACGATCGATGTGCTGGCGTTCCTGAACGCCTGGGCCGCGAACCAGCGTGCCGCGGACTGCAACGGCGACGGCACGATCAACACGATCGATGTGCTGTGCTTCCTGAACCTCTGGGCCGCGGGCTGCTGAGCCTCTGACCCGGACCACCTGCCACTGACCCCGCCACGCCGGCCTTCCGGCGCGGCGGGTTTCCTTTTTGGGGGAGGGTGAACGCGAAGGGCGCGAAGGGCGCGAAGAAAGGGCGGGGCGTGAGAGAGGGCACGGAGGTGCAGTGTGGCAAGGCAGAGCCGGGCGGTGGGCCCTCGCTGGCGCTTCGGGCTCTGTTGTGTGGGGTGCGCGGGCGTTCGGGCTACTTCATCAGCCGTTCGATCTCGTCGGGGTCCTTGACGACGGCCTTCGAGAGGTTCTGGCGTCCGGCCGCGGTGACGAGGATGTCGTCCTCGATGCGGACGCCGAGCTTCTCGTCGGGGAGGTAGATGCCGGGCTCGATGGTGACGATCATGCCGGGCTTGAGGGCGCCGTCGGGCTCGGCGTCGTGGACCTCCATGCCGAGGTGGTGGCCGATGCCGTGCATGAAGGCGTCGGCGAAGCCGGCCTTGTCGATGACCTTGCGGGCGGCCTGGTCGACCTGCCACATAAAGGCGCCGGGCTTGACGGCGGCGATGGCGGCGAGCTGGGACTCGAGGACGATGTCGTAGACCTCGCGTTGGCGTTTGGAGAAGCGGCCGCCGGCGGGGTAGGTGCGGGTGATGTCGGCGGTGTAGCCCATGCAGGAGGCGCCGGCGTCGATGAGGACGAGGTCGCCGTCGGCGACTGGGCCGCGGTTGTTCATGTAGTGCAGGACGGTGGAGTTGAGTCCCGCGCCGACGATGGGGTTGTAGCCCATGCCGTCGGCGCCGGCGTCCTCGAAGGCGCGGGTGACGGCGAGGGCGATGTCGCGCTCGTCTACGCCTGGGCGGATGGCGCGGAGGGCGGCGTCGTAGCCGGCGGCGCTGGCGTCGATGGCCCGCTGCATGAGGGCCTGCTCGGCGGCGGACTTGACGCTGCGGAGGGCGGGGAGGAGTTCGGCGCGGTCCTCGATCGAGACTCCGACGATGCGCTCGGCGAGCTTGCGGTAGAGGGCGAGGTCGGGGGTGACGGGGGCGTCGGGCATCGCGGGGGCGTGGAGGCAGGCGAGGTGCTTGCGTTTGCGGGCGATGGCGGTGATGGTGCGGCCGAAGTAGCGTTTGCGCATGATCGAGTCGATGGCGTAGCGGGTCTTGAGGGCCGTGCCGATCTGGTCGCGGTAGCCGTCCCAGACCTCCCACTCGGGGTCGGTGGGGTTGAGGAAGAGGATGGAGCGTTTCTTGGGGTCCTCGGCGTTGGGGTCGAGGAGGAGCATGGCGCCGAGCTCGTCGCTGACGCCGGTGAGGTATTCAAAGTGGGAGTGGGCGCGCCACTTGCCGAGGAGGGGCGCCGCGCCCTCGCCGGAGAAGACGACGGCGGCCGAGGCGCCGAGGGCTTTGAGCGCGCGCTCGCGACGGTCCGCGTACTCCTTGGTGGGGATGCCCGCGGCTTTGGGGGCGGGCTTGGATGCCTTCGGGGCTGCCGGCTTGAGTACCTGTTTGACTGCCTTCTTGGCCATGACCGATCGATCCTCTCTTTTCGCCCGGTCTCGCGGGCGTGGGTGTTCAGGCGGGTGCGCCGGGCGGGGTCCCGAGCAGGGCCTGGATGCACGCCCGGGCCCGGTCGCCGTACATGTCCGACTTGCCGAACCCGGGGGCGGCGCCGAGCTTCGCGGCCTGGTCCTGGGCGTCGGCGAGGTTGCTGATGAGCACGGCGCGGGCGCGGCGGGCCGGGTCGAGCGAGGCGATCAGGTCGAGCCCGGACTCGGTCGCGAAGTCGCCGTCGAGCAGGCGGTTGACGAGCAGGCCGGCCGCCCCGGCGTGCGCGGCGAGCTCGGGCTCGCTGTTGACGCGGACGAACTCGACACCCGGGGCGAACCGCCCCAGCGCGGACCGCATCGCGAACGAGTCCGGCGTGCAGTGGCCGACCAGCAGGATGACACGCGCGTCTTCACTCACGGCACGCCTCTCCGCAGCTCTACCTCGCCGGCCCGCACGAACACCTCGGACGCCTTCCAGACGAATCGGCGCTCGCCGCCGCGGCCGTCGCCGATCGCGTCGAGGACCTCGCGCACGGACCGGGCCGGCAGCCTATCCGCGAACCGCCCGGCGTGCAGTCCGGCGTAGGCCAGGCGGAGGGCGGTCCCGGCGACGACCCGCGGCTCGGCGGCGAGTCGGGAGCGGTCCCAGCGGAGGCCTTGCCGGGTTGGGGCCGCGTCGCGGACGACCGCGTCGGCGAGAGTCCGGAGCAGGTCTCCGACCTCGCGGAGGTGCTCTGCCAGCTCCGCGGCCCGGGCCGCCCCTCCCGGGCGCATGGCCTCGAGCGCCCGGAGCGGGCCGTGGCGGAGGGCGGCGCGGAAGCGTGAGATGTCGGCGTTCGTGGGGTCGGTGGCCCAGGTGACGCCCGCGAGGGTGCAGAGGCGCTCGGCGTCGGCCCGGCCGACCGCGAGCATTGGGCGGACGAGGATGACGCCCCGTCTCCCGAGCGCCCGGGTGGCGGGCATTCCGGCCAGCCCCCCCACCCCCGCCCCTCGGAGCATGGCCATGAGCATGGTCTCGAGCTGGTCGCCGGCGTGGTGGGCGGTCGCGACGAAGGGGCAGCTGGTGCGGGAGGCCAGCGCTGCCAGGGCCCGGTAGCGGGCGCGGCGGGCGTTGGCCTCGGCGTTGCCGGGGAGGGCCCGGACGGCCACGCTGGTCTCGATGAAGCCGAGCCCCAGCGCTGCCGCAAGGGCGGCGACGCGGTCCCGCTCGGCGGCGGTCTCGGCGGGGTCGCGGAGGTCGTGGACGACATGGGCGACGAGGGGCTGGGCGCCGGCGAGGGCGAGCAGGAGGGCGGTGGAGTCGGCCCCGCCGGAGCAGGCGACGAGGGTGCGGCGGTCGGGGTCGCGGGTATGGCTGCCGCCGGTGAGCTGGCGCCAGCGGCGGAGGACGGCCCTCGCCCCGGCGTCGCGCTGGACCGCCCGAACATCCATCGGCTGCAGAGGCATCGCAAAGATGATAGGGTACCGGCATCCGCCTACCCCGTGAGCCAGCGATGCAGGACGCCATCGACCCCCAGACCACTCCCGACGACGGCGCGCAGCCGCTGCAGGGGCAGCCGGAGGGCGGCGCGACCGGCGGCTTCGTCTCCCGGGAGGGCCTCTCGGTCGCCCTCATCGCGCTGGGCTGCGTCCTGATGCTGATCATGATCGCCCGGATGCTGGGACGGCGCCGGTGGGGACGGGGCGCAGAGGCGCCCGTGGTGAAGACCCCGCTCGCGGCGGCGCAGGCGTCGTTCACCTCCACGGCGGCGCACGACCGGCTTGATCGTCTGATGGCCGACGCCGAGGAGCTGACGCGCCGGCTGGCGGCTGTGCTGGACAACCGGGCGGCGAAGATCGAGATCCTCATTGAGCAAGCTGACGACCGGCTTCGTGCGCTCGAGGCGGCGGGTTCGGATGCCGGGGGGCCCGCGGGATCGCGGGAGGTTCGTCCGGCGTCGGGGATGGGGGAGGGGTCGGGCCAAGGCCAGGAGCCTCAGGCTTCGTTGGCGACGGACCCGTTGCACCGCAAGGTGTATGACCTGGCGGACCAGGGGCTGACGCCGGTGGACATCGCGCGGCGGATCGAGAAGCCGACGGGACAGGTTGAGCTGATCTTGGCTTTGCGAAGGGCTTGAATCAGGATCCTGAACGCGAAGGTCGCGAAGAGCGCGAAGAAGGAATTGGAAAGAGCGCGCCTTGGGGGGAGCGCGGCTCACAGAGCCGTGGGCTACCGAGGTGTGGTTCCAAGCAGCAAGAGCACTCGCTTGATAGCCGGCTTCATCGGGCCTGCCTCGTGGTCGAGCGTTGGAGGAGGAGGAGGAGAAGAGCCCTCTCCCCAACCCTCTCCCGCCGGGGGCGGGAGAGGGGGCGGAACACTGGCGCGGCGGTGAATGCGAAGGCGGGGAACGCGAAGGTCGCGAAGGACGCGAAGCAGGAATGGGAGAGGGGAGCACGGCTCATAGAGCCGTGGCACACGCCGCTTGAAATTCCGCGGGTTTCGTGCCCTTCGCGACCTTCGCGACCTTCGCGTTCAGTTTGACTTCCGGCGGACCGCGTCGAGGCAGAGGGTCTCGAAGATGATGTGGGCGGCGAGGAAGGCGGTGATGCCGGCGGGGTCGCGGTCGGGGAGGACCTCGACGATGTCGGCGCCGGCGAGGTTAACGCCGGCGAGGGAGCGGAGGATGGCGAGGGTCTCGGCGCTGGTGAAGCCGCCGGGGCAGAGGGTGCCGGTGCCGGGGGCGTAGGCGGGGTCGACGCAGTCGATATCGAAGGTGAGGTAGGTTTCCGCGTCGCCGAGTTTGGCGAGGAAGGCGGCGAGCTGCGCGGGGCCGTCGGCCTGCCACCGGGCGTGGGTGACGATCTGGACGGCGCGGGCCTTGGCGTAGTCGAGGTCGGCCTTGGTGTTGAGGGGGCCCTTGATGCCGATGGAGATCATGCGGGCGGGGTCGATCAGGCCCTCTTCGATGGCGCGGAGGAAGGGGGAGGCGTGGCCCCACTTCTCGCCCCAGACGGCGTCGACGGTGTCGAGGTGGCTGTCGAAGTGGATGCAGGCGAGGCCGCCGGAGGGTCGGCCGCGCCGGAGCCAGGTGGCCTTGATGTTGGCATAGGCGATGGAGTGGTCGCCGCCGACGGCGAGGAGCTTGGTGCGGGCGGGGTCGGCGAGTGCGGCGGCGAATTCGGTGACGCGCTGGGCGTTCTCGCGGCAGTCGTATGGCGAGACGGGGGCGTCGCCGGCGTCGGCGAGGCTGAGGGTGTCGCAGAGGTCGAGGTCGTGCTCGATGGAGTAGCGCTTGACATACTGGGAGGCGTCGCGGACGGCGCGGGGGCCGAAGCGGGCGCCGGGGCGGTAGGTGACGCCACCGTCGAAGGGGACGCCGTAGAGGGCCCAGTCGAGCGGGAGGCACTCGGGGGCGACCAGGGGGAGGAGCGGGTAGCGGCAGAAGGTGGCGACGCCAGCGAAGCGGGGGGATACCCGAGAATCTGGAAGATGGGTCCGTGCCATGCGCGCTCCTACGCCCCCGTCTCACTATCGCCGCCCGGGCGGGTGGCAAAGCGGTACCCGCATTCCGGGCACCGCCGCCCTCGCTCCGGCAACGCGTGCCCGCAGGCCGGGCATGAGCCATCGAGGCCCCGGAGCATACGGGCGATCAGCCAACGACCACCCAGGACCAGGTGCAACGACAGCGCCAGGAGCACCAGCCACGGCGCGGCCACGACGAGATAGCCCAGCACCATGCTCAGACTTAACTGCGGGTTGAACTGCAGACCCCACAGCTCTGCGACGAACCCCTGCGCCCCTATCGCGGTGTAGATAAACAGACCGAGGCCCGAGAGTCTCGCGATGAGCACCAGCGTCTTGGCGTATCTGTCCATGCGGGCAGTCTACCGGATCCACCCGTCCTCGACCCGCATCCCCGCGGGCAGCGGCGCGGCGTCGCCTGATTCGAGCATGCCGGCGACCGGGTACGCGCAGTAGTCCAGGCTGAACGAGCCGGCGGGGCGGTGGTTGCCGGAGTGGCCCAGGCCGCCGAACGGGAGCTTGCTGCTGGCCCCGGCGGTGCCGGTGTTGAGATTGACGCAGCCGGCCTTGGCCTCGTCGAGGAAGCGGTCGGCGGCGGCGCGGTCGCGGGTGAAGATCGAGGCGGCGAGGCCGAACTGGGTGGCGTTGGCCTGGGTGATCGCGTCGTCGAGGCTGTCGGCCACGCTGACGCGGACGAGGGGCCCGAAGACCTCGCAGTCGCAGCCGGCGGGGCCTTCGGACTCGGGCGTGAAGCGGTCGACGCGGATGACGCCGGGGGAGAGGAAGTAGCCGTTGCCGGGGGAGTCCAGCGGGGTGCTCTCGACGAGGACCTCGGCGCCGGCGGCGGCGAAGGCCCGCTGGGCTTCCAGCACATCGCGCCGGGCCTCGTCGGAGATGATGGGGCCCATGAAGACGGGGTGCTGTGCCCTGGGGTCGCCGACGATGAGGTTGGAGGCGACCTTGCAGAGCGCGGGGATGAATCGGTCGGCGATGTCGCGGTGCACGACGATGCGCCGGGTGCAGGTGCAGCGCTGGCCGGTGGTGACGAACGCCGAGCGGGCGCACTCGATGACGGCCTGGCGGAGGTCGCAGTCGGGCAGGACGAGGGCGGGGTTGTTTCCGCCGAGCTCGAGGGCGATGATCCGGCCGGGGTAGTCGAGGTTGGCCTCGAGGATTCGTCGGCCCACGGGCCAGGAGCCGGTGAAGAGGATGCCGTCGATCTGCGTGTGGTTCATCAGGGCCTTGGCGACATCGGTGGTGCCCTGGACGAGGTTGAGCACGCCGGGGGGGGCGCCGGCCTCGGTGAGTGCCTGGTCGTGGAACTCGGCCATGAGCTGGCCGACGGCCGCGGACTTGTTGCTGGGCTTGAGGACGACGGTGTTGCCCATGGCCAGTGCGGGCACGATGTGGCCGTTGGCGAGGTGGGCGGGGAAGTTGTAGGGGGCGATGACGACCATCACGCCGTGGGGCCGGAACCAGGTTCGTCCGACGCGGGAGTCGGCGAGGGGGATCTCGAAGTCGGTGACGCGCCGGAGGGCGCCGTGCTCGGTTGTGTCGAGCGTGATGTCAACTTTGGCGGCGAGTGCCGCGGCCTCGCCGGTCGCGTCCCACATTACCTTGCCGGTCTCGTCGGCGATGAGTGAGGCCATGTCGGCCTGGCGGGCTCGGCAGATCTCGGCGTAGCGTCGGAGGACGGCGAAGCGTCGCTCTCGCCCCCAGCGGGCCCAGGGTGCCTGGGCGTCTCTGGCGGCCTGCACGGCTTGGTCGACATGCTCCAGGCGGGACGAGGCCTGCCAGATGATCTCGGCGGGTCTTGCGGGGTTGACGGACTTGATCCGGTCGCCCGGGAGCTCGACCCACCGCCCGCCGATCAGGTCGGCGGGCCCCCGCTGCAGCGCGCTACGCATCAGTCCACCCGCTTCGGTTCAGGGCCCGCGAAGACACCGGCGTGGTGCTCGACGGGCGGGATGCCATCGGTCATGTCGGTGATGCCGACTTCATCGCCGGGGCGTACGGCGAGGGCCGCCATGGCGTCGGCGGGGATCGAGACGCGCCCGTCCTCGCTCAGGCGCATGGGCCCCCAGACCGCGAAGAACTCCCCGTCCTTGTGGAGCATGCTGACCATGCCGGTGCGGTCGCACGCGCCGGCCTCGGCTGGGTCGCCCATGAGGCGGGGCCGGGTCATGCCCACCAGCGGGATGTCGTCGGTCGGGGCTTCCAGTTGGGGCCCGGCGTCGAAGGGGTCGACGAAGTCCCGGAACGCGAACCCGAGCTGCTCGAGGATGCGTCGGGCGGGGACGGTCTCCTTGTGGACGACGCCGACGACATCGCGTGCGGCGGGGGGCAGGAGCGAGAGGTAGATGTCCTCGTGGGGCAGGAGTGCGGCGATGAACTCGCGGGAGCGTCCGCACTGGGTGTCGGCCTCTGTGTAGCTGAGGGGGATGAACCGGCGGCCGAGGTACTCCCAGAAGAGGCTTCGCCCGTCGTCGGTGACGGGTGCCATCATCTCGGCGAGGACGCGGTCGGCGAACATCTCGCGGCGCATGCCGATGAAGTGGAACCGGACCCAGCTGAGGAATCGGCCGAGGTTGGCCCCGCGCGAGGCGGACTGGAGGATGAGCCCGCCGATCTCGGTTGGCCCGCTCTCGTCTTTGTAGAGCCTGGCGACGATGTGGGAGGTCCCGGTCTTGATGTCGCCGGCGAAGAAGTGTCGCTTCTCGAGCTTGAAGCCGAAGTTGGGGTTGCCCGGGCCGCCCATGTGGGCGATGAGCTGGGAGGTGCCGAGCACCGAGCCGCTCTGCGTGTCCTCCAGCACGAACATGAACTGGTCGGTCTCGGCGAGGCCGGCGGTGAGGCCCTGGACGCGGGCGTCGCGGCCTTTCCTCTCGGGCTTGAGGTCTTTTTTGCGCTCGGTGCGGGACGCCGCCCGCTGGAAGCTGGCCCTGCTCACGGCGACTTTCGCGCCGATGGCGTCGCTGTCGGCGGGGAGGTTGATGAAGTGGACGGTGCGCGCGAGCTTGAGCAGCGTGCCCATGTCCTCGAGCTTTGCCCTGCGAATGACGAACACAACGCCTCCTCACGCCGCGGTTGGCGGCGTTCAGGCTACCCGCCCGACGCTCAGTCCGCGACCCTCGCCAGGCCGCGCTCGACACACTCGAAGACCCGGGGCCAGTCTTCCAGCTTCATCACGCCGAGGGGCGGGAGGAGGCGGATGTGGTAGGGCCCGTGGCCGCAGGAGAAGAGGATCACGCCCTCCTCAAGGCAGGCCTTGAGGGCGCGGGTGATCCGGTCCTTGGCGCCGCCGAAGGGGGTGAACCGCATCATGCCGCCCCAGCCGCCGCAGAGGTCGCGGGGCGCGTCGGCGAGCGTGCCCGCGCCGACGGCGGGGAACCAGGCGGGGCGCCGGGCGACGAGGGCCTCGACCTGGGCCTTGAAGGCCGCGGCGTGCTGGGCGATTTTGCCGCCCTCGCCGTAGTACCCGCCGTCGGCGAGCCTGCGGAGGATGTGGCAGCCCGCCCTGCAGGCGGCGCCGCTTCCGGTGAAGGTCGCGCTGAGCAGGCCGGGGCCGGGGTTGTACGCCTCGGTGAAAAGCGTCGCGCAGGCCTGGGTCATCTTGCCGACGGTGACGACATCGACGAACTCGCCGAGCCCCAGCCCGTCGTAGGCGAACATCGAGGTCGTCCGCCCGAAGGCCTGGATCTCGTCGTCCCACACGGCGATGCCGTGCTCCTTGCAGATGGTCATCAGCTCGACGAAGAACTCGCGCGGGGCGGTGTTGAACCCGCCCTCGCCCTGCACCAGCTCGAACACGAAGCACGCGTGCTGCTTGGGGTAGCGCTCGATGTAGCCGCGCAGGTGGTCGGCGATCATCCGGATGTGGCGTTCCTTGCCCATTCGTGCGGCGGCGGCGGCGTCGTAGAACGGCATGTAGTCCACCAGCGTCGAGAGCGGGATCCCGATCCGGTTCCCCGCGGCGTCGCCGATCTGGGACATGGTGACAGTCCGGCCCATGAAGCAGTCCTTGAAGGCCAGGACCCGCGGGGCCCCCCCGCTCTTCTGGTAGCAGAGCTTGAGCGCGTTCTCGTTGACGAGGGCCCCTGCCGCGGCGACGAAGCAGTGCCTGAGGCGCGAGCCCTTCGCGGCCTCGGCCAGGAGCAGCTCCGAGAGCTCGTAGGGCTCGAACCCCGACTGCAGGTTGCCGTGCATCACGGTGTCGGACACGGAGCCCAGCACGGTCTCCCGGATCAGGGCCGGGTCGGAGTGCCCGAAGAAGTGCACGCCGATGCCGCAGATCATGTCCCACTTCACCGAGCCGTCGGCCAGCTCGACGAGCGCCCCGTTGCCCAGGCCCGACCCGATGTAGGGGTAGAGCAGGGCGCGGCCCCGGGCCTCGCCGGCCCGGGCCATGAGCCTGGCGTACTCCTCGGCCAGCTCGGGCTTGGGGGGGCGGACCTTGGTGATCTCGGCGGCGTGCGCGCGGAGCGACTCCACGATGAGCCTGAGCCCCGTGTCGAGCTCCCCGGAGCCCATGAACCGGCCGCCGGTGGTCTCCTGGTCGATCATCTCGCCGAGCACGCTGGTCGTTGTCTGCGTCATACACACACCCTTCTGGTCAGCGGGGACCGTTCCGACCCGCACCAATTATCGGTCGCTCGACCACGCGCCGCCCGCAATCCTCGCGAGCAGGACCGCGAGGAGCTGGCATCGCTCCACCAGGCTGGATACATCGATCCATTCCTCGGGCGTATGAAGGCCGCCCCCCCGAACGCCGAGCGTATCGATGGTCGGGAGCCCGGCGGCCTGGAGCTGGTTTCCGTCGCACACGCCGCCGGTCCTCGCGAAGGGGAGATTCTGGCCGAGGCTCTCGGCCGCCGCCCTGGCCAGACGGGCCAGGCGCTCGGTCCCGGGCGTCATGGGCTTGGCTGGCCGGTTGAAGTCCCAGACCACCTCGACGCGCGGGAGGGCGTCGGGGGTGGTTTGGAGGCGGTCCAGGCGGGCGGCGAGCTCCTGGGCCCCTGGCTCGTCGGCGAACCGCACATTGCCCCACGCCGAGGCGAGGTCGGGGACGACATTGGTCGCCTTGCCCCCTTGCAGGGGCCCGACGCTCAGGATGAGGCCTCGGGAGGGGTCGGGGGCGTCGGCGAGATCGCCCAGCAGCGAGGCGAGGGCGGTCACAGCGGAGACGCCCGAGGCGAAGTCCCGCCCGACATGGGCGGCCCTGCCGTGGACGCGGACGCGGAACTGCCCGCTGCCCATGCGCTCGACGGCGAGCTCCCCGCCGGGGAGGGCCGGCTCGATGGCCAGGCCCAGGTCGTGGGTCCGCGCGGCGGAGGTCAGGGCCGCGTCGGAGTGGTAGGACCCCGTCTCCTCGTCGCTGTTCATGAGGAACGACCATGCGCAGTCGATGCCGGCTTCTTCAAGGCACTCGAGAGCGGCGACGGCGATGACCAGGCCGCCCTTCATGTCGACGCAGCCCGGCCCGGTGGCGGTCTTGCCGCCGGGGGAGAGGGTGAGCTCTTTGAAGTCCCCGTTCGGGTCGTGGACCGTGTCGAGGTGGCCGGCGAGGAGGACGCGGGGCATGCCGGGGCGGAGGCGTCGGGATATCGCGGTCGGGGGCACGGGGGCGGCGGGGTCCCGCCCGTAGAGCCAGTCCGGCGAGGGGTCGCCGGGGACCAGCTCGGCCCGGGCGCCGAGGGCTTCGAGGCGCCGGACGAACCGGCCCCGGGTCTCGTCGAGGGCGGGGGTGTTGCGTCCGCCGGTCGGGGTTCCGACATGCAGGCGCAGGTCGTCGAGGAGGGCCCCGGCCCGGCGCTCGATCAACGCGCACACCCGCTGCTCGGCGGCGTTCAGCCCGTCGGTCCTGAGTTCAGCCATGGGAGAACCCTAGCGCGGGCGCCCGGCCCGCTCCGCCCGGGGATGGTTCGGCGTGGCGGCGGGGCGATGCGGCGGGGGCCATGGCGGTGGCGTCTTGGGGTTCGGCCATGGTCTCCGCCACGGCCAGGCCGAGGCCCGCGACCGCCATGACGAGCGCGACGAGCTTGACCATCCGGGCGGCGCGGTCGGCCCGCCCCTTACCGATCGGCTCCCCGACGGCCTGGCGCAGCTTTGCCCGCCGGCCGTCGATGGAGCCGTGGCGGAAGGTGAACCGCTCGGGCGGGAAGCCGTTGATCATCGCGACCGCGCGGAGCGCGCCGGACATGGCGGCGGCGCCGCGCTCGCTGACCTGCCCGGCGCCGTCGTGCGCGCTGAGGTGCTGGGCGGCGAACACATCCGCCTGCCATTCGAAGCGGCGGCTGGCCCACCCGAAAAGCAGGAGGCTGGCGACGAAGACCACGACCAGCAGGCCGACCGGGGCCCAGCCCTCGGTCACGGGCCCCATCCCCGCCGCTCTCATCAGGACCGACAGGGCCGAGCCGAGGAACACGCCCGACGCGACCATCGAGCCCGCCAGCCAGGGGATGTGCCGATGCCGGACATGCGCGACCTCGTGCGCCGCCACCGCCTCGACCTGCTCGAAGGGCAACGACTCGAGCAGGGTGTCGGTCAGCACGATGTAGCGGAGGCGCGGGAGGAAGCCGACCACGGCGCCGTTGACCATTGCGCCGTGGGTCCGCCAGACGAGGATGCCCCGGACGCGCACGGCGTAGCGGGCGCACAGCCCGAGCAACGCGTCGCGCGCCGGCCCCGGCCCCAGCGGGGTCGTGTCCCAGAGATAGCGCAGGGCGATCGGGAGCATCGCCAGCAGCACCACCACGCCCCCGAGCTGCAGCCCCGCCGAGCCGTAGGCCAGCAGGTTCCGCTCGAGCAGCCACGACGGGGCGTGGCCGGCCCACGCCGGCGGGTGGCCCTCCCACGGCCCGCGGGTGAGCATCTCTTCCCACAGCCCGTCGCGCACCACACCCACCGCCTCGGACCAGCCCAGGATGAGCAGCACCGGGATCGCCGCGAAGAGCAGTTGCTGCTTGACGGTCCCCCACCACCAGACCCAGGCCCGGGGCATGGGGGGGATGGAGAGCCCCTCGTCGAGGCGTCGGATGAGCAGGGCCTCGCGGACCCTTCGCTCGACGGGCTCGGCGGCGGCCCAGCTCGCGAGCAGCACCGCCGCGGCGGGAAGGGCCGCGACCAGCTCATCGATAAGCACGATGTCGCCGACGACCGCGCGGACGGCGTCGAGCCATCCGAAGAGGAGTACGGCGGAGGCGTGCACGGGCAGCGTGGCCATCCGGACCCTGGCGGAGGTCTTCTCGAACGCCCCGATCGCCCCGGCGTCGCCCCGGCGGTCCATCCTGCGCACGCACACGAACGCCGCCAGGCCCTGCAGGAGGAGGAGGGCGACGAAGGGCCCGAGGGCCGCGCCGAGGGCGCCCCAGGGATGCTCCCCGATCCACTGTGCGGTCGGGAGTCTCTCCGGGCCCAGCTCGCGCACCGAGGCCACCACCATCAGCGCGATGACCAGGATGTGGGTCATCGGGCCGGCGCCCGGACCTCGCCCAGATCCACGACCACCCCGTCCGGGAGGTACGCGTCGGCGTCGAGCAGGTCCCGCGAGATCCCCGTGAACACGACGCAGGCCCTGCCGAACTTCGCGGCGTAGTCGAAGTCGCCGGGGCTCGGGCCGGCGTAGTCGCGGTTGCGCCAGTCGGCGACATGGAAGTGGAAGTGCGCCAGGGCTGCGCCGCTGAAGTCGATCATCTCGCGTGGAGCGACGAACCGCCGGTCGTCGGGCGTCGGCGTCCCCCTGGGCGGGAAGTGCTGGGCGTGGAATCCGTCCGCGTCGGACCAGAGCATCCCCCCGTGCTCGGTCGCGCGGTCGTCGTGGTCGAGCTCGGCGGTCGCGAACACCACGGAGGTGACCGCGTTGTCGGCCAGGGCCTCGTCGATCACGAGCAGCGAGAGCGCGTCGCCCCACCCGATCCGGTCCCGCGCCTGCGACAGGGTCTCGGCGTTGGCGTACGCCAGGCCCTCGATCGCCTTGGTCCGCGGGTAGACTTGGCGCCCCGCCAGCCGGGTCTGGAGTTCGTTGAGCAGGGACTCGCGCCCGGCGGTCAGCCACTCGGGCCGGTGGATGGACGCCCACCGGACGGGCTCTACATGCCGGAGTTCGAGCGCCTCGCGTCCCTCGGACCCGAGCCGGGCCGTTCCCGCCGCGGCCTGCTCCCACCAGCCCGAGAGCCGCCCGGTGCGCTCCTCGACCAGGCGCAAGGCCCATCGGACCTCCTCGCCCCGCGCCGGCACCACGCCGAAGGCGTCACGGACCACCCGCAGATCGTTGAGGATCCGGCGTCCCTCCTCGTCCCCGCCGGATGCCGCGTCCAGGAGCGACGCGCGGGCGGCGCGGTCCGGCACGAGGCGACCGACCAGGTCCCAGGCGGCCTCCCGCACCCGCATGTCCAGGCGCAACCCCGCCGGCCCCGGCTCGGTCTGCGGGTCCATGAACACCCCGAGGACGACCTGGGGCAGCCGCTCTCCGGGGTGCAGTGCCGCGAGGGCCTGGTACTCGGCCCGCTCGGGGTCGGCCACGCCCGGCACCGGCCTGGCGAGGCTGCGCACGAGTGCCGGGGTGATCTCGGTCCAGGCGTGCTCCGCGGCGGCGGTGGCCATGACCGCGACGCAGCCCCGGCCGGGCTCGGTCGGGAGCATCTCGCGGACGAGTTGGCGGGAATCTGCCTCCTCCTGCTCGTCCCAGAGGATCGACTCCAGGGCCGCCGCCCGGACCATCTCCGGCGTGTCCAGGGCCCAGGCCATCTCCTTCATGGCGAACCGGGCCACGAGGCGGTCGGTCTGGCCCGAGGCTACTCGGTCCTTGACCTCTGCGATGGCGTCCACCCGCTGCCCTGCGGGGAGGTCGGCCCGGCGTGCGGCGTGGAGGGGGTCGTCGGCGGCCCGGCTCCCACCGCCCCCGCCCGAGCAGCCCAGAAGGAGCAGTCCGACCGCCGCCATCGCCAGCATCCGTGCAGTCTTCATGCCGGAGTTTATCGGCCCGCTGGGGGCCGTGAGGGCCCCCGAAACCTGCGTTGGGGGCGGCTCCTGCTATCATCGTGCATGGCCGCAGGCTTGCCCTCGAACTCCCCCCTGGTCGCGAAGGATGTCGCCGCGCGGATCGCGCGGGTGATCGAGCTGCTGCGGCCGGCGATCAAGGCCGACGGGGGCGATATCGAGTTCATCGAGGCCCGGACGGACGGGACGGTGTATGTCCGGTTTCTCGGTGCGTGCGTGGGGTGCCCCTCGAGCGATATCACCCTGCACATGGGGATTGAGCGGAATCTGCAGCAGCATGTCCCGGAGGTCAAACGGGTCGAAGTGGTCGGTTGAACCAGGTGAAATTACCTGATTCAGCATCGAACTTCTGGGCTTGACCGGTCGGGTTGGACCAGGGGATTTCCCTGGCGCTTTCCGTGAATTCCGCTTGGCAATCCGACCAGATCCGCTATAGTGCGCCCGGTGGGTCGCTGTATCCGTGCATGGGAGGCACGCCGTATGTTGGTCATTACACGACGAGAGGGTGAGGAGATCGTCATCGGCGATCCGCGGAATCCCATTGGGGTGGTGCGGATCGCGTCGATCAAGGGCGAGCGCGTGCGGGTGGCGTTTGACTTCCCGCGGGATGTCGAGATCCACCGTCGCGAGATCGCGGACCAGATCGTCGCCGAGGCGCCGAATGTGGTGGGCAAGATCAAGCCCGCCCCCGCCGCGGCGCTTTGAGCGGCGCATCGGAACGATCAAGATGAAACTGAAAGGGCCCGTGGGGTTTCCCCCCGGGCCCTTTGTCTGCGCGGGGCGCGGTCGGGGCCGATCACTCGGGGGCGCCGCCGGACATGTCGTAGATCCAGCCCTCGATCGCGCGGCTGGGGCTGAGCACCTCGCCTGCCTTGAAGAACAGGCCGATCTCGCGTTCCGCGGCCTCGGGGCTGTCGGAGCCGTGGATGAGGTTGAAGCTGTTGGAGACGCCGAAGTCGCCGCGGATGGTGCCCGGCTCGGCCTTGGAGCCGAAGGTGGCGCCCATCATCTTGCGGGACATGGCGACGGCGCCCACGCCGCGGACGGCCAGCACGAGCACGGGTGAGCTGGTCATGAACTTGACCAGGCCCGGGTAGAAGCCCTTGGTCTTGTGGGCCTCGTAGTGCTTGGCGGCCAGTTCCTGGCTGATCTGCATCAGCTTGCAGCCGACGATCTGCAGGCCCTTGTCCTCGAACCGGCCGATGATGCGGCCCATGAGCCCGCGCTGGACGGCGTCGGGCTTGAGGATGATCAGTGTGGTCTCCATGTCTCGTGCTCCTGGCTTCGCCCGTTTGTGCTGTGAACGAAGGGGCAAACGATAGGCGTACCGGGGGCGGGAGGGTCCGAGGGGAGGGCTTTACCAGCCGGTCCCCCAGTTGGGCAGGATCGCGTCGAGGAGCTGGATGGAAGCGCCGACCAGGGTCCAGGCCAGCAGGACTACGCCGATCGGCAGCACCGCCATCCGGGTCGAGGCGCTGCGCCAGGGGAAGGGGTCGTAGCCGGGGATGTGGGCTAAGCCGGCCGCCCGCGCGAGCCTCCGGAGCTTGAAGCGCCAGATGAGCGTGCCGACGAAGTAGCCGAGCAGCAGTCCAGCCCCGACCCCCCCCGGACCCAGTATCTCGGGGATGTACTCGAGGAACTCTCCGTCGGTCCAGTCGAGCATGCTCGTGTTCCAGTAGATCCAATCCCCCACAGGGACGGCGAATGCGATACAGAGCCAGGGGAGGTACAGCCAGGGCAGCCCCAGCAGCCACACCCGCCGACGCACGCGCCGGACGAGGCCTCGGGGCGTCCCGGTTGGCGCCACCCAAGCCCCGGCGACTCCCCCGGCGAGCGGGATGACGAGGACGCCCCAGGTGACGAGGAGCGCGGGGAGGAGCATGACGGCGCCCCAGCCGTAGACGCTCCAGCGGGTCAGCTCGAGGAAGACGCGGCGCCGGGCGTCATCGCGGACATCGGCCTCGGTGATCTGCCAGGCGCACTCGGGGCATCGTGCGTCCCGCAGGCCGCGCAGCTCGTAGTTGCAGCAGGGGCACAGGACGACCGGGGCGGCGGCCAGCGCCGCGGGGACCGCGCTGGGGGCGGCCTGACCGGTTGCGGGCTGTTCCTGCGTCGGCTCGTCCACGGCGCCACGATACCACGACCGGGGGGCGGCTTGCCGGGGACCGCCCGGGGGCTGTGCGGGGGCTGCCGGGGCGTCAGCGCCGGTACATCAGCTGGACCATCCGCTTGAGCGTGGGCGACTTCATCCGGTTCATCATCCAGACCTCGGAGGCCCGCTTGGAGAGGAAGCCCATGGTGGGGAAGGAGTGCTGGAGGAACATGACCTTGTGGAGGCGGATCTTGTTCTGGACGATCAGGGCCCACTCGTTGATCATCTCGCCGGAGCCCTCGCCGACGATGCTCGCGCCGTAGACCCGCCCGAAGGTCGAGGCGTACACCTTGACGAACCCGACATCCACCCGCTCGGCGATCGCGGCCCCGTAGTCCTCGTAGCGGAGCTTGATGGTCTCGTATTTGATGCCCCGGGCTTTGAGGTCGGCCTCTCGCATCCCGACGCAGGAGACCTGCGGCTCGGTGAAGACGGTCCAGGGCACGGCGTACTTCTGGAAGTGGAAGCGCATGAAGAAGGGCATCATGGCGTTCATGAGGGCGAGCATGCCCTGGTGCATGGCCGCGTGGGTGAGCAGGAAGTGCCCGTTGCAATCGCCGACGGCGTAGATGTTGGGGGCGGTGGTGCGGAGCTGGGCGTCGACCTCGATGCCGCGTTTGCCGACGCGGATGCCGGCGTTCTCGAGCTTGAGGGCGGAGAAGTCGAACCGGCGCCCGGCGGCGACGAGCAGGCGCTCGCCGACGAGCTTCTCGTCCTTGTCGGTCCAGAGGGCGACCTTGCCGTCTTCCATGGCGACGCGGGCGATCTTGCGGGCGTTGTAGACGGCGATGCCTTCCTTCTTGAACTCGGCCTCGACGAGCTGGCCGGCCTCGGGGTCGCCGACGGGGATGAGGTGCGGGTCCATGTGGACGATGGTGGCCTTGCAGCCGAGGCGGCTGAAGGCCTGGGCCATCTCGCAGCCGATCGCCCCGCCTCCGAGGATCAGGAGCGAGGCGGGGACCTTGTCTAAGTCGAAGATGTTCTCGTTGGTGAGGTAGTCGATGGTGTCGAGGCCGGGGATGGGCGGGGCCGCGGGGCGGGTGCCGGTGGCGATAAAGACCCGCCTGGCGGTGTAGCGCTTGCCGGCGACCTCGATGGTGTGGCGGTCGACGAACGAGGCATCGCCCTCGCGGAGGTGGAGGTCGACCTTGCTGAACATGGGCTTGGTCTTGGCGTCGCCGATGTGGACGAGGTACTCGCGGACCTTGGCGAAGACCTCGCCGACCTCGGGCGGCTGCTGCTCGGCCAGGCCCATGGGGGGGAATTTGGTCACGGCGTGGCGGGTCTTGGCGACGCGGAGGAGGCTCTTGGAGGGGATGCAGCCGATGTTCATGCACTCGCCGCCGATGGCCCGGCGTTCGATGGCGCAGACCTTGAGGCCCATCTCGGCGCCCATGACGGAGACCGCCATGCCGGCGGGGCCGAGGCCGATGGTGATCAGGTCGTAGTCGTACTTCATGGCAATCCCTTGCGTGGTTGCGGGGGCTCGGCGGGACGCCCCTCCCGGTCGGTTCGGCGCGATGGCCTGCCACTCTTTGGAGGCTCCCCGGGGCGTGGTGGTTTCAGAGGCCGAACGGAATGCGGCGAAGTCCGCCCCGCCGGGGGGCGACTACTCCCAGAGGAAGGCCGAGAGCCCCAGCCAGTCCGAGATCCCGAAGGCGGTCACGACCCCCGCGCCGAACCCCAGCCCGCTCGCCCCGGCGCTGACGACGAGCCCGGCGAGGGCGGCCCAGGCGTCGGCCCACCCCAGGCGCCGGTAGCCGCCGATCCGGATCCACTGCAGGCGTTTGAGCCACCACGCGAGGTACGACCCGACGCTGAGGATGCACCAGCAGAAAAACCCGGCGAGGACCACCTGGGAGTAGGCCTCGCCGCTGGGGTCCGCGGCCCAGCGGTCGACCAGCCCCACGATGAGCGCGACGGTCACAAACACGGGGGCGACGAGCCATGGCAGGTGGAGGATCCAGAGCAGCCGCTGCCAGACGACCCGCAGGTAGTCGCGCCGGTCAGGGTCGCAGCGGCCCCGCCCCAGCGAGCCGATCCAGACGCTCGTCACGACGCCGAGGCACAGCGCGAGCAGCGCGGCGAAGCCCACCAGAACGCTCTTCGCAACGACCGCGGCTCCGATCGCGTAGACCAGAACGCTCACGGCCCACCACTCCACCCACATGGGCTCCCAATCCCACCGGGCGACGATCTCCCTTCTACCCCGATGGGCTGTGATCTGCTTCGCGGTGGCTACCTCCCCGCACTCAGGGCAGACGAGGGACCCGGACCGGCCGGAGGGGTAGCCGCATCGCGGGCAGAGGTAGTCCTCCGGCACTACCACGGCACCCATCCCGGCACCCATCCCGGCGCTCACGGCCCGGTCGTCCATGCCTAGACCATACCGCCCGCCGCCCCGCCTGGGATGGTACTCGCGGTGTCACGCCGGGCCGGCCGCACGGTCAGCAGCCGGCGGTCCAGGCGTTCAGGAAGACGGTGACATCGAGGGTGTTGACCTCGCCGTCGCCGTTGAGGTCGGCGCCCTCGTCATCGGCGGCCCAGGCGTTCAGGAAGGCGGCGACATCGAGGGTGTTGACATCCCCGTCGGCGTTGAAGTCTGCCGCGCATGGCTCGCCGAGCTTGACGACGAAGAGCCCTCTGGCCATGTCGCTTATGAGGACGCTCCCGCTGTCAAAGAACGGGAAGCAGCTCCAGCTCCCGCCGAACCCGGCCTTGTTCGTTTCCGGGCGTGTATCGAACCAGCCGACGCGGACGAGGTTGGTCGGGTCCGACGCGTCGAGGACCTGCAGGCCGGAGTTGTAGTTCGCCTGGTAGAGTCGCTGCTGGTGCCAGTAGAGGTTGTGATCGCTCGCGGGGAGCCCGCTGGTTCCCCACCCGACATACATGGGGTTCGCGGGGTCGGAGACATCGAAGATGTGGGTAGTCGTCTGGTCCCTGCCCTTGACCTCGTCCATCTCGTCGTCCACATAGAAGTACCTGCGGTCGGCGCTGAGCCAGCCCTGGTGGCAGTACCTCGCCCCGGAGTAGGTGATCTGCGAGATCTGGTACATGTTGGACTTGTTCGTCACATCCAGGACGCGCACCTTGGACCCGTTGCAGCAGAAGGCGAGCTCCCTGCCGGAGTAGGGCCCGCTGGTGTATGTCACGATCTGGGCGTCGTGCACATAGTGGCCGGTCCAGGCCCCCACGATCGTCGGCTCGGTGGGGTTGGCGGTGCTCACCGCCACGAGCCCGCCGTTGGCGATGTTCGCGCCGCACAGGTAGAGGTACCCCGAGTCCGGGTTGGCGGCGATGTTGTGGGTCGTGCTGTGCCCCTGCTGGCGTTTGTCCTTGACGAATGTCACGACGCCCTGGTCCACCTGCGACAGGTCCATCACCTGGATGCCGTTCCCGCTCTCGTTGACGCCGTAGGCGTAGTGCCCGACGACCTTGACATCCCGCCATGTGCTCGTCTCACCCCGCACCACGGCGAGGATCTGGGGGTTCACCGGGTCGGAGATGTCGACGAAGCCGAACCCCTTGTCCATCCCCATGATGGCGATCTCACGGCCGGTGGGCGATGTGTACCCCCAGCAGTCGTTGCCCGAGCTCATGTCGGGCGCGAAATCGGTCAGCGAGAGCCAGCTGAGGAGCGTGGTGCCCCCGGAATCGAACCCCCGGGACGCCGAGCCGCCCGGCCCCAGCGCCGTCCCGACGATCCCCGGCCCGCGGAAGGGCGGCGACGGATCCGAGAGTTTGCCGAAGTCCCGGTTCCAGGAGCCCGCGTCGTTCTGCCCGAACGCGGCGCCGGCCGCAGCCAATGCCCCGAACACACCAGCGCGCACAACCATCGTCATCGTGAAGCTCCTGTGGCGTCTCCCGGGGCGGAGTCTACCCGAAGGGCTCTCCGCCGCCAAGCCCGCCCTGGGCCCCGATCGTCGCTATCCTGTCCCGAAACCCACAGCAATAGCCACCACGGAGGGTGGACATGACAGACGCGCCACGACGGAAACGACGCCCAAGCTCATCCCCGACCTCTGCCGGGCCGGTACGCGCCCGGGCGACGGCCGAGACGATGGCGCTGAAGCAGCGCGATATCTCGGTCTCGGAGTTCTTCGCCAAGAACCGGCACCTCCTGGGGTTCGACAACCCTCGCAAGGCCCTCCTGACCACGATCAAGGAGGCCGTGGACAACTCGCTGGACGCGTGCGAGGAGGCGGGGATTCTTCCGGATATTGAAGTCCGCATAGAGGAGCTGGTGGCGCCGCCGAGCCCCACCAAGCCCGGGCGCTACCGGATCACCATCACCGACAACGGGCCGGGGATCGTCCGCAAGCAGATCGAGAACATTTTCGGGCGTTTGCTGTATGGGTCGAAGTTTCACCGGCTGAAGATGAGCCGGGGGCAGCAGGGGATCGGGATCTCGGCGGCGGGGATGTACGGGCTGATGACCACGGGCAAGCCGATGGTGATCCACTCCAAGCCGCACAAGGGGAAGCCGGCGCACCACATCGAGCTGGCGATGGACACCTCCAAGAACAAGCCGGAGGTGACGGTGGATGTGGAAACCGACGAGTTCCCGGCGACGAGTTCCGGCACGGGGACGCGGGTGGCGATCGAGCTTGAGGGCCGGTATGTGCGGGGGAAGACCTCGGTCGAGGCGTACCTCGAGCAGACGGCGATCGCGAACCCGCACGCGGAGATCGTGTTCATCCCGCCGGATAAGGCGTTCACCGCCGAGGACGCCGAGAGCGCCGAGGGAGACCAGGGCGTCTTCGGCTCGGACTCCACCGCTTCAGCCTCGGCGTCCCCGGCGCTCTCGGCGGAAAGAAGCGAACGCCCCGCTGTGGTCCGCACCACCGAGCACGCGGACCGCATCGTGTATCCCCGCGCCGTGGCCGAGCTGCCGCCGGAGACCGAGGAGATCAGGCCGCACCCCTACGGCGTGGAGCTGGGGCGTTTCCTGCAGATGCTGAAGAACACCGAGGAGAAGCAGCTCACGGGGTTTTTCAAGAACGAGTTCTGCCGCGTGCCGCCGGCGGTCGTGGCGGAGGTGACCAAGAGCGCGAGCAGCAAGGCCAAGACGCTGACGGGGGGGACCTATGTCTCGACGGTGGACCACGCGGCGGCGGAGCGGCTGTACCGGGCCCTGCAGGACGCCAAGCTGCGCAGCCCGCCGACCGACTGTCTGGCGCCGATGGGCGTGCGGACGATGCTGGCGGGGATGCTCAAGGGCGTGAAAGCG
Source organism: Phycisphaerales bacterium (assembly GCA_020850415.1). Classification (GTDB taxonomy): domain Bacteria; phylum Planctomycetota; class Phycisphaerae; order Phycisphaerales; family UBA1924; genus PNC22. The sequence goes on from JADZER010000011.1 coordinate 53,034, forward strand.
GAGTTCTACGCCGCGAGCACGCGCGACCCGGCGGTGTACCGGGGGAACCCGTTCCAGATCGAGGCGGCGATCGCGTTCGGGGGGGAGCTGGCGGGGGACCAGCCGGCGCGGGTGATCCGGTTTGCCAACCGCGTGCCGCTGCTGTACCAGCAGTCGGCGTGCAGCGCGTTCAAGAGCGTGACGGAGACGGCTTGGAAGAACTACGGGCTGAGCCAGCCGCGGGGCTCGGCGCCGGTCGGCCCGCTCGTCGTGATGATCCACATGGCGAGCGTGTGGGTGCCGTTCACGAGCGAGAGCAAGGAGGCGATCGCGGACTACGACGAGATCCGCAAGGAGATGAAGCTGGCGCTGCAGGAGTGCGGGCGCAAGCTCGGGTCGTATGTGCGGCGGCGTCAGCGCATGAAGCGCGAGAGCGAGAAGCGGGATGTCTTCGAGCGCTATATCGGCGAGATCGCCAAGAGCTGCGAGGCGCTGACGGGGACGCAGGCGGCGCAGGTGTACGACGCCCTCCTCAAGCAGGCCAAGCGGCGGACCGAGATCGCCGACGCGGTGCTCGATGAGGACGGGAAGATCATCGCGTTCGCGGACGGCAACGGGCGGCTGGATGATGACGACGGGGTGATCATCGTGGATCCCAACGGGGGCCCGCCCCCGCCCGCCGGCGGCGACGCGCCGGCCAAGGCCAAGCCATCCGCCGACGAGCCCACAACGCCCGCCAAGAAGTCCAAACGCCCCCGCGCGGCGGCCGCACCGAAGCAATCGCCCGCCGCGACGCCCGGCAAGAAGACTCCAGGCAAGAAGAAGTCAAGCGCCCCGACAACGCCCACCGAACCCACCAAGCAGCCCAAGCCCCGCATGCGTCTGGGCGCGGACGGCACGCTTTTCGAGGTCGCGTGATGAGCAGCCTGCACATCACGCCCGGCGCCGCGCATTGGACGCCGCACCCCGAAGGGGTGCTCTTGAGTAGCCGGGTGTGGAGCCCGCGCAGCGGCGACACGCCCGGATCGACGCCGCCACAATTCACGGATCCCGGAGGGGTCCTCTTGCCGCACGCACCACCAAGAGCACCCCGCCGGGGTGCCGATCGCAGATTCTGACACTGTCCGGGGGTGCCCGACGCTGCGCGTCTCTCACCCCCGGCTACTGAAGCTCACCCCTCCGGGGTGAGAAGCCAACGAGACCCGCCATGGCCAAGAAGACCACCGGCAAGAAGACCGCGACCAAGGCCGCCTCCCCACCCACCCCCGCGAAGCGGGAGTCCCCCTGGGCTCACCGCGACACCAAGACCGCGGCGAGCCTCCAGACCCTCGCCGACGCCGTCGTGAAGTCCGCCCTCTCCGGGCGCGAGCCCAAGTTTGATGTCCCCACGCGGGCCGCGTCCAACACGCGCTGGAACAAATCCCGCGGCATCCTCCAGATGGGCCCCGCCGTCAGCAGCCGCGAGCTGTTCAACCTCGGCCAGGCCCGCAACTTCATGCAGACCCTTCTGCACGGCCAGGGCATCCAAGCCCTGATCGCCGAGGGCAAGACCTCCAGCCTCCGCGGCATGTTCTACAAAGGCCTCCACACCATCCAGGGCACCAAGGAGAAGACCTTCGACGACCAGACCGAGAGCGACAAGGTGCTCGAGGACCTCGAGGTGACGCTCGGGGCGCTGCGGGAGGAGCTCCATGTCTTCGCCAAGAAGCGCGGCACCATGGTCGGCAACATCACCGTCATCGACTCGGGCGACGAGATCAACTGCCGGCGGATGGGTTCGGGCGGGTACGCCATCCCCTCGATCTGCGAGCCCGAGGTCATCCAGTTTAAGGATGTGGGCGCCGACTTCATCCTGCATGTCGAGAAGGACACGGTCTGGCAGCGCTTCAACGAGGACCGGTTCTGGGAGACGCACAACTGCATCCTGACCGAGGGCTCGGGCCAGCCGACGCGGGGCGTGCGCCGCATGCTCCACCGGCTGCACAAGGAGCACGGCCTGCCGGTCGTCTGCCTGCTCGACTGCGACCCCTGGGGGCACTACATCTACAGCGTCATCAAGCAGGGCTCGATCAGCCTCGCGTTCGAGAGCGAGCGGCTGGCGATCCCCGAGGCCAAGTTCCTCGGCATCCGCGCCAAGGACTACGAGCAGTGTGAGCTCTCCGACGATGTCCAGATCACGCTCAACGACCGCGACATCGCCCGCGCCAAGCAGATCCAGGAGTATCCCTGGTTCAAGGACAACCGCCAGTGGCAGCGTGAGATCAACAAGATGCTCGCGAACGGCTTCAAGATGGAGGTCGAGTCGCTGATCACCAAGGACATCAGCTATGTGACCGAGACCTATGTGCCCGAGCGGCTGAAGGCGGAGGACTGGCTTGGTTAAAGCGCCGCTCAACGCCGTGAACTTCCAGCGTTCTCGGTGCGTCTTTGGCACCGGCATGGTCGAGCGTTGAAGCAGAAAGAGGGGAAGAGCCCTCTCCCCAACCCTCTCCCGCGGGGCGCGGGAGAGGGGGTCGGATGGCGACCCGCGATGAATACTGGCTTGGCGTCCGAAGTTCACGGCGTTGAGTGCCACAGGTCAACCTCGGCTTTGAGAGGTTGACCAGTGCCGCCCCTCCCACCACGCTCGACCTGCAGGAACACCATCATGCCCCAATCCATGCCCGACCGCTTCCGCGACTGGTACGACTACGAGCGAGACTGCAACGCCAAGACCATCGCCATGCTCGAGTCGGTCCCCGCCGACCGGCGCGCCGACCCCGACTACCCCCGCGCCCTCGCCAAGCTCGCCCACATGACCATCGCCCGATGGATGTGGCTCTACCGGCTGGGCAAGATCGACAGCCACCCGCCCGCCCGCGACCGCTTCGACGGCTCGGACACCCTCGGCGGCGTCCGCGCCCAGTTGGCCAGGGTCGAGCAGGCCTGGACCGCCTACCTCGCCACCATCGACGAAACCGAACTCGCCCGCTTCCTCGAATGGTCCCTCCCCGACGGGCGCGCCTGGCGCTGGCCGGTCGAGAAGCTCCTCATCCAGGTCTTCGGCCACGCCTGGTACCACCGGGGCCAGATCGCCACCCTCGTCGCCGACCTCGGCGGCACGCCCGTGGACACCGACTACATCTTCTGGGATCGGCCGGAGCAGATCGCCTGAGCCCCCGACGCCGGGGGCGCTCGCCATCGGTCCCGGGCGCCCGTTCGCACCGCCTCGCACCCCGCGCCCCGGACGCGGACCGGGTATCGTGGTGCTCGGCCGGCCCCGGAGGAGCACCCGTGATCACCAAGCGCGTCAGCACCGAGCAGATCCTCGCCCGACTCCGGCGCAAGGTCGACCAGCGCCTGCCGATCATGATCGCCAGCGCCGGGAGCGGCCTGGTGGCCCGGCTGCTCGAGGGCGCGGGCGTGGATTGCATCAACACCTTCTCCGGCGCCCGGCTTCGGGCCAACGGCATGGGCACCATGGCCATGATGTGGCCCATCCTCGACTCCAACCGCCAGACGCTCGACTACACCCGCGAGGACATCATGCCCGCGCTCCGGGGCGACGCCTTCGTGTGCGCCTGCCTCAACGCCAACGACCCGCTCAAGGACATGCGCATGGTCCTCGACGACTGCAAGCGCATGGGCGTCAACTCGGTCAGCAACATCGGCCCCTCGGTCAGCTATGTCGATCACGACAGCGAGATCTTTCGGGTGATCAAGAGCGCGGGCATCACGCTGCAGAACGAGATCGACATGCTCCGGCTCGCCCGCGACGAGATGGGCATGGTCACGATCGGGCTGGCGTTCACGCCCGAGGACGCGGTCGAGATCGTCGAGGGGGCGCGGCCGCACATCTTCTGCTACCACGCGGGCACGACCAAGGGCGGCCTCACCGGCTACGACAAGGGCGAGACCATCCAGGAGACCGCCGCGAAGACCGAGGAGGTGTACGAGGCCCTCCGCGGGATCGACCCGGGCGTTATCCTCGTCGGCCACGGGAGCGCGATGGAGAACCCCGCCGACGCCAAGTACATGCTCGACCACACCAGCGGCCACGGGTTCTGGACCGGCTCCTCGACCGAGCGGCTGCCGATCGAGCGGGCCGTCTCCGCGGCCGCCGCGGAGTTCGCGGCGCTTCGCTTCGCCGATTGACCCCGGCCATCGACCCGGCCGACCGCCCCGGAGCCCCCCCATGAAGACCGTCGCCATCCTCGCCACGCTCGACACGAAGGGGGATGAGGCCGCCTTTCTGCGGGACGAGATCAACCGATCGGGGGGGCGGGCGCTGCTGCTCGATCTCGGCGTGGTCGGCGAGCCCGCGATCCCCGCGGACATCACCAACGCCCAGATCGCCCTGGCGGGCGGCAGCACCATCGAGAAGCTCCGGGGCGCGGGGACGCGTGCGGATGCCACCCCGGCGATCGCCGCGGGCGCCCGCAAGATCCTCCTCGAACGCGTCGCCGGGGGCGAGGTCCACGCCGTCCTCGGCCTCGGGGGCACGCAGGGCACGAGCCTGTGCGCCGAGATCATGCGGGCGCTGCCCTACGGCCTGCCGAAGGTCATCCTCTCGACCTCCGCCTCGGGCGACACCGCCCCCTTCGTCGGCATCAAGGACATCACCATGATGTTCGCCGTCGCCGACATCCTGGGGCTCAACCCGTTCATGCGCAAGATGCTCGCCAACGCGGCGGGGGCGGCGCTGGGCATGGCGCAGAACGAGTGGAGCCACCTGCCGGGCAAGGGCAGCAAGGGCACGATCGCCATGACCAACCTCGGCGTGCTGACGCAGGGCGCCATGCAGGCGATCAAGCTCTTCCATGAGGCCGGGTACGAGGTCATCACCTTCCACGCCATCGGGGCCGGGGGCCTGGCCATGGAGCAGATGATGCGCGAGGGGCTCATCACCGGCGTGTTCGACTACGCCATGGGTGAGATCGCCGACTGGGTGTTTCAGGGGCTGCGGGCCGCGGACGAGACACGGCTGACCGTCGCCGGGCCGCTGGGCATCCCGCAGGTGATCTGCCCGGGCGGGGCCGAGCACATCGGCCTGCTCCTCCGCAAACCCAACGAGGTGCCGGAGGCGTACAAGGACCACCTGCATGTCTTCCACAGCCCGATCGTCTTCGCCCCTCGCCTCAACGACGGGGAGCTGACCCGGGTCGCCCACGAGATCACCAAGCGGCTCGCGTCGAGCACGGGCAAGACCGTGTTCCTGATCCCGCTCCGGGGCGTGAGCCGCTACTCGGTCAAGGGCGGGCCCCTCGAGAACCCCGAGAGCGACCGGGTCTTCTTCGAAGCTCTCCGCTCTACCATGCCCCCCGGCGTGGACCTCCGCGAGCTCGACGCCGGCGCCGAGGACCCCGGGTTCGTCGGGGCCGCGGTCCGCACGCTCATCGGCATGATCGAATCACCCTGAACGAGGAACGCACGCGTGAAGAGCCGCTGGAACGAAGCCGAGGCCAAGCAGTTCGCGGGCGACCCCCTCGCCATGCGGGTCTATACCTCGCGCCTGCTTGGCGCCGACGAGGACCTCGTCATGCACGGCGGCGGCAACACCTCCGTCAAGACCCGCGAGACCGACTTCTTCGGCGACCCCGTCGGGGTCCTCCATATCAAGGGCTCCGGCTGGGACCTCAAGACTATCGAGAAGCCCGGCTTCGCCCCGCTGCGCCTCGAACCCACCCGGCGCCTCGCCACGCTCGACACCCTCACCGACCTCGACATGGCCCGCCTGCTGCGATCCTTCCTCCTCGACCCCGGGGCACCGTCACCTTCCGTCGAGGCCATCCTCCACGCGATCATCCCCGGCGCGTTCGTTGACCACACCCACGCCGACTCGGTCGTCACGCTCTCCAACAACCCGCGCGGCGAGCGGCTGCTCGCCGACCTCTACCCGGACTGCCTCATCCTGCCCTACATCATGCCGGGGTTCATCCTGAGCAAGCAGGTCGCCGACGCGATCCGGGGCCTGGACCTCTCGGAGTGCGCCGGCATCATCCTGCACCACCACGGGGTCTTCACGTTCGCCGACGACGCGAGGACCTCTTACGAGAATATGATCGGGCTGGTGGACCGCGCCGACCGTTACATCGCCGAGCGTGCGCCCGGCCCGCTCCCCCGGGCCGACAGCCGGCCCGAACCGCTCCGGCTCGCCGCCGTCCGCCGCGCGGTCTCGCGGGTCCGCGGTCGCCCGCAGATCGCGATGCTCGACGCCTCGCCCGACGGCGCGGGATACGCCTCGCGCGCCGACATCGAGGCCATCGCCTCGCGGGGTCCCATTACCCCCGACCATGTGATCCGCACCAAGCGCACGCCGGCGATCATCCCCGCCGAGCCCGGCGAGGGCGCCCCCGCCGTCGACGCCTTCGCCGACGACTACCGGGCCTACTTCCGGGCCCACGCCTCGCCCGGGCACACCATGCTCGACCCGGCCCCCCGCGCCGCCGTCTGGAAAGGGCGCGGCACGATCGCCTTCGGCGACTCCGCCAAGGAGTGCGCGATCATCGCCGACATCGCCCGCCACACCCGGCGCGCGGTCCAGACCGGCGAGGCCCTCGGCGGCTGGCAGGCCCTCCCGCCCCGTGACATCTTCGACCTGGAGTACTGGAGCCTCGAGCAGGCCAAGCTCGCCAAGGGCGCCGGCGCCACGCCGCCCCACCAGGGCAAGGTCGCGATCGTCACCGGCGCGGCCCGCGGCATCGGGCGTGCGGCGTGCGAGGCCCTCGCGGAGGCCGGCGCCGCCGTCGTCGGCCTGGATATCGACCCCGGCGTCGCCGATGCGCTCCGCGCCCACGGCGCCGCGGGCATCGCCTGCGATGTCACCGACGCCGGCGCTGTGCGGCGCGCGATCGAGCAGACCGTCCTCACCTACGGCGGCCTGGACATCATCGTCTGCAACGCCGGTATTTTCCGCTCCGGCGAACGCCTCGAGGCCCACACGGACGACACCTGGGACAGGTCGCTCGCGGTCAACCTCACCGCCACGCAGCGGTTCATCACGGCCGCGATCCCTTTCCTCAAGCTCGGCTGCTCGCCCACCATCCTCGTCGTCGGCTCGCGCAATGTCCCGGCCCCGGGGGCCGGGGCCGCGGCGTACTCGGTCAGCAAGGCCGGCCTCACCCAGCTCGCCCGCGTCGCCGCGCTCGAGCTCGCCGAGTCGGGGATCCGCGTGAACATCGTCCACCCCGACGCGGTCTTCGACACCGGCATCTGGACCGAGGACGCGCTCCGCCGCTCCGCCGAGCGCTACGGCATGACCGTCGAGCAGTACAAGACCAAGAACCTCCTCCGACGCGAGATCACCTCCCGCGAGGTCGCGGCGCTCCTCTCCACGCTCGCCGGCCCGGCCTTCGCCGCCACCACCGGGGCTCAGATCCCCATCGACGGCGGCGACCCGCGGGTCATCTGATGCGGGCCGCGCCTGGCTTCCGGGGCATTGACGAGCCCTGTGCGCGAGCACAGGGTCTGGACGCGCCGGCACACCGCGGGCCGACCGGGACCCCGAGCTTGCGCTCGGGGCTCGTCAAGGCGCGGGCCCGCGTGCGGAGGGCGGTTCAATCCTCCAGGCGCCACTCCCCCACCGCCCGGTGCTCGGCCCCGTCGGTGTGCAGCACGCTCCGCACCAGCACCACCCGGTCCACCCGGAACGGCCCGGACCCGACCGGGGCATCCACCCGCGCCACCGACGCCCCCGCCTGTGCGCGCGCCAGCGTCACATGCGCCAGGAACCGGTCCGCCGGGTCCGGACGCGTGCTCCGCGCCAGGCGCTGCGCCAGGCGCCGGTGCAGCTCGATGACCTGCGCCGGCGCGTCGGTCTCGGCCGCGATCACCCGCACCGGCCCCCGCGCGGGCAGCGAGATCAGCCGGTGCGGGCGCAGCTCGAACGCCCCCACCCCGCGGCACGCGGCCCCGACGCTCTCTTCCACACGCTCAAGGTGTTTCGGATCGACCGGCCCGATGAACTGGAGCGTCAGGTGCACCTGCCCGGGCGGGACCTCGCGCACGCCGACCGTCGCGACCGCCCGGCGGGACTCCTGCAGCGACGCGACGACCTCCCGCGCCGGATAGGCCGCGACGAACAGCCGCAACGCTCGCTCGCCTCCGGCCACGCCTCACCCCGCTCCCGGCGACCCCATCGCCGCGGCCAGCTCGCGGAGGTGCGCCTCGATCCCCGCGTGCCCGCGTTCCAGCGCCACGCCGAGCGACCGGGCCGCCTCCTTGCTGAAGGCGTTCTCGGGCTTCTCGGGGCTGGAGAAGTCGATGTCCGCCTGGATCCCCAGCACCCGGGCCGCCATCGCCGCCCAGTCGGCATGGCGGGCGTAGCAGTCCACCAGGTTGAAGGGACGCCCCGAAGCGTGCTCGTTCCCGACGATCGCCGCGACCGCGGCCCCGACATCGTCCACATGCACGAACTTCCCGCCGCCCGCGCGCGCGTAGCGCCCGCCCGCCCGCAGCGCCTCGATGACCTTGTAGCCGTGCGAGCGGTCGAGCTTGGGGTCGATCCCGTAGACCGCGCAGGGGCGCACGGCCGAGGTGTTCCTCCCCTTCTCGAAGTGCTCGGCCCACAGGTGGGCCTCGACGGCCGCCTTGTACGCCCCGTACTCGCTCATCGGGCGCAGCGGGTGGTCCTCGTCGACCAGGTTCACCCCGTCGGGCCCCTTGGCCCGGGGCATCATGTCGTGGTGGACCGCGATCGTGGAGATGAACACGAACTGGCGCGGCGCCGACTCGTGCAGCAGCAGCACCGAGCCCTCGAGGTTCGAGCGCAGGTGCCCCCGCATGTCCGGCGGGTCGGGGCGCATCATCGACCAGTCGATGCTGTTGTGCACCACGCAGTCGGCGCCGTCCAGCAGCTCCGGCCAGCACCTGGCGTCGGCGTGATCGCCCACCACGAACCGGTCCACGAACCGATCGACCAGCTCCCGCCGGCTCGTCGGGCGCACCAGCCCCGTCACCGAATGCCCCGCCCCGTGGAGCGCACGGGCGATCGCCGAACCGAGAAAGCCCGAAACGCCGGTGAGTGCGACTCGCATGCCGGAGGATACACGCCGCCCGGGCTACCCGATCGGCTTGCGGAAGAGGCGCACATCCGCCACGGGCTCGAAGCCCAGGGCCGCGTGGGCCCGCAGGCTGACCCCGTTGTCGATTTCCGCGTCGGACGCGAACTCGGTGCAGCCCCGCTCGGCGGCCCAGCGCTCGCATGCCCGCACCAGCAGGCGCCCGACGCCCCGCCCCCGGGCTTCGGGCGCGACGAACCAGCCCTCCAGATACCCCACGGGGGAGCTCAGGCACCCCTCCGCGTAGTCTCGCAGCGAGACCTCTGCGAACCCCAGCGCCCCGCCGGCCTCCCCCACCGCCAGCACCACCAGGTGGGGCAGGCGCTGGATGCGCCCCTTCGCGAGGTACTCTGCTGCCAGCGTCTCGAAGTCGTCGGTGAGCCACGCCGGTCCCATCTCCCGGCGCATCGCGCACCAGAGCCCCGCGTTCGAGGCGTCCACAGGCACGATGCGCACCTCGGCCGGCATGGCGTCCCTCCCGTCGGGGTCAGTAGTTCGGCGTCGGCGCCCGGTAGTCCGCGATGTCGATCGCGCGGAACCAGGCGATCGTTTTGGCCAGCCCCTCTCGCAGGTCCACCCGGGGGCGCCACCCCAGTCTCGCCGCGGCCAGCCCGATATCCGGGCACCGCTGCTTGGGGTCGTCCTCGGGCAGATCCTTCTTCACCAGGCGCGAGGCGCCGCCCACCTGCTCGAGCACCTGCTCGGCCAGACGCCGGATCGTGAACTCGTGCGGGTTGCCCAGGTTCACCGGCCCGACGAAGTCGTCGGACCCTTCCATCAGGGCGATCAGCCCCGAGATCAGGTCGTCCACATAGCAGAACGAACGCGTCTGCAGGCCGTCCCCGAAGATCGTGATGTCCGACCCCGCCAGGGCCTGGCGGATGAAGTTGCTCACCACTCGCCCGTCGAACGGGTGCATCCGCGGCCCGTAGGTGTTGAAGATCCGCGCTACCCGGATGTTCACCCCGTTCTTGCGGTGGTAGTCGAAGAACAGCGTCTCGGCCGCACGCTTGCCCTCGTCGTAGCACGCCCGCGGCCCGATGGGGTTGACGCTCCCGCGGTAGTCCTCGGGCTGCGGGTGCACATCCGGGTCGCCGTAGACCTCGCTCGTGGAGGCCTGGAGCACCTTCGCGCGGCAGCGTTTGGCCATCCCCAGCACATTGATCGCCCCCATCACGGAGGTCTTCATGGTCTTGATGGGGTTGTACTGGTAGTGCCCCGGCGCCGCCGGGCACGCGAGGTTGTAGATCTCGTCGACCTCGAGGTACATCGGGTGGGTCACATCGTGCCGGATCAGCTCGAAGTTCGCCCGTCCCAGCAGGTGCGCCACATTGCTCTTCTGGCTCGTGAAGAAGTTGTCCAGGCAGATCACATCGTGCCCGGCGTCGACCAGCCGGTCGCACAGGTGCGAGCCGAGAAAGCCGGCCCCGCCGGTGACCAGAATTCGCTTGATGCTCATCGCGTGATGCTCACTGGCGGCACTCCCTGCTTCCCGGCCCCCGCGCCATTCTACCGATCGGCTTCGCCCAGCACCGACTCCCGAGACGGGATCCGCAGCACATCCCCGATCTGCAGGTCGTCGGCGCGGCGCATCGTGTCCCGGTTGGCGTTGAAGATCACCTCGGCGTACCGGAGGCTGCCGTAGAACCGCTGGGCGATCTCGCTGAGCGTGTCCCCGCTCACCACCACATACTCGAGGAACTCCGGCTCGGGGAGCCCGGGATCCGCCCCCGGCGCCGGCTTGCCCTGTATGTTGTCGGGGTCCACCGGCACCCGCACGGTCTGCCCGGCCCGGAGCCCGGTGGGGCTCACGAACGGGTTGGCCGCGGCGATCGCCCCGGCGTGCCGGACGGTCCCGAAGTACCGGCGCGAGATGCTCTCGAAGGTGTCCCCCCTCGCGATGACATGGTCGCGGAACTCCGGCGCGACGACCCCGGGACCCCCGGCATCGCCCTGCGCCGGCGCCTCAGCGGGGGGCTGGGCCGGCGGCGCCGCGGGCGGCCCGGCGGGCGCCTCGGGCACCGGCTCGGGCGCCACCTCCACGGGGACAACCGGTTCCGGCGATGCCTCCGGCGCCGGGTCACTCACCGCCTGCTCGGCGAACGAAACCCCCGCGGAGCGCGACGGCTCCCAGAGCCAGTACACCCCGATCCAGATCGCGGCGAGGGCGAGGAAGCCGCCGGCGATTCGGGTGGGGTTGTTGCCCATGGTGGTCTCCAATGGCGCTCGCACTTCAGGTGGTGGCGAGCCCCTCGGCGGGCCGCTCGGGCTCCCGCTCGACATGGCCCCGCTGCCAGACGATCGGCGCCGCGACCGCGATGGACGAGTAGGTCCCGACGCCGACGCCCACGAGCATCGCGAACGCGAATCCCCGGGTGCCCTCCCCGCCGAACACATAGAGGATGAGGCAGGCCAGGAGGGTCGTGCCCGAGGTGATCACCGTGCGGCTGATCGTCATGTTGATCGACGCGTTGATGATCTTGTCCGTCGCGTAGGGCAGCCGGCCACGCATCTCGCGGATGCGGTCCATGACGATGATCGTGTCGTTCAGCGAGTACCCGATGATCGTGAGCATCGCCGCGATCATGTTCAGGTCGATCTTGAACGGCCGGATCTCCAGCAGCCCGGCGATCCCCGCCGTCGCGGGGAGCTTGTAGACGATCTCCGCCAGCGCGATCAGGCCGAGGCAGGTGAGGCAGTCGTGCACCAGGCACACGATCGCGCCCAGCGAGTAGCGCATCGAGCCGAACCGCACCCACACATAGATCAGGATCAGCAGGAGCGAGAGAACGACCGAGACGATCGCCTTCGCCCTGAAGGTCTCCGCCATGGCCGCGCTGAAGCTCTGGACGCTCGCCAGCGTCGTGGTCCGACCGAGGGCCTCCCGGACCAGGCTCCACTCGCGGTCCGCCAGATCCCGCTCCCACACCTCGGGCGCACGCAGGAACTGGATGTCCGGGTCGCTCACCAGCACCGCCGCGGACTCGATCGCGTCGGGGGTGCCCTCCAGGACGACGATCTTGACCTCGCGCCCCGCGGTGTCCGAGAAGTCGGCCTGCTCGCGCATCCGGTCCAGCCGCGCCCGCAGGCCCCACTCCGTCGGCTTGGGCTCCAGGCCCTCCATCAGGATCGCCACCCCGCCCGTGAACTCCGACACGGTGTTCAGGTATCGCGGGCGACCGATGTCGGGGCCCAGCAGGCCCTGCGGGTTCGTCAGCGGGTGGACGGGCCGGAGGGCCTTGTCGGTCTCGTTCTGTGCCGCGAAGGTCAGCGGCGGCCGGCTGTCCAGCTTGTCGGCGAACGCCACGGTGAGCGCGTCCACGACCGAGTTCTCGTCGGTCACGACGCTCTTGATCATGAACTTGTCGCTCGTCACTCCCCCGCCGCCCGGGACGGGGTCCAGGGGCAGCACCTGGGCGGTCCCGAGGTCCGCCAGGACCGAGCCCGGCCCGGCCTTGGCCGCGATGGCGTCGACACGGTCCTCGACCTCCTGGCGGGTCATCGTGACCCGCTCCCCCGTCGCCGGGTCGATCTGCAGCTGCAGGGTGACCTGCGTCCCGCCTCGGAACTCGGTGTCCATCAACTCCCCGCGCTGCACGACGACCATGACCAGGCCGAGGCCCACATACACCGACGAGATCGCCACGAAGACCCATCGCAGGCGCAGCCAGTTGATGTTGGGCTCGAACGCCCGCTCGAGCGCCGGGACCGCCGAGGGCAGCATCCCGATCCGCTTCATGAGCTTGAACTCCAGCAGCAAGTCGAAGATGAGCCGGCTGACGACCAGTGCCGCGAACATGGTCGTGACCACCCCGACGCCCAGGGTGATCGCGAAGCCCTTGATCTCCTGCGTGCCGACATTGGCGAGCACGATGCACACGATCAGGTTGGTCACATTGCCGTCGACGATCGACGACATCGCCTTGCTGAACCCCAGCCGCACGGCGGCCTTGGTGTCCCGCCCCTCGCGCAGCTCCTCCCGGATCCGCTCGTAGATCAGCACATTGGCGTCCACCGCCATGCCGAAGGTGAGCACGATGCCCGCGATGCCCGGCAGCGTGAAGGTCGCCGACAGCGTCGCCATCGCGCCCACCAGCAGCACGCCGTTGCAGGCCAGCGCCACGACCGCGATCACGCCGCAGCGGAAGTAGTAGAAGATCATGAACAGGCTGATCGCGATCAGGGCGATGATGCCCGCGCCGAGGCCCTGGAGCAGGTAGTCCAGGCCCAGGTTCGGGCCGATCGAGTTGCGGCTGATCGGCGCCTGCGACAGCTTGTTCTGGAGCGAGCCGGCGTTCAGCACCCGGATGATGTAGTTCAGCTCCGTCTGCGAGAACTCGCCCATGATCTGGCCGCTGCGCGAGATGCGGCTGTTCAGATTCGGCGCCGTGTACACCTCGTCGTCCAGCAGCACCGCCATGCTGTCGCCGACATGGGCCTCGGTCAGCTGCCCCAGCAGCGTCGCGCCCCGCGGGTCCATCTGGAAGCTGATCGCGGGGCGCCCGATCTCGTCCTGGCCCTGGAACGCGTTGGTCACCCGCCAGTTGCGGTCGCTCTCCGGCGTCAGGCGCGAGCCTCTGGAGTCCCAGCAGAGCATGTAGTACTCGCCGTCGTACTCCTCCACGATGTAGTCGTTCCCCGCGAAGAACGAGGCCGGGTCGGCCTCGAGCCTCGCCAGCTCGCCCACATCGTCGTACCAGTTGTCGATCTTATTGATCTTGTACCAGGCCTTGTCGACCGACCGTGCGGCCCGGGGACCGTCCGCCTGGAGCAGCTCGCGCAGCCGCTGCTCCTCCTCGGGGTCCGTCCCCGCGTCCACGGTGATCCGGAAGCTCAGCACGCCCGCCGCCCGCAGCATGCGCTCCAGGTCGGCCGGGTCGTCCAGCGTCGTCCGCAACGCCTCGTACGCCGCGAACTTCGCCAGCGCGTCGTCGAGCATCGCCGCCTGGACGGGATACTCGCGGTGGAGCCGCTCGAGCCCGCGGCTGCGCGGGCTGGGGAGCTCCACCTGCGTGTTGTCGGCGCTGTTGAAGAGCCGTTTGCCCTGGTCGGACAGCCGGAGCACCGCCCGCACCTCGTCGCCGCTCAGCGCGTGGCCGGCCACCGCCGCCCGCGCCGCCTCGTACGCGATATCCGCCTCCGCCGCCTCGTTCGCCAGCGCGATCAGCGTGGCGTCGTCGGCCCCCTGCTGCTGTGCCTCGTCGAACGCCGCCCGCTTGTGCGCCGCCGCGTCGGCGCTCGCCGCGAGCTCTCCCAGCGAGTCGAGCTTCGACTGATCGCCCTTCGCCAGACGGGCGAACGCCCCAGCCCGCTCCTCGCCCTCCATCGAGACGGCGCGGTCGATCTCCGCGGGGTCCATCCGCGTCGCGTCGATCGCGCCCAACGCGTCGTCGAACGCCTTCCGGGCCGCCTTCACATCATCGCCCGGAAGCGGCATCGTGATCTCGATCCGGTCCCGGCCCTGCGGCACCATCGAGATCTCGTAGAGGTTGTTGGGGTCCACCCGGTCCTTGAGCACATCGATGACCGCCGGCAGGATCGACCCCGAGTCCTCCCCCGGCCGGACCTCGACCGAGTAGACCAGGGTCACGCCGCCGCGGAGGTCCTTGCCGAGGCGCAGCTTCTTCGCCGGGGGCGTCGCCGCCACCAACGCCAGGATCAGCAGCGCCACCACCAGAGCCAGCTTCGTCCAGTACTTCTGCATGCTTTACTCAACGACCCACGCGGCGGGCTTCAGCCGCCGGTGGCAGGGAACGCTCAGAATCTCAGCCCGCCTCGCCCACCGCGCCGCCCTCGGGCTTCGCCTCCGACTTGGACGACTTGATCACCTGCTGGATCGCCCCGCGGGTGAAGTGCGCCTTGGCGCCGCTCACATCGTCGACCCGCAGCACGATCGAGTCCTCGCGGACCTCGTGCACGGTCCCCAGCATCCCCCCCGCCGTCACCACCCGGTCGCCGCGCTTGAGCGACGCCATCATCTCCGCCGCGGCCCGCTTCTGCTTCCGCGACGACATCCAGGTCGACGCGATCATGAACACCATCAGCAGGACCAGCATCCAGATCATCGGGCCGCCGAACGGGCTCACCGGCGCGCCCCCGCCCGTGCCCGCGGGCCCGGTCGCCGGCAGGCCCTCCACCGGCGCCCCCGACCCGCCCCCCCCGATCCCGGGCACCGCGTTCGGCAGAGGCTGCCCGTCCTGCCAGAGCCCGATCATCACCGTCGGCAGTGTTGTCATCGCGTGTTCCATGCGGCCAGGTCACCTCTCCACACCAGCGTCCGCTGGCGGTTCACTCGTTGCAGGCGTCGCCCCCGCGAGGCGGGATCGCCGTCCGGCTCCCGACAGGAATAGCCACCGCCGCCCGGGGCCATTCCCGGGCGAATCTGGGCCAATCATCTTCCGCGATCGCCCGCCGGATGTCCAACATGAGCCTCTGGAAGTGCCACAGATTGTGGAGGCTCAGCAGGATCGGCCCCAGCATCTCCCCGGCCATGAACAAATGCCGGATATACGCCCGGCTGAACCGCCCGCCCCCGGGAGTCAACCACCCGTGCCCGGCCGGATCGCACGCCGGGCACCCGCACCCGGCCTCCACGGGCCCGAAGTCCTCCCCGTGGGCCGCGTTCCGCAGGCGCAGCGGGCCGGCCCGCGTGAACGCCTGGGCGTTCCTGGCGTTCCGCGTCGGCAGCACGCAGTCGAACATGTCCACCCCCGCCAGCACCGCCGCCACCAGGTCCCGCTCGTACCCCACCCCCATGAGGTACCGCGGCTTGCCCTCCGGCAGCAGCCGGGCGGTGTGGGCGGTCACCGCCGCGATCTGCTCGTGCGGCTCACCCACCGCCACCCCGCCGATGGCGTACCCCGGCAGGTCGATATTGCAGACCCGCTCGGCGCACCACGCCCTCGCCGCCGGGTCGGTCCCCCCCTGGACGATCCCGAAGAGTGCCTGCTCTCCGGGCCTGGCGTGGGCGGCCCTGCACCGCTCGAGCCACCGCACGGTCCGCTCGTTGGCGACGGCGAGCCGGGTGGCGTGGTCATACCCGCGCCCCCGGTCGGCGTCGCGCCGCGCCGCGATCCGGATCCGCGTCTGGTTGGTTGGCCCGGCCTCCGGGTCCACCGACGGCGGGCAGTCGTCGAACGCCATGATGATGTCCGCCCCGATCGCGTTCTGCACCGCGATGGACCGCTCGGGCGTCAGGCGGATCTTCGATCCGTCCACGATCGACCGGAAGGTCACCCCGTCGTCGTCGATGTCGTTGAGGTCCGCCATCGAGTAGGCCTGATACCCGCCCGAGTCGGTCAGGATCGGCCCCGGCCAGCCCATGAACCGGTGGGCCCCCCCGGCCCGCTGGATGGTGCCCTCCCCCGGGCGCAGCATGAGGTGGTAGGTGTTGTTGAGTACCACCTGCGTGCCGGTCGCCGCGATGTGATCGACCGAGAGCCCCTTGACGCTCGCCCGCGTCCCCACCGCCATGAAGGCCGGGGTGTCGAACTCCCCGTGCGCCGTGGTCACCCGCCCGACGCGCGCCGCCGAGCCCGGGCACCGGTGCAGGATCTCGAACCGCAGCGCTTCGCCCACGCGTCAGCCCCCGCCGCCGCGTTTGCGCTCGGTGTCCTTCGCGAGGAGCTTCTTCTCCCGCTCCGAGAGGCTCATCAGCCCCTCGTCCTTGACCTTCGCGAGGATCCGGTCGATCTCGGCCTCGGCGCTCGCCCGCTTCTGGGCGGCCCGGTCGGCCTTCTTGCCCCGCCGGCCGGCCCGGCTCCCCCCCTGCTTCTTCCGCGAGTCGCCGAGCACATCGAAGAAGTCCAGGAGCAGGTGGCTGTTCCGGACGAAGAACGCCCCCGCCAGCGCCCCGCCCACATGCGCCGCGTCGCCACCCGCGTTGCTCCCCCCCACCAGCACATTGAAGAGCGCGATCCCGAAGTAGATGTACGCCAGCATCTTCATCGTCAGCGACACCGGCGGGAACAGCAGGTTCACCATCATGTTCGGCGCGATGTACGCGCACGCCATGATCACCCCGAACACTCCCGCCGACGCCCCGATCAGCGGCGTGCGCGGGTCCTCGAACAGCACCCCCGGGATGTTGGCGTGCAGCAGGATCCCCGCCAGGTTCAGCACCAGGAACAGCAGCCCGCCGAAGATCCCGCACACCAGGTAGAACGCCAGGTACTTCCGCCGGCCCAACGCCTCCTCGACGATCCCGCCGAAGATCCACAGCCCGATCATGTTGAAGCCGAGGTGCAGCAGGCTCGTGTGGCTGTGCAGAAACTGGAAGGTCACCAGCCGCCAGACCTCCAGCCGGTTGTACGCGAAGTAGGTCGAGAGGTGACCGAACTCGTACAGGTGGAGCGCCGGCACCAGGTTCGCCAGCAGGTGCACCGCCACATTGACCACGATCAGCCAGGTCGTCACCGACCACGCGCTGAAGCCCCGGAACCGGAACCGCTCCGGGCTCGCGCCTAGCGCCCCCGGCGTCCCATCGTCCCTGTAATACCCGCGATCGTGGATGCCCATCGGCTGTCGACTCTCCCTGTCGCCGTCCCCGACGCCCACCCCGGCACACGCCAACTCTAGCAGACGGGCGTTGGGCCCGCGTCAGGTACTCTCCCCGCCACGCAGCCGTTCGGTCGCGCGGCGCAACTCCCGGCGCTCCGCCCCCGTCAGGCTGCCCATGCCCCGCCGGCTGATCTTCTCCAGGATCCGCTCCACCGCTGCGCGGTCTTCAGCCGGTATTGGGCCCGCCCCCTCCCCCGTTTCGCTCCCCAGCACCTCCCGCCATCGGTCCACGCCCGCCGGGTCGACCACAAACCGCTGCGCCTGCCAGGCCTGCCAGCACACCACCCCGCCGCACACCCCCAACCCCGCCGCCAGCACCAAGCCCGTCAGCAGCCCCCCCGCGACCAGCACCGTCGCGACGATCAGCCCCACCCGCGGCGCCACGGTCGACCCCGGACCCCGATCCGCCGCCGCCCGCAGCAGCACCCCGCCGTCCAGCGGCAGCATCGGGAGCACATTCGCCGCGAGCACGAACACCCCCGCCGCGTAGGCGTTCCAGACGGCAAGCCTCCCGACCGTCGCCCCAGTCGAACCGGTGCTGAACGCCGGGCTCAGCATGACCGCCGCCGGATTCGTGAGATCGAACCACAGCACCGACCAGTCCCCCATGAGCCACCGGGCCGCGAGCCCCGCCGAGACCACCACCCCGACCAGTGCCAGGCACCCCAGCCCCGCCGCCAGTCCCTCGCCCCGCGCCCGGGCCCCGGGCCCCGCGTCGCCCCCGAACTCCCACACCGCCCCCAGGGGCCAGAGCGTGACCGACCCCGGGCGCAGCCCCGACCAACGAACCAGCACATGCCCCCGCACCGCCTCGTGGAACGCCACCACCAGCGCCAACGCCGCGAGCCCGGTCCCCACGAACGGCACCGAGGGCCCGTTCCACACGCCGTACGCGAGCGCCGCCCCGACGAAGACCACCGCGACCAGGTGCACCCGGACCTCACACCCCCACAGCCTCGCCAGCGGCAGCCCCCACCACGCCGGGGACTCCCCCTCCCCCAGCACTCGCGCGAGCAGGCCCCCGGTCTCACCAGGTTGTGCAGGCGGCCGCCTCACCTCGCAGGGTTCTCCAGCCACCGGGTCAGCCCCCCGGTTGCGCGGGCCAGAAGGATCGTCAGCATGCTCTTCCCATCGGTGAATAGCCCGTCCGTCGCGCCCGCGATCGCCCGCCCCAGAGGCACCTCCTCGACCGTCAGGTGCTCGCCCTCGTCCAGTGATTGCCCGACGAACGCGAGCCCGGTCGCCAGGTACGCCCACATCATCTCATCGCTCAGCCCCGGCGAAGTATGAAACCGGCCGAGCGCCCCGATTGTTGCGGCACGGTACCCGGTCTCCTCCACCAGCTCCCGGGCCGCACAGTCCGCGGGATCCTCCCCGGCCTCGAGCGTCCCCGCCGGGATCTCGAGGACCCAGGCGTCCAGCGCGGCCCTGTAGTTCCGCACGCAGACGACGACCGGTCCGTCGTCGGTCTCCCGCACGGGCAGGACGCACACCGCCCCGGGGTGACGGAGGTGCTGCCTGGCGTGCACCGAGCCGTCGGGGGCCGTGACCTCGACCTGCTCGAAGTCGAAACGCGAGCCGTGAACCAGCGTCTTCCGGCCGGTGATCCGCATGTGCCCGTCCATAGGCGCGATGCTAGCCGTGCCGACCGGAGAAGGTCCGAAAAAGACAGCCGCCCGGCACGAGACCGGGCGGCTGCTTGTGACTCAGGGAGCCGAGCGTCGCGGATTAGCGGCGACGACGGGCGGTGGCCAGGCCGCCGAGGCCGAGCAGCGCGAGGGCGCTGGGGGCCGGGGTGACCGCCACATTGTCGATCTGGACATACCAGTCCCAGTCGAAGCTGTTGGGGTCGTAGTAGTGGAAACGGACATTCGCGGAGTTGCCGGCGTAGCTGGACAGGTCGATGGAGATGTCCTCACCGGGGGTCGCGAAGAAGCCGCCGTGGTCCTCGTTCCAGCTGAGCAGGTTGACCCAGCCCGAGCCGACATTGATGTCGATGTCGAAGAAGTCGAGGTACGCGAAGTTCATGTAGTTCGCGGTCAGTTCGAGCGCCGAGCCCGAGGGCACGACGAACGAGTGGGTGACCAGCTCGGTGTCGAACTCAGCGGTGCCCGACGAGTCGGAGTTGACCGCGGCCGACAGACCCGAGCCGTTGGTGTAGTTGCCGTCGCCCCAGTCGGCGTTGGTCATCCACACCACGCCATTGCCGGCGTTATCGATGACGGTCCACGAGCCGGGAATCCCGCCCTCGAAGTCCTCATAGAAGCCCTGACCGCAGGCAGCGCCCGCGGCAGCGGCAACCGCAGCAACCATCGTGATCTTCTTCATGATCCTGTCTCCTCTCCATGCTTTCGCATGGGGCTCTCAACGCCACCCCCACACAGCAGGGGGCTGCAATCGCAACATCTCGGAGGGGGAACAACTCCCTCGCTCTCCTCAACACCCGGCAAAAATTACTCTTTACCAGATCCAAGCAGAGTAAAGATCTCCGCAACCCCTGTCAATGGCCAAATCCGGCGTTGTCAAGGAATTCTGGAGAAAAAGGTGGCGGTGAACCAACCCCGTATCTCTACCTTGCCCAAGTTGACGCACCGTACACCGCCGAGTCACCCAGCTCCTCCGCGATACGGATCAGTTGGTTGTACTTCGCGTTCCGGTCCGAGCGGCAGGGGGCCCCGGTCTTGATCTGACCGCAGTTCGTCGCCACCGCGATGTCCGCGATCGTCGCGTCCTCGGTCTCCCCCGACCGATGGCTCAGCACACAGGCGTACCCGTTCCGGTGGGCGTAGTTCACCGCCTCGAAGGTCTCGCTCAGCGACCCGATCTGGTTGACCTTCACCAGCACCGCGTTCGCGCAACCCTCTGCCACGCCACGCTCTACGAATTTCCTGTTGGTCACGAACAGGTCGTCCCCCACCAGCTGGACCTTCTCGCCCAGCCGCCCGGTCAGCTTCGCCCAGCCGGCCCAGTCATTCTCGGCCAGCCCGTCCTCGATCGAGCGGATGGGGTACTTGCGGCACCACTCCGCCCAGATCCCGATCAGGTCGTCAGAGCTGATGATTTCCTGGGTGCTCGAGAAGAACTTGTACCCCGTCTTCCCGGCCTTCGCGGCCTCGTTCCACAGCTCGCTGGTCGCCGGGTCGAGCGCCACGAAGATCTGCTCCCCCCACTTGTACCCCGCCTTGGCGGTGGCCTCCTCGATCACCTTGAGCGCGTCCTCGTTGTCCTTGAGGTCCGGCGCGAACCCGCCCTCATCCCCCACCGCCGTGGACATCCCCCGGTCCTTGAGCACCTTCTTCAGCGTGTGGTAGATCTCCACGCCCGCCCGGAGGGCCTCGCCGAAGTCATCGAACCCCCACGGCTGGATCATGAACTCCTGGAAGTCCACCGTGTTGTCCGCGTGCTTGCCCCCGTTGAGGATGTTCAGCATGGGCACCGGGAGCGTCTTGGCGGCCGATCCGCCGAGATACCGGTACAGCGGCAGCCCCGACGCCTCCGCCGCGGCCTTCGCCGCCGCCATCGACACCGCCAGGATCGCGTTTGCCCCGAGTTCGCCCTTGTTGGGCGTGCCGTCGATCTCGGCCATCACGGCATCGATCTCCTCCTGTTCCCGGGCGTCCATGCCCTCGATGGCCGGGGCGATCCGCTCGATCACATTCGCGACCGCCCGCTCGACCCCCTTGCCCATGTAGACCGATTTATCACCGTCCCGGAGCTCCACGGCCTCGTGCTCGCCCGTGGACGCCCCCGAGGGCACCGCCGCACGCCCGATCACCCCGCAGCCGAGCACCACATCGGCCTCGACCGTCGGGTTGCCGCGGGAATCCAGGACCTGGCGGGCGTGGACGACCTCGATCTGAAAGCTCATGGACGCGCTCCGTGGAATGGCGTTGAAGCGGCCCGCCTCGCGGGCGCCGTGCGCGCAGCATAGGAGTCCCCCGGCGGACCCGCCCCCCATCGGATCCCCCCAGGCTCTACGATGCAGCACCAGACGACCCCGGAGGCCCGCATGCCCGATCATCCCGGCGACTTCGACCAATGCCTGACGCAGCTCGCGGCGCTCCTCGCCGAGCAGGGCCACCGGGTCACCCGGGTCTTCGAGGCCGCGTGCGACGCGGTGTTCTCCCGGGACATCGCGGCGGCCCGCAAGGCGGTTGACGACGACGACGAGATCGACCGCGTCGATGTGGCGATCGAGCAGCAGGCTGTGGCGCTGCTGACCGAGGCGGTGCACCGCGCCAAGCCGCTCACCGCCGGGCAGCTCCGACGCCTGCTGACGATCGTCAAGATTAACAACGAGCTCGAACGGGCCGCCGACGCCGCCACGGCCATCGCCTCGGAGGCCCCCGTCCTCGCCGAGATGGACAGCCCCCTGCCCGACACGCTCCGCGTGCTCACCAACAGCGTGGCCGGGATCCTTCGCGATGTCACCCGGAGCTTCGAGCGCGAGGACCCCCGCCTCGCCAAGCTGGCGCTCGACGCCGAGGACACCGTCGAGGCCTTCAAGGGCCAGCTCCTCCGCGACGCGGAGCGGCGCATCGGCGCCGGCGAGATGGCCGTGGACTTCGCCTTCGCCATGCACGATCTCGCCAACCAGT
Source organism: Phycisphaerales bacterium (assembly GCA_020850415.1). Classification (GTDB taxonomy): domain Bacteria; phylum Planctomycetota; class Phycisphaerae; order Phycisphaerales; family UBA1924; genus PNC22. The sequence continues at coordinate 75,208 of JADZER010000011.1, forward strand.
GCGAGCGCATCGCCGACCACGCCACCAACATCGCCGAGCAGGTCATCTACGCCACCACCGGCGCCATCGTGCGCCACACCGACGCCGGGTGGATCGAGCTGCCCCGGCCCGGCACGGGCGACCGCGCCTAACGCCGCCGACCACCCTCATCCCCGACGCCGACCCGGGGCCCTGCCCCCGGGCCCCCGAGGCAACACGGGGGCGCACAGGCACCGGATCGCCACGCGGACCATCCACGCCAGCACCCCGCTCCGGCACACCAGCACCGCGAGCCCAGGGCTGACCCGCTCGTAGCCACGCACGAGCGCCCGCCCCCACCACCTCCGGCGCAGCACGCGGTTCCGGAAGCGGCGCAACGCGGCCACCTCCGCCTGCTCCCCCCCGCCCCAGGCCGCGGTGGCGATGAAGCACTTGCTCGGCCGGCTCTGGAGGCCGATCTCGACCGCCCGCAGCTCGATTGCGTCCTTGGCGTCCTTCAGGTCGCCTCCGGCCCGCTGGCGGTAGAGCTTCACGGCGTCGATCTTCTTCCTGGCCCTGAGCAGGCTGTCGATCTCGTGGTCGAAGTGCTCGGGCGCCGGGCCCGGGAGCGGCTCCGCCGGCGCCGGCGCCCGGCGGAACGCCTCGGGCCCCGGGGTCCGGCCCGCCTTGAGCTCGTCCTGCAGCCCCTCGACGAACGCCTTGGCTTCGGCCAGCCCCATGCCCAGGTGCTCGCGGGCCAGCTTGATCGCCCGGATCTTCTGGCCGGCCCCGATCAACTCCAGGATGTCTCTATCCGCGTCGCTCATCGGCGTCTCCCGTAGAAAAGCCCGCGGCCCGAATCTACCGTCTTGCAGGATTTCCCGCACAGAAAGGACTCACACCATGTCCATCCGCATCGGCATCAATGGGTTCGGCCGCATCGGGCGTCTGGTCTACCGCATCGCCGCCAACGACCCCGCCTTCGAGGTCGTCGCCGTCAACGACCTGGTCCCCGCGGACAACCTCGCCTACCTGCTCAAGTACGACACCATGCACGGGCGCTTCAAGATCAACCACAAGCCCGCCGAGGTCTCTGCCACCGAGAGCAGTTTCACCGTCAACGGGCACACCACCCAGACCAAGGCCGAGAAGGACCCCACCAACCTGCCCTGGGGCGCGTGGGGCGTTGACTATGTCCTCGAGTCCACCGGCCTGTTCACCACGCTCGAGCACGCCCACAAGCACATCGACGACTCGAGCGCGGGCAAGGGGTGCAAGCGGGTCATTATCTCCGCCCCCACCAAGACCCCCGAGACCGTCCCGACCATGTGCTACAAGGTCAACCACGAGGTCTACAAGCCCGACGAGCACAAGGTCATCAGCAACGCCAGCTGCACGACCAACTGCCTGGCCCCGGTCGCCAAGGTCATCAACGACAGTTTCGGCCTCGAGGAAGGCCTGATGACCACCATCCACGCCGCCACCGCGACGCAGCCTACCCAGGACGGCCCCAGTAAGAAGGACTGGCGCGGCGGGCGCAACGCCTACCAGAACATCATCCCAGCCAGCACCGGCGCCGCGAAGGCGGTCGCGCTGTGCATCCCCGCGCTCAAGGGCAGGCTCACCGGCATGTCCTTCCGCGTCCCGACCGCCGATGTCTCGTGCGTGGACCTGACCTTCCGCACCGCCAAGAGCACCAAGCTCGCGGACATCAACGCCGCCATGAAGGCCGCGAGCCAGGGCGCCATGGCCGGCGTCCTGGGCTACACGGAGGAGGAGGTCGTCTCCAGCGACTTCATCGGCGATCCCCGCAGCTCCATCTTCGACGCCCTCGCCGGCATCGAGCTCAACGACCGGTTCTTCAAGGTCGTGAGCTGGTACGACAACGAGGCCGGCTACGCCCACCGCTGCGTGGACATGATGAAGATGATGGCGGCCAAGGACGGGATCAAGTAACCACCGACGCCGCGGGGCCTTCCCCCGGCGACCTACGCCGAAGACAGGAACCCCGGGCGGGCGCCCGGGGTTCTTGTCTTTGCGCCCCCGACCATCCTCGGACCCGGACCATGCAGGGGCGGCCTGTTCCCCTGCGAAACTGCCGCCCCTGCATCGGTCGGACCGGGATTGGCGTCGCTGAACGCCACGGCGCCCCGGAGCAGATCCTCCCGAGGATGCGGCGAGCTGTCGGCCGGGCCGCGACGGATCACCCGGGGTACAGAGTCTGTACCGCAGCGTATACCCCGAGGTTCCTGGCAGACAACAGAAGCCGCACATGTCAAGAGCAAGAAGTGAATGTAACAGACTCACCGGTCCAGAGCCGCGATCGGGAACAGCGCCGAGTGTTGGTGCTGTGATCGCATGATTTCCAGCGCCTGAGCCACCAGATCCGGGTGTGTTTCGGCCAGGTTCGTGGTCTCGCCAGGGTCTTCGAGCAGGTCATAGAGCTCCACCCGGGCCGGTTCGTTTCTTAGCGCAGGCCGGAGCAGCTTCCACCGCCCCGACTCGCCGAACATCAGGGCTTGCTGCTGCGCCCCCTCCGGAAACTCCCAATACAGGAACTCCCGGTCCACCCGGCCGACCTCGCCCCGCAGTAATGGGAGAAGGCTCACGCCGTCCGCCCCCTCGGGCGCCGCGCCCCCCGCGGCCGCTGCGAGCGTGGGCATCCAGTCGGGGTGATAGCTCGGGCCGGCGCACTGCGTCCCCGGGCCCACGACGCCCGGCCAGCGGACGACGGTCGGCACGCGGATGCCGCCCTCCCACAGCTGCCCCTTGTGGCCTCGCAGCTCGCCGTGGGAGCTGAAGAACTCCCGGTCGACGCCCCCGACATAGCTCGCGCCGTTGTCGCTGGTGAAGACGACGATCGTGTTCTCGGCGAGCCCCAGTTCGTCGAGGAGGTCGAGGATCCGCCCGACATCGTGGTCCATGGACGAGATCATCGCCGCGTACGCCGCGCGGGGGCGCGGGTTGGGCAGGTACCCCTTATCGCCGAGGTAGGGCCCGGCGTCCCAGTCGCGCGGGTACCTGTCGACCCATTCCTGGGGCGCCTGCAGGGCCAGGTGGGGGATGATCGTGGGGTAGTAGACGAAGAACGGCTGGTCGGGCTTCTGCTCGTGCTGCCCCCGCACCCAGCCGAGGAGCTCGGTGATGATCTCCTCGGGCGCGTAGTCCCCGCCGGCGAACCTCGCCGCGTACGCCGCGTCAGACTCCAGCGGCTCGGCGAGCTTCTGGTGTGCGCTGAAGTACCGGTTGTTGTGGAGCACATCGACATCGTGGTTGCGCCACAGGTGGGTCGGGTAGTAGTTGTGCGCCACCCGCTGGCACAGATACCCGTAGAAGTGGTCGAAGCCCTGGAAGGCCGGGTGCCCCTCGCTGCCCGGCCCGCCGAGCCCCCACTTCCCGAACGCGCCGGTCGCGTACCCCCGGTCCCTGAACATCTCGGCGAGCGTTACCTCCGGCCCGGGCAGGGGGTGCTGGCCCTCGGGCTCCTCGGGCCCCCAGCCGCCGCTCTCCTTATTGCCGCGGATCGGGCTGTGCCCGGTGTGCTTGCCCGTCATCAGCACCGCCCGCGTCGGCGCGCAGACCGCCGACCCGGCGTAGTGGCGCGTCAGGCGCATGCCCTCGGCCGCGAGCCGGTCGATGTTCGGCGTCAGGATCTTCTCCTGCCCGAAGCACCCGACCTCCCGGTAGCCGAGGTCGTCGGCCATGATGAACACGACATTCGGCGGCCGGTCCGCGGGCTGGGCGCGGAGCAACCCGGCGCCGATCGCGACGACCAACATCGACAGGAGGAGCCGGCGGTGCGTCATCATGCCCACACGGCCGCGCTAGCGGATGACATCCTTCAGCGCGCCGGGCTCGGGCGCCTCCTCGTCGGCCACGCCCGCGGCCCACCGGATCCCGCCGAGCACATGCTGCAGGAACTCGACCTCGCTGAAGCTCTCGGTCGTGTGGCCGCCCCCGGTGTAGAACGCCCGCCCGCCGGCGAACTCGCGGCACCAGGCGATCGGGTGGTCGCCGTCCATGCCGCCGTTCTGGTAGGTGGACTCGTCGAGGTCGAGGAGGACATGGACCGTGCCGCGGGGGTTCTCGCGGTAGTTGTACCACTCGTCGGTGCGTCGCCAGACCTCGGGGAGGTGACGGGTCGAGGGGTGGTCGGGGTCGACGACGAGGACATCGGCCGGCTGGACGGCGGGGTGGCTCTTGAAGTAGCCGCCGACCAGCTCGCCGTACCAGGGCCAGTCATACTCGGTGTCCGCCGCGGCGTGGATGCCGACAAACCCGCGCCCCTTGGCGATGAACCCCTCGAACGCCTTCTCCTGCTCGGGGTTGAGGATGTCTCCGGTGGTGCTGAGGAAGACCACAGCGCCGTACTTGTCGAGGTTCTCCGGGGTGAACTGGGCGGGGTCCTCGGTCGCGTCCACCGTGAAGCCGTTGGTCTCGCCCAGCTCCTGGAGCGCCCGGATGCCGTCGGGGATGTTGTCGTGCCGGAACCCGGCGGTGCGGGAGTAGACCAGCACCGCGAAGGGCTCCGCGGGTTGGGCGGCCGGTTGGGAGGTCGGCCGGGCGGTCGGCTGGGCAGCCGGCTGCGGGATGAGGTTGACAGCGGACATGGCGAGGCTCGCGACGCAGACAGCGGCGAATGGCATGGCGTTTCTCCGTAGGGACGATCTCATGGTATCGGCTCGGGGCGGGGGGCGATCCGGGTGGGCGGCGTCGGCTCCTACGATCGCGGCGTGACGCATGGAACCCCCAGCACCGCCCGGACGGCACTCTCCAACGCCCACGCGGCCCTGACGGCCCTCCTTGCCGACGGCGAGGCGGTCGGGCGAGTCGATGCCGTCGGCAGGGCGATGGCCGCGTGCTTCCACGCCGGGGGCAAGGTTCTCGCCTGCGGGAACGGCGGCTCGGCGTGCGATGCGATGCACTTCTGCGAGGAGCTGACGGGGCGCTTCCGGGCCGACCGACGCCCGCTGCCGGCCCTCGCCTGCACCGACCCCGGCCACATCACCTGCACCGCCAACGACTTCGGGTTCGACGCGGTGTTCGAGCGGTGGGTCCGGGCGCTGGGCAGGCCGGGGGACATGGTGTTCCTGCTCTCGACCAGCGGGAACTCGGCGAACATCGTGCGGGCGTGCGGGGCGGCCGGCGAGATGGGGTGCGTGCGGGTGGGGCTCCTGGGCAAGGGGGGCGGGGCCCTGCGCGGGCGGTGCGAGCACGAGTGGGTGGTGCCGGGCGAGACCGCCGACCGCATCCAGGAGCTGCACATGCTCATCCTGCACACCGTGATCGAGTGCGCGGAGCGTGAGCTGGGGCTATGAGCCCGGTGACGCCCCGATCGTTGTTCGTGCTCTATGTCGCGGACCAGGCCCGGAGCCGGGCGTTCTACGGCGCGGCGCTCGGGCGCCAGCCCACGCTCGATGTGCCGGGGATGACCGAGTTCCCGCTGCCCGGCGGGGCGTCGCTGGGGCTCATGCCCGAGCGGGGCATCGTGCGTCTGCTGGGCGCGGCGATCCGGGACCCCGCGACGGCGGCGGGGACGCCCCGCGCGGAGCTGTACCTCGTCGTGGACGACCCGGGGGCGGCGTTGGCGCGGGCGGTCGCCGCGGGCGGGCGCGAGGTGAGCCCGCTGCTCGAGCGCGACTGGGGTGACCGGGCGGGGTACTGCTTGGACCCTGACGGCCATGTGCTCGCGTTCGGCGCACCGATCGCGCGGGGATGATCGGCCGGGGACGCGGTCTCGCGGCGCCGGGTGGACGCTCCGCGGTGCGTGAATGGGTCTGAGATCGCGCGGCGCCCGGGGCTATCGCTTGCCGCATTCGGGGCAGGGGGATTGGGGGTCGAGGCCTTGGCGTGGATAGCTGCAATGAGGGCAGGCTCCTCTGCGGGCGCGCCGGCGTGCGCGGAGGGTGTGGAGCGCGGAGAGCATGGCGAGCCAGAGCGGCGTGTAGATCGCGGTGTCCAGCAGGAAGCCGGGCCAGACCGGGGTGAGCGGGAGGGCGCGGGGGTTGAAGTCCGCGTCGCGAGGGAGCTGGACGCCGCCATGGACGGTGTAGGTGATGTCGCTGTTGCGGATCTGTTGTTTCCAGTGGACCGAGCATGTGAGCGCGCGGAACGGCCAGCCGGTGGCGTGGTACCAGGCCTGCATGTTGAGTCCGGTGAGGTTGCGCGGGCGGAGGTGGCTTGGGAGTTTGGCGATGTCGTACTTGTCGGTCTGGTACTGATCCTCGGGGATCGCGATGGCGAGGCCTGAGACCTGCATGAACCAGTAGCTGACGACGGTGTGGGCGGGGTCGTCGGCGCGGGAGAGTTGCCAGTAGGCGCCGTCGTCCGCTCGGGCGGTGCCGAGCGGGGTCGTGGTCGGCGGGCCTCGCCAGGCGTTGCGGGCCGGGAGGCACATCGCGAGCCAGGCGATGGCGACCGTGGTGAGGAGGGCGAGGAAGAGGGAGAGGGCGAATCGGCGTTGCACGGCGGGTGGTCCTGGTGAGGTTCGAGGGCGTTGTTGATGATGGGAAGAGAGGCATCAAGGCAACGAGGAATCAAGGCATCGGGGCGGGGAAGGGGGCCTGGCGTGGGGTCGTTTAGGCGGGGCGGTTGGTGGTGAGGAAGTCGTTGACGAGGGCGCGGACGGCGCCGGTGTGAGGGGCGGGGTCGAGGTAGCGGGGTGGGGTGGCGTGGTGCTCGGCGCGGGGGAGGGCGGCGGCGATGGCGTGCGCCATGGGCGTGGGGTGGAGCGGGTCGGCCTCGGTCGAAATGACGAGCGCGGGGATTTCGATGCGGGCGAGGTCGGACATCGCGCCGAAGGGGGCGTCGGCGACCATCTCGTAGAGGACGCGGGCGCGGGCCGCGGGGAAGTCGAGGAGCGTGGCGAGGGAGGCGGCGGCGTTGTGGTTGGTCGCGAGCATGTCGGTGTACACGGGATCGGCGTCGAGGCGGGTGCGCGCGGCTTCGGGGCCTTCGGTCTCGAGCCAGCGCCCGATGCGGGCGATGATGGCGAGGTTGGGGGGGTTGGGCTCGGCGAGCCACGCGGGGCGGACGAGGATGAGGGCGCGGACCCGGGCGGGGTGGCGGAGTGCGGCGTTGAGGCTCACGCCGGCGCCCATGGAGAGGCCGCCGAGGATGGCGGTGTCGATCGCGAGGTGGTCGAGCAGGGCGATGGCGGCGTCGGCGAGGGCGTCGAAGGTGTGGAGTTCTGGGGCGGCGTCGGAGTCGCCGTGGGAGGGTGCGTCGGGGCAGGCGAGGGTGCAGGGGAGCGGGCCCAAGAGCGTTGGGCCTTGGACGCGGTTGGAGCCGAGGCCGTGGTGGAAGAGGAGGGCGGGGCCCGGGGGATTGGAGGAGTCGGTGAGGGAGTAAACGAGGGTGTGGGACTTGTGGGTGTGGGTGGGCACGGTGGAGGGTATGGGGCGGCGGGGCCTTCACTTCACTTCGTTGCGTTCAGACCCCGGCACCCGGCGTGGGATTGGACCTACGACGAAAAAAGCACCGACCCCGGAGGTCGGGGTCGGTGGTGGGGATGGGATGTCTTGGTGGGCTAGGCGCGGCGGCGGCGGAGAGGGACGGCGGCGATGGCCAGGAGGGCGAGGCCGGCGGGGGCGGGGATGGTGACGGTGAAGTACTGCTGGCCGGCGAAATCGTTCAGGTCGATATCGCCGACGCTGCCCGTGAAGGTCCCGAAGCCGTCGCCGCCGAGGTTGCCCTGGGGCGGGGTGAGGCCTCCGAGGAACTGGTTGGAGAGGTAGTCGTGGTTGCTGCCGTTGACCATGGCGGAGATGCGGATGTCGGTGAGGGGGTTGCCGAGCTCGGAGAGGGGGATAGCGAACTCGACGCCGGTGGTGACAGCGGCGGCGGCGGCCTGGTCGGCGGCATCGATGCCCCCGATGACGCCGCCGGTGTTGGAGCGGTCGAAGGCGACACCGATGCCGTTGGGCAGGGCGTTGGAGTTCGAGCCGACGAGCGAGCCGCCGAACACATCGCCGGCGGCGACGAAGGCGCCGGCCCCGCCGCCGATGGTGGCGAAGTCGATATCGAAGCGGTCGCCGCCGCCGAATCCGTTGCGGACGATGAGCATGTAGTCGGCGTCGAATCCGGTATCGAAGGTGAATCCGGCGTGCTTGCCGGCCCAGCCGTCGTTGGTGGGGTTGTTGCCGCCGAAGCCGTCGGCGTTCTGGAGGGAGTTCTGGCCTCCGGCGCGGGAGTCGATGAAGATGTTGAGCTTGTTGAAGTTGTTCTCGAGGTTTCCGGTGAGCAGGAGGTAGAGGTAGCCGCCCTCGACGCGGGCGTACGCGGCGTCGAGCTCGCTGCCGCCGTCGGGGTTGCCGTCACCGAACTGGGTCTGGACGGTCTGGACGGATTGCGGCCCGGCGTAGAGGGCGTCGCGGAAGCCGTCGAGGACGGGTTGTGCGATCGTGGCCGAGGCCACCGTGCCGCACGCTGCGGCCATAACAATTCCACGCATATTCATCTCCTCCAGGTTCTTGGGGTTGGCTCGACCGAGCTCACGCGGGGCGCCCGGGCGGGGTCGGCCGGTCGGGCAGAGTATAGAGAGGGGTGCGGGCCGGACCTAGGGGAATCGGCGGGGTGTACTCGGACTTTTTCGCGGCGATCAGGTGGCAGTACACGGGGGGCGTGAGGGGGGTGTGGATCTGGGGGGAGTGTAGTGGGCGGCGAAATAGCGATCGGCAAATCAGGACATGGGAAGAGGGGGCTGATACGGAAGTAGGCAAGGAGGCAACCAGTCATCGGGGCATGGGGTGTTGGGGTCGGTTGGGCCGCGGGGCCTTCACTTCGCGTGGCCCAATTCAGACCCCGGCATCCGGGGGGTCGCGCGGTCAGGGGCAGCCGCTTGCCCAGTCGGCGAGGAAGGCGAGGAGGTCGAGGCTGTTGAACTGGTCGTCGTTGTTCCAGTCGGCGCTGGGGAGGCGGAGGTTCCAGGCGTTGAGGAAGGTGAGGAAGTCGAGGGTGTTGACCGCGCCGTCGCCGTCGAAGTCGGCATCGCAGGTGGGTGTGAGGATGAAGGCCATGGGCTGACCGTGGTAGCTGCCGCGCCCGGTGATCTGGCCGAGGCTGTTGATGCCTCCGGCGTCCTGGAGCACCCAGCCGGAGGAGGGGGCGATCTGGTGGTTGAGATCGCGGGGTTCGCCGTCGATCCAGAGGACGGCGCGGGGGGCGTCTTCGACATCGGCGGCGCCGACGATCAGGCCCTGGTCGTTGATGTCGCGGGCGAAGACATCGCCGGGGCCGAGGTCGCCGAGGTCTTGGAGATCACCGTCGTGCCAGTGGAAGGCGCGGAAGCCGAAGGGGTCGACGCGGTAGCGCCCGACGATCTGGTCGGCGTTGTTGATGGCGGCGGGCCAGAGCTGACCGACGCCGAGCACGCCGAGGGGGATGATCTCACCGTCGTCCCAGAGTGCGGCGTTGGCGCTCTGGTCCCAGCCGGCGACCTTGGCGCTGTCGTTGATCGCGAACGCCCAGGTGAGCCGGCCGCTCGATGAGCTGAGCGGCTGGAGCCCGGCGGCGGCGTCCCAGATCCAGGCGATGTCGCCGTTGTCGTCGGTGCTCCAGCCGACGGCCTGGCCGGAGTTGTTGACGGCGTTGGCGGCGATCTCGTCGTACCAGTGGCCGCCGAGGGGCTCGAGGTAGACGAGCGTGCCGTCGGGGCGTCGGATGTTGGCACGAGAGCGGTTGTCGACATTGCGGTAGCTGCCGCAGACGAGGGGGCCGTTGGCGAGGTCGCTGGCTTGGAAGGGGATGGGCTCGAAGGTCTGGGTTGCGGGGTCGTAGAGGAAGGAGACCTGGTTGTAGAAGAGGTCGTCGGTGGCGGTGATGAGGAGTCGGGCGTCGTCGGTGATGGCTGTGCCGCCGACATCTTCCCAGGCGCGGTTGGGGGGCGGGGGCGGTGCGAAGCCCTGGATGGTGTATCGCGGGGGGCCAGCGGAGGCGCTGGCGGCAATGAGGGTGGGCGCGAGGGCTGCGACGAGGGCGGCGGTGCGTGGCATGGTCGGCTCCCCTGTGCGTGGTTCGAGAGCGCCAGGCCGGGGTCCGGCCCGCGGCGCGGCCTCAGGTGGCGAGCTTAGCGGGGATCGGGTGGGGGTACAAAGGAAAGTTTTGGTGAGGTGGAGGCGGAGATCAGACGGGGATGCGAGGGGGGTCGGGGGTGAAGCCGAGGGAGGCATAGAGGGCCTCGGCGGGCGTGTTTCCGCGGGTGACGACGAGGCGGAGGGTGGTGTGGCCTTGCTCGCGGAGCGTGGCCATGGCGAGGAGGAGCCCGGCGCGGGCAAGGCCGCGGCGTTGCCAGGCGGGGGCGGTGATGGAGAACGCCAGGAGCGGAGCGCCGTCGTGGTGGGTGATAAGTGTGGCCGAGACCGGAGCGCCGTCGCGGTCAAAGAGCTGGGAGGCGGCGTGGTTGGGTGTGCCGTAGGCGCCGTCGAGGAGGCGTGCGATCTCGGCGGCGGCCTCGTCGGGTCCCTCGCCTTCGTCGTCGATCGTGCCGCGGTAGGCGTCGAGGAGGAGTGACGCGAGGGCGGGTGCGTCGTGGGGATGGAGCGGTCGCGCGGTGAGGTCGGGGGGCGGGGTTAGCGTGTGGGCGAGCGGGCGGGACATTCGGGTGCGCATGGGAGGAGGGTACTGCAGGTCGGCGGCGGGATGTGCCAACTGCCGGCGGAGGCTCGGCGCCATTGGGTGGTGCGGGGGGGACGGGCGCGGAAGGGGTCGGTGGTGGCGGTGCCGCCCGCGGCCTCCGTCTGCTTGTCAGCCTCCGGGCTGGCCGCGGCGTTTGCGGGCAAGGGCGGCCCTTTGGGCTTGGCTCATGTCGCGCCCGCGTGCGCGGCGTTGGGCCAGGGCCGCGGCGTTGCGGGCTTGCTCGGCCCGGAGCTTCTCGAAGCTCGCGAAGCGGCGCTCGTCGAGCGTGCCGGCGTTGATCGCGGCTCGGACGGCGCAACCCGGCTCCTGCTGGTGGCGGCAGTCGCTAAACCTGCACTCGGCGATGATGGCGAGGACATCTTCGAAGAGGTCGGCGACGCCTTCCTCGCAGTCTCGGAGCTGGAACTCGCGGACGCCTGGGTTGTCGACGAGCACGCCGCCGGTGGGGAGGAGGTGCAGCGAGCGCGAGGTGGTGGTGTGGCGTCCCTTGCCGTCCTGCTCGCGGATGGGGCCGGTGGCGAGGTCGGCGCCGAAGGCGCGAGCGCCGAGGGTGTTGGCGAGGGTGGACTTGCCGACGCCGGAGGAGCCGAGCAGGGCGACCGACTGGCCCGGGCCGCACCGGGCGGCGAGGGCGGCGGCCTGGTCGGGGTTGCGGGCGTCGAGGATCTCGACGGCGAGGCCGGGGTGGAGTTGGCGGGCCTGGTCGGCGAGGGCGGCGGGGTCGGCGCAGAGGTCGGCCTTGGTGAGGACGACGACGGGGGTGGCGCCGGACTGGATCGCCATGGCGATGTAGCGCTCGAGGCGGGACAGGTTGAAGTCCTCGTTGCAGGAGGTCACGAGGAAGAGCGTGTCCACATTGGCGACGATCATCTGCTGCTTGACCTCCTCGCCGGCGGCCTTGCGGGAGACGAGGGTCTTGCGGTCGAGCAGGCGGAGGGCGCGGTGGTCGGCGGCGTTGAGGACGAGCCAGTCGCCGATGGCGACCTTGCCGCGGGCCTCGGCGGATTGGATGGGGACGCGGAACTCGCCCTCCTCGCCGTAGACCTCGACCTGGCTGCCGTGGTGTGCGGAGACGCGGGCGATGACGGTGGACTGGAGGTCGGCGGAGGTGAGCTGGGCGTCGAAGAAGGGGTTCCAGCCGATGGAGCGGAGTTTGGGGGTGGGCATGGGGGAGGGTAGAGGAGTCGGTGGTGTGACGGGGATGTGCCACCAGTCGGTGGAGGCTCTGCTGGACCGACTGGTGCGGGGGGCGGACGGGCGGGGAGCGGACAGCGCGCCGCGGAGGGTGGCATGGGCAAGCCGGCCCTGCGGCTTGCCCGTGCGGCTGGGTGGGGGCGCGACCGGTCCGCACGGGCAAGGCTCAGAGCAGCCTTGGCCACGCCACCCAAAGCGGGCTTGAGCCGGCCACCCGCGGGGACGACAGGGATGGGCCACCAGTCGGTGGAGGCCCTGCGGAACCGACTGGTGCGGGGGGCGGACGGGCGGGGAGGGGGCCGCACCAGTCTGGCTCTCAGAGGCGAGCCTGACTGGTGGCATGGCGGTGGGGGTGCAGGGCGGCGACTGGGGCCATCTGCCCCCCTCGAGAGGCTGAGCCTGGCACCTGTCCACATATCGGTAAAAAAGATCGCCCTTTGTCCAGACATGTCTTGACATACCAGGATCATTTGTGTACATTGCCGCATCAATAGGCACGAAAGGAGCCCAGAATGAGCGGAAACGAAGAACTGGTAAGCGTGATGGTCCCCCGGCGTTTGGTCACGCAGGTCTACGGCCTGATTTCCCGGCTGGATACGGGGCTTCCCATTGAGGAAATGGCACCGCCGCCCTCCACCGACGGGGACGCAACGAGCGACTGGACAGACAAGTTGCTCCGTCGCATGGTGGGGGAGTCCCCTCCGGCCATGCGTGACATCCTCGGCTTCCTCGCCTCTCGCCCCGGCGAGTCGTTCGGATCCGAGGGCTTGGCCAAAGCCATCAAGGGCAAGAAGGACGCTGACTGGAACACCGTTGCGGGGACGCTCGGCGCGTTCGGGCGGCGTCTCAAGAGCCGCTACAAGTCGGATCAGTGGCCGTTCAGCGCCAAGTACGAGCACGCACACGACGGCGTGCGGTACCGCATGACGGCAGTAATGGCTGCGAGGATCAAGAAGCTCCTTGCGGAGTTGGAGTGACCGCGGCACCCTCGGCGCTGAGGCGGGGTGACTCCGGGATCTTCTACCCGTGCCATCGAGATCGGCTCGGCGATCTCGGTGCGTTGTACCCAGAATCCCTCGATCACCACTTTCGGCCGGCGTCGTGTTTGGCCGCCGGGGGCACCGGGGGGAGGCCCAAAGCAGCCGCGCCCCGGCGGCACTGGTTCGGTGCCACTCCGCCCGCCCGCGATGCCCGGCTATTTCTGCAGCCTCCTAGCGGCACTCTGGATTCGCATCTCTATGTGGTAAAGTCGCTGGTCAACTGTCTCGGCAAGCTGTCGCACGGCGGTCGATAGCTCACTGGAGTCTTGGCGAGAGGGTGAGCCACCAGCATGAAGGAGGCCTTCAACAAGGCCCCCGAGAATGCCCAGGGACAGGCTGGCGCTTAGCCTTGTTGCCCTCGCTGCGTCAGCCGACAAGGAGGGGACCCCCTGCCGCTTCACGGTCAGGCCCGGGGCAGCCGCATCCACGCGACCCGACCCAATGCGGTAGTCCGATACGAGCAGTTGAACTTCAAATGCGGCACCAGGATTCAGGTGATCGACATGAACATCAACTCTGTCGCGGCCCTTATGCAGCGAGACATGCTTGGCAAACTCGCCGAGGTCTCCGACGACCTTGGCCGCAAGGCAAGAGGCTTCAGGAACCAGGATCGCGGGGTCAAGGCCTTCGATCACCACATTCCCTGTATTGGCCAGGCGGAACGCAATGACATGAACGCGGTCCAGCTCGACGCTGCCAATGTTCAGCTTGATCGGAACATCGAAGGTTGAAGCGGCATTGCCAGCATTGTCCGCTTCGATGATTGCGAGTTCCTGCCCAAGCGCCCAGCCTAGTACCTTGCGCTTCTTGCTGACGCGCTGAACGATCAGCGTCGCGACTATTCCGAGAAGCGCGCTGATCATCGGAACCAGCACCCACTCAGCCCACTTGAAACCCACTGGCGTATCCATAGGGTGCAGGATAGCACAGGCCATGGGGGGAATCTGGCGACTGGTCGCCGTTGGTTCCCGGCCCACACTTTCCCCTTGGCGGCGAGGCGCCCCCCCGGCAGGGTGGCGCCAGCGCCCTCCACACGTTCCACCGAGATCGGCTCGGCGATCTCGGTGATCCGGCCCCCACACGGGTGGCTTGTCCGCCCGTGTGGGGCGGGTGTGCGAGGAGCGCACTGGCGGGCAAGCCGCCAGTGGCACATGTGGAACCCGCCTGTGCCACCTGCCGTCCAGAGGACCTTCCACGCCGCCGGGCACCTCGCGGCACCCCCCGCCTACCCTACCGTACCCGCGACAGGAGACAATATGGATGCTGGCCGCCTACTGGAAGTTCTCGAAGCTCTGCGCGACTCTCTGCAGCAGCAGGAGCTTGCGCCTCGACTCGATGCACTAGGCAATGCACTCGATGCATTGCAAGGCAACCCAACAGACAGTGGAGCGCGGCAACAACTGACGAAGGCGCTCGAAGCTGTGCGGACAAGCAGCGGCCCGCGCACTCCTCTGGAGTCAAGTCAGGTCTTCGCCCGGACCGCCACTTCGCTTGGGCTGGGTGAAATCACACCGCACGCAATCGGCCAGCGAGTGGAGAGGGCGTTCTCCACCGTAGCGATTGTCGCAAGCGAAGTCCGCCAACAGCTCAACGACATGCGGGCGGAGATCAAGAGCGGCTTCCAGAGAATTACCCAGTTGATCGACGCGATGAAGGCGGTCGGCATTCTTGTGCCAGCGCGCAGCCCCGACAGGTACGAGGTGGGCCTGCTGCTTCCCACGACCTCCTTCAAGGGTGATCTTGTCGAGTTGCGTGAACAACTCGACGACTGGATTCTGTTGATTCGGACAGTACAGGAAGTCTCCTCCGGACGCGTGTCTGAGATACCAATCTCAGGCGTCTCGGAGGGGAGTCTGGAGCTTTTCCTCACTTTGGATCTCGAAGGAGCGAAGGCGCTGCTGCTGCTCATGGGAGGCGTTCTGTACGCGCTGCGCGAGAAGATGAAGTACCAGAAGACCCGTGAACGCCTTGAGCAGGATGACATGCCCCAGGAGGCCATCGATTTGATCGCGGATAAGGAACGATCAGTCTTCGAGATCAAGATCGACGAGCGTGCTGTTGAGATCACGGCGGAGTTTGAGGGCCATTTTGACGCCAACAGGAGGACCGAGTTGGAGGGGCTGCTCAAGCTCGGTATGCGCCATGTCGCCGCCGTGATAAAGGCCGGCGGCGAGCTCGATGTGATCCCGCCCAAACTTGAGACAGGGGTCTCAGTGGCCGATTCTCAGGGGCGTAAGTGGGAGCTCCCACCGAGCGTCTCGGATGTCGAACAGATTCGCGAGCAGGTACAGGGGATCAGAGGACAGATTGAGGCCGGAAGTCTAGAGAATCTTGAACTGCCGAGCCGACACGATCATGTCAACGGGGAGACGCCACCCGCGGTGGAGGACGCACCGCGATAAGGGCGGCGGTTTCGCAGGCGAACCCCCTACATCGCCCCCCCATCAAACACCACCCGCTTCTTCTCGCTCCGCGGGTCGGGCTCGGGGACGGCGCTCAGCAGCGACTGGGTGTACTTGTGCTGGGGGTTCTCGATGATCTGTTCGCGGGTGCCGCGTTCGACGATTTTGCCCTTGTACATGACGGCGATGTTGCGGCAGACATGCTGGATGACGGCCATGTCGTGGCTGATGAAGAGGTAGCTGAGGCCGAACTCGGACTGGAGGTCGGTGAGGAGGTTGATGATCTGGGCCTGGATGGAGACATCGAGGGCGCTGGTGGGCTCGTCGCAGACGATGAACTTGGGCTGGAGGGCGAGGGCGCGGGCGATGCCGATGCGTTGGCGCTGGCCGCCGGAGAATTCGTGGGGGTAGCGGTCGGCGGCCTGCTTGGGCATGCCGCAGCGGACGAGGAGGTTCTCGACCTCGTGGCGGAGCTGGGCCTTGTCGGTGACAAGGCCGTGGACGATGAGCGGCTCACCGACGATGGCGGCGATGCGCATGCGGGGGTTGAGGCTGCCGGCGGGGTCCTGGAAGATGATCTGCATGTGGCGGCGCATCTGCTTGAGGGCGTCGCCGCGGAGGGTGAAGACATCGCGCCCCTCGAAGACGACCTCGCCGGAGGTGTGGGGGACGAGCCGGAGGAGGGTGCGTCCGACGGTGGTCTTGCCGCAGCCGGACTCGCCGACGAGGCCGAGGGTCTCGCCGGGGGCGATGTCGAAGGAGACATCGTCGACTGCCCGGACATGGTCCGTGACGCGTTGGAGGAGGCCGGATCGGACGGGGAAGTAGGTCTTGAGGTTGCGGACGGCGAGGAGGGGGGCTGGGGGCGCCGCGGCCGGCTTGGGGGCTGGTTGGGTGGCGGTGGTCATTGCGGGGCAGTGTAGGGGATGGGGGGCGGGGCTTTGGGCGCGGGGCGGGGAGGCAGCTGGCGTGGGGAGCTGGGCGCTGGGCATGGGGCGCTAGGCACTAGGCATTGGGCACTAGGCACACGGTGTTCGATCGCTGGACGCTGGGGGCGTGGGGCGCTTTTTGGAGCGGAGGTGGGGCATGAGCCAGAGCCAGAGGCCGCTGAGCCAGAGGAGGCCGACGATGATCGCGTTGGGGAGAAAGACCCAGAGCTTGGCGTGCTTGTGGAAGAACGAGCCGTCGTGGAGGGACTCGATGAGGTCGCTGCGCCGGTAGGCGGTCTGGAGCACCTCGCCGGTGACCGTGGAGACCTGGACCTCGTAGCCCGAGTCGCACTGGATCTTGGCGAGGCCCTCGTCGGGGCGGAAGTCGAGGCGGTCGATATCGGACCAGTCCGAAACGGCGGCCTCGGGGATGGCGGCGACCGCGGCGAGGATGTGCTCGAAGGCGACGGTGGGCGGGCCGAACGGGGCGTCGGCGGTCGGGGGCTGGATCCAGCCGATCTGCTTCTTGAGCAGCAGCAGGATGCCCGAGACGATCACGATGAGCAGGGGGAGTAGCGTGGCGATCGAGCCCCAGCGGTGGAGCTTGCGGGACCACTTGTTGAGCCATCGCCTGGGTTTGCTCGGCCTCATCGGCTCCCTCCGGGGTGCTGGGGGTCGTTTGTGGGCGGGAGTGTAGTGGACGGGGCGGCGGCCGGCGGGACCGGATGGGGGGTTTCCGCCCACGGGTTCGCCAGTATCGCCTACACTTGCGGTCATCCCGCCCACCCCCGGCGGCACCCGCTGTCCCCTCGCACGGAGGTCGAGTTGAGCCGCGTCGCCCCGGCCCAGACCGCTATGCCCCCCTTGAAGGCCCCGGTGGAGGTCCCCTCGACCGCCGCCGAGGGGTCCGGCGCGGCGTCGTGGCGCGACTCGCTGCGGGCGTATGTGCATACGACCAAGCCGGGGATCACCAAGCTGGTGACGATCACCTCGATGGTGGGGCTGGGGATGGCCCTGGCGGCCCGGTGGGCGGCGGGGGACCGCGAATGGGCGCTGTGGCCCCTGTCGCTGACGGTGGTGGGGTCGATCGTCGGGACGGCGATGTCGGCGGGCGGGGCGAACGCGCTGAACCAGTGGGCGGAGCGGGAGCGCGACGCGCTGATGAAGCGGACCGCGGGCCGGCCGCTGCCCACGGGCGCGCTGACGCCGGGGAAGGTGCTCCTGGCGGGGATCGGGCTGGCGCTGGCGGGTCTGGCGCTGCTGTGGGCGACCTGCGGCCTGGCGGCGATGGCGGTGTCGGCGGCGTGCGTGCTGGTGTATGTGCTGCTGTATACGCCGCTGAAGGCGTCGACCTGGACGGCGACATTCGTCGGGGCGGTGCCCGGGGCGTTGCCGCCGCTGATCGGGTGGTGCGCGGGGTACTCGCACCTCGGGTTCGGCGCGCTGGGGGACCCCGGTGGCGCGTCGCTGTTCTTGCTGATGTTTGTGTGGCAGCTCCCCCACTTCCTGGCGATCGCGTGGATGTTCAAGGACGACTACGCGCTTGGGGGTTGCGCGGTGCTGCCGGTGGTGGACCGCTCGGGGGCTTGCACGAGCATCGTGATCGCGATCTGCACGGTGCTGCTGATCCCGGCGACGATGGCGCCGGTGCTGGCCATGCCGCAGGTGCTTGGGGTGCTGTCGCTTTTCACGGCGGCGCTGACGGGCCTCGGCTTCGCGGCGTTGGTGGGGCGTTTGCTCCGGTCGCGTCGTCGGGAGGATGCTCGGTCGGTGTTCTTCGCGTCGATCATCCACCTCCCTGTGCTGCTCGTCGTGATGGTGATCGACGCGTTCGTGCACACCATTCTGTAGGTGCCGCGATGCCCCAGGCCGCCGAAGCCGCCGCCACGACCCGCGACCTCCAGCCTGCGCCGGGCGCGCCGGCGATGCTGTCCGTCGGGTCGCTGGCCCGGGTGTACAAGGGGCGCCGTGGCCACGCGGACCGGCGTGCGGTGGACGGGGTGTCGCTGGAGATCGCTCGCGGCGAGTGGGTGGCCTTGCTGGGCCCGAACGGCTCGGGCAAGTCCACGCTCGTGCGCATCCTGGCGACGCTCGACCGGCCCGACGAGGGCCGGGTGCTGTGGCAGGGGCGCGACCTTGCCGACGCCTCGAACCTCGCGGCGTACCGGCGCGGGCTGGGGGTCGTGTTCCAGCACGCGGGGCTCGACCGGCTGCTGACGGTCCGCGAGAACCTCGCTGGCCAGGCGGCCCTGCACGGGCTCACCGGGCGGGGGGCGGCCGAGGCGGTCGCCCGGGTGGTGGACATGCTCAAGATCGGCGACCGGCTGCACGACCGGGTCGGCGAGCTCTCCGGCGGGCTGGCGCGCCGGTGCGACCTGGCCCGGGCCCTCCTGCCCCGGCCGGCGCTCCTGATCCTGGACGAGGCGACGGCGGGGCTGGATCACGACTCGCGCATCGGGTTCCTCGATCAGCTCGCGGCGCTGCACGAGTCGGGCCAGACGGGGCCGATGACGATCCTGATGACGACGCACCTGATGGACGAGGCCGAGCGGGCCGACCGGGTGGTGATGGTGCACGAGGGGCGGGTCGTGCTCGAGGGCAGCCCCGCGGCGCTGCGCGAGCGGGTCGGCGGCGCCTCGATCCGCTGCCGGGCGTCGTCGATCGAGGCGGAGGCCATTCTGAGCGACGCGGGCATCGAGTCGACGATCCGGGGGAGCGAGCGCGTCGCCCGCGTCGAGGCGGGCGCGGACACCGTGGCCCGGGTCGCGTCGCACCTGGCCCGGGCGGGCATCGCGTTCGAGATCTCGCCGCCGACGCTGGGGGACGCGTACCTCGCGGCGACGGGCGCGACGCTGACGGATCTGAACGGAGGCAATGATTGAGCACGCTCGCAGCGACAACCCGCTCGCCGGGGGTGCCGACGATGCTGGCCCTGACCCGGCGTGAGCTGGTGCGGATCGTGCGTCAGCCGTCGCGATTGCTGGCGTCGGTGGCGACGCCGCTGCTGGTGTGGCTGCTGCTGGGGAGCGGCTTTGCCAGGTCGTTCCAGAGCCCGGCGGAGGGCTCGCTGGTCGCGGGGATTGAGTACGGGGCGTACCTGCTGCCGGGCATGGCGACGATGACGGTGCTGTTCAGCTCGATCTTCGGGGCGATGTCGCTGATTCAGGACAGGCACGAGGGGTTCCTGCAGTCGGTGCTGGTGAGCCCGACGCCCCGCTGGGCGATCGCGGCGAGCAAGCTGCTGGGCTCGTCGCTGATCGCGACGGCGCAGGCGGTGTGCCTGCTGCCGGCGGCGTTCCTGCTGGGGGACGGGATCGGGGCGGCGGGCGCGGGGATGGCGGTGGTGGCGCTGCTGTGCACGGCGATCGGGATCGCGGGCCTGGGGCTCGCGTGCGCGTGGTGGGTCGATTCGACGCAGGGTTTCCATGGCGTGATGAACCTGGTGCTGCTGCCGATGTGGCTGCTGTCGGGGTCGGTCTTCCCCGTGGCGGGGGCCTCGGGGTGGATGAAGGTCATCATGATGGCCAACCCGGTCACCTGGTGCACCGCGGTGCTGCACAACGCCCTGGGTCACAACGCGGGGGATCCGGTGGTCGCGTGGGCGGTCACGGTCGGCTTCGCGTGCCTGGGCGTCGTGCTCGGCTGGACGACGCTGGGGCGCGGCATCCGGCGGTTCTAGGATCTCTGGAAGGAGGACGACCGACATGCCCAAGTGGATCCTCGCGATCGTCGCGTGCGTCACGGCGATTGTCATCGGTGCTGTCGCGGTGCTGGTGCAGCGGGGCGGCGCGCCGGGGGGGCCGTCTCGCGATGACCAGCGGGTCGATGCCCAGTCGGGCCCGAAGGCGACGATCTACGCCGAGAGCAACCCGGCGAACGAGGCGCTGGTCGCCCGGGATCCGATGACGGGGAAGAAGATCCTGCAGCCCCGCGCCGGGCTGGAGGGCTACGCGGTCCCGGAGTTCCGGCTGGTGAACCAGGACGGCGAGCCGGTCGACGAGTCGGTCTTCGAGGGGAAGATCACGATCCTCTCGTTTAACTTCACCAACTGCGTCACGGCGTGCCCGCCCATGACGGCGAACATGCTGCAGGTGTACGGCGCGCTCGAGGGCACGCCGGTGCAGTTCTGCAGCATCAGCGTGGACCCCGAGCACGACACGCCGGAGCGGCTGACGGCGTACGCCGCGAAGTTCGGCATCGACACGGGCCGGTGGATGTTCCTCACCGGGGCCGAGGGTGAGGCGGCCCGGATCGTCAACGAGAGCCTGAAGTTCGACATCTCCGAGGACCCCGACGACGCGCAGGTCATCCCGCTCGCCGACGGGACGACGATGCGGAACATCCGCCACCCGATCAAGCTGTTCCTGATCGGGCCGGACCGGCAGATCCTGGACTTCTGCTCGCACCAGGTGGTGGCGGACAGGGAGCGTTTCGGTGCGATCGCCCGGGCCGCGGCGGAGTAGCGGTCAGAACGCCGAGGGCAGGCCCATGCAGCGCCGCCAGGCGCTCATCTGGCCGATGTGGGTGAACGGGTGGGGCCCGACATAGAACGCGAGGAGCGCCGCCCGGCTGGGGAACGCGCGGGAGAAGTCGTTCTCCTGCCCGTGCGGGGCGGCGAGCTGCTCGTCGGAGAGCTCGGCGAGCCTGGCGAACATCTGCCTGTGGCCCTCGAAGAAGTGGGCGGTGACCTCCTGCATCGGAGGGTAGGTCGTGCCGTCGGGATCGTCCTTGCAGACCGAGCCGGCGGCGAACAGGCCTTCGAACCCGGGGGGGTTGGCGAGGGCGCTGTCGGTGATGCCGGCGATCGCGCAGATGCGGGCCGGGTACACCGACAGGTGCCCGAAGATGAACGCGGGGTGGTTGGTGTCGATGATCCCGTTCCTGCCGAGCGGCTGCCGAGCGAACTGCGCCGGCGTGACGCCCTCGAGCAGCTTCTCGGCGTAGCGCAGGAGCGGGCCCTGCGGGGCGATGACGGTCTGAGCAAGCGATCCCATGGTCTGATCTCCTCGCGGCGGTACAGCACGCTCGTACACAAGATAGTCACGCCCCCACGAACCTCGCGTACAGCGAGCGGGCGCGCTCGGGCCGGCCCGTGCCGGTGACGATCGCCCGGCCGTCGCGGAAGACGGTGAGCGACAAACACCCGCCGTCCTCGCCCTGTTCCCCGGGCACCGAGAAACGCACCATAAAGGGCCTGGCATCGACGGGGCCGACGGTCGCCAGCCTGGCGGCGAGGGCCGCGAGGTCGACTGACCCCGCGCCCGGACTGACCTGCACAGCCCGCTGTCCGCACAGGCCGAGCACCTCCGAGCCGGCGGCGCCGGCGAGGAAGTCGAACCTGCGCAGCCCGCAGCAGGGGCAGTCTTCGCGCCGGGCCCCTCCGATATCCACGCGCCGGCGATGCCCGGCCCAGATGTCGAACTCGAGAAGGGTCGGCGGGATGCGGTCGGCCTGGCCGAGCAGGCAGCGCAGGGCGTCGGCGGCCTGGCACGCCGCGACGATGGCGACGACCGGCCCGAGCACGCCCGCGGTGTCGCAGGTGGGCTGGCTGCCGGGCGCGGGCGGCTCCTCAAAGAGGCAGCGGAGGCAGGGGCCGGCGCCGGGGCGGATGGTCATCTGCATGCCGCGGGTGGCGACAACCCCGCCATAGACCAGGGGGACGCCGTCGCGGACGGCGAGATCGTTGAGCAGGTAGCGGGTCTCGAAGTTGTCGGTGCCGTCGAGGAGAATATCGGGGTGTCGGGCGTGGTCGGGCGTAAGGAGGGCGTCGGCGTTGCGTGCGGTGAGGTCGGCGATGTGGGCGTGCAGGGTGATCTGGCTGTTCACGGCGGCGAGGCGCCGTCGCGCCGCCTCGGCCTTGGGCAGGCCCTCCGACGCGTCGGCCTCGGTGTAGAGGCACTGGCGCTGGAGGTTGGTGTGGTCCACGAGGTCGCGGTCGATCAGGGTGAGCGTGCCGACGCCCGCCCGGGCGAGGTGGTCGGCGATGGCGCAGCCGAGCGCGCCGAGCCCCACGACGGCGGCGTGGGACGAGGCGAGCCTTGCCTGGCCCTCCGGCCCCACGCCCGGGAGGATCTCCTGTCGGTGATACCGGCTCGGCATGGGCGGATGGTACGGCCCCGCCCGTCGTCAGTTGCGCCAGCCCTTGTGGCAGTCGGTGCAGCTGACCCCGACGGCCTTGTACGCCGCCTCGGCGGCGGCGGGGTCGGGCACGGGGACCGCCATCGCGGCCTCCAGGGCCGAGGCACGCTCCGCCGCCAGGCGCATGGCGGCGACGAACTCGGCGCCCTCCACGCGGCTGTCGGGGTCCTCGACAAGCACGCGGAAGTGGTCGGCCAGGATGCCGGCCTCAGCCGCGGGTGCGATGTCGGGGTGATCGGCCGGGGCGCGCCACTGCGCCGCACGGACCAGCTTCATGTGCTCCCAGGCCTTGTCGATCGCGACCATGCCGTCGATGAGGCCGGACACGGGCTGGTACTCGGGCAGATCGATCTGCATCGCGTCCAGCGTCGCGCTGTCGGTGGGTGTGGCGTCCCTGGCGCAGGCCCAGAGCCCCGGGTAGCTGGTGCTCGTCCCGGCGGCGGTCATGAACGAGGCGGCCTGTTCGTTGGTCATCCGCCCCAGCTCGACCATGGCGACGGCGGCGGCGGCGGGCCCGCGGTGCAAGCCGTGGTGGCAGTGGACGAAGACGGGCCCCTCGGCGGTGGCCTCGTGCACTGCCTTGGCGATCGCCTCAGCCTGGCCGGGGGCCATGCCGTCGTATCCGATGGGGATGTGGATGTAGCGGAGGCCACGCTCACGGGCCAGCTCAAGGTCGGGCCGCGCGCCGTCAACGCTGATGATGGTCTTGACGCCTATCCCGGCCAGGGCGTCGAAGGCCTCCGGGGACTCCGGGCCCGAGCCGCTGTAGACCTGACGGTCGAGCAAGAAAACATTGTGCAGGCCGGGGAGGGTGTCGCCCAGGGGCGCGGGCTGGGCGGCGTGCGCCTCTTCCCCGGCCTCTGACCCGGCGTCGGCTGTCGATCGCTTGCTCCCGGCGCAGGCCGTGAGCAGCGACGCCGTGAGCGCCGAGCTCAGACACAACGCCCCGAACCACGCGCCCGTGCGAGTACGATTCATCTCAGCCATGCGAAGCCCCTGTTCCTCCCCGTGCGAGTCCGCCCGGCGGGGTGCGCTCGGCGCGCTGGTCCCCCCCGCCGGTCCGCCATGCTACACGGTGCCGTAGAGCCTGTCGCCCGCGTCGCCCAGGCCCGGCACGATGAAGCCCCGCTCGTTGAGGCTCTGGTCCAGGGCGGCGGCGTAGATCACGAGGTCGGGCTCGGTCTGCCGGATCCGGGCGATCCCTTCGGGCGCGGCCACGACGCACATGAGGCGAAGGTCGCGGGCGCCGGCGTCGCGGAGCATGCCGAGCGCCGCCGCCGCCGAGCCGCCGGTGGCGAGCATGGGGTCCACCAGGATCACCGGTCCCGCGTCGAGGTCGCGGGGGAGTTTGTTGAGGTACGCCCTGGGCTGGAGGGTGCGTTCGTCTCTGGCGAGCCCGAGGTGGCCGACTCTCGCCTCGGGCATGATGTCGAGGACGCCCTCGGCCATGCCGAGGCCCGCGCGCAGCACGGGCACGACGGTGATCGTTCCGCGGAGGCGTGTCCCGGTCATGGTCTCAAGGGGCGTGTCGATCTCGACGGGGTCGTGGGGGAAGGCCCTCGTGACCTCGTAGACCATGAGGCCGGCGATCTGGGCCATGAGGGCGCGGAAGGCGCGCGAGCTTGTGGAGCGCTCGCGGAGGTAGGTGAGCTTGTGCTGGATGAGGGGGTGCTCGAAGACGACGAGATTGGTCTGCGGGGTCATGCTCGGCAGCGTAGCAGGGGTGTGCGGGATGGGGCCGGGGTGCAAAGAGAACGCCCGGGCGTTTCCGCCCGGGCGTCTTTGGTCGCATTCTCACGGCAATCTCACGCGGCTAGGCCGCGTTGGGGATTAGCCGAAGCAGGCCGCGAACTTGCCCAGGAAGCAGAGGAAGTCCTGGGTGTTGATGATGCCGTTGCCATCGCAGTCGGCGGCGGCGTCGTAGTTGCCGCTCTGGAAGGCGGCGGACCACTTGCCGAGGAAGCAGAGGAAGTCCTGGGTGTTGACGACACCGTTGCCGTCGCAGTTGGGGAACTGATCGAGGCAGGAATCGCCGGTGTTGCCCCAGAACTGGGCCATGCCGCCGAGGATGTTGGGGCAGAGGCTGGAGTAGGAGTAGCTGTAGCACTCGAGGGAGGAGTGGCTGCCGTCGACGACCGCGTCGTCATCGAACTGGAGGGCGGTCTGGGTGCCGGGGGCGGCGGGGTTGCCGCGGGCGTCGCCGGTGCCCCAGGACATGGCCTGGGCGCAGGTGGCGAGGACCCAGGCGCCGGAGGTGGTCACGGCCTGGAGGAAGTAGACGAGGTAGGAGCCGGTGCCGGTGGACGGGAGGGTCCAGGCGCCGCTGGAGATGGCGACATTGGTGTAGTAGTAGCCGCCGCCGACGCCGGAGGCGAGGGTGCCGAAGTCGAGCAGCCAGCCGCTGTAGTCGTAGCTGTCGGGGTCGCAGGGGGCCGACTCCTGGGTGAAGACGCCGATGATGCAGGCCTCGGAGGTGCCCGAGCCGCCGGCGATCCAGAACCAGGCGAGGTCGACACGGCTGGCGCCGTCGCCGATGACGGTGTTGGCAACGACGGTCATGTCGTTGGTGAAGAACATGTTGCAGTAGGCGGTGCCGAAGTACCAGCGGCTGGTCTCGCCGGCGAGGCCGCAGGCGACGCCGCCGTCGGGGAAGCCGTCGCTGTCATCGTCGCCGTAGCAGTCGAAGATGCGGACAGCGGTCGCGCGGCTGTTGCCGCCGGTGTAGTCCATCCAGTCGCTCTGGAAGACGACCTTGCCGTCCTGCATGGCGACCTTGGCGATACGAACGGGATCAACCTTCTGGCCGGCGGCCTGCTTGAGGTCGCCGGTCTTCTGGACCTGACCGGTCGCCATCGAAGCGACACCGGCGCACAGGCCCGCATACACACACAGGTTCTTGGCCTTCATGAGCAACTCCTTCTTCGGTGAAAGGAAACCAAACGCAGTTTCTCCCCCCGTGGGGGGCCTTACCAAACCAGCCGACGCATCACAATCGCGCCGGAAACGCTTCGAATTGTGGGGCTCTCTCAATGCCCTCGTACTCAATCGGGAATCGTCCACCCTGAGAATAATCGGGTTTCGGAATCCGCTCTCATCGCCCTCCTGCCGGACCGGACGCTCCTTCTCCGCAATCCGGAGAGCCGCTGGTCATGCCGCTCGCGAGCCCTGACGGAGAACCCGCGGGCAATCGCCGAAACAACGACCGATGTGGCTCTCGCTCTCCATCCAACAACTCTTCGGCATGAGACCACGCCGACACCTTCGCAATATACACACCCGGACACAGCACGCAATACCCCCAAACCCATTTTTCGCACTTTCCCCTACAATCCCCCCACCTTCGCGCCCTGGTTCTGGGAATCTGGGCAAAGCGGGTAAACGAGCCATTCCGGACGACCGGATCCATCGCCCGGAGGCCCTCACCGGGCCGCGGCGATCTCGGGCGGCCGGCGGGACCGCATGGATCGGACGAACTCGTCGAACAGGGGCCCGGCATCGTGCGGACCCGGCGAGGCCTCGGGGTGGTACTGGACACTGAACACCGGCCGATCGGCGAGGCGGAACCCGGCGACCGTGGCGTCGTTGAGGTGGATGTGGGTGACCTCGCCCCCGGCCGCCTCGAGGCTCGCACGGTCCACGGCGAAGCCGTGGTTCTGGCTGGTGATCTCGACGCGGTCGAACAGCCGGTCGAGCACCGGCTGGTTGGCCCCGCGGTGGCCGAAGGGGAGCTTGTAGGTCCTGGCGCCCAGCGCGAGCGCGAGCAGCTGGTGCCCGAGGCAGATGCCGAAGATCGGGATCACCGGCTCGCCGGTCACAAGCCGGCGCAGCGTGGCGATCGTGGCCTCGACCGCGGCCGGATCGCCGGGCCCGTTCGACACGAAAAGCCCGTCAAAATCGCCTCTTTGGTAGGCGGCTTGGATCTCCGAGCTCGGTGTGTCGTGGGGTATGACGGTGACATCGCACCCGCGCTCGGTGAGGTTGCGGAGGATGTTCCGCTTGGCGCCGCAGTCGATCGCCAGGACACGGGGCCGGCGCCCGTCGCCGACCGCGCCCCGGTCGCCACGGTCGCTCCACGCCCACTCGCCCATCGCCTCGCCCCAGGCGCAGCGGTCGATGCGCCCGACGCCGGGCACGAGGTTCTGCCCGGCCATGCTGGGGGCGTTTCGGGCCCGGGCGAGCAGGTCGGCGTCGGCAAGGTCGGCCCGGTCGGTCAGCACGCCGTTCATGGCCCCGCCGGTCCGCAGGGTCCGGGTCAGGGCCCGGGTGTCGATCCCCTCGATCCCCAGCACCCCGGCGTCGGCCAGGTAGGCCGAGAGATCCTGGTTGGCCCGGAAGTTCGAGTGGCGCCGGGCGAGCTCCCGCACCACGAACCCGGCGACCTGGACCTTGCCCGACTCGACATCCTCGGGGTTCACGCCGGTGTTGCCGATCAGCGGGAAGGTCTGGACGAGGATCTGGCCGGAGTACGAGGGGTCGGTCAGGGACTCCTGGTAGCCGCACATCGCGGTGTTGAATACGACCTCGGCCTCGACGACCAACCCCCGCCCCACGGCCCCGAAGCCACGCCCCCGGAACACGCTGCCGTCGGCCAGGACGAGTCTGCAAAGGGG
Organism: Phycisphaerales bacterium; assembly: GCA_020850415.1. Lineage (GTDB taxonomy): Bacteria > Planctomycetota > Phycisphaerae > Phycisphaerales > UBA1924 > PNC22. The sequence continues at coordinate 102,114 of JADZER010000011.1, forward strand.
GCGTTCGGGGGCGTTCGGCGTCGTGTTCTTGTGGGGCATCGGTAGAGTGTACGGCGTGCCCCGCTCTCTCTTCGAGCCCGACCGCCCGACACCCTCGCTCAAGGGGGCGACGCTCCTGCGCGTGGCGGTCGAGCGCGGGATCGACCGGGGCGGCCTGCTCCGCGATTGGGACGCCCTGACCTACCTCGCGCCGGGCCCGGGCGCGGGCGAGGCCCCCGTGCTCGCCGGGGAGCTGGTCACCGTCCCCCTCGGCAAATCGGACACGCCGACCCGGGGCTTTGTCGTCGAGGTCGGGGGGGAGGAGCTGGCGGCAGGGATCCAGCCCGAGACGATCAAGCCCATCCTGGCCCGCGCCGGCGCCTGCATCCCCGGACCGCTGGTCGAGCTGGGGGTGTGGATGGCGGGCTACTACCTCTGCCCGCTGGGGATGGCGATGGCGACCATGGTGCCGGCGGCGGTGAAGGCCCGGACGGGGCGGCGGGTGGTCGAGCAGCTTGAGCGTCCGGACCCGGTCCCCGAGTTGGCCGGACTCACCCCCAAGGTCCGGGCGGCGTGGGAGGCGGTCTGCGAGCTCAAACCGGGGGCTTTCCCGCTGGCGCCGCGAGACCTGGCCGACGCCATCGGCTCGCCGACCGTGCGGGAGGTCAACCGGCTGGTCGCCCTGGGCGGGCTGATCGCGGTCGAGCGGGAGATCGTGCGGGCCCGTGAGGAGCCGGGGTACCTGGCGGACGCGTCGGCGCTTAGCGCTGCGCCGGTCCTCACGGCGCGTCAGCGGGAGGTTGTCGAGGGGATCGGGGCGGCGCTGGGGTCGTTCTCGACCCACCTGGTGCGTGGGGTCACCGGCTCGGGCAAGACCGAGGTATACCTGCGCCTCATCGAGCGGGTGCTGGCGGCGGGCGGCTCGGCGATCGTGCTGGTGCCGGAGATCTCGCTCACGCCGCAGACCAGCGGGCGGTTCGGGGCCCGGTTCGCGGAGGCGGGTGTTGCGGTGCTGCACTCGGGTCTGACGGCGGCGCAGCGTCACCGGGAGTGGAAGCGGGCGTCGTCGGGGGGGGCCCGGGTGGTGGTCGGGGCGCGGTCGGCGGTGTTCGCGCCGCTGGCTCGGCTCGGGCTGATCGTGGTGGACGAGGAGCACGACAGCTCGTACAAGCAGGACCAGCTCCCCAGGTACAACGCGCGTGATGTCGCGATCGTGCGGGCGCGGATCGCGTCGTGCCCCGTCGTTCTGGGGTCGGCGACGCCGTCGCTTGAGTCCTGGGCCAACGCGACGGGCGACCGCCCGCGCTCGACGCTGTGGACGATGCCCGATCGGGTCGGCGGGGCGAGCCTGCCGCGGGTGGAGCTGGTCGACATGGCGACGCTGCTGCGTCCCGAGCCGGGGCAGAAGCCGCCCCGGCCGGACCGGATCCCCGCGCTGAGCCCCCGGCTGCGCGGGGCGCTGGGCGAGGCTCTCGGCCGGGGTGAGCAGGCGTTGATCCTGCTGAACCGGCGCGGGTACGCCCACTATCTCTGCTGCGCGAGCCGGACCTGCGGGTGGGTGCTGGAGTGCGATCACTGCGACGCGCGGCTGGTGATCCACACCGGGCGTCAGCTGCCGCAGGGCGCGGTCGTGCGGTGCCACCACTGCCTGGCCGAGCAGGTGGTCCCCCACCGCTGCCCGGCGTGCACTGGGCGGCTGCTGCAGCTCGGCACGGGGACGCAGCGGGTGGAGGAGGAGCTCACGGGGTTGTTCACGCCCGAGCGCGTGGGCGGGGCGTGTGCGCTGGTGGAGGGAGAGACCCTGGCCCGCGTGGACGCCGACACCATGCGCACCGGGCGGGACTACTTCGAAACCCTGGGACGATTCGCCTCCGGCGAGATCAAGGTGCTGCTGGGGACGCAGATGATCGCCAAGGGCCACGACTTCCCGAATGTCTCGCTCGTGGGCGTGCTGTGCGCCGACGCGGCCCTGGCGCTCCCGGACTTCCGGGCGGCCGAGCGGACCTTCCAGCTCGTCAGCCAGGTCGCGGGGCGGGCCGGGCGGGGGGTGAAGGCGGGGACGGTGATCGTGCAGGCATATGACCCCGGGGCGCCGGCGGTGAAGCTCGCGGCGGTGCACGACTACCCGGCGTTCGCGGACGCAGAGCTGGCGGCCCGACGGGGGGCGGGTCTGCCGCCGGCTGGGAGGATGGCGAGGGTGGTCTGCCGCGACCGGGAGTTCGGTCGGGCGCGGGAGGCGTCGGAGGCGCTGGCGGGGGCGTTGCGGGCGGGGGCGGAAGGGGGTCGGGTGGAGGTCCTGGGTCCTTCGCCCTGTGCGATCGCGCGAGTGGCGGGGTACCACCGGTTCGAGGTACTGCTCGTGGCCCCGACCGCCCGGCTGGTGCAGGATTGCCTTGGGGGCCTCCGGGCCCGGGGGCTGCTCAAGAGCGACGCCCGGACCGCGATCGATGTCGACCCCGTGGCGCTCATGTAGCGGGCGGGCGTTCGCCGAAGGAAGCCCCGCCCGCACCACCCCGGATACCCTGCCCCCGATGCACGGCCCCACACCGACCCCCAAGCTCGTCCACCTGAACGGCCAGATCATCCCCGCGGCCGAGGCCAAGGTCAGCGTCTTTGACCGCGGCTTTGTCTTCGGGGACGGGATCTACGAGGGGCTGCGGTCCTTCGGCGGCTGGGTCCGCAACCTGGACGACCATATCGCCCGCATGCAGCAGGGCCTGGACGAGGCCGGGATCGGCTGGGATGCCCGCCGGCTGCACGAGCTCTGCCCGCCGCTGCTCGAAGCCAATGAGATGGGGGACGCGTTTCTCTACTGGCAGATCACGCGCGGGACGCCCAAGCCCGGCCACCCCGTGCGGGCCCGCCTGGCGGAGCCGGACATCGAGCCGACCGTGTTTGGGTACTGCCTGGGGCTGCCCGGGGTGGACGATCTCCGGGAGCCGACGACCTGCAACGCGGCGACGGTGCCGGACACCCGCTGGCACAAGGGGCATGTGAAGTCGATCTCGCTGATGGCGAATGTCATGGCGGCGCAGGCCGCGACCGAGTCGGAGGGCGAGGAGGCGATCCTGGTCCGCGACGGGCGGGTTTCCGAGTCGTGCGCGACGAACATCTTCGTGGTGGTGCGCGGGCGCGAGGGGCAGGTCGAGCTCTGCACGCCGCCGCTGGACGATGTGTCGATCCTGCCGGGAGTGACCCGCAAGATCATCCTGGAGCTGTTCCCCGACGCGAGGGTGCGGCGGATCACCGAGGACGAGTTGCACCGGGCTTCGGAGATCTTCCTGACGGGGACGATCACCACGATCAAGAGCGCCGTCCGGCTGGACGGGCGCCCGGTCGGCGGGGGGACGCCGGGCCCGGTGGCGCGGCGTGTGCTGGAGCGGTATGCCGACTATCTGCGGGCGAACATCGCGGCCCCGGCGGGGGCGAGATGACCGACCTCGCGGGCAAGCGCGTCACGGTCATGGGCCTGGGCCGGTTCGGCGGCGGGCTGGGCGTGACCCGCTGGCTCGCGGCCCAGGGCGCCCGGGTGCTGGTCACCGACCTGGAACCGGCGGCGAAGCTCCACGAGTCGCTGGCGAAGCTGGATGATCTGGTGAAGGCCGGGCGTGTGACGCTCGCCCTGGGGGGGCACACCCGCGAGCAGTTCACCGGCTGCGATCTGCTGGTCGCGAACCCGGCGGTGCCACGCCCGTGGGAGAACGCCTATCTGCGGGCGTCGAGCGAGGCGCGGGTGCCGGTCACGACGGAGATCGGGCTGCTGATCGAACGCCTGCCGGACCGCCGCCGCGTGATCGGCATCACCGGCAGCGCGGGCAAGAGCACCACGACGGCGATGATCGCCCATGTGCTGCGGTCGTGCGGGCAGCCCACGCACCTGGGCGGGAACATCGGCGGCTCGCTGCTGGAGTCTCTGCCGGCGATCACCGTCGACGACTGGGTCGTGCTCGAGCTCTCCAGCGCCATGCTGCACTGGCTGGGCGCGTGGTCGCCGCGGGTCGCGGTGGTCACCAACATCACGCCGAACCACATCGACTGGCACGGCGAGTTCGAGCACTACGCGGCGAGCAAGCGCCGGCTGCTCGGCTCGCAGCAGCCGGGCGACGCGGCGGTGCTGGGCCCGGCCCTGGCCGATCTGGCGACAAACCCCGGCGTGCGTCGCGTCGTGCTGGACGGGGGCGCCCGGGTCGACGGGCTGGCGATCCCCGGGTCGCACAACGCCCTGAACGGCGCGATGGCGTGCGCCGCGGTCTCGCAGCTGGGGCTCGGCCTGACGACGGAGCGGATCCACGGCGCCGTGCGCTCGTTCCTGGGGCTCCCCCACCGCCTGTGCCTGCTGGGGGAGCGGGAGGGGGTGCGGTTCTACGACGACTCGAAGTCCACCACGCCCGAGGCGGCGGTGCTGGCGCTGCGGTCGTTCGAAGAGCGGGGCGAGCTGGCCCGGGTTCATCTCATCGCCGGCGGGTACGACAAGGGGAGCGACCTGTCCCCCATCGCCGCCAAGAGCGCGGAGATCGCGGGGCTCTACTGCATCGGCAAGACGGGCCCGAAGCTCGCCGCGGCGGCGGGGGAGAAGGCCCGCAACGCCATCACGCTGGACCGGGCGATGCGGGAGGTGCGTGCGAACACCCGGCGGGGCGATATCGTGCTGCTGAGCCCGGGGTGCGCGTCGTGGGATCAGTTCGAGAACTTCGAGCAACGCGGGCGGCGGTTCGCGAGCCTCGCCGGCCTGGCGGGACCGCCATGAGACTCGTGCGGTGCGGGGCCGTGCTCCCGGCGCTCGCGATCCTCGCCGGCTGCTTCGGCGGGCGAGAGGGCGGCGAGATGCTCCGGCCGGCCGTGGAGCATGTGCTCGGGCCCGCGGCCCGGCAGATGTCGGCCTTCGAGTTCGTCGAGATTCTCCCGGGTGTGAGGATCAACCAGGAAATCCGCACGCTGGAGTTCGACGCCACGGTAGCGATCGATTGCCACGACCCCGAGACGCCGGATGTCTACCTCGAGGTGATCTGCTGCACGCGCGATACGCGCGAGCACGAGGCGCTGGTCGTGACGGGCGTGTCGCCCTCGTCCGTCCATGCCGCGCTGCTCGCGCTGGGCGGCGAGCCCGGGCGCCCGGGCGGCTGGCGACGCGAGGGGGACGCCATCGTCTCCGTCCCGCCCGAGGGTGACCGCGTACGGGTCTGGTTTTTCGTCGCCACCGACGACGGCTCGATCAGGGTCAGCGAGCCGACGCAGTGGATCATCCAGCACGAGACGCGCCGGCCGCTGACATCCTGGGCGACGGATCCTGGCTGGGTCTTCGCAGGCTCGCGGATCCGCCAGTATCAGGGGCGGGAGGTCTACGACGCCGACGGGACGGGCCAGCTCATCGGCTTGCACACCTTCGGGAGCGAGGTTATCGGATGGACGCGGGTTGAGAGCCCCGAGGCCGCGGTCGACGAGCCGCAGTGGCTCGCCAACTCGGATCTCGTGCCGCCGATCGGCACGCCGGTTCGGGTGCGGATCGAGCTGGTCTCGGGCGACGACCGTCCCTAGCGGGCGAGCCGGAGGCGGAGCGTCCGTTCTTCGGGCTCCTTGGTGTCGAGGTTTTGGGCCTCGACGACGATCTCGACCGGCCTGCCGAGCAGCAGGCCCTGGGCGGCGAGCTGGTCGGTCATGTCGCGGAGGGTCCCGACCTCCGCCGCGCCGACCCGGAGGACGCGCTGATTGCGTTCGAAACCGGTCTCCGCGGCCGGGGAGTTGCCCGCGACCCATTCGACCACGGGCTGGTCGTCCCAGGCCAGGGTCCCCCGCCCGGTCCAGAATGTCAGGCCGATCCGGCCCAGTTCTTCGATGATGCTGGGCCCGACGACGACCTCCGCGTCGGCCTCGCCGAGCGTCACGGGGATGGTGAGCTCGCCGCCGTCGCGCCACACGCGCAGCTCGGCCACCTCGCCGGGCCGGACGATGCTGATCAGTGATCGCAGCACGCCCACGCCGGTGGTCGGATGGCCGTTGATCGCGAGGATGACATCGTCGGGGCGCAGGCCGGCCTGGTCGGCGGGCCCGCCGCTGGTCACGGCGGGGACGAGCACACCGAACCCGTTGAAGCCCACGGCCTCCGGCGAGTCGTCGGCGCGGGGGAGGTTGATGCCGAGGAACCCGCGTCGGACGGCGCCGGTCTCGATCAGCTGATCCACGACCGACTCGATCACGGTCAGGGGGATCGCGAAGCTGATGCCGGCGCTCTGGCCTTCGACGGTGCCCTCGGACTCGGCGCCGGTCGCGATGGCGACATTCATGCCGACCACCTGGCCGCGGACATTCACGAGCGGCCCGCCCGAGTTGCCCGGGTTGACGGCGGCGTCGGTCTGGATGAAGTTGGTGTAGCCGCTGGAGGCGGCCACCGCCCCGGCCGGCTCGCGCCCGAGGCCGGAGATGATCCCCTCGCTCATCGAGAACTTGAAGCCGAACGGGGAGCCGAAGGCGAACACACGCTCTCCCTGTCGGGGCTGCTGTCCGGTCGCTCGGACCGCCGGGATGAGGCTGTCGGCGGCGCCGAGGCCCACGACGGCGATATCGGTCAGCGGGTCGGCCCCGACCACCTCGCCGGTGAACAGCCGGCCGTCGGAAAGCTGGACGCGGATCGACTCTGCGCCGCGGACGACATGGGCGTTGGTCACCACATGGCCCTCGACGTCGAAGAGCCACCCCGAGCCCGAGGAGCTGGGGTGCCAGCGCCCCATGCCGGGGAGACGGACATCGATGTGCACGACGGATGGCTCGACCGACTCGGCCACACGCCGGACGGCCTGGTCGATCCGCTCGAGGATGTCGTCCTCGCCGAGGGCCTGCCTGGCGAGCGACACCCGCGCGGAGGTCTGGGCGAACTCCACCCGGCGCACCATGCTCGGGCCGAGGAGCAGCGCCGCCACCGTCGCCGCCAGCACCACGAACGCCGGGCCCCAGTCGGTGAACTTCCTCATCGCGCAGATCCTCCAGCGTTCCGCAGGCCGCGGTCGGCGAGCTGCGTGCAGCAAGCATCGTTCAGCAAGCCGCGGTCGGCTTGGTCGGTCGGCACGCCCGGCACAACGGCGCACCCGGGCACATCATGCCTTGCCGGGGCCCTCGGTGCTACCCATCGGTCCGGGCGGGGTTGCGGCCCCACTCGATTCGGGGCCGGAGCCCCCCCGGATGCCGAACCGGGCCGCCTCGCCCTCATGCATGACATACCGCTGGCCCCCGATATTCCCCGACCGCACCCGCCTGCCCCACTCGGCGGCGGCGGCGGCGATCTGGGGTCCCAGGTTGAGCAGGGGCTCGGCGAACCGGGGCGGGTCGTCGGTCAGGCCAAGGAGGTCCTGAATCACCAGCACCTGCCCGTGGCAGGCGGTGCCCGCGCCGATGCCGATCAGGGGCACGCTGGTCGATCGCAGGATCGCCGCCGTCACCTCGTCGGGGACCCCCTCGACCAGCAGCAGCACCGCGCCGGCCTTCTCCAGGGCGACCGCGTCGGCGACCACCCGCTCGGCGTCGGCGGCGGTGCGTCCGGGGATGCGGTAGCCGCCGGTCAGGGCGACCGTCTGGGGGCGACAGCCGACATGCGCACAGACGGGGATCCCCGCCCGGGTGAGCTTGGCGACGGTGCTCGCGAACGACGCGTCGCCCTCCAGCTTGACCACATCGGCCAGGCCCTCGGTCATGAACCGGGCCGCGTTCCGCACGGCCTGTTCGTCGCTTTCGTGGTAGGTGGCAAAGGGCATGTCGCCCATGACGAGGGTGGCGGGGGCGCCTCGTTTGACCGCCGCGGTCATGGCGATGGCGAGGTCCAGGGGCATGTCCAGGGTGCGGTGCAGGCCGAGGACGACCTGGGCTGCCGAGTCGCCGACGATGATGACCTCGACGCCGCCGCGCTCGAGCCACCGGGCCATGGTGGCGTCGTAGGCGGTGAGGCAGGCGAAGCGTTCGCCCCGCTTGCACATCGCCCGGAGCGTCCGGATGGTGACCGGCTTGCGGAGGGTGGGCTCGGCGGGCGCGGGCCCGCCCTTGGAGGCGTTGGGGTCGGACGGGGAGAGGCTCACGCCGGAATGCTAGGGCGGGCGGTGCGCACAGACCCCAAACCCGCGGGCCCCCCTACCATCGCCCCGATGTCGGTCCTCAGCGCAGCCAATGTCCACTACACGATCGGCGACAGGGTCATCCTGTCCGGGGCATCGCTCGCCGTCGAGGCGGGCGACCGGATCGGCGTGGTCGGGCGGAACGGGTCGGGCAAGTCCACCCTCCTTCGCATGCTCGCGGGGGTGCTCAGCCCCGACACGGGCTCGATCAGCCGCCAGCGGAACACCCGTGTGGGGTACCTGTCCCAGGAGCCGGACCTCCGGCCCGGGCGGACGCTGCGGGACGAGGCGGAGACCGCCTTCGGCGAGCTGCACGCCCTGCACGAGCAGCTGCACGGCATTTTCCATGACATGGCCGAGGCCGGGGGCGAGGCGCTCGAGCGGCTGATGCGTCGGCAGGACGACCTGGAGCGTCGGATCGAGGCGGCCGGGGGGTACGCCATCGGGCACAAGATCGACGCGGTCCTCCACGGCCTGGGGTTCACTGACGCGCAGTTCACGGTCCCGGTCGAGGGCCTGAGCGGGGGGCAGCGGGCGCGGCTGGCGCTGGCCAAGCTGCTGCTCGACGAGCCGGATGTGCTGCTGCTCGACGAGCCGACGAACCACCTCGATATCGACGGGCGTCTGTGGCTGGAGGACTTCCTGACGGCGGAGTTCAAGGGCGCGGTGATCATCATCTCCCACGACCGCCGGCTGCTGGACAATGTGGTCACGCGGATCGAGGAGGTCGAGCAGGGCCGGCTGATCGACTACCCGGGGAACTACGCCAAGTTCCGCCAGCTGCGCGAAGAGCGGCGCCTGGCCCAGCTGCGTGCCTACGAGAACCAGCAGACCAAGTTCCGCCAGGAGGAGGCGTACATCCGCAAGTACAAGGCTGGGCAGCGGGCCAAGCAGGCCCGCGGGCGCGAGAGCCGCCTGGAGCGCGAGAAGGAGGCGTCGACGCTCGAGCGCCCCGTCGAGCTCGGCGCGTTCGCGTTCGAGCTGCCCAGGGCCGAGCGGGCGGGCGACATCGTCGTCAGCGTCCGCGAGCTGCGCAAGGCCTACCCCCTGGAGGACGGGTCGCAGAAGCTGCTGTTCGAAGACCTTTCGCTCTCGATCGGGCGCGGCGAGCGGTGGGCGATCGTGGGACCGAACGGCGCGGGCAAGACCACCGTCGTGCGGGCGATGCTCGGGGAGATGGAGCCCGACGCCGGATCGGTCAAGCTCGGCAGCAATGTCAGGATCGGCTACTTCCGCCAGAGCCACGAGCAGATCGAGCCCGAGAAGCAGGTCTTCCGCTACCTCCAGGATGTCATCCGCCGGGAGAACCCCGGCTCGATGATGAGCGAGCAGGCGGCGCGGGACCTCGCGGGGGCGTTCCTGTTCTCCGGCGCCGAGCAGGAGAAGGAGCTGGGCGTCCTCAGCGGCGGGGAGCGGGCCCGGGCGGTGCTCGCCGGCCTGATGGCCAGCGCCAAGAACCTGCTCGTGCTCGACGAGCCGACCAACCACCTCGATATCCTCAGCGCCGAGCGGCTCGAGGAGTCGCTGGGGTGCGAGGGCGGGTTCGAGGGCACGCTGATCCTGATCAGCCACGACCGGGCCCTGATCGACGCGACCTGCGACCATCTGCTCCTGCTCGACGGCAAGGGCAACGCTGAGGTCTACTTCGGCAACTACTCGCAGTGGCGCGATCACAAGGCCCGGCAGGCCTCGGGCGCGGCCTCCCGCCCGTACGCGGCCCCCGGCGCCAGGCCGGGCACGCCCGCTCCGACGCCCAAGCCCAAGGACAAGGACAAGTCCAAGAGCCGCTTCTCGTGGATGCGATTGGAACAGATCGAAGCGCGGATGGGCGAGATCCAGGCGGAGATCGCCGGCCTCGACGAGCGGCTCGCCGATGCCGAGCTGTGGAAGGATGGCGCGAGGGCCGGCAAGACCCGCGACGCCCGCGATCGCCTCGGCGCCGAGCTCGAGGAGCTCGAGGTCGAGTGGCTTCGCAAGTCGGAGTGATCGGCGCACGCGCCCTCTCGGAGCCTGCCATGCACGGCCCTGCGCAAGACCAGCCCGCACCGACCGATGCCCCGGCCACGCCGGCGCAGGCCCCGCCGTCCGCCGCGCCGACCATCAAGCCGACCATCGAGCCCGACGGCTTCGAGGTGTACAACCGCGTCGCCGAGACGGTCGGGCTAGTGCCGAACCTGCGCCTGAAAGACAACCTCGTCCAGCTCGGGGCGGTCGTGGTCGGTGTGATTCTCGGGGCCGGCGCCGGGGCGGCGTTCGCCCGGTCCCGGGGCGGGGCGGGGTCCGAGCTACTGATCGGCGCGGGGGCCGGTGCGCTGCTGGGCTTCATCGTGTTCGGCGTGCTCAGCGGCGTCGTCCTCATGGTGGTCGGTTGGGTGCGCGCCCTCAAGGGGTGGCGGAAGCAGAAGTAGACCCCGGCATCACGGGGCAGGACCAGGCATGAACCGGGCATCCCTGCGGGCCGATGGCATCCTCCTGTTCGTGGCGGCGATCTGGGGATCGGGCTTCATCGCCCAGGCCGTCGCCGCCAAGACGATGGGCCCGCTGACCTTCAACTGCCTGCGCTACTTCGTCGGGTTCGCCCTGCTGGTGGTGTTCCTCGCCAAGCCGGGGCGGTGGAGGCCGGGCGGGCGCGAGCTGGCCGGGGGGCTGGTGCTCGGCGTCATCATGACCGGGGCGGCGTTCCTGCAGCAGCGCGGGGTGCCCGAGACGACCGCGGCCCGGGCGGGCTTTTTCACGGGGCTCTATGTGCTGCTGGTTCCCGTGGTCGGCCTGGCGCTGGGCCAGCGCGCGGGCGCCTCCCACATCGCGGGGGCATCGGTCGCCGCCGTCGGCCTGTGGCTGCTCTCGGGTGATGTCTCCGGCGGCCTCAACCCCGGCGACCCGTACATCATCGCGTGCGCCGGCCTCTGGGCGGTCCATGTCGCGCTCACCGGGAAGCTCGCCCCGCAGGCCGACGCCCTGCGCCTGGCGGCGGTGCAGTTCGTTACCGTGTTCGTGCTCTCGGGGGCGATCGCCCTGGCCCTGCCGGGCGAGCGGGCCCAGTTCCCGACGGTCCCTGCCGGCCTGCTCCCGATGCTCTACAGCGGCGTGTTCGTGATCGGCGTCGCGTTCACGCTGCAGATCGTCGGTCAGCGGCGATCCCCGCCGACCCACGCCGCGGTGATCATGAGCATGGAGGCGGTCTTCGCGGCGTTCTTCGGTCTGGTGCTGCTCGGGGAGGGGCTCAACCGGGGCGAGCTGCTGGGGTGCGGCCTGATGCTCGCGGGGTGCCTGCTCGGCCAGCTGTGGCCGCACAAGCGGACACCCGCGGAGCTGGCGGAGCTGCGGGACCCTGTGCGCTAAAGGCCCTCCCTGGGCGGTGTCGGTCAGCCCTTGGCGAGCAGGTGCTCGAGCGCGGCGCGGTAGTGGCCGGCGGCGCCCTCGATATCGCCGCGTGACTCGAGGAGCCTGCCGAGGTAGTAGTGTGCCCGCTCGGGGTCGGGGTTGAGCTTGAGGGCGTCGGTGAGCAGTCGCTCGGCCTCGTCCATATCGCCGCGCTCGAAGCACACGATGCCCTTGATCTGCTGCGCACGGCGGTGGTTCGGCTGCGCGGCGAGCACCTCGGCCACCAGCGCTTCGGCCCCGTCGAGGTCGCGGAGTGCCAGGTCGAGGTCGGCGAGGTCCAGGAGGATCTCGTGGTCGCCCGGGTCCTGCTCGCGGGCCTTCTCCAGCTCGGCCTTGGCGGTGTCGAGCAGCCCCTTCTCGCGCATGGAGCGGGCGAGGGCCCGGTGGGCGGAGGCCAGGCTCTTGGGCGTCCCGCCGGTGGGTGTGGTCTTGAGCTGCTCGTCCAGCGCGGCGTCGGAGAGCTCGCCGAGGGTGTGCCGGATGTACGCCTCCAGCTCGTGCTTGTACTTGCCGCTGTGCAGGCTGATCACATGCGCCAGGCGGCCCTCCTTGTCGACGACGATCGTCGTGGGGAGCACGATCAGGCCGAGCTTGCCGTAGAAGGACCTGTCGGCGTCGAAGGCGAGGGGCGCGGTGACCGCTCGCTCGGCCCGGAAGCTCTCGAAGTAGCTGCGCTGGATGACATCGGCGGTGACCTGCACCAATCGCAGGGACTCGCCCCCGACGGCCTGGCACACTTCGAAGGACTCGAGGGAGGCCAGCTCGGATCTGCGCTGCTCGGCGGAGAGGCAGACGATGACCACCGTCGAGCCCTTGAGCGTCTCGCTGTCGACCACGGACCCGTCGAGGGTCGGGAGGCGGTACGCGGGGACGGGCTCACCCTTCTTGACATTCCGGAGGTCGTCGGCCCCGGCGTCGGGCGAGAGCCCCAGCAAGGCGGCCGACACGACGATTGCTCGCACTACCCAGTTTCTGACGGACATGGCTCGCTCCTTGGCGTTCCCCGCGCCGGTGCGCGGGGGCGGTCGTTACTTCTTCTTGTTCCGACGGTCTCCCGGGTTGGCCCCGTTCTCGATCCGGTCCCCGGGGACGAGGTCCGAGCCGTCCCAGGCCTGCTCGGGCTCGATCTCGGGATACTCCAGCGGCTTGACCCGGTTGTACTCGAACACCTGGTGGCACCCGGCGGCGCACCGGCCCCCGTCGTCGAGGGGCTCGTACTTGATCGGCAGCAGCCAGCCGGCGGGGCCGAAGGGGATGCTGTCGCGGATGTGCTTGTCGCGGCTCGCGGCGTGGGCGTCGTGGCAGACATTGCACGACCTGCCCTTCTCGTCGTTATTGACATGCACATAGTGCAGGTTCGTGGCGCCATTGCGGAACCCGGTGGCCGAGTCGGTCTGGGAGAGGAGGACCAGGGCGCTGTCGTGGCAGGAGAAGCACAGCGCGTAGGTCGACTCGGCGAAGGGGTAGTAGAGGTCGGAGGGGTACTCGTTGGTGAGCAGCCTCCGGTTGCCCCCGCCGTGGATCTCGTGGCACTCGGCGCAGCCGCGCTCGGTGATGGCCCCGTGGAGGCTGGCGCCGCCCTCGATCAGCTCTTTCATGTTGATCAGGTGCGAGCCGTCGGCCATCTCGACCGCCTCGTTGTGGCACTCGAAGCAGAGCTGCTGGACATCCTGCTTGAGCAGGGCGGCGTGGTCGCTCGCGTGGGCGTCGTGGCAGTTCAGGCAGGAGCGGTTGCTGGTGACGGCCTCGTGCCGCACCGAGGCGTTGTGGGCCGTTGCGGCGATGTCCGCGTGGCACCCCTCGCAGAGCGTCTGGGCCTTCTCGACGAGGATGGCGGGGTTGTCGGTCGCGTGCGGGTCGTGGCAGACGCGGCAGTCGCCCAGGACCGGCTGGTGGACGACCGGGGCCGCGTCGATCTCCAGGCCGGTCCGGACATGGCATCGCAGGCACAGGTCCCGGCCCTCGGCGTTGAGGAGCTTGGGCAGCTGCGAGCTGTGGGGCTGGTGGCAGGCCCCGCACGCCCCCACCGAGGCCGGCCCGTGGACCTCGTCGTGCGCGCCGGTCATGTCCTCGTGGCACGAGGAGCAGGCGTCCACATAGCGCTCGCCGCGGAGCAGGCGGGTGCCGTGCCCGCCGTGCGGGTTGTGGCAGGAGAGGCAGTCGCCCTCTTTGAAGGGGGCGTGGGTGTAGGGCGCTTCGATGGTCTCGGGGATGTGGCAGAGCGCGCACATGCCCTCCCGCTCGCTGAGGAAGCGGTAGGTGTGCTGCTCGGGGTCGGTCAGCTCGTGGCAGCCGTCACAGCCGTTGACGCGGAGGGGGCCGTGGAGGTACGGGAAGTCCTTGACCCCGGGGTGGCACTCGGCGGTGACGCAGCCCGCCCGGGGGACATCGAACTTCGGCGCGGGGGCTGTCGAGCCGGTGGCGTCGAGCACCTGAGGCTGGGCGAGCGCGCCGGGCGCCACGACCGCCAGAGCGGCGAGCAGCAGGGCGAGCCTTGGGTGGAGGCGGTCTCTCACGGCGAACCTCCTCGGGGTTGTCCGGCGATGCCGCCGGGGCGGCGGCTGTAGGCGATCGGCTCGTGGCAGCCGGGCGAGCATGTCCCGCCGTCGGGGGTGATGACGAAGTTCATCGGCGTCTCCCACTGGGAGCCCTGGTACCGGATGGTCTCGACGACGAGCCGCTCGCCCGCCCCCGCGTGCACGGCGTGGCAGTCGGCGCAGCCGCCGGACTTCTCCCCGGCCCGCAGGTGGGCGGCGTGGAGGTTCGTGTCCCCATCGCGGAAGAATGTCGCCCCGGCCATGTCCGCCATGCCCTTGTCGTGGCAGGCGAAGCAGAGCGCGTAGTTCTGGAGGTTGAACGGCCCGGGCAGCACCCGGGGGTCGATCTCGTTGAGCAGCCTGGCGTGCTGGGCGCCGTGCATGCTGTGGCAGGCGCTGCACTCGCCGATGGTCACCGCGCCGTGCTCCAGCGCGGCCTCCGCCAGCTCCGGGCCGATCGCCTTGACCTCCCGGCCGTCGGCGGCCTGCACCGGCTCGTCGTGGCACGAAAGGCACAGCCGGCGCTGCTCGTCCCGCAGCATGGCGTGGCGCTCCGACGCGTGGGGCTCGTGGCAGGTGACGCACTGCTGGCCCTGCATCACCGCGTCGTGCGAGACCAGCGCGCCGGAGACCTGGGCCCCGACATCCTCGTGACAGGTCACGCACAGCTCCCGGGGCTGGGCGGCCAGCAGCCCCGCCGCGGCGCCCGCGTGGGCGTCGTGGCACGCGAGGCAGGAGCCATCGACGGCGCCGTGCGTGTGTGCCCCGGTCTCGACGGCCAGCACCACGGGGGCGTGGCAGAGGCGGCAGTTCTCGGGGACCGGCCCGCCGAGGAGCATCCGCTGGTTGTCGGCCCCGTGGGGGTCGTGGCACTCGGCGCAGCGGTCGGCGCCGTAGGGCTCGTGGGCGAAGGCCCCCCTGTCCCGGGGGTGGCATCGCTCGCAGGTCTCCCCGACGGTCGTCGCGACGAGCAGCGAGGGCGAATCGGAGCCGTGCGGGTCGTGGCAGGCCAGGCAGGCCTCGTCGCTCATGGCCTTGTGCTGAAAGGCGTGGTGGGCGCCGGTCGTGTGGCACGAGGTGCAGGCGTTCTCCACCGACGCGAGCTGAGGGTAGATATGCCCGCCCTGGTCTGCGCCGTGGCACTCCTCGCAGGCGCCGTCGGCGAAGGTGCGGTGGACATGGCCGCGCTCGCCCATGGGGCCGTGGCACTCGGCCGACGCGCAGCCGTCGGCGAAGGTCACAACGGTCGTGGGGCGCGGCGCCGGCTGGACAGGCTGGGCCGGCTGGAGCGGCGCGGGCGTCTGTGCCACCGATGGGGGCGCCGCGGGCGGGGGGCTCTGCGGGGGCGCGGGACGGCCCCGGATCAGCACCGCCCCGACCGCGCCGACCACAACCACCGCCAACCCCGCCAGCGCGGCGATCCCCACGCGCCGGAGCTTCCGGGAGCGGGGCCGCGCCGGCCGTTTGGTCCGGGGTTGACGGGGTTTGCGGGGCTTGCGGGTCATCTGTTGCGTCTCACAGCATGCTCAGACCGCCCATGATGATGAGCACCAGGAGCCCCAGGCCGATGCCGACCGACACCACCGCGATCAGCACATTCAGCGGCGCTTTGTGTCGCTTGGGCGCGGGGACCCGGAGCGCTTCGAGCGCCCCGGTCCGGACGAGCCTGTCGTACTCCTCGGGCCTTGTCTCCTTGAGCTCATGCTCGGGCAGGGTGCCGGTGAAGATCACCTCGTCGACCGGGAAGGTGCCGGGGCGCACATGGGCGTTGAAGAAGTGGATGGTGAAGATGAACCCGATAGCGAGCAGGGCCTCGTAGCCGTGGATGATCATCGCGACATTGAACACCCAGCCCGGGAACACCCTCGACGCGAGCTCCGGGAACCAGAGCAGGAGGCCGGTACCGCCGATGATCATGGAGCCGCCGACCTCGGCCCAGTAGTCGAACTTCTCCCAGTACGCCCAGCGGTCGAAGCGCGGGATCTTGCCGCGACCGGCGAACCACCGGAACATGCCGACGCAGTCTGTGACATCCTTCCACCGGGGCACGAGCGAGTTGGGCCCGAACACCCACTGGAGCCACGAGCATTTGCGGTGGACGAACGCCCGGCCGAGCCCGATGAAGTGCAGCACGAAGTTCACGATGAGCATGAAGGCGAACACCCGGTGCCAGATGCCCGCCGCCTCGACCCCGCCCCAGAACCCCGCCAGCACACCCGCCCAGGCCTCGTGCGAGAACACCAGCGGGATGCCCGTCGCCGTGAGGCCGAAGAAGGTGATCGCGACCAGCGCGTGGTTCACCCGGTTGAGCAGGGTGAAGCGCCGGATCGCGGTGTGCTCGTGCTTGTGCTTGGGCGGCGCGCCCTCGCGGATCCGCTGTACGACGGACCTGAAGAACCACAGCAGCGTGTGCAGCCCGAAGAAGGTGAACACGCTCGACATCATGATGATGAAGTACCACCACACGCCGTACAGGATGGGGTAGTTCTCGCCGTCCCTGTAGTCGGCGTGCGGGTCGAACTGGACGAAGTTCGCGTTCGCCCCGGGGTGGCAGCCGGCCTGGGAGCAGGTCGTGACGAGGTTCTGCGGGTTCACCATCGACGCGGGGTCGTCGCCGGGCAGGATGTCGTGGACGCCGTGGCAATCCGAGCAGCGAGCCGCCCGGGTCGAGCCGAGGCGGGAGACCTGGCCGTGGTAGCTTCGGCTGTAGGTCTCGTAGAGGCCGACCTTGCGCCCGCTCTCGGGGTCCGGCTCGTCGTGACACTGCCCGCACTCGTTGATGATGTCCCGCATGAACCCCGGCGAGGAGGCGTTGGTGATGCTGTGGGCGGTGTGGCAGTCGGTGCACACGGGCCCCCGGTCGTCGCCCTCGGCGAGGAGCCTGCCGTGGACGCTGTGCTCGTAGACCTCGCTGATGCCCTCGTGGCACTTGCCGCAGGTGCTCGGGACATTCTCCCGATGGACCCAGGAGTCCGGGTTGTCGGCCTTCAGCGCCGCGTGGGCGTCGTGGCAGTCCGAGCAGGTGGCGGCCCAGCGGAGCCCCGCCTCGGTGATCGCCCGGGCGTGTGTGGAATCGAGGTAGCTGGACACCCGCTCGGCGGAGGCAATGCCCTCCTCGGTGGCGCCGTGGTCGGCGTGGCAGTCGCCGCAGAGGAACAGGCTGTTGAGCCGGTGCTGGGGGGCGTGGCGGTCGTCGACGCGGAGGATGTCGTGCCCGCCGTGGCACGACGCGCAGGTGGGGGCACGCTCGTCGGCCCCGGCGAACGCCTCATTGTGGGTGCTCAGCGCGTAGCCGTCCCAGGCGGCGCTGTGGCACTCGGTGGCGCAGGTCGAGAGGTTGAGCTTCGCGGTATGCGGCAGCTGGGCGGCGTCCTCGTGGCACTCCACGCACCGGAGCTGCGCGTGGGGACCGGCCGCGAGGTGCTCGCCGGTGACGAGCAGGCCCGGGCGCGTGGCCGGCTCGTCGCCGGTCAGCGCCTCGGGCGGGGCCGGGGGGGCGTCGGCGGCGTGGTCCGGGTCGAGCCATGTGCCGACCATCGCGAGCCGCTCCGCGGGGTTCAGCTCCGTGATGTGCGCCTGCCCGTGGCACTCCATGCACCTCCGGTCCTCAGGGAAGGCCGTGGGCTGGGCCAGCGTCGGCGCGGCGGCGACCGCCAGGATCGCCGCGAGGGCGCGCCCCGCGCTGCGTCGGGGAGTGGAGGTCGGCCGTGTCGCGTCCGCGTTCATCTCACGCAGCCTCTCTGCCTGCCGCCGGGGGATTATGTCTCCGCCGCGGCGTGCGTGCCTCTCCCGGCGGGTCAGTGCCCGCCGGCGATCAACCTCGATCCCATGGCGTAGACGATCAGCGCCAGGAGCGCCAGCCCGATGCCGAAGGCCAGGTAGCCCAGGGGGTGGATGACCCGTCGCCACTGCGACCACTCGTCCTTGACGCGGATCGCGTCGAGCCGCCCGGTCGCGACCAGCCGGTCGTACCACCGCCTGCGTTCGTGGAGCATCTCGGCCTTGGAGATGCGCCCGGAGAAGATGACCGAGTCGAGGGGGAATTTCTCGGGGCGGAAGTGCACATTGAAGAAGTGGAAGGCGAAGATGAACCCGGCCGCGAGCAGCGCCTCGTCGCTGTGGATGATCAACGCGACATTGATGGTCCAGCCGGGCATGAACCGGGTGAAGAACTCGGGGAACCACATGACCAGGCCGCTCAGCCCGATCACCGTGACGCCCCAGAACACCGCGAGGTAGTCGAACTTCTCCCAGTAGGTCCACTTGTCGAACTGCGGCTGGGGCCCCTTGCCGAAGAACCACTTCTGGTGCGCCCACCAGTCCCGGAAGTCCTGGATGTGGGGGTACGGCAGGTCGGGCCCGAAGAAGACCTTCAGGAACTGGACCGGGCTGTAGCGACCGGTCCGGGGGCTGCGGAACCGCTCGCGGCCGCTCACCCCCGCGAAGAGCAGCGAGCCGATGTGCAGCGCGAAGTAGGCGAAGGTGACGACCGCGCCGAGCCGGTGGAGCTGGGCCGCGGCCTCGAGCCCGCCGATCGCGTTGACCACCGCCTTCGCCCAGCCGGTGTAGTAGAACTTCAGCGGCATGCCGGTGGCGACGAGCAGGAGGAAGCTGGTCATCACGAGCACATGCAGGAACCGCTCGAAGGGCCGGAAGCGGATGAAGGTCTCGCGGTCCTCCCGGGCCAGCCGCTTGATCTCCATGAACCGCTTGCGGTCGCGGAACAGCAGCAGGACCGACCTGGCGAACCACATGATGGTGTGGGCCCCGAAGAACAGGAAGGTGCCGACGACGATCGCGGTCATGATGACAAAGGTCCAGTAGAGGACGGGGTAGTGCTCGCGGTTGAGGTGGTCCGCGTGGGCGAGATACCCGGTGAACTTCGCGGTCGCCGAGGGGTGGCACTGCCGGCAGGTCTCGAGCTTCTTCTCGCCGAACAGCCTGCTGTGCTCGTCGTCGATGCCCACGATGTCGTGGTGCCCGTGGCAGTCGAAGCACGCCGCGACGCTGCCTCGCCCGAGGGCAAGGGCCTTGCCGTGGAAGGTCTCCTGGTAGTGCTTGATGCGGTCCTCGTGGCACGCGCCGCAGCGCTCGCCGCTGGCGAGCTTGAACGCCACCGCGTCGGGGTGGATGATCTCGTGGGAGGTGTGGCAGTCCGTGCAGACGGGAGCGTCGGGGTCGCCCTCGGCCGCCAGCTGGCCGTGAATGCTCGTGTCGTAGATCTTGAGGATGCCCACATGGCACCGGCCGCAGGTCTGAGGGATCTGGTCCCGGTGGACCGGCGAGTCGGGGTGCTCGACCGGGTGAACGGCGTGGGCGGTGTGGCAGTCCGAGCAGGTCGGCGCGTTGACCAGGCCGCTCTCGGCCACCGCGCGCCCGTGGGCACTCTTGAAGTAGGCCTCGATGTGCGAGCGCGGCTTGTAGCCGCCCGGCGTGTCCTTCATGTGCTTCTCGTGGCACTCCGCGCACATGAAGATGCTGTTCAGCCGGTGCTGCTCCGACTGCAGGTCGCCGACCGGCTTGATCTGGTGGCCGCCGTGGCACGAGGCGCAGGTCGGCGCCAGCTCGTCGTTGTTCTGCAGCGCCTCGTAGTGCGAGCCCGTCGGGTACGCGCTGGCCTGCGCCTCGTGACACTCGGTCGCGCAGGTCTGCAGCTGCAGGCTCGGCTCGTGCGGCAGGCGGGCGGCGTCGGTGTGGCATTCCACGCAGGTCACCGCCGCGTGCGCGCTCCCGGCCAGCGCATCGGTCTGGATGTACAGCCCCGTGCGGCGCTCGGGCTCATCACCCCGCAGCTCCCATTGCTTCTCCTCCCAGCCCTCGGGGGGCGGGGTCTCGGCGTCGAGCCAGGTGCCCACCATCGAGAGCCGCTCGAGCGGGTCGAGCTCCGCGATGTGCGACTGCCCGTGGCACTCGAAGCAGCGCCGGTTCGGGTCAATCCCCTCGGCGCCGACGCCCTGCCCGAGCGTGGGCGACCCCAACAGCCCAAGCAGCCACACCGCCGCCACCGGCGCGCTCCGCCACGGAGCACGGGGTGGCCGGGAGAAGTACGGTCCGCCTGGGAATGACCTGCCCACGGGCGCCTTCCATGGGCCGGGGGGTTGCGTTGTGTACCCGGCCGCGCGGTTTCAAGGCCATCAATCGACCTCTATATCCACTATAGGCCCTTCGGCGGTAATCGACCGTCCGGGTGCGGAAATCTGGAATGAGGTTTTCGTTCCCGGAACCAGCCCGGCATACCCCGCGCGGGATCACTCCCGGCCGAGTTCTCGGCCCCTGTCCCGAGCCGCCACGATCGCCCCCACGATCGACCCGACGACCCCCCCCTCGTCCAGCACCTGCAGCGCCGCGGCGGTCGTGCCGCCCTTGCTCGTCACCATCGCCCGGAGTGCCGCCGGATCGACCTCCGGTTGCCCCTGGAGCAGCCCGGCGGCGCCGATGATCGTCGCCCGCGCGAGCTCGGCGGCCTGGGGACGCGTGAACCCGACCGCCTCCGCGCCCGCGGCCATGCCCTCAGCCAGCAGGTAGACATAGGCCGGTCCCGATCCCGCGACGGCCGTGAACGCGTCGAGGAGGTCCTCGTCCAGATCGATCACCCGGCCGACCGACGCGAAGAGGGTCCGCGTGACGCCGAGGTCCGTGCCCGTCGCCCCCGGCCCCGCGCACATCGCGGTGATCCCAAGCCCGATCTGCGCGGGGGTGTTGGGCATCAGACGAACCACGCGGGCCCCGAACCCCTCGGCCAGACGCGTCGTCGTCGCCCCCGCCAGGACCGACATCACCAAACGCGCCGGCTCGCGCAGGCTCGATCCGACCGTCTCGGCGACCACCCCCAGCATCTGCGGCTTGACCGAGAGCAACACCAGCCCGTCGGCGTGCTCGGCCTCCAGAGTCTTGAACTCACGCACCGCCGGGTCGGCCTGAGCGTGCGCCGCGCAGCCGAGTTCCAGGAACGCCGCGTGCTTGGCGCCGTCCGGCTCGAGCACCACGACCGCCCCGCCCGCGAGCGTGCCGGCGCGCACGGCGCCCTGCACGATCGCCCTGCCCATGTTCCCGCCGCCGATGACCAGCAGCGGCTGAGAGATCGTCGCCATGCCGGAGGGTAGCGCCCGGCTCCCGCCCGGCTCAGAGCGACGCCCGGCGCAGCGTCGACCGCAGCAGGACCAGGAACACCGGCCCCCCGACGATCGCCATGACCACGCCGATGGGCAGGCGCCCGTGCCCCAGAGGCAGGGCCGTCACGAACGCGTCCGCCGCGATGACCGTCGCCGCCCCGGCCAGCGCCGAGCCCGCGAGGAGCGGGCGGTGTCTGGGCCCGAGCACCAGGCGCACGGCGTGGGGCACGATCAGCCCCACGAACCCGATCGGCCCGGCGAGCACGACCGCGAGGGTCGAGAGGACCCCGGACGCGCCAAAGAGGACCATCCGCAGCCTGGGCAATCGCACGCCGACCGATCGCGCCTCGTCCTCGGCCAGGCACGCGGCGTCGATCTCCGGGGCGGTCAGGATCGCGCCGGTCACGCACAGCCCGAGCATCGCGCCCGACCCCCAGAGCAGCCACGCCGGGTGGTTCTCGTTGAGCGAGCCGAGGAACCACGCCCGTGCGCTGAACCCCTGGTCAGGCAGCATGTGGTGCAGCAGCAGTGTCAGCCCCGAGCAGGTCATGCCCACGATGACGCCCACCAGCACCAGGCTCACGACATCGATCCCGCCTCGCCGGTGCGTCCAGGCCAGGATGCTCCCAAGGGTCAGCCCCGCGCCCGCGAGCGCCCCCAGCGTCTGGGCCGCCGGGTGCGCCGAGAGGTGGCCCGAGGCCAGCGACCCCGCGAACACGACCACCGTCACCCCGAGCCCCGCGCCGCTGGTGACGCCCAGCAGATCCGGCGAGGCCAGCGGGTTGCGGAGCAGCGCCTGGAGGAGCACCCCCGCGACCCCGAGCGCGGCGCCGACCATGCCCGCGATCGCCAGGCGCGGCAGTCGCAGCCTCGCCACCGCCCCGGACTCTGGCCAATGCAGGCCGCCACGGGTATCTCCGGTCGCCAGGTGCAGCGCGACCAGCAGGGCCAGGACGCCGAGGAACCCGAGGAGAATGGCGGCCTGACGGGGCTTCACGCTGAGGAGAGACTACCCGCCCAGCGGGCTATCATCCGGCCCGACCGGCCAAACCGGCCAAACCGGCCCACACGGAGGCCCACTGTGGCGCAGAAGACCTTCCACTGCCAGCTCGTCACCCCCACCGAGAAGCTCGTCGATGGCGAGATGACCTACGCCTCGGTCCCCGCGTGGGACGGCCTCTTCGGCGTCCTCCCCGGGCGCGCTCCCCTGCTGGCCCGGCTGGGGCTCGGCGAGCTGATGCTCCACCACGCGAACACGAACGGCATCCCGGGGGGCGACCGCTCGTTCCTCATCGACGGTGGGTTCGTCAAAATGGCGGACAACGGCCTGACCATCCTGGCCGAGCGGGCGGTCGCGGCCGAGAGCATCTCGCTGAAGGACGCCGAGGCTGAGCTGGCGGAGGCCGAGGCGCGGCGGGTCCCCGAGGACGCACCCGACCTGGCCGCCCGGCAAAGCGCCGTCCGGCGCGACCGCGAGCGGGCACTCCTGAAGGTCCGCATGGCGAGGGCGGTGCAGGGCCGGGGGATATGAGCGGGGGCCGGCGGCCGGCCCCCGCTGAACGCTGAACTGTCCCCGAACCGGGTGGCGAAACGCCGAGGAGCCGGTATACTTCAAGCCCCCGGCTTGGTCCGGGGGAGACATCCGGGCGATTGGCGCAGTTGGCTAGCGCGCTTCCATGACAAGGAAGAGGTCACAGGTTCGAGTCCTGTATCGCTCATTCGACCGGTCGGCGGGGGTCGGTCCCCTCGACGGGCCGAGAACCCGCCGCCTTAGCTCAGTTGGTAGAGCAACGGTTTTGTAAACCGTAGGTCCCCGGTTCGAGTCCGGGCGGCGGCTGTTCCGGGCTGGCCCGGGCGAGGCCGGGCCTTCCCGGCGAGGTCTTGTCTCCCTTCTCGGAGGCGGGTACCGTTGCATTCTGGCCCTCGTGCGCGTGGATCGCCCGCCCGCGACGGCCGATGACAAGTGAGCAGGGCGTGTACCCAAGTGGCCAACGGGGGCAGACTGTAAATCTGCTGGCATTGCCTTCGTAGGTTCGAATCCTACCGCGCCCATTGGACCCCTGCCGTAGCCTTCAGGCCGCGGCAGGGGTCTTTCGTTGCGCCCCCCGCGCGTGGAGGCCGCCATGCTCACCCTCGACCAACTCGCCAGCGATTGGCTGGCCCCTCGGGCCGAAGCGGACTTCAGCCTCCCGGCGATCACCAACTTCCGGGGCGCGGTCCAGGCGGCCTGGGGGGTCTCGGGGATCCAGAACTGGATCTGCCCGCCGACCGGCATGGCCACCCCCACCGCTACCCTGTTCCTCGAGGACGCGGGCAGAATCCGGCGCTTCCCGAGGGCGGTGGAATACCGCTGGCGCGCTTACCAGATTGAACGCCGGGGCGGGGGCGTGGAGTCGATCCTGCGGATGCCCGCGGGCCTGCCCGGGGTTATGGAGCGGCTGCGGTTCAATCGGGCCATGAAGGTGCACATTGTCTTTGGCGGGCTGGCACGGGTTTGGCGGTTCACGGACTACTGGAACCTGCCGCCCGAGGATGTGCCGATGCTCAATGCCCGCCTTTCGGGCGGTGGGTTCCTCCTCGAGGACACCAAGACCTTCGGGCGCGCGGAGTTTGTCGTCCCCGGCCGTCGCGCGGTGTACGACGACCTCCAGGCGTGGCTCGACGGGGAGCCCCCGGTCGAACGGGGGCGGGTCGGCGTGGCGACCCTGGAGGTCGAGGCGGGCGACGAGGTGACCTGGTACGGGCTCCAGGGGTGCGAGCCGTGCGAGCCGTTTGACCCGGACGAGGGGTGGGAGTCCGGCCGGCGCGCATGGGAGACCGTATGGGAAGCCGCCTTCACGCCGGGCAACCGCGTGTTCACCGGCCACCTGCCCGCGGTACGGGGCGATCTTGAGCGTCTCTACGACATGTCGGTCCTCACGCTCCTCATGACCCGCCGCATGCTCCCCGCGCTCCCGGAGCGAGCCGGCGTCGCGACCGGCGGCCAGTGCATCTGGAACGAGGAACCCCGGCCGGTGGCGTTGGCGTATGTGATCGGCGGGCCGGAGGGGGCGCCCACGACCAGCTTCCTGTGGGAGCTGATGTTCCAGGCGCCGATGCTCGCCCGGCTAGACCCCGGCGTACTGCGCGCACAAATGGAAGCATTCATGCGCGTGGATCTCCACCAGCACTGGGGGGTGGAAACCGTCAGCGGACGCGGCGCAGGGATGGGTTATGGCGTGAACGCCGGGGCGTTCCTCTCGTGCGTTTCCGACTATGTCCGCCTGACAGGAGATCGGGAGTGGGCCCTCCGTCACCTGGCATACCTCCGGACCTGCGCCCGGCCCGAGCTCACGGACTACGGGCACTCCCAGCACATCCTCGAGTGCGTGAGCACCTACGAGCACACCATCGCGTCGTTCAACGCGCTCAATGTCGCGGGCTTGCGCACGCTCGCCGAACTCACCGGTGAGGCGCACTACGCCGAGGCCGCCGACCGGCTCGCCGCCCGCGTGATCGATCTGTACGCCGGCGGGCCCTTCGCGTGCCTGCTCCCCGACGGCTCGCGACGCGTGGTGCGCACCATCCTCGACTTCGTCTATGTGGGGCGGTCGCTCGAACAGGATCTGTCCGAGCCGGTGAAGACCGGCATGCTCGCGTTCTTCCGTGAAGAACTCCGGACCGACGACTGGCTCTACGCCCTCTCGCCCCGCGACGGGAACGCGCTCACGCCCGACCTGCCCTCTTTCCAGACCTACCGCGCGGACCACCAGGCCACCGGCGCCTACGACGGCTGGCCCGCCCTGGCGGCGTCGGTGCTCGCCCGGTTCGGCCGGTGCGACGAGGCCCTCGGCTGGCTCCGACGCCTGGAACGCCTGACCCACGAGGGCCCGTTCGGGCAGGCCCACTTCATCCACCCCGACGGCTGCCGCAAGGCCAGCTTCTTTAACGGCAACATGTACCTCGAGCCCGCCGGCTGCGCGTTCGCGACGGTGCTGCTCGAGGACTTCGGGTGGGCCGGGCGGGCCCTTCCGGGCGGGCCCAGGCCCTAACCCCGCGGGGCCGGCGCCAGGGACGCCCGGACCCCCGGACGGGTCAGATTCTCTCCCCGTGAGGTAGGACATTGGGCCCGCAAAGGGTCTATACTTATCCAGATATCTGAACTCGTTCGGGCCGGACGCCCGCCCCCCGGTGTCGTCACCCGCTCGCCGCGGGCGCCAGCCTGAGAAGGAAGGCCGGCGACACATGGTCACCAACGACAACGGCGGTCCGAAGGCCAAGGCGGCGGGCAAGCCCAAGCCGTACCTGCTCCCTGAATTCTGCAAGGCGTGCGCCCGATGCATCCCCGCGTGCCCGCGTGACTGCATCACGATGAGTACCGAGATCAACCCGCTGACAGGGCGAACGCCCGTCGTCGTGGACTGGGAGCGCTGCAACGGCTGCGGTCTGTGCCTGTCGGCGTGCCCCGAGCCCTACGGCCTGACCGGCGTGATGGCCGACGAGATCGAGTTCGAGCTGGTCGACCCGAAGGTCCTCTTCGGCGACAAGCACACCACCGCCCCCGAGCCGGTGGACATCCCCGGGACCCGCCTCGACATGCCGGAGCTCGAGCCCATGATCCTCAAGGGCACGCACGCCTCGGCGATCGGCGCGATCCTGGCCGGCTGCCGGCACTTCTACGGCTATCCGATCACGCCCTCGACCGAGGGCGCCGAGCTGCTCGCGCGGCTGCTGCCCGAGCTTGACGGCGTCTTCGTCCAGGCGGTCAGCGAGGTCGCGGCGGTCAACATGATCTACGGCTGCGGCGGGGCGGGCCTGCGGAGCATGACCTTCACCTCGTCGCCGGGCTTCAGCCTGATGCTCGAGGGCATCTCGTACATGATCGGGGCAGAGCTGCCGGGGGTGTTCTTCAATGTGATGCGGGGCGGCCCGGGGCTGGGGAACATCGCCCCGGAGCAGGCGGACATCAAGCTGGTCTGCCGCGGACTGGGGCACGGCAACTCGCACGCGATCGTGCTGGCGCCGTCGACGCCGCAGGAGATGCTGGACCTGACGATGCTGGCGTTCGAGCTGTCGTTCAAGTACCGCAATCCGGTGGTGCTCGCGGGGGACGGGTACCTCGGGCAGGTGACGGGGCGTGTGACGCTGCCCAGGCAGATGGTCAAGCCCGGGCTGCCGGCGTGGGCGGTCCATGGGGACGCGGTGCATCGCAAGAACTTCATCACCTCGATCGCGCTGATCGAGCAGGACCTGGAGAAGCACAACGAGCACCTGCTGGACAAGTACGCCCGCATCTCCCGCGCCGAGCAGCGGTTCGCGACCTACAAGTGCGACGACGCGGAGCTCCTGATCGTGGCCTGCAACACCCCGGCGCGGATGGCCAAGGGCGCCGTCCGCGACCTGCGGGCCCGGGGGATCAGGGCCGGACTGTTCCGCCCGATCACGCTGTGGCCGTTCCCGATCGACGGCCTGCTGCCGCTGCTGGAGAAGGCTCGGGGCGTCCTCATGGTCGAGGCGGGGCCCGGGCAGCTTGAGGACGAGCTCCGGCTGGCGGTCAGCCACGCGGGGGTGAGACTCCCGCCCGTGTCGCATGTCCGCCGGTACGGCGGCGTGCTCCCGCAGCAGCACGAGATCGACGAGGCGGCGCTCGCCATGACCGGGCACACCGCGCCCGCCCTGACAGGAGGTGCCTCGTGAGCGTCTTCTTCGAGAACTTCGACCGCCACGCCCACGGGGAGGGGCTCAAGGGCCACTCGACCCACTACTGCGCCGGGTGCGGGCACGGTCTGATCCAGAAGTTCCTCGCCGAGGCTATCGAAGAGCTCGGCATCCAGGACCGAACGGTCGCGATCTCGCCCGTCGGGTGCTCGGTGTTCATGTACTACTACCTCGATGTCGGCAACACCCAGGCGGCCCACGGGCGGGCCCCGGCGGTCGCCATCGGGCACAAGACCGCCAACCCCAATGCGATCGTGGTCTCGTACCAGGGCGACGGCGACCTGGCCTCGATCGGTCTGGCCGAGATCATGCAGGCGTGCCAGATGGGCATGCCCATGACCTTCCTCTTCGTCAACAACGCGATCTACGGCATGACCGGCGGGCAGATGGCCCCCACCACGCTGCCGGGCCAGAAGACGATGACCACGCCCAAGGGGCGTCCGCCGATCACCGGCCAGCCGCTGCGCATGGCCGAGATCGTCGCGCAGATCGACGGCCCGGTCTATGTCGAACGCTGCGCGCTCTTCGATGCCAAGCAGCGCAACCGCACGAAGAAGGCCATCCACAAGGCGCTCCAGCTCCAGGTCGAGAACCGCGGCCTGTCCTTCGTCGAGATCCTCGCGGAGTGCCCCACCCACCTGAAGCTCAGCCCCGTCGAGGCCGAGCAGTGGGTCAAGGACAAGATGCTGCCCTTCTTCCCGCTGGGCGTGAAGAAGGACGAGGTCCGCGAGCCCTGGTTCAACCTCGGGACGCCCTCGTTCGACCCTCAGCGTATCGCCTCGGTCATCGGCGGCACCGATCACGCGCCGGAGCGCTTCGGGGGCGGCTTCCCGACCCACCTGCACGAGCACGATGTCGCGATCAAATTCGCGGGGGCGGGCGGCGACGGGGCCCAGACCATCGCCATGCTCATCACGAAGGCCGCCATCAATGAGGGCTGGGACTCGACCCACATCCCCAGCTACGGGCCTGAGTCGCGCGGCGGGACCTCGTACGCCGATGTCCACATCGCGGACGGCGAGGTGCTGAGCCCCGCGTGCCCCCACCCGCAGGTGCTCGTCGCGTTCAACCCGCCGAGCCTGGAGAAGTTCGGGCCGACCGTCAGACCGGGCGGGATCGTGATCTACGACAGCTCGGTCATCCCCCAGCCGCCGGACCTCGGTGACAGGATCACGATGATCGGCGTCCCGTGCACCGCGATCGCCCAGGAGCTCGGCAAGGTCATGGCCAAGAACATGGTGGCCCTGGGCGCCCTGCAGGCGGCGACGAATGTGTTCCCCGCCGAGAGCTTCCTCTCCATGCTCCGCAAGGTGCTGCAGAACAACTGCGCGATGCTGGAGCTCAACGAGGCCGCCTTCGAGCGGGGCCAGCAGGCGGCGGTCCGGCAGTCGCAGGCGGCGGTCTGAACTCACCCCGCGGCCCGGCACAGCCCCCGGCCCCGGACCCCCCGCGGGGCCGGGAGTTTCTTCGTGGGCGTCCGGCCTGATACCATGGCCCCACGCCCCGTCCGCCACCGACGACCCCGCCGGAGCCGCCGCCCATCATGCAGACCGCCGCGAACCCCGCCGAGACCCTCGCCCAGCTCTCGTCCATGATCGGGCGGACGCCGCTGCTGCGGATCGACTACCGCCTGGACGGCCAGCCCCGTCGCCTCTACGCCAAGTACGAGCAGCGGAACATGACCGGCAGCGTCAAGGACCGCATGGCGTACTGCATTCTGCGCCATGCGTACGAGACCGGCGAGCTGCTCCCCGGCGGGACGATCGCCGAGGCGACGAGCGGCAACACGGGGGTGTCGTTCGCGGCGCTCGGCCGGGCGCTCCGCCACCGGGTGCGCATCTTCATGCCCGACTGGATGAGCCGCGAACGGGTCGTGCTCATGGAGTCCTTCGGCGCGGAGATCATCCCGGTGTCGCGGGAGCAGGGCGGCTTCCTGGGCAGCATCGACATGGCCGAGCAGTTCGCGCGGGAAACGCCGGGCGTCTTCCTGCCCCGCCAGTTCGCCAACGAGGCCAATGCCTGCGCCCACGAGCAGACCACCGGCCCGGAGATCGTCGCGCAGCTCGCCTCGGTCGGGTGCGTGGCGGATGTCTTCGTGGCGGGTGTCGGGACCGGCGGCACGGTGATGGGGGTGGGCCGATGTCTGCGGGAGTGCAACCCCCGCGCGACGATCCACCCGCTCGAGCCGGCCAACTCGCCCACGCTCCGCACGGGGCACCGCGTGGGCCACCACCGCATCCAGGGCATCTCCGACGAGTTCATCCCGGCCATCGTGAAGCTTAACCAGCTCGACGAGATCGTCGATGTCTGGGACGGCGACGCGATCCTCATGTCCCAGAAGCTCGCCCGCATCGGCCTGGCGGTCGGCATCTCGTCCGGGGGCAACTTCATCGGCGCCGCCAAGCGGCTGGAGGAGGCCGGCCACAACGCGACGGTTGTAACCGTGTTCTCCGACAGCAACAAGAAGTACCTGAGCACCGCGCTCTTCCAGGAAGAGCCCCGCGACGAGAAGTACCTCACCGACCGCATCGAGATCGACGGCTGGATCTCGATCCCCTGCCCCGAGGTCTAGCACGGGCGGGCGGCCTACCGCGCCCTTGCCGCGAGGATCGACCTCGCCAGCGAGAGAAAGCTCCGGTCCGGCGACTCGACGAACACCTCGCCCCCGGCGCCGCGGACCGCGGCGCTGGTCGTGGGCCCGATCGAGGCCGCGGGGATCGGCAAGCGCCCCACACGCTCGACGATGCTGCGCACCGCCGAGGGGCTCACCAGGGCCGCGACATCGACCCGGCTGACAACCGTGCGGTCGAACGCGAGGCTCCGGGGCTCGTAGAGCACCGGGGCGGCCACCTCGATGCCCGCGAGCTCTGGGATCGGCGCGAGCGAGGAGCGCGGGAAGCACACCCGCCGACCGTCCGCCAGCTCGGCCATGGCCTCCCAGATCCCCTCGCCGCTCCCCGTCGGGCTCACGAGTTGGACCCGGAACCCCCGTTCCCGGGCGAGGCGCTCCGAGGCGCCCCCCACCACCGCGACCCGGGGCACGCTGGCCGGCCCGGCGGCCACCGCCTGGATCGCCCGGGGGCTCGTCAGGACCAGCCAGTCGTCGGGGCCGAGCGCCGCGAGCTCCTCCGCGGCGTCGCCGACGACGCGGGTCTCCAACACCGGCTCCCACACGGGCGCCAGCCCCACCTGCGCGATCGCCGTCGCCAGCGGGCCGCCCTCGGGTTCGTCACGCGTGACCCACACGCGGGTCATTGCTCGCTCCTCACGCGCGGTACCACGCCAGGGCTCGCTCCCCGACCGCCTCGCCCACGGCGCGCGGGTCGGTCCCGTCGGCGCGCTCCTCGAACAGCCCGCCCCGGTCGTTGAAGAGCTGGACATGGAGCCTGATCACGCCGCCCGCGTCGAGCGTCGCGTTCGCCGCGACCGGGACCTGGCAGCCGGCGTTGAGCCGGCCGAGGAAGGCCCGCTCGGCGGCAGCACAGCGGGAGGTCGGCCCGTGGTTGATCTTCGCGGCGAGGTCCGCCGCCTCGGTCCCCTCGCGGGCCTGCACCGCCACCGCCCCCTGCGCCGGGGCCGTGGGGAAGCGGTCGATCGGCAGGGCGACGGCGTGCGCGACCGGCAGCCCGAGGCGCTCGACGCCGGCCGCGGCGAGGCAGACCGCATCGAGATCGGCGCGGGTCGCGATCGCCAGTCGCGTGGGCACATTGCCCCGGATGGGCTCGGTG
This sequence comes from Phycisphaerales bacterium, assembly GCA_020850415.1. Taxonomy (GTDB): domain Bacteria; phylum Planctomycetota; class Phycisphaerae; order Phycisphaerales; family UBA1924; genus PNC22. Next base: position 132,647 of record JADZER010000011.1, read on the forward strand.
GCGCAGCCCAGCTCCCGCCGGAGCTGCGTCACGCGGCGGGGGCTGCTCGTGCCGACGCGCAGCCCGGCGGCGTCGCCGTTGCCCGCGAGCGCCGCCCGAAGCACGGCGGCGACCCGTTCGCTCGACGCCGCCAGCACATCGTGCACCGCGGCCCGGGGCGGCGTCGCGACGACCGCGAGCCCGGGGAGCGACCTGGTCGCCAGGTCCTTGAAGCTGTGGATCGCCAGGTCGACCTCGCCGCCGGCGAGAGCCTGCTCAATGGCTGCAACGAAGGCGCCGGTGGACCACGAGGCCTGGGGCGCGGGCATCTCGCCCTCGCGGTCGCCCTGGGTTTTGATGATGACCAGTTCGCTCTCGACGCCGGCGTGCTCGGCCAGCAGCGCGGCGACATGGCGGGCCTGCCATAGGGCCAGTTCGCTTCCTCGGGTGCCGAGTCTGAGCTTGGGCATCACGCGACCTCCGCGAGCGCGTCGGCCGCCGCGCCGATGACCGCGTCGATGTCGGCCTCGGTGTGGGCCGCGGAGACGAAGGCGGCCTCGTACCCGGACGGCGCGAGCCACACGCCCCGGTCGAGCATGGCGTGAAAGAAGCGGTTGAAGAGCTTGTGGTCGCAGGCCTGGGCCTCGGCGAAGTTCCTGACGGGTTCGGCGCTGAAGCTGAAGCCGAACATGCCGCCGAGCGAGCCGGTGCTGACCGCGACACCCGCGCCGCGCCCCGCGCCGGCGAGCCCATCGGCGAGCCTCGCGGTGAGCAGGCCGAGCCGGTCGTAGAACCCCTCTGCCTTGCAGATCCCGAGCGTGGCGAGCCCGGCGGCCATGCCGACCGGGTTGCCGCTGAGCGTGCCGGCCTGGTAGACGGGGCCGAGCGGGCTGACCTGGTCCATGAGCCTGGCGGGGCCGGCGTAGGCGGCGACGGGCATGCCGCCGCCGATGACCTTGCCCAGGCAGGTGAGATCCGGCCTGATGCCGCAAACGCGCTGATAGCCACCCCACGCGACGCGGAAGCCGGTCATCACCTCGTCGAAGATAAGGACCGCCCCGTGCGCCGTGCACAGCTCGCGCAGCCGCTGCAGGAACCCGCCGACGGGCGGGACGAAGCCCATGTTGCCCGCGACCGGCTCTACCACGACGGCCGCGATGTCCGGCCCGATCTCGGCGAAGACCCTCGCCACCGCGTCCGCGTCGTTGTAGGCCACCACGACCGTGCCCGCGGCCGTGGCCTGGCTCACGCCGGGCGAGGTCGGCACGCCGTGGGTCGCCGCGCCCGAGCCCGCGGCGACGAGCATCGAGTCCGAGTGCCCGTGATAGTTGCCGGCGAACTTGACGATCTTCTGGCGTCCGGTGGCCGCGCGGGCCAGGCGGATCGCGCTCATGCACGCCTCGGTGCCGCTGTTAACAAAGCGGATCCGATCGTGCCCGGGCAGGGCTGAGAGGACCAGCTCGCCGAGCCTGGTCTCGTCCTCGCACGGGGCGCCGAAGCTGAGGCCGCGCTCGGCCGCCTCACGCACGGCGTCGAGCACGGCCGGGTGGGCGTGCCCGACGATCGCCGGCCCCCAGGTGCCGACAAGGTCGATGTAGCGGTGCCCGTCGAGGTCCTCGATATACGCGCCGTGCGCTCTGGCGACTGTCACCGGTGTGCCGCCGACCGATCCAAACGCCCGCACGGGGCTGTTCACCCCGCCCACCAACACCTCGCGGGCCCGCGCGAAGGCGGCCTCGGACCTCGGCCGTGAAGCGCAGGTGCGGGCAACCGAAGACTGTTCCGTGGTCATGCCGTCGTCTCCTCGCCGATTCGCTTACGCGAGCCCGTGCTCCCGGCGCCACCACGCCGCATAGTCCAGAGCCCCGTAGGTCAGCACCACCCGCGACCCCGCCCGGGCCAGACAGAGCAGCGACTCGACGAGCCCCGCCTCGTAGTCCATGAGCCCCTGCGCCGCGGCGGCATGCAGCATCGCGTACTCGCCCGACACATGGTACGCCGCGACGGGGGTGTCGAACTCCGCCGCGAGCCTCGCGATGATGTCCAGATAGGGCAGCCCCGGCTTGACCATGATCATGTCGGCGGCCTCGTCGACATCGAGCCCGGCCTCGAGGACGGCCTCGATGGCGTTGGCCGGGTCCATCTGGTAGGTCTTCTTGTCCTTGGGGACATCGGGCGCCTCGACCGGGGCCGAGCCCAGCGCGCCGCGGAAGGGCCCGTAGAAGCTGGACGCGTACTTGGCCGAGTAGGCGAGGATGATCGTGTCGGTGAGCCCGGCGGTGTCGAGCGCGTGGCGCATCGCCCCGACGCGCCCGTCCATCATGTCCGACGGCGCCACGATGTCGGCCCCGGCCCGGGCCTGCACGACCGCCATCTTCGCCAGCACCGCGACCGTCTCGTCGTTGAGCACCCTGCCGCGGGCGACGATGCCGTCGTGCCCGACCGTGCTGAACGGGTCGAGCGCGACATCGGCGATCAGGCACGCCTCGGGCAGCGCCTTCTTGATGGCGCGGAGCGAGCGGCAGGCCAGGGTGTCCTCGCGGATGGCGCTGGAGCCGTCGGCGGACTTGCCCTCCTGCGGCACCTTGGGGAAGAGGGCGAACGCCCCCACCCCCATGCTCATCGCTTTCTCAGCCCGCCTGATCGCCTCGTCGATGCTCAGCCGGTCCACGCCCGGCATGCCGTGGATCGGCTGCACCTGCTTCTCGCCCTCGACGAGGAACATCGGGAGCACCAGGCGCGCGGGCGGCAGGTCGGTCTCGCGCACCAGCGCTCGGATGGTCTTGCTCTGGCGCAGCCGCCTCGGACGGATAGTCGGCAGGGGACCCATCACGCCACCTCCTGGCCCACCGGCGCGGGCCGATGTTCGACAAATGCCGCGATCTCGCCCGCCAGCGCGCGGGCCGCGACCACACGATCATTGACACCCAGCCCCCCCACCCAATTGCCCTGACACCACACACCGGGCGCGCCCGCGAGCAGCTTCTGCACGCGCTCGACGCGCGCCGCATGGCCCGGCCGGTAGACCGGCACCGCCCCCGGCCAGTAGCACGCCTGGGCCAGCACCGGCTCACCCCTGAAGCCCAGGATGGGCTTGAGGGACGCGTGCGCCCGCTCGATGAGCTGGGCCTCGCTCCACCGCATCGCGTCGGGCCAGCGCGTGCCGCCGATGATCGCCCGGACGAGCACCTGCCCCTCGGGGGCCGCGTCGGTGAAGATGCTGCTCGCCCAGATGCAGCCGAGCAGGGGCTCGATGCGCTCGGACTTGGGCAGCAGGAATCCGAAGCCGTCCAGAGAGTGCCCGACATCCTGGCGCCGGAAGCCCAGGTGCACCACGCCCAGCCCGGTCATCTCGACCGCGCCCAGCTCGGGCGCGATCCCCGGCACGAGCGGCCCGAGCAGCCGGCCCGCCCCCGCCGGCGCGATCGCCGTCACCACCGCGCCGGCCTCGACCTCACCTCGCCCGTGGCGCACCCGGTAGAACTCACCCACGCGTTCGATGCTCTCGACCGGGGCGTTGCACAGGAGCCGGTCGCCCAACGCCGCGCTCAGGGTGTCGATGAGCGTCTTGAGCCCGCCGTCGAAGCCGACCATCGCCCGCGTGCCCTTCTGCTCGCCGGCGGCGTCCATGTCGCGCTGCCGGCTCTTGAGCATCCCGACGATCGACCGCTCCTCGCGGTCGGCCTTGCTGTACCGCGGGATGCACGCGTCGAAGCTCAGCTCGTCGGCCTCGGCGGCGAAGATGCCCACCGCCGCGGCCCCCGCCAGGTACTTCGCCGCCTCCTCGCCGATTCGGCGCGACGCGACCTGGTACATCGTCTCATCGGTGTCGCCGGTGCGCGGGGCGCTCCTCACGACGCCCCGCAGCACCCGCAGCCGCCCGCCGAGCGACAGCAGCGGCGTCTTGAGCAAACCCATGGGCGAGGTCGGCACCTGCCTCATCACCCCGTCGCGGATCACGAACCGTTTCTTCGAGGCGTCGGCATCAACATCGACCGACCTGAGCCCCAGCTCGCCGAGCAGCTCGCCGAACGCCCCCGAACGCACCATCACGCTGAACGGCCCCTGCTCCAGCGTGTAGCCCGCCTGCCCGATGGTCTGGATCACGCCGCCGGCACGCGGCCCGGCCTCGAGCACGACGACATCCACACCCCGGCGCACCAGCGCGTGGCCGAGCGTGAGACCCGTGATCCCGGCGCCCACGATAACCACCTGCGTCGTCCCCGGTGAGGTCCCGGCCATGGCAAGCCTCCTAGCTCCCGATCACGACCCGGTGGGCCGCGTCGATCATCGCCTGCACATTCTCCACCGGCGTGTTCTGCAGCACGCCGTGCCCGAGGTTGAGCACATGCCCAGTGTGACCGCCCTCGCGGATGCACGCCTCGGCCGCCCCGCCGACCTGCTCGGGCGTGCCCGTCAGCAGCAGCCCGTTGTCCACATTCCCCTGGACCGCCTTGCCCGGCATCGCGTCCCTGGCCGCCGCGAGCGACACGCCCGAGCCGACGCTGATCACATCCGCCCCACTGGCGGCCATCAGCGCGGGGTCGATGTCCTTGGCAAACAGCACCCGCGGCACGCCGGCGCCGGCGATCCGCTCGAAGACACGACGCTGAGCGGGCAAGGCCCACTCGCACAGCTCCGCCTCGCTGAACGACTGGGCGCAGGACTCAAAGAGCTGCACCGCCGACACGCCGCACTCGATCTGCATGAGCAGGTAGTCGGCCGTGAGCTCGGCGATCCGGTCGAGCAGGGCCCCCGCGGCCTCCGGGGCCTCCCGCAGCAACCGCTTGACCCACACGGCGTCGTCCTTTGGGCTCCCGCCCTCGGCGGCGAAAGCAAGCAGCGTCAGCGGCGCGCCCGCGAAGCCCAGGAGCGGCGCCGACCCGTCGAGCCGCTCGAGCGCCAGGCCGATGCTCTCGGCCACGAACGCCATCGCCTCTCGCGGGTCGTACCGCTCCAGCCGGTCGGCGTCGGCGGCCGTCCGGATCGGTCGCTCGAGCACCGGCCCGGGCCGGAACACGAAGGGCGCGCCCATCGGCCCCAGCGGCGTGAGGATGTCCTGGAAGAGGATCGCCGCGTCGACCCCGAACCGCATCGGCAGGACCGTGATGTCCGCCGCGTGGACGGGGTGGGCGAACAGCTCCTCGAGCTCGAGGCCGACATCGGCGCGCAGCTTCCGGTAGGCCGGGTCGAATCGCCCCGCCTGGCGCATGAGCCACACGGGCGTCCGGTCGGTCCGCTCCCCTCGCATCGCGCGGAGTATCAGATCATTGCGGGGCGTGGGCCTCACGCTCACGCGCTCGCCGAGAAGGTTTGTTCCATGCCCGTCCATGCCGCCTCCGCGGGGAGATACCCGTCGAACACCGCCGCGACATTCCGCATGAGCACCCGCCCCAGCGGGAAGGTCAGACGGACGCCCCCGGGCTCGGTCCACTGGACCAGCCCGTCCCCGACCAGCCGCTCGATCTGCGGCCTGGCCTTCTCGAAGTACTCGGCGAACTCCACGCCCACCTCGCGCCTCAGCCGGGCCGGGTCGATCTCGCAGTGGCAGTAGAGCTGCATGAGGGCGGCCTGCCGGACGGCGTCGTCCGCGCTGAACGCCATGCCGCGCACGCCCGGGTCCTCCCCGCTGAGCACCTTGTCGGCGTAGGCGTTCACATCGTGCTCGTTCTGCAGGTACATCGCCCGCGGCAGGACGCTGATCGCCGAGCACCCGAGCCCGAAGAGATCCAGCTCGGCCCCGGTCGTCATGCCCTGGAAGGTGCGGTTGATCTGGCCGTTCTTCATCGCCTCGGCCAGCAGCTCGTCGGGCTTGGCGAAGTGGTCGAGCCCGATGAACTCGTACCCGGCGTTGCCGAAGCGGACCGTCGCCTCGAGCATCATGGTGAGCTTGGTGTCCGAGTCCGGCAGGGCGCTGTGGTCGAGCCCGCGCTGGTTGGCCAGACGGTCGGGGATCGCCGCGTAGTGATAGAAAGCAATCCGGTCGGGCGAGAGGGTGATCGCCTTCTCGATCATGGTGCTGACCGTCCCGACGGTCTGCTTGGGCAGGCCGTAGATCAGGTCGAAGTTGATGCTCTCGAAGCCCGCCGCCCGCGCGTCCTCGACGGTCTTCTTGACCATCTCGTAGGGCTGGATCCGCCCGACATGCTCCTGCACCTCGGGGTCGAAGTCCTGCACGCCCAGCGAAATGCGGTTGAACCCGACCTCGTGCAGCAGGTTGAGCTGCTCGGCGGTGGTCACCCGCGGGTCGACCTCGATCGAGACCTCAGCGTCCGGGGCGACATCGAACAGCGCCTTGGTCCGCTCGTGCAAGCGCCGGATCTGCTCGCAGTCCAGGTAGGTCGGCGTGCCGCCGCCCCAGTGGATCTGCCTTACGACGCGGCGGCGCCCGTCGATCTGCCCGATGTCCGCCGCACGGAGTTCCAGCTCCTTCAGCAGGGCCTCAAGATACCGCTCGACCTTGCCCGCGCCGGACTTGCCGTCCTTGCGGACGATCGTCCGGTTGCACCCGCAGAACCTGCACATCTTCTCGCAGAACGGGAGGTGCAGATAGAGCGACAGGTCCCGCGCCCGTCCGGCCTTCGTGCTGATCGCCCGCAGTTCCGCGGCCTCGGTCGCGTCCACCGCGTGCCACCAGGTCGGCATCGGGTAGGCCACATGGCGTGGCAGGCTGAGCCCGGCGTACCGGCCGAACACCTCTCGGTTGATCACTGGTAGTTGAGACATACCACGGTCTCCTTCCGTCCTTCGGCGCTGGCCGCGCCGTGGGCCTTCCCGTTCACGGTCCCGTTGGTGTGGCAGCCGGCCCCGCCGCACTTCTCGCAGGGCCCCTTCGTGCACTCGTGCTTCACCGGGTCCCACCCGGCGGCGCACGCGGTCGCCTCGACAAACCGGCGGGCCTCGTCGAAGGCGTCGGAGAACCCGGCCTTCGCGATCTGCCGCTCGCCGTACTCGGCCGCGGCCTGGCCCAGCTTGTCCGCCGGGATCAGCCGCACGCCCGCGATCCCCTCCAGCCCGACGGTCGATCCGAAGCTGTTGAAATCGACGATCGTGAGCCCTCGCTTCGAGAAGTCGCGCAGACCCTCGAGGTGCTCGCGCCGCAGGACCGGCTCCCGGGCGTCGATCCCCAGGAAGATCGTGTCCGCGTGCGCGATCGCCTGCACCACCTCCGCGTCGTCGTAGCGATCGACCCGCAGCCGGCGCGCGTGCGGCGCGACCTGGCGGACGAACTTGATGAGTTCCTTCCGGGCCGTCCCGCGGTACACCAGGGTGAGCTTGTCGCTCTCCTCCGGCCTGCCCTCGGTGAAGATCCGGAGGAGCTGGCGCGAGGTCGTCGACCCGCCGATGATGACCCCTTCCTGCCTGGCAGGGTCCCAGCGCAGGTCCATGCTCGCCATCGCCGCCGCGGCGAAGTCGGACATGTACCCGCCCCACGCCGTCTCCTCCCGGATGGAGCCCGCGGCCCGCTCGACCTCGTCGAGCAGCCGGCCCAGGCCCGGGCTGAGCGTCTCGGCGTGCTCGGCCATCATCCGCGCCGAGCGGAGCTGCTCCATGACATCCGAATCGCCCGGCAGCGTGCTGTTGAGCCCCAGCGAGGTCTTCAGCAGGCGCCTGTAGGCGTCGCGGCCCTTGAGCGCGACGGGCTCCACACCAGCGCCGGCGTGCGCGAAGAACCCCGCCCGCAGCCCCGGGATCACCCGGTCGGCCGCGCCGCCGTGATCGGTCAGCGCGTACAGCTCGCTCCGCTGGCAGGTGTTGAAGACGAAACACCCGTCGATGTGGGGCTGGGCCCGGCAGGCCTTGACGCAGTCGAACAGGTCCGTCCGCTCCCGCCGGAGCGACCGCAGGCACTCGTCGTCGACGAAGTCCATCTCGTCCCGCTGCTCCAGACGCCCGGGCTTAGCGACCCCCACCATCACCAGCCGGTTGATGAGCGCCTTGAGCGGCTCGACCTTGCTCGAGGTGCACAGCGGCGTGATGGGCTGGGCAGGGTCCATCGCGGTCGGGCCCTTCCGAACCAGCGACGCGAGCGCCTTGATGAACTCCTCATCGTCGTTCAGCGAGGGCGCCAGGTGCAGCGTCCCGCCGCCGGACTTCTCCGCGAACAGCCGGGCGTACTGCACGCCGATCTCCTCGATCGTCTCGAGGCAGTCGGCCGTGAAGCTGATCGGGCACACCACCAGGTTCTTCTCGCCCCGTCCGGCGAGCTCGGCCACCGCGTGCTCCGTGCTCGGGCTGAGCCACGGCACGGGCCCCAGCTTGCTCTGGAATGACAGGTCGCACCGCTCCTCCGGCCACCCGATCCGGCGCCGCACGAGCTCCATGGTCCGCCGGATCTGCCCCTCGTAGGGGTCGCCGTCACGGATGTAGCTCTGCGGCATCGAGTGGGTGCTGAAGAGCAGGAAGGCCGTCTCCGGCGCGAGGCCGCGCTCGGCAATGAACCGGTTGATCAGCAGCGCCTGCGCCTCGATGTAGGCCCGGTCGTCGTACCACTCCGTCCGCACCGTCAGGTTGAACCGCAGCCCCTGGACCCGGAGCTCGCGGTAGAGCACCTCGAGAGCCGTCCCGGTCGTCGGCCCGGCCCACTGCGGGTACATCGGCACCACCACGACCTCGGTCACCTCGTCGGCCGCCAGCTTCGCGACGACATCGCGGATGCTGGGGCTCCCGTACCGCATCGCGTAGCAGACCTCCCAGCCGCCGCCCAGCCGCTCGCGGAGCTTGTTCTGCTGACGCTCGGTGATGACGCGCAGCGGCGAGCCCTCGTCCGACCAGATGGTCTGATAGGCGTGCGCCGACTTGGGCCCGCGGAAGTGGGCGATCATCGCCGCCAGCGCCGGCGTGAAGTGCCTCCACGCGCCGGGCAGCTTGATCACGAACGGGTCCGCGAGGAACTCGCGGAGATACCGGCGGACATCGGCCACCGAGGTCGAGTCCGGGGTCCCCAGGTTGATGAGCAGCGCCGCGCGCTTCCGCGCCCGGTGGCATACGCAACGCGCGTTGCCGCCAGAGCAACCCGTGCAGCCCGTGCACGCGGTCTGGGTAGACAGGCGATCCATGGCTTCTCCTTCGCCGGCCCGCGCTTGCCTGCGCCGCGTCCAGCGCAGCCGCGCGAGCCCCTGACCAAACGGTCCAGTCATCGGATCCAAATCAGTTGTGGGACAGTCCCTACCAGGCCAGCGAAGGCGGCCCGCGGGCGGACTCAGCGCGCCCCATCCGCCACTCCGGGCGACGCCACGACGCCAGCCCGATCACGCCGATCGGACGCATCGCGCCCGACACGCCGCGGGCCGACCGAGCCAGCCCGCGAAGCAGATCGCCCAATCGCCGACGCAGACGCCGGCTTGTGACCGCCGCCGCCCCGCCGACGACCACCGCAACGCTCACAGTCTCCGCCGCGAGCACCGGGAGCGTGTGCGAGCGCCCGACATCCCCGTGAACCAATGCCGCGGCCACGACAAACGCCGTGAACTCGAGCCCCGGCCGATGGAACCGGAGCCACCGCGCGTCCAGGCACTTGCAGGCGAACAACGCGAACACGCCGATCAGGGACGCGAGCACCAGAGCCTCGTCCACCGACGGATCGACAACAAACCGCCACCCCACCGCCGCCAGCGGCCACACATGCACGGTCGCCAGCAGCCCCCACACCGCCCGCATCAGCCACCAGAGGGTGGTCCGTGCCTCGGCGACAGGTTGTCTGCGGATTCCGTCCATTCCGTCGACCCTTCAGCGAGAGCCTGCGATCTCACCACTATAGCGGAGTCTTTGGTCCTAATCCACTCGCCGGATAAACATATCGATTATTGTCCGATAGTCCCGTGGCGCACGCCCTTGCCGCGAGGCTTCTGGCCGTTCTCGGACCTTTGGGAGGTCTCCCCCCCCCCGGCAACACCCCCGGCAACACCCCCGGCAACACCCCCGGCAGGATTCGAACCTGCGACCTGCGGATTAGAAGTCCGCTGCTCTATCCAGCTGAGCTACGGGGGCGAACCACAGAGTCTACGCCCCGGGCCTGCCCCCCTCGCCTCTACACTCCCCCGCGCCCCGCGCTGGAGATCGCCTTGCTCAGATCACTGCTACCCGCTCTGGCCCTCGGCACCGCGCTGGTCGCACAGCCGGCCCTCGCCCAACCCGACGCTCAGGCCGACAACCGGGCGAGCGACCAGGCCGACGCCCTCCGGGTCGCCACTTTCAACCTCGAGGATGTACGCACCGGCGCCCTGCTCCGCGATGACGACCCCCGCTGCCGCCGGCTCGCCGAGGTCATCCAGAGGGTCCGACCGACTGTCATTCTCCTCAATGAGATCGCGTACGACATGCCGGGCGGGCCCGATGTCGGTCCGGGCGAGGAGCCCGGGCAGAACGCCCGGCGCTTCGCCGAGCACTACCTCGCCGTCTCCCAGGCCCCTGGCCTCGAGCCTCTCCGCTTCACCGCCTTCATGGCCCCCACCAACACCGGCATGCCCAGCGGCTTTGACCTCGACCACTCCGGGGAGGTCGTCACCGAGTTCGAGAACCCCCCGCCGCTGCGCCAGACCGACGCGGGGCGCGCCTACGGCGCCGACTGCTGGGGCTTCGGCGAGTTCCCGGGGCAGTACGCCATGGCCCTTCTCGTCGATTCGCGCCTTACCATCAGGACCGACCAGGCCCGCACCTTCCGCCTCCTGCCGTGGGAGTTCGTCCCCGGCGCGTTTCTGCCCACCGAGGCCTCGCCCGACGACCCCGCCGCCAGGACGCCCTGGTATTCCGAGGAGCAGCTCAAGTACCTGCGCCTGAGCTCCAAGAGCCACTGGGATGTGCCCGTCGAGCTGCCCTCGGGCCGCGTGCTGCATTTCCTGTGCTCCCACCCCACGCCGCCCGCCTTCGACGGCCCGGAGATGCGCAACAAGAAGCGAAACCACGACGAGATCCGCTTCTGGGCCGACTACCTCGCCAGCGAGGCCTACATCGTGGACGACAAGAACCAGCCCGGCGGCATCGTGCTCGGCCAGCCCTTCGTCATCCTCGGCGACCTCAACGCCGACCCCGACGAGGGCTCCAGCTTCAAGAACCCCGTCGAGCTCCATCTCCTGACCAACGACCGACTCGCCCGGGTCCCCGCGCCCACCGCCGACCTCCCGGTCGACGGCCTCGACCCCGACGATACCGCCCGCTTCGGGCTGCGCGTGGACTACATCCTCCCCTCGCGCGGCGCCGAGGTCCTGCGCTCCGGCATCTGGCGCGCGAACCCCGCCGGCTCGGGCGAGTTCCCGTCCGATCACTACCCGGTCTGGGCCGACCTGCGGTTCCGGTAGCGCCCCGCCGCGCACGCCCGCGGGCCTATGCGCCCGGCGCCTTCTCGCCGAGCGCCCCCGCGAGATCGTCCCCGCAGCCGGCCAGCCTCGCCTCCGCCCCGGCGCGATCGAGCCCCAGCCTCGACATCACGACCGCGGTCTTGACACGCCCGCCGGCCCGATCGAGCAGCCCCAGCGCCCCGTCCCGCCCCAGGCCCGTCAGCGTCCCGATGATCCTCGCCGCCCGGTCGCGCAGCTTGTCGTTGCTCGCCCGCAGGTCGACCATGAGGTTCTCGTAGACGCGCCCGGTGCGGATCATGAGCGTCGTCGAGATCGTGTTGAGCGCGAGCTTGGTCGCCGTCCCGGCCTTCAGGCGCGTCGACCCGGTCAGGACCTCCGGGCCGGTCGGGAGCACGATCAGATGGTCGGTGTGGGGCGGCGCGGCGCCGGGAGAGCAGGTGAGGAACGCCGTCACGCAGCCGGGCGCGAGCGATTTGGCGATGGGAAGCGCGCCGCGGACGAACGGGGTTGTCGCCCCCGCGGCGATACCCAGGAGCGTGTCCCCGTCGGTCAGACCCAGGGCCTCGAGATCCGGGCGCGACCCGTCGGGGTTGTCCTCGAGGCCCTCCGACGACCTGCGCAGGGCCGCGTCCCCCCCGGCGATCAGGCCCACGATCCGCCCCTGCTCGAGCTGGAAGGTCGGCGGCGCCTCCGAGGCGTCCAGCACGCCGAGCCGGCCGGAGGTGCCGGCGCCGAGATAGAACAGCCGCCCGCCGGACGCAAAGCGGGGGACGAGGGTGTCGATGAACCCGGCGAGGGCGGGCGCCGCGGCCTCGAGCGCCGCGAGCACGGCCTCGTCCTCCCGGCGCAGCAGCTCAACACACTCGCGGGTGGACAGGGTGTGCAGGCGCATCGATCGCGGGTTGCGCTGCTCGGTCGCGATGTGGGAGCGGTCGGCGGGCATGCGTCATGCGTCCAGAACGAGGGGGACCAGGGCAAAGCGATCGACATCGACCAGCCCCCGGTCGCTGAGCTTGAGATGGGGGATGACCACGAGCGGCATGAACGAAAGCGGCATGAAGGGATCGTCGATGGGGCAGCCGAGCGCGTGGGCGGCGTCGAGCAGCGCCCGCTGCTGCGCGACGACGGTCGCGACCGGCTCGGGCGAGATGAGCCCGGCGATCGGGAGGGGGAGCACCGCCAGCACCCGGCCCCCGGCCGCCGCCGCCTGGCCGCCCCCCGCATCGGCCACGGCCCGGGCGGCGATCACCATGTCGTCGTCGTTTGTGCCGACGACAGCGAGGTTGTGGGAGTCGTGGCCGATGGTGCTGGCGAGCGCGCCGCGCCGGAGCTTGAAGCCGCGGATGAAGCCCAGGCCGATGGAGCCGGCCCGGCCGTGGCGCTCGATCACCGCGAGCTTGGCGATGTCGAGGAGGGGGTCGGGGACGAGGCAACCCCGCTCTGTCTTGGCGTCCAGCTCGAGGGACTCGGTGATCAGCTGGTGGGGGTCCATGCCGATCACGCGGATGCGGCAGGGGGATGCAGGCGCGGGGATGGCGAGGGAGGCGGAGGAGAAGTTGGCGGGGAGGACGACCTTTCCTGCGGCCCGCGGTTCTGCATGACCCTCGAGCGTGGAAGAAGCAGGAGAAGCGGAGCCTTCTGCCCAACCCGCTCCCGCCGGGGGCGGGAGAGGGGGCCGGAGAGTCGGCGATTTGCCGGTGAACCTGCCCTCCTGCGCGACGCGTTCACCCTCGAAGAACACGGTGCGCGGCTGGAAGGCGGCGAGGTCATCGACAAGGACGATGTCGGCCAGGCGCCCGGGGCTGATGGCGCCCAGGTCCCGCTGGTTGTAGTGCGTCGCGGGGTTGATGGTGGCAATGACGATCGCGTCGATGGGGTCCATACCCAGGCCGATCGCGCGCCGGATGATGTGGTCGATGTGGCCCTCGTGCATGAGGTCGCCGGGGTGCCGGTCGTCGGTGCAGAAGCAGAACCGGTGCAGCGTCTCGGGCCGGACGGCGGGCAGCAGGGCCCCGAGGTTCCGGGCGGCCGACCCCTCCCGGATGTAGACCTGCATGCCCAGCGCGATCTTCTCCTCGGCCTCCTCGCGGCTGAAGCACTCATGATCAGACTGGATGCCGGCGCCGACATACGCCTGGAGGGCTCGCCCCCGAAGACCCGGGGCGTGCCCGTCCACGGGGCCGCGCGCCAGGCCGGCGGCGACCTTGGCGAGGACCCCGGGGTCGGCGTGGACGACGCCGGGGAAGTTCATCATCTCGGCCAGGCCCAGCACGCGCGGATCGGCGAGCAGCTCCCCCACCGCCGCGAGGTCGAGCGTCGCCCCGGAAGTCTCCATGTGCGACGCCGGGACGCAGGACGAGGCCATCCACAGCGCGTGGATCGGCGCCCCCGCGGCGTCGTCCATCAGCATGCGCACGCCGGGGAGGCCCAGCACATTGGCGATCTCGTGGGGGTCGAGTACGGCCGCGGTCGTGCCGCGGGCGACGGCCAGGCGCGCGAACTCGCCTGGCATGAGCATGGTGGACTCGACATGCATGTGGGCGTCGATAAGGCCCGGGACGGCGAAGGCGCCCCCGGCGTCGAACCGTTCGCGGGCGTCGAGGCGGGCTTCGTGACGGGCGCTGAGTGCCGCGACACGCCCCCCGAGGATCGCGATCGACGCGTGCTCGACCCGGCGGGTGAACACATTGACCACGCGCGCGTTATCGATCGCCAGGTCGGCGGGGGCGTCTCCCCGGGCGGCGGCGAGGAACACGGGGTCGGTGCGCGGGACGGGGCTCATCGCGCGGAGTTTATGCGATGCGGGAGGAGGCAGGCGCGGGGGGCGGGGCCCGGAGCGCCCCGCCCCGAGGATCAGGACAGGCCGCTAGGCCAGCACCGCCGTGCTGGACACATTCTCCCACTGCCAGCCGTCGGTGCTCTTCCACCAGTAGCGGATGAGATCCCCGTCGGCGGCAGTGCCGAAGATATTGACGACGCCCGAGGGGCTGGAGAAGCCGATCGTCGGGCCCGAAGTGGATTCGGCGCCGGCGATGAACTGGCTGAGGTTGGTGACCTGCCAGTTGCCCGCGCCGAGCGTCGGCGACCACCAGTAGGCCACGAGGTCGCCGTCGTCGTTCCGCCCGAGGATGTTGGTGCCGCCCCACGGGGTGACATAGGTGGCGACCGAGCCGATGGCGAAGGTGGGCCCTTCCTGGCGGGTGGAGAGGTTGGTCTGAACCCAAGTGGCCCCGAAGGTGGGGACCCACCAGGTGACGAGCACATTGCCGTCCGCGTCGGTCCCGGTGAGGTTGATGGCGTTCCAGCTGGTGAGGTAGGGGGCGATGACACCGACCATGGGCGGCGCACCCGTGGTGGCGGAGAGGTTGGTGACGGCCCAGGCGTCGCGCCCGGGCGCCCACCAAACGGCCTGGATGGCGCCGCCCGCGTCGAGCCCGACGATGTTGAGGCCGCCCCAAGAGGTCACATAGCTCGAGAGCGGGCTGGCGAAGGCGGGGGTGGTGTCCAGGTTGTTGACGAGCAGGTCGGTCTCCGAGAGATTGCGGGCTGTCCAGGTGTACCCACCGTTGGATTGGCCGTCGGTCTGTCGGAACAGGATCATGTCCCCGTTCGCGGCAAGGCCGACGAGGTAGACGCGTCCCGCGGCGATGGAGAAGGTCGTGAGCGACGAGGTAATGAGGTCTGCGCCGGAGATCTCGTCGTTGAGGTTCCGCACCGTCCAGGTGTTGCCCGTGGTGTTCTTGTAGAGCATGAGGCCGTCGGCGGAGATGGCCGCGGCATAGGTCTTACCGTCTTTGGAGTCCACCCAGGTGACCGGGTTGGTGGCGTTGCCGGACTGCTCGGCCTTGAGGTTGAGGTCGGCGACGGTCCAGCCGCCGGAGAGGCCGTTCTGCTGGAAGGCGATGGCGCGGTCGAACTGGCTGGTGATGGTGACGGTGGTAAGGTTCGAGCCGGTGGCGGTCCCGCCGGGCACGGTGGAGGTGTCGCCCAGCAGGCTTGTGTCCGGGTCGTAGACGAGGACAATGTCCTCGATGACGACCAGGTCGGAGTTCAGGACGGTGTCGCCGTTGACATCGAAGTCGTCGCCCATGGGGACGCTGGTGAAGTTCCCGCCGATGTTGATGATGCGCAGGTCGGTGATCGCTTCGACCACATCGCGCCCGCCCACCACCTCGCCGAAGACCGTGAACCCGCCGTTCTGGTCGTCCAGGTTGTCGGAGTTGTCGGCGAGGTTGATGAACCACTCGCTGGTGGCCGAGTCCGGCCCGCCGCCGGGGATGGGATCTCCGTTAGAATCCTCGGCGGGGATCTTCGCCATGGCGACGGTCCACTGGAGATTGGAGAGATCGAACTCGTTGACGATCGGGTCCCGCTGGGTCACATGGTCCACATCCTGCCTGTCCTCGTCGAAGGACCAGCCGCCGCCCTGCAGGACAAACCCGGAGACATGGCGGTGGAAGAAGGTGTTGTCCCAGTCGTTGCGGTTGGCGTAGCCGAGGAAGTTCTCGACGGTGATGGGGGCCACATCCGGGAACAGCTCGATGTAGATGTTGCCGTAGTTGGTCTGGATCTCGACGACGGGGTTGGCCGCGCTGTCGGGCGTGCCGTCGAGGGCGATCCGCGGCTCGAGGGTCTCGACCGCGAACGGGCTGGTGGTCTGGCGAGTGGTGGACCAGAGCTTGCGCATGGCGTCCTTCTCCATCCGGTGGTGAGCCGGGTTGCGTCGCTGCACGGGCTGCCGCCGGCGGGCGTGGGCCCCCACGCGCGGGCCCCGCCCCGGGGCTGCCCGCGGGCTCGGTGCGGGGAACCATGGCCCCCCGAGGGCTCCCTGTCAAGGGATTCGCCGCCCGAGCCCCTTTGGTTGCGGGATCGGGCCCGTCTGTTCCCGGTCGCGCCTCTAGCGTCGGTACCCGACCGGCTGTTCGGCAAGCCCGTACAACTCCCGAAGCGTGGTCATGGTCAGGAAGCCCACCGCCGCGAGGATCCCGAGCACCGCGGCCTCGCGGGGGAACCCGCTGCCCAGCATCCAGCCCACGGCGTAGAGGGTGAGCCAGAGCGAGCCATACCTGTAGATCTTGTCCGCCGCGCGGGGTCCGAACCCGAACTGACGGATCCGCCGGGCGGCGAGGAACACGAACGCCACGGCGAGCACCGCGGGCCCGAGGGCCGCCGTCGGGGGCACCCACGCCGGCCAAGCGGCCCGGAAGCCCTGGTCGGCCTCCCCGGAACGCATCCAGCCCACCCCCAGGATCAGGATCGACCAGGAAAGCCAACCCAGCACCGCCAGGAAGACCGCACGCGTGGACAGCGGCGGGACCTTCCGCGCGAGCACATGCGTCACCGCCGCGACCAGCAGCGAGTGCGACATCACCAGCCACACCGGCCACAGGAACCGCAGCCCCAGGTTGGGCACGAGCATGTGGCCCGCGTAGAGCAGGCCGAGCACCACCAGCCCGACCCCGGGGACGAATCTCGCGGCGGCGTTGAAGAACAGGATGCCCGCGGCGAGCGCGAGGGTGAGCAGGACCGAGGGGATGCCGAAGACCGCCGCCCCGAGGACGCTGAGCAGCAGGCTCACCGCCACGGTAATCGCCGCGGTCTCGGTCGTGATCCGCCCGGAAGGCAGCGGGCGTTCGGGCCGCAGGGCCCGGTCGCGTCGCACATCAAGCAGGTCGTTGAGGCAGGCGCCGTAGGAATAGAGCCCGAGGGCCGAGGCGGTCCCGCCGAGGAGCAGCAGGGGGAGCGGGTGCGGGTCCAGCGAGTGGGACGGCGCCTCCGCGGGGTTGCGGACCGACCAGAGGATGACGAACCACACATTGGCCACGGCGGCGAACGCGGTGGTGACGCGGGTGAGGTGGAGGATGGGGCTGACGCGGCCGAGGAAGCGCTCCATGCGGGGGGATGGTATGGGGGGACCGCCCCGGCCCTTCCCGGGCACGCCAGGGCCGGGGCGCCCGGCCCCCAGGGGGAGTGGGGTAGCGGGATAGGATGGGGCCATGAATGGGATGCCCAAGCCTGTGCCGCCCGTGGCGATCGTGGTGTCGCAGTACAACGCCTCCGTGACGACCCGCCTTCGGGACGGGGCCCTGGGGGCGTACGCCGAGGCCGGGGGGGATGCGTCGGCGGTGGCGGTGGTCGAAGCGCCGGGGGCGTTCGAGCTGCCCGCCCTTGCGGCAGCGCTCGCCAAGACCGGGAGGTACGCCGGGGTCGTGGCGCTCGGGTGCATCATCTACGGAGAGACGAGCCACGGCGAGCACATCGCCGGGGCGGTCGCCCGGGGGCTGGTGGACATCACGCTGCAGAGCGGCGTGCCGGTGACCTTCGGCGTGCTGACGGTGGATACGGCCGGCCAAGCGCACGCCCGGGCGGGCGGCCGCCAGGGCAACAAGGGGACCGAGGCGATGCACGCGTTGCTGGAGACCTTGGCGGCGTCGGCGGCGATAGCCCGCGGGGAGACCAGCCCGAGGTGCAGCGTGCCCAAGCCCGACAAAGCGGCCGAGTCGGGCGGGGTTGCCTGATGGCCCAGCCCCGCGACATCCGACGGCTGGCGTTCCAGGCGCTGTACCAGCTCGACGCCCGGGCCGGGCGCGACACCGACGACATCCTGGCGACGCTGGAGTCAGAGGAGGGGTTCCGCGCTGGAGAGATCAAACGCGCGTTC
This sequence comes from Phycisphaerales bacterium, assembly GCA_020850415.1. GTDB lineage: Bacteria > Planctomycetota > Phycisphaerae > Phycisphaerales > UBA1924 > PNC22. The sequence continues at coordinate 150,584 of JADZER010000011.1, forward strand.
ACGACCGCCTGCGAGGCGTGGGAGCACCGCGCAGAGGCCGACAACCTCATGCTCGAACTGGCGCCGGAGTGGCCGGCGCACCGGATGGCGGCGGTGGACCGGACGATCCTGCGCCTGGGCTACCACGAGATGACACGGGGCGGCGTGGCGCCAAAGATCATCATCAACGAGGCGGTGGAGCTGGCCAAGACCTTCGGGGGCGAGAAGAGCCCGGGGTTCGTGAACGCCCTGCTCGACAAGGCGTTCAAACGCATGCCCCCGGTGGGCGCGGAGGAGTAGGCGGCGATGGGTCTGATCGGCGGAGCGCTGGCGAAGCTGCGCGGCGGGCTGGCGAGAACGCGCGAGGCGTTCGTCGGCGGGCTGCGCTCGATGCTGGCCGGCAGGGCGGTGGACGAGGCCCTCATCCGCGAGCTGGAGGCCAAGCTGATCGGCGGCGATGTGGGCGTGAAAACAACCGCCCGCCTGATCGAACGCGTGCGCGAAGGGCACAAAGACGGCTCGCTCAAACGGGGCGAGGATGTGCTCGAGGTGCTGCGCCGGGAGCTCAAGGCCCTCTGGCCCGAGGCCGACAGGTCCCTGCACTTTGCCCCGAGCGGGCCGACCGTGATCCTGGTCACCGGCGTCAACGGCGCCGGCAAGACCACCAGCATCGCCAAGCTCTGCAACATGCTCCACAAGGACGGCAAGACCGTCCTCGTCGGCGCGTGCGACACCTTCCGCGCCGGCGCCGTCCGCCAGCTCGAGATCTGGGCCCAACGCCTCGGCGTCGAGATCGTGCGGGGCCAGGAGGGGGGCGACCCCGCCGCGGTCGCCTTCGACGCCTGCGCGGCGGCCAAGGCCCGCGGGGTCGATGTCGTGATCCTCGACACCGCCGGGCGCCTGCACACCCAGGACCCCCTCATGCGCCAGCTCGAGAAGCTCCACAAGGTGGTCGGCAAGCAGATCGAGGGGGGCCCGCACGAGGTGCTGCTCGTGCTGGACGCGACGGCCGGGCAGAACGCCCTGCGCCAGGCCGAGGAGTTCAGCCGCGCCGCGAAGGTGACGGGGATCCTGCTCGCGAAGCTGGACGGGACGGCGCGCGGGGGGATCGTCGTCGCGATCCGCGAGCAGCTCGGCCTCCCGGTGAAGTTCGTCGGCGTGGGCGAGACGCCGGACGACATTCAGCCGTTTGACCCAGGGGCGTTCATCGATGCGCTCTTCGGGGCTGAGGCATGAGCTCGCGACGGGGTCGCTGAATCGCCGCCCGCGTCCGGGACACCCTCGGCGAGCAGGCGGCGCTGTTCGAGAATGCACGCCTCGACCTCGGGAGGGACCGCGCGCAGGCCGCGCCGGCTGGCCTTGGCGATGGCGTACTCGAGCGAATCGGCGACCCGCCTCCGAACGCGCGGGGTGATGGTGATGCCGTTCTCGGCCATCTGGTCGAGCGCAAACCGCCAGGCGTGATACTCCTCGACGCACCGGACCTTGTAGCGGTCAAAGCCGATGGCGTGGTGGCCGATCTCGTGGAGGAAGATCGCCGCGGAGACCGGGCCGCGCGGACGGGGCGACTCGATCAGCCGGGTCATCGTGCCGTCCCGATACTGAACCTCCCACGCCACTCCGCTGGTGTTCGACCGCCACTTCCGGACGCGGACGCCGTAGCGGGCCAGCATCTCGCGCTCCATGCGGAGGTAGTTGACGGCGGCGGTGGAGGGCGGGGCCTTAGCCCGCCCCGGCGGACGCGGCGCAACCGGCGTGCCCGGCACAGTCCGCGCGGGCGCCGGCTTGGCCGGCCGGGCCTTGGGCTTGGGTTCGAGCAGGTCCCAGAGCGTCAGCATGCGCCGGGGCCCCCGAGCGGCTCGAGCACTACGCCCCCGGCGAGCGCCCGCCCTCGGGCGAAGTCTGCCCACGCCATGGCCCGCTTGCCGGCGGGCTGGAGTTCGAGGAGTTCGAGCCCCCCGCTGCCGCACGCAAACAAGCCGCGGGCCCCGTCGAGGAGCGTGCCCGGCGCGCCGAGCGATCGGCCCGGCTGCACGGCGTCGGCACGGAGGAGCTTGAGCGGGACGCCGTCGAGCGCCGCCTGGACACCGGGCCACGGGGAGAGGCCGTTGATCCGCCGGCGGCACTCCTCGGCACTGGCGGCCGGGTCGATCCAGCCGTCGGCCCGGCCGAGCTTGGGGGCGAGGGTGACCAGGGACTCGTCCTGTTCCACAGCTTCGGTACCGCCGGCGGCGTGGTCGTCGAGCACGCGCAGGACCAGGTCGGGACCGTCGGCCGCGAGCAGGTCGTGCAACTCGCCGGCGGTGTGGGTGGGCTCGATGGCGCGGCGCGACTGGCCGAGTACCAGGCCCGCGTCCATGCGGTCCGCGAGCGTGATAACGGAGTTGCCCGTCTGCGCGTCGCCGGCGAGGATCGCGGCGTTGATCGGCGCGGCGCCCCGCCAGCGGGGCAGGAGCGACGCGTGGAGGTTGATCGCGAAGCGGTCGGCGAGGAGCGGCCGGCCGATCTTCTGGCCGAACGCGATGACCACCCAAGCCTCGGCGGCGGTGGGGCCGCACCGTAGCTCCGCGACCACCTCCGGGGCGTTGATGCGCTCGGGTTTGAGCACGGGGACGCCGGGCATGTGCTCGGCGGCCCAGGCCGCGATGGGGGTGGGCGTGAGCTTGCCACCCCGCCCGGCGGGGCGGTCGGGCTGGGTGACGACGCGCGTGACCTCGTGCTCGCGCCCGAGGGCGAGAAGCGTCGGGATGCCGAAGGCGCCGGAACCGAGGAACGCAAGCTTCATGACGGAGGGTAGCGTGGGGGGCGCGCTCAGCCGGTCGCCGCGGCGGCGCCGGCGACGCTGGCGGCGATGATCGCGGCGCGGATGCCCTGGATGACCCCCGCCACCGCCTCCCCGACGGCCTCCCCGGAGCCGACGGCCTTGATGCGGGACTTGCGGGCGCGGAGGTCCTTCTTGGGGAAGTGGTAGCCGAGAAGCTCGGCCGCAGAGGCAATCGAGAGCAGAACGGCGGTCCGGGCGTCGGTCGGCCCGTCGGTGAAGATGGCGGTCCGGAGGCGATCGAGGACCTCCCCCTCGGGCCCGGGGTCGATCTCCGGGTACACGCGCCGGGAGAACAGCAGCAGCACGCTCTCGTTGGACATCCGCAGCACGCCCAAGTCGCAGAGGCGCTGGGCCGCGCTGTGGAAACGGGGCTTGGTGGCCAGGCGCGTCACCCATCGCTGGGGCGAGGCCCGGCGGGTGGCGTTGGCGATCTGGGAGAGACACTCGTCGAGGACGGGGTCGCCCAGAGGCTCCTCGCACCCGAGGGTGACGAGCCCTCGCTTGCCCTGCAGGCTGACGCGGTCGGCGAGCAGCAGGTCGGCAAGCAACCCGCCCGCCACAGCAATGCGGGCCCATGGGCCAAGGGTGGTGCCCCGGTCGTCGCGGAGGCACAGGAGGAGGACCTGCTGGTAGATGAACGGCGCGACAGACATGCAGGATTGTAGGGAAACCGGCCCGGGCGATTGAAATGGCGGGGCCCCCCGGACCGGCGCGTCGCGCCGGACCCGGGGGGCCCCGCCGTGCGGTGAGGCGAGCTATTGGCCGGCGGCGAGTGACGCAACCGTCGGCGGGGCCGGCCTCGCGTTGAGAGCGATCAGAGGCTGCAGCCGGCAGTGAACGCGTTGAGGAAGACCAGGACATCCTGGGTGTTCAGGACGCCGTTGTCGTCCATGTCGGCGCGGCTGTCGTCGGCGTTCCACGCGTTGAGGAAGCTGAGGAAGTCCAGGGTCGAGATCACCCCGTCGCCGTTGAAGTCGGCGGCGCACGACTCGCCGATGGTCATGGCGGTAATCGCCAGGCCGGTGTTGTAGACCTGCTCGATGACGCCGTTGGCGGGATTGATGCGGTGGACCTTGCCGTTCGCGGCGGCGGTGAAGATCCGGCCGTCGATGTAGGCGATGCCGACGCAGTCGGACGCGACCGCCCAGGTCGCCTTGTAGCCGCCGGTGACGGCGTCGTAGATGTAGACGGTGCCCTCGCGGCTGCCGATGATCAGGTCCTTGCCGTCGGTCGCCATGGAGTTGACGCTGCCGCCGCACGCGGTGAAGAAGTTGAAATCCAGCTCGCCGATGGGCGCGGTGTACACGGCGGTGGACCAGCTGCCGGTGAAGATCTTGTTGCCGAAGAGCACGGTGGCCTGGAGCGGGTCGTGGGTGTAGTAGGTGTCGATGATCGAGAAATCATCGGCGTTGCGCCACTGCATGTCGCCGTTCTGGGTGGTCAGGTACAGCGTGTTGCCCCAGCGCGACAGAGACAGCGGGGCCCCGTCGGTGCCCCACGAATCCTCGAACGCGCCGGTATCCAGGTTGAGCTTGTACACCGTGTTCGTCGACGCGGCGGCGAAGATGTGCCGGCCCTGGACCGCCATGCCCTGGACGGTCCCGCCGCAGGAGATGGGGCTGTCCACCGTGCCCGTCGCGGTGTCGAAGTGCCAGATGACGCCGGCGTTGCCGGCGATGTACAGGTCGCCGGCGGCGGCCGAGGCGGCGACGAGGCCGGCGCAGGCGAGGGACGCGAGGGTCAGGCGGGTGCTCATTCGTGACATGGGGTTACCTCCGGTTTGCGTTCGGTTGGTCTGGTGCTGGCCTCTGTGGCCACCATCTGGGGAGATCATCCGGCGTCCAACCACGCCAACACCCCCACTGTTTGGTGGGGTGGACAGGTGGTTCGGCGGGGGTACTCCCGTGCGGCTATCGGACCTGCCCCGGCCTGGGGGGCTCGCGCCCGATGAACAGGGCCATCAGCTCGGCCCGCGACGAGACCTGGTAGTGCCGGTAGATCGCCAGCACATGCTCGTGGACGGTGGCCCGGCCGACGCCCAGCTGGGCGGCGAGCTCCTTCTCGGCCAGACCCTCGAGCAGCCCGTGCAGCGCATCGCGCTGGCGCGGGGTGAGGTCCGACAGCCTGGGTTCGGCGGCCGAGGCGAGGGCGTTGCCGATCTGCCGGCCGACCTCCTCGTGCACACACCGGACGAGCCACCACTCCCGGCGTCCGAAGCCGGGCTCACCCTCCGCGCGGTGGATCCAGAGCGAGTGCTGCATGTCGCCGAAAGGGAGCCGCTGGATGGAGATGATGTAGTCGTCGATGCCGACGCGTTTGTGGCGCTCGTTGTAGGTGCGGGACCGGTACCACGCCTCCCGCCCCCAGAGCTGGTCGCGGGTGCGGGTGACCAGGCGGTCCTGCCCGCCGATGAGGGCGGGGTACTCGGGGGTGCGTTCGACGGGGACATTCGTGGCGTACTCGAGCCAGAGGCGTTCGGCCTGGGCATCGGGCCAACCGATGCGGACCGAGCCGAGGCTCTCCGCGTCGCCCGCCCCGAACCGTCGCATATTGCCGCTGATGCCGACCTGCGCGTGGAGGAGCTTGCAGAAGCCGGCGAGGAGCTGCTCCTGCCAGGCGACAACATCCGCGCCGAGGTCCCGGCACTCGCCCACGAGCCGGTACCCGGCGCGGATGTCGCGCGGTCTGAGTCGGTCGGACTTGCTCACCCGCCGCCGGGCCCATCCCCGCCGCCACCGCCACCGACTGTGGCGGTCACCGGCTGGTTCTCGAGGTTGTCGACGGTGGAGATCCCCGTGTCAACGCCGATGCTGACATACCGGCGGCCGTTGGCCACGCCGGCGGTGGTCTGCGAGGCGGGCCACCAGGGGTAGCCGCCGATCTGCCGGTGCACGAAGTCGGGCGCACGGACGAGGAGGCTCCCCTGGAAATAGCGGATGGAGGCGGTGCCGCCGCCGGACATCCAGGTCTCGGGCTCGACGAGGGCCTCGACGATGTCGATGACATCCTGGGCCCGTTCGTCCTTGGGCCGGCGGTCGAGGTCCTGCTGCTGCTGGTCGTTCTGGAAGGGGCTCTGCCCCCCGCCGCCGCCCTGGGAGCTCTGGAGGACGCTCTGCAGGTCGATGGTCGGGGCCTCGTCGTAGTCGGGGATCTGCCAGAGCAGGTCGTCGATCGAGTAGACCTCGAGGCGTTGGCGCTTGGCGATCGCCTCCTTGGGCCCGCACTCGACGGTGCCCCAGTCGGTCATCTGCCAGGTGTTGCCGGAGGCGAACGCCCCGTTGGTGTCGCCCGCCTTGTCGAGGACCATCTCCAGGAGCCGCAGCGCGCTGATGCGGTTGGCGCTCAGGGTGATGAGCGTGTCCTTGTCCAGCCCGTCGACCCGGGTGTCGTCGTTCCAGTAGGGCTCGATGTCCGCCCCGGTGATCTCGGTGATGAACGCGACCACATCCTCGAGCCGGTGGTCGCTGAAGTTGACCTCCGGGATCTGGCGCATGAGCTTGTTGAGGTTCTCGCGCTTGAGCTGCGTGGGGCTCGGCGCCGCCGCCTGCCCGCGCAGGCTGTCGGCGGACTGCCCACACGCAGGCGCCGCGCCCAGCATCCCCGCCAGAAGGGTGAGGACAGCGCCGGCCCGGCTGGTTGCGTTCGGCATCATCTGAGGCCTCCTTTCGGCCGGGTGCGCCGGCCAGCGGGGCGTCTGGGGTCCGGAGCCATCGCGCCCCGCGCAAGCCCATCGGCTGTCGGCCTTGACAGCCTCGCCCCGCCCTCGCGATTCACTGTACCCGACGCGTGCCCGCGGCGGAAGTTTCACCGGGTCGGCCGACGCTCGGCCGCGATCGGTGTTTGCTCGGGGTCCTCTCCGCCCCTGCTCTCGCCGGGCGGCCCCCTCGCCGCTCCTTTCTACGGGGAGCCCCAGGCCCAGGATGCAGCAGCCCCCCGGCGCCACGCCGAGAAACCAGCCCCGCCCCAGAACTCGACTCACCCGGACTCCCCCTTGGTCCGATGTACTCCCCCGGGGGCTCCGGGCACAGGGAGCGCAGAAACGACGCCATAGCCGGTTCCCGCCCAACCCCCCAGTTTCTCTGGTCTCGGCCGGGGGTCGGCCGATGGACTCTGCGGGCCCGAAGCCGCGCACGAACGCACAAGGCCCGCCACACCGCGACACAGAAAGGAAACCGCGATGAACACGACCTTCCAGAATCCCTGCACCCCGTTCGGAAACCCCGCGACGCCCTTCAACTGGAACACCCCCACCACCTCCTACGGCTACGGGCCCACCGGCTGGTGGTTCGGCAACGGCAACCTCTTCAACAACACCCCGTGGCAGACCCCCATGAACTACCCCCAGAACACCCTCAACTGGAACACCCCCTGGGGCTTCAACAACCAGTTCGGCGCCACCACGCCGTTCGGCTACAACCCCTGGAACACGCTGAACTCGGGCGGGAACAACTGGAACACGGGCGGCAACTCGTACCCCGGCCTCGCCACGCAGTTCGGCCCGAGCAACTACTCGCAGCCCTGGAACGGGACCCCGTGGTTCAACACTCCGTTCAATCCCTCGTTCAACACCCCCTTCAACACCCCCTACAACACTCCGTTCAATGCCTCGTTCAACACCCCCTTCAACACGCCCTACAGCACTCCGCTCAATGCCCCGTTCAACACCCCCTTCAACACTCCCTACAACACCCCGTTCAATCCGTCGTTCAACACGCCCTTCAACACCCCGTGGCTGCCCAACTCCTTCTGGAACAGCAACAACCCCTACTGGGCCAACTGGAACACCACCGGCTTCAACAACACCGGCTACAACACCCCCAGCTTCGGGAATGTCAACCTCAACGCGACCAACCCCGGCGTCGGCTTCGGCAGCCCCGCGCCGTCGAACTACCCCTACGGCACCCCCTTCACCAACGGCATGCCGACCCCGGCCGGGTGCGGGGGCCGTGAGGCAGCCTGACCCGAGCCGCCCGACCGGGCGGCTGTGAGACAACCTGTCCGCTCCGTTCAACAGCCCGATCCGATGGATCGGGCTGTTGTCTTCGTTGCAGGGTGGGCAGTACCCGCGCAGTGCGTCCCGTTCTAGGTGATCAGCCCGAGCGGACCGAGCTCGCCAGCCACGAGATTCTCGCGCGGGACATCGCCGCGGCAACGGCCGCCGCGAGACGCTCGGTGTCGCGGACCCCTGCCGCCCTCTCGGGCTTCGCGCCACGATAACACCACCCCACACCGCGCCCGGCATAGCGTGCGCGTGCGGGCGGCAAGCACGCTGTTCGGCGAGGAGTTGATCATGCACGCTCTGCTGCTTGCGGCGCTCGTATCGGTGCTCGCGTCCGGCCCCGGCCCCGGTCCCGGAGACGGCGCCAGGTGCGAGGTCATCGCCCATCGCGGCGCGAGCGCCTACCTCCCCGAGCACACGCTCGAGGCGTACGCCCTCGCCTACGGCCAGGGGGCGGACATGATCGAACCCGATGTCGTCCTTACCCGCGACGGCGTGGCGGTCTGCTCCCACGATGTCACCGTGCCGAACACGGCGCTCATGGGCGAGCGGTTCCCGGGTCGGGCCCGCGAGGACGGCGAGTGGTACTTCGCGGACTTCACCCTCGACGAGCTGCGCTGCGTGGGTCAGAGCCCCGGGCGGGGCGGGGACACCTTGCGGGGCCTCCAGCTCGCGACCTTCGACGAGTGTCTCGCCCTCGTCGGTCGGCTCAACGAAACGACCGGGCGGCGCGTCGGTGTCATCCCCGAGCCAAAGCGCCCGGCGTTCCACCGCGAGGAGGGCCTGGCGATCGAGCCGGTGGTGGTCGAGACGCTCGGCCGGTACGGGTACACCGATCGGGACCACGCGGCGATTATCCAGTGCTTCGAGCTCGACGCGCTGAAGCTCATGCGGGGGTCGCTGGGGTGCGAGCTGCGGATGATCTACCTGTGCGGCGACCCGGTGAGCGACGGGACGCTCGACGAGGTGGCCTCGTTCGCCGACGGGATCGGCCCGAGCTGGAAACTCGTCGAGGCCGAGGAGGGCGGGCCGGGCAAGGACCCCGACCTCATCGCCCGGGCGCTCGCCCGCGGGCTGAGCGTGTACGCGTACACCTTCGGGAGCGACACCGACCGACAGCAGCGGTTCATCGCGATGGGGATCACCGGGATGTTCACCAACAACCCGGACATCGGCCGGCGGGTGGTGGACGGCGCGCCGACGCGCTGAAGCCCGCGCCCGAGCCGGCGCGTTTCACGCGTCGGCCCGCGAGGCCAGGCTGGCCAGCTGGAGCTCGACGCGCTTGACCTCCCGGATGATGGAGTTCTTCTGCATCTCCATCCACCACCAGACTTTGAGGAACGCCGAGCCGGTCATGAAAAAGAGGAAGCCCAGGCCCCAGGTGAGCGCGGGCCGCACCTCGTCGGTCCGGAAGAACTGCACCAGGCACCAGACCGCGAGCCCGAAGAACACCAGCATCCAGAAGCTGATGAGCATGTTCAGCCAGCGGTTGCGGCCCCGGAAGGTCTCAAACACCATCTCCCACGGCGGGACCTCGGGATCGAGGCGGGCGTACTGCTCGGCCTCGTCGGCGCGGAGCGCCTCGGTGATTCTGCGGTCAAGCTCGTCCATGATTGGCTCCTTCTCGTTGGTCTGTCTCGCGGGGTTCGAGCAGCCGGCGCAGGGCCGCACGGGCCGTGTGCAGGCGCGACTTGACGGTGCCCTCAGAAGTCCCGACCAGATCAGCGATCACCGCCAGGGGAACGCCGTCGGCGTACCGCAGGGTGAGCAGCAGCCGCTGCTCGCCCGGCAAGGTCGAGATCGCGGCCCGGACCGCCTTGATCGGCTCGGCTTCGGCCCCCCCGAGGGGGTCGGGCGGTGCAAGCGCGCCGCCCACATCGCCGGACCTGTCGGGGCGTCGCACCGCCCGGCGCACATGGTCGGCGCACCGCCTTGCGAGGATCCGGTACGCCCACGGGGCAAACCGGGCCGGGTCCTCGAGGCGGGTGATACCCCGGGCGATCGAGGCCCAGGCGTCCTGCACCGCGTCGGCGGCCAGGTCTCGGTCGCCCAGCAGCCGCACCGCCCGCCCCAGGAGCAGCGGGTGCCAACGCCCGACCAGAGCCCTCCAGGCGTCGGGCCGACCCCGCTGGGCCTCGAGCACGAGCAAGTCGTCCAGGATGGCTTGGGGTGCACGGGCCATGCCGACCAGATAGTCGGTCTTCGGGGCCGGGGGTTCAGCAATCCGGGGGAGTTTCGCGCCGAGCCGGGTTCGCGTAGCATCCGCCCATGCCTGAACGCGTGCGGATCACCGAGGTGGGGCCAAGGGACGGGCTGCAGAACGAGCCGGGCATGGTGCCGACGCCGGCCAAAGCCGAGCTGGTGCGCACGCTCGCCGCGGCCGGGGTCAACGAGGTCGAGGTCACGAGCTTCGTGAGCCCCAGGTGGGTGCCGCAGCTCGGCGACGCGGCCGCCCTCTGCGAGCTGCTCGCCGCGGACAAGGCCGCGGGGGTGGTGTACTCCGCGCTCGTGCCCAACGAGCGGGGCATGGAGGGGGTGCTTGAGGCCAACGCCCGGGCCGGACGCCGGCTGATCGACAAGATCGGGGTGTTCACCGCCGCGAGCGAGTCGTTCAGCCAGAAGAACACCAACGCATCAATCGCCGAAACGATCGAGCGGTTCCGGCCCGTGGTGCGCCTGGCACGCCAGCACGGGATCGAGGTCCGGGGGTATGTTTCCTGCGTGATCGCCTGCCCGTTCGAGGGGCCGACCGAGCCGCTGGCGGTGGCCGCGATCGCCGGGCGCCTCATGGACCTCGGCGTGGACGAACTCGACCTGGGGGACACGGTCGGGGCGGGGACGCCCGAGAGCGTGGGCAGGATGCTCGCGACCGTGCTCGAAGCGCTCGATGAATCACACGGAGGGAGCGCGAAAGTCACGCTCCATCTCCACGACACGCACGCCCGGGCCGCCGAGTGCGTGCGGGTGGGGCTCGAGCTGGGAATCCGCAGCTTCGACGGCGCAATCGCGGGGCTGGGCGGCTGCCCCTACGCGGGGACGCCCGGCGCCCGGGCGCCGGGGAATATCGCCACCGCGGCCCTGCTCGACGCGGTGGAGCGGGCGGGGTTCTCGCACCGCGTGGACCGGGCGAAACTCGGCGAGGCCGCGGCGCTGGCACAGCGGCTGGTCGGGGAGGCCCGGGCGGGGGCGCCGTCGTGATCCGGATCGCCGAGCAGGGCGGGATCGGCGTGATCACCCTCCACCGGCCCGATGTACGCAACGCGCTCACGCCCGGGATGCTGGAGGAACTCGCCGCCCAGACCGCGGAGGTCGGCGCGAGGTCCCGGTGCCTCGTGCTGGCGGGCGAGGGCCGGGTGTTCTGCGCCGGGTTTGATCTGGCGCTCTGCCGCGAGAGTCCCGACGGCGCGGTGATGCGGGCCTTGCTGACCGGCCTCGACGCGGCGGTGCGGGCGATGCGGGCGTGCCCGTGCCCGGTGGTCGCGGCGTGCCGCGGGGCGGCGATCGCCGGGGGCTGCGCGCTGGTGGCGGGGGCAGACTTCGCCGTGGCGGACCGGGCGGCGAAGCTGGGCTACCCCGTCGTCCTGCTGGGGGTGTCTCCGGCCGTCAGCGGGCCGACGCTCGCGCCCCGGGTCGGAGCGGGGCCGGCAAGGGCGCGGATGCTCGACCCCGGGCTCATCTCCGGCGAGGAGGCCGCACGGATCGGGCTGGTCACGGATCTGGTCGAGGAGCCGGGGGCGGTGCTGCCCGCCGCGATGGCGCTGGCGGTCGAACTGGGCAGAAAGGGGCCGCACGCGCTGGCGGCCACCAAGCGGTGGCTGGGGGCTCTGGACGGGACCGGCACCGGGGAAGGCGCGGGGGGGGCCGCCGGGGGAAATGTCGGGCCCGATGGGCTGCGTGTCTCTTTGGGCCTGGCCGGGGGGGTGGAGGAAGCGGAGTTGCTGGAGAAGTTCTGGTCGCGCCGAGGCTAGGCTGAGGGTGTCAGAGTCGCCATCCGTGCCCCCACACAAATCCCGGTCCGAGGGAGGGTGGAGTTGCAGAAAGTGTTGTGAATGGGGAGAATGGGAACCACAAGGGGCAGCGGATCGGATATTCTGTGCCCAAAGTACGGGCCCGGCGAGGCCGACCGGCCACGACGCAGGGGCCCAGCGCCCGGCGGTCCCAGCAGGGAATTGAGCCGGGCGGTACTCTGCCGAACCAGAGAGGGTGCAGAGTCCACGCTGTACCGGGAGATGATGTCATGTCGCTGAGCCGCTCCGTCTTTCGTCGGGCTGTCGATGGTGATTCCGCCGCAGGGAAGCTGGCGCGTGCGTCGGGGCGCGATGCTTCGCTGGTGGAGCAGTTGGAGGCCCGGGTGCTGCTCGCCGTGGACTGGGCGGACGCGGCCGGGGCCGAGCATGTCACCGGGCCGGAACCGGCGGGGAACCAGGGCGTCGAGCAGGTCGCGTGGCACGGCGGCCCGGTGACGATCGCGAACGGGTCTTGGATCCTCTCATTCGATGAACAACGGGACGAGGCCGCGATCGGCCGGGCGGTGGAGCAGGCCGCGGCCCAGATCGGCCGGACGGCCGACGAGTGGTCGGTGATCGCCCGCGGGTACAACGCCGTGGTGCGGTTCGACATCATGCCGAGCGAGTCGTCGCTGGAGCGGTTCGCGGCCCTGGCGGGCGCCAAGGCGATCGACCCGAACACGACCTACCACACCCTCGCGGTGCCGGACGACCCGCTCTTTGCCGACCAGCAGTGGCTGGACAACACCGGGCAGTTCGTGGTCGACCGGTTCGGCTGGTTCACGGGCTTCGGGACCATCGGGGCCGACATCGGCGCGACCGAGGCGTGGGACATCACGACCGGTTCGAGCGATGTGATCGTCGCGGTCATCGACACAGGCGTCGATCTCGACCACCCGGACCTCGCGGCGAACATCTGGCACAACCCCGGCGAGATCTCCGGCAACGGGATCGACGACGACGGCAACGGGCTGGTGGACGATGTGAACGGCTGGGACTTCGGTGTCGGCGACAACGACCCCGACGACGAGGAGGGGCACGGCACCGGCTCGGCGGGCATGATCGGCGCGGTGGGCAACAACGGCATCGGAGTCTCGGGCACCGCCTGGAATGTCTCGATCCTCCCCATGAAGATCGCCGACCAGTTCGGAAACCTGACCCTCTCGGCCATCATCAGCTCACACGACTACCTGACGATGATGATCGAGGACTACGGCCACAACATCGTGGCGAGCAACAACAGCTACGGCGGCTTCGACCAGTCGTTCTACGCCGACGCGCCCACAGGCTTCGACGCCGAGCGCGACGCGATCGAGCGGTTCATCGACACCGGAGCGACCTTCGTCGCCTCCGCGGGCAACAGCGCGTACGACAACGACGACCCCGAGTTCACCTTCTTCCCGACCTCCTACAACATCCCGGGGCTCATCTCCGTCGCCGCGACCAACCCCGACGACACCCTCGCGGTCTACAGCAACTACGGGGCCGAGACCGTCGACCTCGGCGCCCCGGGCGTCGGCGTGCTGACGGTCGGGATGGGCGGCGTCTACGAGCAGTTCGGCGGCACCAGCGCCGCCGGGCCCGTGGTCGTCGGCGCTGTCGCGCTGCTCAAGAGCTTCCGACCCGAGGCTTCCGCGGTCGAGATCCGCCAGGCCCTGATCGACGGCGTGGATCATGTCCCCGCGCTCCAGGGCCGCGTCGTTTCCGGCGGGCGCCTCAACATCGCCAACTCGCTGCGCCTGATCGGCCTCGACGGCCCGGTGGCGATCGCCTTCAACCCCGGGCCGGTGACCTCGCGCATCGATTCGAGCACCGGGCTGCCGATCGACACCGTCACCATCACCTTCAACAAGGACCTCGACGGGTCGACGCTGGACAGCACCGCGGCGCTGCTCACCTTCGCGGGCTCGGACGGGGAGTTCGACACCGACGACGACAGCGACACGCTGGTCCCCATCGGCGATGTCGCACTCCAGAGCGGCCAGGCCCGCGTCGTGGATGTCAGCCTGGACCTCACCGGCGTGCCGCAGCAGCGGCTGCCCCTGGGCCACTACCGCCTGACCCTCTACGCCGGGACCGAGGCCGACCCCAAGTTCCAGGATGTCGACGGCAACCTGCTCAACGGCAACAGCACCGCGGGCACCGACGAGACCTACGAGTTCGAGGTCGTGGGGATCGGCGGGAGCCTCGAGTCCAACGACACCCTCGCCACCGCGACCCCCGTGGCGTTCGACGGCTCGGGGAACGCCTCCTACGGCAGCGTCTCGATCGGCGACGGCCTGCACGCATCCCTCGATGTCGACATCTTCAAGATCACGCTGCCCAAGGGCGGCCTGATCACCGCGTCCATCACCGCCGCGAACCTGCAGATCCCGTCGGACCTGGACTCCTACATGCGCCTGTTCGACGCGAACGGCGAAGAACTGGCGACCAACGACCAGTTCAACGGCCGCGATTCGGCCCTGGACTTCTTCGTCACCACCGGCGGGACCTACTACATCGGCGTGTCGGGGTTCCCCAATGTCGACTACGACCCGACGCTGGCGGGCAGCGGCAGGAGCCAGTCGACCGGCGTCTATGACATCCAGTTCGGCTACGAGCAGATCGCCGACGACCGCCTCACCGTCGCCAGCGATCTCGACGAGCCCAAGCCCGTCCCCGCGGTGGGCACGCAGGGCACCATGAGCGACACGCTGACGGTGACCGACGCCCGGGCGATCAAGGACCTCAACCTCCGCCTGGACATCGACCACACCTATGTCAGCGACCTGGAGATCATCCTGATCTCGCCCGACGGGACCGAGCGGGTGCTGTTCAACCGGCACGGCGCCGACGGGGACGACTTCGAGAGTGTCCTGCTCGACGACGAGGCCGGGGCCTCGATCGTGTCGGCGACCCCGCCCTACTCCGGCAGCCTGCGACCGACCAACGGGCTCAACGCCTTCGACGGCAAGTCGGCCCTCGGCGAGTGGACGCTCCTGATCCGCGATCACAGCGCCCTCAACAGCGGGCAGCTGAACAGCTGGTCCCTCGAGTTCACGCTGGAGAACGACATCTTCGGCGCGTTCGAGTCCAACGACACGATCGCGACCGCCCGCCAGATCAACGAGATCAACGGCACCGGCTCCGCCACGCGTTCGGCCCAGATCGGCGACGGCGGCTTCGGCACCCTCGACCGCGACATCTTCCGGTTCGCCGCCGACGCAGGCTCCACGCTCAATGTCACCGTCACCTCCGTGGCCGAAGACGCCGGCTCCGACCCGACCCTCGACACCGCCCTCCGCCTCTTCGACTCCAGCGGGGCCGAGATCAAGGCGGCAAGCCCCGGCGGCACGCTCGACGCCACCATCGCCAGCTTCGTCTTCCCCGCGGGCGGCACCTACTACATCGCCGTCTCCGAGGGCTCCAACACCAACTACGACCCCTTCGATGTCACCACCGGATCCCCCGCCGTCACCACCGGCGGCTACCGCCTGGACCTCACCGTCTCCCCGGGCATCTCCGACGCCTCGACGGTCATGACCGGGACGGAACTCACCATCGGCGTGGACGACGACGGGACCCTCGGCGCCCGAGACGACGATTTCCTCCCCTACGGCATCCGGTTCCTCGGGACCGACTTCCTCCGCGACGAGAGCACCGGGTCGGGCCTCGACTCGGTCTACGGCCTCACGGCCGGCGGGTACGACTTCATGAACACCGGCGGGTTCAGCGCCACGGCGCTGCCCGTGTCGCTCACCAACGAGTCCAACCCCGGCAACTACCGCGTCACCGCCTCGGGCCTGTTCCGCGACCTCCAGGTCGAACGCACCATGACCCTCGGGCTGAGCGACGGCTTCATCGTGTTCGATGTCCTCCTGACCAACACAGGGCTCGCCGACCTCACCGACATCGCCTGGCTCGAGGCGTTCGACCCCAACCAGGGCGTCAACCTGAACGACGCCGGACGCAACACCTCCAACGATGTCGACGACGCGGGCAGCTACGCCAGCGCCTCCGTCGCGACGAACCAGTACCCCGACGGCCTCACGATCTCCCTCGGCGCCGCGGCGGCCGACAGCCGGGCAATCGCGACCTTCTACGACCCGGACTCCACCGTCGTCCGCGACCCCAGCCAGATCCTCCAGCTCGGCGTCAACGACCCGGCCGGGGCAAGCGACGACCTGATGATGGCCCTCGCGTACGACATCGGCACCATCGGCGCGGGCGAATCGACGACACTGCGCTACTTCATCTTCCTCGGCGAGTCGACCGACGACGCGCTCTCGATGTACGACGAGGTCAACGCCGGGACCGGCGAGGGCCACCTCACCGCCGACTCGGCGACGCCCATCACCGAGACCCTCTCCAACGGCGACACCGCGCCGACCCTCGCGTACCGGTACTACTACCCCGCCGGATTCAGCAGCGAGAACATCTACAGCTTCGTCCCCATGATCAACCCCAACAGCCAGGCCACCCGGGTTGTCGTGATCGCCCACTACGAGGTCGGCGAACGGGACGACCTGATCGCCGACTTCTCGATCGCCGCCGGCGCCCGCGGCGGCATCACCACCAACACCCCCGCGACCTACGCCATCGGCTTCGGCAACGCCGGCGGCTCGCTCGTCCGGCCGCTCGAGCCCTACGCCCTCGAGATCCGCTCCGAACGCCCGATCGCCGCGACCTTCAGCTACTTCGACACCTTCCTGCTCGACGGCGAGAAGGCCGCCGTGGGCGAGTCCTTCACCTCCACCACCAGCACCACCTGGACCTTCAGCTCCGTCGGCAAGGCAGAGGGACGATTCGACTTCCCCGTCTACCTGAACACCTCCGGGAACAGCATCAAGGTCACCACGACGCTCCTGCCCACCGGCGGCGGCACCGAGATCGTGCTGACCCAGGAGCTCGGCGCCGGCCGGCGCGGCGGCTGGAACCTCTCAGATGTGCCCGAGCTGCCCGACGGCGAGTACGGCATGGTCGTCGAGGCCGAGGGCGAGATCGTCGCCTCCCTCTCCAGCTACGACAACGGCGCCACCTCCGGTCGCATCTCCGCGACAGGCACCATCGGCCTGGCCGGCCTGGGCTCCCTCACCGGCGCAACGCCCGAGGGCGAGATCGGCATCAACTCCACAGAGGAGGTCGTCGGCGTCACCAACGCAGGCGAGACCGACGCGGTCATCACCTTCTCCTTCCTCTTCGAGAGCGGCAGCGCCTACCGCGCCCGCCTCGATGTGCCCGCCCGGGCCCGGGGCGAGCTGGATGTGACCACCCTCCCGGGCTTCCCCGCCGGCGAGCCCTACTCGATCGTCTACAACTCCACCGTCCCCGTCGCCATGTCGCTCCCCACGCTGATCTTCAACGACGGCGCCGGAACCGTCTTCAGCGACGAGGCATACACGCTCTGGGCCTTCGGCGCCGGCTTCCGGCCGCAGGACGGCTACGACCAGAATGTGACCGAGTACCTCCGAGTGTTCAACCCCGCAGACGAGGATGTGGTGATCGAGATCACCATCCGGTTCGACGGGAACTTCGAGGGTACGAGCACGCCGCTCGGCCAGGAGACCTTCCGACGGACCGTCCCCGCCCGGCGCGTCGCCGAGTTTGACATCCACGACTTCGTCACCGGCGACCGCAGGCTCCAGGACACCTTCTACGGGATCACCGTGAAGGCCGCCTCCCCGGTCGTCTCCTACCTCGGCCGCTACGACGCGTTCTTCCCCGGCGCCTTCGGCACGCTCGGCGTCCCCCTGGGACTCACCAGCACCATCTGACGCCAACCGCACACACCGATCCTCCAGCGACCTCCCCCACCCCGGGGGAGGTCGTTTGCTTCCACGACCCTCCCCCGGCCGCCCGACCCGCCTGCTATAAAGAAGCATGAGCCTCGCCACGCTGGAAGTCCACGACGCCGTTGCCCGCCTCACGCTCCGCCGCCCGGAACAACGCAACGCGCTCTCGGTCGACCTGATCACCGCGCTCCGCGAGCGGGTGGCCGAACTCGCGAAGCTCGGCGGCTCCGCGCCCGCCCCCCGGGTGCTGATCCTCGAGGGCGAGGGTCGGGCCTTCTGCGCGGGGATGGACCTCAAGGCCGTGCTCGGGGATCCGGCGATGGCGCCCAGGCTCCTGGGAGGTCTCGCCGAACTCACGCTCGAGCTGCGAGCCCTGCCGATGGTCGCGATCGCGAAGGTCACCGGGGCCGCGATCGGCGGCGGGTGCGGGCTCACCTGCGTCTGCGACATCTCCCTCACCCACGACGACGCCAAAGTCGGCTTCCCCGAGGTCGACCTCTCGGTCTGCCCCGCCGTCGTCGCGCCCTGGGTGGTGCGAAAGGTCGGCGCCGGGCGCGCCCGACAGATCCTCCTCCGCGGCGGGCTGCTCAGCGGGGCCGAGGGGGCCGCACTCGGCCTGATGGACCGGTCTCTCCCCACCCACGACGCCCTGCACGAAGCGGTCGAGGACCTCGCGGCCCGGATCGCCGCAGGCGGTCGGCTGGCGCTCGCGGCGACCAAGCGTCTGCTCAACCAACTCGACGGATCGGATGACGCGGACATCGTCCGACACGGAGCCACCCTGAGTGCCCAGGTGGTGGCTTCGGCGGAAGCCCAGGCCGCCCTCCGGGCCCGGTTCGGCGACGGGTGAGCGAGGCCCCCGCCCCCACCCCTCGTGTGGCCCCAGGGGCGTTCTGGGCCCTATAGTGGCGCCCGGGGCCGTGAGGCTCGGCGCTGTCGCCCTAGCCCCCGGTCGCGTGGGAGCGGAGCCCCCATGACTGCGACCCCATTCGCGTTCGACACCGACCAATCCGGACCTCTGGCGGGGGTGTATGTGACCCGGCTCGAGCAGCCCGGGCGCCCGGTCGTGGTGCTCGACGAAGCGCTGATCCAGCGCCTCGACGCGACGATGAGCGCCCTGCCCACCACCTGCCGCGGGCTGGTCGTGGCGTCGGCCAGCGAGCGGGTCTTCATCGCCGGAGCGGATCTCAAAGCCATCTCCGAACTTGACGACGACGCGCTGGACCGGTATCTGGCGTACGGGCAGCGGGTCTTCGGCCGGCTCTCGCAGCTCCCGTTCCCCACCGCCGCGGCTATCAACGGCGCCGCCCTGGGCGGCGGGCTCGAAGTCGCCATGCACTGCGACGGGCTCATCGGCGCCCCCTCGGCGAGCGGGAAGCCCTACCCCATCGGGCTGCCCGAGGCCGGGCTCGCCATCTGCCCCGGCTGGGGCGGCACCAACCTGCTGCCGGCCAGGATGGCCTGCGCCGAGGCGATCACCCGCACCGCGGCGGGGACACCCACGAACTTCGACGAGGCCCGCAACACGGGGCTGTTTGACGCCCTCGCCCCCTCCGCCGGCGATCTCCTGGCGACAGCCAAGCGGTGGGTGGCGGACCGGGCCGCCAAGGGGCGGGTCGATCGCGACGGCGCCCCCAGCCGGTGGATCGGACGCCCGGGGGTGGCGTCCCGGTGTGTCGCGGCCCTGGACGAAGTCCGGGCGGACCTGCCCGACACGGCCTCGGCCAGGGCCGTCGCGGAAGCAGTCGACGCGGGCCTGACCCGGGGCTGGCGGGCGGCGCTGGACTGCGAACGCCGGCACCTGGTCCATCTCCGCCGCACGCCCGAGGGCGCCGCGGCGATCCAGTCGTTCTTCGAGCGTTCCGCGCCCAAGTCGTAGGCGCACCCGCTCTTCCCCGGCGGCCCGCTGCCTCCGGCGTCAGTGTCACGAGTCTCCCGCGCGGCGTCGTGGGTCAGGAGCTAGAGACCATGGCCGATCTGAAATCGATGAAGGGCGTCAGCGAGAAGGACCGGAAGCTCATCGCGGAGGCCGAGGCACTGCTCGGCCCCGAGCCGGACTCCATGGGCTTCGTGAAGAATCTCTTCTGGGGTCGGTTCCAGCAGAACATGGTGCTGCCCTACCCGCAGGTGCCCGCCGAGGAGGTCGCCCGCTGCGATCAGCTCCTCGCCGAGCTCGACGCCTATCTCAGGAACGAGCACCCCGCGATCCAGATCGACCAGGAGCAGGAGATCCCCGACTGGGTCGTCAAACGCCTGTTCAAGATCGGCGTCATGGGCATGACCATCAGCAGGGAATACGGCGGCGGCGGGTTCGGGATCACCAGCTACAACCGCGCGCTCGAGCTCATCGGGCGGTTCTGCGGCTCCACGGCCGTCATGGTCAGCGCCCACCAGTCCATCGGGTGCAAGGCCATCATGCTCTTCGGCAATGAGGAACAGAAGAAGCTCTGGCTCCCCCACCTCGCGACAGACTGGCTCAGCGCCTTCTGCCTGAGCGAGCCCGCCGTCGGCTGCGACGCCAGCGGCCAGCAGACCATCTGCGAGAAGAGCGCCGACGGCGAGTACTTCACCATCCTCAAGGGTGAGAAAAAGTGGGCGACAAGCGCCCCACAGGCCGGGCTGTTCACCGTCATGGTCCGCCAGCAGACCCCGGACGGCAAGGACAAGGTCAGCGCCCTGGTCTGCACGCCCGACATGGAAGGCATCGACATCTTCCAGGACAACCGCTCCAAGTGCGGCATCCGCGGCACCTGGCAGGGCCGGCTCCGCTTCAACAATGTCAAGGTCCCCAAGTTCAACCTCCTCCACAAGGAAGGCCGCGGGATCAATGTCGCCCTCTCGTGCCTCAACTACGGCCGGTGCACCCTCAGCGCCGGCATGCTCGGCGGCGCCCGCCGAGCCATGGACCAGGCCGTCAAGTGGAGCCAGACCCGCTACCAGTTCGGCGACCCCCTCAGCGACAAGGAACTCGTCAAGCAGCGCATCGCCCACATGGCCGCCCTCGTCTACGCCTCCGACGCCATGCTCTACATGACCACCGGAATGCTCGACCGCGACGACCAGGACATCATGGTCGAGACCGCCCTCTGCAAGTGCTTCTGCTCGGAAGCGGGCTGGCAGGTCGTCAACGACGCCATGCAGATCATGGGCGGCGAGAGCTACATGACCGAGAACGAGATCGAACGCATCTTCCGCGACTCACGCATCAACCTCATCGTCGAGGGCTCCAACGACCTCATGTGGTCATTCATCTTCGCCTACGGCGGCAAGCAGCTCGGCGAGTGGATGCTCGGCGTCCGCGAGGCCCCCATGGGCAAGAAGCTCGGGCAGCTCGGCCAGATCCTCCCCCTCGCGGCCGAGGTGTTCCTCGGCATCCGCCGCGCCTCCCCCAAGATCACCAAGGTGGCGCCCGAGCTGCGCGAGGCCGCCGACCGGCTCGCCAGGCAGATCAGCGAGTTCACCTACCAGTTCAAGCAGGCAAGCAAGCGGTACGACGCGGCCCTCATGAACCGACAGGCCGTGCAGGCCCGGCTCGCGTTCATCGCCATCCAACTCCACGCCTGGGCCTGCACCCTCTCCAAGCTCGACCTGGACATCCGCACGCACGGGACCAACGGCGGCGCGGAGTTCGCACGCGACAAGGCCGCCGCCATCCACTTCTTCGACCTCGCCGAGCTCGAGATCCAGCGGTATTTCCGCGAGCTCTACTACAACGCCGACGACACCATGATGAAGGCCGCCGAGGCCGCCATGGCCTTCAGCGACACCCAGCCCGCGTCGGACTTCGCCATCCCCGAGGCCTCCCCGACCGAGTTCCGAGGCCAGGGCCGCCAGGCCGACCAGTCGCACATCAAGCAGTTCCCCGGGAAGCGGTACCGCCAGACAGCCAAGGGCTGAGCGGCCCGCCCCCCGAGACACAAGACCTATGCTGCCCGGCCCCCGGGCCGGCCCCCCGGTACCATGGGGCGGCCGGCCCAGCCCGTGGCCGGCGTGACCAATCTGACCGGAGCGCAGCATGCCCAAGAAAGTGGTCTACGAGGCGAGCATCGAGCACCTGCAGATCCTCGACGAGGACGGGAAGCTCGACGCCAAGCTCGCCAAGGACACCATTACAGATGAGCAAGTCGTCTATCTGTACGAGCAGATGTCCATCTGCCGCCAGTTCGACGAGATCGCCTTCAAGCTCCAGCGCTCCGGGCGAATGGGCACCTACCCCCAGAACAAGGGCCAGGAGGCCAACGCCGTCGGCGCGGGCCTGGCGCTCCAGAAGGGCAAGGACTGGCTCGTGCCCTGCTACCGCGAGAACGCGGCCCTGTTCATGCACGGCCTGCCCATGCACTACATCCTCCTCCACTGGATGGGCGATGAGCGGGGCAACCAGATCCCCGAGGGGTGCCTGATGACCCCGATCTCGATCCCGATCGGGACGCAGATGCTCCACGCAACGGGCATCGCCTGGGCCGCGAAGCTCCGCGCCGAGGACCGGGTCGTCGCGACCTTCTTTGGCGACGGCGCCACCAGCGAGGGCGACTTCCACGGCGCCATGAACTTCGCCACCGTCATGCAGGCCCCGGTGATCTTCTACTGCCAGAACAACCAGTGGGCCATCAGCGTGCCCCGAGAGATCCAGATGAACTCCGCCACGGTCGCCCAGAAGGCCCTGGCCTACGACATGCCCACCATCCAGATCGACGGCAACGACATCTTCGCCACCTTCAAGGCCACCCGCGACGCCGCCAAACGCGCCCGCGAGGGCGGCGGACCGAGCTTCATCGAGGCCGTCACCTACCGCCTCGGCGACCACACCACCGCCGACGACGCCCGCCGCTACCGCGACCAGGCGGAGGTCGACGCCTGGCTGAGCAAGGACCCCCTCATCCGCACCCGCAAGTACATGGAGGGCAAGGGCCTCTGGTCCGACAAACGCCAGACCGACCTCGAGGAACGCGCCAAGCGGATCGTCGAAGAGGTCGCCCGGACCGCACTCGAGATCGAGGACCCCACTCCCGCGGACTTCTTCGACCACATGTACGCGGAGCTGCCCGCCGACCTCGCCCGCCAGCGCGAAACGATGCGCACCAGCAGCCTCGGGCTCAGCCCGGATCAGCCCGGCCTGAAGACCCAGCCCCAGCGGGCCTGAGGCCCACGCGCCAAGGAGTTGCCGCATGTTCGTCACCATGACCACCACCGACGGCAAGAATGTGGCCATCAACCCGCTCGCCATCGCGGTCATACTGGAGCGCGATGCCACCACCACCGCCATCGAGACCACCGACGGCCACGAGTACACCCTCGCCGCAGACTTCCGCGATGTGAAGGTCAAGCTCGAGAGCGCCATCAACGAGTACCGACGCCTGAAGCTCTGAGAGACACCCGCCCATGCCCCAGCTCACGCTCGTCCAAGCGATCAACTCGACCCTCGCACACGAGATGCAACGCGACGACCGCGTCGTCCTCCTCGGCGAGGATGTCGGCCTCAACGGCGGCGTCTTCCGCGTCACCGAGGGACTCCAGGCCAGGTTCGGAAAGGACCGCGTCGTCGACACCCCCCTCGACGAGTCCGGCATCATGGGCAGCGCGATCGGCCTGGCCATCGGCGGCATGCGACCCATCCCCGAGATCCAGTTCGAGGGCTTCCTCGGCCCGGCATACGACCAGCTCGTCAACCACGCCGCACGCATGCGAACACGCACCCGCGGCGCCATCACCGTCCCCATGACCGTCCGCATCCCTGTCGGCGGCGGCATCCACGCCCCCGAGCTCCACTCGGACTCCCCGGAGGCCATCTACGCCCACTCCCCGGGGCTCAAGGTCGTGATGCCAAGCACGCCCTACGACGCCAAGGGGCTGCTCCTCGCGGCCATCCGCGACCCCGACCCCGTCATCTACTTCGAGCCCAAACGCGTCTACCGCAGCTTCCGCGAAGAAGTGCCCGACGAGGACTACACCATCGAGATCGGCAAGGCCAAGGTCGTCAGCGAGGGCACGGATATCACGGTCGTCACCTGGGGCGCCCCGGTCTTCCAGTGCCTTGGCGCCCTCGACAACCTGCCCGAGGATGTCAGCGTCGAGCTGATCGACCTGCGCACGATCTACCCGATCGACATCGAGACGATCGCCCAGAGCGTCCAGAAGACCGGCCGGTGCGTCGTCGTCCACGAGGCCCCCAAGACCGCCGGCATGGGCGCCGAGATCAGCAGCCTGATCCAGGAGCACTGCTTCCTGCACCTCGAAGCCCCGGTGCAGCGTTGCACCGGCTTCGACACCATCATGCCGTACTACAAGCTGGAACTGGACTACCTGCCCGAGACCCCGCGGATTCAGAAAGCGATCGAAGAGTGCCTGGCGTATTAAAGCTCAAAGCGATAAAGCTCAAAGCTCAAATGAAGACCGAGCCGCGAGCACACCGGGCAAGCCGCCCACTGCCTTCGCTTTGAGATTTGAGATTTGAGATTTGAGTTTTTGAGGTTTCCCATGGCTCACGCAAAGTCGACCAATCCCAACGAGTTCATCCTCCCCGACCTGGGCGAGGGCGTCCACGAGGCCGAGTTGATCAAGTGGCGCGTCACGGTCGGCCAGACCGTCAACGAGTTCGACATCCTCGCCGAGATGGAAACCGACAAGGCCCTCGTCGAGGTCCCCAGCCCCCGCGCCGGCGTCATCAAGGTGCTCCACGGCCAGGAGGGCGAGATCCTCAATGTCGGCTCCGTGCTCGTCGAGTACGAGAGCGACGGCTCCGAACCCGCCGCAACAGAGCCCGAAGCGCAAGCGAGGAGCCACCACGCCCCCTCGAAGAAGGCCACCGCGCCCGCCTCGGAAGATCGCGAGGACGCCGGCACCGTCGTCGGCCAGGTCGGCGGCGATCTCGCCGGCCTTGCGGCCGCCGACGGCAAGGCCCTCGCCACGCCCGCCGTCCGGCGCCTCGCCCGCGACCTCGGCGTCGACATCAACCAGGTCCCCGGCACCGGCATCGGCGGCCGCGTCACCGAGAAGGATGTCCGCTCCTCCACGGGCTCCGGCGGCGCACCAGCCCCAGCCCCCAAGAGCGCCCCGCGCCCCGCCCCGGCCACCCGACCCGCCCCCGCCCCCGCCGCCCGGCCCGCCGCCCCCGCGTTCGCCATGCCCGCGCCCCCCGCGCAGCCCGGCGCCTCGACCGTCCCCACGCCAAACCAGTCCGTCGCCCTCGCCCCGGGCGCCGACTCCGCGAAGGTCCCCTTCCGCGGCGTGCGCCGCACCATCGCCGGCCGCCTCCGCGAGAGCGTCGACACCGCCGTCCACTTCACCGTCATGGACGAGGCCGATGTCTCCGACCTCGACACCCTCCGCAAGACGCTCGGCGCCGCCAGCGGCGAGAAGGTCAGCTTCCTGCCCTTCGTCTGCTCCGCCGTCGTCCGCGCCCTCACCGAGCAGTTCGGCGTCATGAACGCCACCGTCGACGACGCCGCCGAGGAGATCACCCAGCACCGCTCGGTCCACCTCGGCATCGCCACCGACACCGAGAGCGGGCTCATGGTCCCGGTCATCCGCGACGCCGACCGCCTCGGCGTGCTCGAGATCGGCCGCCACATCGGCGCGATCGCCAAGGCCGCCCGCGACCGCACCATCCCGCGCGAGCAGCTCATGGGCTCGACCTTCACCATCAGCAATGTCGGCAGCTACGCCGGCCGCTTCGCCACGCCCGTCATCAACTACCCCGAGGTCGGCATCCTCGCCGCCGGACGCGTCCGCGAGGGGATGGTCGTCGGCAAGGGCGGCTGGTTCCGCGTCGGCAAGCTCCTGCCGCTGAGCCTCGCCTGCGACCACCGCGTCGTGGACGGCGCCACCGCGGCCCTGTGCCTGGCAAGAATCGTGGAACTGCTGCAGGATCCCGAGCAGTTGCTGGCGCCGGCGAGGGGGTGAGGACGATGGCGCCCGAAAGCACGACCGTTCGCGAGTAGCGGTGGGACGGAAGTGTTGTAGGAGCGCGACGGCAGCTACCACCTCGAGGAGAACCACGAATTCCCATCTCCGAGCTCGGCCGCGTCGGTTATCCTGGGGAACAACTCGAACGGCCGAATGGTGTGGAAGGACGCCACGGGGAGGACGCTTGCCGATCTTGAAGCCGACGAGGTCCGAGAATAGCCTTGTGCCAGGAGCCGAATCATGATGCTCAAGGGCCATTTCGACGGGGACAAGATCGTGCTGGATGAACCGATGCCGGCTGGTGTAGCCCCGAATACGCCCGTCCGCATCGTCATCGGAAATGGCCAGCAGGCATCGCTTTTCGACAGGTTGCTGGACTTGGCGGTCGACGATGACGGCCTGCCCGCAGACTACGCCGAGCAGCACGAGCACTATGTGAAGGGAACGCCGAAGCGGTGACCGCGTTCCTCGACACCGCGTACCTCGTCGCGCTGCTGCGCAAACGCGACGCGCTCCACGAGACGGCTGTCGGGCTGCGCCATGTCTTCGACGGGCCGCTCGTAACCACCGAGGCTGTGCTTCTCGAGTTCATGGACTCGATGGCCTCGCCCCCGCTGAGGCCATTGGCGATCGATGCCTTTGCGCTCGTGCTCGCCGAGGCGCGAATCCGGGTGGTACCCCTGACCCGCGCGTTGCTCGATGACGGCATGGCGTTGTTCAGCCAGCGCCCCGATAAGGCCTGGGGGCTCACCGACTGCCTCTCATTCGTAGTGATGCGCAACGAGGGGATCGCGGCCGCCTTGACCGCGGATCGCCACTTCGAGCAGGCGGGCTTCACGGCCCTCATGCGATCAGACGCGAACGGAGCGCTGCCACGCTGAAGCGCTTCACCCCGGAGTGACCGCGAGACCGGATCATCATGGATTCAATCGACTCCATTCGGATGGCCATCGCCCAAGCCCGCGCCGCCATCGCCGCCGGCCAATCCCCCTTCGGCGCCGTCATCGTCCGCAACGATCAGCTCATCGCCGCCGGCCACAACCATGTCTGGGCCGACACCGACCCGACCGCCCACGCCGAGGTCGTCTGCATCCGCAACGCCGGCCGCGCCCTGGGCACGATCGACCTCGCCGGCTGCGAGATGTACACCACCTGCGAGCCCTGCCCCATGTGCGCCAGCGCGATCCACTGGGCGAACCTCGACGCCGTCCACTTCGGCGCCCGTATCGCCGACGCCGAGGCCGCTGGGTTCCGCGAGCTCACCATCCCCATCGAACGCCTCTACACCGAGGGGCACAGCAAGGTGCGCACGCACGCCGATGTCATGCGAGACGAGTGCGCGGCACTCTTCGACGAATGGAAGCGGGCTCGCGGTCGGGCCTACTGAGCCGTCCTGTTGTGGTGCAGGCATCCTGCCTGCACGGCTCCGGCCGTGGGGCTCCCGCCGTGGCGCTCCGGCTACGCCGGCGTCCCCTCGCCCGGCAGCAGCCGCCCCGCGATCTTCGGCATGATCGGGAACGCCGCCAGCGTCTCCCGAACATCACCGAGCGTCACCGCCGCGATCCTCTCCAGCTCGGTCTCCAGCGGCGTGTACTCGTGCTGCAGCGTCCACTGACGACCCAGCCGCATCATCCGCCCCATCGGCCGCTCGGCCTGCAGCGTCACGCTCGTCAGCAGCTTCGCGCGCAGCTTGGCCAGGTC
Organism: Phycisphaerales bacterium; assembly: GCA_020850415.1. GTDB lineage: Bacteria > Planctomycetota > Phycisphaerae > Phycisphaerales > UBA1924 > PNC22. The sequence goes on from JADZER010000011.1 coordinate 177,767, forward strand.
GTCCTCCTCCAGCGAGTCCGACAGCCCGCGGCACTCCCGCTCCACCACCCCCCACACCTCGTCGGCCCGCTCGGCGTCGCAGCTCGCGAACACGAAGAACTCCCCCACCCCCTCGTGACCGTCGTACGCCGCCTGGGTCTCGTCCGCGGCCCCCGTCTCGATCAACGCCCAGTGCAGGCGCGAGTTGTCCGGCCCGCCGAGCACCTGGCTCGCCAGAGTCGCGGCGTACCGCCTCGGATCGTTCCCGTCGGGGGCGTCCGCGAGGCCCAGCATGTACGCCCGGGCGACTCGCTCGTCGCGCATCGTGAACGAGCCGGCGTTGGTCTTGGGCCGGTGGGCGTCGCGGGTCGCGCCGGTGTTCTGCCATCCGCCGCAGAGGGCTTCGAGCTGCGCGACGACGGCGTCGAAGTCGACGCGACCGGCAAGGGCAACGACCGTGTTATCCGCCGAGTACCGATTCTGGAAGTACCCCCGCATCCCGCCCGACTGCATCTGCCCGACCGTGTCGCTCGTCCCTAGCACGCGGTGCCGGAGCGGGTGCGGCGCGTAGTAGCGCTCCACCGTCTCCTCGTAGAGCACCCAGAACGGGTTGTCCTTGTACATCGCGATCTCTTCGAGGATCACGCCCTTCTCGGTGTCGAAATCGTCCTGGCGGAGAGCCGGGCGCATCATCCGGCCGAGCAGGTCGACCACCGTTCCGGTCCGCTCGGGCAGCACATGCGCGTAGAAGCAGGTGATCTCGTTGCTCGTGAACGCGTTGTTGGACGCCCCGATGTCGTCAAACGCCTGGTTGATCGCCTCCGCCGACAGGTCCGCCGTCCCCTTGAACATCATGTGCTCGAGGAAATGGCTCACCCCCATCAGCGACGGCGCCTCGTCGCGAGCCCCGGTGCGGACGAAGAACCCCGCCGCGGCCGAGTGCCCCGCGGGGTCAATCTCGGCGATCACGGTCAGGCCGTTCACGAGCGTGTGCTGGCGGAAATCGGTCGGCATGGCGGGAGTGTATCGGCGAATCCGTCCCCCAGCGGACAGCGCGGTCCGTGAGATCGCCCGCAGATCGCCTGCCCCCCCGGACCCCGCGCGAGTATGCTCCGGTATGCCCTCGATCGACCAGCTCATGAAGGTCCTGGAGAAGTCGCCTGGAGACGATTTCGTCCTGTATGCTCTCGCCATGGAGCACGCCAAGCTCGGCAAGCACGACGACGCCGTCGGGTACTTTGATCGCGCCATCGCCGCCGACCCCGCCAACCCCTACCACTACTACCACAAGGCCAAGTCGCTGGCTTCGCTGGGCAGGACGACCGAACTCCGCGACACCCTTCACGCCGGCATCGCCCAGGCCCGCGCTGCCCAGGACACCAAGGCCGTGAGCGAGCTCTCCGACCTGCTGGAGGGAGCACGCTGAGGTGGCGACGAGCGGCAACAAGCAATCCGCAACCCGCAGACGGTGCGAGGAACAGCTCGCCAGACTCGAGGAGCTCCCGGCCGACGCCGCCGTGACCGCGCTCCGCCCCGTCGGAGAGGACGACCCCCGCGTCGTCGTCCGCGTGGGCAAGTGGCGGTTCGGGCCCCTCCACGCCGCCGACCGCGACACCCTCGGGCTCACAGTGGGCGACCGGCTCGACGCCCCGGCCCGCGCCCGCCTCGGGGCGGCGCTCTCACGCGAGGCCGCACGCACCGACGCGCTCGCCCTGCTCCGCACCCGCTCACGCTCCCGGCGCGATCTGCTCCACCGCTTGGCCCTCAAGGGCCACCCGCTCGACGACGCGACTGCCGCCCTCGACCGCCTCGCCCGCGTCGGGCTCCTCGACGACGGCTCCCTCGCCCGCGACCGGGCCGGCGTGATGGCCGACTCCGGCAGGACCGGGCCCCGGGCGGCGGAGGTCAAGCTCCGCTCCCTGGGCATCGCCGGGCCCGTCGCCGCCGAGGCGGTCCGGGACGCCTACGCCGGGGCGGACCTGCTCGAGCAGGCGACCGAGCTGGCCCACAAGCGGGCCCGGTCCTTCGGGGCCTCGCTTGATCGGGAGGCCCGGCAGCGCCGTCTCTACGGCTACCTCGCCCGCAGGGGGTACGATCACGACATCTGCCGGCGGGCCACCGAAGCTGCCCTCGGCCGACCCAACGACGACTAGACGCACGGAGGCCGCGATGGCTCGCACGACACGCAGAACGATCGGACGGCTGTGGATGCTCGGCGCGGCCGGGCTGACCCTCGCCGGCTGCACCCACGAGGCAAACGACGCCCTCCGCCTCGGCGAGTGCGCCGTCCTCCCAGCCTTCCAGAACAACCCCCACCAGCTCCCCCCCGCCGGCCCCAGCGTCACAGGCCTCGACCGCTCCAACTGGGAGCCCATGGTCTATGTCATCCCCGTCAGCGGCGTCGCCCACTCGCCCCAGTACGCCCCGCCGGTCTTCGACCGTGACATCCTCGCCCGCCAGCGGGGCGACTTCCCCACCGCCCTGACCGCCCTGGAGCTGGGCGAGCCCGACGCCGGCGAGGAACTCCTCCTCGCGGCACGGGCCCACGGCTGGGCACTCCTCGACATGCTCATGCTCGTCCCGCGCCTGGCCATCCGCCCCCCCACCGCCACCAACTGGAGCCCGGCCATCAGCTACGGCCGCTCGTCCATCGCCGTCATGGAGTGCGAGGGGCCCGCGGGCGAAGGCTGCACCGAAGCCGGTTACGCCTGTGGACCAGCGCCCGCCGCGTGCGACGGCGCCGCCTGCCCCGACGCCCACAACGCCAAGGCCCCCACCGCCGCGACCCCCGCCGACGGGGCCGCACCGGAATGACCAGTCCCAACCCCGACCGCGAGGTGACGCCCGCCCAAGCCGCGGCGAGCCTGCGGGCCGACCGGGCCTACCTGCTGCTCGACTGCCGCCTCCGCGAGGAGTTCGACGCGGCACGGGTCCAGGGCGCGGTCCTGATCCCCCTGCACGAGCTGGAGCACCGCCTCGACGAGGTCGAGGAGGCCCTGGAGGACCGCGGCGCCGACAAGTCCGCCCCCTTCGCCGTGCTCTGCCACCACGGCGTGCGCTCCCTCCGGGCCGCGCTCCTGCTCCACCAGCACGGGTTCACCGGAGCCCGATCCGTCTTCGGCGGCATCGAACACTGGTCGCGTGAGGTCGACCCGTCGATCCCCGAATACACCCGCACCGGGTCAAAGGTCACGGTCGTGGACGACAGGCGCGGGACCTAGAAGCACGCCGCGAACCGGCACAGATAGCAGAGAAAGTCCTGCGTATCAATGACGCCGTCCCCGCGGCAGTCCGCGTCGGGGTCGTAGGTCCCCGTCTGGAATGCGTCCGACCACTTCGTGAGGTAGCACAGGAAGTCCTGCTGATCGACCACATCGTCATCAACGCAGTCGGGCCACACGCCCAGGCACCCCTGGTCCCGACGCCCCCAGAACTGCGCCATCCCGCCGAGCACGCTCGGGCAAAGACTGGAGAACGCGTACGAAGCGCAGCTGCTCTGCGAGAAGGAGAGCTCGGACCCCTCGAGCTGCGCCGGACCCTGCGAGCCGATCATGTCGGCGGCGCCGCCCGCGTCGCCCGTCCCCCAGAGCATCGGCTGCGCGCAGGTCGCGAGCACCCACGCCCCGCTCGTCGTGACATCCTTCAAGAACGCCACGAAGTACGAGCCCGTGCCCGTCGCCGGCAGCGTCCACGCCCCGGGGCCGAACGCCAGGTCCGCGTAGTAGTACCCCCCAGAGGGCAGCAAACCGAAGTCCACGAGCCACCCCCCGTAGTCGAAGGTGTTGGGATCACAAGGGACCGATTCCTGCGTGAAGACCCCCACGATGCACCGCTCGGAGGTGCCGCTGCCCCCCGCGGTCCAGTACCACGCCAGGTCGCAGCGGCTGGCCCCGGCGTCCAGAATGGTGTCGCCGACGACCGTCATGTCGTTGGCGTAGAAGAGCGGGCCGCAGTACCCCGTGCCGAAAAACCACCGCTCGCCGTCCATCCCGCAACCCCCGGAGTCGTCGGGACGCCCGTCGCTGTCGATGTCGCCGAAGCAGTCGAAGATCCGCGTGTCGCACGCCCGGCAGCCCGGCGCGGCGTACTCCATCCAGTCCGTCAGAAAGACCGCCCGCCCCTCCCCCACGCCCACCCGGGCGACCCGGATCGGCGCGACCCCGCCCCCTGTGCCGGCGCCCCGCGCCACCGGCTGGGCGTCCTGCCCGACCGCCGCCTCACCCGCGGCCGTGAGAAGTCCAAGAGCCGCCAAGTACCGGTGGATACTCCCCATAACAGAGCCTCCTCGTGTTGTCCGCACCCCGAAATCAGCGCCCGTTCAACCGGTGTAGCACACGACGAACCGGTTCAAAAAGCAGAGAAAGTCCTGGGTGGTGATCGACGCATCCTGGTCGCAATCCGCCTCGGGGTCATACCCGCCGGACTGCATCGCACCGGCCCACCTGCCGAGGAAGCACACAAAGTCCCGCGTATCGACCTGGTCGTTGCCATCGCCGTTGGGGAACAGCCAATAGCAGCCCGGGTCACAGGTGGACCCCCAGAAGCCGACCGCCCCGCCGAGTTCCGTCGGGCAGAGGCCCAAGTCCGCGTAGCTGTGGCACTCGCCGGCGTCGTGATCCCCATCGACGGGGTCGTCGTCGTCGAACTGCAGCGGCCCCTGCCTGCCCGGCGCATCGGGGTCGCCCCTGTCCTCACCCGTGCCCCACAGCATTGGCTGCGCGCAGGTCGCGAGCACCCACGCCCCGCTGGTCGTGATCGCCTGGAGGTAGAACATGCAGTACGAGCCCACGCCGTTGCTCGGCAGCGGCCAGGCTTCCGGGCGGATATCCACCTCGCTGTAGAAGTACCCCGCGCCGACACTCGAGGCCAGCGTGCCGAAGTCGAGCAGCCAGCCCGGGTAGTCGAGGCTGTCGGAATCGCAGGGGACCGAGTCCTGTACAAAGACCGCGATGATGCAGTACTCGGAGGTGCCGGAGCCTCCCGCCGTCCAAAGCCACGCGAAGTCCACGCGCGGCGCGCCGTAGGCGAGGTCGGTGTACCGCCCGACGGTCATGTCGTTCGTCCAGAACATATTGCAGTAGCCCGTACCGAAGGAGAAGTACCCCTCGTCCTGGCAGGTCCCGGTGTGCTCGATGCAGTCGAACACCAGGGTGTGATCGCAGCCGAGCACCGGCGTGTCCCCGCGGATCGAGCCGGCCCCCTCATACGCCATCCAATCCCCCGCCATCCGCGCCCCATCCGGCCCGAACACCGCCGGTGCAATCCGCAGCGGCTCGACCGCGATCCCGCCCTCAAGCGGCCGCAGCGTGCGCTGCCCCGACGCGACAGCCGCGGCCGCCGCGACCGTGCCCGCAACAAGCAGTACGGACCGGGTCATGTCATCCTCCCTTCGAGCCCGACGCGCCGAACGCCCAACGCGCGGCCCGCAAAGCCCGGCGGCTAGGCCACGAAGCCGGCCGCCCAGATCAAGTCAAAAGCACGCGGCGAACTTGCCGAGGAAGCACAGGAAGTCCTGCGTATTGATCACCCCGTTCCCATCGCAGTCCGCGTCCGCGTCGTAGCTGCCCGACTGGAACGCCGCCGACCACTTGCCCAGGAAGCACAGGAAGTCCTGCGTGTTCACCCCGCCGTTGCCGTCGCAGTTGGGGAACAGGCCCAGGCAGCCATCCTCGCGCACGCCCCAGAACGCCGCCGCGCCGCCGAGCTCGTACGGGCAGTCCGTGATGGCGTAGCTGTAGCACTCGCTGGAGGAGTGGCTGCCGTCCATGACCGCGACATCGTCCATCTGAAGAGGCCCCTGGGTGCCCGGGGCGGCCGGATCGCCGCGGTCCTCGCCGGTCGCCCACAGCATGGGCTGGGCGCAGGTCGCGGCCACCCACGAGCCGCTGGAGGTAATGTCCTGGAGGTAGAACATGCCGTACGAGCCCGCGCCCCCGGTGGGCAGCGACCAGACCCCGCTGGTGAGCTCGACATTCGCGAAGTAGTAGCCGTGCCCCACGCTGGACGGGATCGTGCCGAAATCGAGCAACCAGCCGCCGTAGTCGAAGCTGTCGGGATCGCACGGGACCGAGTCCTGGGTGAACACGGCGATGATGCACCGCTCGGAGGTACCCTCGCCACCCGCGGTCCAGAACCATGCGAAGTCCGCCCTCGAGGCGCCGTCCTCCACGACGGTGCCCGGCGCAACGGTCATGTCGTTGGTCCAGAACAGGTTGCAGTGGCTCGGCTCGTAGCAGTAGTAGCCTTCGGAACAGTCGCCCGTGGGGGCGAAGCAGTCGAACACCAACTGCGACGCACCCGCGGCCGTCTGGCCCGGGAGGGGCATCCAGTCACCGACCATCCGCGCCCCGTCCGGCCCGAAAACCGCCGGCGCGACCCGCAGCGGCTCGACCAGGGTCCCGCCCCCCAGGAACGGCTCGGGGGCGCGCTGGGCCGTGGCCAGGGCGGTCACCGATGCGATGGCCCCGACGGCCGCGAGCGTGGTGCGTGTCATGCTGGTTCTCCCTCAATTGGCTTTCCGCAGAGAAAGTTCTGCAGAATCTTCTTCCAAACGCCCAGAATCCGGGGCCGAACACGCAGAGCTGCGTGCGATGGCATCTACGCACACAGCAGCGCGTCGGTTGCACGAGCGATCACAAAATATCGACGCTCGCGACCGCTGTCCTCGGACGATCGCACCACACGCCATTCCTGCAAACGACCGCGGGCGCACCATGCCGTCATGTGCGCTTCTCGTCGCCGTTCTCCAGGGAAAGCCACTCGCCACAAAAACAAATCCGCCCGGACGGCAAAGGACCGTCCGGGCGGTGTGAATCTCGGCAACGCCGCGCAATCAGAACGGGATGTCATCATCCGGCGGGATGTCGTCGTACGCCTGCTCGGCGCCGCCCGAGCGAGCGCTCGCGGGCGCGCGGCCCGCCGCACCGCCCCCACCGCCGCCCCCGCCCGCACCGCCGCCCTCGCGGGAGTCGACGAACTGGAAGTTCTCGACCACGACCAGAAGCCGCGAACGCTTCTGCCCGGAGGTCTTGTCGTCCCACTGGTCCAGGCGCAGGCGACCCTCGATGAACACCGGCCGGCCCTTCGCGAGGTACTGGCTCATCACCTCCGCCGTCCGCCCCCACGCCTCGCACTCCACGAAGGTGGTCTCCTCCCGCTGCTCGCGGCTGCCGCCCTCCCCGACGCTGTAGCGACGGTTCACCGCCAGCCCGATCTTCGCGATCGCCGTGTTGCTCTGCGTGTGGCGGAGCTCGATGTCACGCGTGAGGTTCCCCATCAGGAAAACCTTGTTGAAGTTCCCAGCCATGTGCCACTCCCTCGGAAGGGGGTTCTAGGGACCCGGGCCGGCGGCCCGGTGTTCGGTTCATGGAAGGATAGCAGAACTCCGGCCGGGGTGCGAGCCCCAAACCCTCACTCCGCGTCCACCGGCTCGGGCTCGGGGGTCCGGCTCGCGGCGTCCGCGGCCCGCTCGGCCCGCAGCCGGGCCTCCATCTTCAGACCCTCCCGGTCGTTCTGGCTCGCGATCTCCTCGTCGGTCAGGTGCTCCGCCGACAGGATCAGCACCCGCATGATCCGCTCCGACAGGTTGCAGTCGCGCTCGATGTGCGCGATCGACTTGGTCGGGGCCCGGAAGTAAGTCAGGATGTACACCCCACGACGCTGCTTGTCGATCTCGAACGCCAGGCGACGCTCGTCCCACTTGCGCATCGAGACCAGCTCCGCGTGCCCGCGGTGCAGGATCTCCTCGATGTGCGCGATGGCGCCGTTGAAATCGGCCGCCTCGGACTGGTTGATCAGGAACATGGCCTCGTAGACGCTGATTCGGTCGGACATGGTCTGGTGACCTTTCGGATGGGCCGGCGCTCGCGCAGAGGCCGGCGGGATTTCACTCGGGAACGCCCCACCCGCCGTCGGTGTCGGGGCTCGCCTTAACCTTCGTGTTGAAACGGTTCATCGCCGGGGTGATCCCCGACGACACAAACTCCTCGACCGCGTCCGCGGCCGAGCCGATCGACGAGGCCAGCGGCCCCGCCTCCTCCTCCGCAAAGCGGCTGAGCACGAACGCCGCCTGATCGAACATCGGCGGCTTGGGACCGATGCCCACGCGGCAGCGGGCGTACTCCTGCGTCCGGATCCGGGCCTCGATATCGATCAGCCCGTTGTGACCACCCGCCCCGCCGCCCGCCCGCAGACGGATCTGACCCACCGGAAGCGCCAGGTCGTCGGTCACCACCAGCAGGTCGCCCAGCGGGATCTTGTAGAACTGCGCCGCCTGCAGCACAGACTGCCCCGAGAGGTTCATGTAGGTCATGGGCTTGACGAGCAGGCACCTCGAGGACCGGATCGACGCCTCCACACAGTCGGCGCTGAACCGGGCCCTCACCACCGCCCCCGACGCGTGCCGATCGACGAGGCGATCGACAACCATGAACCCGGCGTTGTGCCGGGTCTTGGCGTACTGGGCGCCTGGGTTGCCGAGGCCGACGATCAGCTTCATGCGTGCTCACCGTGATCCGCGCGGGATCACCCCTCCTCGTGCTTGCGCTCGGTGATGACCTCGGGCTGGCTCACCCCGGCGACCTGAGTAGCCTCCGCCGTCGTCTCGCCGCCCTGCAGCTGCGTGGAGACGATCTGGGCCACGATCTGGCCGGGGTCGCTGAGCAGCTTCATCGTGGGCAGGGGCAGCGGGATGTCACGGGCGTGCAGGCTGCCGCCGGCCTCCAGGCCCGCGATGTTGACCTCCAGGTAGTCCGGCAGGTTGGCCACCTTGCACTCGATCTCGATCTCGTTGGTCGGGTGCATCAGCACCGTGCCGGTCGTCTTGAGACCGACCGCCTCGCCGACCAGGTGGACCGCGACCCGGACCGACACGCGCTCCTCGAGGTCCACACGCGCGAAGTCCGCGTGCACCACATTCGTCCCCAGGTGGTCGAACTGCAGCTCCTTCACCAGGACGACCTGCGCCGTCGACTCACCCTTGAACTGGATCTGGAACACCTTGTCCCCCCGTGAGAGGCAGGTGATCGCCTCCTTCGCGTCCACGGCGATCGCCACCGGCGCCTCCCCGTGACCATAAACGACCGCGGGCAGCCCACCCGCCTGGCGGATGCGCTGGCTGTACCGGGAGCCGACGCGCTCGCGCCGGGTGGCGGTCAGGACTGGTGAATTCTCGTGCATGGTGTGTTTCCTTCTCTGGGTGTCGTTCTCAGAATCGCTTTTCTCAGCATGGGATCTACCGCTTCGTGCCCGCCGTCCGCTCGAACAGGGCGCTGAGCGAGAGATTGTTGTGGATACGGTGCACCGCCTCCCCCAGCAGCTCACCGACGCAGAGGACCTGCAGCCGGTCCCCCAGCGGGTCAAGCCGGCCGTCGATCGGGATCGTGTTCGTGATCACGACGCTCGAGATCGGGCTCGCCTGCAGCTTCTCGATCGCCCGACCGCACAGAACCCCGTGCGTCGCCGCAGCGATCACATCGACCGCACCGTGCTCCATCACCAGCTTCGCCGCCTCGCAGATCGTCCCGCCCGTCGAGATCATGTCGTCGAACATCAGCACCGTCTTGCCCCGCACCGAACCGATGATGTGCTCCGTGACGACCTCCGTGCCCGAGACCCGCCGCTTGTTGATGATCGCCAGGTCGCCCCCGAGAAGGTTCGCGAACCCCTCCGCCACCTTCACATTGCCCACATCGGGGCTCACCATGCACAGATCGCCGAGCCGATCCCGGATCGACTGGAAGTAGTCCAGGAACACCGGCGTCGCCGACAGGTGGTCCACCGGCAGGTCGAAGAACCCCTGGATCTGCGCCGCGTGAAGGTCCAACGCCAGAACACGGTCGGCCCGCGCCGCCGTGATCAGGTTCGCCACCAGCTTGGCCGTGATCGGCACCCGACCCTTGTCCTTGCGGTCCTGACGGCCGTACCCGAAGTACGGCGTCACGATCGTCACCCGACGAGCGCTCGCACGCTTCAGGCAGTCGATGAAAATCAACAGCTCCACCAGGTTGTCGTTCACCGGAGAGCAGGTCGAGATGATCACATAGCAGTCCCGACCCCGCACATCCTCCTCCAACCGAACCAGAAGCTCACCGTCCGGGAACACATCCGTCCGAGCCTCGCCGATCGCGATACCCATGTGGGCGCACACCTGCTCGGCCAGCACCCGGCTGTTGCGACCCGCGAAAACCCGCAGCTCGTTGTTCCCGTCCATCGTCATCAAGTGCCTCCCTGCGCCCCCGAAAGCCTCGCTCGCATGATCCGGTCAACCTCCGCAAGCTGCGCCAGCGTGTTGATGCTCAGCACATCCTCCGGCGGCACGGCGTCGATCACTTCCACCCGCTCGCCCCCGGCCAGCAGGATCGCCGGCACATCCGTCAGGTAATACTCGCCCGACGCCCCGTCCCGCCCCACACGCCCAAGCCCCTCCCACAGCGACCCAAGCCGGAAGCAGTAGTAGCTCGGGTTCACCTCGCGGATACTCCGCTGCGCCTCCGTCGCGTTCTTGTGCTCCACGATCGCCAAGAACCCGCCCGACCCGTCACGCACGATCCGCCCGTACCCCGCCGGGTCCTCGATCACGCTCGTCGCCAGCGTCGCCGACGCACCCGTCGCAGCGTGCCGGTCAAGCAGCCGGCGCAGCGTCCCCGCCCGGATCAGCGGCCCGTCGCCCGCCAGCACCAGCACCGGCGTCCCCGCGTCCAGCCCCGCAAGCTCGCCCTCCGCGCACCGCACCGCGTGCCCCGTCCCCAGCTGCTCGGCCTGCACCGCGAAACGCACCCGATCCCCAAACGACGCCAGCGCCTCACGCACCAGCTCCTGCTTGTACCCCACGATCGCCACCACACGATCGCAACCGGCCTCCAGGCACGCCTCCACCACATGGCACACCATCGGACGGCCCGCCACCGCGTGCACGACCTTCGGCAGGTCCGACTCCATGCGCGTGCCCTTGCCCGCCGCCATGATGACCGCCGCCGGCCGGCGCCCGCCCGCGAGGGTGTCAGGATGTCGTTGCTCGGGCCTGGCCATGAATCCTCGGACGACGATGCCGCGGACAAGAGAGCGAGCGGAGACAAACTACCCGGCCAGGATTCGAACCTGGACTCTCAGGACCAAAACCTGATGTGCTGCCGTTACACCACCGGGCAGTGGCCGCGCGGGGCTGCCGCGCGTCGGTTCGCTCGCAAGACTCGTGCGGGGGCTCGCGCGCCGCGCCTCCTTCGTTGGCGCCGGCGGCTGCCGGCGCGGGACCACGATCGATCGCGGTCCGCGTCCCCGGCACAACGCCGGACGAAGGACGACGGCCGCGGCGGTGGCCGGGACAACCCCGACCCAGAGCGGGACCTTGCCGGCCGCGGGGGCTCCGAAAGCCCTCCGGGTGGGACGGCTCGCCGAGCCGCCTGACTCGCGGCACAAACCGCCGCGCCACCTCAAAGCAAGACCCATGACCGCGCCTCCCCCGGATCCCCCACTCACCAGCGGGGCCCGGCGTCCGTCGCGGTCGGCTCCGAACGGCGGAAGTATTCGCCCTCTCACGAGCCGGATCAACCCCCGGGAACCCACCGCTCCCCCTCCCGCACGCACTTCCACCCCCCTACCCCCCACACCCCCACAGGTACACTCCCCCGATGGACGACCTCACCCGCCTCCTCGCCTTCTGCCGCGCCCGCCACCCCGCCGTCCACATCGTCACCCCCGAAGAGCCCGAGGCCCTCGCCCTCGTCACCGACGCCGCCCGCCAGCTCGGCGCCCACCTCTGGCGATGGGACGCCGTCGACGGCCTGACCACCCCCCTCGACCCCGCCGCACCCCCCATCGAGAACACCACCCACCCCGCCGGCGCCATGGAGTGGCTGGTCATCAACGACCTCTCCAGCCTCATCCTCCTCACCGACCTGGCCGACCACCTCTCCGACCCCCGAACGCTCCGCACCCTCCGCCGCCTCCTCGGACACGCCGCCCGCAACGGAAGCTGCGTCGTCCTCCTCGACCACAGCCCCGCCCTGCCCGACGCCGTCGCCGCCTGGGCCACACCCATGGAGCTCGGCTACCCCGACGACGACGAGATCGACCGACTCGTCCGCTCCACACTCCGCGACCTCCACCAGCAGCACGACATCGCCGTCGAGATCTCCCAGAACGACTACGGCCTGGTCCTCAAGAACCTCCGCGGCCTCAACCGACGCCAGTGCGCCCAGATCGTCCGCGATGTCGTCGCCTCCGACCGACGGTTCGACGCAGACGACCTCAACAGCGTCCTCGCCGCCAAGCGACGCATGCTCGCCGGACGAGGCGTCCTCGAGTATGTCGAGAGCCCAGCCAGCCTCGACCAGATCGGCGGCATGACCCGCCTCAAGGCATGGCTCGCCGAGCGAGAGCGCGCCTTCTCCACCAAGGCCGCCGAGTTCGGCATCTCACCTCCCCGCGGCATCCTGCTCCTCGGCGTCCAAGGCGCGGGCAAGAGCCTCTGCGCCAAGGCCATCGCCACCGCCTGGAAGCGACCCCTCCTCCGCCTCGACCCCGGCGCCCTCTACGACCGCTACATCGGCGAGTCCGAGCGACGACTCCGCGACGCCCTCGCCCAGGCCGAGGCCATGGCCCCCGTCGTCCTCTGGATCGACGAGATCGAGAAGGGCTTCGCCAGCGCCGGAGAGGCCAGCAACGACGGCGGCCTCAGCCGACGCATGTTCGGCTCCCTCCTCACCTGGATGCAGGAGCACCAATCCCCCGTCTTTCTCGTCGCCACCGCCAACGATGTCGCCAGCCTCCCCCCCGAACTCCTCCGCAAGGGACGGTTCGACGAGATCTTCTTCATCGACCTGCCCGGCCCCGAAGCCCGCGAGGCCATCCTCCGCACCCACCTCGCCCGGCGCAAGCAGGAACCCGAACGATTCGATCTGCCCGCCCTCGTCGCCGCCGCCCAGGGCTACAGCGGCGCGGAGATCGAGCAGGCGATCCTCTCCGCCCTCCACACCGCCTTCAACACCGGCCAGAAGCTCAAGACCGACCACATCGCCGACTCGCTCGCCGGAAGCCCCCCGCTCTCGGTCATCATGGCCGAACGCCTCGCCGCGCTCAGAGCGTGGGCCTCCACCCGCTGCGTCCCCGCCGAGTGATCCAGCCGAGTGATCCAGCCGAGTGCCCCCGCCCCCCTGCCCCCCGCCCTCACCCCGCCAGCCACCACACCAGCGCCACCGCCCACACCGCCGAGCACCCCAGCAGCGCCACCACCCAGAACCCCCGAAGCCCACCCCGACGCTTCTCCGCCGCGCCCACCAGCATCAGGCTGTCGATCGTCTCCAGGTCCCGCGCCGTGCGCCCCTCCCGCGCCGCGTCCTGCACGATCGCCAGCACCAGGTTCGCATCAAACGGCCGCAGCCCCATCGTCCGCGCCGTCGACACCA
>JADZER010000012.1 GCA_020850415.1 Phycisphaerales bacterium
GGGGAGAACCCCGACCTGGTGACGCGTGAGAAGTACACCTTCTTCGTGGACGCGGCGACGGGCGCGCTGCTCGAGGCCCGCGACGAGGTCCACAACATCGATGTCTTCGGCTATGTGAAGGGCTACGGCTCCCCCGGCCTGCTGCCCGACAAGGCCGGGAACGCCCCGGTCCTCATGCCCCTCAACGACCTGCGGGTCGCCGTGACCGGCGGGAACAACGCCTACACGGACACGGCCGGGTTCTTCAATATCACCCACGGCGGCAGCTCGAATGTGACGATCACGGCCAACTTCGACACCGGCGAGTGGTGCAACATCAACGACCAGTCCGGGACCGCCGTCCAGAGCCGGAGCGCGACGGCGACCCCCGGCGCCGAGGCGTACCTCGAGTTCAACAGCGCCCCCTCCCAGTACCTCACGGCCCAGGTCAACGGCTTCGTCCACACCGGCCTCATCCACAACTTCTGGACCGACTACACCAGCTGGACCGGGATGAACTTCCGCTGCACCACCAATGTCAACCTGAACTCCACCTGCAACGCCTACTTCGACGGCAGCAGCATCAACTTCTTCCGCGCCGGCGGCGGCTGCAACAACACCGGCTTCTCCACCGTCGTCGCCCACGAGTACGGCCACTATGTCGTCGCCCGGCTCGGCCTCGCGCAGGGCTCTTTCGGCGAGGGCTTCGGCGACTGCTGCTCCGAGATGCTCTACGACACCGGCGTCGTCGGCGAGGACTTCTTCACCTCCGGCGGCGATATCCGCAACAACGACAACACTGTCGTCCAGTACCCCTGCGGCGGGGAGATCCACTTCTGCGGCCAGGTCCTCGGCGGCGTGTGGTGGCACCTGCGCGAGAACATGGGCGCCAGCTACGGCTCGGCCGCCGGGCTCGAACTGACCCGCCAGCTCTTCGCCGACTGGGCCCTGATCACCACCGGCGGCAGCGGCAACAACGGCGCCCACCCCGGCACCGCCGTCGAGGTCCTCACCCTCGACGACGACGACGGCAACATCGACAACGGCACGCCCCACTACAACGAGATCGAGGGCGCCTTCGAGCTCCACGGCATCGATGTCCCCGACATCATCCCCCTCGTGTTCAGCTACCCCGGCGGGCTGCCTGCCACGATTCTGCCCTCCGGCGGCACGAGCTTCGAGGTGATCGTCGCCGGCAACGCCGGCTTCACCCCCGAGCCGGGCACGGGCCTCCTGCACTTCAACGCCGGCGCCGGCTATGTCGCCGTGCCGCTGACCCAGACCACCGACAACCACTACATCGCCGAGTTCCCCGCGATCGAGTGCCGCAGCGAGGTGAGCTACTACCTCTCCGCCGAGTCGACCGACGGCGCGATCGGGCGCGACCCGCTCCACGCCCCGGCCGACGCGTACTTCGCCTTCGCCGCCGAGTCCCGCGAGGTCGTGATCGACGCGGACTTCGAGGCCGACCTGGGATTCACGGTCGAGAACGACAATGTGTCCGCCGGGGCCTGGTCGCGCTCGATCCCCTCGAACAACCCCACCAGCGACTACGACGGCTCGGGCAAGGCGTATGTCACCGGCGTCGGTATCGGCAACCCCGACCTCGACGGCGGCCCGACCCGCCTGGTCAGCCCGATCTTCGATCTCACGGGCCTCAGCGACCCCTACCTGGCCTACGCCCGGTGGTTCTTCAACGACGCCCCGCAGGAGGATGTCGACCGCCTCACCGTCGAGGTCTCCGACGACGGCGGCGCCTCGTGGGTCGTGCTGGAGAGCGTGACGAACCAGGGCCTCCAGTGGCTCCCCGCCGAGTACCGCCTCCGCGACTACATCGACCTGACCGGCCAGGTCGTCGTCCGCTTCAGCGCCGTCGACGCCGGGTCCGACTCGGAGGTCGAGGCCGGCATCGACGCGGTGCTCCTCGACGATGTCGTCTGCTCCGGGTGCGTCGCGGACTTCAACGGCGACGGGACGGTCAACACCCAGGATGTCCTCGCCTTCCTCAACGCCTGGTCCGCCGGCGACAGCTCCGCGGACATCAACGGCGACGGCAGCGTCAACACCCAGGATGTGCTCGCTTTTCTGAATCTCTACGCCGCCGGGTGCTGATCCGGCCGGAACCCCAACCCACGCCGCCCCGGGAGCCCGCTCCCGGGGCGATTTCTTTGCCGTCCCCCGGTTCGGGGGGGATCCAGCCCCGCGTGCGGGCCGGATCGAGGGGTGAATCCGGCATTCGGTCCTTGACCTCACCCGGCGGTTTCGGGTAGAGGTGGACCTCCCGGCCCGTCCTCGGACGCCCGGGCCGGAGGAGATTGTCAGGGGTGTTCCCATGAGGGGGAAGGCCCGGATAACTGCGGGATCGGTTTGTTCGGTCGGCCGACGCCCGGCACGGTGGTGTTCCGTCGGCGTTCGGGGAGTCGGTGCAACGCGGGGTCGATAGACAGAGACCAACTACACGGAGAGGACTCGGATATGAGCGGCACGCGAGCTTTCGGTCGGGCGATCACTCTGGCGGCATTCCTCGCGGCGAGCGGGCAGGCCTGGGCCGCCCCTGAGAACGCGGGCCCGGTCGACACCCCGACGATCGGCCAGGTGAGCCCGACCTCTCTCTACTTCCGCTCGGGGACGGTCGACGCCGCGGCGCCGGTCGGCGGGCTGGGGCAGCTTGCCGGGCAGCCCGGCCGGTTTGTGATCCAGCTCGACGGCCCGATGACCCCCGCCCGGAGGAGCGCGCTGGAGGGCGCGGGCGTGCGCCTCGGCGACTATCTGCCGATCAACAGCTTCGTGGCCCGGTTCGAGCGGGCGGACCCCGCGCGCCTGGGTGCGCTGGGCTTTGTCCGGTGGCACGCCCGGTTCGATGACGCCTGGAAGCTCGCCCCCGACCTGGGCCAGCGGGCGATCAGCAGCAACGACCGGCTGTTCCTCCAGGGCCTGGGCATGTCGGCCGTCTTCGTGGACCTGTTCGCCGACGCCGATGTCGCCAGCGCCACCGGCGAGATCCTCGCGATCGACGACCGCATCGAGGTCGTCTACACCGGCGAGGTCGGGGCGCAGACGCAGCTCCATGTCGTCGCCCCGACCGACCTGCTCGCGCGGCTCGGCGGGGTGGGGGATGTCCAGTTCGTCGAGGACGCGCCGGAGCTGACCACCCGCAACGCCACCACCACCTGGATCATCCAGTCCAATGTGAGCGGCCAGACGCCGCTGTGGAATAACGGGCTGCACGGCGAGGGCCAGATCCTCGGCCACATCGACGGCAAGATCAACATCAACCACTGCTCGTTCAAGGACCCCGAGGGCGATCTGCCCGGGCCGGACCACCGCAAGATCGTGGCGTACAACACCACGCTGGGGTCGGACTTCCACGGCACGCACACCGCGGGCACGGCCGCGGGCGACAACGGGGCGAACGACGACACCCGGGGCATGGCCTACGCCGCGAGGATCGCGTTCGACACCATCCCCAGCTTCACCGAGTCGGCGTTCTACGCGATGCTCGTCCAGCACGAGGGCCAGGGGGCCCGCGTGCACACCAACAGCTGGGGCGACGACGGCACCGTGGCGTACAACGGGATGTGCCGCGCCATCGACCGGTTCAGCTACGACTACGAGGACAACCTCGTCGCGTTCGCCGTGACGAATCTCTCCTCGCTCAAGAACCCCGAGAACGCCAAGAATGTGCTCGCGGTCGGCGCGAGCCGCGACACGCCGAGCCAGAACAGCCACTGCTCCGGCGGCGCCGGGCCCACCAACGACGGGCGGCGCAAGCCGGAGATCTACGCCCCCGGCTGCTCCACGCGGTCGTCCTACAACTCCAGCACCTGCAGCACCACCACCGCGACCGGCACCTCCATGGCCAGCCCGGCGATCTCCGGCGTCGGACTGCTCGTCAGGCAGTACTACGCCGAGGGCTACTACCCCTCCGGCGCGCCCGACGCCGGCGACGCGTTCATCCCCTCCGGCGCCCTCATCAAGAGCACGCTCATCAACGGCTCGGTCGACATGACCGGCGTCTCCGGATACCCGTCCAACTCCGAGGGCTGGGGCCGCCTCCTCGCCGACTACGCCCTGTACTTCCCCGGCGACATACGGACCATGTGGGCCACCGATGTCCGCAACGCCAGCGGCATCAGCACCAGCGATGTCGTCGAGTACCCCGTCGAGGTTACCGGCTCGGCCGAACAGCTCCGCGTCACCATGACCTTCACCGACCCCGCCGGCGCCAGCGGCACCAGCTTCGCCGCGGTCAACGACCTCGATCTCGAGGTGGTCAGCCCCGGCGGCACGGTCTACAAGGGCAATGTCTTCAGCGGGGGCCTCAGCGTGACCGGAGGCTCCAAGGACGACCGCAACAACCTCGAGCAGGTCCACCTGAACAGCCCCGCCGCCGGCGAGTGGACCGTCCGCGTCCGCGGCGCGGCGGTCAATGTCGGCCTCCAGGGATACGCCCTCGTCGTCAGCGGCCAGGTCGCCGAGGTCAGCGGCTGCGTCGCCGATTTCAACGGCGACGGCGAGGTGAACACGCTGGATGTTCTCGCCTTCCTGAACGCCTGGAACGCCGGGGACAGCTCCGCCGATGTCAACGGCGACGGCAACATCGATACACTCGATGTGCTCGCCTTCCTCAACCTCTGGAACGCCGGCTGCTGAGCCGTCCGCCCGGAGCCACAGACATCCCCCGGGGTCGGCCGCCGAGCACGCGGCCGGCCCCTTTGCACTCGATCAATCCCAGAGAAGCGCGGAGACCACGCATGTTCAAGAACCTGACGCGCATGATCGCGGGCGCGGCCCTCTCGGCGGCCGCGTCGCTCGCGCTCGCCCAGCCGCAGCTGACTTCCCCCGTCCGCGCCGCCGAGCCCGGCCTCTTCCGGGCCGTGGCGCTCGACCAGGACGCGCTGGCGGCGCTGCTCGGCGCCGGGGGCGAGGTCACGCTCACGGGCTTCCCCATGCCCGGCGAGCGCGAGGTCGAGCTGCGCGTCGAGCCGTTCGAGGTGCTCACCCCCGACGCGTCGGTCGTCATCGCCACCGCCGAGGGCGAGGTCGAGGTCGGTCTGCCGGAGGTCTCGCTGTTCCACGGCACGGTCGTGGGCGAGCCGGACTCGCGCGTCTACCTCTCCTTCTCCGAGTTCGGGGCCAACGGCCTCATCCAGTCCAACGGCTCGACCGCCGTGCTCTCCAGCGCCGGGTTCGGGGCAGGCCTCCCGACCGTCATCGCCGATCTGGCGGACTTCCCCGAGCCCCCCGAGTTCGCCAAGGGCTGGGAGTGCCATGTCGGGCCCGAGCACATCAACCCCCTCGGCCTGGACCTCGCCGCCCCCGCCGGGGAGGGCACCGCGCGGGCCAACCCCTGCCGCATCGCCCGCATCGCGGTCGAGGGCGACTACGAGTACACCGCGTGGCTGTTCGGCGGCAGCACCGAGGCCTCCGCCGCGTACGCCGTCACGCTCCTCGGCGCTATCAACGAGATCTACACCCGCGACCTGAATGTCCGCCTGCTCGTGCCGTACATCCGCCTGTGGGAGGTCGAGAACGACCCCTACGACGGCGACAAACTCAGCCAGTTCCGCAACGAGTGGAACGCCAACATGACGCATGTCGACCGCGAGCTCGCCCACCTGCTCAGCGGCAACTACGGCGGCGGGGTCGCCTGGGTCAGCGTCCTCTGCCACGGCACCTACGGCTACGGGCTCAGCGGCGTCGGGGGCTCGTTCCCCTACCCGCTCCGCGATCACGACGGCGGGAACTGGGACCTCATGGTCGTCGCCCACGAGATCGGCCACAACTTCGGCACCCTTCACACCCACGACGGTTACGACCCCCACATCGACGACTGCGGCAACGGGGACTGCTCCCTCGCCTGGGGCGGGACGATCATGTCCTACTGCCACACCTGCGCCGGCGGCATGACCAACATCGTCCTGGCGTTCCACCCCCGCGTCATCGCCCAGATCTCCGCGTACATGGACGGGGCGTGCAACATCCTCGGCGACAACCGCGCCTTCGCCTACGACGACCAGACCGCGGCGCTCGCGGACACACCAGCGCGCCTCGATGTCCTGGCCAACGACCTGCCCATCAACTGCGTGACGCCCGAGATCTTCTCGGTGCTCCCGTTCAGCGCCCAGGGCGGTTCGGTGCAGGTCTCCCAGGGCACCGGCGAGGGCGGACGCGACGAGGTGCTCTACACCCCGCCGGCCGGCTATGTCGGGACCGATAGCCTCGACTACCTCATCCGGGTGGGGCAGAACGGGCTGGATAGCGCGACGGCGGCGGTCGAGGTGCTCGCCGTTCGCCAGGCGGACCACCCGGCCGCCACCCGGCCCGGCGCCCGCGTCGAGTACTACGCGCTCGCCCCGTCCGACCAGCAGCTGCCCGATTTCGACACCCTCACGCCCTACGCGTTCGACCTGCTCCCCGAGATCAACTTCCCCGCGAGCAACGGCGTCTTCGCCACCAGCGGCCGTACGAGCTATGTCGGCGCCGTCTTCGAGGTCGGCTTGCGTATCCCGCAGACCGGTCTGTACACCTTGTACCTCAACTCCGATGAGGGCTCCCGCCTGCGCATCGATGGTCAGACCATCGTCGAGAACGACGGACTCCACGGCATGACCGAGCGCGGCGGGTCGCTGGGCCTGGCCGCGGGCATCCACCTGCTCCGCATCGAGTACTTCGAGCGATCCGGCACGCAGGGGCTCATCGCGTCGATCGAAGGCCCGGACCTGCCCAAGCAGGCCGTCCCGGCCGCCATGTGGCGGTCCGCCGAGTGCGTCGGTGACTGGCTGCCCGACGGGTCGGTCAACACCCTGGATTTCATCGCCTTCCTGAACCAGTGGAGCGCCGCCGATCCCTCCACCGACCTGGACGCCAACGGTCTGGTGAACACCAGCGATGTGATCCGGTTCCTCGGGGCCTGGGCGGCCGGCTGCCCCTGATCGGCCGGACCCGCTCCCCCACCAAATGGTGGGCCGGTATCTCCCACGGACCCCCGTACCTTCCCGGTGTTCGGCCGTCCTCTCGCGGGCGGCCGGCACCCGGGGCAGATACCCGGGTGTACGCACAAAGACCGTCCGAGAAGGGAGATCCTGCCATGAAGACCCGCACAGCCGCCCTCATTGCCGCCCTGACCATCGGGGCCCCGGCGCTCGCCGACGAGTATGTCATCGAGCTGTCCGGCATGAACTTCGCCTACAACGGCCAGAACAACCAGAACATCGACCTGACCATCAAGCCCGGCGACTCGGTCCGTTGGGTCTGGGTCAGCGGCCTCCACAATGTCGTCAGCGGCGCCGGGGGCGTGCCCGACGGCCGGTTCACCAGCGGCGCCCCCACCACCCCGCCCAAGGAGTTCGTCCACACCTTTACCACCGCGGACGACTACCCCTACTACTGCCAGATCCACGGCAGCATGGGCATGACCTCGACCGTCAAGGTCCGCTGCGCGGGCGACTTCAACGGCGACCTGAGCGTGAACACGCTCGATGTCCTGGCCTTCCTCAACGCCTGGAGCGGCGGCGACCCCCGCGGCGACTTTAACGGCGACGGGACCATCAACACCCTGGATGTCCTGGCGTTCCTCAACGCCTGGAGCGCCGGCTGCTGAACCCGCCGCCTGGCAAGCTGGGCAGGATCTGAGTGATCTGTTCACCCGGATTCTCCCCGATCCGTATTGCATCAAACGCGGCGCGGCCGTAGCCTGAGCGTGGCGCGGCACGCGCCGCGTTCTCGTGGGGCAACGACCCCCGTCGGGGAGAAGGAGTCACCGTGCGCACCCGTTCCACCGCTGGTCTCGCAGTCACCTTGTTCGGGCTGCTCGCTTCGGCGGGCATGGCCCAGGGCATCACGCCGGTCCGTCACGCCGCGGAGTTCCGCGCCAGCACATTCACCGTCAGCGCCCAGGAGGACGCCTCCCTGGCCGTCTCCCTGGACGGCTCGTTCGCCGTCGTGTGGGCGAGCCGGCGCCAGCAGGAGGGTCGCTACGGCGTGTACCTGCAGCGGTTCGACCGCTCCGGCGTCGCGATCGGTCAGGAGACGCCGCTCAACCTGTGGACGGCCTCGCACGCGACGAACCCGGTCATCGCCGCCGGTCCCGACGGCGGGGCCTGGGCCGCGTGGCAGAGCCACCGCCAGGACGGCAGCCGCGGGGCGGTCGTGGCCCGGCGCTTCGACGCCGCCGGCGTCGGGGGCTCGGAGATCCTCGTCAACGAGCGCACCGAGGGCGAGCAGATCACGCCCGTGCTGGCGGCGCTGCCGGACGGCGGGGCGGTGGTGGCCTGGTCCACGACGCTGCCCGGCCAGCCCGAGCGTGTCGCGGTGCGGGTCCTGAACGCCGACGGCACGGCGCGCACCGGCGAGGCCCTGCTCGAGGCCACTCCGGGCGTGCGGACCGCGACGCCGAGCGTCGCCGCCCGCGACGACGGCTCCTTCGCCGTCGCGTACGGCGCCTTCGCCGCCGACGGCAGCCAGATGCTCGGCGTCCGCGTGCAGGCTTTCGACGCCCTGGGCAACCCTGTGGGCGCGGCGCAGCAAGTGTCCGCGCCCGGCGCGCTCACGCCCGTCGAGCCGGCGATCGCCGCGACCGCCTCCGGCTTCGTCGTCGCGTGGCACGATGTCCCCGAGCAGGACGGCAACTACGACATCCTCGCGTCGCTGCTCGACGCCTCGGGCGCGCCGGTCGGCGGGACGGTCGTGGCGAACACCGCCCGCCTCGGGCTCCAGAACGGTGCGGCGGTCGCGGTCGCGCCGGACGGCTCGATCACCGTCGCCTTCAACGATCACGACGAGCACGGGCTCGGTGTGTTCGCCCGTGAGTTCGACAGCGCCCTGCGCCCGCTCGGCGTGCAGCACCGCCTGAACATCCACGCCGCGGGCGACCAGCAGCTCCGCCAGGCGCTGGGCACGCAGCGTCTGGCGTTCGGGCCGGACGGCACGCTGCTCTGCGCCTGGCAGGGCGACGCGGGCTTCGGCGACAGCTCGGCGGTCCATGTGACCCTGCTCTCGCCCTCGCCGATCGACATGGGGGTGCGCACGGCCGGGGTCACCCCCGGCATGCAGCCGGCCGCCTTCGGCGGCGCGATCGCGCTCGCCGGCGGGCCCGAGCCCCACGAGCCCCCGACCTTCGACCCGCGCGACATCGACACCGCCGAGCGCGAGATCACCGTCACCGACGGCGCGATCGGGTTCACCGGCGTCATCAACACCGGCTGGACGCCGCCCGACCCCCACATGGCGGTCGGCCCGAACCATGTCGTGGTCATGACCAACGGCGAGATCGGGTTCTTCACCAAGGCGGGGGTGCAGACCTTCGCCGACGAGATCGAGGACGCCTTCGGCTTCTGGGGCTCGGTCGGCGCGACCGGCTTTGTCTTCGACCCCGAGGTCATCTACGACACCACCTCCGGGCGGTTCTTCGCCATGGCGGCCGAGGGCTACGGGCCCGGCAACACCAGCTACGCGCTCGTGGCCGTCTCCGACGACAGCGACCCCAACGGGACCTGGCACAAGTACCGCTTCAGCACCACCGCCCTGGCCGGCGACCTCTTCGACTCCCCGAACATCGGTGTCACCGACAACGCCCTGGTCATCACCGGCGACGGCTTCGGGAACGGCGCCAACTACCCGGTCTACATCTTTGACAAGGCGCCGCTCCTGGTCGGCAACCCGCCCACCATCACCAACAGCTTCCTGCTCACCACCTCCACCCAGTCGGCCGGGTACCCGCGCGTGAGCGCCGGCACGGGCGACACGGTCTACCTGCTGGAGCACCGCGAGGCCAACAGCGGCAACACCGTCATCCGCGTGCTGGCCTTCCGCAACATCCTCACCTCGCCCACCGTCAGCACCTTCAACCTCACCGTGCCGTCCTACGGCGCGCCCGAGGATCCGCCCCAGCTCGGCACCGCCAACCGGCCGAACACCTTCGACGCCCGCTTCTGGTCGGTCGACATCGGGGCCGACGGCCACCTCTGGGGCACGCACCACATCAACCTCGACCGCGTGCTCGCCCGCTGGTACGAGGTTGACCTGCAGGGCTGGCCCGCCTCGGGCAACAACCCCGTGCTCGTCCAGTCCGGCAATGTCGACCTGGGCGCGACCGTCCGTACCTTCTTCAGCTCCATCCATGTCTCGCCCGACGGCTCGGCCGCCATCTGCTACGGCCGCTCCAGCCCCACCGAGTACATCTCGATGGGCTCGTCCTACCGCCTGGCGTGCGACCCGGCCGGCACGACGCCCAACAGCTTCATCCACCAGACCTCCAACGCCGGGTACACCAGCGGGCGCTGGGGCGACTACTCGGCCGTCCAGTTCGACCCGACCGACGACAACCTCTACTGGGGCCACCACGAGTACGCCGTGAGCCAGTCGTGGCGCACCTGGGTCCAGTCGGTCGTGACCGGCGACTGCTTCTGCGCCGGCGACTTCAACCAGGACGGCTCGGCCAACACCGTCGATGTCCTCGCGTTCCTCAACGCTTGGAACGCCCACGACCCGGCCGCCGACTGGAACGGCGACGGCTCGTTCAACACCCTCGATGTCCTCGCGTTCCTCAACGACTGGAACGCCTGCCAGTAAGCCCCTCCGGTACACTCCGACGCCGGGCGTGAGAGCGCCCGGCGTCGTTTCACCCGGCGCACCGCCGCCACACCCACCGAGGAGATCCCCATGCCGCGAACCGCCGCCACGCTGCCGATCCTGCTCGCCGCCGCACTCAGCCTCCCCGCCGCGGCCCAGGTCGCGGACCTCACCGTCCAGCCCGGCGGCTCCGGCGTGACCGCCCAGATCTGCGTCTCACCCCCGGCCCTGGGCACCCGGTGCGACACCGACTCCAGCGGCGTGACCGGCTCGATCGCGATCGAGCTCGACGACTACGGCACGCCCACCGCCATCACGCTCCACGACTTCGTCCTCGCGCTCTCGGACACCATGAGCTACAACATGGACTGGGGCTTCTTCGTCGGCGGGATCGACATCGACCTCTCCGGCGTGACCGTCAGCTACGCCACCCCGGGCACGCCCACCGGGCCCGTCGGCGTGGACGGCGCCGGCGACTTTGAGTTCCCCGCTGTGCAGGCGCTCTTCACCGGCACCGGCACCTACGCCGGGTACGGGCCGATCATCGGCGGCCTGGTCGGCTCCGGCTCGTTCAACCTCGCCGACTTCGGCGCTGTCGACTCGGCCATCGCCGGCAGCGTCAGTGTTGCCGCGGGCCAGGTCACCCTCACCGGGTCCCAGGCCTTCAGCAACGAGGGCGAGATCAGCGGCGTGACGACCTCGATCGACGGCACCGCCACGCTCTCGGCCGTCGGCGACGCTCCCGACGACTGCCCCGGCGATTTCAACGGCGACGGGCTCGTGAACACCGTCGATGTCCTGGCGTTCCTGAACGCCTGGGCCGCGGGAGACAGCTCCGCCGACTGCAACGGCGACGGCGTCATCAACACCGTGGATGTGCTGTGCTTCCTGAACGCGTGGGCGGCGGGGTGCTGATTCTGCACCCGAAAGGGCCCTTCCAGCACGCCAACAGGTGATCGCCGCGAGTTTGTCCGGACTAACTTGCATATTTTGCTTGCGGGCCCGGTGGAAGTTCCGGTAACTTGCGCGTTGCAGGTCGGTCGCCGGCTTCTCGTGGTCGGCCCGAACGGACTCCTGTGTACCGCGTGTGTGGCCGCGGCTCCCGTCGCCGGAGGCGACTCATCATGCCGGATTCCGCATCCCACCAATCGCCCACGCTGTCCCGATTCCCGAAGATCGACACCGATCCGTTCGTCATCCCCCGGGCCCCCAGCCGGGCGGCGACGGAGCTCGCCGAGCGGTACGAGCACCTGTATGTCACCGCCTCGGGCGACCCGAGCTGTCTGCCCTGGTGTCACCCCGGCCCCAACCGGGGCGTGATCCAGTGGCTCAACACGCGGGCCTCGGGGCTGGTGCGCCCCGGCGCGCGCACGGTCGTGGTCGGTTGCGGCCTGGGGGACGATGTCATCGAGCTCGCCAACCGGGGCTACGACGCCTGCGGGTTCGATGTCTCGCCGACCTGCATCGACTGGGCCCGGCGCCGCTTCCCCGCCTACGCGGAGCGGTTCCTGCTGGGCGATGTGCTCGATCCCCCCACGCGTCTGCGGGCGAGGTTCGACCTGGTCGTCGAGGCGTTCACGATCCAGTCGGTCTGGCCGAGCGTGCGTGACGAGGCGTTCGGCGGCGTGGTGAGCCTCGCCAAGCCGCACGGGATCGTGCTGATGCTGGGGAGATCGCGCGGCGATGATGTCCCGCTGGAGGAGTGCGAGTGCGCACCGTACCCGGTGTGCCGCAGCGAGTTGCTCGAGCGCATGGCCGCGCTCGGGTTCTCGCCGGTCCACGGGCCGGACGAGTGCCTCGACGACGACGACCCGCCGCGGGCGTGCCTGCGGGCGGCGTTCAGGCGGGGGTGACGGGAAGAAGTTCTAGCGGCCAGTGTGCCACGGCTCTGCGAGCCGTGTCGGGTGCAGCAAAGCGCCGACCGGTAGGGTGTCGCCTACGGCGCACGGCCGGCACGGCCGTGGCACACGGGCGCGTTACCTCTCGGCGCGGCAGAGCACGAAGGTGTACTTGTGCACCCCGCCCCGCGCGAGCTCGGTGAGCGCCCCGAACCGGCCGCCGGCCTCGAACCGCGCGACCTCGTCGATCAGCGCGTCCTCCCGCAGGAGGAGCAGCAGCCCGTCGGGGTGCTCGGTCGGCAGGAACTCGGGCTTGAACCAGCGGACGCGGACCTGCCGGCCCTCGCGGGCAGCCTCGCGTCGGGCGTAGTAGAGCACCTCGGGCCGGGCTTCGATCATCTCATCAGCCCAGACCTCGGCCCCGTCGGGCAGTTGGGCGGCCAGCGCAATGCCGACCTCGCGCCCGGAGGTCGCGCGCCGGTCGGGCTCGAGGACGCAGATGTAGACCGCCGCGCCGACGAGCAGCACCACCGGCCACACCCACGCGCGCCCGAGGAACATCGCCCGGGCGATGGCGGGGCGCTTGCCGACGAACGCTCCGCCCGCCCCACGCGCGATGTACGCGACAAGCGGCGTGAGCAACGCGCACGCGGGCAGGCCGTAACGCTCGTTGCTCACACCGGATACCTCGAAGATCACCAGCGCCCCGAGGCAAGAGAACGCGAGCGCCCGGGCGATCACGCCGGGACCGACCGCCTCGCCCTCGCGCTCCCGGGCCGCGTCGGGCCCCCACGGGAAGAGCAGCGAGAGGGAGACGGGCAGCATGGTCGCCAGAATCGTCGGGCTGATGAGCAGGATGCGCAGCAGCTTGCCGCGCTCCCACAGAAAGGCGTCCACGCCCTGGCGGACGATCGGCTCCTGAAGCACCGACCACGCCCGGTTGACGACTCCCAGCGTCAGCGACACCGCGAGGCACGAGCCGAGCCCGATCCAGATGAGCCTCCACAGCCCCGGGCGGACCGCCAGGCCGAGCCCGACGAACGCCGCGAATACAAACGGCGCGCCGGCCGGCCCCTTGGTCAGCAGCATCGCCGCGAGCGAGACCCCCAACATCGCGGCCCAGCACCAGGCCCGGCGCGGCGGGCACAGCCCGATGTGCAGCACGAGCAGCCCCGCCACCCCCGTCGTCAGCACATGCAGCGACTCGATCTCCGCGCTCCGGGCACTCGGCCACATCACCGGCAAGAGCGCCTGCGCCAGACCCGCCGCCAGCCCCCAGGGCGACCCGAACCACCGCGTGCTGAACCCCCACACCGCCGCCGCCAGCAGCGTCGCCGCGATCGCGCTGGGCAGCCTCGCGGCGAACTCGGTCTCGCCGAACACCGCGCTGCTCCCCGCGATCGCCCACATCACGCCCGGCGGCTTGCGGAGGTACGCCGTGCCGAACATCCGCGGCACCATCCAGTGCGGCTCGCCCGCGCGCGCATCATCGAGCATCTCCCACGCGGGGATCACCCGGTGCCCCTCGCTCATCGAGAGCCCCGTCGAGCCCAGCCCGGGCAGGTAGACGGCGCAGCACACGGCCAGCAGCAGCACCGCCTGCCGGACGCGCGAGGCGCACAGCCAGGCGATCAGCCGGTTCACTTCGCGCCGTCCTCCGGGAGCGTGATCGGCACGCCGGATTCCAGCGACTCGCGGATGAGGTCCGTGTACCGCTCCAGCGTCTCGCGCAGGTGCGGGTTGCGGTCCGGGCTGTGCCCCTTGTCGTCGGCCTCGGCGTAGGCCTCCTCCATGGTCCAGCCCTCCTCGAACATCCGGTAGAGGGCCACCACGCACCCGGTCCGCTCGGTGCCCGCCCCGCAGTGCACCAGCACCGGCTGGCGCTCCGGGTCGTTCATGATGCGGAGGGCCTCGACATACCCGTTGACCTCGCCGGTCGAGTCGCCCGAGAGCCCGGGCAGGCGGACCCGGTCCACGCCCAGGGCCTCGGCCGTGGCGGCCTCGCGCCGGTCGGCCCGCGAGCCCTCCGGCCAGGCCCCGAAGTCCACGATCGTCTTGATGTCGTGCCCGCGGACCACCTTGGTCAGGGCGGCCGGGGTGAGCTTGCCCGAGCGGTAGATCTGCCCGGGCGCCACCTCGCCGAACCGCTTGGGGAAGAGGTTGGGCTTGACCAGGTCCTGGTAGGCGACAACCCCGACGACCAACGCGCCGGCGATCAGCAGCACGCGGGCGAGATCGGGCCCGGAGCGGGGCTCCCGAGCGGCGGTGGGGGGGTGTTTAACCTCGGTCATTCCTGCATCGTATCGGGCCCGGCGGCCGGTGCGGGGGACCGGTTGGCACTACAATTGCTGGCATGTCGGAAGGACCCGGCACATCCCGAGCCACTGGAGGGCCCCACGCCGGTCCCCGCACCAGCCGGAGCGCCTACCCCGAGCCGGTCGAGCGGCTGATCGGGGAGTTGGCGAGCATGCCCGGCATCGGCCGGCGCAGCGCCGAGCGGCTGGCGTTCCATTTGCTCAAGGCCGACGAGCCCAAGGCGATGGCCCTCGCCCGGGCGATCGCGGATGTGAAGCGGGCGGTGAAGCACTGCTCGGTGTGCTCGAACCTGACCGACGCCGACCCCTGCCCGATCTGCGAGGATTCGGGGCGCGACCGGTCGCGGGTGCTGGTGGTCGAGCAGCCCAAGGACCTGATCGCCCTCGAGCAGACCGGGATGTACCGCGGGCTTTACCATGTGCTGATGGGCCGGCTCAGCCCGCTCGACGGCATCGGCCCGGGCGAGCTGACCGTCGCCGAGCTGATGGCCCGTCTGGACACCCCGGCGAAGAACCCCGGCGCCGTGCGCATCGAGGAGGTCATCCTCGGGCTCAATCCGACGCTGGAGGGCGACGGCACGGGGCTGTATCTGGCCGAGGAGGTCCGGAAGCGGGGTGTGCGGGTCTCGCGCCTGGCCCGCGGGCTGCCGACGGGGGCGCAGCTGGAGTATGTGAGCAAGGCGGTGCTGGCGGACGCGATCGAGGGGCGGAGGGAGATGCAGTGATGGAGGCACCGAGGCAGCAAGGGACCGAGGCATCGAGGCGACAGGAGTCGATGCCGCAACGGGGGAACCCATGACCGCGATCAAGACCTTTCATGACCTGAAGGTGTGGCAGCAGGCGATCCGGTATTCGGTGCAGGTGTACGAGATCACCGGCCGCTTCCCCAGGGATGAGCGCTTCGGCTTGACCATGCAGGTCCGCAAGTCGAGCGCCTCGGTGTCGGCGAACATCGCTGAGGGCTATGGACGGGGAAGCCGCCAGGACTACATCAGGTTTCTCAAGATCGCCCGCGGCTCACTCTACGAGTCCGACAGCCAACTCCATCTCGCCCGAGAACTTGGGTTCCTCTCGACCGAAGCGCTCGGGCCCGTGCTCGATACGCTCGGTCACTGCGAACGAGCCCTCGCCGGCCTCCTCCGGTCACTGGAGTCCGGGCCCACGGAGCCTTGATCCCTCGATGCCTTGATGCCTAGGTCCCTTCTCATGCGCTTCGAAACCAGCCAAAACATGCGCCTCGGCCAGCACATGAAGCTGGCGCCCAGGGTCATCCAGTCGATGGAGATCCTGCAGATGCCGCTCACCGAGCTGGAGGAGCGGATCGAGCAGGAGCTGGCGAGCAACCCGACGATCGAGATCGCGGAGATCGCGCCCGACCCCGAGTCGCTCCCGCGCCAGGACGAACCCGGCGGCGGCGAGAACACCGACGACTTCTCACGCCTGGCCGACTTCGAGAACGCCAACCCCGACGCCGCGGAGAACACCAACGAGTCGAGCAGCCTGCTCGACGGTCGCGACCGCTTCGACAGCTACGAGCCCGCCCGCGCCGCCACGCGTCTCGACGGCGAGCGCGACGGGAAGATGGACGCCATGGCCGCGGCCCCGGCGCGGAGCGCCTCGCTGGGTGAGCAGCTCCGCGACCAGTGGGCGCTGGTGGAGGTCGACGAGAGCCTGCGCCACCCCGGGGAGCTGATCATCGCGTTTCTCGACGCGGACGGGTACCTGCGCACGCCGCTGGAGACCGTCCGCGAGAAGTCCCCGCCCGGCCGGGACGGCTCGACGCCGCCGGCCGAGGCGTTCGAGCGGGCGTTGACGGCGGTGCAGCTCTTTCTCGAGCCGACGGGCGTGGCGGCGCGCGACGCGCGGGAGTGCCTGCTGCTCCAGCTCGACGCCCTTGAGGACCGGATGGAGTGGGATTCCGACGAGGACCGGGTGGACACGCTGCGGGTCGCGCGGACGCTGGTCGCCGATCAC
The DNA here is from genome assembly GCA_020850415.1 of Phycisphaerales bacterium. GTDB lineage: Bacteria > Planctomycetota > Phycisphaerae > Phycisphaerales > UBA1924 > PNC22. The sequence continues at coordinate 16,679 of JADZER010000012.1, forward strand.
CTCGACGACCTCGTCCAGAACCGCCTGCCGAAGATCGCCGAGCAGGAGGATCTGACGCTCGACCAGATCAAGGCCGGGCTCGAGCTGCTGCGCCGGCTCAGCCTCGCGCCGGCCCGGCGGCTGGTCAACGAGGCCGCCGAGGTCATCATCCCCGACGCGATCGTCGAGTACGACGACGAGCACGACCGGTACATCGCCTACCTCAACGACACGCGCCTGCCCAACCTGCGGATCAGCAAGGAATACGCCGAGATGATCCGCGACCGCGATGTCCCCAAGAAGGACCGCGACTTCCTCAAGACCAATATCGGAAACGCCCAGTGGCTCATCGAGGCCGTCGAGCAGCGGCGCCGGACGCTCCAGCGCGTGCTCAATGTCGTCGTCGACGCCCAGCGCGAGTTCTTCGACTACGGGCCACAGGCCATCAAGCCCCTGCCCATGACCCAGGTCGGCGAGGAGCTGGGCATCCATGTCGCCACCGTCAGCCGGGCCGTCGCCGACAAGCACCTCCAGACGCCCCGCGGCATCGTCCCCCTCCGCCGGTTCTTCACCGGCGGCACCGAGACCGCCAGCGGCGAGGAGATCTCCTGGGACGCCATCAAGGCGGCGCTGCAGGATGTCGTCGAGCAGGAGGACAAGTCCAAGCCGCTCTCCGACGACGCCCTGGCCAAGGCCCTCGAGGACCGCGGCATCGAGATCGCCCGGCGTACAGTGGCCAAGTACCGAGGGCAGCTCGGGATCCCCAGCGCCAGGCTGCGGAAGCAGTTCTGATGATCAGAGTCCTGGGAGGCTGCAGCCTTGCAACCCTCCCAAGCGGCAGTGCAAGCGCCGCGAGCAAAGAGATCGACGATGAGTGTCCGGACGATACTACGGCGATTCCAAGCTCGTGAGGCCGCGGTCGTGCGAGGCGGATCCTGCGAGGGCACGGAAACACCGCACCAGTTTGTTTTCGTGCGTGGACACCCGCGCTCCGGCACGAACTGGGTCAGCAACCTGATCAACCTCCACCCCCGCGTGTGTTGCACCGGCGAGTTCCACTTGGAGACCATATACAACGCCGTGAACCGCACGATCGAAGTGCCCTGGCACCTCGGGGGGGGGGGGGGGGGCGGCCGCGAGGGGTTGGAAGAGGCGTTCCGGGACATGCTCCGCCGGTGCATCGTGACGGCCTGCGGCGAGCGCGCCCGGGGCGCACTGTGGCTCGGCGATCGCACGCCGAGCGACCTCCTCTTCTGGATGCCCGACGCCCGATATATCTGGATCCTCAGGGACGGGCGCGATGTCGCCGTGAGTTGGACCTTCCACCAACTGAGGAAAGGGCCCGAGGTGATCGAGCGGTCGATCCCGCCCGAGGCCCGCGAGGGCCTGCTCCGCCTCTCTCGCCAGTTCCTGGCGAACCCGGACATGTTCGAACGACAGCCCGAGCTGCTGCTCGCCGACGAGGCATGGGTGCATCATGTCGCCGGCACCTGGGACCGGCGGTTCCGCAGCGACACCGGGGCAGCCTGCCACATGGACAGGCCCGATGTGCCCGCCCGGGTCTTGCGCGTCCGATATGAGGAGCTTCACGCCGACACGGAGGGCCATCTTCGCACCATGCTCCGGTTCTTGGATCTGAACCCGGAGGAGGCCGAACCCGCATCGCAACAAACCCATACCACGCCCGGCTACCAAGCCGCGAACCCGCTCAGCTATCGTCGGAAGGGCATCGTCGGCGATTGGAAGGCGTACTTCACACCCCAAGCGACGGCCTGGTTCATGCAGGTCGCGGGCGAGAGCATGCGCCGGGCGGGCTACTCACCGTGAGTACGACCCCTCGCAGGAGCGGCGTGCTCAACGGATTGTCACGGGATGAATAGGTTGTCGGGCGATCAACGGCACGGGTGCGCTCGGGCCAATGACTGACACCGGGGCTGCCATCCGGCGTACGATGGCCCCGGATGGAGTGTGCCAGACGAGCGCAGCCGAGCCTCAGGGACGGTCGGCGCACTTTCGTTCGGAAGCCGAGCTTTGACGAGTTCGCGGGCGGGATCGGTTTCTGGTGCGAGAATGGCTCCGGGCATGGGACGGGGTGTGAGCACGCCGCGGTGTTCGGCTCCGTGCTTGCGGGCAACGATGATGGGCCGAGGGCTCGGCGGGAGGATTGGTTCCCATGGGAAGGCACGATGTGACAACGACAGGGAACGCCAAGGACGGGGTTCCGGCGCTGTGCAGGATGCTGCCGGGGCCGGTGCGGCGGGCGGCCAAGCGGCTGCTGCTGCCGCCGTTGCTGCGTGCGCTCGAACCGCACTCGGCGAGACTCGGGGGGGGGGGGGGGGGGGGGCGGGGCGGGCCCCGGGCGCCCCGGGCCCGGGCCCGGCGGGCCCC
>JADZER010000013.1 GCA_020850415.1 Phycisphaerales bacterium
CGCCGCCGACTTCAACGGCGACGGCCAGATCAACACCCTCGATGTCCTCGCCTTCCTCAACGCCTGGAACACCGGCTGCGGGTGAGCGCCGGAGCCAGCGATTCCGGCCGGATAGTCGCCGGCCGACGCCCCGTGCGCCCAGTCGGACGGTATTCCAATCAGCGGCGGCGGCACGGGCCGCCACCGCGGCGCATTGCGACGGATCCAAGAGTGAGACCGTCGGTAAATCCGCGAGTCCCCTGACAAGGAGCAACGCCATGTGTCGCGAAGCATTCAGCGTCTACCGTCTGGTCCCGCTTGTCCTGCTCGGCGCCGTGACTTCGGCCGGGCACGCCCAGACCGATGTGCCGCGGGGCGGGGCCGTCATCACGCCCGGCGCCGGATCGTCGCAGGTTGTCGTCGAGGTCAAGAACAAGACCGGCAAGGACGCCTACGACATCTCGGTGTCCATCTTCCGCGACGACGGCGGGGCGGTCCCCGACATCACCGGGCAGGACATCGTCCAGAACGACGGCCAGGCCGAGGACGATGATCATGTCGACGACGACGGCGACGGCAAGCTCGGTGCGGGGGAGACCGATTCGACCGACGGCTCGCCGGGCAAGACCTGCAAGAGCATCATGGACGACAGCGGCGCGGTCGAGAACGGGAAGGTCGCCAAGGTCACCATCGACTTCAACGGGCCCATCCCCGAGGGCGCGAAGATCCGCATCAAGTTCTCCGAGCGCATCGGCGACAAGCACTACGACATGTGCATGGCCACCCCCATGAACGACGGCGGGGTGGCGTTCGGCATCGTCGAGACCGGGCCGGCCCAGATGGGCTTCGAGGTGGTCAACCTCGGTTCCGCCTCCCTGGACCACCTGAGCATCCCGACGCACTTCACCCCCGTCCGCGTGCTCGACGCCCGGCTCGACGGGCTGTTCAGCGACCGGATCATCATCGTCGACGACGACTCCGTCGAGATCTACGACATCGGCCTGCACCCGGGCGAGGCCCTGGAGATGGGCCTGATCTTCGAGCGACCCATCGAGTTGGTCCCCGACCAGGGCCAGCTCCCGATGTTCGGGACCTTCGAGGCCTGTCCCGCCGACTTCAACGGCGACGGCCAGATCAACACCCTCGATGTCCTCGCCTTCCTCAACGCCTGGAACACCGGCTGCGGGTGAGCCCCCCGCCGGCCCGCTGACGCCGCGCTGCCGGCCGGGCCCTGCGGGCCCGGCCGGGCGCGTCCGGAGCGCACGCCGGTCTACGCTCCCCCGATGCCGGACCGCGCCCCCCACCTCACCCCCGACCAGTTCCGCGCCCTCGGCCGGCGCATGGTCGACTTCGTCGCCGACTACATGGAGTCGGTCCGCGTGTGGCCGGTCCTCAGCCAGGACAAGCCCGGCGACATCCTCGCCCGGCTGCCCGAGCACCCGCCCGAGACCGGCCTGGGCGCCGCCGCCGACCCGGCCGAGGCGTGGGGTGGGGTGTTCGGCGACCTCACCCGCGTCGTCCTCCCGGGCCTGACCCACTGGCAGCACCCGTCGTTCTTCGGCTTCTTCCCCGCCAACGCGTCGGGCCCGGCGATCCTGGGCGAGCTCCTCGCGGCCGGCCTGGGCGTCCAGGGCATGCTCTGGCAGACGAGCCCCGCCTGCACCGAGCTCGAGACCCGCATGCTCGACTGGATGGCCGAGGCGTTCGGCCTGCCGGCGTGCTTCCGGTCCGACGCCGCCAACGACGGCCTGGGCGACGGGGGCGTGATCCAGGGGACGGCGAGCGAGGCCACGCTGACCGCGATCATCGCGGCCCGCCAGCGCTGGCGCCGGCTGGAGCGCGAGCGCGGGCGGGCGCGCGAGGCCGCGACCGGCGAGATCGGCCTGACGACCGAGGCCGCGGGCAGGCAGTTCGCCGTCATCTGCTCGGAGGGCGCCCACTCGTCGGTCATCAAGGCGGCGATGATGGCCGGCATCGCCGAGGGGCCCGAGGACGAGGAGCGCGTCTGGAAGATCGCGACCGACGGGCTGGGGCGCATGGACCTCGCGCACCTGCGCCGTGTGCTGGAGGAGCGTGCCGGCGACCCGGCGGGCCCGACGCCGATCGCGTGCGTCGCGACCGTCGGCACGACCGGCGTGGGGGCGGTGGATGATGTGGAGGAGGTCGCCGGCATCCTCAGGCACCACGAGACTCAGGGGGGCGGGCCTTCCAGCCCGCGTTCTTCGATCTGGCTGCATGTCGACGCCGCGTGGGCCGGCAGCGCCGCGGTCTGCCCCGAGCACCGGGGCCTCCTCGCCGGCGTCGAGCACGCCGACTCGCTGTGCATCAACCCGCACAAGTGGCTGCTGACCAACTTCGACTGCGACCTGTTCTGGACCCGCGCCCGGCGCGACCTGATCGACGCGATGAGCATCACCCCCGAGTATCTCCGCAACCCCGCGAGCGACTCGGGCGCCGTCATCGACTACCGCGACTGGCACATCCCGCTGGGGCGGCGCTTCCGGGCACTCAAGCTCTGGTTCGTCGTCCGGCACTACGGCCTGGACGGGCTGCGCGCCCACATCCGCGAGCATGTCCGCCTCGCCGAGATGGTCGAGCGGTTCATCAAGTACGACGACCGCTTCGAGCTGATCGTGCCCCGCTCGCTCGCGCTGGTGTGCTTCCGCGTCGCCGGGCCCGACGACCTCACCAAGCGCGTCATCGACCGCGTCAACACCACGGGCAAGGCATTCCTCACCCACGCCGCCTGGCCCGGGGGCGGCCCGCGGGGCGGCGCCAAGCCCCGCCCCATCGCCCGGCTCGCGATCGGCGGGGTCGCGACCGGGGAGGAGCATGTCCGCGGCGTGTGGGACCTGATCGTGCGGGCGGCCGACGAGCTGCGGTAGACTCTCACTCACCACAGAGGGCGCAGAGGTTCACAGAGGAGAACGCAGGCCATGGCATCGCATACACCCAGGATTGTGGCCTTTCTCTGTGCCGCCTCTGTGTCCTCTGTCGTGGGTCTGCTCTCCGGCTGCTCCACACGCACCGACGGCCCGCGCCAGTTCACCCTCGCCCCCGGCCAGTACCCCGGCGCCTTCGACGCCACCCGCGAGCTGCTCCGAGATATGCGGTTCGACCTCGAGCGCGTCGACGCCGCGGCAGGGGTCATCTCTACAACCCCCCACTTCTCCCGTGGCGTGTTCGAGCCGTGGGATTCCACGCAGAGCTCCACCACCGACGAGTGGGAGGACGCGATGAACATGCAGGCCCGCGCCGTCCGCGTCTCCTTCACCCAGGACGGCGCCGAGCCCGCCGACCCCGAGGCCCAGACCACCGCCGGCGTCTGGGTCACCGTCTACCGGTTCAACCGCTCCGGGCGCCGGCTCGACAGCGAGTGGGTCGGCGGCTCGACCTTCAGCCTCGACCCGATACAGCAGAAGCGCTACGGCGCCTCGTACCTCGTCCCGATCCGACGCGATGAGGCCCTCGAGTCAAGGCTCGCCGATGAACTCATGGCCACGCTCGGCATCGAGCCCACCCCCGCGGACGCCGAGCCGCAGACCGGCATCGCCCCGCCCCCCGGGGCCGAGACCCCCAAGCCCCGACGCGCTGGCCGATACGCCTGGTGAACCCCTCAGCGGCCCCGACGGAACCGCCAGATCGCCACCGTCGCCATCAGCCCCGCCAGCCCCAGCGGCCCCGCGGCCCAGGGCAACAGCCCGCGGGAGTAGAACACAACACTGCTTCCCATCACCGCCGTCCACATGATCCCCAGCACCACCCACCGCGCCCGCATCGGCATCACCGATCCGGGGTCGAGGTACCTGGTGTAGGGCTTGAAGAGCCTGAGCTCCTTCAGCCACCGCTCCATCGGCGGACAGCTCTTCGCGAAGCACCACGACGCGAGGATCAGGAAGATCGTGGTCGGCAGACCGGGGATGAACACCCCCACCGCCCCCATCCCCACGCAGCACAGCCCCGTACCCGCGAGCGCCCACCGGCGCGGGTCCCACCGCCGGCGCGTACACGCCAGCTCGGCCGGGTGGTCATATGGGCAGCGAGGGTCGGGCATGCGCGGGGCCTCTTCGGTCCAAGCTCGGCCAACCGTAGCCGGCACGGGACCGAACGGCTATCGGCTCGCCCGACCTGTCCCTCCAGCCCCGCCCCCGCCCCGCCCCCCGACCGGATCGCTCACCAGGTCCTGTGATCGACAAAGACCCCCTTCCGGAAGGGCAGGACCGCCCGAGCCCAGGGGATAACCTCCGACCGCGCCGGGGCCGCCGGGTGCCGCCCGAGCACCCGGGCCAGCAGCCCGCCGCGCCCCCGTGTCCCCAGCTTGGCGTGGAGCCGCTTCACATGGTCGTGGACGGTGTGCGGGCTGCGCCCCAGCGCCTCGGCGATCTCCGGCACGCTCAGGCCGTCGGTCAGCATGTCCAGCACCCGCTGCTCGCACACGCTCAGCCACGGGTTGGGGTGCCCGCCCAGCGCCTCACGCAGGCGGTCCTTCACCACAGGGAGCACGCTCGAGAGCACCAGACGGAGCTCCGGCTCGCCGCCCCCACGGGCCGCGGGCCGGTCCCAGCACACCACAAGTGACCGCGCCTCCGCCACCCCCACTGCCCCGGGCAGCTCTGCCACACCCACCACGATGTGGGAGTGCCCGACCACGAGACCGGTCCCCCGCGGCCTCGCGTCGAGCATCCCGAGCAGCCCGCCCACCGAAGCAACCCCCCCGAACCGCCCCGAGGCCGCCATCGCCACCCGCAGCAGGGCGGCCCCCAGACGCTCCGCCGCCGGCTCCGGAGCGACCAACGCCCCCTCGCAGTACCCCGACGACTCGGTCTGCCGGGGCCGGCCGGCATCCCCGGCGCGCATCACCGACACCCAGGCACGCGTGTCCGGGCGGTGGCTGGTCAGCACACCCGCCGCCCGCTGGCACCAGTCCGGCGTCGCCGCGGCGGGCAGGTGAGAAAGCTCACTGGCAAGATGGGCAACGGCGACGACCAGGTCGTCTTGAACGGCTCCACGGTGCATGTCGGGCCCCTGGGTTTCCGCGAACTCGCATGCGACGGGTTCCGGCGGCATCTGCCCCCCAGTCGGGGGGCATCCCCGCGCCGCCGGGGCGCACGCTCAACACTCAGGCAACGGTGCGGGCGATCACCCCGCGTCGGCTCGGATCAACCGGACTCCTCTTCGCTGGGCCCGGGCGACTGACCGGGCGGGTCCACCAGTGCATAGCGGCCGCCGCCTGCGAGGTTGCAGCCTTGGGCGTAGGCTTGGGCGGTCCGGCCCGACGGAGGGCCGGGCGGGGGCATCGCGCGGGGGCGGCGAGGAGGGCTCGGGATGACGAACCAGATGGGTGCTTCTGCTCAGGCGTCGCACCAGCCAACGCAGGCGTGGTCGCCCAGCGCCCGGGTCCTGATCATCGGCGCCGGGCCCACCGGCCTCGGGGCCGGCGTCCGCCTCGCCGAGCTCGGCCACACCAACTTCCGCATCGTCGACCGCCACCCCTACGCCGGGGGACTCGCCGCGAGCTTCACCGACGAGGCGGGCTTCACCTGGGACATCGGCGGCCATGTGATGTTCAGCCACTACGAGTACTACGACAGGCTCTTCGAGCGGTTCATGGGCGAGGAGTTCAGCCTGAACGACCGGGAGAGCTGGGTGCGGATCTTCGATCGCTGGGTCCCGTACCCGTTCCAGAACAACATCCGCTACCTCCCCAAGCAGGCGGCCTACGAGTGCCTGGCGGGGCTCATCAAGGCCCAGACCGGCCAGGGCGAGATCAAGAGCCACAAGGACGCCGCCAACTTCGGCGAGTTCATCGACGCGGTCTTCGGCGAGGGGATCGCCAAGCACTTCATGCGTCCGTACAACTTCAAGGTCTGGGCCCACCCGCCCGAGATGATGAACAAGCAGTGGATCGGCGAGCGCGTCGCCGTCCTCGATATCGACCGCGCCCTCAAGAATGTCATCCTCGAGAGCGACGACTTCGGCTGGGGGCCCAACAACCGCTTCAAGTACCCGCTCCGGGGCGGCACCGGCGAGTTCTACCGGCGCATGGCCGACAGCATCGCCGACCACATCGACCTGGGGCGGAGCGTCGCCTCCGTCGATGTCGACGCCCGGATCGTCACCTACGGCGACGGCTCGCGCGAGGGCTACGACATCCTCATCAGCGCCGTCCCGCTGGATGTCCTCTGGCGCGACATCCTCACCGGCGATGTGCCCGACCCGCTCCGCGAGCGGGCGCAGCAGCTCAAGCACTCCTCGGGATACATGGTCGGCATCGGCATCAAACGCCCCTGCCCCAGCACCAAGAGCTGGATGTACTTCCCCGAGGACAACTGCCCCTTCTACCGCGTCACCTACCTCTCCAACTACTCGCCCTACATGACCCCCGACCAGTCCGGCAAGAACGCGACGCACTACTCCATGCTCTGCGAGATCAGCGAGAGCGAGCACAAGCCGGTAGACAAGGACCGCGTGGTCCAGTCCACGATCCTCGGGCTCGAGAAGGCCGGCATGCTCGACCCCGGCGAGAGAAACCACATCACCGACACCTGGATCTACCACGCCGACTACGCCTACCCCACCCCCTCCGTCGAACGCGACGAGATCCTCAGCGACATCATCCCCTGGCTCGAGCAGCGTTCCATCTACTCCCGCGGCCGCTTCGGCATGTGGAAGTACGAGGTCGCCAACACCGACCACACCCTCATGCAGGGCGTCGAGCTCGTCAACCGAATCGCCCTCGGCGAGCCCGAGACCACCATCGGCATCATCTACCAGACCACCGAGGACGGACGCGAGGCCGCCGTCCACGACCGCCCCGGCCACGCCGGCAGCGGGGAGAAGCGCCTTGCGGGCCAGGTGGTCGAGGGCAAGCCCGACATTGCGGGCAAGGCCTCAGGTCGCTAATCTCGAAGGAATGAGATCGCACCCCACATCACTCGCGACACTGATCGATCACGCGAAGCTGATGTGGGAGAGCGAAGTTGAGAACGCCACGCGTTTGGCTGGCCGCAAACGCCAGTTGGTCACGCTGACCACAACCCTGGCAGGGCTGCTTGTTGCAGGTCTCTACAAGGTCGATTGGGGGGCGTTGTTCCCCGCTATCTTCCGGGGTCTTCCGCTGCTCGTGATGCTCAAGCTGTGCGCGGCAGCGGTCTTGGCGCTGCTCGTCGGCCTGAGCTTTGAGAGCTTCGTGCGATCACTCCAGTGTGTGCTCGCGCCAATGGCCAAGCTCGAGGGACCGGGCAAGCCCGGCGGAGAGTCGGACAGCATCGATGAGGAGGAACTCGGTACCGCAAGCCAGAGCCTCAATCTGCCAGAGGAGACGGTTGAAGCCGTCCTGGGCCTCGCGGATATGGAGACCGCGGATGAGGCGGAGCTGGAGGTGTTCCGAGCCCGGTATGTTGCTGCGCTCGATCTCCGGGGCCGCAACAGCGCTGCCAAACGAGTGGCATTCTGGATGCAGAAGGAGATTACCCAGGGGATTACCCGAACCATCTGGGCGATCATCGCCTAGATTCTGTTGACAGGGTTGGTCGGTGTATCCGATGACCTGTCACGCGGAGGTTCCGATGTCGGTGACTTCAGAACAACAACGCCCACAGGGTACCCCGGTGAGTCCCTACCGTCGAAAGCCCATCAAGGCCGACCGTAAGGCCGCGGTGCGCGAGATTCGGGAGTTGCTCGAACGGAATGCCCGACTGGCCAGGCTCGTCCGCACACCACTCGACCTGCGCCGGACAAACGGCCGCTGAGAGACCACGAACCTCCGCCCAGCCAACCCGCCGAGATCCGGTACATCCCGGTGCCTGCGGCCGCGTGCTGATGCGGAGCGGTGTCGTCGCTCAGAGTGAGGGGCGTCGCGCGGCCCGGGCCGCTACACTCGACCCGCGAGCACCGCGACAGGGATGTCCAGCACCGTGGCCAGCGCCAGCCCACACACCCCGAACCCCGACACCGCCTGGCTCAAACGCCTCGCCGGGAAGTTCGTCGTCTTCGACGGACCCGACGGCTCCGGCAAGTCCACCCAGCTCGCACGGTTCGCCGCCGAGTGCGACAGCCACGCCGTCCCCAAGGTCATGGTCCGCGACCCCGGTGGCACGCGGACCGGCGAGCGGATCCGCGAGGTCCTCCTCAACCCCGCCCACGACGACATGGGCCTGCGCTGCGAGATGCTCCTCTATATGGCCAGCCGCGCCGAGCTGGTCGACGAGCTCATCCGCCCCGCCCTCAAGGCCCGCAAGCTCGTCATCGCCGACCGCTTCGTCTCCAGCACCCTCGCCTACCAGGGCGCCGCCGGCGGGCTGCGCCCCGAGGAGATCCGCGCCGCCGCCCAGGCCGCCACCGGCGGGCTCTGGCCCGATGTCACCATCCTCTTCGATATCGACACCGAGCTGGCCAGCGCCCGCATGACCGGCCAGCAGACCAAGGGACGCAAGCCCGACCCCACCATGTCGCTCTTCGCCGACCGCATGGAAGCCAAGGGCGACGCCTACCACGCACGCGTTCGACAGGGGTACCTCGACCAAGCCCGAGACGAGCCCGACCGCTACCTCGTCGTCGACGCCCGCGGCACGCCCGACCAGGTGTGGGCCGACCTGCTCGCCAAGCTCGGGGCCCACCCCATCGCGCACGGAAGCCGAAGCTGAGGCTCTGCGAAGCTTCGGATCCGGCAACCCGCCTTCACCCCGCCCCGCCCCACCCGGCCCAGGTGCGGCCCCCCGCAAACCGGTCTAATCTCCTCTCATGCTCGCGCTCGTGGTCGCCATCCCCCTGGCCTTCCTCTCCGGCTCCGTCCCCTTCGGCCTGCTCATCGCCCGCGCCAAGGGGGTCAACATCCGCGAGCACGGCTCGGGGAACATCGGCGCAACCAATGTCTGGCGCGTGCTCGGCCGGGGGCCGGGGCTCGCCTGCTTCGCCCTCGATGTGCTCAAGGGGCTCCTCCCCACCCTCGGCGCGGGCCTCGCCTCGGGCCTGGTCGGTCGCCCCGACCCGCCGGCCCGCGAGGCGTTGCTCTGGGTCGCCTGCGCCGCGGCGGCCATCCTGGGGCACATGTTCAGCCCCTGGATCGGGTTCAAGGGCGGGAAAGGTGTTGCAACAGGTTTCGGGGCCCTGCTCGGGATCTACCCCCTCCTGACCTGGCCGGCCCTGGGCGCCTTCGCCGCCTGGCTGGTCGTCGCCAAGCTCAGCAAGTATGTGAGCCTCGCCTCCTGCATAGCGGCGCTGAGCCTGCCGGCAGGGCTGTGGGTGACGGTCGAAGCGCTCTCGGACGCTCCAGCCCGCCACGCCGCCGCGGGACCTTTCTATGGAGCCGTCGGCCTCCTCGCGGCGGTGGTGGTGGTCAAGCACCGGGCAAACCTCGGGCGCCTCCTCCGAGGCACCGAGAACCGGATCGGCGTCCGCGTCGATCCGCATGCCACCGGGCCCAAGAGTCCGAGAGCCTGACGCCGCGGGCCTCGAGCGGTCCGAAAGATCGGCCTATTTGGGCGATAACTGCGCCAAGCTGGGGGGATGCGCGGGAGTTGCGCGGTTGGGGTCTACCCACATAGAGCATGCCGAAGGGTCTTGAACCCCCTCGTTCATCTTCCTCCATGCCTGGATCCGATGGTTAGCTCACCGAAGGGAGGTGTGCCGTGCCCAAGCTCAGGCTCTTCAGGGGTTTCGACCCGCTTGAATCCGATGCGATCCCGTTCCCGCGGGCCCGCCAGGCAGAGGGTCGATTCCAGCTCCGGCTCACCGACTCGGTGGACGCGGTCCGCGAAGTCGAGCACGCCCTCGACCGGGTGCAGCACCGCCTCGACGATGCGCTCTCGCTGGTCAACGGCGGCTGGTTCAACGACGACGGCCCCCGCGCCGCCTGACCACACCGCCCCGATCCAAGACACGCAAGGCCCCGGGAACGCAACCCCGGGGCCTTCTTCTTGCGCCCCGTGAACCCGGCGCCCCCCGCTCCCCGGGTCAGCGGCACAGGTCGCTCTCTCCCCTCACGAACAGGTTCGTCCGGATCACCCCGGACCACGGCGCGGACCGTCCACCGGCTCCCCCGGAGGCGCGGGCGCACCCGGACCCGCCGCAGCTGCTCAGACTCGCGCCGTGCCCGCCCCCGTCAACCCGATCACTGGCTCGGATCGGTCTCCTGCCACTCGACCACCTGGAGCTGACTCTGCCCCTCGGTGATCGTCACCATCTGCGGGATGGTGGTCGAGCCGATGGTGGTGCTCGCGGCGCCGGGAACCACGGACTGGCTCACCAGCCCGTTGTTGAAGTACGCCTTGACGGCGTAGCCGGTCGCCGGGTTCACGCCGCCGAAGTGCAGCCAGAGCGGCTCCTGGCCGGCGAAGCCCCGCATGGCGCCGACATCGCGTCGGCCGAGGAGCGTGCCGCCCGCCGAGTACACCTCCACGCGCACGCCCACGCCGGCGCGGTTGGTCCCGCCGTCGCCGAGCCCGACGACCCGGACCTTGAGGTACCGGTCGGTGTCGGTGGAGTTCTCCAGCAGCAGCGGGCCGGCGCCGATGCGGCTGAGCAGCAGGTCCAGGTCGCCGTCGTTGTCGTAGTCGGCGAACACCGCGTCGGACCCCTCGCCGGTGACCGGCAGGGTGGTCTCGTCGAAGGTGCCGTCGCCCTGGTTCTCGTAGAGCAGGTGCGCCGACCCGTTCGCCCCCACGACGCACAGGTCCAGGTCGCCGTCGTTGTCGTAGTCGCCCCAGCACCCGGACCGGTGCCCGGCGGTCGTGGTGATGCCCGCCGCCGAGGCCACCTCGCTGAACGACCCGCCGGCGTTCTGCCGGAACAGTGCGCACGGCTGCCCGGCGTCCAGCCGGGCGGCGAAGAGATCCAGGTCGCCGTCGTTGTCGTAATCGCCCCAGGCCGAGCCGAACTTGTCGTTCTCGCCGGTGGTGACGGCGATCGCCCCGGTCTGCTCCGCGAAGGTCCCGTCGCCCTGGGAGAGGAAGAACCGACCCCCGCCGTAGTGGTAGAAGAAGTCGGTGTACCCGTCGTTGTTGACATCGCCGGAGGAGACATAGTCGCCGTTGCCCGCCGCCCCGAGCCCGTCGAGGCCGAGCGCCGCGCTGTCCGCGCTCGTGATGGTCGGCGCGATCGCCCCCGGCCCGGGCGGCGCGTAGAGCCCCGCGAAGTACCCGTTCTCCGAGCACTGGATGATGTCGCACCAGCCGTCGCGGTCGACATCGGCCAGGCAGAGCCCCTCGTTGTTCGAGGGCTCCGTGAACCCGAGCGCGGAGGCGGTCTGGCGGGTGAACGAGGCCGACCCGTTGTTCCAGAACGCCGCGGCGGTGTACCAGTCCGGCGAGTTCGACGCCCAGAGGTCCAGATCGCCGTCGTTATCAAGGTCGACGAGCCCGCACTGACGCCGCACATCGCTGAACGAGAACGAGCCGGCGTTGAACGCCTGGTTGGGCGTCTGGATCAAGAGCCTGGGCGAGGAGCCCGAGATGAACAGGTCAGGGCGCCCGTCGCCGTTCAGGTCGTTGCAGAACGGGCTCGAGCCGTACTCGAACGAGCTGGTCGTGCTGCCGGCGAGCCCGGCGCCGCCAGAGCTATCCGAGAGCCGGGAGAGATCGAGCACGAAGTTGTCCTGATAGGCGTGCTGCCCCGGGTTCATGGACGCGACGAACAGGAAGACCAGGTAGTCGTACTCCTCGGCGATCTCGGGCGTCACGGTGAACTCGCCCTCGAAGGCATGCCACGGGTTGCCCTCCTCGCCCGACCGCGAGTACTCCTTGTAGACGCTCACGGCCTTGGGGTTGGAGAAGGCGTACAGGATGTTCTGGTAGGTCAGCGTGATCGACGCGTCGGACTTGGCCGCGAGGATGTGCCAGTAGTGCAGCTGCGTGTAATAGTCCTCGTAGCTGGTCTCGAGCCCGAGGCTGAAGGTCCCTGCCGCGGGCATCGCCACCGCCTGCAGGAGCCCGCGCCCCTGCCAGTTCGTCGCCTCCAGCGTGAGCTTCGCAACGCCGGCGTCCACCGCGAAGTTGTGCCCGTACCACACCCCAGGCCCCTCGACATTCGCACGCCAGGTGGTCACCTCGGCGATCGTGCCGCTGAAGCCAGGGTCGGTCAGGGCGTTCTCGCTCTGCGCCCACGCCGCGGTCGACGCCCCCAGAGCGCCGGCGACAGCGTGCAGGATGGTCGTGCGGGGCATGCGGTCTCTCCTCGTGGCGGCGATACCACGAGCATCGCAATCCCGAGCCCCCCCGGTGCACGCCAATCCGCCGGGCGCCCCCGCCCCCTCCGCGATCACGCGGCCTGGGGAGGATGGTGCGGGCCGACCGCCTGTTATCAGACCTTGACCCCGCCGGCTAGCCACCGCGCTACCCCTCGCGCAGCGACGCCGCGATCGCAACCTCCTGCAGGCGCACGCTCGAGGTATCCAGGTCGTGCTTGGCCCGGTAGAGCTCGTCGGCGTCGGCGCTGCGCCAGTCCGCCTCGGCCCGGGCGATCAGACCGATCAGGTGGTCGCGCTTGGCCCCCAGCGACGCGCGGTAGCCCGGCTCCAGCGCCGCCCCGTGCCGGTCGAGCTGCTCCCCGATCCACTTGAGGTCGAGCCGGCCGTTGACGATCAGATCCACCACGCGGTGTTGCTGCATGTCCTCCCGCGCGTGCCGGAAGCTCTCGGCCTCGATCCGGTCAACCTCCTCGCGCGTCAGCCCGTGGTTGGGCACCACCTGCAGCTCGGCACGCCTGCCCGTCCGCTTCTCCATCGCCGTCACGCGGAGCACGCCCCCGGCGTCGACGAGGAACTCGACCTCCAGCTGCGGCACCCCCGCCGGCATCGGCGGCAGACCCCGCAGGTCAAACACGCCCAGCGACCGGCAGTGCTCGACCATCTCCCGCTCGCCCTGGAGCACATGGATCTTGATGGAGGTCTGGCCGTCGACGCTGGTGGTGAACCGCTCGGTCGCGCGCGCGGGCACCGTGCTGTTGGCGACGATGAGCTTGGCGACCGCCCCGCCGGCGGTCTCGATGCCCAGGGAGAGCGGGATGACATCGAGCAGCAGCGCCCCCTTCGCCACACCCGACATGATCCCCGCCTGCACCGCCGCGCCCAGCGCGACGACCCGGTCGGGGTCCAGCGCCGTGTACGGCTCGAGCCCGAAGAACTCGCCCACCCGCCGGCGCACCAGCGGGATCCGCGTCGAGCCGCCGACCATGATGACCGCGTCGATGGTGGCACGGCTCTCCGAGCCTTGCGCCGTGGTGGCACGGCTCTCCGAGCCGTGAGTCAAGGTGGTCCGGCTCTCCGAGCCGGGCAAAAGTCCGGCCTCCCGTACCGCCCGCCGGCAGCACTCGATCGCGCGGTCCACCCACCCGGCCATCATGCCCTCGAGCTCCCCGCGCGTCACCGTCGTCTCGAAGACCCCACGCGCCGCCACATCGATCCGCACCGACGCGCGCTGCTCCTCGCTGAGCCTGTGCTTGATCGCCTGCGCAAACTGCGTGAGCGCCCGACGCGTCGATGGATCCAGCCCCGCCAACGGATCCCCCCCCGCCTCCCCCCCTGTCTCGCTCCCGAGCCCCAACCCCGCCCGCATCCGCCCCGCCAGCATCCGCACCAGCGCATGGTCGATGTCGTCGCCCCCAAGGTGCGTGTCCCCCGCCGTCGAGAGCACCTGGAAGAACGCCGGCTGGTCCGGCGTGGCCCCCGGGTCGGGGTTCGGCGTGATCCGCAGCACCGACACATCGAAGGTCCCGCCGCCCAGATCGAAGATCACGACCGTCCGAGGCTCGCGCTTCTCGCCCAGCCCAAGCCCGTACGCCAACGCCGCGGCCGTGGGCTCGTTGACGATCCGCACCACCTCCAACCCCGCCAAGCGCCCCGCGTCCCGCGTCGCCTGGCGCTGGGCATCGTCGAAGTACGCCGGCACGGTCACCACCGCCCTGCGCACCTCTTGCCCCAACGCCGCGCTCGCACGATCCGCCAGCTCCCGCAGGATCAGCGCCGAGACCTCCTGCGGCGAGACGACGCGGGGAGGCTGAGCGACGGAGCGACGAAGCGACGAAGCGACGGAGGGCTCGCCTTCCGAGGGCCTTGCCCCTTCGTCGCTCCGTCGCTCCGTGCCTTCGTCCCTTGGTATTTCCACCCTCGCCGTATTGTGCTCCCCGGCAACGATCTTGTACGACAGATACGGCACATCCTCCGCCGCGTCCGCCAGCGATCGCCCCATCAGCCGCTTCACGCTCGACACCGTCGTCGTGGGGAACTCCACCGCCCGCTCGGCGGCGTCGACGCCCACCACCGTGCGCACGGCGCCGTCCGCGCCCACCTCGAACCGCACCACGCTGGGCAGGAGCGCCCGCCCCTGCGCGTCGTCGATCGTCCGCGGGCCGCGCTCGTCGTACACCGCCACCAGGCTGTTGGTCGTGCCCAGATCGATGCCGACGATGATGCCCGGCGTGCTCATCGCCCGGACGATAGGCCCAAGCCCTGCGCGCAGCGCAAAGGTTCGGTTAACCTCCCTCCCCGGCGCCCGCGCCCACCCGCACGCCCAATCCCCCGCCCCGGCACAAGATAGAGTGGCCCTTCCCCCGCCGAGGAACCGACCATGCGCCATCTGTACACCGCTCTCACCTGCGCCCTGATCCTCGTGGCGCCGGCCCGCGCCCAAGACGCGCCGACCGGCCCAGCGCAGGTCACCGACTTCTATGTCGGCCCGTTCGTCCAGCATGTCACGACGACCTCGGCGTGGATCGTCTGGGAGTCCGACAGCGGCAGCGACAGCACCGTCGAGTTCGGCCCCACCGGCGACCTCGGGCGCACCGCGACCGGCAACTCGATCCCCAGCGAGGGCCCCCGGCGCATCCACTCGGCCCGCATCGACCGGCTCTCGCCCGACACCCGCTTCTACTACCGCGTCAGCACCGGCGCCCAGACCAGCGAGGTCTTCTGGTTCCGCACCCCGCCCGTCGCCGCCGCCGAGAAGCCCTTCCGCTTCGTCGCCGTCTCCGACACCCAGACCGACTGGTCCAACGACGACCAGCTCCTCGGGACGGTCAACGACGGGATCATCCGCCACCTCGCCGCCACCTACGGCGGCGACCTCGCCGACCAGCTCGCCTTCGCCGTCCTCGCGGGCGATGTCGTCGACAACGGCAACAACTACCCCGAGTGGAAGACCGAGTTCTTCGACGAAACCGAGAGCCTGCTCCACTATGTCCCGCTCTACCCCGTCGCCGGCAACCACGAGCAGGACGCCCGCTGGTACTTCGACTACTTCCACCTCCCCGAGAACGGCACGCAGGGCTACCTCGAGCACTGGTACTGGACCGACTACTCCAATGTCCGCGTCATCGGGCTGGATTCCAACGGCGGGTACCGCGTGCAGGCCCAGCTCGACTGGCTCGACGGCGTGCTCGCCGACGCCGGCGCGGACGACGACATCGACTTCGTCTTCGCCCAGCTCCACCACCCGTTCAAGAGCGAGCTCTGGCTCCCCGGCGAGCTGGACTACACCGGCGAGATCGTCGGCCGCCTCGAGGCCTTCACCGAGCAGACCGGCAAGCCCAGCGTCCACTTCTTCGGGCACACCCACGGCTACTCCCGCGGGCAGAGCCGCGACCACCGGCACCTCTGGATCAATGTCGCCAGCGGCGAGGGCAACCCCGACTACTGGGGCGAGTACGCCCAGCGCGACTACCCCGAGTTCCAGTACTCCACCCCCGAGTACGGCTTCGTCGTCGTCGATGTCGAGGCGGGAGACACGCCCCGGTTCCGCGTGCAGCGCTACAGCCTCGGCAACGAGTTCGTCGAGCGCGACAACGAGCTGATCGACGAGATCACCGTCCGCATGTTCAACACCCCCCCGGCGACGCCCGCCGCCATCTTCCCCGCCGACGGCCAGACCGACCTCCCGCCCGACCTGCTCACGCTGCGGGCCTCGCCCTTCGCCGACGCCGACGGCGACGACCACTGGGAGAGCCACTTCCAGATCACCGCCACCCCCGGCGACTACACCAGCCCCGCCGCCGACGAGTGGGTCAGGTTCGAGAACTGGTACAGCCCGCCCGACGCGTCGGGCCCCCCGACCGGCTACTACAGCGTCAACACCGTCGCCGACCCCGATGTCTCGCGCGCCGAGATCCGCGCCCTGGAGCCCAACCGCTCCTACGCCTGGCGCGTCCGCTACCGCGATCAGGGCCTCGAGTGGAGCGGCTGGTCCGAGGAGGCCTCGTTCACCACCGGAGCCTGGTCCGGCTCGGACAACCTGCTCGAGAACCCCGGCGCCGAGAGCGGCGCCGACGGATGGACCGTCCTCGACGAGCCGCTCGAGTCCCTCGGCGCCGACGACTGCGGCTCGGGGACCCAGCCGGCCGAGGGCTCGCGCTTCTTCGCCGTCGGCGGCGTGTGCGCCGGCGAGAGCGAGTACGGCGAGGCCGTGCAGCGCGCCGATATCTCCGAGCTCAGGTACCAGATCGACGAAGGCCTCTGGCGCGTCCGCTTCGGCGCCACGCTCAAGGACTACGCCGGGAGCGACAGGCCCGAGGTGTGGCTCACCTTCCTCAGCGAGCGGTTCACCGTCATCGACCAGACCCAACGGCTCGGCACCCTGTCGAGCCAGTGGGAGCGCGTCGGGTCGTTCCTCACCGTCCCCCGCGGCACGCGCCACATCGAGTTCCACCTCGCCGGCACCCGCCACGCCGGCGCCGACAACGACTCCTACGCCGACGCCCTCGAACTGCTGCTCATCCCCGAGGGGTACTGCACCGCCGACTTCAACAGCGACGGGGCCGTGAACACCCAGGACTTCCTCGTGTTCCTCAACGCCTGGGCCGCCGGCGACGACGACGCCGATGTCAACCACGACGACGACATCAATGTGCAGGATGTGCTCGCGTTCCTGAACCTCTGGCCGCTGGGCTGCGCCTGAGGGCGATCCCGACACAAAAGCAAACGACCGCCCGGGCGGGCGGTCGCTGCGAACCTGTGGGTTGCGTCCCCGTGCTCAGCGGCCCGCGTCCGCGCTGGCGGTCTTCGAGGTACGGGTGTACTTGATCTCCATGACCTTGTACTCCTTGCCCGTGTCCGGGGCCGGGCCGTACATGGTCAGGGTCATGGTGTCCTCGCCCGTGCGGCGCTCGACCTCGCGGAAGATCGCGGGCTTGTTGGTCATCGGGCAGTTGTACTTGAAGGTCCAGGTGATCGTGTCGCCCTCGGAGTTCAGCTCGCCGGTGCCCATCATCATGCCCGTGCCGGAGCTGTCGATCCAGGTGCCCTGGAAGCTCTTCGACACATTGTCAAAGCCGTAGAGCCCGAAGCCGTTGAACGCCCCCATGCCGGGCATCTCGCCCTCGGTCTCGCACTTGACGAAGCGCCCGTCCATCATCGGCGTGATGGTCGTCGTGCACTCGCTCTGCATCGCCTCGGCGCTCGGGGTCATCCACATCGTGCACTGGCCCTTCCAGACGCCCGTGCCCTCGGCCAGGAACTCGTGCATCTCGCCCGGCGTCGCCGCCAGCACGCACGCCTCCATCTGCTCCATCGTCATCCCGGGAGGGAGCTCGGGCTGACCGCCCTGCTGGGCGAACGCCGAACAAGCCATCACAGCGACAGTCCCGACAAGCGAGAACATGCGGTTGCGCTTCATATCGATCTCCTGCTGGGTGTTTGCGGGCGACCGGCCCTCGGTGGGGCGCACGGTGCTCCACCCCATTCTACCGGGGGTTGACCCAGGCTTCCCCTTCGCGCCAAATTTCACACCCGTCACTTCGGGACAAACAGATCCTCTGATCCGCCGAATCCCGCCCTCAGCCCTCCCCCGTCAGCGCACGCAGGTACGCGTGGTAGCTGTACACCCGATCACGCTCCCGCCCGCTGGTCTCCCGCAGCACCCCCGCCCCCTCCGCGATCTCTATCGCCTTCCGCGCCGTCGGCGCCGTCACCCCCAGCAGCTCGGCCACCATCGGCACCGTCACCACCGGGTGCTGGGGCAGCAGGTCCACCAGGCGCGCCGCCGACACCGTCGACGCCGGATCGACCAGCACCCGGCGCCGGTCGGCGCTGTGCAGCTCGAAGAGGGCGGCCGCGAGCCCAACACCGTCGTCGGCCGCCCGGCGCACGCACTCCAGATAGAACGCCACCCACCGCTCCCAATCCCCATGCGCCCGCACGCCCGAGAGCCTCGCGTAGTACTCCGGCTGGCGCTGCCGGAACGCGTAGCTCAGGTACAGCAGCGGCTCGCCCAGCAGCCCCCACCGCTCCAGCAGCAGCGTGATCAGCAACCGCCCGATACGCCCGTTGCCGTCCAGGAACGGGTGGATCGTCTCGAACTGCGCGTGCGCCGCACCCGCCCGCACCAGCGCCGGCAGCGGGTCGTCGGCGCCGATCCACGCCTCCAACGCCGCCAGCGCCCCCGGCACCTCCTCCGGCGGCGGGGGCACGAACCTCGCCGTCGCCGGCGTGCTCCCCCCGATCCAGTTCTGCTCCGTCCGGACCGTCCCCGGCTCGGACTCCCCGCCCCGCACGCCGCGCATCAGCAGCTCGTGCGCCTCGCACAGCAACCGCGTCCCGATCGGCTCGCCCTCGCGCAGCCTCGCCCGCGCGTGCTGCAGCGCGCGGACATAGTTGCACACCTCCTCCACATCCTCCGGGTGCTCGGCCCGCTCGGTCGCCTCGAACACCGCCACATCCCGCAGCGTCGCCTGCGTCCCCTCGATCTGCGACGAGATCACCGCCTCCTTGCGCACGAACCCGTAGAGAAACCACCCCGTGCTCGGCACCATCCGCCCCGCCACCGCCAGCCGACCCAACGCCGCCAACGCCTCGCCATGCAGCCCCGCCAGCGCCCCCTCCACCACCATCGCCGGATCGCGCGGTGGGAGTGGCAGCGGCACGAACGCCCGCACGGGCCCGCCCGAGGTCTCCAAGGTCCGATATTCGCCAGTGACTCGCCGGGGCATGAGGGGTACCGCTTTCCTTCATCCCCATGCTACGAAAGAATCGTTTCCATGTCAATCGACAAAGAAACGATCGTTGCTTTACTAGTGCCCCGCCCCTGCATCGCCCGCAGCCGGGGCCCCCAGCCACTCCAGGGCCGCCCGCACAGGCTCATCATCAACCCGCGGCCAGTCGCCAAAGGGCGCCGGCTCATCGGGCTGGATCGCGCCCACGATCGCGGGACCCCCGACCGTCGCCATCCGGGACACGGGCAGGACCAGCACCGAGCCGTCGGCAAGCGGGAAATGGCCCGTCGCCGTGGTCAGGCCCGCCGTGGGCTCGCCGAATGAGCGGGTCCCCTCCCGTGACGCCAGCGCGACGGCCACCAGTTCGCCGGAACTCATCGTCCAGGGCCCGAGCAGCACGCCGATCCGGGACCGGGCCTGGGCCGGCCCAACCCCCGGGCCATCCCAGGCGAGGGTGAACTGGGTGCTCCGCCCGCCCCCATCGTCGAGCCACGCGTCGTCGCCCTCCAGCCCGGTGGTGGCGACGGCAGGCCCCCCACCGGGGGCGCGCCCGATGGAGGTCGCGACGGGCCCGTCGCCGAGCAGGGGGGCCAGACCCGCGAGCATGGGCCAGATGTTGCCGCCGCCGTTCAAACGCAGATCCACGACCCAGCCCGTGGCCCCGCGGGCGTCGAGCGAGACGATCAGCTCTCGCAGCGTTCGGGCGTAGGCCTGGAGCTGCTCGGGCTCGCCGGTGACGCACGGCGGCAGGCCGAGGTAGCCCACGCCGCCGGGCAGCAGCTCGCCCCACGGCGCCGCCGGGACCGCCGGCTGGACCGGGGGCTCATCCTCAACCGGCGCGTCCGGCTCGTCGTCCGGCTCGGCGGGCGGCGCGGTCTGCCACGCGTGCATCTGCTCGGCCGACAGGTACGACGCGTGGGGATCGGCGTACGCCTCGAGCGCGCCCAGGCGGTACGCGTCCGCCGTCGCGTCCTCACCCAGTCGCGCGACGATCTCCGCGCCCAGCGCATCCCAGTCGAGCCGGTCGGCATCCAGCGCCGAGGCGCGGATGACCTCGATCGCCTCGGCCAGCGCGGGAGGGATCTGCGTCGCCGCAGAGCAAGGCACAATCGCCGCGAGAATCTGGGCCAGCGACGCGGCGATGGAGCTGCGGGCGATATGCATCGCCCCATGGTACCGGGCCAGGCGCTCGGTCCGCACGGCTCGGAGAGCCGTGCCACCGGAAGCCGCGCCGCCGCTACTCCGGCACCCACGCCAGCTCCGCGAGCTGGTCGATGAGCTGGAGCACCGCCGGGCTCTCCGCGTCCCCCACCGGCAGCCGCACCGCGAAGTGCCGGCCCTCGCCCCCCTGGCGGATCTGGACCAGCGCCGTGGTTCGCTCGCGGCTGGGGAAGAAGGTCTCGGTGTTGTCGATCTGCGTCAGCGTGTCGCCGTCGAGCAGCCCGGTGTTCGACGCCAGCCGCCACAGCCGCTGCACCTGCTCGGTGTCGAGCTGGCGGGTCCGCCCCGGGTACACCCGCGGCGTGGCCCCGGGCCCGATCGCCGCCCGCAGCACCCCGTCGGGCTCCACGATGTACCGCGCCGGACGCTGCGGGCGCGGGGTCGCGTCGATCTGCGCCGGGTCGCTCGCCGGGCTCAGCACCGTGATCCCGAGCGAAAAGTCGGCCGGCGCCCGGTCCGCCAGCACCGCCGGCTCGGGCTCGGGCCGGACCGCGGGGGTGGAGGAGCAGCCGGCGAGTACGAGCCCTGCGAGGACAATCGGCGCAATGGCGCGGGGGTGGAACATCTCCCGAGTGTAGTGCCCCGGGCGGGGTGCCCGGGGAGTCGGCCCACGGGGCGGGCTCGGGGGAGGGGCCTCGGACGCCCCGGACGCCCCCCTATCCTCTGGTCCCATGAACTGCTCCATCCGCTGGCTCAACCGCTACCTCTCCCCCGGGGATGTCACCGCCGAACTCGCCGAGCGCGTCCTCACCGCCGCCGGGTTCCCCATCGAGTCCGAGACCAGGCTCGACTCCGGCGACACCCTGCTCGATGTCGAGATCACCAGCAACCGCGGCGACTGCCTCAGCCAGCTCGGCCTCGCCCGCGAGGTCGCCGCCGGCACCGGACGGGCGCTCGTCAGGCCCCAGTGGGCCGAGCCGGCCCGCACCGGCGGCCCGGCCTCCTCGGCCCTCACGCTCCGCAACCAGACCCCCGAGGTCTGCCCGCTCTTCACCGCCCAGGTCATCCGGGGCGTCCGGGTCGGCCCCAGCCCCGCCTGGCTGGTCGAGTTGCTGGCGGCCGTCGGCCAGCGCTCCATCAACAATGTCGTCGATGTCACCAACTTCCTGACCTTCGAGCTCGGCCACCCCTGCCATGTCTTTGACCTCGCCAAGCTGGCCGGCCACTCGCTGACCATCCGCTGGGCGAAGGAGGGCGAGAAGCTCCGCACCCTCGACGGCAAGGACCGCACGCTCAAGGCCGACGAGCTGGTCGTCGCCGACACGGCCCGGGCCCAGTCCCTCGCCGGCGTCATCGGCGGCGCCGACAGCGAGGTCGACGAGCGCACCACCGATGTCGTGCTGGAGATGGCCACCTGGGACCCCGTCACCATCCGCCGGGCCGCCCGGCGCATGGCCATCCGCACCGACGCGGGCTTCCGCTTCGAGCGGATCGTCGACCCGCGCGAGATCGAGTACGCCGCCCGCCGGGCCGCGGCCCTGCTCGTCGAGGTCGCCGGCGGCAAGCTCTGCGACGGCATCCTCGCCGACGGCCGGCCCCTCAAGCCCGCCACCACCATCACCCTCCGCACCCAGCGCACCCGCGACATCATCGGTACCGATATCCCCGACGCCGAGCAGGCAGACCTCCTCCAGCGCCTCGAGATCACCGTCGCCCCCGCGTCTCCGGGCGCCCTCCGCTGCACCATCCCCCCCTTCCGCCACGACCTCACCCGCGAGATCGACCTCATCGAAGAGGTCGCCCGCACCAAGGGCCTCGACGCCGTCCCCATCCTCGACCGCATGCCCATCGTCGCCCGACACCCGCAGGAGAGCGAGTCGGCCGTCCGCGCCATCGGCGTCGCCCTCGGCGGCCTGGGCTTCTACGAGACCGTCACCTTCACCTTCGTCACCGACGCCATGGCCAGGCCCTTCCTCCCCCCGGGCCTGCGGCTCCTCGCCGTCGACGACGAACGACGCAAGCACGAGCCGTTCCTCCGACCCAGCGTCCTGCCCAGCCTCCTGGCCTGCCGCCGCACCAACCAGAACGGCCAGGTCGAGCAGCCCGGCGGCGTGCGCCTGTGGGAGATCTCCTCGGTCTTCGCCGAAGCGGACAAGCCCGGGCGCCACGGCATCGAGAACCGCAACCTCACCCTGCTCATGGATGTCCCCGGCGAGGGACGCAAACGCACCGCCGAGGACCGCCAGCGGGGCGTGCGCCTCCTGCGGGGGACGATCGAGGCCGTCGTGCGCGCCCTCGCGGGCGTCGAGACCGGCGTCCGGATCGACCCCGCCAACCCCTGCCAGAGCGCCTTCGACCCCGACGCGTACGCCGATGTGCTCGTCGGCGCCAAACGCCTCGGCGCGTTCGGCCTGATCAACCACCAGACCCAGCAGGCCTACGACCTGGAGATCCCCGTCCTCGGCGCCGAGCTGAACCTCGACGCGCTGGTCGCCCTCTACCCGCCCCGCGCCCTTACCCACACCCTCCCGGCCTTCCCGTCGATCGAGCGCGACCTCTCCTTCGTCGTCGCCGAGGAGGTCGCCTGGGCCCAGCTCGCCGGCCTGGTCGACAAGGCCCAGCCCCCGCTCCTCGAGCACCTCGCCTTCGTCGGGGCCTACCGGGGCAAGCAGACCGGCCCCGGCAAGAAGAGCGTCACCCTGCGCCTCCGTTTCCGCGCGGATGATCGGACCTTGCGCCACGAGGAGGTCGACCCGCAGGTGAAGACTCTGGTCGACTCCGCCCGATCCGCCCTCGGCGCCGAGCTCCGGGCCTAGCAACCCCCTGGCATGCCTCGAACATCTGGGGAACATCCGCCGGGGCCGGGTGCCCGGCACGAACCTGACCGGTACGATGCGGGTACGAATACTCCGCTCCTTACTCACGGAGGAACCCATGATGACCCAGACAAGCACCCAGCCCCGCTCCACGAGCACGGCCGCCAGCGACAGACCGCTGGTGTATGTCAACGGCAGGATGCTCCCCAAGAGCCAGGCCACGGTGAATGTCTTCGACCACGGGCTGCTCTACGGCGACGGCATCTTCGAGGGCATCCGCGTCTACCGCGGCAAGATCTTCAAGTGCCGCCAGCACATGGACCGCCTCTACGGCTGCGCCAAGCAGCTCTTCCTCGAGATCCCCGTCACCCCGGACGAGATGACCGAGATCATGCGCCGCTGCATCGCCGCCAACGAGATCATCGACGGCTACATCCGCCTCGTCGTCACCCGGGGCGAGGGCACGCTCGGCCTCAACCCCTTCACCTGCCCCCAGGCCGGCATCGTCTGCATCGCCGACCAGATCAGCCTCTTCACCCGCGAGCAGTACGAGGCGGGCATGCGCGTCGTCCTCGCCCACCGGCCCAAGACCCCCATCGCCTGCCTCGACCCGCGCGTCAAGAGCCTCAACTACCTCAACAACATCATGGCCAAGGTCGAGGCCATCCACCTCTCCCAGGCCCTCGGCATCACCGAGGCCAAGGACAAGCTCATCGAGGTCATCATGCTCAACACCGAGGGCAGGGTGACCGAGGGCTCCGGCGACAACATCTTCATCATCAAGGGCGGCAAGCTCCTCACCCCGCCCAGCGAGGTCGGCATCCTCGAGGGCATCACCCGCCGCTTCGTCAAGAACGAGCTCTGCCCCATGCTCGGCTACCAGTGCCAGGAGCGCGAGTTCGGGATCGCCGACCTGCTCGGCGCCGACGAGGTCTTCCTCACCGGCACCGCCGCCGAGATCATCGCCGTCCGCGAGGTCCTCGAGCACGACGGCAAGGGCCACATCACCAAGTCCCACAAGATCTCCGACGGTGAGGGCCCCATCACCCACGCCCTCCGCAAGAAGTTCCGCCAGATCGCCACCGGCGACGCCGTGCCGGAGGATTGATCCCCGCCCAACGGCGGTGGCCATGGCCGCCGATCGCGGGCTTGGCCGACATCGGGCGTTCCCGTATGATGACCGGAGCACGCATGGCCAAGCACCTCGACATCTCCGACGAGCAGCTCGACGAGCTCCGCCGCACGGGAAGCCCGATCGTGGTTCACCTGCCCGACGGCGCCGAGCTGGTCGTGCAGGACGCCGCGGCCTACCGGCGGATGATCGAGCTGCTCGACGAGATCGACCTCGCCGAGAGCGGCCGGATCTGCGCCGAGCGCTGGCAGGCGATCGAGACCGGCGCCGATCCGGGAGCCACGCCCGAGGTCTTCTTCGCCGACCTGCGCCGCAAACTCCGCCGAACCGGATGAGCCGCTACCGCGTCGTCATCGCCACCGGCGCGCAGACGGAGATCGCGGAGGCGGTCGCCTACATTGCCGAGCACGGCTCGCCCGCGGCCGCCCAGCGGTGGCTCGACGAGCTGGAGGCCCTCTTGGCCGGCATGGCCGCGATGCCCGAGCGCTTCGAGACCGCCCCCGAAAGCGCCTACTTCACGCAGGGCACGCTCCGGCGGGCGCTGCATCACAGCTACCGGGTGCTCTTCACCATCGACGCGCAGACCGTGCGGGTGCTGCATGTCCGTCACGGCATGCGCGACGAACTGACGAAGCCCTGAACCAGGCCCGCCCCCACCGCCTACCCCCCCACACCCCCCGCACCCCGAGTCGCCGCCGCTCCCCGCGTCGCCGCCCCACCCGCCGAACCCGCACCCCCTCCCGGCGCTCCCGACGCAAAGTAAGCACCCCCTTACATCCACTCCTGTGCGCAATCTCGCCCCCGATGTCCTCGCTTGTGCGCTGTATCGCGGACATCCGCGCATCCCCCCTTGCCACCCCCCCGGCGCGCCGCACAATGCCCCCCATGGACGAACTGCTCCTCCAGCACCTCCTCGACCCCACCCTCGGCGCCGCCGACATCGCCGAGCTCACGGGCATCGCCATCCCCGACATCGTCGACTGGGTCCGGGGCCCAACCGCCCAGGCCGTCCTCGACAACCTCCACGCCATCGCCGACTACCAGTGC
Source organism: Phycisphaerales bacterium (assembly GCA_020850415.1). Lineage (GTDB taxonomy): Bacteria > Planctomycetota > Phycisphaerae > Phycisphaerales > UBA1924 > PNC22. Next base: position 25,051 of record JADZER010000013.1, read on the forward strand.
GCTCTCATCCTCGCCGCCGCACGCCCCCGCGCCCTCCAGACCCTCGCGAACACCGCCGCCCAGGCGCCCACCACCCCCGCCCACACCGAGACCATCCGCAAGGCCGCCGCCCAGATCGCGCGAATGGCCGGCGCCGCGCCAGCCACCCCGAACGACACCGACGACCCCGGCCCGCCCGACAGCCCCGACCACGGCGGCGGCTTGTCACCATACCCGCCCCCCGCCGAAGCGGATTGGGCAGAGGGAGACGATTGGGCGGAGGGTGAGGATGTGGCACAGGGAGAAGATCGGGCAGAGGGCCCGACAACTCCCCCCTCTCCAACGCTCGATCAACCAGCCGGGTGCCAGGGTCTGAACGGAGCGCAGCGCAGTGAAGGCCCTGCGATCAAGCAAGGCCCCTCCGACACCGCCCGCGATCAACACCGCCGTTCGAACAAGGCGCCGCGCGCCCAGCCCCACCCGCCCCGGCCCCCCGCCCTCACCCCGCCACCACCACCACATCCTTCGGCGGCTGGTGCCACTCGGCCGTCTGGTTCTTCCCCTCGGCAAGGTACCACTTCACCATCTTGTCGATGCCCTCCACCAGCGGGATCCGCGGCGTGTAGCCCGCCCTCGCCAGCTTGTCGGCCTCGAACTTGGTCTGCACCTCGTACAGCTTCTTCAGCCGCGCGCTCGAGATCGGCAGGTTCTTGCCCGTCAGCGCGATCACGATGTCGAACGGCAGCGCCAGCAAGAGCCCCACCCACATCGGCATCGTGAACCGCGGCTCGCCCTTGCCCAGCGACAGGTACACCGCGTGCGTGATCTGCCGGCTCGTCAGGTCGGGCTTGTCGATGTAGTTGAACACCTCGAACGGCGCCAGCTCCCCCGCGGGCTTGCCCAGCAGGAACAGCGTCGCCTCGACGATGTTCTCCACATAGCTCAGGCTCTTGATGTTCCCGCCCTCGCCGAACTCCAGGTACCTGCCGCTGGCGATCTGCCGGATCAGCGAGTACATGTTCGCGAAGTTCCGCACGCCGAAGGTCACCGTCGGCCGGATGATCAGGGCCCGGCGCCCGCCGCCCTTCTCGGTCCACGCCCGGAACACCGCCTCGCCCTTGAGCTTGCTCCCGCCGTAGGGGCTGTTGGGCGCGGTGGGCGAGTCCTCGTGGTGCGGCTCGGGCGCGTCGCCGTACACCGCCACCGTCGAGTAGAAGGTGATGTCCCGCACGCCCAGCTCGTCGGCGCCGTCGCAGAGCACCCGGCTGCCCGTCTCGTTGACCGCGTAGTAGGTGTCGTGCTCGATCCCGAAGTCGTGGTGCGCCGCCGCGAGGTGGATCACCCGGTCGCAGCCGGCCATCGCCCGCTTCACCGCCGCGGGATCGCGCACATCGCCCTTCTTGTAGGTGTGCCTGGGGTACCAGGCCGGGGGGTCGATCAGGTCGAGGATGACCAGCTCGTGACCCTCGGAGGACAGGCGCTCGATGAAGTACGATCCGATGAACCCTGAGCCGCCGGTCACAAGGATTTTCACGATCGGGCTTCCTTCTGGGGCGTTCTCGGACCAGCCCTCCAGGCCGGCTGCCGGAGTGTACGCCTATCGGCCAGGAACCGTTCCCGGTTCGGCGTCAGCGGGGGGAAACAGGCGGCGGCGGGCCGCGCAGGGCAGTCCGAGAGCACCGACAGGGCGCCACGCGCAGGCCGACGGCGCCGATCGCGACCGAGCCGGCAGGGCGCAGGCCAGGGCCCGCGCCCCCGGACCGCACCCCCGTGCCGCGCCCCCCCGCCGCGCTCAAGGACCGGCGACGCGCCGGCCGTCCCGCCAGCCGGGTTGTCGGGCCGCGGGGAGAACTGCCGATACTCCCTCTGCGTCGCCCCAACTCCCAGGTCCCAGGAGAGCTCGAGCATGACTTGGGAAGCGTGGTTCACCGTCGGCGTCGTGCTCGCGGTGCTCGGGATTCTGATGACCTCCAGGTTCGGCTCGGACCTCGTGATCTTGAGCGCGGTCGCCCTGCTGGTGATCGTGGGTCTGTTCTCGCCAAGGGAAATACTGGGCACGGGCGAGGCCCTCGACGGCATGGCCAACGAGGGGATGATCACGGTCGCGGTGCTCTACATCGTGGTCTGCGGCCTGACGAAGACAGGCGCGGTGCAGTGGCTCGGCAGGCGCGTCCTCGGACGGCCCAAGTCCCTCTTCACCGCGATGGTCCGCCTGGTGGTCCCCGTCTCGCTCGTCAGCGCGTTCATGAACAACACCCCCCTCGTCGCCATGCTCATCCCGGTGGTGACGGACTGGTGCCGGCGCAACGGCTTCTCCAGCTCCAAGCTCATGATCCCGCTCAGCTACGCCGCGATCCTCGGCGGCACCGTGACGCTGATCGGCACCAGCACCAACCTCGTGGTCTCAGGCATGTGGTCGGCGAGCGGCCGGCCCGACATGGGGATGTTCGACATCGCGGTCTTCGGCATCCCGACGATGATCGTCGGGCTCCTGTACCTCGTGTTCGTCGGCCGGTTCCTGCTTCCCGCGCGCAACCCGGTGCTCAGCGTCAAGGACGACGCCAAGTCCTACACCCTGGAGATGCTCGTCGAGCCCGCCGGGCCGCTCGTCGGCAGGACCATCGAGCAGGCCGGCCTGCGCGGGCTCCCCGGGCTGTTCCTCGCCGAGATCGAACGGGCCGGGCAGCTCCTCCCGGCAGTCGGCCCCAACGAGACGCTGCACGCCGGCGACCGCCTGGTCTTCGTCGGGGTGCTCGAGTCGGTGGTGGACCTGCGGAAGGTCCGAGGCCTGACGCCCGCGCCCGACCAGATCGTCAAGCTCGGCGCGCCGAACCCCCAACGCTGCCTCGTCGAGGCCGTCGTCTCCAACACCAACCCGCTCGTGGGACGGACCATCCGCGAGGGCCGCTTCCGGTCCATCTACAACGCGGTCGTCATCGCCGTCGCCCGCAACGGCGTCCGCATCAAGGACCGAAAGATCGGCGATATCCAGGTCCATGTCGGCGACACCATGCTGCTCGAGGCCCCGACCTCGTTCGTCGAGCAGCACCGCGACTCGCGGGACTTCTACCTCGTCAGCGAGATCGCCGACTCTGCGCCCGTGCGCCACGACCGCGCTGTCGCCGCGCTGGTCGTGCTCGTGGGAATGGTCGCCCTCGCCACCCTCTCGGACCTGCTCGGCTGGCCGCTGAAGATGATCCACGCCGCCGGCATCGCCGCCGGGCTCATGCTCATCCTCCGGTGCTGCTCGGGGCCCCAGGCCCGAAGCGCCATGGACTGGCAGGTGCTCATCACCATCGCCGCCGCCCTCGCGCTCGGCAAGGCCCTCGACAACACCGGCGCCGCGAGGACCATCGCCGACTCCCTCGTCTCGCTCGCGTCGGGCAACCCGCTCCTGACCCTCGCCATGGTCTATGTCGTGACCACCATCTTCACCGAGGTCATCACCAACAACGCCGCGGCGGCGCTCATGTTCCCCATCGCCGCCGCGATCGCCGAACGCCTCGGCGTCGACCTCAAGCCGTTCGCCCTGGCCATCATGATGGCGGCCTCCGCGAGCTTCTGCACCCCCATCGGCTACCAGACCAACCTCATGGTCCTCGCCCCCGGCGGGTACCGCTTCACCGATTACCTCCGCGTCGGTCTGCCCCTCAACATCATCGGACTCGTCGTCACCGTCATCTCCGCGAAGCTCTTCTTCCCCATGTAGACCCGCCCGCGCACGCCGCCGCCGTTCGGTCAGAACCCAAGCCCATACCGCAGGCACAGGCCCGTCACCGCCGTCACCCCAGCCAGCACCGTCAGCGGGCCGCCGAACCGGAGGTAGTCCGCGTACCGGTACCCGCCGGGGCCCATGACCATGAGGTTCGTCTGATACCCCAGCGGCGTCATGAACTCCAGGCTCGCGCCGAACGCGATCGCCAATGCGAACGGCATGAAGGGCAGGACCGCCTCGCCCGCCACGCCCAGCGCGATCGGGAACATCAGCGCCGCCGCCGCGTTGTTGGAGATCAGGATCGTGAACCCGAGCGTCACCACATAGCACAGCGCCAGCAGCACCGCGGGCCCGTACGAGCCCGCGGCCTCGGCGACAAAGTGGGCCGCGTACCCCGCGAGACCCGAGACCTCCATCGCCTTGCCCAGACCGAACGAGGTCCCGATGACAAGCAGGACCGGCCACTCGATCCCCGCCCGCGCCTGCGGCCCGGTGCAGCAGCGGCAGACGATCATCAGCCCCGCCGCCACCATCGCCACCACGACCTCGGGCAACTCGCCGACCAGCGGCAGCTCGCCGGCGGACATGAAGATCACCAGCAGCAGCAGGACGGCGATCGCGATCCACGCCCGGTCGTGGCGGGGCGTCGCGGCGCCCTCCAGCGTGCTCACCAGGTGGAACGACGCGCTGGTCCGGTACCGCTTCTCGAACCCCGGCTCGGCCTCGAGCAGCAGCGTGTCGCCCGGGCGCAGCACGATGTCGCCGATGCGCCCGCGCAGCCGGTGCCCCAGGCGGTGCACCGCGATGACCGCCGCCCCGTAGCGGGTGCGGATCTCCGCGTCGCGGATCGTCCGCCCCACCAGCGGCGAGGCCTGGCTGATCACCGCCTCGATGAGCTTCATCTTGGGCCGGTAGTGCTCGGGCTCGGCATCGTCGGTCACGGGCGTGAGGCCCTTGAGCTTCTGGAGATCGACCACCGACTCGAGGGCCCCGGCGAAGACCAGCGTGTCGCCCTCGCGGAGCACCTCGTCGGGCCCCACGGCGACGACGGTCTCCGTCGCCCGGTCGATCCGCGTCAGGAACAGCCCCGGCAGGTGGCGCAGCCCGGCGTGCTCGATGGTCTTGCCCACCGCCGCGCCGCCCGGCTCCACTCGCATGGCGGTCACATACTGGCGCATCTCCTCGGCGGGGGCCTCGCCACGGTCGCCGGACCGCAGCAGCCGCCGGGCGAAGAGGAGCATGTACGCGATGCCGACAACCGCGATCGGGATGCCGACCGGCGCCAGCGTCCACAGGCCCATCGTCTCCAGGGGCGCGTCGGGGTGCTCGGCGTTGTGCGTGTTGATCAGCGAGTACACCACCAGGTTCGTGCTCGTCCCGATCAGCGTGCAGCAGCCGCCGAGGATCGCCGCGAACGAGAGCGGCATGAAGAGCTGGCCGGCCGGGATCTGCGCCCGTCGCGAGAGCTCGCGGATGACGGGCATGAACATCGCCACGATCGGGGTGTTGTTCAGCACCGCGCTCAGGACCGCAACCGGCCCGGCGATCCGGGCCTGGGCCTGCAGCGTCGTCCGCGGGCGCCCGAGGAACCTCTGCGTGAGCAGGCTCATGGCCCCCGTCTCCTGCAGGCCCGTCGCGACGACATACAGAAACGCCACCGTCAGCAGGCCCGCGTTGGAGAACCCCGCGAACGCCTCCTTGGGCGTGAGGATCCCCGTCAGCAGGAACACCCCCAGCACCCCCATCATCACGATGTCTGTGCCGAACCGGCCCGTCGCCAGCGTGGCGAGCATCACGACCAGCGTCACCGCCACCAGTACCATCTGCCAGTCCATACAACCCTCCGCCCGCGAGCGCGGTCCGCATGATACGGTGAGGCGGCGGCGGGCGTTCGCGACAAGGAGTCCCGGCGATGAAGCTGATCTACATCCTCCCCCTGGCGCTGCTGCTGATCCCTACCGCCCTCGCCTCCCGCGCGGGCCAGAACCGCGCCGGCGGGCCCGCGCTGGAGCTGTCCCTGGTCAGCTTCAACATCCGCTACGGCACGGCCAACGACGGGCCCGACGCCTGGCCCCACCGGCGCGACATGGTCACCGGGCTCCTCGCCCGCCTCGACGCCGATGTGATCGGGCTGCAGGAGGCCCTGCGGTTCCAGCTCGATGAGATCGGAGAGGCCCTGCCCGGGTACGCCGAGATCGGCGTCGGGCGCGACGACGGGGCGACCCGCGGCGAGTACGCCCCGATCCTGGTGCGCACCGAGCGGTTCTCGATCGACGAGGCCGGGACCTTCTGGCTCAGCGACACGCCGCAGACCGTCGCAAGCTCGCACTGGGGCAACCGCATCACCCGGGTCTGCACCTGGGCCCGGCTCATCGACAAGGCCACCGGGCGCGGGTTCTATGTCTTCAACGCCCACCTGGACCACGAGAGCCAGCCGTCGCGCGAGCGGTCGGCGGAGCTGATCGCGGCCAGGATCGCCGGGCGCGCCCACGCCGCCGAGCCCGTGGTCCTGATGGGGGATTTCAACGCCGGCGAGGACAACCGGGCCCTTCGGTACCTCCGGGGCGAGGTCGATCGCGCCAGCGACCCCGATGCCTGGCCCGAGCACGCCCCGCCCGCCCCGCCGCGTCTGGAAGACCCGTTCCGCGTGCTGCACCCCGACGCGACGGAGGTCGGGACCTTCAGCGGCTTCGCGCCGGGCGCGACGACGGGCGACAAGATCGACCACATCCTGGTGTCGCCCGGCGCCGAGGCGCTGGGGGCGACTATCGACCGCGAGAGCCGCGACGGGCGCTACCCCTCGGACCACTTCGCGGTGACGGCGCGGGTGCGGTTTGGGGGGCGGTGACCTCGGGCCGAGGTGGCGGCCGGGGCTACTCCACCGTCACGCTCTTGGCGAGGTTCCGGGGCTTGTCGACATCGTGGCCCCGGAGCACCGCGGCGTGGTAGGCCATGAGCTGGAGGGGCACGACGGCGAGGATGGGGCTGAGGTACTCCTCGCACTCGGGGATATAGAGGACCTCCTCGGCGACGCTCTTGATGTCGTTGTCGCCCTCGGTGGCGACGGCGATCACATGCCCGCCGCGCGAGCGGACCTCGGCGATGTTGCTCATGACCTTGTCGTACTGGCGCCCCTTGTTGGCGATGAAGACGACGGGCATGCCGTCGTCGATGAGGGCGATGGGGCCGTGCTTCATCTCGGCGGCGGGCATGCCCTCGGCGTGGATGTAGCTGATCTCCTTGAGCTTGAGGGCGCCTTCGAGCGCGGTGGGGTAGTTGTAGCCGCGTCCGAGGAAGAGCCAGTTGTCGCGCTCGACATAGCGCTCGGTGACCTTTCGGACGCGGTAGTCGCTCTCAAGGGTCTGCTCGACCTTGGCGGGGATCTCGTCGAGCTGGCGGAGGCAGCGGGCGCAGACCTCGGGCGACATGAACCGGCGTCGGGCCATGTAGAGGGCGAGCATGGTGAGGACGGTGACCTGGCCGGTGAAGGCCTTGGTGCTGGCGACGCCGACCTCGGGCCCGACGCGGAGGTAGACGCCCGCGTCGGTCTCGCGGGCGATGGAGGAGCCGACGACATTGACAACGCCCAGGGCCATGGCGCCGCGGTCCTTGGCCTCGCGGAGGGCGCAGAGCGTGTCGGCGGTCTCGCCGGACTGGCTGACGGCGACGACGACGGTGTTCTCCTCGATGATGGGGTTGCGGTAGCGGAACTCGCTGCCGTACTCGACCTCGGCGGAGATCTTGGCGAGGTCCTCGAGGAGGTACTCGCCGATCATGGCGGCGTGGAGGGCGGTGCCCTGGGCGGTGAGGATGAAGCGCCGGGCCTTGATGAGCTCCTTGGCGAAGCTGGCCAGGCCGCCGAGGATGACGCGCCCCTCGTTGTGGTCGAGGCGCCCGCGGAGGGTGGTGCGGAGGACCTTGGGCTGCTCGTAGATCTCCTTCTGCATGAAGTGGGAGAAGCCGCCGAGCTCGATCTGCTCGAGGTCCATCTCGAGCTGCATCATCTTGGGGCTGACGGGCACATCGTTGATGGTGCTGGTGCGGAAGCCCTCGCGGGTGATGCGGACGACATTGTAATCGTCGAGCGGGAAGGCCTGGCTGGTGTGGGCGATGATGGCGGAGGCGTCGGAGGCGACGACATACTCGCCGCTGCCGACGCCGACCATGAGGGGGCTTCCCTTGCGGGCGACGACGAGGGTGTTGGGATCGTGCTCGCAGAGGACGGCGATGGCGTAGGCGCCGGTGACCTCGCGGAGGGCGGCCTTGACGGCCTTCTCGAGGTCGCCCTCGTAGAGCTCGCCGATGAGCATGGCGAGGACCTCGGTGTCGGTCTCGCTGGAGAAGACATGGCCCTTCTCCTCGAGGTAGGTGCGGAGGGCGGCGTAGTTCTCGATGATGCCGTTGTGGACCAGCGCGATGCCGCTCTTGTCGTCGCGGTGGGGGTGGCAGTTGGCCTCGGTCACGCCGCCGTGGGTGGCCCAGCGGGTGTGGGCGATGCCGAGGGTGCCGGCGAAGCCGCCGAGCTGGTCGAGCTTCTCCTCGACCTCGGCGACGCGTCCGACGGCCCTGGCGATGCGGAGGTGGTCACCCTCGAGCACGGCGACCCCGGCGGAGTCATAGCCGCGGTACTCCAGGCGCTTGAGCCCCTCGATGAGCAGGGGCTGGGCGACGCGGCTCCCGATATATCCGACGATCCCGCACATTTCCCGCCTCCATGGGCCCGCGCCGACGGCAGCCGCCCCGACCACCGCGGCAACCGCCGCAGCAGCCGATTGATCGGGCGGATCCGGGGTGCCGCCCCAGCGGCACGCCCGCCCGCTGGGCATCTACGCCCGTCGAGGATCGGCTGATCGGACCCTGGGACGGAAATCGCCCGCGCCGGAACGCGCGAGAAGGGCGCCCGGGGAGGATATCCGGACCTGGCGGGCCCCCGGGCGCGGGCCTATTCGACGGAGGCAACCGCCCCGAGATCGGGGTGGAGCCCGAGCCGATCGAGGGTCTTCGCCAGCGCCAACTCGGCGGCGACCATCGGGGCGATCACGCGGAGCACCTGGAGCGGGAGCTGGCTGGGGTCTATCGCCCTGTCGGCGAGAATCCAGAGGGTCCCGACGGGACCGAGGTGTACGGCGTCCAACCGGACGCCCACATACGCCCTCGCCCCGAGCTCGACGACGAGAGGGTCGTCGGGGAAGCGCTCGGCGAGGCCGTCCCACACGGCGCACTGGCCCTCGTTGATGACCACCTCGCAGGGCGAGCCCCTGCGGGGGCAGCGCACGAACTCGGCGATCCGGCCGTCGGCGGCCGAGGCGATGATGTCGAGCATCTCGCTCTCGGTGGTGATCTCGGAGATGCCGGCCCACCTGACGCCGAACGCGTCGGCGAGCGCGAGACAGAGGGTGCCGAAGAACCCGCACTCTTCGGTCTGGGCGAGCCGGGCGTTGATGCGTTGGATCAGTTCAAGCGCGCGGCCCTTGAGCTCGATCTCGCCGATGGGGCGCACCGGCTGGCGGGCGGCGGGGCTGTCGAGGCGCATGGCGCGCTCCCCGGCCGCGCGCATCAACTCCACGCGGTTGCGCACCTCCCACTTCCGGTAGACCGATCGGATATGGTTCTCGATGGTGCGCGGGCTCCTGCCGAGTCTCGCGGCGGCCTCGCGGCAGGACAGCCCCAGCATCACGAGGCGCACCACCTCCAACTCACGGGGCGTCACAGAACCAGTCGAACCCCCGCCGGTATCGGGCAACGATTGGTGCAGCATGTTTCGGCCCACTCCCAATGCATGGTCGCGTTCCCGGAGCTTAACGGTCGCCGACGGGGGCACGAAGGCGATAGGCATGCGCGATTCCACGCAATCTGCCCGGGAGGTCAGCGGGGCGCGAGAACGAAGATGGCGTACCCGCCGTCCGCGGCCGGGGTTGCGTCGCCCTCCTCGTCGATGCTCGCGACGAGGCGCAGGCGGCTCCCAGAAATGAGATTCTCCCATTGCTCCATGCTGTAAGTGCGGAGGTGGTAGGTGCTGTCGCGGTGCTCCACGGCGCTGGGGCGTTCGATCGCGAGGTGGCTGACGACCTGCTCGCTGCGGGTGCGGGGGTTGCCCTGCCACCGGGGCGGGATGAACTGCACGAGCTGGGTGATACGCAGGCGCCCGCGGGCGCCGACCCACACATCCTCGCTGGGCGACTCGCACCCGTACGCGGTCATACTCAGCCCGACGACATACACGGCGCCGGGCGCGAGCACCTCGGCGACCTGCCCGAAGTGCGCGAGCATCGCCGCGTCGCCGGGGAGGTGGCGGATGGTGTTGATGAGATTGAACGCGAATGAGACTCGATCGCGTCCGAGGCGCCGGGCGAAGTCGGTCATATCGCCGACGAAGTAAGACGCGTCCCCGACGCCTGGGCCGGGGCGCGGGGTGTGCTCGCGGGCGTAGTCGATCATTCCCTCGCTGAGGTCAAAGCCGACGCTGTCGATGCCCCGGCGGTTGGCCTCGCGGAGGTAGCGCCCGCTGCCGCAGGCCGGCTCGAGCCAGAGGCGGGCGCGGGCGGTGAGTTCGGGGTCGACGAACTTGCGTTCGATCTTCTCCAGGCCGGCGACTTCTTCGGCGGTGCCGGGGGCGTGGAGGACATCGTAGAGCATGGGGTCGTCGTAGAGCCCGGCGCGTGGGTTGGCCATGGGCGGAGGGTAGCCGGGGCGGCGGTCCCGGCGCGCTAGCCGACCCGGCGGACGACGACGATGGTGGTGTCGTCGGGGCGCACGGTCAGGCCGCCGAACTGGCGCAGCTCGCGGAGGATTCTCGCGAGGATGGCGGCGGCGGAGCCGGCGTGGCCTCGTTCCCGGAGCTGGGCGACGAGCTCGCGGAATCGGCGTTTGCCGAACCGCTGGGCGTCGAAGTTCATGACATCCGGGACGCCGTCGGTGTAGGCGATGAGCGACTCGCCGGGCGCGAGGAGGGCGCTCGCGGCGTTGTAGACCTGCGACGGGTCGATGCCCGCGACCAGGCCGCCGATCGGGAGTTCCTCGCAGCGCCCGTCGGCCCGGAGGATGAGGGGCGGCTCGTGGCCTGCGGTGGACCACTCGAGCACGCCGGTGGCGGGGTCGAGCAGGCCGTACCAGATGGTCGCGAACTCGCTGGGCATGGAGTCGCGGCAGAGGTCTCGGTTGACGAGTGTGAGCACCTCGCCGGGGCCGAGGGCGCGTTCGGCGTGGGCCCGGAAGCTTGTGCGCACCAGCGACATGAGCATCGCGGCGGGGACGCCCTTGCCGACGACATCGCCCACCGCGACGGCGATCCTGCCGCCGACCTCGAAGCAGTCGTAGAAGTCGCCGCCGAGCTCGAAGCTGGGCTGGTACTGGGCGGTGGTCTCGACGAGCGGGTTGTTGGGCATCTCCCGCGGGAGCATGCGTCGCTGGACATCGGCGGCGAGGCGGACCTGCCGCTCCATCTCGGCGTCGCGCTGGCGGTCGCGGATGAGCCGGGACTGCTGCACGGCGGCGGCGGCCTGCTGGGCGATGGACCGGAGGAGGCGCTTGTCCAGCTCGCTGAACCCCCGCGGGAGTCGCGAGTAGACGCGCATGACGCCGATCGGCCTGCCGCGGAACAGCAGGCCGACGCACATGAAGGCGCGGACGCCCTCGTCGCGGACCTGCTGATCGAGCTGGACGCGTTCGTCGTGGAGGAGGTTCTCGATGGCGACGATCTCGCCGGCCATGGCGAGCCGGTCGAAGACGCGCTTGACGCTGAGGGCCTCGGGGTTGTCGAGCCATGTGCGGCTGAGGCCGTGGGAGGTGACGAGTCGGAGGTCGCGTTCGTCGTCGGAGAGGTTGCCCTCGGCGTCCTCGCGGAGCAGGACGACCGAGCCGGCGTCGAGCTCGAGGACGCGGAGTGCCGAGTCGAGCGCGTGCTCGACGGTCTTGGTCAGGTCGTCGTTGCCGACGAGGAGGCTGGAGAGCTCGATGAGGGCCCCGAGCTCGTCGACGGCGTGGCGCAGCTCGAGGAACCCGTGGCACCACTCGACGGCGGTCTGGGCCACCAGGGGGAGCAGTCGGTCGAGCGCCCGCCCGCCGCGCCCGGCGACGAGGCTGCCGATCCGGGCGCCGCCGACCTCCAGCGGCTCGACGATCTCGCGGTCGGCGGGGGCCAGGCCATCGTCCACGGTCCCGATGTGCCAGCCGCCCGCGGGCTGCGCGGTGACGAGCCGGTCGTCCTCGTCGCGGACCTCGACGACCGCGCCCGAGACTCTCCCCAGTTCGCGGCAGAGGCGGGAGAGTGATCCGTCGGTGAGGAAATCGCGCAGCGACAGCCCGTTGGGGTTCGCGGGCGCGGCCTCGCGTTGGCGCGGGGTGGGCTGGGGCTGGTCGGGCATGGTCGCGGGTCAGCCGCCGGTATCGGCGGGCGGGGAATCATCCGCGCCCTCCGCCAGCCAGACCACCCGCAGCAGCTCGGCCAGACGCTGATCGGCGCTGTCCCCCCACTTCTCGACCGCGGCCAGACCCTCCCGGATGTCGGCTTCCCGCTCCCGCTGGAACCCCAGGTAGGCGAGGAGCAGCCCCGAGTCGGCGCCGCTGGCCGGGCTCTCGAGGGTGTCGCGGAAGGTCTTGGCGAGCTGGTCCATTCGGGCGGGGCCGGGGAGCAGGGCGGCGGCGTACCGCATGCCGGCGACCTCGGGGTGTCTGATCAGGAGCTGGCGGACATTGAGCCCCGCCGACAGGAACAGGCCGGCGCCGAGCTGCGAGTGGGCGCGGCCGACGAGCGCGTTCACATCGCCCGGCCGGCTGCTCATGGCGCTGATGAAGTACTCCTCGGAGTCGAAGTACCGCTCGGAGGCGAGCAGTTCCTGCCCGGTCTGCATGTAGGCGGCGTAGCGGTCGATCTGGGGCAGGTCGGTGGGGATGAGCGACTGGGTGACGCCGCCGGCCTGTCGCACGCGCCGGAGCACCTCCATGTCGAAGGTCGAGCCGGTGGGGCCGCCCGCCTCCACGCCGGTCTTGACCAGCGTGTCGGGCGTGACGCCGATCACGCCGTCGTAGGGGTTGGGCTCCTCGGTGCCGGGGGTCGCCTGGACCTCCGGGAGCTTGGGCGTCTCGATGCCCCGCAGGGCCCGCTGGACCGAGATCAGGTCGTTGGCCCACGCCGGGATCCCCTTGGCGTCGGGGTCGGGCGCGGGGGAGAGCTCTTTGAACCGGTCGATCAGCTGCTCGTAGGCGGGCTTGGCCGGCTTGGCGGGGTCCACACCCCCGACACCCTCAAACCCGCTCGGCGCCGGGGTGAGCCCGGGCGTGCCGTTGGTCGCTGGGGTGGCGCTGGGGGTCGGCCTGATCGGGCTGCGCAGGGATTCCACAGACTGGACCTGCACGCCCAGCAGGGGCGAGGCGGTCTGTCCCGCGGCCTGGTGGGTCACGCGGTTCTGCATGAGGCCCACCAGCGTGGGCTGCATGCCCCGGTTGGCGGTGTAGGTCGAGAGCGAGCGGACCGGCTGGATGAGCGAGGTGCCCGTCTCGGTCGCCCCGGGCATCCGCTGGCTCTGATCCGGGTCCACCCGACGGAGCCCCTCGCCGGAGCCGCTGAGGTCGCGAGTGAGCGGGTGGTCGGGGTCGGAGCTGCGCTCGGCCCCGCCGGCTCTGGCGTAGGAGAGCTGCCCGGAGAGGGTCTCGGGGACCTGGCCGCCGGTGGTGAGGGCGAACTGGTACTGGAGCGCGTCGGTGCCGCGGATGCCCTTGCCGGAGAGCCCGGAGTACAGGCTGTCGCGGCGGTACGCAAAGAGGGCGTCCTCGGCGAGCTCGCCTCGGAAGTCGTAGCGGCTGGGGAGCATGTCGCCGGGCTCGCCCCGGAAGCTCATGCCAGCGGGAGCGGTGCCGGAGACGATCGCCTCGCGGAAGGCCAGCTCGTTGGCGAAGGACCGCCGGGTCTTCATCATGCCCGGGATTCCATTGGTTTGGAGCGTGGTCTCCAGGGCCCGCCCGTCTCCGACGGCGGTCTGGGCGTGGGCGATGGCCGGGAGCCCGGCGGCGAGCAGCAGACCGAGCGCGGCGTGATATCGGACCTTGTTCCCGTGCATGGCGGACCTCCCGGCACACTCTATCGGCGCCCCGCTGACTCAGACGCAGCCAATCGCCCCGGGGTTCGCCGGAAGAGCGATCAGGGCGTGCCGCAGGCCCGGGCCTGGCTCGGGCAGGCCATGGCCTTCTCGGCCAGGGGCTGCTCCTGGTCGTCGGAGCACACCATCACATACCGAACTTCACCGACCCGCCAGAGGCGGACGCAGTCGCATCCCTCGCCGGCCTTGTAGGTGAGGCCCTCCTCGAGTTCGAGGGTGCCATCCACCTGGGCCCAGACGCTGATGAGGCCTTCGCCCGGGCCGTCGGTGCGGAAGCGGATGTGCATGGCCGTGCCGCCGCCGGGCAGGTGGCAGCGCCCGGCGTCGACGAAGTGCAGGCCCTGGCTCTCTGCGGCGGCGACTGCGCCGAGGGAGATGTCTCGCCCGGCGAAGGCGGCGAACTCGGCCCCGAGCTGGTCGAGGGTCTCAACGGTGAACTTGGCGTTGTCGGGGTCGGGCAGGCCGGTGCAGCGCCCGTGCTCGGCCCGGGCGAACCGGGCGACCTGCTCGATGGTGGCGCCAGGACCGGGCCCGGTGGGGCCCTGCCCGAAGCGGCCGGTCTGGAACGCCACGACGGCCACGAGGGCGATCAGGGCGGCGACGGCGCCGAACCTGACGAGCATGCGGCCGGCCCAAAACCCCTGAGAGCGGGTGCGGGCGGCGCGGGCGCCGAGCTCGTCGGCCGTCTCGCGCCAGCGGGCCAGCACCTTGTCGCGGAGGGCGGGCGGGGCGCCGGTCTCGGGCGCGCAGGCGCGGGCGCAGGCGGCGCGCAGGCGGCGCTCGAACTCGATGCGTTCGGCGTCGCCGGGGTGTGCGGCGAGGTGGGCGCGCAGGCGGGGCTCCTGCTCGGCGGGGAGCTCGCCGTCGGCCGCCATGCGCAGCAGGGCGGCGATCGGCGTCTGGTCCTGGTTGTGCCCTTCGCGCTCGCTCACGATTCGGACTCCCGCGTGCTCCCTGTGGTCTCAGACCCCTCGCCGCTCAGCTTGCCCCGGACATGCAGCCCGAACTCCTCGGCGGCTCCGGGGGTTTCCATGAGCCGGTCGGCGATGGTCTTGCGGGCCCGGTGCAGGCGGCTCATGACGGTGCCGATCGGGATGCCGAGGATCTCCCCGATCTCGCGGTATTTCAGCCCGTCGACGCCCCACATGAGCAGGACCTCGCGGTACTCCTCCCTGAGTTCGCCGACGGCGTCGCGGAGGCGCCCGTCCACATGCTCCCAGTCGAAGCTGGCCCGGTTCCAGGCCGGCGGCGGCTCGTCGGGCAGCGGGCCGGCGGCGGCCTCGCTGTAGAAGTCCCCCACGGACGCGGGGCTCTTGGCCTGGCGTTTGACCTGCGAGTAGAAGAGGTTGTGGCAGATGGTGAAGAGCCAGGCCCGCATGCCCTCGCTGGGGCCGGCCCCGGGCCGGGCGGCGGCCGGGTCGAACTGCTCGATGGTCTTTGGGCGCATGGCGCGGGCGTAGGTGTCCTGGACCAGGTCCTCGGCCCGCTCGGCGTTGCGGGTGAGGCGCAGGGAGAGCCGGTACACCGCGTCGAGGTGTTCCAGGGCGAGTCGCTCGAACTCGGCTCGCTGCATGGGTGGGGGTCCGGGCCATACTAGAGAGGACAAGCCCCCGCGGGGCCGGACTATTCCCCTCCGTGATTGGAGACAGAGCCTATCGCCGGGTTGTGACGGGGGCGAACGCCGGTCCGGGAATCGGGGCCGAACAGGGGGGATCGGACCGCGGGCAACGCCCGGTGCGGCGCGGGCGTCCCGCGGGGGGTCAGTCCTGCTTCTGGTCGGTCTGCGCGGGGGGATCGACCGCGTTCTCACCCTGGGCGGGCGGGGCGTCGGTCTGGGCCGGCGGGGCTTCCTTCGTGTTCTCGGCGGGCTTGGCGTCGGCGGGCGTGGTGTCGGCGGGTTTATTCTCGGCGGGGGCGGCCTCGGTGGTCTGAGTTCCGGTGGTCTGGGGTTCTCCGCCGCGGCGCCCGTCGGGGCCTGCGCCCTGCGGGCGTTGGCCATCGCCGCCGGGCCTGCCGCCCTGGCGCCCGCCCTGGCCCTCCGGCCCGCCCGGTCGCTGGAATCCGGTGCGGCCTCCGACCTGGGCCGCGGCGTCGGCGCCGCCGGCCGGGATGGTCATGATGGTGGCGCCGTCGGGCATGCCGCCGGTCTCCATCATCTGTCGCATCATGTCGGCGCGGGCGTTTCCGACGACGGGCTTGCCGTTCTCATCGAGGGCGACGCCGGCGGTTTCGAGCTGGGCTCTGGTCCATTCGCCCGAGGCGACCTCGCCGGGGGTGGGCTCGCGGAGGAGGACGCGCTCCCCCTCGTCGAGGCCGGCGAGGACCTGGGCGTAGGTGTCGCTCATTCGTCCGACCTGGATGGGGACGCGCTCGTAGCGTGAGGCCTTGGGCCTGTAGACGAACTTGACGGGCCCGTCGGTGAAGACGGCCTGGACGGGGACCATGGGGGAGTCCTGGACGGCGCCGAGCATGATCTCGGCCTCGGCGCGCATGGAGGGCTTGAGCTTGCCGTCGGAGTTGTCGTGGTCGATGGCGACGCGGACGGAGTATTCGCGCCGGTTGGGGTCGCGCCAGCCGCCGCTCTCGGCGAGGACGCCGACGGACTCGACGGTGCCGTAGAACATCTCGCCGGTGATGGCGTCGATCTTGATGGAGGCCCGCTGCCCGGGCCGGATGCGCCCCGCGAGGGACTCGTGGACCCGGACGGTGGCGACCATGCTCGAAGTGTCGGGGAGGATGATGAGCTGCTCGTTTGGCCTGACCTCGCGTCCGATCTGGAGGGGCCCGTCGCCGCCGATGACGACCATGTCGCGCCCGCGCCCGATGCTGGTGGCGTAGACGACGAGGCCGTCGGTGGGGGCGTTGATGGCGGCGAGGCCGAACTGCTCCTGGAGCTTCTGGAGGCGTTCGGCCTTGAGCTCGAACTGGCGCCGGGTGGTTTCGAGCGAGCTCTGCTTGGCGCCGGCGTTGATCTCGTTCTGGGTCTTGACGCGTTCGAAGTCGGCCTTGGCCTCCTCGAGGTCGGAGATCTTGGTCTTCTCGTCGCGTGG
The DNA here is from genome assembly GCA_020850415.1 of Phycisphaerales bacterium. GTDB lineage: Bacteria > Planctomycetota > Phycisphaerae > Phycisphaerales > UBA1924 > PNC22. The sequence goes on from JADZER010000013.1 coordinate 41,889, forward strand.
GTACTGGAACTCGTCGTAGGTCACCTGGTCGAGCTTGGCGATCTCCAGCCTGGACACGGCGCGGTTGTAGGAGATCTTGTCGGACTTGAGCTCGTCGGTGCTCAGGAAGCCCTTGGCCTCGAGCTCGATGGACCGGTCGTACTTCTCCTTGAGACGCACGAGGTCTTCCTCGGCCTCCTCGACCTCCAGCTTCTGCTTGGCCCTGGTCTCGACGACCTCGCCCTCGCGCCACTGGGCGAGGGCCAGGTCGGCCAGATCGATCTTGAGCTGGGCGGCCCGCTCCTGCGACTCGTTCTGGCTGAGCTGGATCTTGAGGGAGTTCTCGGCGGCGATCACATCGGCCTCGGCCCGCTCGACCTCCAGGGTCTGCTGGTCGATCTGGTCCTGCAGCTCCTCGGCGTTGAGCTGGACGAGCAGGTCGCCCTTCTTGACGACCGCGCCCTCGGGGACGATCTCGACGATGTCGGCGCGGGTGTCGAGCATGGAGCGCAGCTCGATCTGGTTGCGGGCCTCCAGCTCGCCCATGGCGGTGGTGTTGATCGGGAACGAGCCGATCTCGACCCGGCCGAGGTCCACGGCCGAGACGGCCCGCATCTCGGCGGACTCGCCCCCGTCGCGGGTCACGGCCCAGATCGCCCCGGCGGCGACGAGCAGCACGGCGGCGCTGATGCCGACGACGCGGACCAGGCCTGCGGCGCGGCGGCGGCGCGGTAGACGGGCGGCTCCCCCGGACGGGGCGGGTTTCGGGTGCATGCTGAACATCTCCCTATCGGGGCCGACGCGCCGGCCCTCTACAGTCCACCGAACCCCCGGGACCCGTTCCTCTCCGCGGATGTAAAGAGTAGTACCACCGATCCCGGAGGAAGTTCAGTCCTTTCTTCGGCTCCCGCCCCGATCGCGGTGCAAACCCCCGGGGCTATGCTCGGGGCATGACCGGGCCGGGCCCAGACAGGCTGCTCTTCCGGCGGCGGCACCGGCTGACCCGCGCAACGGAGTATCAGGCCGCCTATTGCGAGGGGTGGCGGAAGTCGGCCGGGCCGATCACGATCTACGCGCGCCCGAACGGGCTGGGTGAGCACCGGCTGGGGCTGAGCGTCGGGCGCCGGGTTGGGGGCGCGGTGGTCCGGAATCGGATCAAGCGTCTGCTGCGTGAGGCGTTCCGGCTGGAGCGGGCGGGGTTCCCGACGCCGGGAGGGCAATCGTTCGATGTGGTGATCCAGGTGCGTCCGCACGGGGCGCTGGGGCTGGTGGACTACCGCGAGATCCTCTCCCGGCTGGTGGGGAGGGCGGTGGAGTCGATCGGACGACAGGGGGAGCGCGATGGCGGGGCGTGACGGGGTGTTCGGGGAGGCGGGCCTGTCGTGGCCACAGCGCGCGGGCAATGTGCCGTTCGTGCTCGGCATCCTGCTGTACCGGGTGACGCTGTCGCCGTTCATCGGGCGTCAGTGCCGGTTCGAGCCGACCTGCTCGGTGTACGGCCTGACGGCGTTCCGTCGGTACGGGCCGGGGCGCGGGCTTTGGCTGACGGCGCGGCGCGTGGGGCGGTGCCACCCGTTCCACAGGGGCGGGTACGACCCGGTGCCGCTGCCGGGCGCCGGGCGCACGGGCGGGGAGATTGCGGTAGACTCCATTCCCAGCGCACAGGCCCGGGCGGTCAAGGGAAGCGGAACACCGGGCGCGTCGGGGGGAAGCGGAGTGATGGATCATGGGCCGGCTCCCGGCAGCCAAGCGTCGTGAACAACTCTTGGATTGTGCCGCGGGTCTGTTCGCGTCGCACGGGTACGCGCGGGCGACGACGGCGGAGCTTGCGCGGGCGGCGGGGGTGACCGAGCCGATCATCTACCGTCACTTCAAGTCCAAGCGTGACTTGTTCATCGCGCTGATCGAGCGGACGGGGAAGCAGACGATCGACCAGTGGCGTCATGATCTGGCGAGCGCGGAGGACCCGGCGGAGCGGCTCAAGACGCTGATCGGCGACAACCCGATGGTGTCCGAGCAGGGCCGGGACGCGTACCGGGTGTTCCTGCAGGCGATCACGGAGGTCGACGACGCGGAGATCCACAAGGCGTGGAACGGGCATATCCGTTCGCTGCAGCAGTTCCTGGCGATGGAGCTGGCGCGGGCGCAGGAGAACCGTCGTGTGACGCGCCACTTCCCGGCGGAGCTGATCGCGTGGCTGCTGATCGACATCGGGCTGGGGTACGGTTTGCTGAGCGCGATGAAGGTCGAGGGGCACAACTTCGACGCCACGGGGGAGCTGCATGTGCAGCAGCTGCTGACGCGGGTGCTGGTGGGGCGGGCGCTCGAGCCGCGGGACGACGAGGGGTGAGGCGGGGGACGGGGCCGCATCGGTCTCCGAGGCCTTGACGAGCCCCGAGCGCAAGCTCGGGGGACTCCTGTGCGCAACGGCGATGACAGAGGCACCCCGAGCTTGCGCTCGGGGCTCGTAGAAGCAATGACAGCAACACCCCGAGCTTGCGCTCGGGGCTCGTAGAAGCGATGACAGAGGCACCCCGGGCTTGCGCTCGGGGCTCGTCGATGCCATTCGGTTCCTCAGAGGCGTTCGGCGGCGAGGCTGGCCAGCTCGCTGCGTTCGCTGCGCTGCAGGGTGACATGGCCGACGATGGCCAGGCCGCGCATCTTCTCGACGGCGTAGGACAGGCCGTTGGAGGACTGGTCGAGGTAGGGGTTGTCGATCTGGCCGATATCGCCGGTGAGGATGAGCTTGGTGCCCTCGCCGACGCGGCTGGCGATGGTCTTGACCTCGTGGGGCGTGAGGTTCTGGGCCTCGTCGACAACCATGAACTGGTGGGGGATGGAGCGGCCTCGGATGTAGGTGAGGGGCTCGAGGACGAGGGTTCCGTCGGCGATGAGCTTGTCGATGCGTTGCTCGGTGGAGTGGCTGTCGGCCTGCTGGTTGGGGGCGCCGCGGGTGCTGAGGAGGTAGGTGAGGTTGTCGAAGATGGGCTGCATCCAGGCGGTGAGCTTCTCGTCCTTGTCGCCGGGGAGGTAGCCGATGTCGCGCCCCATGGGCATGATGGGTCGGGCGCAGAGGAGCTTCTCGTAGCGTTGCTCGCTGAAGACCTTGGCCATGCCGGCGGCGAGGGCGACGAGGGTCTTGCCGGTGCCGGCCGAGCCGAGGAGGGTGATGAACCTGATCTGGTCGTCGAGGAGCAGATCGAGGGCCATGGTCTGCTGGAGGTTGCGGGCGATGATGCCGCTGACGGGCTTGCGGGGGCCGGTGACGGGGACGACATGGCCGGTGTCGCCGGGCCGGCGGGCGAGGCCGGTGTGGCTCTCGTCGGCCTCGTCGTGGAGGACGACGAACTGGTTGGGGCTGAGGGTGCGCTGGTAGGTGGAGCCGTCGGGGGCGGTGGCGGCGAGGAGCGGCTCGAGGCGCTCGAGGCTGAGCATCTTGTCCTCGTAGAGGTCGTCGATCGTGGCGCCGTCGGCGCGGACCTCGACCCAGCCGGTGTAGAGGCGGTCGGCGTCGACCTTCTGGTTCTCGAAGTCCTCGGTGACGATGCCGAGGGTGTCGCTCTTGATGCGGGCGGAGATGTCCTTGGAGACGAAGACGGCGCGGTGGCCGTCGCGCATGAGGTCGAGGGCGACGGCGATGATCTCGTTGTCGGGCTGGTCGTCGCGGAGGATGTCGGGGCGGTCGTGCCGGGTGACATCGATGCGGATGGTGCCGGAGCGTCCGTTGGCGCCGACGGTGCGTCTGGGCACGGCGCCCATGGGGGCGTCGCTCCAGCGGACGCCCTCGGTGAGCGAGCCGACGAGCCGGAGGCGGTCGAGGTGGCGGATGACCTGTCGGGCGGAGCGCCCGATGTCGTCGTCGCGCCGCTTCATGTTGTCCAGCTCCTCGATCACGGGGAACGGGATGATGACATCGTTGTCCTCGAAGACGAACAGGGCGTCGGGGTTGTGCAGGAGCACATTGGTGTCGAGGACGAAATGTTTAGGCTGGTTGTGGTCGCCGTTCGAGATGGCGTCGGGCATATGGGCGGGGCCTCCGGTCCGTGGAGGGGTGGATCTCTCGGGGCTCAGGATACCAAGTCGCCCGGAGCGCGGGGTTGCCCCGGAGGGGTCTTCGGCCGAAGGCGCCCGCGCCTCAAGGCCAAAACGCGGAGATCGACAGGAGCAGCGCCACGCCGACCGCGATCGCCCCCTTGACGACGATCGAGACCGCCCGGCCGGCCGCGGCGCCCTTGGCGACATTCCAGGAGTCCCGCCACTCCTTGCGCTTTATGCCCCGCTCGGCGGCCCCGGCGGCCAGGCCCGCGCCGGCGATGCCGCCGATGATGGTCCCGATGATCGGCAGGAAGGGCAGGAACACGGTGCCGAGGATCGCCCCGGCGATCGCCCCGACGAGCGAGGCGAACATGGCGGTCTTGGAGCCCTTGGCCTTGGCGGCGCCGGCGGCGGATGCGAAGGTTTCGACAATCTCGGCCAGGCCCGCGCAGGCGAGCGCGATCCCCAGCGTCCACCAGCTGAACATCTCCGGCTGCCACCACTTGCAGAGCAGCGCGACGAGCACCATGGTCCAGATGCCCGGGAAGCTCAGCAGCGTCATCGCCACGCCGATCAGGCTGACGAGGGCGACGATCGTGGCGGCGAGATACTCCATCGTGGTGACTACGACCCCTTAGACCCATCGGACGGCCCGTCGGAAGACCCGTCGTGATCCCCGTCGTGGGACCCGTGGTGATCGCCGCTCGGCTCGCCGTCGGCGGGCGCCGCCTGGTTGAGCGCTGTCCGCTCGGCCTCCAGGCGGGCCTTGGCCTCGTCGGGGAATTCGAGATCCGGGTCGACCGCTTTCACCAGCACCTTCACCCAGTCCTCCAGGGGCTCGTAGCGGAACACATCGAGCTTGATCGGGCCGGGGAACCTCTCATGCCCCGGGCGGGGGCGCAGGAAGACCAGGAACTTGTTCCACTTGGCCAGGTCGACCGGGTTCTTGGGGTCGAGGTCGGCGGGGGCGATCGGCCGGTTGCCGGGCAGGGTGAGGGTCTTGCTCGCGCCGTCCCACCGGTAGACCTTGGACTTCACGCTCGCGAACAGCACGATCATCACCAGCCCCAGCGCCCAGCAGATCGCGCAGATCGCCCACTGGACGATGATGTCGTACGGCGAGAGCATGGGCGGGAAGCCCTTGGTGTCCTTGATCTCCCGGAGACGATCGAGCTCGGCCTGGGGGTCGGCGATCTTGGTGTGCTCGGGGTTGAGCAGCCCGAGGCCCGGCGTGGCGAGGGCCTTGAGCCACTCGAGCTTGGCGGCGTCGAGGCTGGAGAGGTCGAGCAGCTCGCGCCCGCGCAGCTCGGCCAGCTCGCCGACGGGGTCGACGACCGGGGCGTCGTAGATGCCGCGGGTCCGGGCCACCTCTTCGAGATAGCGGAGTTCGAGATCCTCTGCTGCCGCCTTGCCCTTGGCCGGGTATTTGATGGTCGCGTCGTAGAACGCCCAGCCGCCGAAGGCCCAGAGCACGACGGTGATGAGCAGCATCCGGACAACCCAGCGTTTGTCGAGGTTGGTGCGGGCGGGTCCGGCGGAGTGTTCGGTCTCTGTCATAGATTCCTCGCGGTCGGCGACCTCGGGGCTGTGTTGGATTCAGCCCGATCCAGGCATGGAGGGTATCGACCAGCACGCGAGGGCGTCTGGAGCCGGAGGCGGGGCTACCAGTCCCGGAGGGGGGCCGGGGTGAGGCGTTCGACGGCCGCGAGGGCCCGGCGCCACCAGCGGTGGCAGACCGCCCTGCCGCGCGGGGAGGCGAGCATGGCCTGGTAGCCCCCATCGCGGACGGCGTGTCGGGGGATGCGGGGGAATCGGGTGTCGCTGGCGAGGGCCCAGGTGAGCCACTGGCTGTGCGCGCGCCGGGCGATCTCGGCGCGGGTGGGCAGGTCCAGGCGGGTGTTGTTGTTCCAGAGCATGACGGGGGTGAGTGTACCGGTGGGCCGGGGTTGCTCCAAGGCTGGGCGGGGTTCAACGCGCCCAGTCCGGCGTGGCGAGCGGTGGGCGGTGGGTCCCCGCTAGGACGGGGCGAGGAGCTCGTCGGTCAGGGGCATGTCGGCCTCGGCCGGCGTGGCGAGCGATCGGCCGAGGATGTCGTCAAGCCGCCAGGGCTCGATGCCCGTGCCGGGGCGTTTGATGGTCAGGTCGGCGCGGGTGAGGGTGTGGCCGGCGGGGAGATCGCGGGTGGTGGTGAGCGACTGGCGGGAGACGAGGCGGACATCGCGCTCGCAGTCGAGGACTCGTTTCTCGGCGGGCGGCGTGAACGGCGTGGTGAAGTTCGCGGGCGGGGTGGTGTCGCCGTCGGAGGAGGAGTAGACCGTGCCGCGGGGGTGGGCCCAGCGCCCGACGGCTTCGACCGTGTACTCGCCCAGCTCCTCGTCGGTGGCGCTGGCGGCGTGGTCGGGGCCGGGGGCGTGCTTGTCGTAGGTCAGGTGCTTCTCGAGGATGCTCGCCCCGCAGGCGACGGCCCGCCAGGCGGTGTCGATGGTGTCGGTGTGGTCGCTGTAGCCGACGGGGATGCTGGTGAAGCGTTCGCGGAGGGCGCGGATGCCGCCGAGGCCGTCCTGGCCCTCGGGGACGGGGTAGCTGCTGACGCACTGGAGGAGGGCGAGGCGGTCGCGGGTGTTCTGAAGCCATCCGACGGCGCGGGCGACCTCGTCGATGGAGCTCGCGCCGGTGCTGACGATGAGCGGTCGCCCGGTAGCGGCCATGGCGTGGAGCAGGGGCTTGTTGATGATGTCCGGGCTGGCGCTCTTGTAGGCGTCCCAGCCGCCGTAGGCGTCGCGGACGCGCTCGGCCTCGGCGACGAGCTCGACGCTGAAGACGGTGAGGATGGCGTGGAGGCCCAGGTCGTGGGCGCGTTCCATGACGGGGAGCATGTGCGCGGCGGGGAGCTCGAGGCGTCGGAGCATGGCGAGCGGGTCGGTCTCGCCGGCGGCCTTCTGGTAGGCCGCGAGCTTGGCGGCGCGGCTCATGAGGAGGTCGGTGCGGAAGAGCTGGAGCTTGACGGCGTCGGCGCCGGCGCGGTCGGCTGCCTCGACCAGCCCGACGGCGCGGTCCACCGAGCCGTCGTGGTTCACGCCGATCTCGGCGATGACATAGGGCGGGTGGTCGGGGCCGATTTGTCTGTCGCGGATGTGCATGCGGTTTGGATACTCACCACAGAGGGACACAGAGGGGCACAGAGGAGTACAGAAGGATGGGGTTCAAACGAGGAGAGCGATGGGCGTGGTCGGGTGTTGTCTACCCCAGTGCATCGGCGGCGCTCTCGCCTTTCTCTGCGCCTGTCTGTGTCCTCTGTGGTGAGATCAGCTTCAAGATGGTGTCGGCGACGATGAGATCCGATGGCGAGTCGATGTCGATCACGGCGCCCTCGGGGTTGACGACGCCCCGGTGGTCGTGGCCGAGGAAGCTGTGGGGGTGGGCGGGGTCGAGGTTGGGGAGTTGGTGGAACAGCGCCGGGCGGCTGGTGACCAGGACGCCCCCGTCGGGGATGTGGCTGGGCGGGAGTTCCTGTCGACGGTAGACGCCGTGGAAGAGGCGCTCGCCCTCCCACGGCTGCGCGCGCCCGTCTTCGCCGAGCCTGACCTGCCACCACGGGTGGTGCTTGCCGACGGGGGCGTAGCTCTGGACCGAGTCGCAGCCGGTCGCCCGCCAGAGGGCGACGGCGCGGTCGAGCAGGCCGGCGGGGCGGACGGGCACATTGGCGTAGAGCATCGCTGCGGCGCCGATGGGCCCGTGCTCGGCCTCGTACCACGCGACGGCCTCCCGGAGGGCGTCGTCGACGCGGGCGGTGTCGGTGGCGAGGGCGTCGCTGCGCCGGTGGGCGAGGGCGCCCATCGCGCGGGCGATCTCGAGCACCTCGGCGCTGTCGCTGGAGACAACGACGGCACGCACGCCGGGCGCACCGAGCGCGTGCTCGATCGTCCAGGCCACGCACGGGCGCCCGGCGATCGGCGCGGTGTTCTTGCCGGGGACGCCCTTGCTGCCGGCGCGGGCGACGACCACGGCGAGGACCGCTCCGCTCTCTCCGGGCTTGGCGGGCATGGTCGCTCCTCAGGCGGCGATGTGGCTCGCGGCCAGGGGGCCACGGAGGGCGGTGGTGAGCCGGTCGAGCTCGCGCCGCCCGCGCAGAGCCTTGATCCAGGCCTCGACGAGCCCCTCGTCGAGGGCGCTGGCGACGCCCTTGCCGCTGCGGCGCCGGGGATTGGCGAGCGTCTGGCCGTCGCTGAGGATGGTGAGCTCGGTGATGGCGCGGCGCCATCGGGCCGTCGCGGGCTCGTCGATGGGTTCGATGCGGGCGCTCTCGGGCGTGCGGGGGAGCGGGTCGATGACGCACGCCTGCGCGAGGGTGAGCCAGCGGTCGTAGAAGTGCTCGATCTCGGCGTAGACGCGGTCGCATCGGGTGATACGGGGGACGATCCAGGTGTCGGGCATCGCGCCGCCGATGCGTGCGGCCCGGGCCTTGAGCAGGGCGACGAGGTTCTCGCGGGCGCGGTCGAAGCTGGCCAGGCCGGCGAGGGCGCGGTAGCTCTCGGGCGTCTCGGCGAGCAGGTCGACGCTGACGACGGTCGCGCCGCAGTCCAGCAGGGCGAGCGCGTCGGCGGGGTCGCACTGCAGGTCGGTGCGGAGGTGGACGCCCGCGAGCCCGGCCGAGCGGGCCGCGCCGACGATGTCACGCCAGCGCGGGTGCATCATGGGGTCGCCGGCGCCGCCGAAGGTGATGGTCGCGTCCGGGCGCACGGCCGCGAGCTCTTCCATGAGGCGCACGGCGTGGGTGACGCTGAGCATCGGCCTGTCGCTGGCGCGCCCGGGGCCGATGAGGAGCTGGGCGATGTCGCCGCCGGTCCGTCGGCCGGGGCACAGCTCGAGCGTGAGGTGCGCGGGGCCGCGGGCGGCGAGGGCCTGTGCGGCGCCGCGGAGCTCGGTCCCGGCGTCGGCGGCGCGGAGCGTGAGGGGGTCGCGTCCGGCGAAGACGCGTCCGAGCATCTCGCACTGCCAGAGCGAGTCGGCGACGGCGCGGACGCCGATGTCGCGCACCTCGGGCCCGACGCGCACGCAGCCGGGCTTGGCGACGGGGTCGAGGATGGGCGAGCGGGGGATGTAGCCGAGCAGCCCGCCGATGCTGGCGAACCCGCCGGCCTTGCCCTCGTTTGCCGCCAGCTCGGCGAGCAGGGTCTGGTCGATCACGCAGGGCGAGAGTCCGGGGGCGGCCTGGGTGAAGGTCAGTCGCCGGTGGGCGGGGTCCTCGCGGTAGCGGGCGATGACCGCGTCGGTGAGCTCGGGGTCGACGAGCACCCAGTCGGGGCCGACGAGCAGGGCCGCGTCGGCGTGGTGGTGGCGCATGGCCTCGAGCGTGACCGAGGGGCAGACCACCTCGTCCCAGATGGTCATGGCGCAGAGGCCGCCGCGCCAGCAGTGGCCGGCGAAGGCCCTGGCGGCGGCGACGCCGCGGCGCCGATCGCCGAGCGGGTGGCTCTCGGTGTGCTCGATCTCGATGCTGGGGCGGGAGCCGGGCCCGATCGCCCCGCCGATGCCCGGGGTGTGGAGGAGTCGCTCGTCGCCGATGAGGGCGCGGACGCGCTCGGGGTGCTCGGTGAGCAGCACGATGCGGTCGAGCCCCTCGCAGCGGCAGAGGCGGGCGAGGGTGAGCTGGAGGGCGTTGCGCCCGTCGGCGACGGGCCAGGCGAGGTTGCGGACGGTGCCCATCCCGCCGCGTTGGGTGTCGACGGGGATGAACGCCGCGACGCGCTTGCGTTCGCGCCGGCGTCCCTCGCCCCCGTCGGCGCCGTGCTCGTCGGGGTCGCGGGTGAGCTTCTCGGCCCGGGCCCGGAGGGCGTCCTCGGCGGCGTGGAGGAGCTTGCCCATCTGGCCGGCGGCCTCGGCGAGCCACTCGACATTGACGATATCGCGTTCGATCTGTCGCTTCTGGCGGTCGAGCGGGCTGAGCGCGTGGTCGAGGTGGATGAGCCGGTCGGCCCTGAACCGCTTGAACTGGCCGGTCTGGTTGAGGTGCTGGACGAGGCTGAAGGCGGGGTTGAGCGCCTGGACCTCGCGACCCTGCTCCTGGACCCTGGCGATGAGCCTGTTGACCCGGTGCTGGTTGTCGTGGCGGGTGAGCATCTCGCGGAGCAGGCCGGCGCTCTCGGTGCTCAGGCGGGCGATGCGGGCGGCGTCGTGGGCGAGGCTGGCCAGCCGGTCGGCGACGCGCGGGCTTGTCATGCCGCGCAGCGCGCGGTCGGCGGTCGGCGGCGGCAGGGCCAGCGCCGGCGCGTCGGCGGGGGCGTGCAGGGCGAGGGCCTCGGCGAGCGTCATGGGCGGGGCGAGGCGCTTGGCGACGCCGCCCTCGGTCGCGTCGATGGTCGAGAGCCCCTTGGCGGCGTCGGCCTCGAACATGCGCTCGAACTGGACGAGGTAGGCCGACATCTGCTCGTCGGTGTACACCGGGCGCCCGAGGTGGTCGGTGGCTGGGTGCAGGTGGGCGCGGTTGCGGACGATCCGCTGCCACTCCATAGTCTCGAGGGTGTTGAACTCGCCCAGCTCGCACGCCCAAGTGTTGTGGATGGCGGCCCCGGGCGCGTAGTACTGGCCGTCGGTGAACCCCAGGTCCTGGCCGATGAGGATGACGGGGTCGCAGGCCATGTGGCGGGCGAGGGTGTAGGCCATGTGGGCGACGGTTGCGCCGGGCTCGAGGCCCGCCCCGTCGTGGGCGAACGCCGGGCCCAGGAGCTGCGAAAGCTTGTCGTCGTGCACGCAGCGGATCGCGCCGGGGAAGGCGTCGAGGATCGCCGGGTTGGCCTTGGGCTCGACGACGAGGGTGACGCCCGCGACATCCGCCTCGGTGAGCCCCTCGTAGAACCGGCGGCTGATCTCGTGGTAGTCCAGCGCCGTGACGAAGTGGGGCCTGATCCCCGCCTCGAGCACCTGCTTGAGGACGGTCTGCACCGCGATGATGACCACGCGGTCGCGCACCCCCGGGGCCCCGAGCAGGCGGAGGTTGCGGCGCAGGCTCGGCCCGGCGCTGACGACGACGGCCGGGCGCCCGTAGGCGCAGGCGGTCAGCTCGCCGATGCCCGGGGCGCTGGCGTAGTGGTCGAGGTTCATCATCCCGTTGCGCAGCGAGGTCTCGGTCTGCATGAGCGTGGTCACGACATTGGTGCGGATCGCCCGCACGGTCGTCGTGAACGCCTCGGCGAAGCGCCGGGCGCTCTCGCCCAGGCGGGGCGTGCTCGGCGGGTGGTCCACGATCTTCACGCCCAGCGAGAGGACCACCTCGGCCCCGCGCAGCGTCGCCGAGATCGCCCCCGCGTCGGCGCGGTGCAGCACCGCGATGTTCGCCCGCTCGAACCAGGCGGCGCAGTCCACCCGCTCGAGCACCGCGCGAAGGAGGCCCAGGTCCGGCTCGTGCACCAGCACCACGCCCGTGCGCCCGAGCTTCTCGGCGATCCGCGCCACATGCAGCCCCACCCCGAAGCCCTGCACCACCGCCACGCCCACCTCCGAGGGGTCGACCCCCTCGGCCAGTCGGGCGGCCTCCTCCAGCGGGCGCCGGGCGCTGGCCAGCCGGCGGGCCGCCGCGCCCTCGCCAACCGTTCCGGTCACCCCGCCGTCGGGGGCCGGCTCGATCGTGCAATCGGCCCGGGCGGGGGTCTGGGCCAGCTCGCGGGCGGTCTCGGGCGAGCACCGCCCCAGGGCCTGGAGGTTGCGGGCGAAGATCTCGGGGCTCGCCGCGAGCGGCTGGGGGGCGGGCGGCTGGGGGCGTCCTGCCTGATCGGTCATCGCGAGGCGTCCATTCCTCGGGCTCGGGCCCGGCAACCGAAACCCGGCCGGTGCATACAAACACCCGCCGGCTCCGCGGCGTACACGGAAGGTGGATCGGCCGTTGCCCCAGAAACACTCCAGATTGTGCCCACCCGTCCCGGGGCCCCGAAGCCTGAACGCAGCGCCGCGGGCGGAAGGCTCCGCGCTTGGGGGGGACGCGTGGCCTTCGCTCCTGGCGTCGCTCAGACCACGGCACCCGCGAACCTCCCGGGGTCATGTGCCCGGCCTGCCGGCTCATCCTTCCGCCTTCATCCTTCATCCTTTCCTGGCTCTCCCCGCGCTGGGGCAGTTGGATCTGCTCCAGCCGCCGCCGACGCTGCCGAGTCTGCCCGACCCGCCGCGGGTCGCGCACGCGCTGCTGGAGAACCCGATCCCGGCGGTGCTGTTTGCGGTGGCGCTGGGGCTCGGGGCGTACGCGGTGTGCTCTCGTCTGGGCCGGCGCCGGCTGGGGCTGGTCGGGGCGGCGGTCGGGCTGGTGCTGGGGGTGATCGTGCTGGCGGTGTCGGCGCTGGTCGAGACCGGGCGTGAGCGGGTGCGGGTCGCGACGCACGGGTTGGTGGCGGCGGTGGCGACGGCCGACAGCGACGCGCTGGAAGGGATGCTCGCCCCGGATGCGCGGATGTACCTCAAGGGCGCGCCGGGGGGCTGGCGGAAGGACCAGATCATCGGCTGGGTCGGGCGGTACCTGGGCCCGGGCTCGGTCTACGCGGTAGAGTCGCACCGCGTGGACGAGGTGCAGGCGGAGGTCAAGCCCAACGGGCAGTTCGCGCGGACCCGGGCGACGGTGCTGGTCACCCCCGAGCAGAACGCGCCGACGCGGTGCATCTGCATGCTCTCCTGGCAGCTCGTGGGGGAGCGGTGGGTGGTGGTGGAGATCGAGCCGCTGTGGGTGCAGGGGTGGGGCGAGGTCTCCGAGGGGGCGATGCGCGAGCGGTGGTGAAGGATGCGGCGGGGCCCGCCCGGGCGATACTCAGCCGCCCGGATCGCCGGCGCGGACGGTCCGCGGGTCGCGGAGCGTGGGCAGGGCGTGGCGCACGCGGAGTCGGTTCTGATCGCGCAGGGCGCGGACGACCTCCGCGGCCGGGATGGTGCGCACCGAGCCGTCGGGGTGGAGCGCGTGCACCGGCCCGCCCGAGGGGTTGTGCGCCGGGTCGGGGGCCTCCACGACCAGCCACAGGCCGGCGTCCTGCGCGCCCAAGGCGTCGAAGATGAAGACGAAGTCGCCGAGGCGCTGCGCGGGGACGCCGGGGGCCTGCGCGCTGGCCTGCTGGATGACCGCGAGCTGGCGCGCCGGCGCGAGCCCCGCGAACGCCTCGAGCGTCGTGCCGACCAGATCGATGCCGGCGGTGGTGGTCTGCGAGGCGTCGGCGCAGAACGCGCCGGGCGTCACCGCGCCGTCGGCCATCAGCTCGGCGGGGTGCACGGGTGTCTGCCCGCGCTCCACCGCGGCGCGGATCGGTCCATCAAATCGCCCGACCGAAGCCCCGGCGCTCGCGCCCCACGACCCGGGCCCGGCGCCCAGGCGCGGGAGCACGCCGACCGCCGACGCGCCCGCCACCAGCACCCACAGCGCCACGCACACCAGGGGCCAGGCCAGCCCCGCACTGCGGGCCCGGCGGGGGTCCATCGCCCCGCTCGCGCCCAGCGCCAGCGTCGCCGCCCGCGCCCACGCCAGCGTCCCAAGCCACCCGACCCACAGGCCCAGGCCCGGCACGAACCACAGCGCGTGCGGCAGGCTCGTCAGGCACACCGCCTGCACCGCCCGGGTGCGCGTCAGCGCCCGCGCGTCGGGGCGGCCAGCCGCGACGATCAGGGCGACCCACGCGACGAGCAGCACCACGCTGGCGGCCAGCAGGGCGAGCAGCGTCGTGAGCCCACGGACTCCCGCGGCGGCGTGGGAGATCGCGGGGACCGAGAGCGCCGCGCCCAGCAGCCATGCCGCGAGGGCGATCGCCAGAGCACCGGCGCCGAGGGTGACGATCGCGAAGGCGACTGCCGGTCGCTCGCCCAGGCCGGGCGGGGTGAGGCGCATGAGCCGCGCCGGGTCGCGCGCGCCCAGCCACGCCGTCAGCCCCCAGCGGACGGGCCAGGAGCGGTGGGCCTCGACCCAGGGGAGGGTGTCTGGGCGTGTCTGGTGCTCGGCGACGCCCTCGGCGACCTCCAGGACCATCTCGTCGGCGTCGATGACGCGCCCGCAGAACACGCACTCGAACCGGCGCGGGGCGGGCAGGCCCTCGGGCCCGTCGCCCAGGTAGCCCTGCTCGCAGTGCGGGCAGCAGAAGCGGACGGTGCGGGGCCGGAAGCGGAAGTCCGACGGCTTGAAGGGGCGATCGCACGCGGGGCACCGGCGCGGGCGGACCTTCCACAGCGGGGTGTCGCAGCCGGGGCATCGCATGGGGGATTCAAGGCGCTGGGCGCGCGCGGGGGCTCGCGGTCAGGATTCCGGAACGCCCACCAGCATGCTCGGCTGCATCCGGTAGACCTCGGGCCCGTCGCCCTTGGCCCCGGGGATCCGCTCGCGCAGCCCCTGCCCGTTGAGCAGGTTCAGCGGGTGCAGCTCCCGCGCCCGCATGAGGTCCAGGCTCTCGATGCCCGGCCGGTGCAGGGGCTCGTAGTCGGCCTCGCCGAACGCCCCCACCGTCACCATGCTCCGCTCGGCGGCGTGGTAGTAGAACGCGAGCTCGCCGTCGCGCCGGAGGATCACCGCCGCGGCCTCCGCGGCTCGTCGGTACTCGGCGATCTCGTCGGCCGACGCCGGCGAGCGGTCGATCCGGCCGTAGATGGCCACCTGGAGCGTGTACAGGGCCCGCTCCTTGCCCAGCAGCTTCTTGGCGTTTCGGAGGTCCAGCTCGGGCAGGCTGCCGGCGAGGTGGCTCGGCTCGGGCGGGGCCAGGAGGGCGGTCGCGAAGGGGGTCTGCCCGCCGAGGCGCAGGGTGCGGATCATCTCCAGGTCGGCCTTGGCCTGGGGGTCGTCGGGGCGGTCGTACCTGCCGTAGGCCACGACGGTCGCCGTGACGCGCTTCTCGGCGTACGCCCCGGGCAGCCCGCCCTCGGTCCGGGCCTTCATCACGCCCATGGCGGCGTTCTCGGTCTGCTGGTCGCCGGTGAAGGCGACGAGCACGATCGACCAGTGTGCGGCGGCCTGGGACTGGGCCTGCCCCGGCGTGCCGGAGGTGATGGGGGCGAGCACCTCGTCGGCCTCGTCACGGAACTGCTTGAGGTCCTCTTGAGTGGCTGGCTTGGGGTCCCTCGGTTTGGGCTTGCCGCCGAACTGGGCCGAGGCTGTCTGGGTGGCCACCGCGCATGTCAGCCCGGCGACGGCGAGGGCTCGGATGAGGGAAAGGGCGGGCATGGATTGACCTCCGTGGAGAAGCCTAGGGCCGGGCGGGCGGGGCGCACCGAGGGGCGTTGCGCGGCGTGGGCCGCGCGGGTTCTGCGCGGGGGACTTTGGGGTGGCGAACTCCCAAAAAGTTTCGCGCGTCCGCCCGCCGGTTATTGTGTATAAGTCCATGAATGACTAATGGTTACGGCGGTTGCGGATTCTACGGTCTGTATTGAAGCACGGATTGAGAAACCCCCGATAGCCAGTGTGGAGAGAGGGAGGGACCAAAGGCCGCAGCGATGCGGCCCTCGAGATTCGCGGGTGGGAGTATCCCGCCCGAGTTCGGGAGGTGTGTGGTATGTCAGACATCAGTGCAATCGGTGGGGGGGCCTCGGCATCGGGGTTGCCGCGGCCTCTGCCAGACGCGATCGGGAGGGCCGGCGCCCGCGCCGAGCCCCGCTCGGCCCGACGCGGGGATGACCAGGTGGAGGTGTCGAGCTTGGCGAGGAGCATGTCCAGGCTGACAAGCGACGAGCCGGTGAGGCAGGACCTCATCGACCGCGTCCGGAGCGAGATCGAGGCCGGGACCTACGAGACGCCGGAGAAGCTCGACGGCGCGGCGGAGGGCCTCCTCCGCGACCTTGAGGCCTGAGCGCCCCGCGAGCCCCCTGTCCCAATAGCAGCGCGTGCTGCCTTCTTCGCCGGAGCCCGCTCACCCGAGCGGGCTTCTTTTTCGTCACGGCGCGAGCTTGCCGATGTACCCCAGCCCGAGGGCCGCGGCCCGGAGCTGCTTGGCGTCGGGGTCGCGCCAGACCACGACCACGCGGTCGCCGAGGCGCTCCATCTCGGGCGACCCGCTCAGCCTGCCCTGGTCCATCGGCGCCAGGGCCCGGGGCGCCCCGACCAGGCCGCCGGGGCCGACGCGCTGAAGCATGATCTGCCCCTGCTTCTTGCGGGTCGCCAGCCAGGAGACGATCGCCTCGTCGCCGTCGAGGAGCACATCGACGCGCCCGATCGGGACCTCCTGCCCGCGGCCCTCGTCGACGACGATCATCGGGCCCCAGGTGGCGCCGCTGTCGTCGGAGAACTTGGCGCAGACCCGGACGAGATTCCCCGCGGCGGTGAACCACACCACGACCACGCGGGCGCCCGAGGCCGCGACCGCCGGGCCGTTGACCGGGCAGCCGGGGATGACCCAGCCGTCGTCGTGGAGGACGATGGGCCCCCCGGTCGCGCCGCCGACGACGCCGGTGTCGCGCACCTCGTCGTCGGTGCGGTCGCGGTAGACCACGATCGGCCCGGCGTCGGCCACGGCCGCGCCGGTCGTGCAGCAGTCGCACACCTGCCCGTCGAGCAGCTCGGAGGGTCCGACCGTGGCGCCGACCAGCGCGGTGCGGAGGGTCATCGGCCCGGTGACGAAGCCGCTGGGCTGCTCCTGGGTGTCGCGCCCGTCGAGCCAGTAGGCCCGGACGCCCGCCGCGTCCGGCACCGTGGTCACGAACCCGTGCTGGGCGACCTTGCCGGCGTCGTCGTTGAGCACGCCCAGGTCGGCCCAGGTCAGGCCGCCGTCGGTCGAGCGGTTGAGATGGATGTCGTAGGCGCTGGCCTTGTCGTTGGTGGCGAGGAGCCAGTGGGCGTACATGGCGCCGTCGCCGCCCTCGACGACCGCGGGGACATCCGAGGAGTTCGCGAGCATGGCCCGGTGGTCGGCGACCACCACCGGCTCGCCCCAGCCCGCCTCAGTGAGCCGGAGGTACCGCAGCTCGATCGCGGTCGACCCGCCCTGGAGATAACTCAGGATCAGACCGTCGGAGCCACGGGTCAGCCTGTGGGCCGCGGCCCCGATGGGCGTGGGCGGGTCCTCGATGCCCAGCTGCGGCATGGGCCCGGTGAAGGGCTGGGCGACCGCCGCGGAGGCGAGGAGCGGGAAGAGCGCTGCGGGGAATCGGGCCATGGGGGATCCTACGGCGTCGGGGTGGCAGATTCGGTGTCGATCCTGGTGGTCGGACGGCCGATGTAGGCACTCGTACCACTATTCTGTCCCCACCGGCTGTCCCCACCGGCCGTCCCGATCGGCGGACCCCATCGGCAGTCCCCGTCGGGCCCTCGCCGGGCGTCCCGTGGATAACCTTACGAGAGACCCGCAGGAGACCGAGACCATGCGACGCACCGCGACAACGATCCTCACCCTGGCCGCCACGCTCAGCCTGGGCGGGTGCGCGACCATCATGGGCGACCCTGTCCAGACCGAGATGCTCATCGCCAACCACACCGGCGCCCCGGTGACGGTGGCGCTGCAGCAGGCGTCCGAGAACGCCACGAGCCCCATCGCGGTGGAGCAGACGGTCGCCCCCGACGGGACGGTCCGGTTCAGCGGCAAGGAGGGCGACGCGGTCGTCGTCACCGCGGACGGCCAGCCGGCGCTGACGCTGATCTTCGCGAAGCGGAGCCAGACAGTGACGGTGTCGGAGTCGGGCGGGCAGACCGCGATCGACATCTACCGCGGGTACACGGACCCGGGGAAGTAGGCGCACCGGGTACCACGCCGGGTCCCCCTCCACATCGTGGAGGGGGCGATCCGCTCGGGACGAGCGGATCGGGGGAGGTGCGTCTTCCCGAAGCTCTGACGCCGAGGTAGACTCGGCCGATGGGACACGAAGAACGGCTCACCCCGAGTCAGCGCCGCAACGCTGTCAAACCGTCCGAATCGACCAAGGCCCGAGCCAGAGAGCTCCGCAGCAACATGTCCAAGCCGGAGGCGATCCTCTGGACACGACTCTCACGGCGACAGCTCGGCTTCGCGTTCCGACGCCAGAGACCCATCGGACCGTACATCGTGGATTTCTATTGCCACGAGCTGCTTCTGATCGTGGAGGTGGACGGCTGGTGCCATAAAGACCGCGGTGCTCACGATCGGCAGCGAGATTGTTGGTTACGGTCCAACGACTTCACCATCGTCCGACTTCCCGCCAGAGATGTGCTCGCGGACCTGGACCGCGAGGTCGCCAGAATCTCGCAGGTATGCAAACACCTCGAGGCAAAGAGTGTCCCTCCCACCCCTCCCGGGTCGCCCGACAGCGCGGCGTGACGGCGACATTCTCCCCTCCACATCGTGGAGGGGACGATCCGCTCGGCACGAGGCGGTCGGGAAGGCTGCGACAAGCCCGAAGACATCCCTCCCCCGGTCCGCCTGCGGCGGCCCTCCCCCTCCGCGATGCGGAGGGGGACCAAAGCCGGCGCCCGCGATATGCTGCGCCATGCTCTCCCGACTCCTGCCGCTCCTTGGCGCGTTGATAGCAGCGCTCCCCGCCCTCGCCCAGCCGGGGCTGCAACCTCTCAAGCCCCCCAACATCGTCATCATGTTCTGCGACGACCTCGGCTACGGCGATGTGCTCGAGCACGCCGAGGGCTACGAGACCCCCAATCTCGAACGCATGGCCGCGGAGGGGATGCGCTTCACCAGCTTCTACGCCGCCCAGCCCGTCTGCTCGGCCTCGCGCACGGGGCTGCTCACCGGCTGCTACCCCAACCGCGTCGGCATCCAGGGCGCCCTGGGGCCCAACGACAGGCACGGCATCCACGCCGATGAAACCACGCTCGCCGAGGTCTGCAGGGCCCGCGGCTACGCGACCGCGATCTACGGCAAGTGGCACCTCGGCCACCGCGAGCCCTTCCTGCCCACCAACCACGGCTTCGACGAGTTCATCGGCATCCCCTACTCCAACGACATGTGGCCCCGCCACCCGGACATGACCGAGGAGCAGCGACTCCGCAAGCAGGGTTACCCCGACCTGCCGCTCTACCACAACACGACGGTGATCAACCATGACATCACCCTCGAGGACCAGCGGCAGTTCACGAGGTACTTCACCGAGCGGGCGGTGCAGTTCATGGAGGAGCACGCCGCGGAGCCGTTCTTCGTCTACATCCCGCATCCCATGCCGCATGTGCCGATCTACGCATCGGAGGCGTGGGACGGGAAGAGCGGCGCCGGCCTCTACGCCGATGTCATCAGCGAGATCGACTGGTCGATCGGGACGGTGTGCGACACGGTCGACCGGCTCGGGCTGCGCGACAGCACGCTCATCATCTTCACCAGCGACAACGGGCCGTGGCTGAGCTACGGCAACCACTCGGGCTCGGCCGGGCCGCTGCGCGAGGGGAAGGGCACGACCTGGGAGGGCGGCGTGCGCGAGCCGTGCGTGATGCGGTGGCCCGGAACGATCCCCGCGGGCACGACCTGCGACGAGCCGGTGATGACGATCGACATCCTGCCGACGGTGCGCGCGATCTTCGCGCACTACGGCCATGGTCCCGATCCCCTGACGCTCTCCGACCTGCCCATCGACGGGCTGAGCATCCTGCCGCTGATGCTGGGTCGGCCCGAGGCCGGGTCCCCGCACGAGGTCCTCTACTTCTACTACCACGACAACAACCTCGAAGCGCTGCGCTCGGGCAAGTGGAAGCTCTACCTCCCCCACCGCTACCGCACTATGGCGGGCAGCACCCCCGGCGCGGACGGCCTGCCCGGGCCCTACACGCAGATCGACATGGGGGTCGAGCTCTACGATCTCAAGGCCGACCTCGGCGAGACCACCGACCTCGCCGCGGAACATCCCGAGATCGTCGAGCGGCTCATGCAGTATGCCGAGGCCGCCCGCGAGGACCTGGGCGACACGCTCACCGACCGGCCGGGCAAGAACCGGCGCGAGCCTGGGCGCTGGGCGCCGCCGGAGGAATGACAAGACAGCTCACCACAGAGGACACAGAGGGACACAGAGGGACACAGAGGGACACAGAGAAGAAGTCTGTTCGGCGGGCACTATCATCCGATGGGCGGATCGGAGAAGACCTGTGATTCGCAAAGCGTTGCTTCGCGTCTGCCTCACCTCTGTGCCCCTCTGTGCCCTCTGTGGTGAATGCCTCGCCCAGGACTGGTGGCGCGACGCCGTTTTCTACGAGGTCTTCGTCCGCTCCTTCGCCGACTCGACCGACGGCCCGCTCGCAAACGACGGCGTCGGGGACCTGCGCGGCCTCATCGAGCGCCTCGACTACCTCAACGACGGCGACCCCGACACGCAGACCGACCTGGGCGTCACCGCGCTCTGGCTCATGCCCATCTGCCAGTCGCCCAGCTACCACGGGTACGATGTCGTCGACTACAAGACCGTCGACGACGAGTACGGGACCAACGACGATTTCCTCGCCCTCATCGACGCCGCCCACGCCCGCGGCATGCGCGTCATCGTCGACACCGTCATCAACCACACCTCCGCCACACACCCCTGGTTCCGCGGTGCACGGCTGCCCGGCAACCCGTACCACGACTGGTATGTCTGGAGCGACGAGCCGATCGAGGTCAGCTGGGGGTCGCGCGTCTGGCACGACCGGACACGCTCCGGCGACGGGCCCTACTACTTCGGCCTGTTCTGGCGCGGCATGCCCGACCTGAACCTCCGCAACGCCGACGCGACCGGCGCCGTGCACGAGCTTTCCCGCTTCTGGCTCACCGACATGCGCGCCGACGGCTTCCGCCTCGACGCCGCCAAGCACCTCATCGAGGACTGGCCGGTCGTCGAGAACACGCCGGAGACCATCCGGTGGCTCGAGGGCTACCACACCGCCATGAAGCAGGCTAAACCCGACGCCTTCCTCATCGGCGAGGTCTGGTCCAGCAGCGACCAGATCGCCCGCTACATCCCGGGCGCCCTCGACGCGGCGTTCGAGTTCGACCTGGCGTTCGCCATCGTCGAGGGTGTCCGCGACGGCGACGCTGCCCGCATCCGCCGCGCCATCGAAGCAACCCAGGCCGCCTACCCGCACCGGCAGTTCGGGACCTTTCTGGCCAACCACGACATGCAGCGGGTGATGAACACCCTCCGCGCCGGCTCATCGAGCGACGCCGAGGCCCTCGCCAAGGCCAAGCTCTGCGCCACCATCCAGCTCACGCTGCCGGGCATCCCGTTTCTCTACTACGGCGAGGAGCTGGGCATGACCGGCGCCAAACCGGACGAGGACCTCCGCACACCGATGCAATGGACCGACGACCCGGCGGGTGCGGGCTTCACCACCGCCACGCCCTGGCGCGAGCCGCACGCCGACACGATCACGGCCAATGTGCGCGCGCAGGCGGACGACCCGGCCTCCCTGCTCTCCACCTACCGGCGGCTGATCCGGCTGCGGGTGGAGAACCCGGAGGTCTGGCGCGGGCGGTTCGAGCTGCTCGAGGCCGCCGATCCGGGCGTGCTGGCGTACCGGGTGAGCGGTGCGGGGCGCCGCGTGGTCACCATCGTGAACTGCTCCGGCGTGGCGGTGAGCGGCGTCGGGGTGCCGGGGGCCGCGGAGGGGCTCCGCACGGTCTCGCTGCCCGCCTGGGGCTGCCTGGTCCTCACCGACAGCGACTAGCGGGGCCCGGCGGGGGTCGGCATTGCAAATCACCCCGCGGCCGTTACACTGCGGGCCGAGGTGGACGCCATGCGCAATCCCGTGGGCTCGCTGGTCATTCTTAGTTGTTTCGCGCCGGGGGCGCTCGGTCAGGAATCGCCGGCCGAGACCGTGCGCATCACCGAGGTGCTCTACGCGGTCCCCAAGGGCTCGGAGGGCGACGCCGCGAGGGACGGCTCGCGCCACGCCACCGGGGATGAGTTTGTGGAGATCCACAACCCGACGGACGCCCCGGTGCGTCTGGCGGGGTGGACGATCACCGACCGCAACGCGCCCGACGCGGGGCAGTTCCTGTTTGTGTTCCCCGAGTTCACGCTCGGTCCGGGCGAGACGGCGGTGGTCTTCAACGGCATGGAGCAGACGATCCCCGGGCCGGTCGGGGCGGCCGAGCAGGCGCCGGCTTCGCCCAACGAGCAGTTCGACAAGGCGTGGGTCTTCACCGCCGGCAACACCTCCTCGACGGTCGCGCTGTCCAACACCGCCGACTGGGTCTGCCTGCGGACGGCCTCGGGGGAGGTGGTCGAGTGCCTGGTCTGGGGCGAACCTGATGAGACGCCCCCCGCCTCGGGCGAGAAGCTGGTCAAGCTGCCCAGGACCTCCGCCGCGAGCGTCCAGCGCACGCTTGCCGGCCCGGGCGGGGTGTTCGAGGTCCATCCGGTCGCTGAGGGTCTACGATGCAGCCCCGGCAAGCCCCCGCCCCCGGCGGCGGGGTCGTCGGGCGGCTAGCTCGCAAAGGACCGGCCCATGCCCTGGATCACCAAAGACTCGGCCCACACCAAGATCGCCCGTCGCGACGAGCCCTACCTCACCCCGGCGCTGCGCGACGAACTCGTCAACAAGTACCTCCCCCGCTACGAGAAGAAGGCCGGCGCGCTGCTGCCGGCGCTGCACCTCGTCCAGCACGAGTACGGGTGGATCCCCCACCAGGCGATGGTCGAGGTCGCCCAGCTCCTCGAGCTCGCCCCCGCCCAGGTCATCGACACCGCCAGCTTCTACGAGGAGTACTGGCTCAAGCCCAAGGGCAGGCATGTCGTCGCGATCTGCCGCTCGATCGCGTGCGAGTTCTGCGGCCAGCCGGAGCTCACCGACGCGGTGAAGGACTACCTCGGCATCGATGTCGGCGAGACGACCGACGACGGCGAGTTCACGCTCATCGAGCTGGAGTGCATCGGCGCGTGCGGCGGGGCCCCGGCGCTGCTGCTCGACCACACGCTGCACGAGAATGTGAAGCCGGGCCAGATCCCCGAACTGCTCGCCAAGGCCAAGGCCCACGCCGGGCACTGAGCCGTCCCCCCATGCCCGACGAGAAGCCCAAATCGCTGATGCGGAACCTCGGCCAGTTCTTCGGCCACATCGCGCACGGCATCAAGGCCGACGCCGCCAAGCCGCCGGGGCAGCCCGAGCCCCGCACGCAGGAGGTCCGGCGCGATGTCGAAGAGCACGAGGAAACCGCGCCCGACGGGCGGAAGGTGATCGTGCGCCGGACGACGATCGAGGAGATCGAGGTGGAGCAGAAGCCGAGCGACGCGGGCTGATCGCCGCCCGGCTTCCGTCACGAGGCGTCAGGCCCGACGCCGACGCGCCGCGAGCAGCAGGAACCCGGCGCCCCACGCCACAGCCGCCCCGGGCCCCGGCACGCACTGCGTGTCGATCACGACCTGATTGATCGCGGTCTGCGGCGGGACGATCAGGATGATCTCCTCGTAGTGGGGGTTGACATCCGGGAAGGTCCAGTCCTCGAAGTAGTACCCGTCCCGCTCGTGCTGGGCGGGGTCCTTCTGTCCCCAGTGCTGGTCGTTCCCCACCCAGCCATAGACGCGGAAGGTCTGCGGCCTGGCGCCCTCGTAGGTCACCTGGATCCGCAGGCGCTTGCTGGCGCCGTCGTAGACCCAGTTGGTGATGTCGAACGAGATGGTCAGTTCACTGCCGCTCTTGTTGCGCCACATCCCCTGGCCGAACTGCCCGGGCTCCCAGTCGAAGTCGTCGTGAAGCTGGATTCTCGCCCGGTGCAGGTTGGGGTCGTGCAGGCTCGACCCCTCGTTGTCCCCGACCCACTCCCAGCGTTCGGGATCGGCGGGGTTGTCGTCGTCCAGGAAGTCCCACTCCGCCGAGACGGTGCGCGGTCCGTAACGCCACGGCGGCTTGTGCGTGTCGTGCAGCACGATGCCCGCGATCACGGGTCCCGCCACCCACGCCAGCGCCAGCGCACCCGCCAAGGTGTGTCGCCCTGTCATCGGACTCTCCCTTCTGCCGAGCGTGGTTGGCAGTCGGGCGCGCCGAGCCGCTCTCAGAGCGCCCCATGCTCGGCAACCCGATTCTAGAATCGACCCTCCGCGCCTCCAACCGCGAAGCGAGACTTCCGACGAGAATCCCCATACCCGCCAGCGCGAAGAGCGCGTACCCTATCTGCATATGAGCGAAACGGCCGCCGCCAAAGTCGGATTCCTCGCCGGGCTCACCGCCCTGCAGAAGCTCGCGCTCGTCGCGGCGGCGATCGTCAGCATGTCCGGCGCCGGCATGTGGGGCGTCGCCGCCACCACCACCACCGACCGGGCCGCCGAGCAGGCCGCCGGACAGGCCGCCGGACAGGCCGGCGCCGACGCCACCGACGACGCGCCCTCCTACCGCCCCGAGGGCTTCGTGGACGACGCGACCGCCGGCACGCCCGCCGAATCCGGCGGTCAGGCCGACCAGACAGGCCAGAGCGGGCAGACCGACGCCGACAAGACCGCCCTGGAGCTCTACGCCCCCACCGTCTTCCGCCTGGGCTTTGCCTTCTTCGTCGGATTCGCCATCGCCTACGCCATCCGAGCGGCGTTCAGGGTCGTCCTGATCGTCGTCGGCGCCGTGCTGCTCCTGCTCGTCGGCCTCCAGATGGCCGGGCTCGTCACCGTCAACTGGGAGGCCATGCACGGCATGTACGACAGCACGACCGCCTGGCTCTCAACACAGACCCAGAGCCTGACGGCGTTCCTCCGCGGCTACATCCCCTCCGGCGGCACCGCCGCGGCGGGGTTCGGGATGGGGCTGCTCAAGAAGCAGTGACCCTCGCCATCATGCCACCCGGTGGTCTACTTCTCCACGACGCGCCCGACGAGCGGCCTGGGGTAGACTCGCTCCCCCGCGATGCCGCCGACCACGACCAGGAATCGGACCTCGTCGGCGTTCTCGGAGATCAGCTGTCCTTCGACCCAATCACCGCTCTTGAGCACGAGGATATGTGTGATGGTCGGCGCGGGTTCCGCCGGTTCTCGCACCGGCTTCTCGGGTTCGGGATCTGGTTTACGGCGTTCGAGGTACTGTAATGGAAAGGCCTGTCTCTCCCAACGGAACGCACCGCTGCTGGACTTGTAGACCCATGTGACCATCTCGGCGTCGCCGGTCTCGAGCGCCCCGAGGAACTCCTCAGCGGTCGGGGTCAGCGACGCGAGCGGGCAGTACCGGAACTTGGGGCCTTCGAAGCCGCCGGGGACCTCGATGGCCCTGTCAGGCCAGAGCAGGAACTCGCCGTTGAGGTATCCGCCGTTGGTGACGGCCGGGTCCTCCACCCAGACCGCCACACCTTGCTCCAGCCGGTGTGGCGCCGATTGCTTGGCAGATTCGACTCCGCGTCCCAGGTCGAGGCCCACCCTGAACACATGCTCGCCAAGCTGCGCGACTACGCGGGTCGCTCGCAGTTCGGCGTCTTTGGTGCACACATCCCGGTCTTCCTCGTTGATGTAGATGAAGGGGATGTCGTCGGCTCGGGTGCAGAACCACAGCGGCGGCGTGCCCCGGTTGGACCGCCGCCAGAACTCCATTCCTTCGCTGGTTGAGGAGATACCCCAGGCGTGTGCATCCCGCGAGTCGTTGACCTCCCACCGATGCCCGACAGTGATCCAGGTGGCCCAACCCTGGGCCGCCCGCCTCTCCTTGATCTCCT
The DNA here is from genome assembly GCA_020850415.1 of Phycisphaerales bacterium. Classification (GTDB taxonomy): domain Bacteria; phylum Planctomycetota; class Phycisphaerae; order Phycisphaerales; family UBA1924; genus PNC22. Next base: position 67,409 of record JADZER010000013.1, read on the forward strand.
TCTTCTTCACCGATCGGTTGAAGATGCGTCGGTATTCCCGCTCCCCCCACAGATCCCAGAACCTCCCGTCCGGTGTTCGAATGAACTGCAGGCGGTGCTTGGCGGCGAGCCGCAGCGTGGCCGGGGAGAGTTCCCGCGCCGCCTCATCAGGGGCCGTCGTCTGCGCCCCCACCTGACTCCGCAGTCCACCCCAGACCACAAGCACGCACGCCGCCAACGCCAGCTGTCGCATCGTCCACCCCCAGGGCTCGACCCTGCCTCCCTGACAGGTCGTACAGCACCCTAGCATATTGAGCGCGGAGCTGCAACCGCCCATCTCCCGCGTCCGACCGGAGATGCTCGGGACGGACCTACCCCCCCTAGAATCGCCCCACGAACGCCATCCGGGCCCCCGGGCCCGGCACACCCCCGCCTGCGAGCTTCGGACCCATGGGCAAGACCGCATACACCGACACCCCCCGCCACCTCCTCTGCAAGCGGATCCCCACGCCGCCCTACGGCGACTGGAGCACCCGCCACTATGTCGGCTACGACGAGTACGCCGCCACCGGCGGGTATGTCGCCCTCCGCAAGGCCCTGGCGATGACGCCCGAGGCCGTCATCAACGAGGTGAAGAAGGCCGTCATCCGCGGGCGCGGCGGGGCGGGCTTCCCGGCGGGCGTCAAGTGGACCTTCCTGCCGCCGGTGCCCGAGGGCAAGCTGCCGGGCGACCCCGGGGCCGAGCGGTACCTCGCGGTCAACGCCGACGAGTCCGAGCCGGCGACCTTCAAGGACCGGCTCCTCATGGAGTTTGACCCGCACCAGATGCTCGAGGGCATCGCCATCTGCTGCCACGCCTGCAAGCTCCACCGCGCGTACATCTTCATCCGCGGCGAGTACCACCTCCAGGCCGAGCGGCTCGAGACGGCACTCGCCGAGGCGTACGAGAAGGGCATCTTCGGCGAGAAGTGCCTGCAGCTCTCGGGCGCGAACACCGGCGGCCAGAAGTTCCGCGTCGATTGCTTCGTCCACCGCGGCGCCGGCGCGTACATCTGCGGCGAGGAGACCGGCCTGCTCGAGGCGATCGAGGGCAAGCGCGGCTGGCCCCGCATCAAGCCGCCGTTCCCCGCCGTCGAGGGCCTCTTCGGGCGCCCGACGATCATCAACAATGTCGAGACCCTCTGCCATGTGCCCTTTGTCATCGACGAGGGTGCCGCGGCGTTCATGGCCCAGGGCGTCGAGAGCTCCGTCGGCGGGCCGCCGAGCTACGGCACCAAGCTCATGGGCATGTCCGGCCATGTCAACCGGCCGGGCTGCTACGAGTTCGAGCTGGGCATCCCGCTCCGCCGGTTCGTCGAGGAGCACTGCGGCGGGATGCGCGGCGGGAAGAGGTACAAGGCCGCCATCCCCGGCGGCGTCTCCATGGGCATCCTCGGCACCGACCAGTACGACGCCGAGCTCGATTTCGATATCGGCCGAAAGTACAATGTGCTCGGCCTGGGGACCGCGTGCCCGACCGTGTTTGACGAGGACACCGACATGGTCGCGGTGGCCCGGAACATCACCCGGTTCTACAAGCACGAGAGCTGCGGCCAGTGCACGCCCTGCCGCGAGGGCTCGGGCTGGCTCTACCAGATCCTCACCCGCATGACCGACGGCGATGCCCGGAGCAAGGACCTCGATATCGTCCTGGAGCTCGCCCAGAGCATGGGCACCATGCCCGGCACCACCATCTGCGGCCTGGCGGACGGCAACAACTGGGCCATGAAGACGCTGATCGGGAAGTTCCGCGCGGAGTTCGAGGCGAAGCTGCGCCCGACCTTTGTGACGGCGACGGTGGGGGCGAGCTGAGACGCGGACGAAGGGACCAGTGCCAACGCTCATCGTCAAAAGACCGAAGCGCTCGTTTGACCGCGTTCGCAACTACCGCATCATCATCAACGGTGAGGTAATCGGCACGATCGCCAACGGCGCAGAGCTGCGCCACCCGATCGATCCGGGCCCCCACACTCTCCAAGCGAAGATCGACTGGTGCGGCAGCCCCGAGGTGCGTATCGACGCTGGCGACACCGACACCACCGTCATCGTCCAGAACAGAATGAGCGCCCTGCAAGCGCTCATCCCCCTGTTCCCCCTCTGGTACATCTCGTTCTCCCGGGGGCGATACCTCAGGCTCGAGCTCGCATAGCCGGGTGACAACGCCGCAAGCCCCCCGCCCCCGCTCCAAAGAACTCTCCGGGAGGGATGCCCATGCGACACCGACTCACCAACGCCATCTGCCTCACTCTCTGCGCCATCGCGGCGGCAATCGCATGCGCGCAGCCGGATGCAGGCGACCGCGACATCCGCGCAGCCCTCCTCGAACTCCGCGATGACAGGATCTGTCGCGAGCTGTCCACGATCGGCACGCTCAACCAGGAGGGGATGCAGTTTGTGGCCGTCGAAGATGCCGCGCGAATCTCGCCGGCCCGTGCGCTCGCCGTCCTGTCCGTCGAGCACGGGTACATCGACGCCATCCAGGACATCTCGCGCCTCACCCGTTACGAGGTCGCGCCCACCCCTCCACAAGATCCCTACAACGAGACCAGCGCCGACTACCAGCACCTCGGCGTGTTCCGCGCCCACGCCCGCTATCTCTCCTACGACATCGTGCGCTGCTGGGCGGACGGCGAGTACGACACCGCCCTCGACCGCGTCGCGGGCATGATCGGCCTCGCCGACCCGCTGATCGGGTCCGGGGAGGCCTTGTCCCTGCTCTCCGGCTCATCCATCCGCTCACTGGCCGAGACCAATCTGGTTGCGATCGCCGATGCGGCGGAGGATGCCAAGAGCTTCCCCGGCTTCTCCCCCGAGGCGCTGGCCAGACTCCGCGAGCGCGTCGGGGCGCGTCCGTCGACCGACCCGCACGGCCTCCGCGCGATGGATGTGGTGAGCGCGAGGCGTCACCTCCGGTGGCTGCGGGATACCTTCACCCGGGAGAACGGGGCCGCCCGCTACCAGGACTACCTCCGCCACCACGGCAAGACCGAGGCTCAATGGCGCGACGAGGGCGCCAAAATCACCTCGCTGCCCGACGCACTGATGATCGAGTTTCTCACCGAGGCGCGGGACGGCAAGAGCCCGACCCTCGCGGCGTACTGGGACGGGCTCACGCCCGAGCAGAAGGAAGACGCGAGGGCGGCGTATGACGCGTGGACGGGCCAGGTCGGCTTCTCGCCGCTCGACGCGCGCCCGCGCCTGTACCCCGACGACCCCGACCAACAACTCACCACCGAGCAGATCGCCAGCCGCCTGGACGAGATCGGTGCGCTGATCGACCGCCTCGACAACGCGGGCACGCGCCAGGACCTCCGCGACGCCATGGTGCTGCTGCAGGTCCGGGCCGAGACCGACCGCTCTCAGCTCACACGGATCGCCACCCAATCCATAGGGCCGATCCTGTACGACTCGTCGCTTGAGTCCCACGACAAGATGCTCGCCGCGCTGGCCCGCCTCGAGCTCCTGACGCGCGAGCCCGACGAATAGCACCGCCGCTCAGCGCTTCTTGTCCCCGTGGTGCACGATCACCCACTTGCTCTTCCGGCGCCGGCTCTTGCCGTTGCGCTTCTTGGTCGCCCAGCTGATCTTCTTGCGTTTGACCTCGGCCATGGGGTGCTCCTTGGGGTTCGGGGCATCGTATGCGATCCGCGCCCGCGCGGTGGTGGTGGGCCAAATGCCCCCAGATGCTCCCGGAGGCCCCCGGATGCTCTCACATGCCCCAAGAAGCACCCTCAGCCCCCCGCCCCGTACGGGTACACCACCACCGGGTGCCGCTCGTCGCTCAGCCCGACGATCGTCCGAGAGCGCCCCCGCGCCCGCCTACAGCAGCGGCGCAAAGAGCTGCGCCACATTCGCCATCAGCCGCTTGGGGATCGACCGCTCCCTCCACCGGTCCGGGTCCACCATCGTGCTCTGTCGCAGGTACCCGAGCTGCCGCGCGTGGATCGCCCGCGTCGCGCCGTTGTCGTACACGATCGCCGTCAGCTCGTAGTTGAGCCACAGGCTCCGCGGGTCGATGTTCACGGTGCCGAACAGCGCGATCTCCTCGTCCACCACGATGCTCTTGGTGTGCAGCAGCCCGCCGCGGAACTCGGCGATGCGCACGCCCGCGTCCAGCAGGTCGCCGAAGAACGCCCGGCCGGCGTGGTGGGTGAGCACGGTGTCGGACCTCGCCGGCACGATGAGCGTCACCTCCACCCCGCGCCGCGCCGCCGACTGCAGCGCCGTCACGATCGACTGGTCGGGGACGAAGTACGGGGTCGTGATCGTCAGCCGCCGCTCGGCCGCGTAGACCGCCGAGAGCACCAGCGCGTGGATGCTCCCCGCCCCCAGCCCCGGCCCCGAGGGCACCACCTGCAGCCCCATGCCCCCCGCCGCCGACAGGCACCGCCGGCTCAGCGCCGCACGCTCGGCGCCCATGTCCTCGCCGGTCTCCATCTCCCAGTCGCGGATCGCCACCAGGCTGCACAGCTCGACGGCGGGCCCGCGGACCACCGCCATCAGGTCCACCCACTCCCCCACGCCCGCTTTGGTCTTGAAGCACGCCGGGTCGGCCATGTTCATGCTGCCCACGATCGCCGCGCAGTCGTCGGCGATCACCAGCTTCCGGTGGTTGCGGTGGTCGACCCGCCGGATCAGCGGCGTCTTGATGATCATCGGCGGCAGGGCCGTCGCGACCCGGACCCCCGCCGCCCGGAGCTCCCGCGACTGCCGGCCCCGCAGGAACGGCCGGCTGCCCACCGCGTCCACCAGCACGCGGCAGTCCACGCCCCGGCGCCCGGCCCGCGCCAGCGCCTCGCTCACCTCGCACACCCGCCCCGCCGAGTGCCAGATGTAGAACTCCAGGCGCAGCGTGCGCTGGGCGCCGTCGATCACACGCACACACTCGTCGAAGAACTCCCCCGCGTCATCGAGCAGACGGACATCGTTCCCGCCCAGCAGCGGCAGGCCGTTGGCCGCCTCCGCCTCGCGCGCGATCCGCATGTCCATCGCCGAGAGGTCCGACGGCATGTGCCGCGTGCCCGCGCGCAGCCCCGCCAGATACCGGTCGTAGGTCGGCTGCACCCGCCGCTCCCGCGCCAGACGCGAACGCCCCACCCGGCTCTCCCCCACCAGCAGGTACGACACCACGCCCATGATCGGGAAGAACAGGATCAGCACGATCCAGCTCGTCGTCGCCGCCGTGGGGAGCCGACGCATCAGCACCCGGACCGACAGCCCGGCCTGCAGCGCCGCCTCGAGCACGATCAGCGCGGTAGTCAGCCAGGCGGCCATGTGCATAGGCCAAGTGTAAGGACCGCCCCGTGCGCACGCCGCGGCGCCGTCAGAGCAGCGCCGCAGCGCGCACCAGCACCCCCGCCCGCTCCCCAAGCGCGTACCGCACCACCGGCGGGTGCTCGGGCGTCACCCGGCGCGTCACCAGCCCGGCCGACTCCAACCCCCGGAGCGACTGCGACAGCGCCCGGTCGGTCAGCCCCCACGCCGATAGCGACGCCTTCAGCTCCCCGAAGCGGGCCTCGCCCCCGGACAGCACCCGCAGGATCGGCAGCGTCCACTTCCGCCCGATCGGCTCGGCGAGGTCCGACAGCACCGCCGCCCGCCACAGCCTCGAGCACGCCGCCGCCAACGGCACGCCCGCCCCGGTCAGCACGAACTCCGGACGCAGCGGGTGCCCGTGCCCGGGGTTGCGCCGGACCCAGCCGTGGGCGGTGGCGTACTCCAGCGTCTGGCGCAGCGTGTCCCGCCCCACCCCCAGCCGGTGCGTCAGACCGACGAACCGGGCCCCCGTCGAGTCCGCGCTCACCCGGGCGTGGTGCAGCTGCGCAAGCACCGGCACGCACCACCGCCGGTGCGTGAGGTCCACCACCCGGGCCGGGCAGGCCGGTTCGGACATGGGGTCGGACACCAGGGCAGAAGGGGTCACGGGCGGGCTCGGGGACGGGCGGGCAGGGCACAAAGCGGTGGTTGACACGGAAGTATAGCTACTATACTCTATGACACCCGACCCCGCAAGCGGCGGCCGGCCCGGAACTTGCACGAACCACCCCCAGCACCAGGAGCCAACCATGTCGATGGGATTCACCGGCGAGCTGACGATCGCAACCCAGGTCTCGGACCTCGACAAAGCCCTCGCCTGGTACCACGAGATGCTCGGCGCCGAGGTCCTCTACAAGGTCCCCGAGATGGGTTGGGCCGAGGTCACGAGCCCCGTCGCCCGGACCGCCATCGGCCTCAGCCAGGTCGAGAAGCCCAAGACCACCGGCTGCGTCCCGGTCTGGGCGGTCGCCGACATCGACAAGGCCAGGGCCCGGCTCGAGTCCCGCGCGGTCCGCTTCGACGGCGACACCATCACCGTCCCCGGCATGGTCCGCCTGGCGACCTTCTTCGACCCTGACGGCAACGCGTGGATGCTCTCCCAGAGCCTCATGCAGCACTAGCACCCACGGAGGAACGGCGATGAAGCTCATGGTGCTCCTGACCGCCGCGGCGTGCGCACTCGGCGGCCCCGGCGCTCAGCCCGAGCCGCCCGCCCCGACGCTCGACGGCCTGGCCTTCCTCGCCGGCGCATGGGAGGCCAAGGACGAGGCCGAGGGCGAGCAGATGCGGGAGGTCTGGGACATGCCGCGGGGCGACGCGATGGTCGGGCACTTCTCGATCGTCGCCTCGGGCAAGGCGGTGCTCTACGAGCTGCTCGTGATCGAGCTGGACGAGACCGGCCCAGTGATGCGTCTGCGTCACTTCGGCCCCGGGCTCGAGCCGTGGGCGAGCGAGGCGGCGGGCCCGCTCACGATGCGCCTGGCCGAGCTCGGCGAGCGCCGCGCGGTGTTCGAGGACCCGGCGCGGGCGTTCCCGCGGCGCGTCGTGTACACACGCGAGGGTGACCGGCTGGGCGTGCTGCTGGAGCCCGCCCCCGACGCCGATCGCGAGGCGATCACGATCTCGTTCGAGCGCGCAACGGAGTGAGGGACGCCGCTCCCCCGCGCCACGGGCTCACGGCCTGACGCACCGCAGGTACCCGCACGGGTTGAGCGTCATGAACAGCTTCTCCCGCGCGCGGTCCACCTCGAACCGGTCGGTGGTCCGCAGGTAGTCGGCCACCGCCTCGAACGGCCCGGGCCCCTGGTCGGGCACGAAGTCCGTGTGCACCGGGTGGCCGTTGATGTTCGAGTCCTCGACGACCGCGTAGCAGCCCTCCGTCACCATCGGCCCGTACACGACCAGCTCGGCGAGCACATGGTCCCGGTTGTGCAGGCTGTCGAGGATGATCATCACGCGGTCGTGGGCGCCGATCATGGCGCGCACCCGCGCGACGGTGGCCGCGTCGGTGCTCGACGCCTTGATCTTCGTCACACGCGGGTGGTCGATCTCGCCGGTCCGCGTGAGCGTGTCGATGGAGACCACCCGCCCCTCGTGCCCGTTCCTGGCGTGCATCGCGTCGAGCACGCAGCCGAGGTAGTGGGCGCTCCCGCCCCACGCCGTCCCCGTCTCCACGATGAGCGTCGGGCGCGTCTCGAAGATGATCTCCTGGTACACCCACACATCGTGCGGGCTCTTCAGGCACGGCGCCCCCATCCAGGCGGTCCGGTCCCACAGCCGCCTGCGGTAGTAGAGCTCGTGGTACGCCTCGACGACGCGCTGCTCCTCGGGCGTGAGCGCGGGGTGGGCGTGGGAGAGCGCCGTCACCGCTGCGCCCCCGGGGCGTGCCCGGGCTGGTGCGCCCGGCCGTTCGGCGCGCCGGCCTGCGCCACCACCCCCACCACCTCCACCACCGGGCCGGCCTCCGCCGCTGCCCGCTGCGCCGCGAGGCGCTGATCGATCCGCCGCGCCCGGTCCTCACGGAACGCGTTGTACTGCCGGCACAGCTCCTCGTGCCCCAGCAGCCGGAGCAGGCCCTGCGGCCAGTCGGACGCCTCGACCGCGCGCACGAACTCGGGGTCCGAGCCGCCCGACTCCTCACCCCTTCGCAGCAGCTCCTGCGAGATCTCCGGCCGCTTCTCGACAAACCCCCCCACGCCGAAGGTCTCGTTGTGGCGCAGCGAGAAGAACGCCTCCGCCAGCACCCGCGCCGGGCTGGCCTTGATGTTCCGCAGCAGGTCCAGCACCATCGGCTTCATCTCCGCCGGCTCGACCGCGAAGGTCCGGGCCCAGCCGGCCACCACCGGCGCCGCCGCCAGAACCCCCTCCTGGAAGTACCGCGTGTACCGGCGCCACACCGCGTCCTCGCCCTCGTCGTGCGTCCGCACCGCCACGACCGAACCGGCCGCCCCGTCCGAACCGCCCGCCCCGCGCTCGTACCGGCGCACGCTCCCCGAGTCGGTGTTGGCGAGCATCTCCAGCGGCGAGCAGTTGTAGATGATCTGCAGCACGAGCTCGGGGTCGGTCCGCGCGTCCGGGCCGATCGCGCGCTTGACCGCGTTGGCCGGCTGCTCGTTGAGGAACCGCACCAGCCCCAGGTACCACCCCGCGATGTGGCGGCCGGGGAACAGGTGGGCGATGTTGTCCTGGATCGTGCCGCGCCAGCCGATATCGACCATCACGGCCGGCCCGGCGCCCAGCCCCTTGCCCCGCAGGTATTCCAGCGTGACCTCCCGGCGCCGGTCGCGCTGCTGCTCGACCAGCCGGATGAAGAGCGGGTCGGCGAACAGCCGCTGGACCCGCCGGTCCTTCCACGGGTGCGCGACCGTCTCGTCGGCGTCGACGCCGTGCCGGGCGAGCAGCGGCTCGAACGGGAACGCCGGGAGGTCGAGCGTCCGGAGCAGCTGCCCCAGCGACTGCCGGCTGTACAGGCCCCACACGCGCATCATCTCCCGCGTGCTCACCTCGCGCAGGCTCGGCAGGAACGAGCACACGCGGCTGACCTCGAGCAGCTCCCCCCGCGGCGGCGGCGGGCCGAACGGCCGCTCGCCCTCGATCGCCCGGTGTACCCGCAGGAAGAACTCGCCCTCGCGCGTGCAGTAGTGCACCGCCGGGCAGCCCAGCTCGTGCGCCTCGCCCATCGCCCCAAGCACGAGCGCCACATACACCGGCGCCGTCCGGTACCCGATCTCAAAGAGCCGGCGCTGCCCGGGGTCCAGGCCGGCGGGCGGGCGGCACCCGCCCTCGAGCAGGGCCGTGAGCGCCTGCGCCGTCGCCACGAACGAGCCCCGGCGCCTCGCCTCGAACCGGGCCCGGTGCGCCGCACGCGCCGGCTCCTCCTCGGGGTTGAGGTAGTGGACGCCCCGGACGCCGAACCGCTTGGGGCTCTGCACATCCGACCACTCGTTGTCGCCGATGTGGGTGTGGTGCATCGGCTCGGCGCCGATCTCACGCTGGGCGTGGGCGAACAGACGCCCGCGCATCTTGTTCACCAGGCAGTCGGCCGACACGAACACCCGCTCGAACGGCGATCGCCCGCACGCGTGCTCGATGATCCGGCGCAGGTGCCGCTCGCCCAGGTAAAAATCGCTCAGCCCGACCAGCCGGTCCGCCCCGTGGTGGCCGAGCAGGCGGGCCATCCGCCGGTCGGGGTACACGACCCGCATCTCCTGGCCGACCTCGATCTCCACCAGACGCTCGGCGATCGCCGCGTGCCGGGACCGGGGCGCCGAGGGGTTCAGCGTCCGCGCCAGCCAGCGCCCGAAGACCTCCTCGACGGCGTACTCGTTGTCGAGCCCGGCCGCCTCGCGCTCCCGGGCGATCTCCGCCTCGCAGCGCACCCGCTCGTCGAGCAGCTGCCAGGCGTTCGCGAACCTCGGCAGCAGCCGGGGCCGGTGCATCGCCCACAGCGCCCGCGCGGTGAACAGCTTCACCTCGTCGGGGTGGCAGCGCCGCCGCAGCAGCGTGTCCCAGATATCAACGCTCAGCAGCGTGGGCATCGCGCGTCAGTTCCTCTGGGGCCTCTGCGCCGGGGCGGGCAGGGCGGGCTTCGCCGGGCGGAACGGGTCGTCGGCCGCAAGGCCGCCGCGCCCCAGCAGCCTGGGCAGCGGGCCGGCCTTCGCCGCCGCGATCATCCTGTACGACCGGCTGCCGCGCACGCGCTCGAGCACGACCCGCGGGTCCTCCTTGGGGTCGATCATGTCCCACCCCGGGCCGAACCGCGCGTTGGCGACCGTGCGGTAGAGCGGGTTGGCCTTGAGCCGCTGCACCGCCCGCCACGAGCGGGCGCCGAAGATCCGGTCGAGCTCCTCCATCGCCGCGAGCCGCTCCCGCACGGCGCGGGCGACCGCCTGGCCCTGCCCGCCGGTGGTCTCCGGGCCGATCGGCGCGCCGGTAAAGGGGTCCCGCGCCGCCGGCAGCCGCGCCGGCCGGCGGTACATCGGCTCGATCCTCTCGGCCCGCGCCGACCACGAGCCCGCCCGGCCGGCGAGCAGGTCCTCGACCGCCGCCACGAACTGCCCGTACCCGTGCTCCAGCGTGCGGGGCCTCATGAACTCCCGCGCGTACGCGCTCATCGCCTGCCAGCGGTGCCGGTCGTCGAGCAGCAGCGCCGCCGCCCGCGCCAGCGCCTCGGGGCGCGGGCCCGCCAGCAGCACGCCGTTCTCCGGCATGTCGAACAGGTTGTTCTCGCGGTGGATATCCACCACCGGCAGCCCGCACGCCATCATCTCGAACGGGATCCGCGAGGGGTTGGTCGCGCTGATGCACAGGCCCACCGAGCAGCGGTTGTACAGGGCCGCGCACTGCTCCACGCTGATCAGCCCCAGGTGCTCGTGCTCGAACGGCAGGTCCGGCTTGTTGTGCGTGCCGTAGAGATAGACCTTGACATCCGGCCTGTGCTGCTTGAGGACCGCGAGCGCCTGGACCAGCAGGTTCGGGCACCGGCGCGGCTTCTCCGGCTGGTAGATCGCGCACACCGCCCGCTCGCGCTCGGCGCCGGCGTCCGGCCGGTACACCGCGCTGTCCGCGCAGAACTCAAAGTGCGTCGCCGGGCACCCCGCCTCCCGGTGCAGCCGCTGCGTCAGCCAACGCCCGATCGACACCACCGGCAGCCCCAGCTTGTACGACTCCTCCGCCCGCAGATACCCGTCGGTCACCGGCATGAAGTACGCCTCGTAGTCCTGCACGAAGTACGCCTTCTTGCACCGGTGCCTGGGCCGAGCCGCGAACGCCGCGGTGTACCACGCCGTCGCGAACAGGAGGTCGTACCCCTCGCCCACCTCGAACCCCAGGTGCACCCGCTCGCCGCGGAAGCCAAAGAAGGTCTCGAACTGCCCGCGCAGCTCCGCCAGCCGCTCCTCCGCCGGCGCCGACTCGGCCGTGAGCTTGCCCGGCGGGTCCTCCACGAACACATGGCACTCGTGCCCGGCGCTCTCGAGCGCCTCGATATTCTGCAGGATCGTCCGGTGCCCCCCGGAGCCCTCCAGCGGCCTGGGCACCAGCCAAGCGATGCGCGACCGCGCCGACCGCGAACCGGCGTCCCCCACGGCGATGGGCTGTGATGCGTGCTCCGTCATGATCGGCGTGGACTCCTCTCCTGCTCGCCACGCGCCCGGCCCGTGAGCCAGTCCTCCGCGGCCTCCGCCTGTTCGGGCCCGCGCTCACGCAGGCCCGAGACCACCGACTCCAGATGCTCCGCCCGCATCGATAGCAGCTCCGCGTCCGTATCCAGCCGCCCGATCCGGCGCGACATCAGCTCCGCCGCCGCCGCCACCGCCCGGCGGGCCCCCTCGAACGCCCCCGAAAGCTCCGCCAGCCTCGCCGCCGACTCCTCCCCGCGCCGCTGCTGCGCCCCCAGCATCGCCGCCAGGTGGGCCGCCATGTCGTCCAGCGACCGGCGCACCGCCGCCGCCGACTCCGCCGCCTGTCGGCGCAGGATCGCCAGCTCCGTCTCCGCCGCCGCCAGCTTCTCCCGCAGCGCCGCCTGCTGCTCACGCGCTGCGTCCGCACCCCGCCGCTGCTCGGCCCCCTGCTCCTCCTGCGACCGAACCCGCGCCCGCAGCTCGTCCCGCGCCGCCTCCGCCGCCGCGGCACGGACCTCGGTCTTCGCCACCGCCGCCTGCACCGCCCCCAGCCGGGCGTTCGCCTGCTTGATCGCCTCCAGCCGCTCGACCGCCATGGCGCTCGCGGCGTCGAGCCTGGCCCGCAGCCGCTCGAGGTCGTCGTCGCGCGTCCGGATCAGCCCGGTCTGCTTCTGCATGATCTCATACCGCTCGACCGCCAGCGCCTCGGCCGCCAGAAGACGGGCCGTCAGCCGCTCCACCACCCCCGCGTCCGCCGGCGCACGCCGGACCTCCGCGAGCTGCTGCCGAAGCTCGGCGTTGACCTCGTGCTGCTTCTCCAGCGCCTCGAGCCGCCGTTTGGCCATCTCGCCCAGGTCGCGCACCTCGTGGCCCGCCCGCTCGGCCCGCGCCAGCGCCGGGTACAGCAGCAGCTTCTCCTCCAGGCCCTGACGCCCGAGATCCCGCAGCCGCGCGTCCCCCTTGGGGAACAGCACCCCGAGCCCCCACGAGTGCTCGAACGCGAACCCCGGGTGCTCCGCCGAGAGCTGCTTCCAATACTCCGTCGACCCGTACCCCGTGTCCGACGCCACATCGTGGAACAGCACCACGCCCTCGGGCGCCACCTTGGGCAGCCAGCTCTCAAAGTCGTCCTTCACCGCCTCGAAGGTGTGCAGCCCGTCGATGTGCAGCAGGTCAAGGCTCCCGTCCTCCACATGCGCCAGCGCGTCGCGGAAGAACATCTTGTGCAGCGTGATCGTCTGCCTCGCGAAGTGCTCCCGAACCACCCGCTGCACCGTCTCGAACACCTCCGGGCCGTACCGGCCCGCGTGGTCCTCGCCCTCGAAGGTGTCCACCCCGACCAGCTCGGTCCCGGGCATCCGCCCGTCCTTCACCGCCTGCGCAAACGCAAAGAAGCTCGTCCCCCAGTGCACCCCAAGCTCCCCGATCCGCGCCGGACGCATCCACCGCACCAGGTCGTACGCGAACCGCCGGTGTCCGCCCCACGGCCACACCGGGTGCATCGGGCACACCCCGTCCGCCTCGAACGCCGGCTCCCAGTATTTCCACGCTCGCTTAGCCAACGCGGCTGATCCTTATGTCCTTCATCGGGTTGGTGAACATCCCGTGCACCGGCCGACGCGGCGCGATCGCCGTCAGCGACACCACATTGTGCGCCCAGCACTGCACCGTGTGGTGGTGCGCGTGCCGGCCCTCGCCCACCCCGAAGGTCGCCGTGTACTCACCCGGCTGCAGCTCCGGCCACACGAAGTCCGCCTGCACACGGTACCGGCCCTCCTCCGGGCAGTCCACGCTCCCGTGCGGCAGGCTCAGCGAGTTGTCCCCGCACACCGTCTTCCCGAACCGGTCGTTGATCGCCACCCCGAACAACAGGTCCCGCTTCGGCGCCACCACCTCCACCTCGAAGTGGCACGCGAACGGGTCCCCCGGCTGGATCGCCCGGATCCCCTCCCCGTCCGCGTCCGAGATCGCCACACGACGGATCACGATCTCCCCGGCCCCCCCGCGCCGGTCCTCCTCCACCTCCACCCACGGCAGGGTGTCCGGCACGCTCCCCCCCGCCGCGCCCGTGTTCGCCCCGCGGAACTCCCCCCCCGCCGACCCCCCACGCCCCGCCGGGGCAAACTGCTCCGTGTGCATGATCTTCGTGTAGTACGCGATCGCGTCCAGCGGCGTGCCGTCGAACACCAGCTCCCCGCGGCTCATCACGATCGCCCGGTCGCAGTGGTTCGCCACCGCGTTCAGGTCGTGCGTCACCAGCAGCTTGGTCGTGTCCCGCAGGTCCTCCTGCATGTACTTGTGGCACCGCTGCTTGAAGAAAATGTCCCCGACCGACAGCGCCTCGTCCACCACCAGGATCTCCGGCCGCACCTGCGCCGCCACCGCGAACGCCAGACGCACATACATCCCGCTCGAATAGGTCTTCACCGGCTGGTCGAGAAAGTCCCCGATGTCCGCGAACTCCACGATCTCCCCGAACAGCTCGCCCACCCGCTTCCGAGACAGACCCCGGATCGACCCCGCCAGGTACACATTCTCCCGGCCCGTGAACTCGGGGTTGAACCCCGCCCCCAGCTCCAGCAGCGCCGAAACCTGCCCGTCCACCCGGATCGTCCCCGTCGTCGGCGTCAGCGTCCCCGCGATCATCTGCACCAGCGTCGACTTGCCCGACCCGTTCCGACCGATGATCCCCACGCTCTGCCCCCGCGCCACCGACAGGTCCAGCCCCCGCACCGCCCAGAACTCCCGGTAGTACTGCCGCCGCCACCGCGTGAGCGCCTGCTTGAGCCGGTCCGCCGGGTGCTTGTAGATCTGGTAGCACTTGCCCACCCCCCGCAGCTCCACCGCCGGGCCCGACACCCCGGCCCTGCCCCCCGCCGCCGCGCGCGCCGCCACCCCGTTGCCCCCGGGCCCCGATCGCTCCGACTGTGGTTGCTCCACCGCTGTCTGCACCATGCACCCGTCCGCCGTCACGCTCGACCCGGCGATCCTCTCCTGCCCGCCTTTCTAAGCCACTACTATACGCCACCGGCGGCACCCGACCCCCTCACAAAGCCCGCCCGAAACCGCCCAATGGCCACACTCCCAATCACCGACACCCCCCGCTCCTTCGCCAGCTACCTCGGCCCCATCCCCATGGCCAGGGCCCTCTGGGCCAACCGCGAACTCACCACCCAGTTCGCCGCCCGCAACATCCGCGGCCGCTACAAGGGCCAGGCCCTCGGCTCCGCCTGGTCACTCCTCGACCCCCTCATGCTCCTGGCCATCTACACCTTCGTCTTCGGCGTCATCTTCCGCCGCGTCGACGCCGCCGGCGACGGCGGCATCGCCCGCTACGCCCTCGAGGTCTTCGGCGGCATCCTCATCTTCGGTGTCTTCCGAGACACCGTCGGCGCCGCCCCCTTCCTCATCGTCAGCCACGCCAACTTCGTCAAAAAGGTCGTCTACCCCCTCGAGACCCTCGTCGTCTCCCAGCTCCTCGTCGCCCTGTTCAACCTCGCCGTCGGCCTCGCCGTCTGGCTCCTGGGCTTCGTCATCTTCTCCGAGGCCCATGTCCCCGGCCCCGGCATCCTGCTCCTCCCGGTCGTCATCCTCCCCGTGGCCCTCCTGGCCCTGGGCCTCTCCTGGTTCCTCGCCTCCCTGGGCGTCTTCCTGCGGGACCTGCGCACGCCCGTGGGCAGCATCATGCAGATGCTGTTCTTCCTCTCCGCGATCTTCTACCGCATCGAAGATGTCCCCGAGCCCTACCGCGCCGCGATCGCCTGGAACCCCATGGCCCAGGCCGTCGCCGCGGGCCGCGCCGTAATGTTCGGGGACGCGGGACCCGACTGGCCCATCTGGGGCGCGATGACCGCCGCGGGCGTGCTCCTCAGCCTCGCCGGCTACGCCTTTTTTATGAAGAGCCGCAGGGCCTTCGCGGATGTGATCTAGCGTCCCAGCCGCGACGCACGCTCAGGCGAGCGGGGCCGCCGGCGGCTTCTGCATCATGCACAGCCCGCACCCGTCGGCATACGCCACCGGGCCGTCGGCGTTGGGGTTGCCCTCCAGCATGAGCGCCGCCGTCTCGGGGTGCCGCGGCAGCCACTCCTCGAGCGCCCGGCGCACGCCGCCCTCCCCGGTCGAGTCCCAGCCCCGCGCGTAGTCGCTGCAGTCATGCAGGAACATCAGCCCGCCGGGCGCCAGCGCGTCCCACCACAGGTCCAGCTCCCGCAGCGTGTGCGCGTACTGGTGCGACGAGTCGATGATCAAACACCGCGGCGCCCGCCCCAGGATCACCTCCGCCGCCGCCGGCATCCCCGGCGCCGCCGAGTCGCTCACGATCAGCCGCACCTGCGCCTCGAGCCCCGCCCGCGCGAGCCACCCCTGCACGCCCTCGGTCATCCCCTTGTCGATATCGATGGAGACCAGCCCCTTCTCCACCCCCATGCGCCGGAGCATCATGCCGATCATCAGCGTCGAATAGCCCTTGTAATGACCCAGCTGCACGATCGAGCGGATCCCGCTCCCCATAATGAAGCCCTGCAGCACTGAGATCATCGGCACCGACATCTCCCCGCCGGACCCGACCCGCTCGGAATCCTCGAACCAGGCCTCCATCACGGCCCACTCCGCCTCGGTCAGATCCGAGTACACCGGCGGCGCGTACGAGCGGCCGCCCGTCCGGTGCCACCAGTACCTGCGGTGAGCCCGATCGCCGAAGTCGGTCGAACGGAGGGAGCGATCTGCCGTGCCGGGGTCCGTAGTCATGCGGCCACTATAGCGGAGACCCCGTCCCGCGACCCACGAATCTCTCTATCACGAAGCCCGAGCCCACCACACGCCCCCCCGACCAACGAGATCCCCGCGATCCCCGAGATCCCCGCGGACCGCGCATCGTGCCCGACGGCGAACGCAAGGCCCTCAAGCCCCCGAGCACGGACGCCGACACCCCTCACCCGTCGGCCACGGGGCTGCCCCTCCTGACCGAAGCACCGTAGAGCCCCAGTGAGTATGCGCAATCGGGCGACCGGCGAGCCGTTCCCCACCTACTTTGCCAGCTGCTGCACGAGGCGCAACGCCTCGCCCGTCTCCCCAGCGCTCAGCAGCGACGCCACCCGGCGCAGATCCTCACGCGTGGCGGCCAGCGGCGAGAACTCCCGCTTCGGGCACTCCGGCGCCGGTGCATCGCCATCCGGCTTCTGAAAGATCCCATAGATCGTGTGGCGCTGGAACACCGGCGGCACATCCAGTCGGTGCGTCGCGATGCACGACTGCAGCAGCCGCTCCTCGTAGGTAATGCCGAACGCCTCCAGAGGCTCCGGCTCGTACCCGTCCGCGAGCACCCGGTACGGGCGACCCGGAAGCGCGACATCGAAGTCGTAGAAGCTCACGCCCCGGCCCCGCCGGATCAACATCTCCTGCGCCGCCTTCCAAGACACAGCCGCGCAGGCGTCCATCACCCGCACGAAGTCCGCCCGAGGCGAGAAGCGGTACGCCCGCAGGGCAAGCTCGGTCTCAAGCAGATCAAAGAACATCATCTGCGAGGTGTGCCCGTCCATGTAGGTCAACCGGTTGGGCGTCTCCGCCACCACGATGATGCCCCCTGGCCGCAGCGAGTCCCAGGACTTCCGCAGCGTCTGCAGCCGCTCGGGGATCGTCTGGTGCTCCAGCACGGCCGACAGCATCACGACATCGAGCGGCGGCGCCAGCAGCTGGTCGAGATGCTGGAACACCTCGGGCGAGGCGTACGGAAGGAACCGGACATTCCCCAGCCCCATGACCTCGACGCGCCGGTTCGCCACCTCAAGGCAATTGCCCTTGGGCTCCACGCCCAGCACCTCGCCGGCGACCTGCGCGATCGCCGCGCCGCTCGACCCCGTCCCGGATCCGATCTCAAGCACACGCGCGCCGCGCAGATCAAAGACCCGCTGGATCCAGGGGATCACCTTCGAGAGCGTGCGGTCATACCGCCCGGAGGTGTTGGCCTCAATGTCCTTCTCGATATCGCCCGACCGCAGCCGGGACACCTCCACGCCCGGGAAGAACGCCCCCACATACGCGTCACGGATCGCCCCGAGCTTCGACTCGTCGCGCACTCGCAGACTATCCAGATTCATGTCGGCCCTCCGCTCGCCCGGCGCCCAGCATACCGCCGAAGACCCCGGGCGGCTCAGGCGGGGAAGACCTCCAGCCAGAAGAAATACAACGCGAAGCTCCGCTCGTCAGGCCTCCCCGGCCACTCCTTGGCGGGCACCACCGTCCGGTGCACCTCGAACTCCAGCCGGCAGAACGCCTCGTTCTTCTGGAGGAGCTCGGGCGTCAGCGTCGCCTCGAAGGTCCGCTGCGCCCGGCCCGGGTCGTGCATCTGCCACCAGCGGAGCCTGACCTCCTCGCCGTTGACGAAGAGCTTCGTGGACTCGATCACATCCATGGTCTGCGCGCCGGCGAAGAACCGCAGCGTCAGCGCCCGGTCGGTCGCGAGCGGGAAATCCAGCGTCGTGCGCCGCTCCGGCCCCGCCCACCTCGCCCAGCTGCCGTCGCCCAGCTTCTCACGGACATACCAGTTGTCGCCGAGGATCGGCGCCTCAAACCCCAGGCGCACCTCGCGCTGGCGCGGGCGGCCGCGCATCGCCGCGCTGTAGCGCTCGTGCGCCGAGCCCGCGGAGAGCTTGGCGAGATCCTGCTCCATGCGCCGCTGCGCCGCCTCGAACAGCTCCTGATCGAAGCCGGAGAGCTCCGCCACCCGCGCCCGCGCCCTGTCGGTCACCTCGGAAGGCGAGAAGCTGGCGATGCCCCGGTTGTAGTTCGGGAACGCCGCCACCTCGGGCCAGCCGAAGGCCCCGCACAGCAGCCGCAGCGTGTCGCCGAACTGCTCCTGCGTGCCGACGACCCGCATCCGATCAAGCCACTCCAGCGCGCGCCCGCGCATAGCCGGGTCGTTGTACTTCCGGTACAACGCCCCCACACCCGCCTGGTGCGCCGCCGAGTGGCCGAAGTAGTCGGCCTGAATGTCGTCGAGCGCCAGATACCGCGCCTGGAAGTTCAGCAGCTCCGCCACACCCTGATCACTCAACACGAACTGCTCGAACGACTTGTCCTGGACCCAGGCGTGCAGCCAGTTGTCCTTGGTCGCCTTGAGATGCCGGTAGTGCGAGATCGCCCGAGACAGAGGCTCGCGCAGCACCGTGACAAACTCGAACGGCGTGTTGAGCATCTGCCGGAGATACAGCCCGTGGTGGCCGCAGATCAGCCGGTGCGACCGGAGCGTCGACGGCCGCTGCGGCAACAACGCCGAGAACTCCAGCTGCGGGCAGATCCGGTCCACATGAAACTTGTCCTGCAAGAAGGTCCGAAGCGCGGACCCCGCCGTCTTCGGGATGTGCAGAAAGTACAGCGTCGACTCCGGCCCGTAGTCACGAATCTGCTCGAAACTCATCGTGTTTCACCCGTTTCGCTGTCCACGCGGCACCCGCCAGCCCCCGCTCACCCACCCGCCAGCAGCTCCGCCAGCAGCCGCGCCCCCCACCCCTTCGGCCCGGCGATGTACGGCCCGGTGTCCTTGTCGGCCTCGTGCGCCCCCGCGATGTCCAGGTGGCACCACGGGATCCCCGCCTCCACGAAGTAGCTCAGGAACGCCGCACCCTGGATCGGGTGCGCCTTGCGGTTGGGGTTGCTGTTCACGATATCCGCCACCGGCGACTTCATCATCTCGCGGTACTCGGCGTGCAGCGGCAGACGCCACACCCGCTCGCCGCTCACCTCGCTGGCCTCCTCGATCTTCGCCCGCAGCTTGTCGTCGTCGCACCACATGCCCGCGTAGGTCGACCCCAGCGCCACCACCACGCCGCCGGTCAGCGTGGCCAGGTCCACGATGTACGCCGGGTCCTCCTTCTCGCACGCCCAGCACAACGCGTCGGCCAGCACCAGCCGGCCCTCCGCGTCCGTGTTCGTCACCTCGACCGTCACCCCATTGCGGAAGGTCAGCACATCGTCCGGCCGGTACGCCTCGTCGGAGATCGAGTTCTCCGCGACGCTCAGCAGCGCCACCACGCGCCGGTTGGGCTTGATGACCGTGGCTATCGCGTGCATCGCCCCCAGCACCGCGCACCCGCCATCCTTGTCCCGCTTCATCCCCACCATGCCGTTGTTGATCTTGAGCGACAGCCCGCCGGTGTCGTAGGTGACGGTCTTGCCGACCAGGACCGCGGGCTTGCCGCTGCGGCTCTTGCCCTTGGGGGCGTACTCGAGCCGGATAAGGCAGGGCTTGTTCTCGCTGGCCGCGCCCACCGTCTTGATCCCCACCAGCCGCTCGTCGTCGAGCTTGCTGCCCTGGATCACCGTGCACTTCAGGCCCACCTGCCGGGCGAGCCTGCGGGCCTCGGCCGCCATGAAGGTCGTGGTCGCGATGTTCGGCGGCGTCTGGCTGAGCGTCCGCGTGATGTTCGCGCTCACCGCCAGCCCCAGCCCCCGCTCCATCCCCGCCGCGAACGGCTTGCTCTCCGCCCGGACCTCCAGCGCTGTCGCCGTGCTCTTGGGCGAGGCCTTGCCGCGGAACTCGTCGCAGTTCCACGCGATGAGCCCCAGCCCCTCGCCGAACGCGCAGCCCGCCCGCTGGGTGTCCAGCCCCGCGCTCTTGCACGCCGCCGCCAGGTCGATCTCGACCCTCGTGTCCTTGGTCACCGCCAGGCGCCGCCCGACCGCCCCCGCGACCGACCGCATCGTCTCGGCGCTCAGCGACCCCTTCTCCCCCAGCCCGACGATCAGCACCCGCGTCTCGGCCTTGCCCCGCCCGCCGGCGAACGCCTCCACGATCCGCCCCACATCCCCCGTCGCCTCGCCGCGCTTCAGCGCCTCGCTCAGCCCCGCGTCCCCCGCGTGCCCCGCGTGCCCCTCGACCTTCCCGCCCTTGAAGTGCCCGACCACCCGCACCTGCACCGTCCCGCGCCCACCCAGCTTCACAGACTTGAACATCGCGGCCTCCTCTATATAGGTCGCGATTATAGGAGCTACAGACGGAGCCCGAATCGCACGCCAGGGTCCGATCCCCGCTCACCCGCCGCCCGCGAACGCCGGCGCGATACCCTCCCCCCATGACCGCGCACCCCCCCGAAACCCCCAAAACCCTCTTCGCCCCCTGGCGTCTGGAATACCTCGAGGCCCTCGGCGAGAAGGAAAAGCACGCCGGCGAGCCCAAGGCCGGCTCGGGCTCGTTCCTCCTCGACTACTGGCGCGACCCCGCCTCCGACGAGCGGAACCATGTCATCACCCGCACCGAGCACGGGCTCATCCTGCTCAACTGCTTCCCCTACGCCGGCGGCCACCTGCTCGTCGCCCTCGGCGAGCCCGCCCCCACGCTCCTCGACTACTCGCCCCAGCAGCGGGCCGAGCTCTGGAAGCTCGTCGACCTCGCGGCCGAGCTCATGCAGCGGGCCCTCGAGCCCCAGGGCGTCAACATCGGCATCAACCAGGGCCGTGCCGCGGGCGCCGGCGTGCCCCAGCACCTCCATGTCCATCTCGTCCCCCGCTGGCACGGCGACATCAACTTCATGAGCGCCGTCGGCAATGTCCGCGTCATCCCCGCGTCGCTCGAGGCGATGGCGAGGAGGTTCCGCGAGGAAGCCGGGAAGCCCAGAGCGTAAAGACCAGAGCGTAAAGCTCAAAGCGAAAAACTCAAAGCTCAAATGAAGGCACTCGCGATCGAACACCCATGGTGTGCGGGCGCGTTGGTTCTATTTGAGCCTTTCGCTTTTCGCTTTGAGCTTTGAGGCTTCCCTACGCCGCCTGCCGCCTTGCGCACCGCAGCCCCAGCCTGTACGCCCCGCCGCGCCCGCGGGAGTGGGCGACGACGCCCTGCAGGGGGACCATGGATCCCTCGACGGACAGGTGGAAGCTCGCGCCGGCGGCGACCGGCACCGGGCAGCGGACGCCCATGCCGTCGCCCCCCCTGTCGATCAGCGCCACCCGCGTCAGCCACAGTCGCCCGTCGGGGTCGACGAAGGTGCCGATCCCCTGCCCCCGGGCCCGCGAGCGGTCTCCGGCCCGGCGCTCCAGCTGGAGCAGCTCGCACGGCTCCTGATCGACCTTCTGCTCGGCACGGACACCTGCGATGTTCGTGCCTCTGACCGCTGTCGTCGCCGACAGCCTCAACGCCGTGTTGCCGGGCACCGGGTGGCTCATGCGCCCACCATCGGTCCGCGGGCCGGGCGACTTCACCCAAGCCTGCGGGCCCGCCCGATCCCCGCGATTTCAGGCCCTCCGCCCGCCCCCGTCGCGCAGCAACGCCGCCAGCATGAACGCCAGCTCCAGCGACTGCTGGTAGTTCAGTCGGGGGTCGCAGAGCGAGGCGTAGTTGCGGCTGAGGCACGCCTCGGTGACTCCCGCGGCCCCGCCCACGCACTCGGTCACATCCTCGCCGGTGAGCTCGAAGTGCACGCCGCCGAGCACGGTCCCCGCGGCCTGGTGCACGGCGCAGGTCTTGCGCAGCTCCTCGGCGATGGCGTCGAACGAGCGGGTCTTGGTGCCGTCCCGGGTCACGATGCCGTTGCCGTGCATGGGGTCGGCGATCCAGAGGACCTTCCGCCCTGCCGCGGCGACGGCCCCGACGAGCCCGGGCAGTGCGCTCTCGACATTCCCGACGCCCATGCGGGTGATGAAGACCAGCTTGCCGGGCTCGTTGCCCGGGTTGAGCGCTCTGGCGAGCTCGACGGCCTCGGCCGGGTCGGCCTTGGGCCCGAGCTTGACGCCGACGGGGTTGGCGATGCCGCGCATGTACTCGACATGGGCCCCGTCCAGCGCGCGGGTGCGTTCTCCGATCCAGGGCATGTGGGTGGTGAGGTCGTACCAGCCCTCGCGCCGGGGGACGCGCCGGGTCTGCGCGCTCTCGTAGAGCAGGTTCAGCGCCTCGTGGCTGGTGAAGAACTCGACGCGCGTCAGCTCGTGCACCCGCGCCTCGCCGAGGGCCTCCATGAACTCGACCGCCTCGGCCAGGCTGCGGCTCACGCGCTCGTACGCCTCGCGCCGCTCGGGCGCCAGGCTCGCGTTGCCGAAGAACGAGAGGTCCCAGTACTCGGGGTGGTGGACATCGGCGAACCCGCCGTCGAGCAGCGAGCGGATGAAGTTCAGCGTCATCGCGGCGTGCTGATAGCCGCGGACCATGAGGTGCGGGTCGGGCCTGCGGGCCTCGGGCGTGAAGTCGGCCTGGTTGACCAGGTCGCCGAAGTAGCTGGGGAGCGTGACCTCGCGTCCGTCGACGGTCCGGGTCTCGGTCATGCTCGAGCGCGGCTTGGCGTACTGGCCGGCGAATCGGCCCACCCGCACGACGGGCCTGCGCAGCCCCTGCACGAGCACCAGCGACATCTGCAGCAGGATCTTGAGCTTGGCGGTGATCTGCTCGGGCCGGCAGTCGGCCAGCGTCTCGGCGCAGTCGCCGCCCTGGAGCACGAACCGCCGGCCCTCCTGGGCGTCAGCGAAGAGCGACCGCAGGTGCTCGATCTCCCAGCTGGTGACCAGCGGCGGGAGGGCCCCGAGCTTGTCGACGGCCCTGGCGACCGCGATCGGGTCGTCGTAACGGACCTGCTGGGCCGCGAGCCTCGCCTTCCAAGACTCGGGCGTCCATCCGGCGTCCGACGGGCTCTGCTGGATTCCGTGCTGCGTGGTCACGCGGCGTTGCTCCTTGGGACTGCGGCGTCGGGATTGTTCGCCGACCAAGCTCGATCGGCTCCCCGACCGCGCGTTTTCTGCGTGTTCTGCGGGTCCATGTCACTTTCTTGAGCCAAATCCTCATGCGGCCTTGTGTAACTGACGATTGGCCTACCGCCGAAGCATTCCTTGCGCGGAATCGCCCAGGCCCATCCGGCGAGCACGGAAGCCCGTCGGGGATCAGGAATCACGCCCCGAGACACTGCCGCGATCGGCCGAGGACACCCGGGGCCATGGGTCGGAACGACCCGCGACGCAGGAGACACGCAAACATGGCTACCAGGACCACCGCTCGCCGGAGCACCGCCCGTAAGACCACGAACCGCAAACCGGCCGCCAAGCGCCACAGCTCGACCAAGCGGACCACCTCGGCCCGCAAGAGCACCAACAACAAGTCCAACACGACCTCCGGCCGCAAGACCGGCGCCCGCAAGACCACGGCCCGGAAGACCACGGCCCGCAAGCCGGCCACCAAGCGGACCACCGCGAAGAAGAACACCGCGCGGAAGTCCGCGACCAAGCGGAGCACAACTGCCCGCAAGACCACCGCCCGCAAGCCCGCCGCCAAGCGGACCACCGCCCGCAAGACCGCGGCCCGCAAGACCACCGCCAAGCGGACCACGACCGCCCGGAAGACCACCGCCCGGAAGACCACGGCCCGGAAGCCGGCCGCCAAGCGGACCACCGCCCGCAAGCCCGCGGCCCGGAAGACGGCCCGCACCCTCAAGTTCAGCGCGGCCCGGAAGACCACCGCCCGCCGCACCGCCCGCAAGGCCGCCTAACACTCCGCTTCTCCTCACAGAGGCACCCGACCGACCGCGCCCCTGGGCGCGGTCGGTTGTCTTTTTCGGCGTGCGTCTCAGATATCCAAGACCATCCCGTCCCGCAGCACCCGTTCCTCGCCGTTGGGGCCGAGGGTCTGGAGGACGGCCCGCACCTCCAGGCGCACGCGCGGGCGATCGGGGTCGGGGTCGACGCGCTCGGCGATCCAGCCCGGAAGTCCGACCAGCACGAGCCTGTAGGTCTGCGTCGCCGGGTCGTAGCTCGCCGCGTTCTCGCGCTCGTCCTGCAGCGGGACATCCCAGCGGAGGATCTGGACCGCGCTGGCGGCATCGAGGCCGCCCTCGGGCCGGTAGAGCTGGACCTGGAGGAGCCCGAGCGCCTTGCCCGGGTCCCCCCATCTGTCGCGCATCTCGATGTGGCAGATGATCGCCGGCACACCCCCCTCGTCGCGCCCGAGGTGCGTGAGGGGGAAGACCCGCACCGCCTCCGGCGCGAAGGCGTTGTACCCCTTGCGCAGGTCGTCGCGCGGGGCGGCGGGCTCGACCCAGCCCCAGTCGACCGGGCCCACGCCGCAGCCGGTCAGGAGACCCACACACGCGGGCCCGACGAGACTCCCAAGGCCAAACCCGCGATGGCGTCCGCTCCGGCGCATGGGCTCAGTCTACCCTGCCGCCCGACCGGGCACCGGCACGCCGCCCTGACCGAGAACCCCGGCCAGGCGCTCGACCACGCGGGCCAGCTCCCGCTGCGAGCCCTCCAGGGTGGTCATGGCCCGGGTGCTCGCGGCGACCAGCCCGACGAGAGTCTCGGCCCGCTCCCGCTCGGCCATGAGGCGGTCGTGCGCCTCGGTGAGCTGGCGCTCTCGTCCCGCGGCGGCACGGCGCTCGGTCAGCCACATCCACCCCACCAGCCCCGCCACCCCGAACTGCGCCAGGGCGCTCGCGATCTCGGCCTCCATGTCGCCTCCTCCGCCCCCCACACCGCCGGGGGGCGATCTCCCCACCGCCGCCCGATCAGTACTCCCGGACCTTCCGGAACACCGCCTCGTACGCGATCGACCAGACCCGCCCCCGGTCGGTCCGGTCCCCCTCGCGGAAGTCGATGAACGACATGCCCGCCCAGGAACGCCCGTGGTGATCCACGAGCGTGCCGGGGGTGGGCGACTCCTCAAGCTCCGCGGCGACGGCCTCACGCAGGGCCCAGAGGGCGGCCTCGCCGGACGCGACCAGGCGCCCCGTCACCGTGACATCGAGCTCGGTCAGCCCGATCGCGACGGTGCCGGGCTGGACCGTGCCCAGCGCGATCCACGACAGCATGACCTGGCCCTGACGCCCCTGGCCGAACCGGTGCGGGCCCGAGCCGAAGAGGTCGGCCCCTTTGAACGAGCTTGCCATCGGATACTCCTCCCATTCACCACAGAGGACACGCAAGGACTCGGGGGCCTGTCAGCCCTGCCCGATGCCGTCGGCGTCCCCGATCGTCACCGGGTCGGCGGCCCCGTCGGCGGAGACGGCGATCAGCCTGACAGTGCGGACCGCGCCGTGCTTGAGGCTCAGCTCGTGGGTCACATCCGTGACGACGCACTGGGCCGCGAGCCGCTTGCGGGGCGTGTCGCCCCCGGCCGGGGCGGTGTGGAACACCAGCTCGCCCGAGCCGCCCGGGAGCGGTGCCCCCACATCATCGCGGGCGACATGCTGGACCACGCGCACCGTCACGACCTGCTCGGGCACATCGGCCAGCACCACATGGGGGCCGAGGTCGGACCACTCCTTGACGGTCTTCGCGCCGACACGGTCGATGACGATGGCGGAGACATCCTCCCACACGGCGCCGGCGAAGGCGACCGATCTCGGATTCAGCAGGAGCATCGGGTGGTTCCTTTCTTGAACGCGAAGATCGCGAAGAGCGCGAAGCAGGAAGAAAGCAAGAATGCTGAGAACATGGGTCCTGAACCCTTCGCGCTCTTCGCGTCCTTCGCGTTCCTCTGGCTCTTGGTGTTCATGGTGTTCATGGCGTTCATGGCGTTCAGCTTCTGAAGAGCTGGGCGACGCTGGGGCGTCGGGTCGCGTCGGCCAGGCCGTCGCCGTCGGTGTCGATGCGGGCCGCGACGCGTCCGCGTTCGGCGCCGAAGCGGTCGCGGTACATCGCGGCCTTGAAGGCGGCGGGTGAGCCCTCGCCGGCCAGGGCCGCGCCGGCCGCGAAGATCAGGTGCAGCGCCCCCAGCGCCTCGAACAGCGCCAGCGATCGCGGGTTGGTGATGCTCGCCTCGCTCACCGCCTGCTCGGGCGCGTCGGGGTCGATCCCCAGCATGCGGAGCACCTGGCCGTGCACCACCGCCAACTGCGGGCGGAAGCTCATGACCTCCACCGTCGCCCCCGTCACGGGGCTCGGCGGCAGGACGGCCCCGTCGGGGCTCGCCCGCATCCGCGAGATGGTGAGCGAGGTGTTGTCTATCGGCGCGGCAACCTCGTACACCACGCCGCCGACCACGACGATATGGCCCGCCCCGACCTCTGCCAGCTCGAAGCCCACATCCTGGCTGGTCATCGTGAGCGTCGTGCCCGACACATCGCCGGACCCCTTGACCTGGCGCTGACCGGCCCAGCCGACATCGCGCACCAGGCTGGGCTCAAGCACGAGCAGGTCTCTGTCTGTCGCGAACATGGGCGCTCCTTTCTCTTCACCCCAGAGGCCACGGGGGGACACAGAGCCGACGCTCGGGCGATCGCCATGCGCTGCGAACCACGCGGCTCGCCTCTGTGCCCCGCTGTGCCCTCTGGGTGAGCTGCTTTCCCAAACCCGGCCCGGGGCTCTCACCCCGGGCCGGGGTTCACGGGCTCCCCCACCCGTGAGACGATCAGTCGCCGTCGGTGCTCAGGGCGCGGATCACGCCGTGGGCCGCCTCGTTCTTGAGCTCGAGCGTGTACTCGCCGAGCAGGAGCCCCTCGACCGAGTCGCCCGTTGCGCTCAGCGGCTTGTAGTGGAAGCTCCGGCCCTGGAGCGGCATGACCTGGATGCGGGAGCTGTCGAGCAGGTAGACCGCGTCGGCGGGCGCCCAGCGCGACATGACCACCCTGCACACGCCGAAGTCGCTCTCGTAGAGGTTCACGAGGCCCCCGAGCGTCTCGTCGCGCGGGGCGTAGCGGCGCTGGCCGTCGATGAGCTGGTTCAGGACCCGCTTCTGGTTGCCGTTGAGGAGAATGGTGTCGACCGCGCCGGAGCTCTGCTCCCAGATGCGCTTGAGGGCCTCGTTGATGAGGGTCTCGGTGAGCGCGTTGTTGCTGGCGCCCGCGCCGTCGGGGAAGCCCCCGACGCCCGGCTCGAACGCGTTGGTCGCGATGAACGCGCCGAGGCCGTTCATGGACCTGCGGACCGAGCCGGACCCCTGCTGGTCGGCCGAGGGGGCGACGCCGTTGATGACGGTGTTCTCGAGATCGCGGAGCAGCTCGCGCAGGCGTTCCTGCTTCTGGTAGTCCGCCTCGTCGGCGACGCCGTGGGCGCGGACGGCCTGCATCGTGCCGCTGACCGAGACCGAGGCGGTGAAGATCTGGGTGTAGTTGCGCCCCCTGACGCGGCTGGTGAAGCGTGCCGCCGGCGCGTCGGCGCCCTCGAGCGCCGCGTTGCCGATGATGTGGAGCTTCATGTCGTCGGCGAGGGTGGCGTTGGGCGTCCCGCCGTAGGCGCGGACGACCGTCAGCGTGCTCGCGTTGATCGCGGTGACCAGCATGACCTCGGTGAACCCCTCGGGTCGCACCAGGTCGCCGGCCTGGAAGCGCCCCGCGTTGTCCACGACGATGGTGGTGTCGGTCTGCGGGTCCGGGCTGAAGACCGACTGGTTGATGTGGTCGAAGTTGGGCAGCAGCGCGTCCTCGATCCACTCGTGCACCGTGCCGGCCGCGGCCCGGCGGGCGTCGCCCAGATGGGCGAGCAGCGGCGTCTCGAACGGGCTCACGATCCCGATGATGTCGCCCACATCCTCCGCCAGCTCCGGCAGCTCGACCCCCGCCCCGTATGTCGCCTTCCCGCTGAATGTCATGGTTCCTCCTTCTCCGATGTCTCCGCCCGGCATCGCTCGCCTCCGGGCTCTTCGCCCATCTCTCGCGCGGCGACACGCCGCACGCACTCGGACCGCATCAACCCACCCGGCGCGGGGACTCCCCCGAGCGCCGGGCCGCTAGCGCTCGCCCCTGCGCGCCCGCAGGTACCGCAGCACGAGGCGCCGGTCGCCGCTCTCCCTCGCGTCGTTCGCGGCCTCGTCCACGGCGCTGGGCGCGGGCCCCGCGGGCATCGCCGTCGCCCGCACGCCCCGCACCCGCGGCGCGAACAGCAGCGGGCGCCGCTCACGCACCCTCGCGACGGCCTCGAGCACCGTGGCGCCCCCCGCGAGCCGCTCGTCCACGAGTCGGCGCGCTCCGTCGAGGTCCACGACGCCGGCGATCAGCAGCTCGCGGTCGATCTGACGCGACTGCTCGCTCTGGCCGAGCATCCGGCGCAGGTCCGAGGCCGCGGACTCGACGGCCTGGAGGCGGTCGCCCATCGCCGCGACATTCGTCTCGGCGGCCTCGGCGCGCTCGCGCCAGGCGTCGTCGGCCGGCTCCGGCGCCGCGCCGGGCGCATCGGGCGCGCCGGGGCCGCCCGGGATCACCACCTCCTCCCCGCCCGGCGCCGGGCACGCCGGGGCCCCCTCCGTCACTGCTTGCTGCGCCTGCCCGGCGTCTCCAGCACATCCCGTCAACAACTCGGCTGTCGATTCCATCCCGCACCTCCGCGTATTGCCCTTGTGCCGACCCCTACTTGCTCTTCGCGCTCTGAGCTTTGAGCTTTGAGCTTTGAGCTTTGAACTCACTTACACCACCCCCGCGTCCGTCGGCTCGTACCCCAGCTCGTCGAGCACGCGCCCCGTCGGCACGCCCAGCTCGAGCTTGCGCTTCGCCGCCAGCGTCTCGTCCGCCACATCCGAGGGCAGCGGGTCCGGCCACTCCAGGCGCACGGCGCGGTCGCGCGGGTCGGTCTCCATCACGCCCGCGGCGTCGAGCGCCGTCAGGATCATGCGGCACACCTCCGCGATCCCGCGCCCGTAGCTCACACGCTTGCGCTCGGTCTTCGCCAGCAGCCCCACCAGCGTGATCTTCAGCGCGTTGGCGCTCGAGAGATTTCCCACGCGCCCCTGCACCACACCCGTCGCCAGCGGCGGGACGCCCGAGGTCTTGTCCAGCGCGTCGCGCACCTCTTTGATGTGCGACTCCTCGCTCGGGCTCGACGCGTCGCCGCCGAACGCCTGGATGCTCGCGTCGGCGTTGTCCGTGCTCCAGATCTGACCCGGGCCCACCGGCGCCGACTCAAAGCCCTCGATGCCCTTGGCCAGGTACATCTTGAAGCTCTGCAGCGTCACGCGGCTGGCGCGGTCGCTGAGGCGCGTGTTCAGCTCGTCCTGGAGCGGGATCAGGGGCTCAACCTCGCTCAGCCCCTCGTAGCGGTACGGCTGCGCCGCGTTCTGCACATGCACCACCGGCACCCGCCCGCCCGTGAATCGCAGCTCGTGCTCTTCCGTCAGCTCGTCGTCGATGTACACGCGCCGGGAGCTCGCGTCGAAGACCTCCGTGACGCCGGCCATCTGCGCGTTGGGCGCGCGGCCCCTGGTGGCACGGCTCTCCGAGCCGTGAGTCCCACTCTTCCAACTCCCCAACCACTCCGCGAGCGGCCCGCGCCGGGCGCCCTCGTCGCGCTCCGCCGGCATCGCGTGAATCACATACCCCTCCAACTCGCGCCAGTTGTGCTCGCTGACCACAGGCACGCCGCGGGTCGGCTCGACCACCTCGACGCTCACGCACTCGCGGAGGCGCCAAGAGTCGAACGCGTCGGGAGAGCCCGCGAGGGACGCCAGACGGCCCTCGTCGACGCGCAGCACCAGGTCCACATGGCCGTAGACATGCCCGAGCAGCGCCATCTCCTGCAGCAGCGAGACGCCCCCCGACCCCTCCCAGACCGCGTCGAGCGTGCGCTCGATGCGCCGGCGGTCCTGCTCGTGTCTCGCGGTGCTCATGAGGCGCACGGGCTTGCCGAACATGAAGTCGACCATGGTGTGGATGCGCCACGCGATGTCGTTCTCGATAACGATCTCCCGGGTGCGTGAGCGGTCGTCCAGGGCGCTGTCGGAGCGCCCCAGGAGCCGCGCCGGCAGGCCGGACCGCTGCCCCACCTCGTACCGCACCCCCCCGCCGGCCTCGCCGGCCCGGTGCAGCGACAGCGGGTTGCGGTAGTAGCGCCACATCAGCTCGAGCCTGGGGCGCGTCGTCGCGCCGTGCGCCGCCAGCAAGCGCCCCACCCCGTCCAAGCCGAGCCCCGACTCCCTCTCCCCTGCCGCCACCTGTCCCATGCTCGGCCTCCTTCTCCCGGGCCCGACCCACATCGCGGATCGCACGGCCCTCACCCTCTCCCCCCGCCGCCCCGATCCGTGCGCGCGCCGTGCCCCCCGGGTGCCCGCCGATCGAGCGCAACCCCTTGCCCCACAAGGCGTAAAAAAATCTCACAGAATCCCGGAGCCTCCCGCCGACCCGCCCCCGCCCGTGCGCACACCCGCGGGCATCCACGCCCGTGCGCACAACCCCTGACGACCCGGCAGGACCCCGTGGCCTGTCCGATAACCCGAGCCGCGGTTGGCTCCGGCGCCCGCCCATCCCGGACGGATGACTATTGCGGAGATCGAGGGAGAAAATTAAACTCCGGGGTGCCGATGGCAGGGTGGGAACCCGCCCGTTCGCGCGGCCCAGGAGAGAACCCATGAACCGCCAGATCATCGTCGCCGCGCTCGCGCTGCCGGTGGCGGCCGGAGTCTCGCCCGCCCAGACCGACTGGGGCAACGCCCTCAGCTTTGACGGGATCAACGACGCCGCCATCGTCGCCGACGCCCCGCTCATGCCCACGGGCAACGCGCCCTACACGGCGGAGATGTGGGTGCTGGTCCGGTCCTATCGCAGCTACGCCAACGGCTACAACGGCTTCGTCTGGTCCGTGGGCGACGAGGGCCACGGGAGGCTCACCACCATCGTCGTGGTCAACCACAACATCGGCCTGACCCACTGGAACCCCGACTGGGACACCGGCGTCCCGCTCCCGCTCTGCACCTGGACGCACATCGCGACGACCTGGGACGGCGCGGTGCAGCGCCTGTTCGTCAACGGGTCCGAGGTCTGGTCCGCGGGCGCCTCGCCGTTCGATCTCCGCGCCGGCTCCGTCACCTTCGGCAAGCACGACAACTACGACGACTACTACCTCGACGGCCTCATCGACGAGGTCCGCATCTGGGATGTCGCGAGATCACCCGCGGAGATCGCGGGCGCGTGGGACCGGACCGTCGATCCCGGCTCACCCAACCTCGTCGCCTACTGGAACTTCGACGAGCCCTCCGGCGATCAGTTCCTCGACCTCGCCGGCGGCCAGGACGGCCTCCTCCACGGGGCCGTGCGGGTGCAATCCCCGGTGCCGTGCGTGGCGGACTACAACCACGACTGCGCCGTGAACACCCTCGATGTGCTCGCGTTCCTCAACGGCTGGGTGGCCCACGACCCGCACGCCGACATCAACGGCGACGGCACGATCAACACGCTCGATGTCCTCGCGTTCCTCAACGCCTGGGCCGCGGGCTGCTAGGCCCCTACCCCACCACCTCCACCCGCGACAGATGATCGAGATTGCAGCACACGATCTCGCCGTCATCGGTCCGCAGGCGCAGCCGGTCGAGCCAGAGCTTCTTGTCCTCGCTGTGGGCGAACCACGAGCCGGTCTTCTGCTGCCCGAACGACTCGACCACGCCTTCCACCGTCGTCGTGCTCGGGCGCGACTGCAGGACCACCTGCTGCGTCACTCGCACGCGCATCCCAGGCTCGAGGGAGAGCGACCGGAGGGGCGAGGGCTGGCCGGCGGGGCTGGTGGAACTCGTGGGGGTCGTCATAGACAAGGAGTATACGCCCGGGGACGCCAACAGAAACCGACAGAGGCCAACGGAAGCCGAAGCTGAGGCTCGGCGAAGCTTCGGATCGGATCTGGCAACCCGCGCAACCCACGCGAGTCGCATCGGAGATCTCGGATCGGGTCGGGCCACTCCCACGGCACGGATCCGAAGCTCCGAAGACTCATCTTCGGCTTCCATCACCCCCTCACCCCCTCACCCACTCACCCACTCACACCCCACACCCCACACCCCACACCTCACCCCCCCCCAATCGCCCCCGCCACCGCATCGAGCAAGCTCGACACCCCCTCCCCCGTCCGCGCCTCCCCGATCAGCCGCATGATCGGCTCGGTGTTGCTCGCCCGGACATGCACCCACGCCGGCCCGCCCCCGGCCGCGCCGCAGTCCGCCCAGTCCACCCGCACCCCGTCCTGCCGATCGATCCTCGCCTCGCCCGCGCCCACCGCCCAGCCCGCCACCTTCTCCCCCGCCGGCCCCGCCTCGGCCCGGCTGGCGATCCCCACCTTCCGTTTCTCGATCGCGTACCGCGGCACGCGCCCCACCAGCTCGCTGACCTGCCGGTTGTGGCGCACCACCGATGCCAGCACCAGCGCCATCGCGCTCAGCGAGTCGCGCACATAGGTCACGCTCGACCAGATGAGCCCCCCATTCCCCTCGCCGCCGACGATCATGTCCCCGTGCTTCATCGCCTCGACGACATTCGCCTCCCCGACCGGCGTGCGCACGACCGCGACGCCGTACTCGCCGGCGACATCCTCGATCATGCGGCTGGTGCTCAGGTTTACGGCCACCGCCCGGCTCCGGCGCTCGTTGCCGCGCATCCCCATCTCCAGCACCTCCCGTGCCGCGAGCACCAGCGTGTGCTCCTCGCCGATGTACTCCCCGCGCTCGTCGATCACCGCGAGCCGGTCGGCGTCGGGGTCCTGGGCGAATCCCACGATCGCCCCGTGCTGGCGCACCGCGTCGCGCAGCCCCCCCGCCCCCGACAGGTTCTCCCGCGTCGGCTCGGGCGTGTGGCTGAAGATCCCGGTCTCCTCGTCGCCCAAGTGCACCACGCGGCAGCCCATCCGCTCGAGCAGCCGCCGACCCGCCGGCGCCCCCGCCCCGTTCACCGAGTCCAACACCACCGTCGGCTTCATCGCGGCGATCGCGCCGAGCACATCGGCCCCGAACCGCTCGACCACCCGCGAGACATGGATCGCCCCGCCGTCGCGCTGACGGGTCACCGAGCCCACCCGGTCCCACCGGCGCCACGCCGCGCCGCCGCCCGCCATCGCGTGGAACCGGGCGACGATCTCCGCGGCCGTGCGCGCATCGGGCGCACAGGCGCTCACCTTCTCCCCCCGCTCACGCACCAGGCACTTGAGCCCGTTCCACTCCTGCGGGTTGTGGCTGGCGGTCAGCACCACCCCGCCGTCGGCCTCGAGCTCATCGACCATCACCCCGACCGTCGGCGTCATCTCGACACCCAGGTCGACGACATCGCACCCGGCCCCGCACAGCCCCGCGATCGCGGCGTGCTGGACGACATGCCCCCCGGCCCGCCCGTCGCGCCCCAGCGCCACCCGCGCCCGCCCCCCGGCCCGCTCGCACAGCCACGACCCGAACGCCCCGGCAAACCTCGCCGCCACCTCGGGCGTCAGGCTCTCGCCCACGATCCCCCGGCACCCGCTCACCCCCAGCATCAACGGCGCGTCGCTCATGACAGGCTCCTCTCAGAGCCCAAGCCTACCCACCGGCGTCCGGAGACGCCGGGCCGGGCGCGCCTCGCGCCGGGTATGCATCTCCCGCGCCGACCCGGGCCACACTCACCCCAACGCCGCCCCGCACGCGTCACAGAACCTGGCGTCCGCGTCGTTCTGCGCCTCGCACGCCGGGCAGCCCCGCGCGAGCGGCTTCCCGCACGCGTCGCAGAACCGGGCTTCCCCGTCGTTCCGCTCGCCGCACGCCGGGCACGCCCGCCCCTCGCCCCGCAGCCCCTCGCGCACCGCCGACGCGCCCGCGCGCACGCCGGGCCGGGTCTCCTCCGCCAGATAGTTCAGCGTGTCGGCCGCAACCGGCGCCTGCTCCCCCGCCGCGTACCGCGACACCGCCCCCATGAATCCATACTTGCACAGCACCCCCCCGACGAAGATCAGCGGCAGCCCCACAAACCCGAGCCAGAAGAGCCTCGGTGGCCCGGAGCCCCCGAACGCCCGCGCGAAGCTGACGAACGCCGCGACCGCGCACAGGAGCCCGGCCGCCAAGACGATCGGCCCGAGCACGCGCAGCAGCGCCCGGACCTTGGTGTGATTCGGGTTGATCCGGTCCCCTGGTGAAGCCATGGGACCAGTATAACGGCTCCCCGGCCCGCGCCTACGCCGCCTCGGGCCAGATCACCTCCGCCCGCTCGGCCCGGCCCGTCGGCTCGCCGTAGACCACCGCCCACTGCGTCGCCATGGGGGGGAAGACCGCCTCGTGCCACTTGCGGGAGTAGGCGCTGTCGAACCAGCGGTCGATCTCGCTGAGCGCCTCGGCGAAGCCCAGCGCCGCCTCGTTCACGCCCAGATACTCGCCGGGCTTCATCTCGCGCGTCCGCAGCCCGAAGCACAGCGGCCCCGCGCCCACGGTGTCGTCGCGCCAGATCACCAGCTCCACCACATCCGGCCAGTGCACACGCCAGACCTCGTGCCCGCCGAAGCTCACCGCGATCTGGTCTCCCTCGAGCAGGATGCGTGGGTTGAAGTCACCGAGGTTCATGGCTGTGTTTCCTACGATTGGGCCTCACTCGCGGGCGTTCGACGGTCCCGGTCTCTCAGGGCGCCTTCACCTTCCGCGGGCGCGGCGAGAGCAGCACCGCGATCACCATCCCCGCCAGGAGCCACCCCAGCAGCACCTCCCCGAGCAGCGGCGCCGCCCGGGAAAGCGAGAAGTCCGTCCAGCCCCCGTCCGGCACCATCATCGCGCACCCCGTGAACGAGCCCAGCAGCACCGCGAACAGCACCCGCTCCGCGAACGACCGGCGGCTCCCGCCGTACAACGACATCAGCGCCGCCGCGAACACCCCCGACGCGCACGCCACCCCCAGCCCGCGCGCCACCCCGGAAAGATCCGGGGAGGGCCCGGCGCCCGCCCCGTCCTGCCCCCCGCCGCCCGTGGCGCCGTGCGCCTCGGCCGGCCCCAGCGGCAGCCCGCGGACGAAGCCCGAGAACCCGTCCGCCAACGCGTGCGCAATACCCGACGCGCTCGCCTGATCGGCATCCAGCGACCGCGCCGGCCCCAGCACGCTGAACAGCGTGCTCCAGAGCACGAGCACCACGCCGCCCACCATCCCCGACGCAAACACCCGGAGCATGTGGCCTCCCAGCGATCCCCACCCGGGACCGTGACCGTGTACCCGCGATCAACCCCGACCATGCCAATCGCACCGGCCCCGGGCCACGGAGTTCCCCCGTTTCTCCAGCACCCGCCCCCTGCCCAGCCCGCACGACCGGCGCCACCAGCGACAATCCCGGCGCACTTGGCTACCCCTGGCCCGGTGGGCGCGGCCCCCGGCTTCTGCTACCTTGCCCGTTCCGGCGGAGCCCCGCCGGCCCCGACGGAGCCACAGCCGTGCCGCAACACCTCGCGAAAGCCTGGACCGCTCTCGCTGCCCTCGCGCTGGTGGGCCAGCACTGGGCGCAGGCCCAGGACCAGGCCGTCGGCGCGGCCCGGGCCGATCCGCCCCTTGCAATCGACGGGCGCCTCGACGACCAAGCCTGGGCCGCCGCGCCCGTCATCGACCAGTTCACCCAGGTCGACCCCGTGAACGGCGCCGACCCCACCGAGCGCACCGAGGTCCGCGTCCTCTTCGACGCCGACAACATCTACCTGGGCGTGCGCTGCGCCGACGCCGACCCCGCCGGCATCGTCGCCCGCTCCATGGCCCGCGACGCGACGCACAACTCCGACGACCGCATCACCTTCACCCTGGACTCCTTCGCCGACGGACGCAACGGCTACATCTTCGTCGTCTCCGCCGCCGGCGGGAAGCGCGACGGGCTCATCGAGGGCACGGCCACCCGCTGGGACTGGGACGGCCTCTGGGACGCCAAGGCCCGCGTCGACGACCGGGGATGGACCGCCGAGATCGCCATCCCCATGAAGACGCTCTCCTTCGACCGGGACATCGCCGCCTGGGGCTTCAACTTCGAGCGGTACATAAAGCGCAAGGCCGAGCTGGTCCGCTGGGCCTCGCCCTCCCGCGACACCGGCGTCGCGCGCATGGGCGAGGCCGGGCGGATCACCGACCTCGCGGGACTCGCCCAGGGCCACGGCCTGACCGTCAAGCCCTTCTTCACCGGCAAGATCGACATCGACGAGGGCGACCTCAAGTTCGAGCCCGGCGTCGACATCTTCTACAAGATCAACCCCGCCACCACCGCCGCCCTCACCGTCAACACCGACTTCGCCGAGGCCGAGGTCGATCAGCGCCAGGTCAACCTCACCCGCTTCCCCATCTTCTTCCCCGAGAAACGCGCCTTCTTCCTCGAAGACTCCGGCATCTTCGAGTTCGGCGGCATCAACCAGTCACCCAAGCCCTACTTCAGCCGACGCATCGGCATCGTCCGCGGCGAGCAGAAGGACATCCTCGCCGGACTCCGCCTCACCGGACGGACCGGCGCGCTCCGCTTCGGGATGCTCGATGTCCAGATGAAAGACGACGACGAGCTCGGCGCGAAGAACCTCGGCGTCCTCCGACTCAAGCACGATGTCGGCGAGGAGTCCTCCGTCGGGTTCATCGCCACCAACGGCCGGCCCGGCGCCCGCGGCGACAACCAGCTCGTCGGCGCCGATTTCAGCTATGTCAACAGCGACCTCTGGGGCGGCGTCGCCTCGGCCGACGCCTGGCTCATGGCCACCCACGACGACCCCGACAGCCCCGACGACGAGCCCCGCGAGAACGACGACCCCTTCGCCATCGGCGGGCGCGCGTCCTGGGCCGGCGACCCCTGGACCATCAGCGCCTTCGTCGACCATATCGGCGAGGACTTCCGGCCCGGGCTGGGCTTCGTCCAGCGCCCCGGCGCCCGCGAGTATCACCTCCGGGGCGGCTACACCTGGCGCCCCGAGACCCACGACTGGATCCGCTCCGTCAGCGCCACCACCACCGTCAGCACCTTCACCAACTTCAACGATCAGGTGGACACCGCCACCATCGACCTCCCCCGCGTCACCCTCACGACCAACAGCGCCGACTCGGTCTTCGCCGTCGCCCTGCTCGACCGCGAGCGCCTCGACGACCCCTTCGAGATCGTCGACGGCGTCACCATCCCCACCGGCGAGTACGACAACGCCGGCTGGCGCGCCGGGTTCACCACCTCCGACGCCCGCCGGATCGCGCTCCAGGCCAACCACGCGCAGTCAGGGTTCTACGACGGCACCCGCCGCGACACCTTCGTCGCCGCCACGCTCCAGCCCAACGCCTCCTTCACCCTCGCCGCCGAGTACTTCCTCAACGAGATCGAGCTGGGCTCGGGCGACTTCGATGTCCGCACCTCCCGCGCCAAGGCCACCGTCCAGCTCAGCCCCGAGCTCTCGTGGGACACCTCGCTCCAATGGGACAACCAGTCCGATCAGGCCGGCCTCAACAGCCGCGTCCGCTACGAGTTCCGCCCCGGCCAGGAGCTCTTCGTCGTCTACAACGAGGGGTTCGATGTCCTCGACGACGAGTTCAGCTCCACGAGCCGGCGGCTCACCGTCAAGGCCGGGCTGACCTTCAGGTTCTGAACGCAAAGGTCGCAAAGATCACGAAGGGGCGCAGCCGGGGCCCATGGTCCGCCCGGCGATGCGGGCGGGCCAACCCAGCGGAACCCGGCCCAACACCGAAGAGACTCTCCGTGCGCCCCATCTCTGCCGCGGGACGCTGAACCGTGCCCGGATCCGCGCCGATCCGCGTTCATCCGCGGCCGCCGCAATCTCGCCGCACATCCCGCCGCACATCCCGCCGCGACCCCCCGTACGCCCCTCGCGCTCAGCTACCCATCGCCAGCCGGCACATCATCTCCACCCCCGCCGGGATCGCGTCGTCGTTGAAGTCGAACTCGGCCTGGTGCAGCTTCGGCGTCGTCGCCGGGTCGGCCCCGGGCGCGAGCAGACCCAGCATGAAAAAGCACGCCGGCACATGACGCCCGTAATAGCTGAAGTCCTCGCCCCCCAGCGTCGGGTGCTCCACCAGACCCACCCGCTCGGGGCCCAGCGCGTCCCGCGCCAGCGCGAAGAACGCTTCGGTCAGACCCGGGTCGTTCATCGTCACCGGGTACCCGTCCTCCCAGTCGATCTCCGCGCGGCAGCCCATCGCCCGCGCCCCGCCCTCCACCAGCGCGTAGAACCGCTCCTTCGCGTACCGGCGCGTCGCCGGGTTCACCGTGCGGATCGTCCCTATGAACTCCACCACCGACGGGATGATGTTGTTCGCCGTCCCGCCGCCGATCCGCCCGATCGTCAGAACCACCGGGTCCGTCGGGCTCACATTCCGCGACACCACCGTCTGCAACGCCGTGATGATCTGCGCCGCCGTCGCGATCGGGTCGGCCGTCTGGTGCGGGTACGCGGCGTGCCCGCCCCTCCCCCGCACACGCACCACGAAGTCGTCCGTCGCCGCCAGCA
Organism: Phycisphaerales bacterium; assembly: GCA_020850415.1. Taxonomy (GTDB): domain Bacteria; phylum Planctomycetota; class Phycisphaerae; order Phycisphaerales; family UBA1924; genus PNC22. The sequence continues at coordinate 105,923 of JADZER010000013.1, forward strand.
GCGGCCCCGGGCGCGTCACCACCCGGCCCAGCGCCACATCCGGCCAGCCGTGCAGCCCGAACACCCGCGACACCGGCGCCCCCAGCCCGCCGCCCTCATCGCCCAGCAGGCACCCCTCCTCGCACATCCGCTCGCCCCCGGCCCCGCCCTCCTCCGCCGGCTGGAACAGAAAGGTCACCGGGTTCGGCCGCTCCTCCAGCCGGCTCAGCACCCGCGCCGCGCCCACCAGGATCGTCGTGTGCCCGTCGTGCCCGCACGCGTGCATCACGCCCGGCGTCTCCGACGCGTACGCCCGGCCCGTGCACTCGGTGATCGGCAGCGCGTCCATATCCGCCCGCAACGCCACCGACCCCACCGCACGGCTCTCGGTGGCACGGCTCTCGGTGGCACGGCTCTCGGTGGCACGGCTCTCCGAGCCGTGAGCCCCTTTGGTGGCACGGCTCTCCGAGCCGTTCGCCGCCGGCAGGTGCGCCACGATCCCCGTCCCCGCCACACCCGCCTTGTACGCGATCCCCAGCCGGTCCAGCTCCTCGCGCACCCGCGCGCTGGTCCGCTCCTCCTGGTAGCTCAGCTCCGGGTGGCGGTGCAGGTCGTGCCGGAACGCGACAAGCTCGGGCAGCTCCGAAGAGATCAACGCACGCAAACGGCCTGTATCCATGGGCGGATGGTAGGTCGCGCCCCTCCCCGCCCCGCCGCTCAGCCACGCCCCCCGGGCCTCACGCCGCCCGCACCAGCGGGATCACGCTCGCCGGGTGCAGCCGCGCCCGCACATCCTCGAACGCCGACTCGATCGCCAGGAACGCCTCCACCACCACCGGGTCAAAGTGCGACCCGCACCCCTCCAGGATGATGTCCCTCGCCTCCCCGTGCCCGAACGCCGGCTTGTACACCCGCCGGCTCGTCAACGCGTCGTACACATCCGCCAGCGCCACGATCCGCGCCGGCAACGCGATCTGCGCCCCCTCCAGACCCACCGGGTACCCCGACCCGTCCCACCGCTCGTGGTGCTCCAACGCAATCTGGATCGCCATGTCCAGGAGGTCGTCGTCGCCCAAGCGCGTCCGGATCATCAGCAGCGTGTCCGCACCGATCGTCGTGTGCGACTTCATCCGCTCGAACTCCGCCGGCGTCAGCCGGCCCGGCTTGAGCAGGATCTCGTCGGGCAGACCCACCTTCCCGATGTCGTGCATGCTCGACGCCAGACGAAGACGCTCCACCCACAGCTCGTCCATCTCCGGGCGAGTCTCCGACAGCTTGCGCGCGAGCAGACCGCAGTACTCCGCGATCCGCTCCAGGTGCAGCCCCGTCTCGTTGTCGCGGCAGTCGGCCAGCTTCGCCAGCCCCATGATCAGCGCGTCCCGCGCCCGCAGGTTCTGGTGCGTCCGACGCTCGACCTCCTCCCCCAACCCCCGGTTGATCAGCTCCACCGCCGTGTCGTACCGGCGCATCACCCACAGCGTCGCCAGCGCCGTCAACGCCAGGACCGACACCGCCGCCGAGATGGTGATGATCGCCATCACCGCCACCGCCCGCGCCGACATCGCGACCAGCCCGCTCTCGGGCTGATGCACCACCAGCCGAGCCCCCAGCTCCGGCACGAACCGCGTCGCGACAAAGTGCGTCTCGCCCAGCGAGAACCGCAGCCGCCCCGCCACCGTCTCAGCCTGGGGTGCGTTGCCGAGCATCAGATTCCCCGTCGCGTCCGCCGGCGCCAGCGAGAGGTTCCCGATCGACTCGTCCCGCAGCGAAGCGTCCCTCCGGAGGTCAGGGTGGCACAGCACCTTCCCGTCCCGATCCAGCAGGCACGCGAACCCCGCCCCCGGCAGCTCCAGACCCTCGACCCGCTGCTGCACCCGCTCCCACTCCGACGACCCGTACACCAGCGGCGCCTCGATCCCCGCCGCCAGCTGCCCCGCGAACCAGTCCGCCACACGAACATTCTCGTCCAGCACCAGGTCCTGCACCGCCAGCGCCGTCGCGTGCCGCACCTGCACAAAGGTCAACGCCCAGCCCACCGCCAGCACCGCCGCCTGCAGGCCCACGATCGCCGCGATCGCGCCGCGCCGCGTCCTGATCCGCGGCCCGCCCCGCGCACCCGCGGGTGCCCTGTCTCGCGCTGGCTTGCTCACAACCGGGTCATCGACCCCGCGGCCCGACCCGAAAAGCAGGCGACACCAAGATCCGTTCCGGCACGCCCCGCCCCCTGGAGCAGCCACGCCAGCCCGCGCAACTCCAACCCGCCACCCAGGTTATGCGCCCCGGCCTACCCCTCCCCCAGCACCCGGTCGCACACCGCCATCGCCGCCCCGTCCGATTCCGCCACACGCGCAAGGTCCGGGAGCCACCCGCCCGGAGCCGCATACCGCGCCAGGTCCGGGAACGGCCCGTGACGCACCGGCATGTTGTGCGAGTCGCTCGCCGCCAGAATCTCCTCCGCCGGGCCCGCAAGCAGGAACTCCATCAGCCGCTTGGCCTGCTCGGGGTTCGGCCCGCCACGCACCCGCGCCGCCGTGTTCGGCATCAGCATCGGCCCCAGGCTCGGCGGCACACCGCCGGCCCCGGCCCCGTCGTCCGCCTCGTACACCGCCGCCACCGGCCACCCGTTCCGCTGCGCCGCCCACACATCGTCCGTGTCCGTCAGCCCCACATCGATCTCCGCCTCCGCGATCGCCCGCACCACCGTCGAGTTCCCGTCAAAGACCCGCAGCCCGTTCCCGACCATCGCCCGCAGCCACGACTCCAGCACCGCCTCCCCGTGCACCGCCGCGATCGCCGACATGTGCCCGCGCGTCGTCCCGAACCGGGTCCGCGCGATCCCCACACGCCCCCTGAACCGCGCGTCCGTCAGCTCCGACAGCCGACGCGCCGTCTCCCCCTCCGGGTACCGGCCCTCGCGCACCCCCAGCACCCTGGCCCGCGCCGCGAACCCGAACCACACCCCGTCCGGCGAATCCACCGACCCCGCCAGGCGCGGATCGACCACCGGCCCCGGCTCGATCCCCGCCGGCTCAAACAGCCCCATCCCCGCCAGCCGGATCGTCCCGAACGGCTCGCTCGACCACCACACATCCGCGACCGGCCTCTCGCGCTCGCTGATCAGCCGCTCGAGCAGCCCGGTCGTCTTGGTCGCCTCGGTGTCGCCCAGCGTGCGCACGGTGATCCCGCTGTCCCGCTCGAACGCCGCAACGACCTCGCGCAGCACGAAGTCATCCGCCGAGCTGTACAGCACGACCTCGCCGGCCGCCGACGCGCGCCGCGCGCAGCCCGCCAGACCACCCACGAGCCCCGCCGCCCCCGCCGCGATGACACCGACCGCCTCGCGCCGGCCCAGCCCGCGCGCCACGCCCGCCCGTTGCATGCTCATGCCTCACCCGCCGCCGGACCCGCCCGAGCCGCCCGAGTCGCCGCCCCCGGACTCACCACCCGACCCGCCGCCGGCGTCGCCCCCGGACCCCCCGGAGTCCTTCGCCTGCTCGGTCTTCACCCGCTCCTCCAGCCGGCCGTAGTAGTGCTTCACCGCCGCCCGGAACTGCGGGTCGACATTCATATTCAGGATCTCTTCGTTGGCCTGCTCGCCGGCGACCTCGATCGCCGCGCCGAACTCCGCCGCCGCCTCGCCCTTGATCTGCTCCCCGAACACATAGGTCGAGCCGATGATCGCGCCGCCCTTGTTGTCCACCTTCGCCTGCTCGCGCTTGAGCATGAAGTCCGCCGCCTGCGAGTCCGGCCCCTCGCCGTTGCCCCGGCCCGGCCCGCCCGAGCCCGCGCCCTGCGACATCGAGCTGCCGGCCTGCCACTGCCCGGTCATCCCCGGGCCCTGGCCCGAGCACTGCCCCCACCCCTGCCCGCCCATGCACTCGCCCAGCTTGGCCATCTGGCTCTGGCACTGACCCATCGCGTCCGACGCGGTCTGCATCTGCGACTGCATCATCTCCATCGCCGTCAGCTGACCGTTCATCGAGTCCATCCCCTGCTGGCCCGGCTGCCCGTTCTGCGACATGCCCGACGCCATCTGGCTCATCGCCTGGCCCATCCCCTGGCACTGGCTGCTCGCCTGCTGCATCGCCTGCGCCGCCTGCTGCAGCTGCTGCAGCTGCTGCTTCTGCTCCGGCGTCAGGTTCTGCGACTGCTGGAGCGCCTGCTGCATCCCCTGCGCGCTCGCCGCGGCCTGCTTGGCCTGCTCCGGCGTCATCCCCGCCTGCTGCAGCATCTGCTGCAAAGAGTCCTGCTGCTGCGCAAGCTGCTGCAGCTGCTCACCCATGCTCTCCATCTGCTTGGCGAGCTGCTCCTTCTGCTCCTGGCTCAGCTCACCCGACGCCAGCTTCTCCGCCACCTTCTCGAGCTCCTGGCGCGCCTTGTCGAAATTCCCGCGGCTCAGCTCGCGCGAGAACTCCGTCAGCTCGCCCTGCCCCGGCGTCGTCAGCCGACGCATCATGTCCTTCATCGCCTCGAGCTGCTTGGCCTCATCCCCCGCCAGCTTCTTCTGCAGCTGGTCCGACAGGTTCGTCAGCTGACGCATGCTCTCCTTGCGGATCTCCTCGGGCGTCTTGGGCTTGGCCAGGTCCGCCTCCAGCTCGGGGTCGGGCTTCTCGCCCTCCGGCGCCAGCCCGGCCTTCTGCATGATCTCCCGCATCTTCTGCTCGGCCTCGCGCGCGTCCTGCTCGGCGATCTTGATCTCCTCACGAGCCTCCGCCGCCGCCCGAGCCTCCGCCTGCTTGCCCCGAAGATCCAGCGTCGGCATCAGGAAGAAAGTCAGGATCAGCAGCGCCGCCGCCGCCGTCGGCATCGGCCACGCCCGCGGCCCCTCGATCGGGATCGCGTCCCGCACCACCACCCGACGCGCCTTCTCCTGCGCCGATTCCACCACCGCCCGCGACCACGCGTCCTGCTCCCGCTCCACGCACAGCGCCGTCGAGAGCGACTCCCGCAGCCCCGCCCGCTCGTCCACGATCCGCGCCACCGCCGACTCGCGCTGCCGCGCGATCAGCGCCCACACCACCCCGACAACCGCCGCCGCCCCCGCCGCCGCCAGCCCGACCTTCGCCAGCAACCCCAGCGCCGCCCCGGTCGTCCCGCTCGTCAGCCCGGCCCCCAGCACCCGGTCGGCCATCACGAACAGCACCAACCCGGCGATCGCCAGCGTCAGCGTCCACACCAGCCGCTCGATGATCCCCACCACCAACAGCCGCCTCGCCGCCGCCTGAAGCACCCGCCGGATGTCCTGCATCGCCCGCTCCTTCTTTACCCGACCCGCTTCACCCGCCCCCGCGGGCGCACCATTCCCGTCCCTATCCCCGGTACCCGACCAGCATACCTCGGTCAGACGCCCAGCCTACTCCCATTGTTCGCCCCAGCCCCCGCAAAGTTGCACCACCGTGTTTGGTCGCCATTCGGAGCACGCCTCTCTTGACCGCTCCCCTGCCCCCAGGGGGGGGAGGGCCGGCGAGAGGACCCCTTCTTCCACCCCTCCTCCAAGGCTCGCTACCTTCCACGAACAACCCCATGCCCCGGACCGCCTTCCCATCCTTCTTCCGAGCCCCCTGGGTCACCAACCCCTGGGTCGACCAGGCCTTCGAACACCAGCGCCGTATCGACCCCTTCGGCCACAAGGTCCACACCGCCCTCGCGGCCTTCGCCTGCCTCTGCCTCGCCGGCCCCACCAGCGCCGCCGAGCTCGGCGCCATCCCCCTCGTCGCCGCCTTCGCCATCCGCATGCACCGCCACTGGCGGACCTGGCCACGACTCTTCCTCCAGCCCCTCATGCTCGCCGTCCTCGCCTGGACGCTCCTCGCCCTGGCCAGCCGCCTTTGGACCCAGGGCTCACCCCACGCCTGGGCCACCGAGTTCGGCGTCGCCCGCTTCGGCATCATCCTCCTCGCCCTCTGGCCCGTCGCCGACCGGCGCTCGCTCCTCCTCGGCGCCCTCGCCGCCGGCTTCGCCCTCGCCCAGCTCTCCCAGCTCAGCCACGCCCTCGGCACCGCCCTCGATTGGCCCCTCCCCACCTGGAACCGACTCCCCGGGCGCAACAGCGGCTGGTGGGACCCCGTCGTCGGCGGCTCGCTCCTCACCGCCGCCCTCGGCCTCCACCTCCCCGCCGCCCTCTGGGGCAAGGGCCCCTGGCGCGCCCTCGGCATCGCCGGCGCCGCCGCCACCCTCCTGGGCATCCTCGCCACCGGCACCCGCGGCGCCTGGCTCGCCGGCGCGGCCCTCGTCGCCCTGGCCCTCCTCGCCGCCCTCCTCCGCCTCAAGCCCCGCCGCCGCATGCTCCGCGCCGCGGGCCTGCTCCTCGCCGTCCTCGCCCTCGGCGCCGCCCTCGCCTGGATCACCATCGGCGACCAGCTCGCCGCCCGCTACCGCGCCGGACGCGACGAGATCGCCGGCGCGATCGAGCACAAGCAGTTCCAGTCTGACACCGGCGCCCGCATCCTCATGGCCTGGTGGGCCTGCGAGGCCCTCGCCGAGCACCCCGTCTCCGGCGTCGGCCTCGGCGGCTACGAGGCATGGACCCGCGCCCATGTCGCCGGGCAAGGCATCGACCCCGCCACCCGCAACCACCACGCCCACGCCCACAACGCCCTGCTCCAGACCGGCGCGACCCTCGGCGTCCCCGGCCTCCTCCTCGCCCTCGCCTTCATCGCCCTCGCCCTCACCGGCGCCGCCCGCCGCCAGCCCGGCGACGGCACCCCCGGCTACGCCGACGGCCCCCTCTTCGCCCTCCTCGGCCTGCTCCTCGTCAGCGCGTTCGACAGCGTCCAGGTCAACTCGCAGACCTGCGAGCTGCTCGCGGTGCTGCTGCTCTTCGCGATGGGGAGGCGCCCGACGCCAGCGTGGTATCGCGAATCCGCACCATAGGTCTCATATGTCCCATGCGACCTATGGGCGCTCACCGCCCGACCCACCCCGCACCACACGAATCTCCACCGGCGTATACAGCCGCCCGTGATCCAACCCCGGGCACATCCCCTTCGCCCGCACCCAGTTGTCCCGAGACCGCAGCATCTCCCGCCAGAACGGCCATGTTCTGCACTGCGCCGGCCGGTCCTCGTAGATCCCGCACACCGCTTTGCCCGGCACGCTCGACCGATCCAGAAACACACAGTCAAACCCGCGCCCGCGCTCGACATCAATGATCGACCGCCCGCGGCTCGTCTCCTCCGTGAACTCCGCCAGGAACCGCTCGTACCCCATCCCCAACCGCCCCGCGATCGCCCGACCCTCCGCCTCCGTAAACAGCACATACCCCGGCGGGCCCGAGCAGCAGTTCCCGCACATCGTGCACCCGAACCGCAGCCCCACCTCCCCCGTGTCGGGGTCCGCCCGATCAAACCACTCGGCCGCCGGCGCGCCCCCGCTCACGACACCCGCCTGATCGCCACGATCGTCTGGTCGTCATCCCGACCCAGCGACCCCGTGTGCCTGTACAACGCCTTGTGCACCGAGTCCACCGCGCACTCCGGGTCCCCCGAGCACGCCGCCAACGCCTCATCCAACCCCCCGAGCCCGAACTGCTCCCGCGACCCGTTGAACGCCTCCGTGATCCCGTCCGTGTACAGCACCAAAGTATCCAGCAGACCCAGCACCACGCACCCCGTCTGGATCTCGTACTCGTCCAGAATCCCCAGCGGCAGCCCCGACGCCCCGTCCAACGCCACCAGCTCGCCCGTGTCCCCACGCTTCAGACGGGGCGGGTTGTGCCCCGCCCTCGCATACTCCATCCGCCCCGTCCCCGGGTCGTACACCCCGAAGAACGCCGTCACAAAGGTCGAGTCGATCCGACTCGCCGCCAGCCGACCGTTCGCGTACCGCAGCACCGCGTCCGGGCTGAACTCCGGCCCCTCGTACCCGTGCAGTATCGCGTGCAGCATCGCCATCACCGTCGCCGCCGCCGCCCCGTGGCCCGACACATCCGCGATCAGCATCCCCCAGTGCCCGTCAGGCAGCCGGAAGAAGTCGTAGTAGTCCCCCCCCGCCTCGTCGCTCGTCAGGTAGCTTGTCGAGATCTTCAAGCCCGGGATCTTCGGGATCTCCCGCGGCAGCAGCGCCTGCTGCACCCGCGCCACCGCCTCCAGCTGCCCCGTCAGCCGCCGGTTCAGCTCGTCCGCCCGGTTCACCGCGATCAGGTTCCGCGTCGCCGTCCCCACCAGGTTCACCGTCAGAAAGTGGTCCGCCAGGTGCGCCGCCGTGTAGAAGCCCGGATCCCTGTGAAAGTAGATGTTCCAGTTGATCGCCTCGCCGTGGTCGTAGATCGGGCTCGCCATGCAGCTGCCCATCCCCGCGACCGAATCCCCCAGCGCGGGGTCGTCCCCCACCCGCAGATCTTGCACCAGCTGCGGCACGGCCCGCCCGATCAGCCCGCCGAGAAACCCGCCCCGGTGGGTCGGCATCGACGCCCAGTCCCGCCACGGGTTCGCCGGCTCGCCCACACGCTCACCCGGACGCATCGCCCGCGTCACCTTGTACTCCCCAGGCCCCAACCCGCGCTGCGACAGCGACACCATGAAGTCCACCGGACGCACCTTCCAGAAGTGCTCCCCGAACCGCGCCAGCAGCGACACCGGGTCGCCCACCGTGCTCACATCGCGCAACAACTCCGTGAGGACCTGTAGGTCGTGAATATCCGCGGTCTCCACGCTGCGCATAGACCCATGGTACCCGCCCGCCCGACGGGTGCCGTGGTCCGAGCGACGCCAGGAGCGAAGGCCACGCGGATCCAACCAGGGGTGCCACCACCAAGGGGTGCCGTGGTCTGAACGGAGCGCAGCGAAGTGAAGGCCACGCGCCACCACCAAGGGGTGCCGTGGTCTGAACGGAGCGCAGCGGAGTGAAGGCCACGCGCCTCCACCAAGGGGTGCCGTGGTCTGAACGGAGCGCAGCGGAGTGAAGGCCACGCG
>JADZER010000014.1 GCA_020850415.1 Phycisphaerales bacterium
ACGCTGAGGGTGGGGTCGAGGAAGTGCTGGAGGAGGAGCTCGTTCATGGGCGCATTCTGGGGCGCGGCGGGGTCGTGGCAAGGGGGAATGCGCGGAGGTCCACGATACGGCGCACAAGCGTGGACATTGGGGGCGAGATTGCGCACAGGAGGGGATGTAAGGGGGTGCTTACATAGGGGGGTTGCGCGATTGCGGGGCCATCGCTTCGCGCTGGCCCCGGAAGCCGGGGAAGTTGCGCAGTCGGTTGGAAGCCGCGTGGTCTGAGAGGTTGAGCGTTGGAGAAGGAGGAGGAGTAAAGCCCTCTCCCCGGCCCTCTCCCGCCGGGGGCGGGAGAGGGGGTAGGGCGCGGGTGTGATGGCGCGGGTTGCGCGAGCGCGGGGCCATCGCTTCGCTGCGCTGCGCTCTGACCCCGGCACCCTTTGGAGATTTGACCCCGGCACCCTTTGGAGATTTGACCCCGGCACCCCTTGGTGGTCTGACCCCGGTACCCTGTCTAGGCGAGTTGGCCTTCGACGCGGACATCGGCGAGCCAGCGTCGGGCGGCGGGGTCAGCTTGGAGCTTTCCCCATGACGGCCCGTCCTCCTCGTAGCGTCGTTTGAGGGCGGCGGCGACGAGGCCCATGAAGAGGGGCTGGGGGCGGAGGGGGCGGCTGGTGAGTTCGGGGTGGAACTGGGCGCCGATGAAGTAGGGGTGGACGACGCGGGGCTTGCCCGGCTCGCCGGTGTGGTGCTCGGGGAGGGTGCGGGGCAGCTCGAGGATCTGCATGATGGGCTGGCTGGGGTGGCGGCCGCTGAAGATGAGACCGGCGGCCTCGAGGCGTTCGATGTAGGTGGGGTCGACCTCGTAGCGGTGTCGGAATCGTTCTCGGACGGTGCTGTGGGCGCTGAGCTGGTCGCGGTAGAGGGTTGCGGCGAGGGTGTCGCGTTGGACGAGGACATCCTGGGCGCCGAGGCGCATCGTGCCGCCGAGGCCCTCGATCTTCTTCTGGTCGGGCAGCTCGCTGATGACTGGTCGCTGGCAGTCGGGGACGAACTCGGCGCTGGCGGCGTCCTCCATGCGGAGGACATTGCGGGCGAACTCGATGACGGCGACCTGGAATCCCAGGCAGATGCCGAGGTAGGGCAGGCCGGTCTCGCGGCAGAGCTTGACGGAGGCGATCTTGCCCTCGACGCCCCTGGAGCCGAAGCCGCCGGGGACGATCACGCCGTCGAGGTTGGCGAGCATGGAGGCGACATTGCGGTCGTCGACATCGCTGGCCTCGATCCACTTCTGCTTGATATCGGCGCCGAGGTGGGCGCCGCAGTGCTCGAGGGCCTTGTCGATGGAGGCGTAGGCGTCGCGGAGTTCGGAGTACTTGCCGGCGATGCCGATGGTGACGGGGAGCTTTTCCTTGCGGGTGAGGCGTTGGACGAAGGTGCCCCAGCGGGCGCGGGCTCGGTCCTCGCCGGCGACATCGACGCGGTCGTGGAGGTCGAGGATGGAGAGGATCTCTCGGTCGAGGCCCTCGATGCGCATCTCGTCGGGGATGGTGTAGATGCTGGGCCGGTCGTGCATAGAAAAAACCCGCCGGAGCGGGACATTCGAGAACATCGCGATTTTTTCCATCACCTGGCGGTGGACCTGGTGGGTGGCCCGGCAGGCGATGATGTGGGGCTGGATGCCCGCTTCGAGGAGCCTCTTGATGCCGAGCTGGGCGGCCTTGGACTTCTGCTCGCCGAGTGCCGGGGGCTCGATGACATAGGTGAGGGCGACGAAGCAGACGGCCTCGGGGCCTTCCTCGAAGGCGATCTCGCGCATGGCCTCGATGTAGAGGCCGTTCTCGTAGTCGCCGACGGTGCCGCCGACCTCGACAAAGACGACATCGGCGGGTCGGTGGCCGTCGCCGCGGAGGGCGAGCTCGCGGAGGAGTCGCTTTACCTCCCCGGTGACATGGGGGATCATCTGGACATCGCGTCCGAGGTAGACGCCGTGTCGTTCGCGGTCGAGGATCTCTGAGTAGATGCGTCCGCTGGTGGTGAAGTTGTGGGTGGTGAGGTCCTGGTCGAGCATGCGCTCGTAGGTTCCCAGGTCCATGTCGCACTCGGTGCCGTCGTCGAGGACGAAGACTTCGCCGTGGCGGTAGGGGTTGAGTGTGCCCGAGTCGATGTTGAGGTAGCCCTCCATCTTGATTGGGGCGACGGCGAGTCCCTTGTCCTTGAGCATCTTGGCGACGCTGGAGGCGAAGATGCCCTTGCCCAGGCCGCTCATGACGGTGCCGAGGACGATGACATATTTGTGGCGGCCCTTGCGGTATCCCTCGGGGAGGGGTGAGTAGAACTCGGTAGGGGTCGAGGATTCGCCGAGGGAGGCGAGGAGTTCGGTTCCTGACTTGTTGGAACCGGCGCGGCGCGTGGTGGACGCGCGGTTCCCGCCATCCCGATTCGAGCCGTCCTTGGTGGGCATGGTGCATCGTACCATGCCGGCCGGGGCCGACAACCCCGGCCGGTGGCCCGGATCGCGGGTACGCTGGGTGTCGGGTTGGCCGGCCTCGCGCATCTGGTCCAACCGTCGCACCCCTCTCCGGAGCCCCGAATGTCCCGACGCCCCCTGCCGACCGCCGCCCTTGTGCTCGCCATCGTTGGGGGGGTGGCCCCGGTCGCCTGGGGGCAGGGGGGCGGGGAGGGTGGGTCGCTTCGGTTCGATGAGGAGACGGGGCGCGGCCTGGCGAACTACCTGCCGCACCGGGACTTTGACCACACCCACATGCTGCTGGAGCTGGATTTCCCCGATTTCGAGCACGAGGCGGCGGCGGTCTGTCGGTGCCACCTGACGATGACGCCGATCGGGACGGCGCGCGAGTCGGTCCGGTTGGACGCGGAGGGGATGACCGTCAGCGGGGTTTCCCTCGAAGGGGAGGGGGAGCTGTCGTTCGTGCACGAGGGCTCGGAGTTGCGGGTGCCGCTGCCCCGGGCGGTGGAGCCCGGGGAGTCGATCACGCTGGTCATTGAGTACACGCTGGGCCAGGAGCAGCTCAAGCCCGACGGGGAGGCGCTGAGCTGGTCGCCGCCCACGCGGAGCCCGGACAACGCGAGCGAGGAGGTGCCGATGCTCCACTCGCAGGGGGAGCCAGAGTACGCGAAGCGGTGGTTTCCCTGCTTTGACCACCCCAACGAGCGTCTGGCGACCGAGCTGGTGGTGACGGTGCACGACGGGTTCGAGGTGGTGTCCAACGGGCGTCTGGTGAGCAAGGAGGGGGTGGGGGAGGGTCGGACCCGGTGGCACTGGGACCAGGAGCTGCCGCACGCGCCGTATCTGGTGAGCCTGGTGATCGGCAAGTTCGATGTGGTGGAGGTGGCGGGCCCGGACTCGGCCAAGCCGGGCGTGCCGATGCCGGTGTACGGGCCTGTGGGTTCTGCGGAGAAGATCCGGTCGGGGTTCGCCAACACGCCGGCGATGGTGGCGTACTTCGAGGTGCTCTTCGACGAGCCGTACCCGTGGGCCAAGTACTCGCAGGCGATCGTCCGGGACTTCGCGGCGGGGGCGATGGAGAACACGAGCGCGACGACCTTCTTCCCGTTCGCGGCGGCGGCGGAGGGTGGGACGCTGGACGACATCATCTCGCACGAGCTGGTGCACCAGTGGTTCGGGGACCTGGTGACCTGCAAGGACTGGGAGCACCTGTGGCTGCAGGAGGGCTGGGCGACCTTCGGGGAGGCGTTGTGGTCGGAGCATCTGGCTCGGGTGGATTCGCTCGCGGCGGGGGAGAGCCCCGAGGAGGCGGACGCGGCGGCGCGTCGGGCGTACCTTCGGGGGATGCGGAACAACTTCCGTCAGGCGTCACGCGGGGCGGGGCGGACGAGCGCGCCGGAGGACGCGGCGCTGGCGTCGAAGCTGTACCGCGACCCCGAGCATGTGTTCATGAAGGCCAACAACCCGTACTCTCGCGGGGCGTGCGTGCTGCACATGCTTCGGGAGCGGCTGGGGGACCGGGTGTTCTGGGCGGGGGTTCATCTGTACCTGGACCGGTGCAAGTTCTCGGCGGCGGAGACGGACGATTTCCGCAAGTGCATGGAGGAGGTTTCCGGGGAGAGTCTGGAGCGGTTCTTCGACCAGTGGGTGTTCCGGGCGGGCTCGGCTCGGGTGGAGGTCGAGCTTGGGTGGGAGGCGAGGTCGGAGCGGTTCGAGGGGCCGGGGACGCTGACGGTGACGCTCCGCCAGGCGCAGGAGATCAACGCGGACAATCCTGCGTACGCGATGGTGGTGCCGCTGTACCTCAAGTTCGAGGGGGGCGGGGGGGAGTATCTGTATATCGAGACGGACGAGCGCGAGGTGGTGCGGAGCTACGACCTGGCCCGGCCGCCGTCGGACACGGTGATCGACCCGTACAACTGGAACATCGTCAATGCGCGGGTGACCAAGGACCTCGAGCGTCCGGCGGAGGAGGCCCCGGCGGAGGGGGGCGAGCCCGAGGAGGCGGCGGCGGGGGCCTAGCGGGGGGCTTGGCGGGGGGCTTGGCGGGGGACTAGCGGGGGTTGGCGCGGCGCCAGCGGGCGACGAAGGCGTCGTACTGGTCGCGGGTGTCGATCCCGACATGGTGGGCCTCGGCGATGGCGACGCCGATGGCGTGGCCGTGCTCGAGGACCCGGAGCTGCTCGAGTTTCTCGGTCTGCTCGAGGGGCGTGGCGGGGAGCGTCACATACCGGCGCAGGAACCCGGCGCGGTAGACATAGAGGCCGACATGCTTGAGCGGGCGGGCGCCGGCGCCGTCGCGGTCGAAGGGGATGCTGCTGCGCGAGAAATAGAGGGCCCGCCCGCGGCAGTCGGCGACGACCTTGACGATGTTGGGGTCGGCGGGGTCCTGGCCGGGCCCGAAGGGCGAGCCGACGGTCGCGACCTCGACGCCGGTCTCGAGCAGCGTGCGCACGGCGAGGTCGATGAGCTCGGGGTCGATCTCGGGCTCGTCGCCCTGCACATTGGCGACGACGGCGTCGTCGGGGAGGGCGAGGAGGTCGGCGGCCTCGGCGAGGCGGGAGGTGCCGTTGGGGTGGGCCGCGGAGGTCATGACCGCGTCGAACCCGGGGCGGACGGCGTCGGCGATCTGGGGTGTGTCGGTGGCGACGACGACGCGTGTGACGAGCGGGGCGCGGGCGGCGGCCTGGCAGGTGTGGAGGATGAGGGGTCGGCCGGTGTCGGCGGCGAGCATCTTTCCCGGGAATCGGGTCGAGCCGAGCCTGGCGGGGATGATGGCGACGATGTTGGGCGCGTCGGGCATGGGCTCAGCCCTGCTTGAGCTCGAGCACCAGCTTCTTGAGCCTCTCGCGGAAGTCGCGGATGTCGCGGTACCCGAACTGCTCGATGGCGATCGAGGAGGCGAGCTTCTCGGCCTCCTCGGCGGCGGAGAGGTCCCGCTCGGTGTCGGCCTTGGAGGTGAGCGAGTTCATCAGGCCGTAGCGGAGCTCGACGCGCAGGTCCTCCGTGAGGGTCGAGATGTTCTCGAGGGCCTGGCGGTAGGTCGCGATGGCCTCGTCGTGCCATCCCATGGCGGCGAAGGCGTGGGCGAGCATGGCCATGGCGGGCGAGCGGAATCGGGCGTCGCCCTTGGCCTCCTGGAGGAGGGCGATGGCCTGGTCGAAGTCTTTGGCCTCGGTGTACCGCTTGCCGAGCTCGAACTTCAGCGACATGTCGGTGGGGTAGGCGTCGACGGAGGCCTTGAGCTCGGCGACCTCGATGTTGAAGAACTTGGCTTTGGCCTCGGCGTACTTTGCCCGCAGCGACTCGTCGTCGGGCTTGGCCTCGGCGGCGTCCTTGTAGGTGTTGAGCGAGCGGCGGAGCTGGCGGAGCTTGATCTTGCCGGCGTCCTGGCGGAAGCGGTACTGCTTGGTGGTCTCGAAGGCCTGCATGAGCAGCCGGATGGCGCGCTGCTCGTCCTCGGGGCGCCCGCGCTCGAGGAGGCGCTTGGCGAGGTTCTGGATCGTGGGGACATCGTCGGGCCGGTTCAGGTGCGCGGCCTCGGCGTCGGCGAGGAGGCGGTCGATGGTCGCCTCGGTCTTGACGATCCGCTCGCCCTCGTCGAGCTGGCGCTGCTTGTCGAGATCCCGGACATTGGCGCGGAAGCCGCCCTCCTTGCCCGCCTGGTCGAACCCGCCCTTGCTCATCGTCTGCTGGGCGGACATGTTCTTGACCGAGGTCGACAGCGGCCCGTCGGAGGGGTCCATGCGCACCGCGGCGTCGCCGGCCTGCACCGCCAGGTCGAACGCCTGCACCTCGGCGAACGCCTCCATGAGCTTGATGAACAGGTCCTTTTTGGGTCTGGAGGCCACCAGCTTGAGGGCCTGCTCCCCGATGAAGTACGCCTGCTCCCCCAGGTCGAGCTTGGCGGCGGCCTGCACGGCCTTGACGGCCAGGGCCGGGTCGCCGATCTTCAGGCCCCAGGCGAGGAGCGCCTGGGTGTAGCGGTCGGCGGCGCCCTTGCCCTCGACGGCCTGGAGCAGTTCCTTGCCCGGCTTGCCGTTGAAGTTGACCGCGCTCTTGAGGAAGGACTCCAGGCCCTGCATGCTGGACGGGTCGAGCTTGAGGCCGCCGAGCCAGAGGCCCATGGCGTACTCGTGGCGCCCGGTCTCGGCGGCGATCTTCGCGTGCTCGAAGAAGCGTTGGGCTTTCTCGGGGCTGAAGGCGACCGGCTCGGGCAGCTTGCCGTCGCCGTTCTCGCCCGCGCCCTCCTCACCAGGTTTCTTCCGGCCGAACAGTGCCAAGGTCGCCTTCCCTCGCTTTCATCGGTCCCGGGCGGGCCAGCCGCCGGTGGTCGGGCCGGATGGTAGTCGTTCACCGGCCGCTCGGGGAACGGAGAGAGGCCTTTGGGAGCCATTCGGGGGGCCGCACCCTACGATGGGCGGATGCCAGTGGATCCCGCCAGCCTGTCGATTGTCCTGTATCCCGCCCCCATTCTGCGCACCCGGTGTCTGCCGGTTCCCGAGGTCAGCGACGAGGTTCGGGCGGTGGGGGTTCGCATGATCGCGCTGATGCACGAGGCCAAGGGCCTCGGCCTGGCGGCGCCGCAGGTCGGGCTCCCGTGGCGCATGTTCGTGTGCCATGTGCTCGCGGAGGACGACCAGGGCGCCCCGGGGGAGGGCCCGCCGGGCGTCTTGCGGGGCACCGAGGGACCGACGGTCTACATCAACCCGGTGCTGAGCGAGCCGGTGAACCCGGTCGAGCCCAGCAGCGAGGGCTGCCTGAGCCTGCCGGACATCTCGGGGGACATCCCGCGCCCGCGGGGGATCACCATCACGGCCCTGGACCTGGAGGGCCGTCCGTTCACCCAGACGGGGATGGGTCTGCTGGCCCGTTGCTGGCAGCATGAGACCGATCACCTCGACGGGGTGCTGATCCTGGACCGGATGTCCCAGCTCTCGCGATTGCGGGTTCGGTCCGCGGTGCGGGGCCTGGAGAGGTCCGCGGGCCTGCGATGAACGAGATCGTCGGCCCGATCTTTGGTCCTATAACGCTGTTGAAACCGAGAACGGGCGACACATACGGCATATGTACTGCGATCGTACGCCGAATGGATCCCTCGCCAAGCCGGGTGAGCGGGGTTTCGGCCGGTCGCGGTCGACGCGCGCCTTGCCGCGCCAGAAATCGGTGGCATATTCACCCTCGTTCGAACGATCGCCGCGGCGCACCAGCGAGAGCCGGCGACTTCCCAGGTTCACCAGCCAGATCGGAGATGCGGCCGGCGTGTGCCGGGCCGTCGGTGACGGGGATGCGCGTGTCGAACATGGAGAAGGTGCGATGAAGCTTGTTTCCCTGATCGCTGTCGCCGGTATCGCCGCCGCCGCCTCGGCCCAGAACACCATGACCTACAGCTGGACGGTGTCCGACACCGAGCTGTCCCCCGGCGAGAGCGCCACGCTGACCCTGTGGGCGACG
>JADZER010000015.1 GCA_020850415.1 Phycisphaerales bacterium
ACGGTGGTGGCGCAGCGGCGGCGTTCGATGGGGTCTTCGGAGGCCTTCATGGTCTCGCGGAGGACCTCGAGGGCTTCGTCGGCGAGCTGGTCGTGGTGGGTGCGGCGGTCGAGGGCGCGGAGGTCGAGGAGGGCGGCGTGGGCCGCGGCGATTTCGGGTTGCTGGAGCCAGAGGGCGAGGTTGGTGAGGGGGATGTTGTTGGCCTGGGCGTAGGCGGTGATGGAGGGGGCGGAGACGAGGGCTTCGAGGAGCGCCGCTTGAGGCGGCGAAATGGCAAATGGCAAATGGGCAAATGGCGAATCAGGAGGGCAGGCCTGGGGCTTGAGGCTTGGGGCTTGAGGGGAAGAGACGGAGAGACGGAGAGACGAAGAGACGGAGTCGTAGGGAGAGGAGAAGGTGTAGGAGAAGGAGCCCTCACCCCGGCCCTCTCCCGCCGGGGGCGGGCGAGGGGGCAGGAAGGCGGAGGGGGCCGCCGGGGGCGGCAAAGCAGCAAATGGCAAAGCAGCAAAGCTGCAAATAGAGGCAGAGGGGGAGGAGGTGGGGGAGGAGAAGGAGCCCTCACCCTGGCCCTCTGCCGCCGGGCCGTGCTCGGGGGTGGGGTGGGGAGGGGGCGGGACGGGGTTTGAGGGGTCGGGAGAGGGGGGGAGCAGAGGGCCGCAGAGCGAATGGACGAAGGGCCACATGGGGCCTGAGGGGTTGGGAAGGGGGGTGGTCAAAGGGCCAGATGCCAAATGGCCAAAGGGCCAAAAGCGGCCTGAGGGGCCGGGAGGGGGTGTAGGGTTTGAGGGGGTGGCGATCATGGGCGGGGTTTGATTGGGTCTCTGGCTGGAGAATAACGGCTTTTGATCGGGTGTCAAGGGGGATTTGTGGGGAGGGGGCGCGAGATTGCGCACAGGGGTGGGTTTTGGGGGCAGAAGGGGGGCTGGGGGGCACCGAATAGAGCACCAGAGGTCGGTGGCACGGGAAGGTGCCACCTAGCCCCCTTGGTTGCGATACTGTAGGGCATGAACTGGAAGTCCAGCCCCAACGAGGAACCTCCGGGGTGTGGCCGTAGCCGATCTGCACTGCACGCGAGTGCCGCATGTGCAAGCACTCCATGCCGAACACACACCAATAGAAACCCCCCAACAACCGGATACACTCCCGCGATGGATTCACTCAAGACCCAACCCCCGCGGCCGCCAGGCAAACTCCTCGTGTTCGAGGGTATCGACGCCTCCGGCAAGTCCACACAGGTCCGACTGCTGCGAGAATGGCTAGATCACAGATCAGTTCCGTACAAATACTGGAGCTTCCCCCGGACCGCGGAACGCGGCTACGGTGAGATTATTCGCTCCTTCCTCCACGGGGAGTTTGGGTCTCTGGAGCATGTCGATCCGCTTCTGATCGCCGCAGTCTTCGCTGCAGATCGTCTCTCGCTTCGAAGCGAAATCCAAAGCGCATTGGGCGAGGGCCTGCTTGTTGTTATCGATCGCTATGTCGCGTCCAACATTGCCTTTCAGTGCGCCAAAGCACTCGACCAACCTCGACGCGAGTCGATCCGCGAGTGGATCGAAACAACCGAATACCAGTTATCACACATGCCACGAGCGGACATCACTCTGTATCTGGATGTTCCTACCCATTTTGCTGCCGCTAATGTGGCCCATCGCGCGAAGACCCATGTCCCGACTCCGATGCGCCATCGCGATATCCATGAGGCGTCATCGACACTGCAGCGCCGGGTGGCGTCAGAGTATGCCATACTAGCGAAAGGTGATCCCACATTCCATGTGATTCAATGCCACACCGTGAATGGTTCGGTTCGATCCGAAAGCGACATCTTCGCGGAGATTCAGCGCATAGTTTCGACGAGGCTCGCTCTCGCGTCAGGAGCGGACTGTGCCACACGGTAAGAGACAGATGGTATTCGGACTCGTGGTCCTTGTACTTGGGCTAGTCGGTCTTGTTTGCGTTCTTGGTGGCAACGAGGTTGTCCAGGCGATAGGGACATCGCTTGTGGCCAGCGCAGTTGTTGGTGCTCTGGAACTGTATTACCGCGCAATTGTCGCGGAACATGACACATTGGCCGCCGCAGTTCGAGATGCCGGTGTCGCTGAATTGTATAGCCACCGCGACATAGACAAGTATCACACTCTGATGACTTCATTATCCTGTCATCTCGACATCTGCGGCTACTCCCTCAGAGCGTTTTATGAAAGTTTCGGCGATTTACTTCTTGAACTGAGCACGCAGAAGCCCGCCCTACAGGTTCGAATGCTCTTCGTTGATCCACGATCCGATATCTCAGTCCAGCGGGAGCGGATCGAGAGGCATGCGCCTGGAACTTTCCAAGCCAGCATTGCGAAGATACTCGGGGAAACTGGTGCGGTAGCCAATGTCCAAATTCGTCTACTTGATCGCCCGATCTCCACCATGTTCTATCGAATAGATCAAACCATGTTCGTCGGCCCACAGTTCTTTGCGGTGCCCAGTAAGTCAGCTCCCACGCTTGAATTGAGGGCTGGCTCTCACGCGTGGTTATTTGAAGCATTCCAGGACGAGTTTGAATGCATGTGGAGTGCGGCGAAGACTGTGACTCAAACAGAGGTGTCCACATGATTTCACGTGAAGGACTGAAGCGAGCCAGTTTTCTGCATGTACCTGAATTCTGCGAAGTGCTCGCCTCGACATCGGAGAAACTGATTCATCGTGCGGACGATCTTCGCTCGCTCGCGCATACCGACGAACTTTGCGCCGTGCTAAATAGGATCGAGGATCCCAAGCTGCGGGTCGCAACCGCCTTACTCGGGATCGTTGCTGCTGATATCAACATCGAACTTGGTGTGCGGAGGGGGCAGGTCCGGTTCTTGCAGAGTACGGCGTCAGGATTGGGGATTGACTATCAGATAGCGATCGGCTTGTTGCGTCGCGCGGATGCATTGACCGATGCACTGGGGATCTCGCGGGAAATCAGTGGATATGCAAGCAATTGCGAACATCACTCCTGATCTGATCTTCACTGAGTGATTGAAGTATCGGCAAAGATACATAGCAATCTGCGATGTTGTCGCCGGCGCTGATCGTGTCGCCGCATTGGACATGTAGCTGGATTCCCGCGTGGTTCGCACCCGGCGCCATAGATCCGGGAGGGCGCCAGGAGAAATTTACAATGCGCCCGAGCCCCATTTGGTCAAGAGACTTGAGTTGTCCCGATTTGAGCGAGTGTACTGGGATCAGCGACAGTCCCTTCAGCAAACTCTCGGGTCTGTGACACACACTATCGACAAACGCCGCGGAGCTCCCGTGGCTCAGGAGCATTGTCCGGAATGTGGCTAGTAGTCTGCCGTCTTGGAACGAAGCGACAATGTCGGCTTTGAGGGCCATGGGGTCTTCCTCTGGAAACTCTGCGCAGAGTAGCGTGAGGGTCTGAGCTACAAGAAGATCGCGTTGGGTGTCAATCGCTCGCTGATCGAAGCACAGCCATTGGGATCGGGCACCCATTATCGTGAGTGCCTCGGCCATTTCCAGGGCGCTACCGATCGTCGAGCCAGTGGGATGCTCATTCCGGTAGTATGCGGCTTCGGCGGCAGTGCCAGCAGCGTGCAATGCGCTGCATAGAGCAGCGCCGACCGATTGTGCGTCAGAATGTGTTTCGAGAAAGGCCGCCAAGCCGTAGCGGACATCAAACAAGATACGATGGGCCGGAAGCGCGAGATGTTTGCTCGCGACGCTCGACACGACAAGGGGCATTGAGGCGATTGTGCCCGTCTCGCTCCGGAGCAAGTAAAGCTCTCTGTCGGCTGGAGCGATGGTCTCCGTTGTGGTGCACATCGCCACGCCATGCGTGCTGAGCAGCTGAAGTACGGAGTCCGCCGATCTGGCAAATGTGAATCCCGGGATTGCCGCTAGCTTATCCCATGTGCCGCCTGTGAACCCGAGCGCGCGACCTACCAGGAAGCAGGACTTCACCGGCAAATGGCAATTCGAAGCCACAAGCAGGCTAGGCATGAGCAGCGCAATCTTATCAGATACTCCTCCCGTGGGATAGCGCCTCAGAACGCGCTGTCCTCGCAACTCGGCGGCTGGTCGAATGTCCACAGTCTCGCCTGTAGCGACAATGGCTTGGGTGAGATGTTCTGTAGACAAGGGCGACAGCCCTTCCGACATGATCAATGTGAGAACACACGCCATGTGCATCTTCGGTAGATGTCCTTGAAGGAATGCTCGTAGCAGCTCATCGAACATTGGCCGGTCTATTGGATACCGATGGACCAAGTGACGCATGACGGTAGTAAAGATGGAGATACTCAATAGTCGCTGGGGCCCATCTGACGGCGTGATGAATGGCAATGAAAAGCGCGGGGAGAGCAGTGCCACGACGGATAGCAGGGATGGATGCTCATTGGTCAAGCGCCGGGCAAGATCCTGTTCGGCATTGGTACACGGCCGGCGCGCTAACCGAAGGAGGAGCGCTGCGGCTTGGTAGGCCTCGAGCGACGCGGCAACTAACCGCCTGCAGAGGTCTTCGTCGACGCGATCGGACGCATCCAGATGCTGATAAGCGAGTTGGCATGCAATGGTGGCGTTCATTGAGAAGGCGGATGAGGCAAAAGGGGGGCGAGCTGCTGGCAAAGTCGTTGGCAAACCAGTTCTTGTTCGAACAAGGATTGGGAGATGGAAACAATGACTGTGCCCCGCTCGCGCGAGTATTGGTGGGCGGCGGCGAGAAACACTTCTTGAGTGGAGTAGCTATCAAGGAACTGGGCTTCGCTGTCCATGTCGCGAGAACGTTGGCGCAGCAATGCGCGCCACTGGTCGTGGGTGACATCTACAAAGACGATGATGTCGGCTACGGGAAGAAGCTGCCAATCGAGACTGGCGACGAGCCGGGCGGCGGGGAAATAGGGGTCGTCATGTGGAAGCAACCAGCGCATCTGCGGGGTGTCGATGTAGCAGGCGATCAGTGCATCGTAGTAGGAATCCAGCACCGCCGTGGTGCCAGAAAGTCGCAGGGTGTGTGCCGCAAACAGCTGGGGTACGCGCATCGCGCGGAACCAAGACAGTGCGGTGAAGTACCCGCAGTTGTGGCGATCCAGTACAGCATCTGGCCAATTGGCTTCATTCGGCTCCAGAAAGAGCCGGCAGCCTGGTATGCGCGGTGCGAGCAATGCGGCGAGAGTCGATTTGCCACTTCCCGGCAGCCCCATGAACGCAACTACTCGGCCGTTTGTCTGGTGTGACAACATGGAACAAGTATACACGGTCTGTTGCCTGCTCAGGAAGGCGGCGTGAGGAAGATGATCGGGAGGAAGGTCGACCTGGGTTGGTGACCGCTATCGGAAGTGGTGCACATGCTGGCTGCGCCCGGGGCTTGCGACAGCGCCCCCTTTAGGGACGGTGGGCGGTGGGGGGAGGGGCGGTCAGAGGTCTTGGGGGGAAGGGCCCGGACTGCCCGAGGAAAAGCAGCAAAGCAGCAAAGCGGAAAAGCAGCAAATAGAGGCAGTTAGGCGTCTTGGCCGATTCCGAGGGCCTGGATGGCTCCGATGATGAGGCCGTGGACTCGGGGGGGGGCGCAAATGATGCCTTTGTTCTTTTCCAGGCCGCGGCCGTGGGAGAAGTCGAGGGCGTTGCCGTGGATGTCGGTGACGAAGCAGCCGGCTTCGGTGGCGACGAGGCTTCCTGCGGCGTGGTCCCAGATTCGTTCGATGTAGTTCTTTTTGGTGGGGAGTCGGAGGTAGGCGTCGGCCTGGCCGCGGGCGGTGACGGCGTATTTGGCTTGGGAGTCGAGTCGGGCGGGTTCGGCGGTGGGGATGGGGGGGAAGGAAGGGGAACCGGCTCGGGGGGCTGGGCCACCTGAAGGAGGGGTAGAAGAAGGAGAACCGGCTCGGAGAGCCGGGCCACCTTGGAGGCCGCCTGAGGAGAGGTACTGGAGGATGTGGTCGGTGTCGTCGGCGTTGGAGTGGGCCTTTTCGACTGAGGCGCAGACGGAGATGGGTTCGCCCTCTTCGTGGTCGAGTCGGGTGATGGGGATGGGTTTGTCGGGGGAGTGGTGTTGGTCGTCGTCTGGGGGGGTGTCGGCGGGGTATTCGAAGACGCCGGCGCCCTTGATGGCGGCGTAGATGCAGCCGCGGGGGTCGGGGAGGTCGAGGGGGCGGTTGAAGTTGCGGGGGAGGTTTGGGCAGGCCATGACGCCGACGGTGGGTGTGCCGCGTTCGATGTAGGCGAGGGCGATGGCGTACTGCTGGTTCCGGAGGAAGCCCTTGGTGCCGTCGACGGGGTCGAGGGTCCAGAAGCCGGCGTGGTGGGTTTCGGCGGCGCCCTGGTCGATGGCGTCGAGGAGGGTTTCGGGGGTGGCTTCGGGCCAGACGGACTGGACGGCCGCGAGGGTGGCGGTGAGGTGGGTGGCGTGGTCTGGGTGTCGGAGGAAGGTGGAGGACTCTTCGGCGACGAGTCGGATGGGTCCGAGGTGGTCGGTGAGGACCTTGGCGACGACGGCCTGGGCGGCGAAGTCGGCGACGGTGACGGGGGACTTGTCGTCCTTGGTGATGGCGCGGAGGTCGTCGAGGGAGGCTTGGACTTCGCGGGTGACGACGGCCGCGAGGTAGATGGCGTGGTGGGCGGCGGTGGCGAGGGCGGGGTAGTTGGGCATGGGGGGGCTCCTCAAATAGCAAATGGCAAATGGCAAATGGCAAATGGCAAATGGCAAATGGCAAATGGCAAATGGCAAATTCAAGGCAGTTGGCAGATGGCAAATTCAAGGCGGTTGGGGGCGGGGCTTTTGGGGATTATTGGGGGGGTTGCGGGTGCGGGTGATGATGGCGCCGAGGATCTTGCGGAGTTCGTCGGCTTCGGCTTGAAGGGGGGTGAGGCGGGCGGGGGGGAGCCAGGCCCGGCGGGCCAGGAGACGGAGCCAGAAGCGGGTTTCGTTCAGTTCTTTGAGGGCGATGGCGAGGGTTTTGGCGAAGTCGGCGCGGCTCATGGCCTCGTCGGCTTCGAAGGTGTTGGCGCCGACGGAGGTGCCGCTGGCGGCGATCTGTTCGAGGACTCGGCGCGGGCAGGGTGTGGGCGCGAGGGCTTCGACGACATCGAGGACGCGGTCGGCGAAGGTCTCGACGCGTTCGAGCAGGTCGGGCTGGAGTCGGCCCATGGGATCCCCCGCAAGTGCCGGCTGGGAGTTCCGGCTTTGCTATTTGCCCATCTGCGATTTGCTATTTTGCTCTCAGGCCATCTGGATGAGGCCGCTGTCGGCGAGGGCTTTGAGGCACATCTTGACGCAGGCGTCGAGGTCGTGCTTTGAGGTGTCGATGGTGAGCTCGGCGTGCTTGGGGGCTTCGTAGGGGTCGTCGATGCCGGTGAAGCCTTTGATCTCGCCGGCGCGGGCCTTCTTGTAGAGGCCCTTGGGGTCGCGCTTTTCGCAGACCTCGATGGGGGTGTCGACGAAGACCTCGATGAAGGGGAGCTTGGCCTCGTCGTGGAGCTTGCGGGCGTTGTCGCGGTCCTTGGTGTAGGGGCTGATGAAGCTGGTGAGGGTGACGATGCCGGCGTCGGCGAAGAGCTTGGAGACCTCGCCGATGCGGCGGATGTTCTCCTCGCGGTCCTCGGCGGTGAAGCCGAGGTTCTTGTTGAGGCCGAAGCGGATGTTGTCGCCGTCGAGTCGGTAGCAGGCGACGCCCTGGTTGCAGAGGGCCTGCTCGAGGGCGCAGGCGATGGTGGACTTGCCGCAGGCGGACAGGCCGGTGAACCACATGGTGACGCCCTTGGTGCCGAGCGCCTTCCAGCGTTCGTCGCGGGTGATGTTGCCCTCGTGGTAGTGGATGTTGGTGGCTTTGACCTGGGTCATGGGGTGTCTCCTCTGGGGATTATGTGGGGATTTTGCGTGGATCTTGGGGGCCCCCGGGTCGGAAGTGGGGGCGGGGAGCGAGTTTAGGCTTGGGGGGTGGGGGGAGGACAGGGGGGCGGGGGGCGGGGTTGATGCAGAAGAAGGCATCGAGGCAGTAGGCATCGAGGCATCGGGGTTTGGGTTCGTGGCCCACCGGGCCGGATGGCCGGGGCGAACGCCTCAGTGGCCTTCGCCCAGTATCTCGTCGGGGGTGGCGCCGCTGTCCAATGCCGATCTGGCGCCGGCCCACTCGGCCTGGACGGTTTGCATGGAGTCGCGATGTGCGCCCTCGGGGAGGGTGGCGATCCGGGTGTCGATCTCGTTCATCCAGAGCAAACGCCGCTCCGGGACCATATTGCCCATGACCAGGACGCCGAAGCCAAACAGGTCGTCTTGGCCCCACCGGTTCTCCGGGTTGATGCAGAGATCCGCGAGTTCGCGCGGCTCGTACGCCTTGTCCGCCAACCACGCGAATGTCCGGGCGAGGGCGTGGTTCCACCACCCGTTCTGGATCTGGGACTCGATGATGGCTTTGACCTTCTCCGGCCGGCCGACAGCCCAGAGGCAGGAGGCGAGTGCCGCGCGGCGGCGGGCCTCGGTTCGCGGCTCGTTGCTGGTCCAGGAGTTGACCAGTTCCTCGGCCTCGGGGAAGTCCCTTCGTTCGAACGCAACGCTGCTCTTCCAGATCTTGACCGCCTCGCCCGCTGCCTTGTTCGTCGTGCTCATCGGGTGGAGTTTGAGCTTTGCCTCAAGCTCATCGGCCGAGTCGAGGCCGCAGATGCCCAGCAACCCGGCCAGGTCGATGTCGGGCGGTGGGAACTGCCACCAGAACTGGTCCATGCGGAGGACTATGTCACGGGCTGTCTGCCGGTCGCCGGCCCAGGCGGCTGCGTCGGCCGCGTACCAGTCGTGCTGGGGCGCGGTCAGGCGCCATGTTGTGAGTTCGGGTTCGTCGGAGAGCGTGGGAAAGACCTTCAGCGTGTCCCACACCAGGGCGCTCCAGGGCGTGGTACCCAGCAGTTGATCAAGGCCCTCGGTCCAGAGGTCGTCGCGGCCCTGCGCCTTGCCGAGGCCCATATGCTGGCGGGCGGCTCGGGCGCGCGTGAGCGTGTCGGCTGCCGTACGGGCCAGTTCGCGCGTCAGTTCCTCCGCCGCTTCCGCCCGGCCGTTCCTGGTGAGGTGCTGCCATAGGAACATCTGTGCGTCCAGATCCGGCGCTCCGCCACCGATCTGCGCGGCTCCCTCTGCGTGGGTCTCCGGGTCGGTACCCAGCATGAGTGCTTGCTCCTCGGCGGTTGTGATCTCCGAGGCGATCTCGGAGAGCGGGCGCCAGCGGAGTTCGGAGAGCGGGAGGAAGGACGGGCGGATGGAGGCCGCGATCGTCGCACCCGGCGAGCTGGAGACGCAAACACCCTGGAGCTTGCCGTCCAGATCCAGGACGGGCGAGCCGCTCTGGCCGGGGTGGGCGAGGAGATTGAGGTCGAAGCAGTGGTCCCCGAACAGGCGGCTGTCTCGGGTGGCGATGACCTCGGTTCCGACGAGTGCGCCGCCGAAGTTGACGAGGAGGCGGTCCGCCGGGGCCGGCGGCGCGCGCGACACGCAGGCCGCGAGCGCGCTCCCCGTGACCGCGTCGGGATCCGATCGGGTTTCAGCGTCGGACGGGCTCGCAGCGGCATCGAGTCCCCGCCACACGACAACCATGACGACATCGTGGTCGCTGGCGGTGGGCGATGCGGGCGAGACAAACTCGTTGCCTGCATCATCGATGATCCAGAGTGCCGAGCATCGACGGATGACATGACTGGCGGTGACCAACACCGAGTTGTCCAGCAGCACCCCGGCACCCTGCTGCAGCACGGCGCCATCGGGTCCCAGGGCCCTCACCCCCACGCGGCGCACGCCGTCGTTGGCGTGGAAGAGCTCGGTGGCGTGGGCCTGAGTTCCTTTGGCGTCTTCCCGTTGGCAGCTCGTCGCGGGCGCGAGCATGCAGAGGAGAAGCGAGCCGAGTGCCAGAACGGGAGTTCGCGGGAGCATCGACAAGTGCAGTGCCTCGCTGGCAAGAGACTTCCTCGTGTCATCGTTCCGAGCGCGCACCCCTGAGCGGGTCAGTGCGGCGCCGGCACCTTGCCGCGGCCCGCTTTCGTGGATCCGCGGGGGCGCCGTCCACCCATTCGATCATATCTGTGGACACCCCCGTGCGGGTGCCGACGAGCTTTCTCTCCTTTGACTCGCGGCGATCCGGTGAGGCGGCGCGAGGTCGGATGTACGATCTTGTGGACCGCGACGGCAGCTTCGCCCCTTTCGGGGACTCGGCGGTGGGCATGGCGGGGTCCCCGGGCTCGCTGCGCCGAGCGTGGGCGGGCTTCGGGCGCCCGGGGCTTGGGACCGACATGCCGACGGGGGCGGAGGTGGCACGCGATGTCGTGAAGTTCCAGCGTGCGTGGAGTGTTTGCGGCGTCGGCATGGTCGAGCGTTGAAGAAGAAGGAGGGGAAGAGCCCTCTCCCCAGCCCTCTCCCGCCGGGGGCGGGAGAGGGGGCAAGGCGGGGCCGGGGGCGCCGGCACCGGTCAGCTCCGCAAAGCCTCCGCTGACCGGTGGCACGCGACGCCGTGAAGTTCCAGCGTGCATGGTGTGGTTGCAGCGCCGGTGTGGTCGAGTGTTGAAGAGGAAGGAGGGGAAGAGCCCTCTCCCCAGCCCTCTCCCGCCGGGGGCGGGAGAGGGGGCAAGGCGGGGCCGGGTGCGCCGGCACCGGTCACCTCCGCAAAGCCTCCGCTGACCGGTGGCACGCGACGCGGTGATCTTCTAGCGGGCTTGGTGTGTTTGCGGCGCCGGTGTGGTCGAGTGTTGAAGAGGAAGGAGGGGACGAGCCCTCTCCCGCCGGGGGCGTTGGGTGGATTGGAGGGCGCCTGTGCGGGCGAGGGTGGCGATGGCGCGGATGTCGAGCCAGAAGAGGGAGAGGCCGAGGAGGACGAAGAGGTGGAAGACCTCGTGGGGGCCCCAGGCGGGGGTGAGGGTTGGCCAGTTGGTCATCTCGACGAGGGCGCCGGCGGTGTAGGCGAGTCCGGCGGCGAGCATGAGGAGGGCGGCGCGGGGGCCCCAGGTGCGCCAGGTGCCGATCATGGCGGCCAGTCCCATCCAGCCCATGGCGAGGTAGAGGGAGACGCCGAGCCACTCGGGGACGAGCGTGAAGAAGACGGTTTTGATGGCGATGCCGGCGGCGGCGAGGGTCCAGATGAGGGCGATGAGTCCCCAGCGCATGAGGCCGCGGAAGCGGATGGCGTGGATGGCGGTGAAGGTGCCGGCGATGAGGATGAAGATTGCGGCGTGGTCGACGCGTTGGAGGACGGAGCGGGTGGTGGAGCCGGCTGGGGCGGCGTGGAAAGCGGTGCTGGCGGCGAGGAGGAGGACGGAGGAGCCGGCGAAGATGGCGAGGGCGGCGAGTCGGCCGGGGTGGCCGCGGCCGCGGCGGAGGAGGTCGATGGAGAGGAGGGCGAAGACGATGGCGCCGGTGGCGTGGGTGATGGTGCTGACGGGGTCGGTGAGGTGCACGGGGGACGGTACGCGCGGGGGGGGGGAGAAGGCACGGAGGCACGGAGGCACGGAGGGGTGGGGGCTCGTGGAGGCGGTGAGGCGTCGGGGTTGATGGGGAAGAAGGCATGAGGCATGAGGCATGAGGCACGAAGGCACGAAGGCACGAAGGCACGAAGGCACGGAGGGACGGAGGGACGGAGGTTTGGGGGAGCGGGTGGTCGGCGGTCGGTGGGGCGGTGGGTGAGTTTGGTGAGGTGTCGGGTGGCCTTCACTGCGCTGCGCTTCGTTCAGACCACGGCACCCGTGGGGGGTATCAGGGGTTGGTGTCGCGGCCGGTGATGAGGCGGACGCCGCGGTCGTAGAAGAGGTAGAGCCAGGCCCAGTTGAGGAGGGTGAGGAGTTTGGAGCGGTAGCCGATGAGGTAGGTGATGTGGACGAGGGCCCAGAGGAGCCAGGCGGGGTAGCCGCCGAGGTGGAGGCGGTTGAGGTTGGCGACGGCGCGGGCGCGGCCGATGGTGGCGAGTTCGCCTTTGTCTTTGTAGTGGAAGAAGGGACGGAGGGACGAAGGCACGGAGGCACGGAGGGGGGGTTGAGACGGAGAGACGGGATGGGGGGACGCACCTCCCCCTGGCTGACGCTGCGCGTCAGCCTGTCCCCCTCCGCGGGGCGGAGGGGGACTTGAGGCGATCTCGTTTGCGATGATGCGGCCGGCGTGGCGGCCGGCTTGCATGGCGGCTTGGGCGACGCCGGGGGTTTGTTTGCCGGTGGAGGCGTCCTTGGCGAGGGCGAGGTCGCCGATGACGAAAGCCTCGGCGTGGTTGGGGATGGAGAGGTCGGGGTTGACGATGACGCGGCCGGCCCTGTCGAGCGGGACGCCGAGGGTGGCGGCGAGGGGGACGCCCTGGACGCCGGCGGCCCAGATGATGTTGGTGGTCTCGATGCGGGCGGCGTCGGGGCCGGCGCCGATGGTGATGGCGTCGGCTTCGACGGCGGTGACATGGCGCCCGAGTCGGAGCTCGACGCCGAGTCGTTCGAGGTCTCGGGCGGCGCGGGCGGAGAGGTCGGGGGGGAAGGTCTCGAGGACGCGGTGGTTGCCGTCGATGAGGATGATGCGGGCGTCGCGGGTGTCGAGTCGGCGGAAGCTCCTGCGCATGGTCTGGCGGGCGAGCTCGGCCATGGCGCCGGCCATCTCGACGCCGGTGGGTCCGGCGCCGACGATGGCGAAGGTGAGGGCGCGGCGGCGTGCCTGCGGGTCGGACTCGGTCTCGGCGCGCTCGAAGGCGAGGAGGTAGCGGCGGCGGATATCGAGGGCGTCGTCGATGGTCTTGAGGCCGGGGGCGCGGGCGGGCCAGTCGTCGTGGCCGAAGTAGGCGGTCTGGGAGCCGGCGGCGAGGACGAGGTAGTCGTAGTCGTAGGTTGCGCCGGTGGTGGTGATGGCGCGGCGGGCGTGGAGGTCGATGGAGGCGACCTCGGCGAGGTGGACGGTGCAGTTGCGTTGGCGTTCGAGGACTTTGCGGAGGGGCGCCGCGATGTCGCCGGGGCTGAGGGCGGCGGTGGCGACCTGGTAGAGGAGGGGCTGGAAGAGGTGGTGGTTCTGGCGGTCGAGGAGGGTGATCTCGGCGTTGGCGCGGCGGAGTGCGCGCGCGGCGTTGAGGCCGCCGAAGCCGCCGCCGACGATGAGGATTCGGGGCGTTTGGGGTTGGTTCATGGCTGCGTCGTGGGGATGGTAGAGGCGGCCGGGGTGTTGGCCGGGATGTCGGGGTGGGTTCTCGGTCCGGCTGTGGGGCCGGATTCTGGGGGTTGATGGCGGGTGTGGGTCGTCGTGTGCGGGGCGTCGGTGGGATTCGGGTGTATCGGTGTCTAGAGTTGTCACCCCTGCTTGGGTGTGGGGGGTTTGGTGGGGTTCGTCGCCCGAGCGCGTCACAGCGTCGCCTTGTTGAGGAGTCTGGCATGTCCGGTTTGATCGCCCCGCACGGCGGGAAGTTGGTGAACTGTCTGGTGGATGAGGTCCGTGCCGGTGCGCTGCGGAAGCAGGCGGCGGGCATGGCGCGGATCGACCTGACGGCGAAGCAGTCGTGCGACCTGGAGCTGATCGCCAACGGCGGGTACAGCCCGCTGACGGGGTTCATGAATCGGGCGGACTTCGAGAGCGTGTGCAAGGGGATGAAGCTGACGACGGGCGAGGTGTGGTCGATCCCGGTGCTGCTCGCGGTGGCGAAGGGCACGGCGCCGGCGGTGGGGAGTCATGTGGCGCTGTACGCCCCGAACGGGGTGCTGCAGGGCGTGATGACGGTGAAGGAGGAGTTCGCCCACGACAAGGCTCTGGAGTGCAAGAGCGTGTTCCGGACGGACGACCCGGCGCACCCGGGCGCGGCGCAGGTGCTGGCGGAGGGGGATGTGTGCATCTCCGGTCCGGTCGAGGTGCTGACGCTGTGCGTGGACCCGACGGGTGACGAGGCGTTCCTGGACCGTCGTCTGACGCCGGCGCAGACCCGCGCGGGGTTCCAGGCGAAGGGGTGGCAGACGGTGGTGGCGTTCCAGACGCGCAACCCGATCCACCGTGCGCACGAGTATGTGATCAAGTGCGCGCAGGAGATCACCGACGGGCTCCTGATCCACCCGCTTGTGGGCGAGACCAAGAAGGGCGATATCCGGGCGGATGTGCGGATGAAGGCGATCGACGCGCTGGTGGCCAAGTACTTCAACCCGGCGACGACGATGGTGACGGTGCTGCCGGCGGCGATGCGGTACGCGGGCCCGCGCGAGGCGGTGCACCACGCGGTGATGCGGAAGAACTACGGGTGCTCGCACTTCATCGTGGGGCGCGACCACGCGGGCGTGGGGAACTACTACGGGACCTACGACGCGCAGAAGATCTTCGACGAGATCGACGGCGCGGCGCTGGGGATCGAGCCCCTGAAGTTCGAGCACACCGGGTACAGCAAGTCGTACGGCGGGATGGTGTCGGGGAAGACCTTCCCGAAGATCGAGGGCGACATCATCAACCTGTCGGGCACGGCGGTGCGCGACCTCCTGTTCAAGGGCGAGCGTCCGCCGGTGGAGTTCAGCCGGCCGGAGGTGGCGGATGTGCTGATCGCGGCGGCGAAGGACGGCAAGCTGTTCGTGTGAGTCGGGCGGCCGGCGCACGATCGGGTTGAGTACACCCATGAGCCCCGGGCCCGAGCCCGGGGCTTTTTTGGTGGTGGGGGACGGAGCCGGCCGGGGGGCTGGGGAGAGGCTGGAGGGGGGCTGGCCGGGCGGCTGGGCGAGGGGGGGGTGCCGGGGGGAGGGGTGTCGTGGGGGGCCGCGGGCGGGGGCGGGGGGCTTGGTCTGCGCCGATCCCAAGCGCCGGAGCGTGGTCCGGCCGATACACCCCGGATCGGTCCTCTCGGCCGGCGGTGCCGCGCGCGTGGCGTGGCGGCCGGGCGGGCGTGTGTCTGTTCCGGAGTTCTCCATGCCCCTCCCTACGCCAGGAATCGCCTCGGCCGACGCCGGTGTCGTCGGGCTGGCGGTCATGGGCCAGAACCTGGCCTTGAACATCGCGGATCACGGGTTCGCCACGGCGGTGTACAACCGGACGGTGGGCGTGACCGAGCAGGTGGTGGCGGAGCACCCGGCGGGGTCGTTCGGGGCGGGGTACCGGGGGCGGGGGCCGGGGTCGCTGGTTCCGGCGGCGGAGGTTCGGGACTTTGTGGCGAGCCTGAAGCGGCCGCGGGTGGCGGTGGTGCTGGTGAAGGCGGGGAAGGCGACGGACGCGGTGATCGACGGGTTGTCGGAGCACATGGAGTCGGGTGATGTGATCGTGGACGGTGGGAACGCGCACTGGGAGGACACGGCGAGGCGTGAGGCGGCGTGCCGGGCGCGGGGGCTTCGGTTCGTGGGGTCGGGTGTTTCGGGGGGTGAGCTTGGGGCGCGGTTCGGTCCGAGCCTGATGCCGGGGGGTGACCGGGAGGCGTGGAAGGCGCTCGAGCCGGTGTGGACGGCGATCGCGGCGAAGGTGGACGGGGAGACGGGCCGGCCGATCGAGGGGGCGGGGCCGGGGCGTCCGGTGGATGCGCCGGGGGCGGAGGCGTGCACGGCGTACATCGGGGCGGGGGCGGCGGGTCACTTCGTGAAGATGGTGCACAACGGGATCGAGTACGCGGACATGCAGATGATCGCGGAGGCGTGCGGCCTGCTGGGGGGGGTGCTGGGGTACGAGCCGGCGCGGATGGCGGAGGTGTTCGCGGAGTGGAACACGACGGAGCTAGATTCGTTCCTGATCGAGATTACGGCGGACATCCTGGGGCAGTCGGACCCGCGGACCGGCCGGCCGTTCGTGGATGTGGTGCTCGACACGGCTGGGCAGAAGGGGACGGGCCGTTGGACGAGCGAGGCGGCGCTGTTGCTGGGGGTTCCGGCGCCGACGATCGCGGAGGCGGTGTTCGCGCGGGCGATCAGCGCGGAGAAGGAGACGCGGGTGGCGGCGTCGGGTGTGCTGCGGGGCCCGTCGAGCCCGGAGTTCACGGGGGACAAGAGGCGGTTCGTGGAGTCGGTGCGGAGGGCGCTCTACTGCTCGAAGGTGTGCGCGTACGCGCAGGGGTTTGCGTTGATGGCGGAGGCGTCGCGGCAGTGGGGGTGGGGGCTGGACTTTGCGTCGATCGCGCGGATCTGGCGGGGGGGGTGCATCATCCGGGCGAGGCTGCTGCACGCGATCTCGGGGGCGTACGCGGGGGGCGTGGAGCTGCCGAACCTGCTGATGGCGCCGGCGTTCGCGGCGCAGGTGGGGGAGTGGCAGGGGTCGTGGCGTGAGGCGGTGGCGAACGCGGTGGCGATGGGTGTTCCGGCGCCTGCGTTTTGCAGCGCGCTGTCGTACTACGACGCGCTGCGGTCGGCGCGGGTGAGCGCGAACATCATTCAGGCCCAGCGGGACTACTTCGGGGCGCACACCTACGAGCGGGTGGACGAG
This sequence comes from Phycisphaerales bacterium, assembly GCA_020850415.1. Classification (GTDB taxonomy): domain Bacteria; phylum Planctomycetota; class Phycisphaerae; order Phycisphaerales; family UBA1924; genus PNC22. The sequence continues at coordinate 16,340 of JADZER010000015.1, forward strand.
GCGCGGGGCCGGTTCTTCCATCTGGACTGGCCCGACCCGGCCCGTCCGGAGCTGCCCGCGTGAGCGGGCGGGAGCGTCCAGGGCGCGCGGTCGCCGGTCCGGCCGGGGGGCTGGGCGGGCTGTCGGCGCCGCGCCCGGTGGAGGTACTCGCGCCGGGTTCGATCCGGACGGCGCGGCTGGTGGTTCGTCCGTTGGTGGAGGCGGACCGGGAGGAGTTCTGCCGCACGATGCGGGAGAGCCGCACGCACCTGTCGCGGTTCAGCACGCTGCACATGCCGGGGGAGTCGGACGAGGAGTTGTTCGCCCGTCAGGTGGGGTTGACGGCGGAGGGCGAGCGGTCGGGTCGGGCCTGCCGCCGGGTCGCGGTGGCGCTGCCGGGGCGGATTGTTGGGGCGTTCAATCTGAACGCGATCCGGCGTGGTCTGGTGTGGGAGGCGGACGCGAACTGGTGGCTTGTGCCGTCGGCGGTGGGGTTCGGGTTTGCGACGGAGGCGTTGGGGGGGTTGCTGGGGTACGCGTTCGCGGATCTGCCGGGGGGGTTGGGTCTGCACCGGGTGCTGGCGGGGATCCAGGCGGAGAACACGGCGAGTCTGCGGCTGGCGGAGCGTCTGGGCTTCCGTCGCGCGGGGCCTGACCGGTCGTTCCTGCACGCGGGGGGCAAGTGGGATCTGCACGAGTTGTTCGAGCTGAGCCCCGAGCGGTTTAGCGCGAGGATGGCCGGCTGAGCGGGGTGCGGCGGATACGCTTCGGGGATGTCCCTCTTCGGCGCCCTGGACGGCGTGTACCAGCTTGCGAGGCTCGCGGCGATGAGCCGGTTCCGGGTGCGCGGGGCGTACTGGGGTTGGCGTTGGCATACGGCGTTCGGGCGGGGGGCGCCGGCTTCCCGTGTGGAACTGCTTACGGCGGCCCTGCGATACGGCCGATGGATGGGACGGATGCGCCGGCTCGGGTGAGCCCGGCGGGTTGGAACAAGCACCCGGTGGCGGTGGGCAGCGCCCAGGAGAGCGGCCGATGAGCGAGCAGCAGAGCGGGAATGGTGGGTTCGCGAAGGCCTTCGTGCCGGGGTTGGTGCTGGGTCTGGTGATCGGGGCGTTCGTGGGGGCGACGCTGCCGCCGATCTTGTCGGGGAAGAAGCTGCCGGCGCCCAACCCGAATGCGGTGCCTGGGCCGCGGGAGCGTGAGGAGTTCCCCGCGCCGGTTGAGGATCCCGCGGCGGAGGCGCCGGGGGAGGATGGGGTTCCCGCGGGCGACGAGCCGGTGGGGGAGCAGCCGGAGCAGCCGGGTGGGGAGCAGCCGGAGCAGACGCCTCCGGGCGGGGCGGGTGAGGGGTCGGAGGAGGGCGGGGGAGAGGGCGGGGGTGGGGATTCGGGTGGGGCTGGCGGGGGCGGTTCGGGGGGCTGAGGCTTTCGGGTTGGGTTGCCGGGGCGGGGCTGCGCGGGCGGGGCAATCAAGACATCTGGCTACCGATATCTATCACCAGACGCGCCGCGTACAGTGGTTGCATGGCTGGTCAACTGGTTTACCTCGACAACGCGTCCACGAGCTGGCCGAAGGCGCCGAGCGTGGGGGCGGCGATGCTCGAAGCGATCAACGCCCCGGCGGGGAACCCCGGTCGGGGGCAGCACCAGGCGTCGAAGCACGCGGGTGAGGCGACGCAGCGGCTGCGCGATCGGATTGCGCGGATGGTCAATGCGCCGTCGGGGGATCGGATCTGTCTGTCGAGCGGGTCGACGGCGTCGCTGAACATGGCGCTGTTCGGCTTGCTGTGGTATCACCCCAAGCCGGACGGGGAGCGTCCGGTGGTGGTGACGAGCGTGCTGGAGCACAACGCGGTGAGGCGGCCGCTGAAGCTGCTGAAGCGCGAGAAGGTGTGCGATGTGGTGGAGATCGGCTGCTCGGCGGAGGGGTTCATCGACGCCGAAGAGGTGATCGAGGCGGCGACGGACCCGCGTTGTGTGGCGGTCGTGACGAACATGTGCAGCAATGTGATCGGGACGATCCAGCCGACGGGGGCGATCGGGCGGGGGCTTCGGGAGCGGGCGCCGCATGTCTTGTTCATCGCGGACGCGGCGCAGTCGTTGGGGGCGTTGCCGGTTGATGTGGAGGCGATGTGCATCGATGTGCTGGGGTTCAGCGGGCACAAGTCGATGCTGGGGCCGGTGGGGACGGGCGGGATGTATGTTTCCGAGCGGGGGTACACCTCGAACGGCGTGCCGGGGGAGGGCGGGCCGATCCGGGCGACGGTCCTGGGCGGGACGGGGGGGATGCTGATCGGCAGTCTGGAGGAGTTCAACCCGCCGGCGATGCCGGGGGTGTTCGAGGTGGGGACGAGCAATGTTGTGGGAAGGGCGGGGCTCTTGGCGGCGTTGGAGGATGAGGATGTGCCGGCGCAGGAGGTGTCGCTGGCGCACGAGCGTCGGCTGGTGGGGATGTTCATCGACCGGTTCTGGGGTGATGCGCGGGTGAGGATTCTCGGGCCGCGGGGGGTGGACCGGCGTCACGGGGTGGTGTCGTTCACGGTGCGTGATTTCACGGCGAACGAGGTGGCGGCATATCTGGACAGCGAGTGGGACATCGCGGTGCGTGCGGGGCTGCACTGCGCGCCGGATGCGCACCGGGCGATGGGGACGCTGGAGCAGGGGGCGGTGCGTGTGAGCCCGGGGCCGTTCTCGACGGATGGGGAGATGGGGCGGTTGATCGGGGCGGTGGAGAAGCTGTTGGGGTGAGTGGGTGAGTGGGTGAGTGGGTGAGGGGGTGGGGGTGGGGGCGCCGCTCGGCGCGGGCGCGGTGGGCGCGTCGTGGGGCGGGTGGATTCCCCCGATCCGGGGATGTGGCGCGGCTGTTGGAGGGCTCGTTGCGAGATTGACGAGAAACGAACGGCGGACTGGTTGAAACCAGACCTAGGTGACTGTGTTCTGAAGGAGGTTCATCCATGGGGCACGGGGCGATGCAAAGGTCGGTCGTGAATCTTGCGGGTTTGATGCTGGCCCTCGCTGGGGCGGCGTCGGTCGCGTCGGGGCAGGACTACGGCTTCGACTGGGTGACGATCGGCGATATGGGCAACGAGCCCTACCCCGGCGACCAGTACGGGCAGAACGCCGGTCGGGGGAGCGTCGGGTACGAGTACCGCATCGGGCAGTACGAGGTCACCACGGCGCAGTGGCTGGAGTTCGTCAACACCTTCTCGACGCAGTCCGATGAGTTGCAGGACTTCGCGGTGCCGTTCCTCTGGGGCGCGACCATCGACTGGAGCTATGACGGGCCGGGCCGCCGCTACAAGCTCGTCGACGGGGTTCCCGACGCCGGCATGATGCCGGTGTTGGGCATGGACTGGCGTGAGGCCGCCATGTACTGCAACTGGCTGCATAACGGCGGCGTCTCGGACCTGTGGTCGATCGAGGACGGCGTGTACGACGCCTCCACCTTCCACACCAACCCCGACGGCACCTTCACCGACCAGGCGACGCACCACCCCGACGCGCGGTATTGGATCCCGACGCTCGACGAGTGGCTTAAGGCCGCGCACTACGACCCGGGCAAGGGCGAGGACGGCGGCTGGTGGCTCTACAGCCACGGGTCGGACGAGCAGCCGATCCCCGGCCTCCCCGGCGAGGGCGAGACCTCGACCGGGCTGGAGTGGGGCCCCGAGGCGTTCGCCATCCCGCTGGGTGCCTACCCGAACGCGACCTCGCCTTGGGGGCTGTTCGATGTCACCGGCGGCGCCGAGGAGTGGACCGAGGAGATCAAGGGCGAGTTTGAGTTCCGCACTACCGAGGGGGCTGGCGTCGCGGAGCGGCCCGAGTGGTACTACCTCGACCAAGCGGGGTTCCAGTATTGGCAGCGACCAGGATTCCCCGGCCTGCTCAGCGGCCTTCGACTCGCGAGCGTTGTTCCGGCCCCAGGTCTGATCGGGCTTGTGCCCGCCGTGTGCCTGTGGGCTGTTCGAAGGGACAGGAGGTAGTTCGATGAGAACGAAGGGACTGACCGTGCTCGGGTTGCTGGCGTTGTCCGTGCTGACGACCGCGGGGTACGCCCAGTCGGGGATCTATGTCGAGTATTGGAACGGCTCGGCGTGGGTGCATGCGCCGAACCACCCCGATCGCCTGAAGAATCCGCCGGACCCCGGCTACACCTCGGGTTCGGACATCGACATTGTGAACGCGAACAATGTCACCTACCGTGTGTTCGCGGTCACACCGTCCTCGACAGATATCGGGGACATCTCGATCGATGCTCCGAACAACTCCGTTCAGCCCCGCTGAACTTGCCCACCTCCGGTGGACACCCTCGATCGATAGGCTACGGCCTGTCTTCAGGAGGTCGATCGGATGGTCAAGGGCCAGCACAAGCGCAGGTACACCGACGAGTTCCGGCAGGGCGCCGTG
>JADZER010000016.1 GCA_020850415.1 Phycisphaerales bacterium
ATGCGGACTGGCCGACCCCCGCCGGCTCGTTCAACAGCACCTGGGGGCCGCACACAAAGTATCCGTTCTGGGATGCCCGTGGCACGGCTCGCGATGGCGTATTCGGTGACGGGTCGCGGTTCAAGTGCCAGCCGGCCAATAGTACCGCAAACTGTGTGAAGCTCTACTGGCCGATCGAATGGTCCGCCTACCAGCACCAGCGACGGAACGTTTACGCCCAAGGCTGGGATGGGTCCGTTCTTGACGACAAGTCGGACAAGAGCTTCCTTAACTACAGGCGGAACCGCTACTACGATGCGATCACTGGTCGTTTTACCCAAGAAGATCCCATCGGGCTCGCCGGTGGCCTGAACCTCTACGGCTTCGCCAATGGCGATCCGGTCAACTTCAGCGATCCGTTTGGGCTGTGCACGCCACCCGATTCTCCCGAGTGTCGATTCATCGCGATGGTGGCCGGCAACACGCGCGGCCTCCTGCACCTGCAGCCTGCCATGCTCGTGGTGGCGTCTCTCCCGACCGTCGGATTTGGGGCTGGCGCCCTGAATGTTGTCAATCTCGGGCGCGGTGCGCAGACTGGTACGGCGCTCGCGAGGTCGCTCGGCGCTGCGGGTGAGGCAGCAGCTGGTATTGTCAAGAACACCCAGCGAATTCGATCAGCAACGGGAACTGCGGCATACCGGGTTCCCGACGGGCTGACGGCCGCAACCTTGACGGAGGTCAAGAATGTTGGCAGCCTGAGTCTTACGAATCAGATTCGGGACTTCGCTGCTTTCGCGCAGGAGACCGGGCGGACGTTCGAGCTGGTCGTCCGACAGACCACGGAACTTTCCCGTCCGCTACAGCAGTTCATTCGTGATAACGGGATCCAGCTTAGGTTTCTTCCATGAAGAAGCGGGGAAGCATGTCAGCGGCGGAGTTCGCGGGGCAACTGAACCGCGAACCCGCCTACCAGGCGAAGCTGGCAGCGCAGGCGGACCAATCAGCGCGGGTTCGTGCGGCGGAGTTGGCTCTTCTCGAGCGGCTTGGCGAGATGGGCTACCAGGTGGAAAGCCTGACGGATCTGGTTGAGCGCTACGCCCCCCTGCCGGCGGATCTTGTCCAAGCGCTGCTGCGCCATTTGGCCACAGAGGATCACCCCAACGTGCAAGAGGCGGTCGTCCGTGCTCTTGCTGCGGCTCGCAGTGTGCCAGCTGCACCGCTGATCGCGCTCTTCGAGGGTACTTCATCAGAGGCGCTTCGGTGGGCGGTCGCCAACACGCTCGCGGAGGCCCGCCCCAGCGAGGCCGCGGCTTGGATCCAGGACGCAGTCCATAACGAGGGCTATGGTCGGGCCCGGGAGATGCTGCTCCTGGCGCTTGCTCGAACCAGTCCGCCGGGGAGGGCGAACGTGGCGCTCGCAAGCCTCCTTGGCAGTTTTCCGGGACATGCTGCGCTCGGCCTAGCCGAGAGCGGGACGAGCGCCGAGCTGCCAGCCTTGGAAGCGGCGTACGGTGCCACAAGCGGCTGGGAACACGACCAGATCGGTCGCACCATCAACCTGATTAGGCGCCGAGAGCAGGAAACTCGCGACTGATTCGTCGCGTCGGTCACGGGATGCCGGAGCTTGGCTCCTCTCATTGAGGAGCCGGGCTTCTTTTTTTAGCGGCTCTGTGTGCGCTGTCGGGTCTCGACGAGGGCGTCGACGAGCTTGAGGACGGCGCGCTGATCGGCCGGGGGGAGGTCCGCGACCGGCTCCAGGCGTTTCAGGAGCCGTGCCGCGCGTCCGGTCCGCAGGTCCCCCAACGGCTTGACGCCGAGCAACTCATCGGTCGAGACCTCCAGGGCCGCGGCCAGGGCGGGTAGGAGCGCTCCTGGGGGCTCAGCGTCGTCGCGCTCGTAATAGGCGAGCATCCGATTCGAGAGCCCAACCCTCGCGCCGAGGGCTTCCTGGGTCAGGCCCCGCGCCTGCCGGAGCCGGACGAGTCGCGGTCCGAACCCTTCCGTCGTCACGGGCGTGGTGGTTTTGCGTCGCCGGGCGCGAGTCGCCACGAGATCACTCCAGCAGACTGTTTCGAGCATCACGTCTCCGCAAAAGTAGGGGGCGGGTCGCGTCCGCCCGGGGGCGGCTTGTCAGTGACTTACAATAAATGTAATATTTCGGCGCCGGCATGTGAGAGGCCTTTGGGCGCCCTCACCCCCCTTGACAGGTTTCGCGCAGCGGAGGTCGGATGGCCCGGATCCCGGACGACGAGCTGGAACGGCTGAAGCGGGAGGTGTCGCTGCTCGACCGGGTCCGGGCGGCGGGGATTGAGCTCCGGCGCCACGGGGCCAACTGGCTGGGTCGCTGTCCGTTTCACGATGACCACACGCCCTCGCTCGTCATCACGCCGGCGAAGAACCTCTGGCACTGCTTGGGGGCGTGTCAGACGGGTGGGAGCGTGCTTGACTGGGAGATGCGGCGGCACGGGCTCTCGTTTCGCCACGCGGCGGAACGGCTCCGGGCGAACTCCGCGAGGGTAACCCAGGGGGTGGTGCGGCCGGCGCCGGTGTGCTCGACCTGGATCCGGCGTGGGACGACGGCCGGCTGCTGACCGCCGTGGCGGGCTTCTACCACCAGACGCTGCTCCAAAGCCCGGAGGCGCTGGCCTACCTGGCGAAACGGGGCCTCGAGGATCGGACGGCGATCGACACCTTCCAGCTGGGCTACGCGAACCGGACGCTGGCCTATCAGCTCCCGTCCAAGACGGTGAAGGCCGGGGCGGCCCTCCGGGGGCGGCTCCAGCAGCTGGGGATTCTGCGGGCCAGCGGGCACGAGCACTTCACCGGGTCGCTGGTGGTCCCGATTCACGATAGGGCGGGCCAGGTCGTGGGGATGTACGGTCGGAAGATTCGGGACGATCTCCGCGAAGGGACCCCGGTCCACCTGTACCTCCCGGGGCCGCATCGGGGCGTCTGGAACGGGGCCGCCCTCACCACCTCCAACGAAGTCATCCTCTGCGAGGCACTCCTCGACGCGCTGACCTTCTGGGTCGCTGGCTTCCGCCACGTCACCGCGAGCTATGGGGTGCGCGGCTTCACCGAGGCGCACCGCGTCGCGTTTCGGGCTAAGGGGATCGAGCGCGTGTTGCTCGCCTACGATCGCGACGACGCCGGCGACACGGCCGCGGCCGCGGTGGCCACCGAGCTCCTGGCCCAGGGGATCGGCTGTTATCGGGTCCAGTTTCCGCTGGGGATGGATGCCAACGCCTATGCCCTCAACGCCCCGCCGGCGGCCGCGTCGCTCGGGCACCTGATTCGGCACGCGGTGTGGCTGGGGAGCGGCCCGCCACCCTCACGCACCGCGGAGCAGGTACCCCAGGGGGTGGAGGGGCAAGCCGCAGCCTCCCTCGCCACCCTCCCTGTCGGGCCGCCGCCCGCGTCCGAGGAGCCCGAGGCCCCGCGGGTCTCCCCGGAAGCGCTGGCCGCGCCAGCGGCACTCGTCGTCGAGGCCACCGCCCACGAGCATCGGGTCATGATCGGCGATCGGCACTATCGGATCCGCGGACTCGCGACGAACCGGGGCCCGGAGACGCTCCGGGTGACGCTCATCGGCCGGCGCGGCGAGGGCCTCGTCGCCGACACCCTGGACTGCTACGCCGCGAGCGCTCGGAGCCGCTATGCCCAGCAGGCGGCGGCCACGTTAGGCATCCCCGTCGAGGTCGTGGCCGCCGACCTGGGCCAGCTCCTCCTGGCGCTCGAGGGCCTCCGCGATCAACTCCTCACCGCCAAGGCGGCGGCGCCGAGTGACACACCGGTCCGCCCGGCGCCGCCCCCCATGACCGTGACCGAGCGGGAGGCCGCGCTGGCCCTGCTCCGCGATCCCGCGCTGCTCACCCGGATCCAGGCGGACTTTGGCCGGGCGGGCCTGGTGGGCGAGGCCACCAACGCCCTGATCGGCTACCTCGCCACGCTCTCCCGGAAGCTGCCGCGCCCGCTGGCCGTGCTGATCCAGAGTGCCAGTGCCGCGGGCAAGACCTCGCTGATGGATGCGCTGCTGGCCTTTGTCCCGCCCGAGGACCGGGTCCACTATGCCGCGCTCACCGGGCAGGCGCTCTACTACCTGGGCGAGACCGATCTCCAGCACAAGGTCTTGAGCCTGGTCGAAGAGGCCGGGGCCGAGCGGGCCACCTACGCCTTGAAGCTCCTGCAGAGCGAGGGCGAGCTCACGATTGCCTCGACGGGGAAGGATCCCCAGACGGGGAAGCTCGTGACCCATAGCTACCGGGTGCAGGGCCCGGTGCAGCTCCTCTTGACCACGACGGCCCACCAGCTCGACGAGGAATTCGCCAACCGCGCGCTCGTGCTCACGGTCGATGAGAGTCCGGCGCAGACCCGGGCGATCCAGGCCCGGCAGCGGGCGGCGCGGACGCTCGAGGGACTCTTGGCGCGGACCGAACGCGAGGGCCTCGTCACCCTCCACCAACATGCCCAGCGCCTGCTCGAGCCGCTCGCCGTCGTGAATCCCTTCGCGCCCGCGCTCCGCTTTCTCGATGGCCGCACGCGCACGCGGCGGGATCACGAGAAGTACCTGACGCTGATCGATGCGATCGCGCTGCTCCACCAGCACCAGCGTGAGATCAAGACGATCACCCGGCGGGGGACGGTCCTCCGCTACGTCGAGGTCACCGAAGCGGATCTCGCGGCCGCCCACCAGCTCGCGGCCCCGGTGCTGACCCGGTCGCTCGACGAGCTGCCGCCACAGACCCGGCGTTTCGTGGAGCTGCTCGACGTCTGGATCACCACCGAGTGCCAGGCCCGGCGGCTCGGGCGAGAGGCCTTCCGTTTCCTCGCCCGCGAGGCGCGGGCGGTGACCGGGCTCGGCGCGACCCAGGTCAAGCTCCATCTCCATCGGCTGGTCGAGCTGGAGTATGTGCTCGTCCACCGCGCGCCCCGCGGCCAGGGCGTGAGCTACGAGCTCCTGGTCGAGACTGCCGCGGCCCCGGCGGAGGCCGCACTCCTCGACACGCTCCTCGGGTACGATCCCGAGCGGTCGGCCTTTTCGGCAAGCGGTCGGTCCTCGGTCGGCCCTCGGTCGGGGGGTGGTCGGACCGCTCAAATGGAGGCCAACCCGCTCGCGTCCCACGACGTGCGTCCGACGTGGTCGGAGTCCGCGGGACACCACCTCAACGGCCGGCGCTCGGCGCCCGTCCGCTGAGGTCATACGCCGGTGTCCGCGCCCCCGCCGCTTTCCTCTTTAGCCGCTGTCTTTCCTCCCTACCTCGCTGACCTCGCCACCCGGAACTACAGCCCCGCCACGATCGCCAGCCGCAAGGCCGTCCTCCGCCGCTTCGCCACCTGGGCGGCGCCCCGCGGCGTCACGGAGCCCCGCCAGATCACGCTCGCCGTGCTGGAGAGCTACCAGCAGGCCCTCGCCCGGCACCGGCGGCCCGATGGCCGGCCCTTGAGCTGGGGCGGGCAGGCCCAGCAGCTGGTCACCCTCCGGCATTTCCTCCAGTGGGCCACGCGGCAACGCTTGCTCCGCCACAACCCGGCCCAGGCGCTTCGGCTGCCGCGCCGGCCGCAGCACCTGCCCCGCGCGGTGCTGAGCGCGGCCGAGGTCGAATCGGTCCTCGTCCAGCCCGACATCGCCACCCCGCTCGGGCTCCGGGATCGGGCGCTGCTCGAGGTGCTCTACTCGACCGGGATCCGGCGGCTCGAGCTGATTCACCTGGCGCTGCCGGATCTCGACCCGGTCCGCGGGGTCTGCTTCGTCCGCGAGGGCAAGGGGCAGAAGGACCGGGTCGTCCCGATCGGCCAACGGGCGCTGGCCTGGGTCGAGCGGTATCTCCAGGAGGCGCGGCCGCAGCTCGTCGTCCCGCCGGATGACGGCACGCTCTTGCTCACCGTGCGCGGCCGCCCCCTCGCCACCAATCGGCTGAGCGAACTGGTCCACCGCTACGTCACCGCGGCCGGCCTCCGCGGCAAAGGAAGCTGCCACGTCTTCCGGCACACGCTCGCGACGCTCCTGCTCCAGGGCGGCGCCGATGTCCGTCACATCCAAGCGATCCTGGGCCATGCCGATCTCCGCACCACGGCCCGCTACACCCACGTCGTGATCGACGAGCTCAAGGCGGTCCACCAGCGGGCGCATCCGGCGGAACAGCCGCTGCAGCCGCCTACTTCTTAGCCGCTGTGTCTGATCCACGCCTAACGCGATGCTTGCAGCAGACGGCGCTGCGCGCCGCAGCTGAAGCACGTTAGTTAGGCGTCCCGTGCGCCGGGGCGAACGCCCGGTACCCCGAAGATCCCCCGGCCACCCCCCTCGAAAACTCGCGTCGGGCAAAACTCGGCTAAATTACGACCGCTCTTTGAAAGAAGCTGCTGCTAAAGAGAAGAGCGGCAGCAGCTTACGGGACCGGGTGAGTACGACGGAGCCCGATCGGGACGTTTACCCAAGAAGATCCCATTGGCCTCGCCGGGGGGCTCAACCTCTACGGCTTCGCCAATGGGGACCCGGTCAACTTTAGCGATCCGTTCGGGCTGTGCCCCGTTTGCGCAGTCTATGCAATCTTCGAGATCGGTTCGTCGCTTTACGACGCCTACGACC
>JADZER010000017.1 GCA_020850415.1 Phycisphaerales bacterium
CATAGCCGAAGACATCGATGTTGTGGACCTCGTCGCGGGCCTCGAGCAGCGCGCCCGTCGCCGCGTCCACGAAGAAGGTGTACTTCTCACGCGTCACCAGGTCGGGGTTCTCCCCCACGAACTTCCAAGCCCGCACGCCCTCGAAGCCCGTCTCGGTCTGACGCTGCCAGACCACGAGCTCCGCGCCCGACCACACCGGCAGGTGGTCGAACTGCTCGCTGGTGCGGACGAAGTTCACCGCGTCCTGGCCCGTGCGGGTCATCGGCGCAAAGCCGCCCTCGGGCAGCGACGCGAACAACCCCGCCGCGTACACCACCGACCAGCTCCCGTCGCCGTTGGCGCGGGTCAGCACCCGGCCGGGGCTGAGCTCGACGGGCAGCCCGCCGAGCGTCTGGGTGTAGTGGAACACATGCATCGCCCCGTCCCGCATGCCGATGCTATCGGTCTGCACCAGACCGAGCTGGCCCACCCCGAACGCGTCGCCGTGCGTCGCAAGGAACCGGTCCGCCGCCGCCTCGGGCGAGCCCGCGGTGGACATTGAACGCCCGTAGATCGTGCGGGTGCGGCCCATGTCGTGATAGAACCGGACGCCCGGGAACGCCTGGCGGAGCTCCTGCTGCGCCTGCATGTCGCCGGCCCGGCCCGCGGCCGAGACCGCGCTGCCAACGCTCGCCAGCAGGACCGCGGCCGCGACCAACCCTCTTTGCATTCTCATCGTGAATCTCCCTTGCATTGTGCGTACCGGACTCTCCCCCAAAGGCGTGCCGCCGGGTTTCCCCGGCGGCACGCGGTGTTCAGATTCTCAGCACCCGGCGTTCCAGAGGTTCAGGAAGCAGAGCACATCCTGCGTGTTCACGCTCCCGTCGCCGGTGCAGTCGGCCGAGAGGTCGCCCGTGCCCCACGCGTTGAGGAAGGCGAGCACATCGACCGTGTTCACATTGCCGTCGCCGTTGAAGTCGGCGTAGCACGGGTCCGAGCAGACCAGGTCGGTCAGGCTGAAGGCGTCGATCGCGGCCTCGCACTCGGAGTTGTTCGGCATGTCCGCGACGCTGAACCGGACACGGACCGAGTCGGCGCCGGGCAGGTAGTCGCGCACCGCGAACCCGCCCTCGACCCAGGCCTTGCCGGTGTGGGTGAACTGGCTGACCAGGGTCCAGGTCGCGCCGTTGTCGCCCGAGATCTCGACATCCATCGTGTCATCCGCGGGCTGGTCGTAGTACCAGCGGGCGAAGCTCACGGTGGGGCTGGTCAGGCCGGTAATGTCGTACGCGGGCGAGACAAGGCGGGTGGTGCCGTTGTCGACATCCGAGCCGCCGATGAAGTTGCCCGTGAGGTAGCACTGGCCCGAGCCGTCGAAGTCGGTCCCCGGGGCGTTGCCATTCTGGACGCCCGGGATGCCGCGCTGCCAGACGCCCACGGGGTTGCCCGTGTTGCTCACGGTGAACCCGCCGCTGGTCTCGAAGTTCAGCTTCGCCAGCTCGGCGTAGCTGAGGGCGGCGATCGCGATGTAGGGGCCGTTGGGGCCGTCCTTGGGGTCGCGACCCTGGATGCCCTGAACCGAGTCGGCGGAGATGTAGAACGCGACCTCGTCGCCGCAGGTCAACCCGCCGGGGAACTCGCCGATGTAGTGGTTATCGGTGACCTCCGTCATCGCGTAGTCGACGAACCCGCCGCCGGTGTCGACATGCAGGACGCCGGTGCCGGGCTCGGGGGCGAACCCGGCGTTGCCGGTGACGATGACCTCGATGGTCGAGCCGCCGTTGGGGTCGACCTCGTCGGGCACGCCTCCGACATAGGTGAAATCAAGCGGGATGAGGTCGGGCACGGAGATGCCGTGGAGCTCGAACGCGGCCTCGATGTCGAAGTAGTTGGGGGTGCCGTTGTCCAGGTCGCCGTCGTTGTCGTCGAGGGTGAGGACCTCGATGGCGGTGCCGGGGTGCGCGCCGTTGTTGCCGCTGCCGCCGGTGGTGATGATGGTCCAGTCCACGAAGAGCTGCTGGGACATCTCCAGGCCCTCGGCGGAGCCGTGGGTGGCGCCCATGTTCAGGCGGGTCCAGCGCCAACAGCCGCCGAGCACGCGCCCGCACTCATGAATCTCGTCGGCGCAGGGGTACTGCTTGTGGAAGGATTCGTTATCGCGGAGCTCGTTGCCGGGGCCGAAGAAGTCCTCGGCGACGACGCCGGTGTCGTAGAGCATCTCGGCCGCGCTGTCGCCGTAGCCCTCGCCGAAGGAGCCCTGGGAGAGGCCCTGCCGGGCGACGATGTAGTGGCCGTACTCGTGGGCGACGACCGTGGAGTAGGCCATGTTCGGGCAGCCGCCGCCGGCCCGGTAGAAGTTGATGCTGCTGCCGTCGAAGAAGGCGTTGCAGCTCGAGGCGAGGTTCACATTGGTCGTGCAGACGAAGTCCATGCCGGTCCAGCTCGTCCGGTCGCGGATGAAGTTGTGGATCAGCCCGGTGTGGATGAACCCATTGACCTGCGCGGTCAGGAACTGGCTGGGCGTGTTGTTGAACAGGAGGTTCGCCTCGGTGCCGGGCGTCGCGGTCCCGCTGACGCTCTGCACGCCGGTGCCGGACTGGTCGTTGATGTTGCACCAGAGCCCGGTGTCGAAGGTGGCGCTGATCGTCACATTCGAGCTGCCCCCGTGGGTGATGTTGAAGAACCCGGTCGTGTCGGTGTAGTCGTTGTTCCCGCCGCTGACCAACACGCGGATGTCGTTGATCGGGATGATCCCCGGGAGGTTGCTGGCGGTGTCGGGGAAGAGGTTGGTCGTGCCCTTGCCCTTCACATAGCCGAACACATCGATGTTGTGAACCTCGTCGCGGGCCTCGAGCAGCGCACCGGTCGCCGCGTCGACGAAGAAGGTGTACTTCACCCGGTTCAGCAGGTCGGGGTTCTCACCCACGAACTTCCAGGCGCGCACGCCCTCGACCCCCCCCGCCGTCTCGTGCTGCCAGGCGACAAGCTCGGCGCCCGACCACGCCGGCAGCTGGCCGAACTGCTCGGACGAACGCACGAAGTTCACCGCGTCCTGCGCGGTGCGGGTCATCGGCGCGAAGCCGCCCTCGGGCAGCGACGCGAACACGCCCGCGGCGTACACCACCGACCAGGTGCCGTCGCCGTTGTTGCGCGCAAGCACACGCCCGGGGCTCAGCTCCACCGGCAGCCCGCCCAGCGTCTGCGTGTAGCTGGCCACCCAGAACTCCCCGAACCGCACATCGCCCGACCAGCTCTCCACGAGCCGCAGGTCGCCGACGCCGAACGCGTCGCCGTGGGCCGCGAGCCAGCCGTCGATCGCCGCACGGGGCGTCGCGGCCGTGGTCATCGGCTTGCCGTAGACAATCCGGGTCCGTGGGCCGTCCTGATAGACGCGCACGCCGGGGAACTCCTGCGCGAGCTCGGCGCGGGCCTGCGGCCCAGAAGTGTTGCCGGCCAGCGCTGCGGCGCTGCCGGCGAGAAGAGTCAGGGCAAGGGCCGCCCCCAGGGTGTATCGCTTGGTCATGATTGGGATCCTCCCACGGTTGTCATCCACTCTTGTCTCCGGTGGCCGGCACGGCGCCGTCCACCCGGTCTCCGTCAACACCCGGCGTTCCACGCGTTCAGGAACGCCAGCACATCCAGCGTATCGATCGCACCGTCCCCGTTGATGTCCGCCCGCCCGTCGCCGGCGCCCCAGGCGTTGAGGAACGCCAGCACATCCAGCGTGCTCACCTCGCCGTCTCCGTTGAAGTCCGCCACGCACTGCCCGGCGCCGTTGATCGTGAAGTCAAAGTCGTTCGCATCCCCGCCCGTGCCCTCCATGAAGTCGTACACCACCGCCTTCACCCGCCCACGCGAGGTGAACACATCGGGCACCGTCCAGGTGTACGACCCGTCGTCTGTCTCGAAACCCGAGATGATGATCGGCCAGGTCGCCCCGCCGTCGAGAGAAAGCTCGAGCTTGATGTAGTAGGTGTCCACATCGTCGTCGCTGATCCAGTCCAGCGGGACCTGCTGCCCGGGCTCGAGCGTCAGCCCCGGGTCGTTGAGCGACCGCAGATACACCGTCGGGTCCGCCCCGCCCGCCGGCGCGGGCATGTGCATCACGATGCAGTGCAGCACGCCCGCGCTGGTCACGATCGCCTGCGAGGGGATCTGCACGACCGTCTTGCCCGGGCAGGCCGCCTGCCAAACCGCCAGGGCCTGGGCGTTGTACTGGCTCGCGGTGCTGTTGGTGTACGAGGGGATGCAGACCAGATCGTTGCAGATCACCGCGTTCGTGAAGGTGTAGTGCGTCCCGCCGCTGGAGACCGCCGGCGCCCGCCGCACCGTGTACCCGATCCCCGCCAGCGCCGCCGACACGCTGTCGCAGATGTTGTCCTCGTACGACCCCGACGCCAGCGGCCAGTCGCTGATGATGATCTCGCGGTCGGCGACCGGGATCATCCACATGTCGATGTGCTGCGTCGAGTCGATGTTCTGCCGGAACGGCGTCTGCAGCGCCGTCAGCACCCCCTGGTACTGCTGCCACAGACCGATGATCTCCTGCTCGCTCAGCCCGGGGTTCTCGTTGGCGATGAGCCTCGTCGCGTACGAGTCGCCCAGCCCGCTGAGGTGGAAGTTGCCCCCGCCGTGGACCAGCGGGATGTCGTACTGCGGGATCCCCTCGGCGGCACAGAAGAAATCGTTGAAGGCGTTGTCGTTGGGGCGCGGGCGGTTGTAGGTGTGGTCGACCACCACCCGCACGCCGTTCTCATAGGCAAACCGCGGGCCGTAGTCGCGGATCCAGATCGTGTCCAGCGGCTTGATCACGAACCGCACGCGCCCCATGCTGACGCCGGCGTTGGTCAGCGTCGTGGTCGCGCTGTTCTTCACCGCGTTGGAGTCAACACCCACGATCAGGTCCGCATCGCCGACGGTCGTGATCTGGGCGCCCATCTGCGCGAGGATGTTGTTCCAGGAGGTGCTCCCCTCCCACGCCATGAACACCGCCTCGCACGGGGCGTACTCCGGCGGGCACCACAGCGGCCCCGTCGGCGCCCCGCCCGAACGCTCGGGCGTCAGCGGGTGCTCCGCCAGGTACGCCCGCTCGGCCGGCGTCAGGCCCCGCGGCAGCGGCGCGTCGACCGCCTGCGCCAGCGCCGCCGCGCACGACGACCCGACAACGACACCCGCGAACACCCGCAATCCGGACTGACGCATCGCCCTCTCTCCCGAATCAGCAGCCGGCGTTCCACAGGTTCAGGAACGCGAGCACATCCACCGTGTTGACCGCACCGTCGCCGTTGATGTCCGCCGAGCTGTCGCCCGCGTTCCACGCGTTGAGGAACGCCAGCACATCGACCGTGTTCACCGTGCCGTCGCCGTTGAAGTCGGCCACGCACGAGTCGTTGCACACGAAATCGCCGAGGAAGAACGCGTCCACCCCGGCCTCCACCACATCGTCGGTCCCGGTGTCCACCGCGCGAAAACGGATCTTCACCGTCGGCGACGCGGGCACCTCCACCCCCACCGCGATCGAGTCGGTCCGCCACGCCAGGGCCGCGTCGGTGTACCCGCGCACCTGCACCCAGTCGGCCCCGAACTGGTCGACCGCGACATCCACGAACAGCCCGTCGCCGGCGCCGAAGGGGATGTCGGGGAAGCCCGAGACCCAGTAGCTGTACCCCAGCTGGCCGCCCTCGGACATGTCGAACGACGGGCTCACCAGCTGCGTCGTCCCGCCGTCGACATCCTGGAACGCGAGGTTGCCGGTCACGAAGCACCGGCCCGACCCGTCCGCGTCGCCCGCCGGGTCGCCCCAGCCCTGATCGACCGGCGTCACGCGCTCCCAGTTGCCGTCGCCGGCGCCGCCCACCACGACCCACCCCGACTCGTTCTCAAAGTCGTCGGACTGCTCGACCGTGTACTCGCCGATCGCCGCGCTGAAGAACTCCGCCGGCGCGCCGTCAGGCAGACGCAGGATCGACCCGCCGCTGCCCTGCGCCTGCAGGTAATACCGGGGCTCATCGGCGCAGCCGCCCGCCGGCAGCACACCCTCGTACAGGCCGCCGCCGAGGCTCGTCAGCGTCACACCCGTGAACGACCCGCCGTCGTAGCTCGTGTAGAGCTTCTCGCTCCCCGCGACGACCGTCTCCGAGCCCGCATCGACCCGCACCGAGAGCACCGCCGGCTCGCCCGGCGCCATCGTGGTCACCGCCCCGTCGGGCAGCGAGATCGTCAGCGGCACGGTGTAGTCGATCGTGAACTTCGCCGGGTTGATGTCGAAGAAGATGTTGTTGGTCGGCTGGACCTTGATCCGCGCGTTGGTCGTCTGGATGCCCGGCGGGATCGAGACCACCTCGCTGCCGTCGTTGGGCGTCGCCGACGCCAGCACATGCGGGAACGACACCCCGTTGTCGGTCGAGAGCAGGATGTTCACCGCCGAGCAGCTGATCGGGCTGGCGGTGGTGTTCGCGACGCTCCACTGCACCGTGCCGCTGCCCTCCCAGGTCTGGCCGCCCGAGGGGCCCGTGACCTCGAACGGCCCGGCGCTCCCGACCACCGTGTGCGTGACATCCGCGGTCGTCACCCCGCCGCCGCCGGCGCGGTTATCGCGCGCGGTCACCCGCCACGCGTAGCTCCGCCCGACCGTCGGCATCCTGTCCTTCTTGTCCGTCGTGTTCGCCAGGATCGTCGCCAGCTTCGGGATCGTCCGCGAGGGATCGATCGTCCCGGTGTAGCTGCGGTTGAGCGGGAACTGGCCGTCGTCGGCGGTGTTGAGCGTGGCGGCCGGGCCCAGGTCGCGCTCCTCCCAGCAGTAGGTCACCGTGTCGCCGTCGGGGTCCGAGCCCGACGCCGTCAGCGTGAACGGCGTGCCCACCGGGATCGCGTACGCCGGCCCGGCCGAGACCGTCGGGGCGTTGTTGCCCGTGTTGGTCTTGACCGCGCACCCGTTGCCCGACCCGGTGTTGGTGTAGGTCCTGATCGCGCCGAAGCTGTCGGCGTTGAAGTACGCGTCCGAGTGGTTCTGGATGTTGTCCGAGCCGCAGATCCCGGCGTACCCCATGATCGTGCTCGCGCTGCCCGGCTCGTAGGCGTGCGTGCCCGAGCGGTTGCCCCCGCCGCAGCTGCTCGTCGCGCTGTTGAAGCTGTGGTTGGCGCCAAACTGGTGCCCCATCTCGTGCGCGACATAGTCGATGTAGAAGTTGTCGCCGGTGGGGCTGGGGAGGCCCGTCACGCCGCCGGCCTTGTTGGCGGTGCAGATCACGCCCAGGTACGCCACCCCGCCGCCGCCGGTGCTGAACACATGCCCGATGTCGTAGTTGGCGCTCCCGATCCGCGAGTTGCAGGTCGAGATGTTCTGCCCGAGCATCGACCCGCCGTTGTTGTTGGTGTACGGGTCCGTCGAGCCGTTGGTGTAGACGATCTGGTCGTTGTTGCCGACCAGCACCAGACGGACCGCGACCTCCTGCTCGTACACCCCCGTCACACGGTTGATCGCCGTTGTGATCGCCGCCATCCCCGCCGGCACCGTCCCGCCGTGGTACGCCGTGTACTCCCCCGTCGCCGCGTTGGCCAGCCGGTAGGTCCGCAGCGTCTCGCCGAACCGGCTGACGAACCCGTCCCCGCTCCCCCCCTGCTCCCGGATCGGCGGCTCGATCGGGCCGTAGCACTCCCAGTCCTGGTCGGTCCGGTTGTCCGAGGCGTAGTAGCTCGCGTAGTGCGTCGAATCCCCTCGGTTCAGCGGGTCCACCATCACCCGACCGTTGGGGCTCAGGATCTGCGCGTGGAACCCCTGCGGCGTGAGGTCAAGCCTGACCGTCGCCGCCGGGTCGTCCAGCCCCTGACCCACGAAGGTCCTCACCTCGGGGAACTTGGCCGCCAGCTCCGGCTCCATGATCGGGCTCTCGACGATCTCGAAGGCCGCGTAATCGCCCTCCGGCATCGGGATCGAGATGAGCAGCGGCGCCTCGACCGCCTCACGCGTGTACTCGAGCGGGGCCCGGGAGAGCTCGCGCGACAGCACCGCCAGGTCGGCCCGGAACGCCCCATAATGCGCGGGACGCACCCACGCCTCCGCCGCCAGCAGCTCCGCCGAGGGCTCCGCAATCCGCTGCCACGCCCCGTCCCAGGAGGCCCCGTCCTGGCCCGACGCCGCCGACACCGTGCCGAGAAGACCCCCGGCAAGACCAATCAATACGACCACAGACCGCTGGCAGCCTCGCACCCTCATCACATCCTCCCTCACATCGCCGAAGTCCGCCGGTACCGATACCCCTCGCGGACGCATACCTCTTTATGCGGCACAGGCCCCGAGCCGGTTCCTCCTCCGCGCTCGGACTCGCCGGATTCCCCAGGGAAGGGGAACACCGGGGGCGCACCCGCGCCCGACACACCGACACCGACCACGCCGCCCCCCCATCGAGCGTCGCGCCGGCAGCCTGTCTTCCGTCACGCCCGTTGTAACAGAGTTTGCGCCGGAGACCAAGCCCCCTCCCCAGGAGCGGGCGCAGTTCCTGAAGATTCATAGCCCGAGAAACCACCTGTTCTCGGACTCCCGAGCCGCTTGATCATCGCCCGGGTCCGCGCCCGCTCCCAAAAACGGCGGGCCCCGGGAATCACCCCGGGGCCCGCTCAAGAATGCTCTCTCTCAAAGTCCGGTCGCCTCAGCAGCCGGTGACATACGCGTTCAGGAAGCAGAGGAAGTCCTGGGTGTTGATCACGCCGTTGCCGTCGCAGTCGGCCTCGGGGTCGTAGTTCCCAGACTGGAACGCGGCCGACCACTTGCCCAGGTAGCAGAGGAAGTCCTGGGTATTGACCGTGCCGTCGCCGTTGCAGTCGGCGTAGCAGTCCAGGCCGAGCATGGCCAGAACGGCGTCGACATCGTCCTGGTTGACCTTCAGGTCGCCGGTGATGTCGCAGGACAGGTCGAACCCGACCGCCTCGCCGGTGTCATCCCAGTTGGCCTCGCCGTCGGTGACGAACGAGTTGCCGATGAACTGGGCCTCGATGTAGTCGACATCGTTCATGTCGATGATGCCGTCGTGGCCGATGGGCCGGTAGCCGCGGGTGTGCCCCGCGCTGGGCCCGGAGACATCGGCGCGGCTGTCGCCGGCGGTGTAGGACATCCCGCCGTCGATGGTGGTGCCGAAGAAGTTCCCGCCGAACGCGGCGTCGACCGCCTCGAAGCCGGCCTTGCGGTCCAGGTCGCCGGTGCCGGGGTCGATCGCCAGGCCGTCGGCCCAGTAGCGGATGTCCGCGGCGTTGAAGCTGCCATCGCCGTCGAAGTCGCCCAGGATCTCGATGACCGCCGCGGTCCCGGCCTGCCAGGCCGGCCCGCCGTTGCGGTCACGCCACGCCGCGACCATCTGGGCCGCGTCGTTGAGGTTGCGCAGCCCGTCGTTGTTGAAGTCGCCGCAGACCTTATTGCGGACATTGAGCGTCGAGCCGTAGCTCACGGCCACGCCGGCCTGGTCCACATAGCGCTGGCCGTCGGGCGACCCGTTGGGGGCCGAGGCGTCGGAGTAGGCGATGCCGGTCGTGCGGGAGGGCGCCACGCCGGCCACATCGGTATAGCTGTAGTACTTCGGATCGCCGAGGGTGTTGCCCGACTCGTTGAGCACGAAGTCGTTCAGGTCGGGGTTGAACTCGGGGTTGGGGATCAGCGGGATGTACTCGGCGTCCTGCGGCGGGGGGTTCTGCGGGATGTACTCGGCCGCCGCGACCAGCACATAGTTGAGCGCCAGGAACTCGCCGGGGGTGAAGAGGTTCTCGTCGGCCCCGGGCGCCTCGGAGAAGCCCTGCACGGCGCGGGTGACATTGTTCACAAAGGCCGCGCCCTGCTCGTTGCGCATCGCGGGGTTCAGGCTGCCCGGCCGGGGCTCGATCTCGTTGCGGGTGCCGCTGCCGTTGATGTCGATGAAGGGCTCGCCCACCTCGTACTGGCAGTTCCCCTCGCCGGTGTCGTTGGTCCCGTCCTCGCCGTCGAGGCCGTAGTCGCGGAACGGCTCAAGGCACCCGTACCCGCCGAGCTCCTCGGCCGCGCTGCGCGGATCGCCGATCGTCGCGACAACGCCCGGGCCGGTGATGTTGTACCCGTCCACGCCGCCGTTGAGCACGGCGTCGAGGTTCGGGCGGGCGTACACCGTGCCGCCCTTGATGTCCGCCTGCACAGCCAGGAAGTCGGCCCTCACGCCGAGCCACCCGCCGTTCACCCCGCGCTCCGCGCCGGTGTGACCGATCGCGAGCCGGTGGTTGATCACCGTGGCATCCATGCGGCTGGAGCTGCCCTTGTTGGAGGGCTGAAAGTTCGGGCCGAGGCGGTCGGCGCCGCTGCTGACCGTGCGGACGCCGATGTTCTCGCCGATGCCCCACGAGGGGTCGAGGCCGATGCCGTTCATGAACGCGTTGCGGGTGCCCGAGCCCGAGTCGCGGGTGATGACCATGAGGTTCTCACCGTTGAGGCGCCGGCCCGTGGCGTTGGCGTGACGGAGATCGGACATCGTGATCTGCGACAGCCCCACGCCGTAGTTCACCGGGCACCCGACCGGGGCGTTGGCGATCAGCGTGTCGTACGCCGTGTGATCGTCCGGCGCGCTGTAGTTCAGGTTCAGCGTGCCGTTGAGGCCCACCAGGCTCTCGAGCTTGTTGGTCTCCACGACATCGTTGCCGGCGCCGTCGGTGGGCACGCGGGTGTTGTCGCCGTAGCCCGGCGCGGTGGGCACGCGGTTGAACACCTGCTGCCCGTTCTGACGCACCGACCAGCTGATCGGCACATCGATCACCGCGAAATCCACATGGATGCCGCCGATCCCGTCGTCGGTGCTGGTGGTGACCAGGTAGCTGCCGTCCATCAGACCGCGGACCGGCGTGCCGCCGGGGTTCAGCGTGGTGTAGCCGTTGCCGCTGGGCAGGCCGGCCGTCACGAAGGGGGCACGGTTCCAGAGCGACTCGTCGGAGAAGTCTGACCGGAAGGTGCCCTGGTCGACGGGGAGGTCGTCCGTGTCGTTGTCCGGGCCGACGACATACGCGTCCAGGCCCCAGTCGCGCAGCTCGGCAAAGCCGTTCACCGAGCCCACGACCCGGTAGGTGACCTGCCAGTGCTGGCTGGAGTTCCACGGGAAGCTCGGGTCGAACGGCGCGAGCTGGTCGCCATCGAACGCCAGCTGGCAGTCGCCGTCCACATCGATGAAATCGTTCGTCGCGGCCGGCGAACGCAGGAAGTTCTGGAACAGCGTCGCGCCGGTACCGTTGACAAGGTACGGCTGCGCGGTCGCCACCGACGCGGCCGCCCCGGCAAGACCGGTCGCCACCATCGCGATCAGCTTCGAGTTGGTCATGGTTCTCAATCTCCTCAACTGTGGGTACACCGAGAGCGCCGGCCGCACACGCGGGCCGCGCCGTCTGTCAAGCCTTCCGACCGTCCTTAGTTCACACCCGGCCGACGAGCCCTTCCGCCGGCCGTTCAACGATGCCGTCCCCGGATTCTCTCCCCCCCGCGCGCGTCCCGTGGTTCAGGACGCGCACAGACTGCTCCAATCTTGCGCTCACTCCCAGTCGCGGTTGAAGTCCAGATCCACCCGGTTCGGGCCGGTAATGGAGTAGTTCCGGTCGCCCCACAGCCGCTGCTTGATCGTGTCGCGGATGTCCAGCATCTCGACATGCCCGTCCACGAACGAGAACACCGTCTTCCCGCCGTGATGACGCCCGACCGCGTTCAACGCCGTGTTGGGGTGATCGATCACATTCACATCCTGGTCCTCGTCCGGGACCAGGTCGTCGAGCCGCGGATAGACGAAACGCGCAATCCCGCCGTTCGTCGGCTCGTTGTACACATCAATGCCCGTGGACCGGCCCAGGAACGGCATCACGGAGCGGTGGCTCTTGATCTTCCCGTCCACCACGCTCGACAGGCTCGACCACCCGTTCCCGTTGTCGTGGAACTCGGCAGTCAGAATCGTCCCCGACGCGCCCCGCATCGAGCCGTCGACCGCCGACGCCCGCACGAGCTGGTTCTTGCGACGCCACGGCGCCGAGAACTTGTTCCTCGGGAAAATCGCCGCGTTGCCCGTGATCGCCACCCGCGAGACCTGCTTGTCCCGCGGCAGGTCCGAACCCTCCGCCCCGCCAAGGTCGTTCAGCTGCCCGTCCTCCCAGTCATCGCTGTTCGCGCCGGGGTTCGTCCGCGGGGCGCCGCGGTTCGAGACCGAGGGGCACTCGAACGCCCCCTCCGCCATGCCGCTCCCGCTCCCGTCGCCGTAGAACAACGCCCAGGACCAGTGCACATACCCCGTCGCCGGGTGCGGGTTGCTCTCGATCTGCTCGTCCCATTTCCAATCCCCGCTATCCTCCTCGGCCGCGTACACATACGACGGCGGGAACAGGTCGCCGGTGGTGACATACATCCCCACCCCCTGCGACACATTGCGGGAGTTGTTCGAGGTGACCGTGGCCTGCGCCGCCGCCCGGGCCTTGCCCAACGCCGGCAGCAGGATGCCGATGAGCAGCGCGATAATCGCGATCACGACCAAGAGCTCGATGAGAGTGAATCCACGCCGGGGAGTCTGCAAGTGCATCGCCTGGTGCTCCGGAGGAAAGAGGTTTCAGCCCACGCACGAACGGGAGATCCCCGCTCGGGCCGAACACTACCGGCAGGGCTCGCCCCCGTCGGTTCAGAACAAGCGCCGTTTCCGTGAAGGATGCGCAGCGACCCACCGCCGCTTCACCGGCTCTTTGCGCGATGTTTGCACAAACGGCCCGAATCCCGCCGCCACGCGCCGCCATACCGCCCGCTGCGCCAGCGAAGTGTGAAGAAACCCGACACTGACCCCCCGCGCTTGCCCCCACGCCCCCGATCCTTAACATACCCGCCGTGACCCACGCCCCCGCCAACCCCGCCGTCCTCGACGCCGTCCGACGCGTCTGGGGGTTCGACTCTCTCCGCCCACTCCAGGCCGAGGCCGTCGACGCCGCCCTGGCCAACCGCGACGCCCTGATCGTCCTCCCCACCGGCGGCGGCAAGAGCCTCTGCTACCAGACCCCCCCGCTCGTCGCCAACGAACTCTCCGTCGTCGTCAGCCCTCTCATCAGCCTCATGAAGGACCAGGTCGACGGCCTGGTCCTCAACGGCTACCCCGCCGTCGCCCTCCACTCGGCCTGCACCGACGCCGAACGCGACGACGCCCACGCCGCCCTCAACACCGGCGACGCCCGGCTCCTCTTCGTCTCCCCCGAGCGCCTCCTCTCCAACGGCTTCCTCGACTGGCTGGCCGGCCTGCCGCAGCCCTCCGGCCGACGCGGCGTGCGGCGCTTCGCCATCGACGAGGCCCACTGCATCAGCCAGTGGGGGCACGACTTCCGCCCCGAGTACCGCCAGCTCGCCACCCTCCGCCGCCGCTTCCCAGACGCCTGCGTCCACGCCCTCACCGCCACCGCCACCCCCCGTGTGCGCGACGACATCGTGACCCAGCTCGGCCTGGCCGACCCGGCCATCCTCGTGGGCGTCTTCGACCGCCCCAACCTCACCTACCGCGTCGTCCCCCGCGTCAACCGCGACGCCCAGATCCTCGAGGTCCTCGCCCGCCACAAGGACGAGGCCTCCATCATCTACTGCATCAGCCGGCGCGAGACCGAGGCGATCGCCGCCATGCTCACGGACCGCGCCCACAAGGCCCGGGCCTACCACGCCGGCCTCGACCCCGAGCGCCGGCGCAAGGTCCAGGAGGCCTTCAGCCGCGAGAAGCTCGATGTCGTCGTCGCCACCGTCGCCTTCGGCATGGGGATCGACCGCTCCAATGTCCGCTGCGTCCTCCATGCCTCGATGCCCAAGTCCGTCGAGGCCTACCAGCAGGAGACCGGCCGCGCCGGGCGCGACGGGCTCGAGGCCGAGTGCGTCCTGCTCTACTCCGGCGCCGACGGCGCCATGTGGTCCAAGCTCATGGCCCGCTCCGCCGAGGAATCCGGCGCCACCCCCGAGTCCCTCGACGCCCAGCTCCGGCTCCTCGCCGAGGTGCAGCGCTACGCCTCGGGCATGAACTGCCGCCACAAGAGCCTCAGCGAGCACTTCGGGCAGAGCTACCCGTTCCCCAACTGCAACGCCTGCGACATCTGCCTGAACGAGATCGACCAGGCCGAGGACTCCACCGTCATCGCCCAGAAGATCATCTCCTGCGTCGCCCGCGCCCAGCAGCGCTCCGGGATGACCTTCGGCGCCGCCCATATCACCGACATCCTCCGGGGCTCCAAGTCCCAGAAGCTCCTCGACCGCGGCCACGACCAGCTCTCCACCTACGCCCTCCTCGCCGAAACCCCCAAGCCCACCATCACCAGCTACATCAACCAGCTCCTCGACCAGGGCCTGCTCCATCGCGCCGACGGCGAGTACCCCACGCTCACCCTCAGCCCGGCCTCCCGCGAGGTGCTCACCGGCAAACGCGAGGTCAAGCTCCTCCGCCCCAAGGAGCCCGCGCGACGCGAGCGCGCCGGGCGCCCGGGCGCGCCTCAGATCGACCTCTCCCCCGACGAGGCCGCCCTCTTCGACGCCCTCCGCGCCCTCCGCCGCGAGATCGCCGAGGAGCGCGCGGTCCCCCCCTATGTCGTCTTCAGCGACGCGACACTCCGCGAGCTGGCCGCCGTCCGCCCGAGCACGCCCGACGCGATGACCCGGGTCAAGGGCATCGGCGCCGCCAAGCTCGCGGCCTTCGGCGAGCAGTTCCTCGACCGCCTGCTCGACCACGCCCGCCGCCTCGGCCTGGACCTCGACACCCAGCCGACCACCACCACCGCCCCCCCGAAGCCCGCGCCCGGCGCCCCCAAGCGCATCAGCCCCGCCAAGGCCCGCAGCTTCGACCACTTCGACCGGGGCGAGTCGGTCGAGGCCACCGCCCGGGCCGTCGGCCTCTCGCCGCGCACCATCGTCGCCCACCTCGCCGACTGGATCGAGGACCGCCGCCCCGAGAGCATCGAGCCCTGGATCGCCCGCGCCGACTACGACCGCATCGCCGCGGCCGCCCGCGAGGTGGGCGCCGACTTCCTCAAGCCCATCTTCGAGCACCTGAGCGCCGAGATCGACTACGACCGCATCTGCATCGCCGTCGCCCACCTGCGGGCGCACGCGGCGGGCTAACGCCCGCTCAGCACCCCGCCGCCCACAGGTTCAGGTACGCCAGCACATCCTGCGTGTTGACCGCCCCGTCGCGGTTGACATCGGCGGACATGTCGCCCGACGCCCACGCGTTCAGGAACGCCAGCAGGTCGTGGGTGTTGATCGTCCCGTCGCCGTTGAAGTCGGCGGTGCACCCGCCGACATAGCGCACAATCAGCTCTGGCCGCTCGCCCGCCACCGGCCACTCGCTGGCCGCGAACGACACGCCGTCGATGCCCGACGCCCAGGGCAGCAGCGACCACCCGAGGTTGGGCGCCCCCTCCCGCCACGCCAGCACATCGGCGGTCACATCGAACGAGTACACGCCCGCGCCCACATACTCGCCGTCGCCGTTGGCGCCCGCCGACTGCGTCGGCACATCCAGGGCGTCCACCCCGTCGGCCTGCAGCCCGCCCGCGAGCGAGTTCCAGGTGTCGCCCTCGTCCCACCCGCGCTTGGCCCGGTGCAGCGTGAGCCCGCTGCCCGGCTCGGTGACGCGCAGGCGCAGCATCGCCGAGGTGATCTTCGTGGTCGGGTCCGCCGGCACACCGCCGGGCCCGAACACGCCGTCGAACCGCAGCAGCGCCTGGGCCTTGAAGAAGTTGTACTGGGCGTCCACCATCGCGGTCGGCGCGTCGCCGAACGGGGTGTCGGGGTTGATCGCGCGCAGCTCGGTGTCGAGCGTGCCCTGGTACCCCCCCACGCCCTGCTGGAACCTGGCCGTCCGCACCGGCTCGTCGGCGACCCGCACCACCAGGCGCGGACGCGTCGAGGCGTCCGCCGCCTCGCCCGACGCGACACCCACCCCGTCGTCGCCCAGCGGCAGCAACGCCCACCCGGTCTCCGGCCCGTCCAGCAGTGCCGAGCGCAGCGACGAGGTCACATCGACCGAGAGCAGCCCCTCGTTCACGCTGTTGAGCCGGTGGTCCCACCGCGCCCACGCGTCCGACCCGTCCGCCTGCACGCCCCCGCCCAGGCTCGCCCAGGTCGCGGTGTCGCCCCAGGCCACGCGCGTCCGGTGCCAGCCAATCCCGCTCCCGCCGTTGGTCACCCGCAGCTCCAGCACCGCCGAAAGAATGTCCGAGTCCTCTGGCACGCCGCCCGCGCCAGCGAGCTGGTCGAACCGCAGCAGCCCCTGCGAATCGAGCCCCGAGCCCCCGGGGTCATCCCCGTCAATCCACACCTCCGGGTCGCGGGAGAAGGTCCGGAACTGGTCCGACTCACGCACCGTCGTGTCGGACGCGTGGACATACCCGCCCTCGCCCTGGCGGAACGCCACCGTCCGTTCCGCGACCAGGTTCTGCGCCGGCATGAACCTCGAGCGGAAGTCGATGTCGAACCCGAACCGGCTGTTCGCGTCGTTCTCCCACGCGCTCAGCCCGCGAGCCTCGCGGCTGGGGCTGTGGGTGTAGACCTCGATCCGATCCTCGTCGGGCAGGAACTCGATCAGCCGCATCCACCCGTCGCCGCCCTCGGTGCGGGCCTGGTAGTCCGCCAGCATCTCGATAACCGTCCGCCCATAGTCGTTCAGGCGCGTGCGGTGGTACTCGCCCCGCGTCGCCCCCTGCGTGTAGTGCCCATTGAGCACCATGAACACCTGATCATTCCCCCGCACCAGCCGGTTGAACTGGTTCTCCCCGCTGGCGCTGTGGTGCCCGTCGGCCTCGTCGGTCATGTACTCGTGCGTCGAGATCATCGTCGGCACGCCAGGGTGCGCGTCGATCACCGACTGCGCCCACGCGATCGAAGCGCTCTTCCAGTCCGGCTTCCACTCCAGCGCCAGGTGCAGGACCTGGTACGCCCCGCACTCGAAGAGCTGGTAGTGCGAGATCCCCGTCGGGTCGGCCCCGCCGTACCACGGGTACCCCGCGTACCGCTGGGCCCCGAAGTACGCCCTGAAGTTCGCCGTCGACGCGTCCTTGTTCCCCGTCGACGCCCAGTCGTGGTTGCCCATCGCCACGCTGTAGGGCACGAGCCCGTCGAGGATGTCCACCGACGAGTCGGCGCGCTGCCACTCGCCGACCTCCGACCCGTGCTGCACCACATCGCCCAGCTGCGTGACGAACGCGATATCCCACTCGTCCCGGTGGTCGACGCACCACTGGGTCTGCGCCTCGAAGTGGTAGGTCCATTCGGGGTGCTCGGAGTAGAACTGGGTGTCCGGCAGGGCCACCACGGTGAACCGCTGCGCCGCGGCCCGGGAGCCCGCGCCCGCGCACAAGAGGACCGCCGCAAGAATCGTCGCCGCCGGGGATGTGCGCATGCCGTGCCTCCGTGCCGAATCGGAGACGCTAGTTGCAGCCCCGCAAGCGCACGGTCAAGCCGGCGCGAAGTTCGCGCGAACATCGACGCCAGCCGCCCGCCGCAACCGGCGCCGCGCACCCGCGAGACCCACACTCCCAACAAGCATGCGCTCAGCGAACCGGCGCCCCGCCTACGCCCCCATGCACTCGGCCAGCACCGCCGCACGCACCGCGACGCCCCACGACACCTGGCGCAGCACCAGCGACCGCGGCCCGGCCAGCCCGTCGGCCACCGGCCCGTCCATCTCCACCCCCCGGTTGATCGGCCCCGGGTGCATCACCACCGCCCCGGGCTTCATCAGCTTCGCCCGCTCGACCGTCAGCCCGCAGTGCTCCCTGTACGCCCGCACCGACGCGATCGGACCGGCCTTCTTCACCTCGTTCGACGGCGCCGACCCCAGCCCGGGGCCGTCGTGACGCTCGAACTGGATCCGCAGCATCATCACCGCGTCCATCTCCGGCAGCACCGTGTCGATGTCGTGCTCGACGCTCAGCAGCGAGGGCTTCCCCGCCGACGGCTCCACCAGGCACGCCAGCCCCTTCGACGCCAGGTGCGGCGGGCCCACCAGCGTCACCCTCGCCCCGAGCTTGGTCAGCCCCGCGACGGCCGAGCGCGCGACGCGCGAACTCACCACATCCCCCACGATCGCCACCCGAAGCCCGCGGAAGTCGAACTCCCGGTCCCGGCCGAACGCCTCGGCCAGCGTCGCCATGTCCAGCAGCCCCTGCGTCGGGTGCTCGTGACGCCCGTCGCCCGCGTTGATCACGCTGCACGCCACCGCGTCGTGGATCAGCTCGGCCGCCCCCGCCTGCGGCGCCCGCGTCACGATCGCGTGCACGCCCATCGCCTCGATGTTCCGCGCCGTGTCCCGCATCGACTCGCCCTTGGAAAGGCTCGACGCGCCGCTCGACAGGTCCACCACCGACGCCCCCATCCGCTGCGCCGCGATCGCGAAGCTCGTCCGTGTCCGCGTCGACGATTCAAAGAACAGCGTCGCCACCGTCCTGCCCCGCAGGATGGTCATCGGCTCGGCCTCCCCCATCGCCGCCGGACGCAGCTCGCACGCCCGCGTCAGCAACCGGCGTATGCGCTCGACACTGGCCCCCGAAAGACCCACCAGCGACCGCTCACGCGCTGCCTGCATCGATACCACCCCCGGCAACATGTCGCCGGCACGAGCCATGGTCCTCTCGCCGATCATCGGCCACAGTCTAGGGCCGCGCACGCGGGAACCCCGAGGGCCCCCGCCCGCCGCTCACTCCCCGTCCCCCTCCTCCACGCCGTCCCGCACAACCGTCGACCCCTCGAGCGTCACCGGCTCCTGAGACTCCGACCCCTGCGGGACCGCATCAGGCTCCCCCTCGGGAGACTCCTCCGGGACCGCCTCCGGGACCGCTTCAGGCTCCGCCGCCGGCTCGGTCACCGCCCCCGGCTCGACCTCCTCCGGCGGCAGGTAATACACCGGCGGCAGACTCACCACCCCCGGCTCCCACGGCTGCGTCCGCTCCACCCGCCAGGACGCCCAACGCCGGTGCAGGTGCAGCGTGATCGCCTGATACACCACCTCGTCCCCGCGGCTGAACATATATACCGGCCGGAACACATCCACCCGAGCGTTGTCCCCACGCATCCACACCCAACCGATGTGGTAGGTCGGCAGGTACGCCAGCTCCGGCGTGATCGGCGCCGCCCGCTCCCCGACCCGCTGCGCGACCGCGATGTACTGCTCCCGCGTCAGGCCCCGCGGCAGGTTGATCGCGAACCAGGTCTCGCCCCCTTCATCCGGGGGCGGGTAGTTCCCGACCGCCCAGCCCACGCACTCGGCCAGCAGGTTCTGCACCGTCTGACTCGCGAAGTCCGGCTCCTCCTCGAGCTGGGCCGCCGTCCCCTCGGGGTTGCTGTCGTAAATAACGCTCGTGCACCCGCCCAAGCCCAGGATCCCCCCGGCCACCGCCGCCATCACCAACCCCGTCGCCATCGCCAGTGCCATCCGTGTATACGCGTTCGCCAACATCCGACCCTCCCGGCCGCTCGGAGCCCGTGTGTCCTCGTGACAACCCAGGATAGTGCGCCCACCCACCCCCCTCTTCTCCACCTCCCCCCCTCGCCTGAACGGGCCACCCCGACCCCCCTCCGACGCGTCCTCCCTCCTTCATCCTTCATCCTTCATCCTTCCTCCTTCCTCCTTCGTTCCTCCCCCTCCCCCTACCCTCCCCCGTGCCTCCCCCCGCTCCCGTCCCCCCCCGCCGCATCGTCCTCGGCATCACCGGCGCCTCCGGCGCCGCCTACGCCCTCCGCACCCTCGAGGTCCTCCTCGACACCGGCCACGAGGTTCACCTGGTCGTCAGCGACTACGGCCGCCGCCTCCTCGCCGACGAGGCCGGCGTCACCCGCCTCGACCTCGCCAGCCTCCTCCCCCACCGCGCCGACCCCACGGCCGCCCCGCCCCTGGGCCTCCGCCCCCCGCCCCCCGACGCCCAACCCTGGACACCCGACCACCCCGCCCCGCGCCTGGTCATCCACCCCAATAAGGATGTCGGCGCCCTCATCGCCTCCGGCAGCTTCCTCCACTCCGGCATGGCCGTGCTGCCCTGCTCCAGCACCACCCTCGGCGCGATCGCCAGCGGCTCGGGCAGCAACCTCCTCTGCCGCGCCGCGATGGTCACCCTCAAGGAACGCCGCCCCCTGATCGTCTGCCACCGCGAGACGCCGCTCTCCCTCATCGATATCGAGAACATGCGCAGCCTCACCCTCGCCGGCGCCATCGTCTGCCCGACCAACCCCGGCCTCTACCTGCTGCCGCGGAGCGTCGAGGACCTCGTGGACTTTGTCGCCGGCAAAGTGCTCGACCTCTTGGGCGTGGAGCACGGGCTGCGGACGCGGTGGAAGGCGGGGGTGCGGGACCCCGACTGATCCGGAGCAGGCATCCTGCCGCGCGTGCTCAACTCTCCGGCCATACTGACAACGCCGCCTCAAGGTCCGCAGTCAGCACCGGCAGATCGTCCGCCACCACTCGCCATATGGCGTCGTTGTCGAGGTCGTGGTAGACATGGACGAGGATGTGCCTCATGCCGACGATCTTGGCCCAAGGCAACCGGGGCGCTCTCGCACGCCCCTCGTCGCTCACGCGCGCAGCCGCCTCCCCGATCTCCTGCACGCAGTCCTTTACAGCACGCCGGAGCATGTCGTCGCTCTCAAGATCGCCTCGCTCGCGTCCTCGCACAAATCGCATCGCCTGCCTCGCCGCCTCAAGCGTGTGCAGGCAACGGATCCGGTCGTCGAGATTGGCGGCTTCTCCCCTACGCGGCAAACAGCGTCCTGGCCTCGCGCACCACCCGGTCCCGGAAGTGCCGCGACAGAAACGCCGGTGTCTTCAGATCGACCTCCCGCCCGAGCAAGTCCCGCAACTCCATCAGCAGGCCGCCGAGCTCAAGCAGGCTCGGCGTCCCGCCCGGAGGGAACTCGACGAGCACATCGACATCGCTCTCTGGCGAGAAGTCCTCGCGCAGCACCGACCCGAACAACGCCAACCGCGCGACGCCGTGCCGCCGGCAGATCTCCGCCAGACGATCTTCTGAGATGGAGAGGCTCTTGAGCCGCATGGTTCACCTGTCACCCGAGTCTATCGGCGGGGCCGCCACTCCACCACACGCCGCCCGAAATGCACCGACCAAGCCCCCTACGCCGCCAGCCGGATCGGCTCAGGCTCGAACGACTCCCGCGGCCCCTCGCGGTCGGTCGGCAGCGTCACAGTCATCGTCGTCCCCTCGCCCTCCCGTGACGAGACCTCCATCCGGCCCCCGTGCGCCGCCACGATCTGGCGGCAGATCGCAAGCCCCAGCCCCACCCCCGCCGACGCCTCGTCCGAGACCGTCCCGGTGTTCAGCGCGAACGCCTGGCCGAGCTTCGCCAGGACATCCGGCGACATCCCCCGCCCGTCGTCCCGGACCCGGATCACCAGCCCGTCCCCGCCCCGCTCGGCCGATACCACCACCCGCCCCGACGGCGCGTGCCGGCACGCGTTGCTCAGCAGGTTGATCACCACCCGGCGCAGCGCGTCCGCGTCCCCACGCATCTCCAGACAGCCGCAGCCGCTCTCGCCACACGCGACCTCCACCGCCACGCCCCACCTCGACGCCAGCGGCGACATCACCGCCACCGCCGAGCCGACCACCTGGCACAGGTTCAGCGGGCCCCAACGCCACACCGCGTGACCCTCCCCCAGCCGGGCCCCCTCCAGCATGTTCGTCGCCATCTCCGTCAGGCGGTCGGTCTGCTCGAGAATCCCCCGCGCAAACTCCGCACGCGAGCCCGCGTCGAGGTCGGGCTCCAGCAGCGCCTCGGCCATCAGCCGCTGGCTCGCCAGCGGCGTGCGCAGCTCGTGCCCGATCGCCCCCAACGCCTCGTCCACCGCACGACGGGAGTCCCGCAGCACCCGACGCTCCTCCTCGAGCGACTCCAGCGCCTTGCGGTCGGTAATGTCCGACACAAACCCCTCCATCAGCACCGCGTCCCCGCCCGGGCCCGGCACAACCAGACCCTGCTCCCACACCCAGCGGACCGTCCCGTCGCACGCCACGATCCGGTACTCGATCCCGAACCCCGACCGACGCGAAACCGCCGCGTCCACCGCCGCACGCACCCGCTCGCGGTCCTCCGCGTGGATCAACTCCTCGTACACCACCGAGCGGTTATGCAGCAGCTCGCCGACGCTGTACCCCGTCAACGCCTCCGCCCCGCGGCTCACGAACAGCATCGTCCCGCGGTGGTCCGCCAGACACTGGTACGCCATCCCGCACAGGTTGCTCATGATCGAGCTGAACCGACGCTCGCTCTCCCGAAGCTCCCGCTCCGCCACCACCAACGCCCCGAAACGCCGGATGCACAACGCGTACAGCAACCCACCGGTCGCCCCCACAAACCCAAGGCCCTTGACCGTCTGGATCCACTGCTCCGCGCTCTGGGCCCCTCCCCACGCCGCAGCCAGCTTATCGGACACCAGGATCCACACGACCCCGAGCGCCAAGTACGGCGCGACGATCTGCAGGGCCGACGACCGAATTCTCGGATCCCGTACCGACATATGCGTGATTCCCCTGGGGCCGTTGAATAACACCCCATCGACGAGGCGGCCACGCCGATGAACCCGCCCCCGGGATCCGAGGTCAAATGATCGCGGATGTTCGCTCTGGGCTACTCAATCGCGTGCGCGGGCGGCGAAAACCCCTCCCCGATCACCCGCCGCTCGGGCTCGGCCTCAGGCCCGGCCAGGCTGATCAGGACCAGTTCCTCGTTCACCCGCCCCTGCAGGTGCACCGGCCGGCCCCAGATCGAGGCGATCGCCCGCAGGGCCTCGACCCCCTTGGACGCGTCCACCTCCAGCCCCATGTACTTGTGCGCCAGGTACAGCTCGCCCCGGTTCGCGTAGTTGGCGTCCGCCACATAGATGAACGGCTGGCCCATGTTGGTGAGCCGGAACAGGAGCGTCTGCTTCACCCGCTGGAAGTCCCGCGTCACCACCCGCACCTCGCCGGTCTGCGGGTCGCGCCGGAACTGATACATCTGGTGACGCTCGACGAACTCGGGCGTCAGGAACTCGTCGATGAAGTTCACATCGTTGTAGATCTTCCGCACCTCGAAGATCTTCTCACGGCCCTTCATGCTCTTGTCGTTGAACGCCTCCTTGGCCCCGATGTCGCCCAGCCGGTCCCACGCCGGCCCGTGCTGGCCCCGGTCCCAGCGCCGCTCGATGTCCTTGAACATCTCGACGCCGATCTTGTACGGGTTGAACCCGCCCGGCGGCATGTGCACCACGCCCGAGTGCTGCTCGGCGTAGTCGATGATCTCCTTGGCCTCCAGGAAGTGCTGCGTCATCAGCTTCGAGTGCCAGTAGGTCGCCCAGCCCTCGTTCATCACCTTGGTCATCCCCTGCGGCGCGAAGTAGTACGCCTCGTCGCGCACGATCCCCAGGATGTCCGCCTGCCAGTCCTCCAGCGGCGCGTGCGCCAGCAGGAACGCCAGCACATCCCGCGCCGGCTCGGCCGGGAAACGCTTCCTCGCCTCGCGCTGCTCGGTCTCCCACGCCTCCCGCTGGCGCGTCATCTCCTTGGCCGGGTTGATGAAGGGGTCCATGTAGTCCTTGGCCGGGAGCTTGTCGGGGCTGAAGGTGGCACGGCCCCCGAGAGCATGTCCCCCGGTGGCACGGCTCTCCGAGCCGTGAGCCCCGCCTTCCTCGTCTCCCTCATGGCTCGGTGAGCCGTGCCCGCGCTTGCCCATGAACACCGAGTGCGGGTCGATCAAGTGCTCAATACTCAAGCACGCGTCCAGGAACCGCTCGACCGTCTCCTGCCCCTGGCGCTCGATGTGCCGGCGCACGCGCGTCGAGTGGTTGGCCATCTCGTCCATCATCTTGCGGTTGGTCTTCCCGAACCACAGGTTGTGCTTGAAGAAGTCCGCGTGCCCGTACACATGCGCCATCACCAGCTTCTGGTCCGTCACCGAGTTCGACTCCTGCAGGTACGCGTAGCAGGGGTCGTTGTTGATCACCATCTCGTAGATCCGCCCCATCCCGTAGGCGTCCCGCTTGCTCAGCCGGTCGTACTCCATCCCCCACCGCCAGTGCGGGTACCGCACCGGGAACCCCCCGTACGCCGCGATCTGGTTCATCGTCTCGAAGTCGAGCACCTCGAACACGACCTCGAAAAAGTCAAGCCCGTACTCGATGGCCTTGGCCTTGATGGCCTTCATGTGCTCGAGAAGCTCGGGCGACAGATCGGTATGGGGCGTGCCTCTGGGCATGTTCGGTCTATCGGCGATCCAGACCCGATCGCCACACCTCCCGTACAGGAGCCTACGCGGCCACGATGGAAGGGTTCCGAGCCTCAGACGACCATCGAAAGGAACCAGCCGACCGTCACCGCCGGCACGAGCCAGCCCAGCGTGAGCCAGAACACCTGGAGGCCGGTGCCGAGCCGACGCATCCGGCGTCTCGTGCGCACCCACGCCACCAGCCCGCCACTACAAACCACCGCACCGCCATACAGCACCGCCCACCCCACGACCTCGACACCACCACGCGGGTTGCTCAGCGCCTGAGGCAAGGCCAGAATCCCGAGGATCGTGTGGAACCCAGCCCCCGCCGCCAGCCCGATCAGCCCCGCGACGAACAACCCCAGCCGCGGTTCCACCATCCCCACCCGCAGCCGCAGCCCCTCCCCACACTCCGGGCACGCCTCCCCCGTCAGCCCCCGCAGGTTGTACCCGCACGCCGGGCACGGCTCGTCGCACTCAGCGAGGAACGCCCGCAGCATCTCCGACCTGTCGGGACTGCCATCGCTCATCCGTCGGCAGTCTACCTTAACCCCGCACCCGCCCGTGCCCCCAAGCACGCCCGCCACCCCGCCGCCGCACTGACCCGTCCACCCACTCACCCCCTCACCCATTCACCTCCCCCACCCCCGCCGCCCGCAACGACTCCACCAACGCCCCAAGGTGCTTCTCATACCGCCGCCACCGCGCCACCGACGAGCTGTAGATCGGCCGGCGCACCTGGTCCACGCTCGCCGTCGAGACCGCCCGCTCGCTCTCGTGGAACCGCAGGCACCGCTCGTCCCACCCCAGCCCCACAAAGTCAACGATCCGCCGCGCGTGCGTCCCCACATCCGCCACCACATCCTCGTACCGCACCTCCAGCATCGGCACATCGCACCGCTCCGCCCAGTCCGCCATCAGCCTCCGGTACTGCCCGTACGCCCACGCCAAGTCCGCCAGCGAGTTCGAGTAGCTGTGCGCCGGGCCAAGCGCCGTGAAGTAGCACGACAAGCAGGTGTCCACCGGGTCACGCACGCAGTGGATCACCCTCGCCCCCGGCAGCATCCGGTTGATCAGCGGCACAAGCTCGAAATTGTGCGGCAACTTGTCGACGACCCGCTCGGCCTCCACCCCCGCCTCTCGCGCGATCTCCTCCAACCGCCCCAGATACGCCCGCGCCCCGCGCTCCAGCAGCTCCCCCGTCAGCCCCGCGAACCCCGCCGGACCCCGCCCGCCCAACGCCCTGTCCAGGTCCGCCGCCACGAACCGCAGGTCCGGCAGCTCTCCCGCCCCCAACGCCCGCGGGTGCGCGTCGATGATCTGCTCCACCAGCGTCGTCCCCGACCGCGGCGTGCCCACCACGAACACGCTCCGCGACCCGTCCACGCCCGCCCGCTCGCCCCCCCGAACCCGCTCGGCCGTGAACGCCGCACGCAGATCGCGATACAGCGCAAGCTGCCTGGGCCGGCTGAAGGCCTTGGGGTAGCTGTCGTTCGCCCGCTTGTACGCCGCGAACGCCGCGTCGAACTCCCCCAGCCCGTGCAGCGCGTCCCCCAGGTTGAACGCCAGCGCCGCCCGCACCGGCTGCGCCAGCGACGCGTCCCCCGCCAGCGGCCCGACCAGGCCCCGCGCCTCCCCGTACCGCTTGAGCGCGTTGTAGATCGGCGCCAGCGCCAGCGCCCGGTCCGCCGTCGGCACGCCCGCCGCCAAGGGCTCCAGCGTCGCCAGCGCCTCCTCATACTTCCCCTGCGTCCGCAGCGCCCGCGCCAGCGCCCCCAGCGCCGGCGCCGACCCCGGCTCGAGCTCCAGCGCCCGACGCATCAGCCCGATCAGCTCGTCGAGCTTCCCCCGGATCTCCAGCACGCCCGCCAGCATCACCATCGCCGGCGCCGACCCCGGCTCCCGCGCCAGCACCCCGCGCAGCACAGGCTCGGCCTCGACCGCCCGGCCCGCCGCCAACAACTGCTGCGCCCGCTGGAGTTCCTCGTGCACCATGCCGGAGTGTAGAGCTACCCCTCCCCCCGGCTCCCCTCATACAACGCAAACCGCAGCAGCCGGCACTCGATCTTCGCGTTCATGAACGGCGTCCTCGCCGACGCCCGGAGCCCGATCTTGCCCGCAAGCTCGCGGCTGCCCGTGAACACGAACCCCGTCCACCCCGCGCACCGCTGCTTGAAGAAGTCCCCGATCCGCTCGTAGGTCTCCACCAGCTCCACCGCGTCCCCCATCCGCTCGCCGTACTCGGGGTTCATCACGATCATGCCCACCCCATGATCTGCCCCGACCGGCCGCGCCGATCCCGCCCCCTCGCCCTGGCCAGGCGCCTCAGCCCCCCCGACGCAGTCCGGCAACTCCGCCCCCTGGCCCGGCGTCTCATCCGCCTCGACGCGGACCGGCGCCCCAGCCCCCCCGCCGCGCAGCGGCGTCTCAAAGAAGTCACACTCCACGAACTCGATGTGCTGCTCAACCCCCGCCGCCCGCGCGTTCCGCCGGGCCGCGTCGATCGCCGACGGGTCGTGATCGCTCGCCACGATCGGCGGCACGGGGCCCAGCTCCTTCGCCCGCTTGCACTTGCCCGCCTCCCGACGCGCCTCCCGCCACGCCCCGTCCATATCCAGCGTCGTGTGCAGCAGCCCGTAGTTGCTCCGGAGCAGCCCCGGCGCCCGACCCGTCGCCAGCAGCGCCGCCTCGATCGCCAGCGTCCCGCTCCCGCACATCGGGTTCACCAGCGGCACATTGCCGTCATACCCCGCGCTCAGCAGCACCGCCGCCGCCAGCGTCTCCCGCATCGGCGCCGTGTGCGGCAGCTTCCGGTACCCCCGGTCCCCCAGCCGCTCGCCGCTGGTGTTCAAATACACCCACGCCCGGTCCCCCTTCCAGAACAGGTTCACCACCGTCTGCGACCGGTCCGGCCCGCTGTCGGGCCTCGCACCGGTCTTGCCCGCGATCCGGTCCACGATCGCGTCCTTCACCACCCGCGTCGGGTACAGCGAGTTGGTCACCTTCGGGTGCTCGACGCTCGACACCACGCTCACATACCCGTCGTTCTCGATCAGCTCCTCCCACGGGTACGCCGCGACCTCCTTGTAGAGCGCGTCCGGCGACGGGCACCGGAACCGGTGCAGCAGCCACAGCACATGCTGCGCCGTCCGCAGGCGCAGGTTCAGCGCCATGCACTCAAAGAGCGACGCCCCCACATGCACCCCCACCGCGTCCTGCTCCTGGATCTCAAACCCCAGCGCCTCCACCTCCGCCCGCAGGATGTCCGCCGTGAACGGGGCACAGGTGATCCGCGTCAGTCGCTTCTTGGCCGGGTCGGGGGTCTGCATGGGGCAGGGCGACGATATGCCGCACCAGGTGGCACGGCTTCCCCGAGCCGTGAGTCACAAACCCGGCTCAGAAAGCCGGCCCACCATCGCCTACCAATCCCCCGACTCCGCCACCGCCCCGGTGACATCGACCAGATCGGCGGTATCGGTCACGCCGTCGAGCGTGGTGTCCTCCGGCGCGGCCACCCACGCGCTGATGTCGTCGGGCTGGAGGAGGCCGTTGAGCGTGATGTCCTGGAGCTCGACGACGCGGAGCCGATAGTCCCACTCGTAGACGGGCACATCGCTCGCGATCGTGTCGTCGCAGCGGAGCCGGTCGCTGCCTGAGCGCACCGGCTCGATCAGGTAGTCGTACGCGGGCTCGAACGGGCCGTCGATCTGGATCATCCGCCGGGTGCCATCACTCGCGGCCTCCCTCTTCTCCGGCCCTCCCTTGCCTCTTCCCGCGCAGTGATGCCTCCGGATTTGGCCGCCCACTCAGAGCAGCGGATCGATAGCCACCCGTCCCTCTCGCTCGCCGCGGTACCACCGAGCGCTCGACCACGCCCACTCCTCCGGCCGCCCGACAAGCCCCCGCCGCACCGGGTTCTCGTGGATGTACCGGATCGCGCTGCGGAGCGCTTCGTCGGTCCGCAGCACGCGGTCATACCCGCCGCCGCGCTGCCAGTATCGACAACGCCCGCGGCTGTCGGTGATGCGTTGGAGGATCGGAGCGTCGATCTCCCGCCACCGCGCGATCACGCGCCGCCCTACCTCACGCTTGAACCACCACAGCGGTTGAACCAAGCTCGGCTCGGGCGGCTCGGGCATGGCGAGCAGGTGCGCGTGCTCGGGCATCGCCACCCACGCGATGAGCCGCAAGCCGAACCGCTCGCGGGCCGCGCCCAGCCGCTCGGCGAACAGATCATAGATGTCGGGGTTGTCGAGCAGCGGCAGGCGCTTGTAGCACGAGAAGGTGAGATACCTCGCCTTGTTGGCCCCCTCGACCCGCTTCATCTTCTTCCGCGGGGTTGGGGTGTCGGGATACTCGGGCTGCATCGGCGGAGTGTACCGGAGAGGGGAGAGGCATCACTGCGCGCGGAGAGGAGGGAGAGGACCTGAGAAGAAAGAGGCCGCGAGTGATGGCACCCGTGAGGGGGTGCTCATTCGGGCCACCCGCCGGTGATCGAGTCCACACGCCCGCAGGGTGCGAACTGACTTGGGCCGCGAACGCGCAGGGTCGTCATCCAAGGATCGGTCCCGTTGTTCAGCTTGATGAAGTCGATCGGCTCGCTGGTCAGCGAAGTCACGAGCACATTGGCGGGCGCCAGTGTGCTGTTCCGGTTGAGTGTGACATCCCACCCGTTGTCGTCCTGATTCCAGGCGACGGTGCTGCTGCCGGCATTGCTCGGTGTCCAGGTCACCACCGGCGGTGTGTTCTGCGCGATCGCTGCCGCGGTCACGACACAAATCGCAATCGCCGCAAGCATCCTCTGTGAACCGTTCATCCCAGCCTCCTTCTTCTTGATGGACCGCCAAGCACAATCGCAAAGACCACCGCAGTCCCCGGCGATGGAACCACTGCTGCAAGACGCAAGCCTCGTGCGGAAGTCGGATCCTCAGCCAACCA
Organism: Phycisphaerales bacterium; assembly: GCA_020850415.1. Lineage (GTDB taxonomy): Bacteria > Planctomycetota > Phycisphaerae > Phycisphaerales > UBA1924 > PNC22. The sequence continues at coordinate 29,156 of JADZER010000017.1, forward strand.
CTCGTCAACCCGGTCCCAGATGTCGTGGTTCGGGTCGTATTGAATCGAGCCATGCATGGCCCTGCTGCGGGCGTCGGGGGTAAGGAGCTCTATCCACTCCCGCACCCCCCCCGACCCATCCAGCATCCCCCACGGGCTCGCGGCCCAGGGGTACTGCCCGACATCCATGTACGGCAGGTTGACATTCCCCGCGTTGGTCTCGCCGCCGTCCCACGGGGCCCCGGGGATCGGCGCCACATCCTTCGAGTGCGGGAACAGCCAGTACCCCCCGTCGCCATCGTTCTTCGCCGGATCCCAGAACATCCCCTTCACATACTCGTCCATCGTGGGGATCCAGAACCTCGCGTCCGGGTTGTGCTCCGGCTGGTCGGTCAGCGTGCCATCGCCATTGGCGCCGAAGGTCGAGGTGTCGTAGGCGCCGTTCTCGAAGGCCCACTGCTCGTTGACCTTGCCGTTGTGCAGCCAGTTGGCGAAGCGGGCCGAGTTTCGCCAGGACATCTCGGTCGGGCGGTTCTCGGCGCCCTCGACGATGTAGTACTGCGGGTCGTCCGGCCCGCCGCGGTAGCGGATCCAGAAGCCGAGGAAGGAGCTGATTCGGCGTTGGTCGGGCGGCAGGTATTGCCAACAGGCCTGCACGAACTCGAAGTGATCCTGCACCGTCAATTCGGTGCGCATGATGCGGTACTCGTAGTCCACGCCGCCGGCGCTCAGATCAGGCCAGCGCGGCGTCTCCTCCGGCAGCGTGTCCCGGTTGCCCGGGTCGCCGACGGTGACCCAGTCGAAGCCGTAATCCTGGGCCGAGACCGACGCTACCGCCCCGATCAGCACGGCGACCGCGCCAGCGAACCGGACGACCGACATGTTCTTCGTCCTAAAGCCCATGAGTGAGCCTCCTCCAGAATCCGGAGACGCTTCATCGGCTATCTCCTTCTTCTCTTGCGTGCAAAGCACACGGCGAAGATCGCGAACGCCGCGGTCCCCCCTGGTGATGGGATCGATGACGCGATGCGGACACCCAGGCCCGACGCGGTTTCCGGAGAGGCCGAGTTGTTGCCGTAATAGATCGCGTCCGCTACGGACCAGTCCCAGTCATCGAAGCTTGAGCCCTTGGTGTACCTGTCGTAGTCGCCCGAGTTGAGGCTGTTCCACTCCTCGGTCCACTCGTACCACCCTCCGGAGAGATCCAGCAGCCCCCACGGCGACTGCTCGTCGGGGTACTGCCCGGCCCGCAGGTGAGGCCCCCACCCGAACTTGTTGTTGAGGTCCGCGTTGGTCTGTCCGCCGTCCTCCGGCAGGGCGCTGATCAGCGGCTCGTTCGAGCGGTTCGGCTGGTCCCACCAGCCCGCCTGCCCCTCGCCGTAGCGGTCCGGGTCGTAGTACGCCGCCTTCATCCACTCGTCCATCGAGGGGATCCAGTACTTGGCCCCCGGCGACCGCGTGTCCTGGTCGGTGAAGGGCGGCCCGTCGTCGTTGAAGGTCGAGGTGTCGTACGCGCCGCGCTCGAACGCCCACGCCTCGTTGACCTGCCCGTTGTGCATCCAGTTGCAGAACCGGGCCGCGTAGCGCCAGTTCGTGATCGTCGCCACGCCCTCGTGGGCTTGGTTCACGGTGTAGACCAGCTCGCCGCCGACATAGCGCCCCGAGATACCGATGCCGATCAGGTCGAGGTCGAATGGGTTCTGGGCGTATGGCCCGTAGGCCCTGACGAACTCGATCCACTGGTTGGTGGTGAGCTCGGTCTCGGACATGCGATAGGCGTACCCCACGCTCCCCCGGCCTCGGAACCTGGCATTCGGGTAGCGCGGGTCGTCCCACGCCTCGTTGCCCGGGTCGCCGACCTCGTGCCAAGTGATCGAGGAGACCTGGGCGGGTGTGGGAGAAGCCGCTCCGACCAAAGCGGCCACGCCAGCGATGCCGACCACCAACACGTTCTTCGTCCGATAACTCATGGGTGAGCCTCCTCTAGAATGTGGACTTGTATATCCACAATAAAGCCGACGACACTGCTTTCTCGTCACTTCCGCGGATTCCCCTCCAGGACCGTCCAGCACACCCCGGATCGGGTGGACTGACAAGGGCTCTTGCCCGCCCCGACCAGCCGCCGGGCGTTCCCCCAGCGCCCGCCCTCCCCGGCCCCAGGCCCCTGTGCGGCCCCACTCCCTACAGTCCCGCGCCATGCCCACCATCACCATCAACGGCGTCCGCTGCGAGTTCACCAAGGGGCAGATGATCCTCCAGGTGGCCCACGCCAACGGGATCGACATCCCCAGCTACTGCTACCACGACGGCCTCTCGATAGTGGCCTCCTGCCGCATCTGCCTCGGCGAGGCGATGGTGCCCAACCCACGCAACGAGGGCAAGCTCGAGCCCTTCATGGGCGGCAAGCTCTTCCCCACCTGCCAGACCCCCGCCATCGACGGCATGGTCGTCAACACCGACAGCCCCAAGTCCATCGCCAACCAGCAGTCGGTGATGGAGTACCTCCTCATCAACCACCCGCTCGACTGCCCCGTCTGCGACCAGGCCGGCGAGTGCCTCCTCCAGGACTACTCCTACCAGTACGGGCGGGGCGAGTCCCGCTTCGAGGAAACCAAGGTCAAGAACCCCAAGAAGGATGTCGGGCCCAACATCCTCCTCTATAGCGACCGCTGCATCATGTGTACCCGTTGCGTCCGCTTCACCCGCGAGGTCAGCGGCACCAGCGAGCTCTACATCGACGGGCGCGGCAACAAGAACGAGATCGATATCTTCCCCGGCATCGCCCTCGACAACCCCATCGCCTCCAATGTCATCGACCTCTGCCCCGTCGGCGCCCTCCTCGACAAGGACTTCCTCTTCGCCCAGCGCGTCTGGTTCCTGAGGCAGACCCCCTCGATCGACGGCATCACCGCCAGCGGCGACAACCTCTGGATCGAGCACAACCAGGGCGAGGTCTACCGCGTCAAGCCCCGCGAGAACATGGCCGTGAACCGCTGGTGGATCTCCGACGAGGTCCGCTACGGCTGGAAGCACATCCACGCCGACAACCGCCTCCGCTCCCCCATGCGCCGCCAGCACGGCGCCCTCATCGAGGACGACTACAAGCGGGCGTACGAGGACACCATCGCCGGCCTCAAGGCCGCCGCGGCGTCGGGCAAGCGCATCGCCCTGCTCGTCAGCCCCAACCTCACCTGCGAGGAGGCCTACGCCCTTGGCACCCTCGCCAAGCTCATCGACCCCCAGGCCATCTTCGGCCTCGGGCCCGTGCCCTTCGTGGGCCAAGACCAGTCCTTCCCGCCCGGCGCCCCCGACGGCAAGGCGTTCAAGGTCTACGCCGAGAAGGCCCCCAACGCCCGCGGCGTGCAGCGCGTCCTCGGCGCCATCGGCCAGATGGTCCTCGACGCCGACGCCTTCTACGCCCGCGTCAAGCAGGCCGACATCGGCGCCATCATCGCCACCGGCAACTACCGACACGACTGGGCCGACGCCAAGACCCTCAACGCGATCGACCGCGGGGCCGGCAGAGAGGGCGGCAAGTTCGTCGTCCTCATCGACACCCACGGCACCGCCCTCATCGACCACGCCGATGTGGTCATCCCCGGCGCCACCTGGGCCGAGAAGGCCGGCACCTTCGAGAGCGCCCGCAAGATGCTCCAGGCCTTCGAGCAGGCCGTCCCCGTCATCGAGCTGGCCAAGACCGAGGGCCAGATCGCCCTCGACCTCATCGCCGAGTTCCACGGCACGCCCGGCATGGCCGAGCACCGGGCCAGCGTCGTCATCGTCGACGAGCAGCCCGGCCAGGTCCCCCAGGCCGTCGAAGTCGTCGCCCCCCGCGCCCGCCTCTTCAACGCCGCGGACATCCGCGCCGAGATGGCCGACCGCTACCCGGGCCTGGCCGCCCTCGCGACCGAGGTGCGCCTGCCGAAGATCGAGGCGCGGCATGAGGCTGGGGTGGAGATGGTGGAGCTGTAGGGGTAGCGGAGATCAGACCATGCTCTTCACCATCCTCTGGGCCGTCCTCGCCCTCATCGTCGGCTCGGTGTTCGTCATCATCTGGTGGCGGATCGCCGACCAGTGGGCCGACGAGGAGCACAAGCGCTTCAAGGACAGGCCCGACGACGGCCCCGCGCCGACGGTCGTGAAGCGGGCCGATATCGAGCGGTAGGCGCCGGGCGGGGGGGGGCGGCCGGCGGGAGTCAGCGTGCGAGAGGCGGGACGCCGGGCCTCGCGCCCGACGATTGCAGCACCGCCCGCGCGGGGCGCGGGCGGCGTGGGGGGAATGGACTGTCGCGGAGGGCGGGGGTGGTCAGCCGTCCAGGGCTTCTTGCAGGGCGATGCGGACGGCGTTGACGCCGCGCTGGGCCGCGGTTCCGATGGCCTCGTGCGACCGCTGGGCGGCTTGGTGAACGGCGGCGAAGAACTGGCGGTCGGCGTCGAGTGCGCGGAGGGCCTGGGCCGCGCGGCTGGCGATGAGGTTGATGTGCCTGTTGCCCTGGGCCGCCTCGTGGTGCACGCCCTGGACCGCGCGATGGGCGGCCCGGACGAGCTGCTCGTCGGTCGCGCCGTCGGCGTCGAGCTGCTGGATGGCGGCGATGCCACGGGCGGCAGCGGCCTGAATATCGTCGATGGTGTTGCCGGTGGCCCGCTGCATCGCCTGGACGGCGCTGCGGGTGATCTCGCCCGGGTCGTCCTGGGCCAGGGCGGCGGGCGCGCCGATCGAGAGCGCCGCGAGCAGGATGCCGAGCAGGTGGGTGATTCTCAGAACCATGTGGATCTCCTTGTCTTTCCGCGTGTGCGTGAGCTTCTCTCTCGCCCCGGGCGCAACGGTGCGTCGGAGCGCGGCGATCCCGTGCCATGTCGGCATCGGCACCGCCCCGGGTTGGCCCTCCGGATTCCCCGCGGCCGGGCCCCCTCGCCCGGCCGCCGTCGGTCAACCCGCCAAACGCCCCCCGCCGGGGGGCCATTGCGGGGCCGAACGGTTTTTTCACCGGGGCCCCGGCTAGGCTTGCCCAAATGCCCACCTACAAGCTCACGATCGCCTACGACGGGACGGACTTCGCCGGCTGGCAGAAGCAGGAGCCGCCGGACCCGAGCGCACACCCGGAGCAGCGGCCCCAGCGTGTGGCGATCAATAAGCTCGAGGCCGGTCTGGAGGCGGGCAGGCCGGGCCGCATCGCGCTGCGGACGGTGCAGGCGGTGGTGGAGCGGGCGGTGCGCGAGGTGGTGCGCGAGCCGGTGCTGGTGCAGGGGGCGAGCAGGACGGACGCGGGGGTGCATGCGCGGTGTCAGGTGGGGGTGTTCAGGTGCGGGGGAGGGGAAGGCACGGAGGCACGAAGGCACGGAGGCACGGAGGGTGGGGAAAGAGACGAAGAGACGGAGAGACGGAGAGACGAAGTGGGTGGGGGAGGAAGGGACGGAGGCACGGAGGCACGAGGGCACGAAGGGGGGGGACACGGCTCGGAGAGCCGGGCCACCGCGAGCCGTGCCACGGGGGGTTGGCCGGTGGGGCGGGGGGTGGATCGGCTGTTGCGGGCGGTGAACTCGCGCCTGCCGCGGGATGTGCAGGTGGTGGTGGCGGAGCTGGTGCGGGACGGGTTCGATCCCATCGGGGACTGCGTCGCGAAGGGGTACAGCTACAGCTTCTGGGCGAGCCCGCACCGGGCGCTGTGGGATCGGCGCACGGTGTGGCACACCTGGTCGGGGCTGGATGTGGCGGCGATGCGGGAGGCGGCGCGGTGGTTTGTCGGCGTGCACGACTTCGCGGCGTTCGCGGCGGCGGGGCACGGGCGGGTGAGCACGGTGCGGGAGGTGTTTGAGTGTGAGGTTTGGGAAGAGGGAAGGGACGGAGGGACGGAGGCACGGAGGCACGAAGGGGGGGATGTAGGAGATGGAGAAGGAGGAGGGACGGAGCCCTCTCCCCGGCCCTCTCCCGCCGGGGGCGGGAGAGGGGGCGAGAGTCACGGCTCGGAGAGCCGTGCCACCGAGAACCGGGCCGTGGTGGAGCCGGGGCGGTTGGTGAGGATGGAGATCTCGGGGAGCGGGTTTTTGTACAACATGGTTCGGATCATCGCGGGGACGCTGCACGAGGTGGGGCGCGGGCACATCGCGCCGGGGGATGTGCCGGGGATCATCGCGGGGTTGGATCGACGCCGCGCGGGGCCGACGCTGCCGCCGGAGGGGTTGTGTCTGGAGTGGATCAGGTATCGGGAGGAGCGATGACCCGGCGCAATGCGGCTCGGCGTCGGCTGGTGATCGGCGGGTGTGCTGGGACTGCCCTTGCAGCGCTCGTCATCGCGTGCGCGGGGTTGGTGTTCCTCTACCGGTACGACCCGCTGGGGATGCTCTTCGGGAATGGGCTGGTGCTGCGCGATACGCCGCGTGCGTACGCCGAGTCTCGGGCTCGGGCGGATGGGATCGTCGAGGCGCTCGGGCGGTATCACGCGGCGAAGGGGCGGTACCCGGGCTCCCTGGAGGAGCTCACGCCGCAGTTCTTGGATGTCCTGCGCCCGCCGCTGGTTGGGAAGGGTCGGTGGACTTACTCGGCCGGGCCCGACGGTGGGTACTACCTGGAGATGTTCGTCGGTCCTGACTACGAGTCGGACTTCTGTACCTCGACAAGCTCGTGGTATCGGGATCGCTGAGCGCCGTGGTGCGGTAGGTAGGTTGTCAGACCGACAGTGTGTTGAGGTAGTCGCGCCAGGGGCCGACGAGGTTTCGGGACTGGTGGGTGAGGGTAGGGTTGTGGTGCGGGCTTCCAGCCTGCACATCTCTCTTGTGCTGTGCCAAGCGTGCAGGCTGGAAGCCTGCACCACAATCAAGACAGCTTGGCGACTCGGACGACGGTATTGATGCCGTAGGGGTAGGGGTCGGCGTGGAGGGTGAGGGTGTCGGCGGTGCGTTCGAGTTTGGCTTCGGCGCCGGTGTCCATCCAGGTGGCTTTGGTGAATTGGGTCGGGACGCCGGTGAAGGCGCGCGGGCCCGGGCCGCGGGCGTGGGTGTTGTGGACGCGGGTGTCGGCGGTGGCGGTGATGGAGAAGCAGTAGAGGTAGCACTCGTGGTCGCCGTCCTCACGGGCGACGAGCAGGCCGAAGTCCTCGTTGGGGTTCTCGGCGTCGTCGGTCGATGGGGCGAAGATGGTGGGCCGGCCGTGGTAGAGGGCGTCGGTGCCGATCTCGCGGATCCAGTCGCCCACTCGGGTGAGTGCCGCGGCTTCGTAGTCGGGGACCTTGCCCTCGGCGGTGGGCCCGACATTCATGAGGAGGTTCGCTCCGGCGCGGCGGCAGCGGCAGAGTTCTTCGATGACATGGGCGGGGGAGAGGTAGTTGAAATCGGCGGTGGCGATGCCCCAGTGGTAGTTGAGGGTGTGGCACATCTCGCCGGCGACATGCTTGGGCCATCCGGCGCGGTCGACGGGCTGGGGGCGTCCGCGCTCGAAGGTGGTGGAGTCGATCTCGGGGTGGCCGAGGACGCCCTCCTTGCCGATGCCGGTGTTGTTGATGATCATGGCGTCGGGCTGGTGCTCGCGGATGACGGCGTAGAGCTGGTCTTCCTGCCAGTCGGCGTCCTTCTTGGACCAGTTGCCGTCGAACCAGAAGCCGCCGATCTTGCCGTAGTGGGTGCAGAGGAGCTTGACCGAGTCGCGGAGGTACTGCTGGTAGGCGTCCCAGTCGTTCTCGAAGCGGGGGTCGGTCCAGTCGAGGGTGGTGCAGTAGAGCATGGGGACGATGCCTTCGGCGCGGCAGCCGTCGGTGAAGTCGGCGATGAGGTCCCGCTTGGCGGGGGTGTGGGTGATGTCGTAGGAGGAGAGGCCCCGGGTGTCGTAGAGGCTGAAGCCCTCGTGGTGTCGGGAGGTGTGGGTGATGTACTTCATGCCGGCGCGCTTGGCGAGCCGGGCGAGTTCGCGCCCGGAGAAGTCGCGGGCGGTGAACGAGGCCATCTTCTGCATGTACTCGTCGGTGGGGATGTTGTACATGTGCTTGACCCACTCGCCCTTGCCCCACTGGGAGTAGAGGCCCCAGTGGACGAACATGCCGAAGGCGAGGCGCTCGAACGCGGCGACGCGGGGGAGGGGGTCGGGGGCGAGGCCGGGCTGATCGGGGGTCGGGGCGGGCATGGCGTGTCCTTGGACGATGGCCCAGCGCGGCGCGAGCGAGGCGCCGAGGGCGGCGGCGGAGAGCTTGAGGGTGTCGCGGCGGGTGGGCATGGTGCGCTCCTGACCGGAGGATACAGCGCGCGTGGCCGGCCGTACGATCCGGGCGTGAGTCTGCGGGTGATCGATCTGGGGCGGATGGGGTATCGCGGGGCGTACGAGCTGCAGTGCGCGCACCTGGAGGAGGTGCTCGCGGCGAGGGCGGCGGGGACGCCGGAGTGGGGGCGGGTGCTGGTGGTGGAGCACGAGCCGGTGATCACGGTGAGCCGGCGGAAGGGGGCGCGGGAGCACCTGGTGGCGACGGCGGCGCAGCTCGCGGAGGCGGGGGTGGCGGTGGAGGAGACCGACCGGGGCGGGGACATCACCTATCACGGGCCGGGGCAGATCGTGGTGTACCCGATCCTGGATCTGAACTGCCTCATGCTCGGGCTGCATGACTACATGCGGCTGCTGGAGCAGACGGTGATCGACGCGTGCGCGGTGTTCGGCGTGAAGGGCGAGCGCGACGCGGGGGCGACGGGGGTGTGGGTGGATCACCACGGCGTGATGTCGAAGGTCGCGGCGATGGGGGTGCGGGTGCGCCGGTGGGTGTCGATGCACGGGCTGGCGCTGAATGTCGAGCCGGACCTGTCGCACTTCCGGCTGATCGTGCCGTGCGGGTTGGCGGGGAGGCCGGTGACGAGCTTGCGGGAGGTGCTGGGGGATCGGTGTCCGGCGATGGATGAAGTGCGCAGCGCGCTGGCGGGCGCGCTGGAACGGTTGGCGGTGGAGAGCGCCGAGCGCGCGCGGGCGCACCGCGCGGGCGGGGCGGCGGCGCGGGGGTAGCCCATGCCCACCCATGCTGGGCATGCCACACGGCCGATGCCACACGGCCGGCACGGCCGTGGCACACGCTCTCGGGGCTCATGGTGGTCGTCGGTTGCTGTCGAGAAACGGTGAAGCGGAGCGGGGGTCCCTTGGATTTGCCTTGCAGGGTTGAATGGCCTGCTTGGCTGTTGCACTTTGAACGGCATGCCTGTGAACCCCGGGGACCAGCTCTTGCCAAAGGAGCCCCACCCGGGGTGTGCGAGAAGGGGAACCCCCGCCCCGCCACCGGTACGAGACCGAACCGAGTTGTCGAGAGCGGGCCGCGCGGTGCCCTCACCCTTACGGGCCGCGCCCACGCCTGCGCGCGCGCGGGTGGATGTTGGTGGTTGCGAACTCTGGCGTAAGTGATTGCCGCTTCTGGACCTCAGATTTTTCTGGAGAATCCGGGAGCACGGCGTCTCCACGGGCGATCCTGTGCGCACGGGGGTGGATGTCCGCTGTTGTGCGCGCGGGCCCAGTTCTGGTAGGCTGCGTGAGGGGGTCGGACTGGGCGCCGGGGTGCGATGACCTGGGGCTTCAACACGGGCTTGAACAGGGGCGTGGGTGTATGGGGATCACGAGTCACTACTCCGGGCGGGCCGGGCGGTCCGACGCGGTCACCAAGATCCTGACCGCCGCGCAGCTGTACGCGGCTGGGCGGGGTTGGATGTTCGCCATGTACGAGGACCCGTTCGGTGTGATGGAGGACCGGGATCGCGACGACCCGGGTTGGGTGGAGCACGAGGGGCCCTACCGCGGCATTGTCATCCGTCCTCACCGCAGGTGCGAGCCTGTGCGTCTGAATTTCACCATCGACCACGAGCTGCGGCCGGCGTTCACGAAGACGCAATTCGCGCCGTTCGGCGTGCACAAGGGGGTACTGGAACTGCTGCGTGCGATCGAGCCGCACATGGAGCGGCTTGAGGTTGTGGACGAGTCGGGCTTGTGGGAGAGCGGGGACGAGGCCGAGGCGAAGAGTCGGTTTGACCTGCTCCGTCGGGCGATCGACGGGTTGGCGGATGGGCTCCGGTCGGAAGGGCTCGATGTCGAGGGGCCGGACGATGGGCGTGAGCGGGGGGGCCCGTACGGGTTCGGCGACGATGCTCCTCCGGACGGGGGGCGGCTGTAGGGGCGTGCCGCATCTAGACTTGGGTGTGCCCTCCCCGCGTGGAAAGGTCCTGCTGGCGATGTCGGGCGGCGTGGACAGCTCTGTCGCCGCGGCGCTGCTGCTGCGCGAGGGGTATGAGGTTGTCGGGTGTTTCATGCGGCTGGGGACGGTGGGGGAGAGCTTGGAAGGGGGTGAGGCTTGTGCGGCTCCCATGGCCACCCAGGGCGGTGGCCATGCCACACGAGCGCGGGATGGGGTGCAGGCGGGGGTGTCGATCAAGCACCGGGGGTGCTGCTCGGTGTCGGACGCGGCGGATGCGCGGATGGTGGCGGGGCAGCTGGGGATCCCGTTCTATGTGTGCAACTTCAAGCAGGACTTCGGGCGGATCATCGACTACTTCGTGGAGGAGTACGGCGCGGGTCGGACGCCGAACCCGTGCGTTCGGTGCAACGACTGGCTGAAGTTCGGGAAGCTGCACGACTACGCGCGGGAGCTTGGGTGCGGGTTTGTCGCGAGCGGGCACTATGCGCGGGTCGTGCGGGATGGGGACGGGGCTCCCCGGCTGGCGCGGGGGGTCGACGCCGGCAAGGACCAGAGCTATGTGCTCTTCGGGGTGGGGCGCGAGAGGCTGGGGAGCATGCTGCTGCCGATCGGGGAGATGCGCAAGGCCGATGTCCGGGCGCTCGCGGCCGGGCTGGGGCTGCCGGTCTTCGACAAGCCGGACAGCCAGGAGATCTGCTTCGTGCCGGACGACGACTACGCGGGGCTGCTGGAGCGGCGGCGCCCGGGGCTGGCGGCGGGGGGCGGCGAGATCGTCGATACGGAGGGCGTGGTGCTCGGGCGCCACGGGGGGCAGCACCGGTTCACGATCGGGCAGCGCCGCAAGGTGGGCGTGGCGCTGGGGCGGCCGATCTATGTGGTGGAGCGAGACCCGGTCCGCAACAGGGTGGTGGTGGGCGACGAGGCGGACCTGATGGTGGCGTCGTGCGTGGTGGGCGAGGCGGCCTGGCTGATCGAGGAGCCGGACGGGGAGATGGAGTGCCTGGCGCAGTTCCGGTCGAACGGGGGCGCGTGCGGGGCGAGGGTCCGGCGGATCGGGGCGGCGGGGGAGCCGGGGCCTTCGGGGAGGACGGGGCGCTTTGAGGTGGAGTTCGCGAGCCCGTGCCGGGCGGTGAGCCCGGGGCAGGCGCTGGTGCTGTACGACGGGGACGGCCTGGTGCTGGGGGGTGGGTGGATCGCCTCCACGGCGCGGGTGGGGGCGGGTTCGTAGGAGATTTGGCTTTTGGCGGCGGGCGGGACTCGGTATGCTGCGGCCCATCGCGGCAGTCGCGGCCGCGAGCGCCCGGAGGCCGTGTTCTGCGGCCCGGCGTGGGGTATCGCGAGGTTCGAGGGCCGTGCCGTGGGTGAAGGTGCGCGCGTGTGTGATGTGGCGATCGTGGGCGGCGGGCCGGGCGGTTCGACCCTGGCGACGCTCCTGAAGAAGTACAACCCTTCGCTGGATGTGCTGATCCTGGAGAAGGAGAAGTTCCCGCGCGAGCATGTGGGGGAGAGCCACCTGCCGCCGATCGGGGCGGTGCTGCACGAGATGGGGGTGTGGGACAAGGTGGAGGCGGCGAACTTCCCGATCAAGATCGGGGCGACCTATCGGTGGGGGAACACGACGGACCTGTGGGACTTTGAGTTCCTGCCGCCGGCGAACTTCAAGGACCAGGCGCGGCCGGCGAGGTACGAGGGTCAGCGGAAGATCACGGCGTTCCAGGTGGACCGGAAGGTGTACGACGACATCCTGCTGCGCCACGCGGAGGGCATGGGGACGGAGGTGCGGGAGGAGTCGCTCGTGCGCGAGATCGAGCACACGGGGGACCGGATCACCGGGCTGGTGCTGGGGGACGGGTCGCGTGTGGAGGCGAGGTACTACATCGACGCGGCGGGGAACATCGGGCTGTTCCACCGGGCGATGGGTGTGAGCGCGCAGATCCCCCAGACGCTGAAGAACATCGCGATCTGGGGTCACTGGGACAACGCGGAGTGGGCGGTGGAGATCGGGGTGGGAGCGACGCGGGTGCAGATCCTGAGCATCGGGTGCGGGTGGATCTGGTTCATCCCGCTGGGCCCGACGCGGACGAGCATCGGGTTCATCTGCCCGGCGGAGTACTTCAAGAAGTGCGGCAAGACGCCGGAGGAGCTGTACCGCTGGGCGCTGGCGGAGGAGCCGCGGGTGACCGGGCTGATCGAGAACGCGACGCTCGAGAGCGAGCTCTACGCGACGAAGGACTGGTCGTACTGCGCGGACCGGCTGTGCGGGGAGAACTGGTTCCTGGTGGGGGATTCGTGCGGGTTCGCGGACCCGATCCTGTCGGGCGGGATGACGCTGGCGCACACGGGGGCGCGGATCGTGGCGTATTCGCTGCTGGCGATCCTGGCGGGGGAGCAGGACGCGGCGTGGCTGAAGGAGCACTACGACGCGACGCAGCGCCGTCGGATTAGCCAGTACATCCGGTTCGCGGAGTTCTGGTACAGCTTCAACGGGTGCTTCACGGACCTGCGGGACTACACGCAGAAGATCGCGTCGGACGCGGGGCTGAGGCTGGACCCGCGCCAGGCGTTCCGGTGGCTCTCGTTCGGCGGGTTCGGGCACGAAGATTTCGTGAGCCCGGGCCTGGCGACCTTCGACCTGCTCAGCGTGAAGGAGGTCACGAAATTCTTCCTGGGCGAGGGGGACCCGGGGTGGGAGCTGAACAACTACAACACCTTCCGGCTGAACCTGGAGAAGGCGAAGAAGGCGGAGGTGCCGATCTTCAGCGAGGGGCGGACGATCCGGGCGGACGCGTGGCGCCGGGACGGGGGCACGCTGCCGCTGATCGGGTACTTCGGGGTGGTGGTGGATGTGCTGCGGAAGCACTCGCTGTTGCAGGATGTCTATCAGGAGTTCGAGGCCCGCGGGCGTGCGCAGCCGCAGGACGGGATGAACAAGGGCTCGTACTTCGTGGGCCAGTGCATGAGCACGCTGGAGACGATGCTGCTGGATGGGTGGGTAACGGGCAAGCTGGGTCCGAAGAAGCCGCGGGGCCGGTACGCGTACGACGCGGGGACGGCGGATGTGAACATGCACTGGAACTACGACGACCAGATCGACGAGAAGCGTCGGGCGAAGGGTTCGACGGCGTGAGGGAGGCGGGGGCGCGGCTCGCTGGTAGTACGGCTCTCCGAGCCGTGAGTCGTGATCGCTTCTCGACCCCCCAGATATGGGGGTGCGGAACATCGCAACGAAGTGGCCGGTCTGACTGCAACATTGTCCTCCCGCTTCCGATAAGAACGGTTGACAGGATTGCGGACTCTGGTGTGCTGATGCGTCGAACGAATGTTCACAGGCCGGTCTTCACAGGCCGGGCTTCACAGGGACCGAGACCGGCCGGGGATCGGTCGGTCTCCCAACGGGAGACGGCCATGACGAATAGGTCGAACTGGGCAGGACGGGCGTTGGCGGCGGTGGGGTGCATCGGGTGCGCCGCTGTTTCGGCGGTGGGGCAGCCGGGCCAGAAGGTCCCCGGTTCGATCCGCCGCAGGTTTTCGATGTGTTCGTGACCTACCCCTATGGGATGGCCGCCGCGGACTTCCTCGACGCGAGCGGCCTGCCGGGACAGGACGGCTTCCCCGAACTCGCGGTGGCGGGCGCGGGGTGGGACACGCTGGAGTGTGACGGGGAGCAACTGGGGAGCATCATCCGCGTGTTGCGCAACACCGGCAGTTGGGACACCGATCCGGCCGCGGGATTCGCGTTCGACTGGGCGACCAATATCGCTCCCGTCTTCGCGACCGAGCTCGCTTTCGCGGATGTGTCGGGACAGAACGGGCCCGACCTGGTGTTGCTCGGCTACCTTCCGGGTGGGCCGCTCGGAGTCATGATGGTGTTCGAGAACCTGGGCAACGGGGAGTTCGACTACGACGCGCAGATGTGGATTACGCCGTTTGCCACGCTGCGAGGCTTGGTTGCTGCCGACGCGGACAATGACGGTGATATCGATATCATCGCGGCCGCGGACGACTGCAACTTCACCTCGGACCCGCGCGACTACTTCGTGGTCTTCGAGAACATCTCCGTCGGTGGTATTCTCGCGTTCGAGGATACAGCCCGCGCGATGGGGGTGAGCGAAGCCGTCGCCCCCGGGGACATCTGCGCGGGCGACTACTTCGTGGGCCAGCCCGGGCAGGCCCTCACGGATTTCGTGTGCCCCGATCCGCTCGCCGACGAGATCACGGTGGTCGAGAATTTGGGTGGGCTCCAGTTTGGATTCACGAATCTGGCGCGACCCACCGGGTGCGGCACCGGGGCGTGGCTCTTTGACACCATCGCCGGGGGCAGGTTTGGGGCGGACTCCGATCTCGACTTCGCTGCTGTCAACCGGGAAGATCGCGTCGTCGGCGTGTTCCTTGGCGACAGCGCCGGCGGATTCCAGTCTCCTTGCGAGAACTCCAGCCTGGAGTACACGCTGTTCTCTGCGCTCGGCACCGTCAAGGCCCGCGGGATCGCGACTGCGCGCCTGAACGGCGGGAACAACACCGACTTGGTTGTCGCCCTCGACAACCCCGTTCCGGACCCGATCCTCGCCCCTTGGAAGGGGGCCGTTGGGGTCTTGCTCGGTCGTCCCAACGGCACTTTCCAATCGCCGTCGGCCTCGCAGGCCTACATCTTCGAGCTCGGCAGCCCGATCGCGGGCCCGGCCACCGTCCAGATCGCGGACCTCAACAACGATGGGTTCGATGACATCATCACTGCGAACTTCTACAGCGATAACATCAGTGTGCTCATCAACCGCATGCTGGTGGTCAGCCCGTGAGTGCATCTGGCCGAGGGATCGGCATGGGAACCCGAGTCGCCCAAACCGTGGTATGGCCCGCGGCCCTTGCCGCGGGCCTACTGCACGCTCCCGCCAAGGCACAGCCCTTCTTCACCGGGATCGGTGACCTTCCGGGTAGCTTTTTCGCGAGTCACGCAGGCGGTGTCTCAGGCGACGGGGTGGTTGTCGCCGGCACGAGCGTGACCTCCGGGTTCTCCGGCGAAGCGGCGCGATGGACGCGGCAGACCGGGCTCCAATCGCTCACCCCCGGCGTCCAATCCGATACCCGGGGCGGCATCGATGGTCGCCGGACCACCATCGTTGCGGCTCTTGTGCTCGATGGCACCACGGAGGCATTGGTTTGGACTGACAAGGCCGGCACATTCAGTCTTGGGGACCTTCCCGGCGGCGACTATCGGAGTTTCGCGTTGGGTGTTTCCGCAAGTGGCGCGATTGTGGTGGGAGTCGGCGCCTCTGCCGAAGGTGAGGAGGCCTTTCGGTGGACACGCGACTCCGGGATGGTGCCCCTGGGGGAGTTGCCCGGCGGCGCCTTCGGCAGTGCCGCAACCGCGGTCTCTGCCGATGGCAGCGTGTTGGTTGGTAATAGTCGGTCCGAGCTGGGTGTGCAGGCGTTCCGATGGACGCAGATTGGTGGCATGCAAGGCCTCGGGGACCTGGATGGTGGATCGTTCCGGAGCGGTGCGACGGCAGTCTCCGCCGATGGTGCAGTGATCGTCGGCACATCCGCGGCAACCGGCGGGGACCAGTCGTTCCACTGGACCGCCGCCGAGGGCATGGTTGGGCTCGGACGCATCGATAACAACGACATTACCAACCGTGCGTACGGCGTCTCGTGGGACGGAGAGGTCATCGTGGGTGAAGCGTATGCTCCGCCCCGTACGGGCCCGTACTACTGGACATCGGAGAGCGGCATGCGATGGCTCGTCGATGTCCTTGTCGAGAACGGAGTGGTCGTGCCCGACGGTTGGTACCTCGAGCGTGCGTACGCCGTCTCCGCCGACGGCCGCACCATCGTCGGCTACGGCTTGAACCCCGACGGCAACACCGAGGGCTTCGTCGCCTACCTCGGCCCCGCCTGCCGCGCCGACTACAACAAGGACGGCTCGGTCACCCCCGATGATGTGATCGCCTACCTCGGCGCCTGGGCCCAGCGGTCCATCTTCGCCGACTGGAACTACGACGGCCTCGTCAACACCCGCGATGTCATCGCCTTCCTCCACGAGTGGGTCGCCAAGCCGGGATGCTGAGCGTTCGAGGTGGGGCGACGGTCCGGCATGCAGAGTGGGGGCCGAGCGGCGGAGAGCGATGCGGATCGTGCGCTGTTCCCGCGGGTTTGACGAGCCCTGTGCGCGAGCACAGGGTCTGGATGCTCGCGCAAGGAGCGAGCCGTCGTGAACCCGAGCTTGCGCTCGGGGCTCGTCAAGACGCGCAGCCGGTCGTCGCGGCGCCCAGGAGTCGCCGAGGAGCCCTGTCCCGCCGGGGACGGGGAAGGCGAACCGCCGCGGCTGCGGGGCGGCTCGCCTATCTGGCCCGTCTCGGGGGCTTGCGCATGATGAAGAGGTAGTTGAAGCCGCGGTCGAGTGCGTTGGTCTCTCGGGCGCGGGAGATCCGTCCTCGCTCGTGGAGCTTGGTGTTGCGCCGGACGACGGCGACGATGTCGACGGGCTCGAACCGCTCGCGGAGCAGCGAGAAGAGCTCGAAGCCGATGGGCATGAACTCGGTGCGTCCCTCCCCCGCTTCGCGCCGGGAGTCGCTGACATAGAGGCCCGCGTGGCGCCCGGGGCGGAGGACGCGGTCGATCTCGGCGATGACCGCGCCCATGGCCTGGTAGTAGGCCCTGCCGCCGTCGCGTCCGCCGGCGTCGAGCTTGCCGATGCAGCCCGGCTGGTCGGAGTAGTTGATGTGTGTGGAGTAGGGTGGGTCGACGAAGACGAGGTCGCAGCAGGCGTCGGGGAGGGGGAGCTTGCGGGCGTCGGCGGGTTCGATGTCGGGGCGTGTGGGGTTGATGTCGAAGCCCTTGGCCTCGCGGGCGAGGTCGGCGCAGACATCGAGGGTGGTGCCGCTGCCGCACATGGGGTCGAGGACCCGCTCGCCGGGCTTGGTGTATCGCTGGATGAGCTGCCAGATGACCCAGCTTGGTGTGGCGCCGGGGTAGTTGGGGTCTCCCTGGACGGTGGGGCGTCCGCCGGCGCCGGCGTGGTCGGGCATGTAGTGCTGGCTGGGGTACTCCCAGAGCGTGGAGGTGAACAGCTCGAGCGCGGGCTTTCTGAAGGTGGTGCCCTTGGGGGTGTTGGGGACGAACTTGGGGCGGTTGCCCCGGGGGGCGGGCGTATCTCCGGGCTGTCTGGGGCGTGGGGCCATGGGCGATCGTTGGCCGCCCGGGCGGGCGGGGCTGACTACCGGGCGAGGGCCCGTGCCGGGACCCCCACCACCCTGGCGCCGTCGGGGACATCTTCCCGCACGACGGACCCCGCGCCGACGACGCAGCCGGACCCGACCCGCACGCCGGGCAGGATGACCGCGCCGAGGCCGACGAGCGTTCCCGCGCCGACGCACGCGGCCCCGCCGAGCACCGATCCGGGGGCGAGGTGGGCGTTGGCGCCGATCCGGCAATCATGCTCGACGATGGCGCCGGTGTTGATGATGGCGTGCGGGGCGATCTGGGCCCGGCTGTGGACGACCGCCCGGGGTCCGATGAAGACGCCCGGCCCGACGGACGCGGACGGGGCCAGAACGGCGGAGGGGTGGGCGACGGTGGCCGGGCCCGTGTTACCGAGGCGTTCGAGCAGTGCGGCCCGGGCGGCGAGGTCGCCGAGGCACATGATCCACGCCGGGGCGGCAGGGAAGGCGCCGAGCGGGCCGAGGTGGGGGACGGCCCCTGGGGGGCGGGCGGCGGCGCAGCGGGGGTCGTCGTCGTAGACGCCGGCGACGGTGAGGCCGGCGGCGAGGGCGGATTCGGCGACGACCACCGCGTGCCCGCCGCCGCCGATGAGGATGAGACTGTCGCTGCGCATGGCGCCTCCCGCGTCCACTTCCTATGTCGGTCGGCGGGGATGGCGCGCAGGAAAAACCGCCGGGCTGTGCGGCCCGGCGGTTGGGTATTCCCGTCCGGTCCCCCGCGAGGCGGGGCGGCCCGGGTTGATGTGCGGGATCAGCGGCGCCGGCGGGCGACGGCGAGACCGGCGAGGCCGAGGATGCTCAGGGCGCCTGGGGCGGGGATGAGCGTGTCGGCGAAGCGGGCGCTGACGCCGTCCAGCGAGGTGGTGACGCCGCCGGTGGCCCGGTCGAACACATGGACACCGGAGCCGTCGGTGAAGAGGATGTTCCCGTTGCCGAGCTCGATGACGCCGCGCAGGCCGGAGCCGAGGGCCCAGTAGTTGATCTGGTTTCCTGCGGCGTCGTACTCGTAGAGGCCGGAGGGGCTGCTGAAGCCGGCGGCGAGGACGGTGTCGGAGCTGGTGAGGGCCATCTGCTCGGGGAAGTCGATGCCGCTGACGCCGTCGGAGTTGTGGAAGGTGGAGAGCCATGAGCCGTCGGTGGCGTGGCGTTCGAGGTCCTGCCCGTCGATGTCGTTGATGAGCAGGTCGCCGTGGTAGTTGAGGACATCGAAGGGGTCGCCGGACTGGTCGTCGCCGACGCGGAAGAAGCCGCTGATGGCGAGGGAGGGCACATCGATGGTGACGACGGACTCGCCGGGGGCGCCGTTGTTGGCGCCGGAGTTGGAGACATAGACGGTGTTGCCGGCGTACTCGATGCCGCGGATGTTGTCCATGCCGCCGGTGATGGTGCCCAGGTGGGTGCTGCCGTCGAGGGAGAAGCGGAAGATGGAGTCGGCGACCTGATCGCTGATCCAGATCTCGTTGCCGACCTGGATGGCGTTGATGGGTGTGGAGGCGCCGACCGGGGACAGGTCGATGAAGCTGGCGTTGAGGAGTGAGCCGTCGAACGCGTCGAAGAGCATCACATCGTCGCTGGTGGAGTCGGGGATCATGATCTGCGCCGAGGCCAACCCGGCGGCCGAGGCCACAACCAACACTGAAACAACTGCGCACTTCATAGGGATCTCTCCTCTGTTTGGGCCCACACAGGCGCCGTTGTGTGCAGCGCAAACGCCCGAGTGCTCGGGCACCCCACGCCGCGTGTCTTGTCTCATGGGCCACTCTACCAGAACCCGCTCGGGCTCCAAGCGGGTTGGCGCGGATTCCCGCGTCGGGGGAGTCCAGGAAACCTACCCTCGGGTATGTTGAAGACCCGCATCGCCGTCGTGAGGTATCTCAACACCCGCCCGCTGATCGAGGGGCTGGAGCGCGCCGAGGGGATCGAACTCACCGCGGCGGCCCCGTCGCACATCGCGGACATGATCAGGTCCGGCGCTGCAGATATTGGGCTCGCGTCGATCGTGGACGCAGTATCTGGTGGTGTGCCGCTGGCGGTGCTCCCGGTGGGCATGATCGGGTGCGACGGGCCGACCATGACGGTCCGGTTGTATTCCTCGCGTCCGCTTGAGCAGATCACGCGCCTGCACGCCGACACGGAGAGCCATACCTCGGTCGCGTTGTGCCAGGTGATCCTGCGTGGGCGTCTGGGGCGTGCGCCGGAGATTGTCGCGTTCAACGCTCGGGAGCGCATCTCGGCCTCGGGGCCGGAGGAGTGGCCGGAGGCGATGCTGCTGATCGGCGACAAGGTGGTGACCGACTCGCCGCCGGCGGTCCGGTACCCGCACCAGCTCGACCTGGGCGAGGCGTGGCACGATATGACGGGGCTGCCGTTCGTGTACGCGTCGTGGATGTGCCGGGCGGGGGAGGCGGGTTCGCCCCGGATCGCGGCGGCGGCGGCGCTGCTGGACCGGCAGCTGCGCCACAACCTCGGGCGTCTGGAGTGGCTGATCCGCACGCGGGCGCCGGAGCACCACTGGCCGGGCGACCTGGCGCACCGTTATGTGGGGGAGCTGCTGCGGTACCGGGTGGGGGACCGCGAGCGGGAGGCGGTCGAGCGGTTCCTGCGCGAGGCCGCGGCGATGGGCCTGGCGCCGGACAGGCCGGTGGTGTGGGCGGACTGGCGCGGGTCGCTGGCGGGGCGTGTCGGCGCGGGCAATCCTTGAGCCGTGCCCCCGCTCCCGCGCATCCACACGCAGTCGCTGGTCGATCTGGCCGAGGAGCTCCGGTTTGCGCCGCGGGGGGCGGTCCTGCGCGACATCGACCGTGCCGAGGCGCTGGCCGGCGAGCTGGATCCGGCGCTGCAGTACCCGGCCGACTGGGTGGTGTTCCGGGTCACGGGCTACCGGCCGGACATGGCGGACCCGGCGCTGATCCCCGGGGCGGCGCTGGTGGCGGATCTCTCGTCGCTGGTCGAGCGCCTGTGCGACGCCGCGACGCTGGGGGCTGATGACCTCGGGTGTGCGCACGCGACGGCCGACGCGCTGGCGGAACGCTGGAGCGTGAGCCGCAAGACCCTGAGCCGGTGGCGTCGGCGGGGGCTGATCGCGCGCCGGCTGCACGCGCCGGACGGGTCGACGCGTCTGATTTTCACGGAGCGGGCGACGGCGGCGTTCGCGGCGGCGAACGGCGCGGCGCTCGCCCGGGCGTCGGGGTTCAGCCGCATCGACGGCGTGACGGAGGCCCGGATGGTCGCCCGGGCTCGCCGGTACCGGGAACTGCTGGGCCTCTCGGTCACGCAGATCACCGAGCGGCTGGCGGGCCGGTTCGACCGGTCGGCAGAAGGGGTTCGGCAGGTGCTGCTGCGCCACGACCGGGAGGCGGCTTCGCGGGGGGAGGCGGTGCTCTTCGGCGAGCCCGGGGCGCTGGGCGCGCGCGCGCAGCGGGTGATCGAGCGGGCCTGGCGCCGGGGCATCGAGCCGGGGGAGCTGGTGCGTCGGTACGGGCGGACCCGGGCGGGCATCCACAGGATCATCAACGAGCAGCGGCTGCGCCGGCTGGCGGCGCTGGACCTGGGCCCGGTGTCGCCGGTCGCCCGAGGGCTGGACGAGCGGGGGGTGGCAGAGGTGCTCGGCGCGCCGGCGCTGGGGGCGGTGGAGGCGGCGCCGACGCCGGGCGACATGACCGAGCTGCTGGTGATGATGCGGGCGCGGGTGGTGCCGGTGGGCGTGCAGGAGCGGGCGTGGTCGCGGGCCGAGCAGGCGTTGCGGGCCCGGGCGTCGGGGCTGATCGCGTCGATGGCGGGCTCGCACGCGGACGCCGGCCCGCTGGACCGCGCGGAGACGGACCTGCGCTGGGCCGACCGGCTGCGGGCGGCGCTGGCGCAGACGCAGCTGCACCTGGTGCTCGAGACGCTGGAGTCGACGCTGGGCATGGAGCTGGCGCATGTGCGTGGCCAGGACGCGCTGGAGGCGATCGCGTCGGGGTTGGCGGGGCTGCGGGCGGGGCTCGACGCGTTCGACCCGTGGAAGAGCGGGCGCCTGGCGGCGCCGGTGGGGCTGATGGTCTCGCGGGTGCGCCCGGCGCTGGCGCAGCGGGAGGCCGGGGAGGGGCGGCAGCGGGCGCAGGTCCGGATCCTGGCGGGGACCCGCGCGCCGGACTGGACGCTGCTGGTCTCGCCGTGGGCGGGGGCGGTGCGCCCGGATCGCAGGCTCGCCGGCGCGCGCGCGGCGATGGACCCCGGGCTGGCGGCGGTGCTGACGGAGCGGTTCGGGCTGGACGCCGGCCGGGCGCGGACGCTGGAGGAAGTGGCGGCGGCCCGCGGGACCACGATCATGCAGGCCGGGCGGCTGGAGCGGCGGGCGCTGCGGGCGGGGTTGGCGGCGGCGCGGGGGGGATGAGGGGGTGAGTGCGTGATGGGGTGATCGGGCGAGAGAGTGTTCGGCGGCGGGTAGGATGGTGGCATGACTGGAAGTTCGTACACAGCCGGTGACATCGAGCGGGTGGAGCCGATCATCGGCATGGAGGTCCATGTCGAGCTGGCGACGCGGAGCAAGATGTTCACGCGGGCGCCGAGCCCGGCGTTCGCGGGGTGCGCTCGCGCTGAGGAGGCCGCGCCGAACACGCTGATCGACCCGGTGGTGCTGGCGCTGCCGGGGGCGCTGCCGGTGATGAACCGGGCGGCGGTGGAGATGTCGATGCGGGTGGGGCTGGCGCTCTCGTGCCAGATCGCGTCCGTCAGCCGGTGGGACCGCAAGAGTTACTTCTACGCGGACCTGCCGAAGGCGTACCAGCTCAGCCAGTACGACCTGCCGCTGTGCTTCGACGGGGCGTTGGATGTGCCGGCGATCGACGACCGGGGGGTGTTTGATCTGTCGGGGGCGCGGACGCGGGTCGGGATCATCCGGGCGCACCTGGAGGAGGATGCGGGCAAGCTGCTGCACGACCTGCCGGGGGGCGGGCGGCTGGACGGGTCGATCGTGGACCTGAACCGGGCGGGGACGCCGCTGCTGGAGATCGTGACGCAGCCGGACTTCACGGGCGCCGAGCAGTGCGTGGCGTTCGGCAAGCTGCTGCGGATGATGTGCCGGTTCCTGGGCGTGACGGAGGGGGTGATGCAGCGCGGGCACATACGGTTCGAGCCGAACATCAACTGCCGCGTGCATCTGCGCGGCGGCGGTGTGGTGACCACGCCGATCGTGGAGATCAAGAACCTCAACTCGTTCCGGGCGTTGGGGGAGGCGGTGTCGTACGAGCTGCGCGAGCAGCCGCGGCGTTGGCTGGAGGATGGGCGGGTGATGGGGCCGGGGGCCAAGAGCACGCGGGGGTGGGACGCCGAGCGTGGCGTGAGCGTGCTGCAGCGTGAGAAGGAGGACGCGCACGACTACCGGTACTTCCCCGACCCTGACCTGCCGCCGGTGTTCGTGGACGGGGCGTGGCTGGACGGGGTGCGCGCGGGGGTGGGCGAGGGGCTGCTGGCGCGGATGGACCGGTACAGCGCGGAGGCGGGCCTGGGCGGGGCCGAGGCGACGGCGCTGGCCGAGGAGCGCGGGACGGCGCTGCTCTATGACGAGATCGTGGATGGTCTGGCGGCGGGCGGGGTCGACCGCGCCGGGGCGGCGCGGCTGGCGGCGAACCTGCTGCTGCAGGGGGGGCTGCGCCGGGCCAACGAGCGCGGCGTGGCGGTGCACGAGCTGGGGTTCACGCCGGCGCAGGCGATGGAGATCGTCCGGCTGCGCGAGGCGGGGGACATCAGCGCCAACGCGATGGAGGAGCTGCTCGGGTTGTGCTGCGAGGACCCGGGCGCGGAGGTTCGGGCGCTGGCGGGTGATCGGGGCCTGCTGCTGGTGCGGGACACGGGCCGGCTCGAGGCCTGGTGCGACGAGGTGATCGCCGAGCTGGCACCGGTGGCCCAGCAGGTCCGCGAGGGCAAGGTGCAGGCGGTCGGGCGGCTGATCGGCGCGGTGATGGCCCGCTCGGGTGGGAGCGCGGACGCCAAGACGGTCCGCGAGACGCTGCTGCGGAAGCTGGGCGGCGGCTGATCGGGCGGGGAATGTCGTGAATCCCCTAGATTCGACGGTGTGCATCCAGTAGACTCCTCTGCCGGTCTGATCTGGCGCCGGTTGCTTCTGTATGGGCTCGGCGGAGCCTTCTGGTCCGGCGGCGAGGAGAGAAACATGTGCAAGCATCGGGGTTGGTTGTCTGGCGCGGTCGTTCTGGCCTTGGCGGGCGCGGCGGCGGCGCAGCCCGCGGCGGGGGTGGGGTATGTGGAGTTCGACGGCGTTGATGATCTGATCACGACGCCCGGCGACTTTGTCTACCCCGAGCTGACGATCGAGGCCTGGGTGCGGCCGAGGGCGCTGCACCCCTTGTACACGGCGGGCGTGGTGACGCACGGCTCGCGGGATGTGAGCTCGTTTGACCTGGGGATCGGTCAGCAGACCGACACGCGCCTGCGGTTCTTCATCAACTACAACCAGGGGCAGAAGACGATCATCGGCAACCAGCCGATGGTGCTGGACGAGTGGCAGCACATCGCGGTGACCTACGACGGGCAGACGGCTCGGCTGTACATCGACGGCGAGCTCGACGCCGAGAAGGTGCTCGGCGCCGCGATCCTGCCGTCGGGCCCTGACGCGCTGCTGGCGATCGGCGACGACTACCCGGGCGCGAGCGAGTTCGTCGGCGGGTCGTTCGACGAGGTTCGCGTGTGGTCGGTGGTGCGGAGCGGGTCGGAGATCGCGGGCGCGATGTTCACCCCGCTCTCCGGGGACGAGCCGGGGCTGGAGGCGTACTACAGCTTCGACGAGTGCGGGAGCCAGGTGGCGGTGGACCGGGGCCCGCACGGGCGCCACGGGCGGTTGGGGCTGTCGTACTCGGCGGGGGACGACGACCCCGAGCGCTTCGCGTACGGGCCTTCTCGGCGCCGGTGCCTGTCGCTGAGTTCGAGCGATCTCGGGGAGGTCCGGCCGGTCGTGGGGCTGGTCGACGAGCAGCTCGCGCAGATCAACGCCGGGCCGCCGGCGCTGGGCTGGGAGGACATCGCGAACCGCCACGCGGACCTGCATGTGCGTGACGCGTTCGAGTGCGGGGAGCACCTGGACAGGTCGTTCGTGGACAGCGCGTCGTACCTGGCGGGGGCCGACGAGGTGACCTTCGACAACTGCGGCAGCGCGTTCTACAGGGTGCGGTTCATGATGCCGCCGGTGGTCCGGGGTGGCGCGGTGTACGGCGTCGCGAACGCCGACGACCTGGGCCTTGCGTTCGTGAACACCCGCCCGGTGTCGTTGCTGCTGACGGCGGACGATGTGTCGGATCTGGGCGAGGACCGGAGCTTCCAGGGTCACGACCTGCTGGGCTGGCCGAGCGCCGACCCGTTCCTCGAGGAAGAGGTAGCGGGCCTGCTCGTGCCGGGCGCGAACTCGCTGACGGTCGGGGTGTGCAGCGACGCGGGCGCGTTCGAGCCGGCGGGGCTGGAGTTCGAGGCGGTGGTGCAGTACGACTGCCTGGCCGACTGGGACGCCAACGGCGAGCGGAACACGCTGGACTTCGTGGCGTACCAGAACGCATGGGTGTCGCAGGTCCCGGAGACCGACCTCAACCTCGACGGTCGGGTGAACTCCCTGGACATGCTGATCTGGCTGAACCTGTGGAACTTCGGGTGCCCCGAATAACCGCCGGGGCCGGGGCGGGCGGCGTTTTTCGTTCCGCCCCGCTGGTGGATCGGGTACCGTGGACGGCGAGGAGCACAGCAATGAGGCGCATCTGTCTGGCGGGGGTGTTGTCGGCCCTGAGCGCGGGCGCGGCGGCCGGGTACGCGGGGCCGGCGGGCGGGCCCGTCTGGGTGTTCCTTTCGGACAAGGGGTACGCCGACGCGGGCGCGGAGCAGCGCGCGATCGGGGCGCTGGCCACGACCTATAACGCGCGGGCGATCGCGCGGCGCGAGCTGCGCCGGACGGCGCCGGGGCTGTTCGACGCGCGCGACCTGCCGGTGGCGCCGGCGTACCTCGCAGCGATCGAGGGCGCGGGCGGGCGCGTGAGGGTCGAGAGCCGCTGGCTGAACGCGGTGAGCGTGGAGGCCGGGCCCGGGGCGGTGGAGGCCATCGCCCGGCTGCCGTTCGTCGCCCGGGTCGAGCCGGTGCGCGCGGGGGGCAGGGACGAGCCGGGGCCCGGCGACGCGTCGGGCGGGGGCGGCGCCCGCGGGTTCTACGGGTACGCGGAGGAGCAGCTCGCGCAGATCGGGCTGACGGACCTGCACGCGCAGGGGTACACCGGCGGGGGTGTGATCGTCGGCATCCTGGACACGGGGTTCTACCGCGCCCACGACGCGTTCAATCACCCCGACAACCCGGTGGATGTGGTGGCGGAATGGGACTTCATCAACGACGACGGGAACACCTCGATCGAGGGGGGTGATGACGGCGGGCAGCACTCGCACGGGACGATGATCCTCGGCACGATCCGCGCGTACGCGCCGGACGCGCTGGTCGGCGGGGCGTACGACGCGTCGGTGATCCTCTGCAAGACCGAGGACATCACGAGCGAGACTCCGGTCGAGGAGGATTACTATGTCGCCGGGCTCGAGTTCATCGAGGCCCACGGCGGGGACATGGCGACCAGCTCGCTCGGGTACATCGACTGGTACACCCAGGGCGATCTGGACGGGCAGACCGCGGTGACGACGATCGCGGTGAACATCGCGACGGCCAACGGCGTGCACTGCTGCACGGCGGCGGGCAACGAGGGCAACGACAGCGACCCGGGCACGAGCCACCTGATCGCGCCGGCCGACGCGCTCGAGGTGATCACCTGCGGCGCGGTGTCGAACGAGGGCTCGATCACCGGGTTCAGCTCGGACGGGCCGACGGCCGACGGGCGGGTGAAGCCGGAGGTGCTGGCGCGCGGGGCGGACACCTTCACGGTCTGGCCGTACGACTCGACGAGCTACACGACCGCCAGCGGGACCTCGCTCTCGACGCCGCTGGTCGCCTCGGCGGTGGCGTGCCTGGTGCAGGCTCGCCCGTGGTGGACGCCCGCGCAGCTGCGCGAGCACCTGTTCAGCACCGCCGACTACTACACGGCGAACGGCCAGCCCGATCCGTTGTTTGTCAAGGGTTATGGGATCTTGAACGCGGCCGACGCGCTGGCGGACGACTGCCGCGCCGATGTCAGCGGCGACGGGGTGGTGAACACGCAGGATGTGATCGGTTTCCTGAACCTGTGGGCGGCCGGGGAGCGGCAGGCGGATTTCAACGACGACGGCTCGGTCAACACCCAGGATGTCCTGGCGTTCCTGAACGCCTGGGCAACGGGGTGCTGAGGGGATGGAATAGGGTTGGTGTTGTTCGGAGGGCCGAGTAGACTGCGGCGGCCGTGGGGTTTGGAGGCCTCGGATGGATCGCTGCGGGATCAGCGTCGTGGCTTTGTCGGCATGGCTGGCGGGCGGGTTCTCGGACCCGAGCGCGGCCGCGCGCGATGAGCCCGTGCGGTCCGCGTCCGTCGGGCTGGGGGTTGCCTGGGTGGAGGCGGGGGCCAGGCCGGGGGGGGAGCTGGTGCTGCCGCTGTTCGATGGGGAGAGCGTGCATCTGGCGGTCGAGGCGGTCGAGCGGCGGGAGACGGGGGTATCGCTACGCGGGCGGGTGCTCGGGGACGATTTCGGCGGCTTCGCGCTCACGCTGGAGGGTGGCGAGCTGTGCGCCGGGGTCTGGACCTCCCGCGGGGCGTACGGGCTGTCCCCGGCGGGGGCCGAGGGGACCGTGCTGACCGAGTGGGCGCCGTCGGAGGGGCCGGACTGTCTGGGAGGGTTGGGGGGAATGCGTCCGGCGCCGCGCGAGGCAAGGCCGGCCGAGCCCGCGGGCCTGTCGGCCGGGCCGGGCATGCCGGATGGGCCCGGTGGGCCGGGGCCGGGCGAGGGGCGGGCGGCGGTGTGCACGGACGACCCGGGGACGGTGGATGTGTTGGTGGTGTACACGCCCGCGGCGGTCGCGGCGGCGGGGGGGCCAGCGGCGCTCCTGGCGCGGGTGCAGAACACGCTCGACTCCACCACGCTGGTGTTCGGCAACTCGAGGATCCCGGACCTGGCGATGCACCTGGCCGGTTTCCGCGAGGTCGCGTACGACGAGAGCGCGCCGGACTGGCTGGACCATCTGGTCCGGGTGAGCGAGCCGGCGGACGGGTACATGGACGGGGTGCACGGCTGGCGGGACGACGACCGGGCCGACTGCGTCATGCTGATCGTGGACGACACGCGGTTCACGGGCGGGGCGGCGTGGTGGGGGATCTGGGATGAGGGGGCGGCGTTCAGTTGTCTGAACTGGCGTTCGGCGGGCGGGGGGGTCCTGACGGGTCCGCACGAGTTCGGGCACAACTTCGGGTGTGCGCACGATCATGAGAACGATGTCTCGGCGCCGTACTCGTACTGCTGGGGGCATTTCTACGACAACGGGCCGGACACCTACGGCACGGTGATGTCGTATGTCGGGGTGACGCTGCCCTACTTCTCGAACCCGACGCTGACCGGCCCGGGGGGCCAGGCGTTGGGCGTGCCGCCGGGGGAGGCCGGGGCGGCGTACAACGCGCTGATGGTCTCGCAGTCGCGGACGGTGCTGGCGAACTACCGGCAGAGCCTGCGTCTGGCCGACTGCAACAACAACGGGGTGGACGACGGGGCGGACATCGCCGGCGGGGCGAGCGAGGACACGAACGGGGACGGCGTGCCGGACGAGTGCCAGGCGCGGGTGTTCGTGGACGGCGACCCGCACACCGAGGGGGACGGGCTGAGCTGGGAGACCTCGCGGCGCGACCTGGGCGAGGTGCTGGCGGTCTCGAACCTGACCTGCGCGGCGGTGCGGGAGATCTGGGCCGCCGACGGGGTGTACACGCCGGATTCGGGGACGGGCGACCGGTGGAGCCGATTCCCGATGCGTTCGGGGCTGGGTCTCTACGGCGGGTTTGAGGGGCTGTCGCGGGCCGGCGGCGGGGAGACCGAGCTGGGCCAGCGCGATGTCGCGGCGAACGAGACGGTGCTGAGCGGCGACCTCGGCGTCGGCGGCGACCCGGCGGACAATTGCTACACGATCGTGGAGGCGCTCGAGACCGATTCGACGGCGGTGCTCGACGGGTTCACGGTTCGCGACGCGGCCAACGACGGGTACGGGGGCGGGATCTACGGGTACCGGACCGGGCTGCGGGTCCGCGGGTGCAGGATCGAGAACAACCGGGCCTACTCCGGCGCCGGCGCGATGTTCTACGAGGATTGCGATGTGCTCTTCCAGGGCTGCGTCTTCGCCGGCAACAGCGCCGAGTACGCGGGCGGGGGGCTGGGGCTCCTCGGGTCGGCGGCGCGGGTGGAGGGCTGCGCGTTCGTGAGCAACGCGGCGGGCTGGTACGGCGGGGGCATGGACGCGTTCGAGTCGGAGATCGTGGTCTCGAACAGCTGGTTCTGGGACAACCGCGTCGATCTCGACGGCGCCGGGATGTCGCTGGGCGACTCCGCGGCGGTGGTAACGGGGTGCAGCTTTGCGCGGAACCAGGCGCAGGGCTACGGCGGCGGCATCAACGAGGCCACCACGGCGCTGCAGGTCCGCAACAGCGTGCTGTGGGGCAACACGAGCCAGGGCAACGCGATGGAGGACCAGCTCAACGCCTTCGGCGGGCTGGTGACCGTCGACTACTCGCTGGTGAGCGGGTGGAACGGGTCTTTCGGCGGGACGGGCACGATCGGCGGGGATCCGTTGTTCGTGGACGCGTTCGGCGGGGATCTGGCGCTCTCGGCGGGCTCGCCGGCGATCGACGCGGGGAGCAACCCGCTGGTAGCGGACGACGCGGGCGATCTCGACGGCGACGGCGACACGGCGGAGGCGACGCCGCGGGACGCGGGCGGGGCGGCGCGGTTCGCCGACGACCCCGGGACGCCGGACACCGGCGTGCCGGGGCAGGGGTACGCGGAGGTGGTGGACATGGGGGCGCTGGAGTTTGCGCCGGACGCCTGCCCGGCGGACTTCAACGGGGACGGCCTGGTGAACACGATCGATGTGCTGCATTTCCTCAACGCCTGGAGTTCGGGCGATCCGAGGGGAGATTTCAACGGCGACGGGTCGATCAACACGATCGATGTGATTCGCTTCCTGAACGCGTGGTCGGCGGGCTGCTAGCGCCGGCGAAACAACGATGGGAGTCTGACGATGCGTTATGTGATGACCGCGATGACACTTCTCGCCTCTGCTGCCGTCGCGCAGCCGGACGCGACCGGGCCGGTCGTGCGGCACGACGGGTACAAGGTGGTCCGGGTGGAGCTCGGCTCGACGGCCGATGTCCGGACGCTGCTGGCGCTCGGGGCCGACCAGTGGAGCCACCACCTCGAGCCGGGCGTGCCGGGGGAGTTCATGCTCGCGCCCGACATGCTCGACGACCTGGACGCGACGGGCCTTGTTTACGAGATCGTGAACGAGAATGTGCAGGCTGCGGTGGACGCGGAGAACGCCCGCCTCCGCAACGGCGGCGCCGGGCGGGCCTGGTTCGACGACTTCAAGAACCTCGACGCGATCAACGCGTACCTCAACACCCTGGCGGCGAACAACCCGGACATCGCCGAGGTGGTCAACCTCGGCAGCTCGCTCCAGGGGCGTCCGATCTACGGCCTGCGGATCGCCAACGACAACTACGGTGATCCCGCGTGCAAGACCTCGGTGCTGTACAACGCCTGCCAGCACGCCCGGGAGTGGATCAGCCCGATGGTGGCGATGTACGCCGCGGACAGGCTGCTGGCCGAGTACGGGACGGTGCAGTCGATCACGGACCTGATCGACCGGTCCGAGATCCTGATCGTGCCGGTCAGCAACCCCGACGGGTATGTGTACAGCTGGACGAACAACCGCTACTGGCGCAAGAACCGTCGCAACAACGGCGGGGGCTCCTACGGCGTGGACCTCAACCGCAACTGGGGCTACCAGTGGGGGCTCAACAGCGGGTCGTCGGGCGACCCGAACAGCGATGTCTACCGGGGCACGGCGCCGTTCAGCGAGCCGGAGACCCAGGTGCTCCGCGACTGGTCGCTCTCCCGCCCTCGTCTGGCGATGCAGTCGGACATCCACTCGTACGGCGAGTACATCCTGTGGCCCTGGGGGTACACCGGCTCCCAGCCGCCGCACGCGAGCACCTTCACGAGCCTGGGCAACGAGATCGACCAGATCGTGCGTGCGGTGCACGGCCACAACTACGATCAGGGGCAGTGCTACAACATCCTGTACGCGGTCTCCGGCAGCGCGATCGACTGGTTCCTTGGGGAGGTTGACACCATCAACTTCAGCTTCGAGCTGCGGGGCTTTGACTTCGTGATCCAGCCCAGCGAGATCATCCCCAACAGCGAGGAGGTCTACCCGGCGCTGGTGCGGATGGCCGAGTGGGGCCTGGAGAACCGCCACGCCGCGGGCGACTTCAACATCGACGGCAAGATCGACACCCTCGATGTGCTCGCGTTCCTGAACGCCTGGAACGCCAACGATCCGCGCGCGGACTACAACGGCGACGGCAACATCGACACGCTGGATGTGCTCGCGTTCCTCAACGAGTGGAACGCCGGGTGCTGATCGGGTAGAAGGATGACGGGCGCGCGCGCCGGCGGGGATCTCCCCGCCGGCGCGCACCCGGCGCGGGAGCACGCAACAGGAGGGTGGCCATGCAACGGCGGAGAATCATCGCGGCGGTCCTCGCCGCTTCGGCGGGGTGTGCGGCGGCGCAGGAGGCCCGGTTCCTCGAGCCGGACTCGGCGACGGTCGGGCTGGGGGATCGGGTCGGGATCTCGGTCTTCGAGGGCGGCGCGGCGCGGGCGTGGCCCGCCGAGCGCGTCGCGCACTTCCTCGCCCGGACCGCGTGGACGCAGGACAACCGCGACACGCTCGAGGCCCTGCCGGCGCTCGGCAAGGCCGGCGTGCCGGGCGCGGTGTGGACGGCCGACCGGCCGGGCGTGCTGCTGCTCGGCCTGGACCTCAAGCCCGGGCTGGAAACGGTCGGCGTCGAGGCGTTCGGGCGGTTCCTCGCCCGCGCGCTGCCCGCCGAGCGGCGCGGGGCGATCACGCCGGCGCTGCCCGAGGGCGGCGAGGTGTCGGTCCGGCGCGTCGAGTCGGCCAAGGCGCTCGTGCGCGTCTCGGCGGAAGGGGCCGAGCCGGTCTCGATCGCGACCAGCAAGACCGGCCAGGCGGTGGAGATCCGCCCGCTGCTGGACCCGACGATGCTGACGCCGGGCGGCGACCTGCCGCTCAAGATCTACGGCGCGATCCCAGGCCCCGCCGGGGGTGTGGTGACGGCGACGAACACGACCACCGGGGAGTCGTTCCCCGTGGCGCTGACCGAGGACGCGACGGCGAATCTGACCATCCCCAGCGCCGGGCGCTGGCGTGTGGAGTTTCACGCCGTCGCGCCCGACGAGACGGGCGAGGCCGACTGGCTGGTGCATACCGCGACCCTGACCTTCGAGGTTCGCGCCGGGGAGGTGACGCGATGATCCGCAACCGTACGACCATCGGCCTGGCGCTCGCGGCCGGTCTGTGCCTGGGCGCCCCGGGCGCCCTCGCGCAGGGCTGGCAGGAGCTCGGCCCCAAGCCCATCTCCGACAGCGGCGGGTACTCCGGGCGCGTCTCGGCCATCGGCTGCAGCGCGACGAACGCCAATCTCTACTACATCGGCGGCGCCGACGGGGGCGTGTGGAAGACCACCGACGGCGGCGTCACCTGGACGGCGCTGACCGACCGCATGCCCACCACCGCGACGGGCGCCATCGCCGTCGACCCCACCAACGACCAGATCGTCTACGCCGGCACGGGGGAGGCCAACTACGCCAACCACTCCCGCTACGGGCTGGGTGTCTTCAAGACAACCGACGGCGGCGCGACATGGGCCCACCTCGCCGAGGCCACCTTCGGCGGGCGCACCTTCTCCAAGCTCGTCATCGACCCGCAGAACCCCGGCACGCTCTACGCGGCGGTGGCGCGCGCCGGCGGGTTCCCTGCGCTCGCGGCGGCCAAGGGCCACCCGGGCGCGACCGGGCCGGTCGGCGCCTTCAAGTCCACCGACGGCGGCGTGACCTGGACGCACCTGACCACGGGCATCCCCGCGGTCGAGGCCAGCGATATCGCCATCGACAGGCTAAACCCGCAGACCGTCTACGCCGCGATCGGCAATGTCTTTGGCGACAGCGGCAACGGCGTGTACAAGTCCACCAACGGCGGGGCGAGCTGGGCGAAGCTTGCCGGCGGCTTGCCGAGCTCGGGCATCGGGCGGATCAGCCTGGATGTCTCTCCCAGCAGCCCGCAGACGCTGTACGCCCTGCTCACGCGCCCCTCGTCCTCGTCGGGCAGCGGCGCGTCGGCCATCGGCGGGTACCGATCCGACGACGGCGGCGCGACCTGGTACGCCCGCGGCACGGTCGACCAGTCGTCCTACGGCTGGTTCCTTTCCTGCGTCTCTGTCAAGCCGGACGATCCCAACACGGTGTTCTACGGCGGCCTGACGATGACCCGCTATATCGGCGCGTCGGGCAGCACGGTCACCCCGCCGCATGTCGACCTGCACGCGACGGCGTGGGACGCCTCGGGGAGGCTGCTGAACGGCAACGACGGGGGGATCCACCGGTCCGCCAACCTGGGCAGCTCGTGGACGAGCCTCAACACGCAGGTCGGGACCACGCAGTTCTACGCCGGGCTCTCGACGCACCCGACGAACGCCGACTTCATGCTCGGCGGCTTCCAGGACAACGGCACGAACCGGCGCACCAACAACACGACCGTCTGGGCGGGCGTTCTCGGCGGCGACGGCGGGTGGACGCAGATCAACCAGTCCAACCCCAGCATCATGTTCTGCGAGTACCAGGGCACCGGCAGCCTGTACCGCTCGACCAACGGCGGCTCGAGCTTCAGCTTCGCGGGCAACGGGATCGGCGGGCGGAACTGCTTCCTGCCGCCGTATGTCATCGACCCGAGCAACACCAACACCGTGTACTACGGCTCGGAGCGGGTCTACCGCTCGACCAACGGCGGGACGAGCTGGAGCGCCTGGTCCGGCGACCTGACGGACGGGGCCGGCGCGATCCGCGCGCTGGCGATCGCGCCCTCGAACCCCAGCTATCTGTACGCCGCGACGAACGACGGCAATGTGCAGGTGAGCACCAACGGCGGGCAGACCTTCACGCAGATCCTCGACAACCACCCCGGCTGGCCGCGGGTGACCCGCGAGCTGTTCGTGGACCCGACGGACGAGCGGAAGGTGTACCTGGCGACGGCGTTCTTCGGCACGACGCAGATCCGTCGTTCGACCGACGCGGGCCAGACCTGGGAGGCGCTGGACCAGAACCTGCCGGACATCCCGGTGAATGTGGTCGCGGTGGATCACCGGATGCCGCGTCTGACGATCTACGCCGGGACCGACGCGGGGCTGCTGCGTTCGGTGGACGGCGGCGACAGCTGGCACGATTACCCGCCCGGCGTGCCGCACGCGCCGGTGGTGGATATCAACCTCGACACGCAGCGTGAGCGGATGATCGTCGCGACGCAGGGGCGCGGGTCGTGGATGGCGCCGATCGAGTACTGCTTGGGCGACTGGAACGGTGACGGGCAGACCAACACGCTCGACATCCTCGCGTACCTGAACGATTGGGTGGCCGGGGAGGCGTGGGCGGATATCAACGGCGACGGTTCTGTCAACACGCTGGATGTCTTGGCCTTCCTGAACGCGTGGAACGCGGGGTGTGCGTAGCACAAAGCGCCGCGGCAACCGGGGCCGCGGCGCCGGGTCGGGCGCTCGGCGCCGGGTCAGGCGAGGCTGGGGTTGATCTCCAGGTGGTCCCAGGTCCAGGCGTTCGCGTCGAAGTCGAGCGTGTGGAACAGCAGGGCCGCGTCCTCGCGGAGGCTCGGCGCGGCGACGGTCATGCGCCGGCCCGCGGAGGCCGCGCCGACGGGGAACTGCACGGCGGTGGCGCCGGCGTCCTCGGTGATGTTGCTGCCCACCCAGCGCCCGGCGCTGGGGGTCCAGCGGAGCATGAGCAGGTCGGCCTCGTCGTCGAGCCCGAAGATGTTGATGCCGCCGTCGGTCGAGGTGGTGGTGCTCAGGCCCTGGGCGTAGCTGGCGGTGGAGGTGATGGCGGTGAGGTCGCTGACGACCCAGCCCGCGCCCCTCGGCACCCACCAGTAGGCGTTGGCGTTGCCGGCGCTGTCGAGCCCGATGATGTTCATCGCGCCCCACGGGGTGACGAAGGCGGAGAGCTGGCCCTGGAGCTGCGGCCCCTCGGCGTGGGAGGTCATGTTGAGCGTTGACCAGCTCGACATGCCGGGGACCCACCAGTAGACGACGATCTCGCCGGCGTCGTTGAGCCCGGCGAGGTTGAGCGCGCCCCACGGCGCGACCCAGCTCGCCAGGCCGCCGGCCATCTCCTGCCCGCCGATCGCGCCGGTGAGGTCGGAGAACTGCCACTCGGAGAGTCCCGGGGCCCACCAGTAGTTGACGGCGTGCCCGCGGGCGTCGAGGCCGCCGATATGGATGGCGCCCCACTTAGGCTGGTAGACGGTCAGGTCGCCGGTGATGCCCGGGGCGTCGATGCCGGCGGTGAGGTCGCGGAGCGTCCAGACGCCGGTGGAGAGGTTGCCGTGGAAGACCCACAGGTGGTGGTCGGCGTCGGTGGCGGCGAGGTGGACGATGCCGTCGCTGGTGAGGTAGGGGGTCATGTCGGCGACGCGGGCGCGGAAGTTGGTCAGCGCGGCGATGTCGACGGTGGTGGTCGTGTCGTTCGCGCTGTTGAAGATCGTCGCGACGGGCTGGCTGTCGAGGCCGAGGGAGAAGGAGACGGTCTTGTCGCCGGCCTTGATGGCGGCCACGGTCTCGGTCTGGCCCGCCCGCTCGACGGCGCGGAAGCGGACGACGACGCCCTGGTCGAACGCCGGCAGCGAGATGGACAGCGAGCCGTCGGTGCTGAAGACGCCGCGCAGGACGCGTGCGGCCCCGGTGGCGCCGATCGCGGTCTCCCAGATCTCGATGTCGTAGAGCGTGTCGGCGCTGAGGCCGCGGACGGTGACCACGCCGTCGCTCACCGTCCCGCTCTTGGCGTCGCGGTCCTGGATGACATAGACGATCCCCTGGGAGGCGTCGGCTGCGCCGACGGCGTAGAGCGAGTGCCCCGCGGCCGAGGAGGCGCCGAGCTTGCCGACGAGCGAGTCGGGGGAGTACTCGCCGAAGTCAAAGCCGATCACGGAGTTGAGCCACCAGGTGGACACGAGCTGCTGTGTGGCCCGCATGTTGTCGGTGAGCAGGTACCCCTGGGTGGTGGTGACATCGTTCTCGTTGACGCCGGTGACGAAGTTGAGCAGGTCCGAACCGATGCGCATCGCGGTGCCGAACTGGCCGGAGGCCAGGCCCGCCCAGACGACCGAGCTGTAGATGTCCTCGTCCTCGGCGAGCGTGTAGGTCCCGTCGGCGTCGGAGTAGCTCGCGTCGCGGTAGGTCTGGTCGGTGTAGTAGGTGTACCACCCCGGCCACGACTCTCGCGCGGGCCCCCACTCGCCGTTCAGGATCGGCTTGCGGTCCTCGACCATGTTCATCCACATGGCCGTGGCGCGGGCCTGCTCCAGCGCCGCGCGGACCGCCCTGTCGGACGAGGGGTTGTGGATGCCCTCCTCGTTGCCGAGGGTGTAGAGGTGCGGCATGAGCACATCGAAGTCGCGGCTGTAGAAGAGCGTCCGGGCCACGCCGCCGCCGCGGTTCTCGCCCATGATCGGGTTGATGACCAGGCGCTTGGGGTCGAGGGCCTTGACATAGCGGGCCAGCTCGGTGATCCAGGCGCCGCGGGTGGCGACCTCGGCGGCGCGGTCGGCGCGGCCGTCGCCCTCCTCGTTCTCGGTCCACTGGAAGGCGTTCCACTCGTTGATGATCTCGTAGCCCATGACGCGCTCGGGGTGCGAGCTCTCGTGGACCCAGGTGACGACCTCGGCCATGCGGTCCTTGGCGATCTGGAGGGTCGCGGGTTCCTGGAAGAAGTCGTCGATGCTGGTGAGCGGGCCGCCGAAGTTCGTGGACCAGGGGCCCTCGCTGCCGAAGGCGTCGCGGTAGTACCAGGTGGAGAACGCCGAGAGGATCAGGTACATGCCGCGGGCGTTGGCCTCGTCGATCAGGTTGTCGAGGAAGCCGCGCATCTCCTGGTTGTACTGGCCGACCTGGCTCTCGATCCAGTAGGTGCCGTAGGGCATGTTGGGGTTGTTGACCGACTGCGTGCCCGGCTGCTCGATGAAGACCCGCATGGTGTTGATGCCGCGGGCCTGGAGTTCGTCGAAGTACTCGCTGTAGTGGCCCTCGATCGGTGTGTGGTCGGAGAAGTTGTGGTAGGTGCTGTTGGCGCTGTCCCAGACCTCTCCGGGGTAGAGCTGTCGCGTGTACGCCCAGCTGAGCCCGAGGTGGTCGCCGACGGCGAGGAACGGCTCGCCCGACTCGGTCACGAGCGTGCGCCCGAGGGGCGAGGGCACGAGACGCAGGCCGCCGCTGGGGTCCTGTGTGGCGGTCTGGGTGGTGAACGACGCGGTGCTCATCGCGCCGAGGTTGCCCAGCGCGTCGACCGGGCGGACCGCGACATGGTACCCCGTCGATGGGGTGAGACCGATGAACCGGATGTTCTCGGTCTTGCCGGCGAGGCGAGGGGTGTGCCGGTTCCCGTAGACCGTCGCCCCGAGCCAGTCCTGCGCGGTGGTGATGGGGGATGCCGAGTAGCGGATCTCGTACGCGCTCACATGGCCGGCCCCGGCGCTGGTCGCGGCGGGCGCGGTGAAGACCAGTCGCCCGCTGTAGCCGGTGATGTCGCCCACGACCAGGTCCGTGATCGTCGCGGGGGTCTCGCCCTCGCGGGCGTCGAGGAACATGGTCTCGGCGTAGTTCACCGGGCCGGCGATGCCGGGCGTCGTCTCGTTGAAGGTGCTGTGGACGCCGATCAGGTGATCGTCGCGGATCGGGTAGCCCTCCCAGCGGTCCTCGGTGTACCGGTGGCTGCTGATGTCGCGTGTGCCGCCGGTGTCGTCGAGGATCAGGTCGAAGTTCATCCCGATGGTGTCCGCGTGGCTCGGGGCCGCGATCCCCAGCGCGGCCCACGGGAGGAACAGCTCGGTCGTCCAGCCGGTGTCGGTGTCCGAGTCGTCGTTGATCGTGCCGGCGGTGGTCGTGGCGTAGGCCGTGCCGTCGGGGATGTAGAAGTCCTCGGGGTCCAGGCCGTTGGCGTTGATCTCGCCCCAATCGCCGAACCAGCCGGCGCTGGGCGCCCCGCCGGCGCCGTCGCCCTTGGTGAACTTGTACCGGCGGACCGGCCCGTCGGCGTCGTTCTTGGGATCGTCAAAGCCCGCGATGTTGTACGCGATGGCGAGGTCGGTCGCCTGGAAGTACTGGTCGCGGGACTGGTCGAGATCAAAGTAGAAGGTGATCGAATCGTCGGTCTCGATCTCCCAGAGATCGCCCGCCCCGGCGCCCTGCCCGTCGGCCCACAGGTGCTGGTCCAGCACATCGGCCGCGAGATAGATCCCGTTGTCGTCCCACATCGCGTACACGGTCGCAGCGACATTCTCGTTGTATGCCAGCGACCGCACGAGCTGGAGCGCCCCTGCCCACTGGTCCTCGTCGAGCACGCCGTCGATCACGGCCGAGCCGCGCGGGATCGCCCACAGCGGGTGGTCGGTGGTTATCGGGTCCGTCCCCGAGAAGAGCGTCCGGTCCTCAAGCCGCTCGAGCCACTCGCCTCGCGCCATGCCGTCACCCTCCGGGCGGCCCCCCGGCCGCGTCGCCGCGTGCGCGGCTACCCACACCCACCCGACCGGCACACAAACAGCCGATCCTGGCGAGCCTGCGGCACCGATCGGCAATACTTGCCGATGTCGTTGGCGCGAGTAGATTTTGCGCTGGTATGCCGCGCCGCCTCCGCCATCTGGAGGGGTTGGGGGACCGGGCGAAGCGGGTACGCTCCGTTCATGCAACGCGACACCAAGAACCTCTTTCGCCGTGTTCTAGGTCTCTGCACAGCCATGACTTGCGCCTCAAGCGCCCAGCCATGCGCCCCGGGATGGTCGCCCGATCCCTCCGCGCCGGGGTTCATCGGAGAGATCACCGCGCTCGTGGTGCACGACGACGGGTCCGGCCCGGCGCTCTACGCCGGCGGGGACTTCGCGGAGATCGGTGGCTCACCGGCGAACCACATCGCCCGCTGGAACGGCTCGGCCTGGGAGCAGGTCGGCGATGGCGTGGCCGCCGCCATCAACGACCTCGCCGTGTTCGACTGGGGCGAGGGCCCGCGGCTCATCGCCTCCGGCACGCTGTATCTGACCGGTCGGTCGTCGCTGGCATTCTGGGACGGTCAGGCGTGGCTCGCCGTCCCCGGCACCCCCAACACATGGACCGGATGGATGGGTGTCTCCGAGGTCACCGGCGCCGCGGAACTCTTTGTCGGCATGCCGGTGACGGGCTATATCCGCCGCTGGGACGGGTCGACCTGGCGCGAGGTCGGCGACGGGCTGTTCACCGTCCCCCAGGCGTTCGCCGAGTTCGACGACGGCGACGGGGAGGCCCTGTTCGCCGCCGGAGGGCTCGCGGCCCTGTACAAGTTCGACGGCTCGGACTGGGCCGCCATCGACGGCGACTTCTCCATCAACGGCGTCGTCGAGGCGCTCGCGGTCTTCGACGACGGATCGGGCGAGGCGCTCTATCTGGGCGGCCAGTTCAGCCGCGTCCCGCACCTCCTCGACGCCCTGCGCGTCGCGTCCTGGGACGGGGGGACCTGGCGTCAGGTCGGGGCCGGGTTCGACGGGCCTGTGCACGATCTGACAGTCTTCGACGACGGCTCGGGCCCGGCGCTCTACGCGGCCGGCTCGTTCACCCACTCGGGCGGGACGCCCGTCTCCCGCATCGCGAGGTGGGACGGCGCCGCGTGGTCGGCGCTGGGCTCGGGCGTGGACGGGCCGGTGACGGCGATGCTTTCGATCCCCTCGCCCGGGGCCGCGGGCCTGCCTGACGGCGTGTTCGTCGCCGGCGAGTTCGGGCACGCCGGCGGTCTCGACGCCCCGTCGCTCGCGGTATGGGCCGGCTGCGCCTGTGCGCCGGACTTCAACGCCGACGGCTCGGTGAACACGCTCGATGTGCTCGCGTTCCTGGGCGCTTGGGGCGCGGACGACCCGGGCGCGGACTTCAACGCCGACGGCGTGATCAACACCCTCGATGTGCTCGCGTTCCTGAGCGCCTGGTCGCTCGGGTGCTAGGGGGCGACGCGGGTCAGTCTTCCCCGGGCGATCGGCCGGCGATGTCGAGCCACCGGGCGTACTCGTCGGGGCGCTGCATCTCGTCGTAGACATTGGCCACCAGCAGCGCCACCCGGCGCGTGGACCGGTGGTCCTCGCCGACACTGTCTCGCAGCGAGGCGTACCACTCCAGGGCGACGCTCTCCGAGCGGTCCAGCTCGCCCCCCAGACCCACGGCCGCCACATACTGCTCCAGCGCGCTGATGGTCTGGGTGTGGCTCTTCCCGAGCGCCGTCTCGCTGTCGCGGAGCAGCCTGGTGGAGGCCTCCCGCCAGGCGTCCAGGTTGCCGAGCTGCCCCTGCGCGACCGCGAGGTTCTTCAGGCGCCGGAGGGTGTGGAGGTGGTGCGGGCCGAGGAGGGCCTCGGTGCGGTCCACCGCCTCCGTGAGCAGGGCGGCGCCCTCGTCGAGCCGGCCCAGCTTGCAGCAGCACGCGCCGAGATTCGCGATCGCGGCGAGCGTGTAGGGGTGGCCGTCGCCGAGCTTTGCGCGGAACGCGTCGGCCACGCCCCGGAGGTGCGGCAGAGCCTCCTCGGACCGCTGGTGCTCCATGAGGAAGCAGCCGAGATTCATCCGTGCGTTGAGCGTGTCGTCCGCGGCGGCGCCGAGCCGGACGAGGTTGAGCCTGTAGATCTCCTCGTAGAGATCGCCGGCCTCCGTCTCGCGGCCGGTGTTGTCGTAGACAATCGCCTGCTTGACCAGCACGCTCGCCGCCCCGGCGCCCGCGCGCCCCCGGGCGATCGGCAGGACCGGCGCCAGCAGCGCCTGCGCCTCGTCCGAGCGGTCGAGCTCGTGGAGCGTGAATGCCAGCGACGCCACCGCGCCGAGCGTCAGATCCTCCCCGGGGCCCAGCTCCGCGCGGTAGGTCTCCGCGGCCCGGCGCAGGTGCGGCTCGGCCCTGTCGAACTGCCCGAGAGCGTGATAGGTCTCCCCGATCGTCACCGCCAGCTCGGCGCCCACGAGCGGCGCTGCCTCGAAGCGATCACCCAGACGGTCCGAGGCGCCGTCGAGCAGGTCGAGCACCGTGGGCGCCCGCCCGCCGGACTGCTCGGGGTCCACCGAGGTGAGCGTCTCGCGCAGGAACGCGCCCACCTCGCGCCGGGTCTGCGCCTCGGCGCTCGTGCGGGCCGCCTGCCAGCCGACGGCCAGCGAGCCCCCCACGACCGCGAGCAGCGCCACCCCGGCGCCCGCGACCAGGGCAACATGCCGGCGGGCGAACTTCCGGATGTGGTACGCCGCGGTCGCTGGGCGGGCGAGAATGGGCTCGTGCGCGAGGAACCGGCGCACATCCGCGCCGAGGTCCGACGCGGACTGGTACCGGCGCTCGGGCTCCTTGGCGAGCGCCCGGCCGACGATGGTGCTGAGGTCGCCCCGGTAGGCGCGGCGCACCGCGCCCAGCGGGATCGGCTCGGTCTCGGCGATCTTGCGGGCGGCGCCGAGCATGCTCGTTTCGCCGAGGTCGTGGGGCAGCCGGCCGGACAGCAGCTCGTAGAGCACCACGCCCAGCGAGTAGACATCGGACCGCACATCGACATCCGACTCGCGCCCGCCGAGCTGCTCGGGGCTCATGTAGGGGATCGTGCCCACGAGCTGCCCGGCGTGGGTCTGCGGCGCGGTCACCTGCATGTCGCTGTCGGTGGCGCGGGCCACGCCGAAGTCCAGCACCTTGGGGTGGCCGCCCTCGGTGACGAGGATATTGCCCGGCTTGATGTCCCGGTGGATCACGCCCCGCTGGTGTGCGTGGTGCACCGCGTCGCACACTCCGGCGAAGAGCCGCAGGCGCTCCTCGGTGTCGAGCCCGCGCTCCTCGGCGAACCTGGTGAGCGGGAGGCCCTCGATGCGCTCCATCGCGAAGAACGGGCGCGGCCCGGCGCCGTCGTCGAAGGTCCCCGCCTCGTAGATCTGCGCGATCCCCTCGTGCTGCAGGCGCCCGAGCGTCGCCGCCTCGAGCTCGAACCGGCGGAGCATCGTCCGCCCGACCACCCCGGGCCGGATCACCTTGACCGCCACTTGCCGGCGCGGGTGGTCCTGCTCGGCGAGATACACCACCCCCATGCCGCCCAGACCCAGGCGCCCCAGGACGCGGTACCGCCCGATGCGTTCGGGCAGGGGCGGCTCGGCGGCGGGTGTGAGCATCTCCAGGCTCAGGCCGGGGGGCACCGCCGGCGTGTCGAGCGGGGTGTC
This sequence comes from Phycisphaerales bacterium, assembly GCA_020850415.1. Lineage (GTDB taxonomy): Bacteria > Planctomycetota > Phycisphaerae > Phycisphaerales > UBA1924 > PNC22. The sequence goes on from JADZER010000017.1 coordinate 70,955, forward strand.
CGGCTCGTCGTGGTGGGTGAGCAATCGCAGCACCTCGACGAGCAGCCCCGGGTCGCCGGCGCAGGCGCGCCGGAGGTGCTCATCACGCTCCGCCCGCGGGAGCGGTCGCGCAGCCTCGAACAGCTCGGCCACCCGCTGGAAACGCGCCGCGTCGGTCATCATTCCTGCCCGCTCAGCCGGTCGCGCAGCCAGGCCCGCGCGAAGTACCAGTCGGCCTCGGCCGTCTTGGGCGAGACCCCCACCTCTTCCGCGGCTTCTGCGCAGGTGAGCCCCCCGAAAAACCGGAGTTCGACCACTCTTGCCTTCCGGGCGTCGAGCCGGGCGAGCTGGGTAAGGGCCTCGTCGAGGGCGAGCATGTCCAGGTCCACGCCGCCGACCGCCCCGGACTCGGCCGAGAGGGTGACCCGCAGCCAATCCCCGCCCCGCTTCTGGGTGTTCCGCGCCCGGGCGTGGTCGACCAGGATCTGGCGCATCGCGTTGGCCGCCACCGCCTGGAAGTGCGTCTGGCTCTTCCATTCCGACGCGCTGTTGGCGAGCTTGAGGTACGCCTCGTGCACCAGGGCGGTCGGCTGGAGCGTGTGATCTCGGCGCTCGGCGTGGAGATACGCGGCGGCCAGACCCCGCAGGGCGTCGTAGGCGGACGGGCCGAGTTCGGGCGGTCGGTCTGGGAAGCTGTCGCTCATGGGGCCCTCGGACCGCCCGATTCGCCAGATCGGCATAGGAGCGACCCCGGGCATTCTCGCGGATTCCCGGGAGAGACGCAAGCACCGCACCACCAACACACGCGGGAGGAGCGATGAAAAGGTCCGCTTTCAATGTGGTCATAGGGTTCTGCTTGGCATGGGGGGGCCCGGCGCCGGCTCTCGCACAGTCCGCCAGCGAGATCTCATTCCAGGGCTCGCTGGCACAGGCTGGCGTCCCGGCGGAGGGGACCTTCGACTTCACTGTCTCGCTCTGGGATGCCCCGTCCGGTGGCAGCCAGATCGGCCAGACCCTCCAGTTCGACGACGACGCGGTGCACGAAGGCCTGCTCGACCTGATGCTGGATTTCGGCGCTGGTGCCTGGGAGGGCGACCGCTGGCTGCAGATCGTCGTGGACGGCGTCACGCTCACGCCGCGCCAGTTCGTCTCCGCCGCCCCGCGATCGGTCGCGACGAGGGGGATCTTCGTCAGTCCCTCCGGCGGGTTCGTCGGCATCGGGCGCCAGACGCACGTCACGGGCGCAGAGATCTTCGGCATCTCGAAGGACACCAACGGGTTCGCCGGGATGTATGTGAATACGGGCCCGAGCGGCCTGCCCTTCTACGGCTACGCCCTCGACGGCGCCGCCCGCACCTACCACTACCTGGACGGACCGTCCGGCAGCTGGAGGCTGGTCCACGCCGGCGGCACCGCGCTGACGATCGACCCCAATCGCCGTGTGGGCATCGGAACCACCGCGCCCTCGGCGGGGTTGGAGGTCGTTGTCTCCAGCGGCGCGGCGATCGAAGCGAGCTCGTCGAGCGTCCACGCCATCCGCGGCGAGACCACCGCCGACAACCGGTCGGGCGTCATCGGCCAGCACACCGGTTCCGGGGAAGGCCAGGGCGTGAGCGGCACGGCCTTCGGCACGAGCGGGAGCGGTGTTCGCGATCATGCAAACCGCCAGGGCGTCGTCAACTACGGCGTGGAGGGCAGCAGCAACAGCACCATCGGCTACGACTTCTACGCCAGCGGGCCCGGCATCAACTACGGCGCCCCGTCCTCCATCCGCTGGAAGCGCAACATCACCGCCGTCGCCGACCCGCTCGGCAAGCTGGCCAAGATCCGCGGGGTCTACTACGACTGGGACAGCGCGCACGGCGGGGGACACGACATCGGCTTTGTCGGGGAGGAGGTCGGCAGGGTCGTCCCCGAGATCGTCGCCTACGAGCCCGGCGGCGAGTTCGTCACCGGCATGGACTACGGACGCATGACGCCGCTGCTGGTCGAGGCCGTCAACGCCCTGCAGGAAGAGAAGGACGCCGAGATCGCCGACATCCGCGCCGAGAACGATGTGCTCCGCTCCCACCTCGATGACCTCGAACGCCTGGTCGCGGCCTTGGCCAGCGCACAACAGCGGGAGATCGCCCGATGATGCGGATGCTTGTCGTGCTCGCCGTCGCCGTCCTCTCGTGCCCCGCGTCCGCACAGTCCGACACCGCGTTCACCTACCAGGGCGAGCTGCTGCAGGGCAGCATGCCGGCCGACGGTTCGTTCCCCATGACCTTCCGGCTCTGGGACGCCCCGTCCGGCGGCTCCCCGGTGGGGCCGCAGGTCAGCCGGCCGGCCGTGGCGGTGGACGAGGGGCGGTTCGCCGTCGAGCTGGACTTCGGCGCCTCGCCGTTTGACAACTCACCGCGCTGGCTGGAGATCTCGGTGGACGGCTTCACGCTCGCCCCGCGCCACCCGATCACGCGCTCGCCCTACGCGGTCCAGACGCGGGGCATCTTCGTCGACGACGACGAGAACATCGGCGTCGGCACCACCAGCCCGACCCAGCGCGTGCATGTCGTCGGCGACGGGCCCGCGGTGCGGGTCACCGGCACCGGCGACCAGCCGACCTCGTCGGGCAAGCTGCAGCTCCAGGGCGGCAACTTCCCCAGCCAGTTCTCCCCGCTCGGCGCCGTCGAGTTCTACGACGAGACCGGGGGCCTCCGCGCGCTCGTCGGCGGCAACAAGTCCGGGCCGAGCGCGGCGCAGCTCAGCTTCAGTGTCACACCGGGGGAGGTCGCCCAGGTCAATATCGCCAGCAACCGTGTCCGCGTCCGCGACCGCATCGAGCTGGTCCGGGGCACCGACCTCGGCCTCGCGGCCAGGCTGTTCGGTGACGGGTCGGACAGCTTCCTCCAGGCCCTCGGCGGCAACCTCGCGATCGGACACGAGTCCCCCGTCGCCCCGCTCGACCTCGCCGGCAACGCCTACTTCCGCGACAGGGTCGGGATCGGCACGAGCTTCCCCTTCGCGACCCTGGATGTCGACGGCAACGCCTTCTTCCGCCAGCGCGTCGGCGTCGGTCTGTCCACGCCGTCGGCGACGCTCGATGTGCTCGGCGACAGCACCTTCCGCAACCGGCTCCGGATCGGCACCACCACCCCAAGCCTCTACGGCCAGCTCACCATCGACGACTCCGGCGACGGGTCCATCTTCGCCATCAGCGCCTACTCCCAGCAGCCGGCCTTCCCCACCATCTACGCCGACAACGCCGCGAACGGGCCGGTCCTCTGGGCGATCAGCAGCGGCGATGTCGGCCCGGGCGGCGGCGGCACGATCGTGGTCGGCGACACCGCCGGCGCCAATGTGGCCATGGACAACAACGAGATCATGGCCCGCAACAACGGCTCGACCGCGCCGCTCTATCTCAACGCCGACGGCGGCGATGTCAGCATGGGCCTGCACCGCATTCACCCCGCGCTCGCCTACGCCTCGATCACCGGCGGCGGCAACATCGTCAGCCGGTCGTCCAATGTCACCGGGGTGCAGCGGCTCGGGCCCGGGTGGTACGAGATCACGATCGCCGGAGGCATCACGGGCGCCGACATCGTGCTCTGCTCGGGTCGCTACGGCGGCCTCACCGCCACAGGCAACACCGACACCGCGCCCAAGCTGCAGGTCCAGGTCTACGACCCGTTCGCCGAGGACTTCCGAGACTGGCCGTTCACATTCGTCGTCTACAGGCCCTGAAGCTTGATCGATCCCGCCGGCAGCACACCCACACCCCGACGGAAGGAGCAACGACCATGCACGCACCACGCATTCTCGCGCCCGTTCCCGCCCTCGCGCTCGCCGCCGCCGCCCAGGCGCAGAGCTTCTCCATCCCCTGGCACACCACCGACGGCGGCGGCGGGACCGCGTCCGGCGGCTCCTTCTCGCTCACGGGCGCCATCGGCCAGCACGACGCCGGCGGACGCATGACCGGGGGCGCCTTCAGCCTCACCGGGGGCTTCTGGGCCGCCGAGGTCGGCGAGCCGTGTATCGGCGACTTCAACAACGACGGATCGGCCAACACCTTGGATGTGATCGCCTTCCTCAACGCCTGGGCCGCGGGCGACCCGGCGGCGGACATCAACGGAGACGGCGCCGTGAACACCCTCGATGTGCTGGCCTTCCTCAACGCCTGGGCGGACGGCTGCTGACCCCGTATCACCACGCGGCGACGGCGGGCGCACGACGGTCGCACAACGGTCGCACGACGGGCAGTAGAGAAGCCCCCGGCGCACCGGACGGCTCAGCCCCGCGGGAACGACGCCCGGAGCAGTGCCAGGCTCTGCGGGATGGCGGTGCGGTAGTCCTCCATCCCCTCGAACTCGAGCGAGATCCAGCCGCGGTAGCCGTGCTCGTTCAGGATCTGCCCGATGCGCGCATAGTCCAGGTCGAGCGTGTACCACTGCCCGCCGCCGTAGTAGGTCTTGGCCTGCACCAGCACCGTCCGCGGCGCGAGCCTGGCGAGGCGCTCGTAGGGCTCCTCGAGGAAGTTGCCGGTGTCGGTGGTGATCTGGAGCCAGGGCGAATCGACCGCGTCGACGATCCGCAGGATGCCCTCGGGCGTCAGCCCCAGGCCCCAGTGGTTCTCGAGCCCCAGCACCACGCCGCAGCGCTCGGCCGCGGGCATGCACCGCTCGAACGCGTCGATGACCCACGGGAAGGCGTCCTCGTCGGTGTACCCGGGCAGCGGCGGCTCGATGCCGCGGTTGGCCATGAGGGCGTCGAAGTCCTTGGAGGTCCCCCACCGCCCGGTGTTGACCCGCATCGTGGGGATGCCCAGGTCGTAGGCGATCTCGATCTGGGCGATGGTGCGGTCGATGTTGAAGTCCCGCTGCTCGCGGTCGGGGCTGAGAAACCCCTGATGCGTGGACAGGCCCATCAGCGGCAGGCCGAGGCGCTGGGCCCGGCGCTTGTACTCCATCAGGCGCGAGCGGCTGATGAGCTCGTTCTGCTCGATCTGGTAGAGCAGGATCTCCACGCCGTCGAAGCCGAACTCATCGGCGAGATCGATGCACTTGTCCATGTCGCGCAGGTCGTCGTTGGTGAATCGCCAGAGCGAGTAGGTGGACAGGGCGATCGGGTGCGTCGTGCGCGCGCCCGAGCCGACCGAAGGCGACGGCTGGCGCCGGACGCGGGCCAGCGCCGTGGAGACAGGCGCCAGCGAAGCGGCGGCTCCGGTAGCCCCGAGAGCAATGAACCGGCGGCGGGTGTGGGACATGGCGGATAGCTCCGGAAGGGTGCGTTCGGAGCCCGCAATGTACCACCACCAGACACCGCTCGCGCACGCCGGCGCTGCTCCTGCCCCCTCTCCCACCCCCGGGCGCGAGAGGGAGGGGGGAGGGCTCCACCCCTCCTCCTTCCCCAACGCTTAACCTGCCCCCGGCGCGCTGCGACACTCGCACCGTGCGAACCACCCCCCTACTGCTCCTCGATCAACGACCGGATCACCCGGTACTCGTCGTCCACCTCCGCTGGGTCGCCGGTCGTCTCGGCGACCACCTCGCGGAAGACCGCGTCGAAGCGCCGCTTGACGGTCTGCACCGCCGCGGCTGCCTCGGCGCCGCTCGCAAACCCAGAACAGGCCGCGTCCTCGGCCAGCGGGCGGACCACCCCGCCGTGCATCGCCGGGCGCAGCACCCGCGCCTCGAACAGCCGCCAGTGCCCGGCCTTTGCCCGCGAGCCCGCCGTGAAGTGGGCCTCGCACCGGCGCAGCGCCTCCTCGAACAGCGCCAGCGCCCACCGCCGGTCGAACACGCGCTCGCTGTCGCCCTTGATGCCCAGGCTGTCCTCGCGGTCGAGCTCGCCCAGAGGCACGACCCGTCCGCGCCCGCGCGCCGCCGAGCGGCGCCACTGGTCCGTCGCGTACCGCTTCAGCGCCGACCGGATCAGCCCGCGCAGCCGGCCGTTCGCCGCCTCGGCCCGCTCGAACAGCCGACGCCCGATCACCACATCGGCAAAGAACGCCTGCGTCAGGTCGGCCGCCTCGTCGCGCGTCCGCACCAGCCGGCGCGCACACGCGTACACCGGGGGCCAGTAGATCGCCGCCGCCCTGTCCGCGGCGGCGGCCCGCTCGCAGGCATCGTCAGAGCGCAGCGCCCCGAGCACCGTCCACTGGGTGGTGGCGAACGCCGCGTGCGTCTGCTCCAACACATCTCCCCGCATGGGCCCCATCACGAGTCTCCTCCGGATCGCTCCTATTGTGACGACCCGGCCGCGTATTGCAAGATGAAATCAGACTTCTTACACTGGACGGCCGCCATGGGTGAGCCGAGGGATATCAGCCGCGCCCGCATCTCGCCCGACGCCGCCCGGCGCGTCCTCGTCGCCATCGATGACGCCCGCGGCCACGCCGGCGCCGAGCCCCGCTGGCCGCGGATCGACGGGTACATCATCGAGCGCGAGCTCGGGCGCGGCGCGGGGGGCGTCACCTACCTGGCCCGCAAGACCGGCTCCGAGGCAAAGATCGCCCTCAAGGTGCTCCATTCGCGCCCCGGCGACGGCCGGGCGTCCCAGCGGGCATGGCGCGAGCTCGACACCCTCCAGCAGGTCCGCGTCCCCAGCGTCCCCCGGCTGCTGGACTTCGGCACCACCGACCACTCGCTCTACATCGCCACCGAGTACATCGAGGGCACGCCGCTGAGCGAGCTCTACGCCCACGCCCGGCCCGCCGACCTCGCCGAGATGCGCGAGCGGGTGCGCCTGCTCGAGAAGATCGCCCGCGCCGCCCACTCGCTCCATGAGCGGGGCGTGATCCACCGGGACCTGAAGCCTTCGAATGTGATCGTCGCGCCGGCGGCGACAAACGGCGCGGACGACAAGCCCGGCGTCGCCGCGGGGAAAGCCGGCGACGGCGCAAGCAGCGTCGGCGAGCCCTTCATCATCGATCTCGGCATCGCCCTCATCGATGCGCCCGATCTTCACCAGACCCTCACCCAAGACGGCCAGCCCGTCGGCACCCCCGCCTTCATGGCCCCCGAACAGGCCCGCGGCCGGCGCGAGGAGATCTCGACCCGCAGCGACATCTACTCGCTGGGGGCGATCGGGTACTGGCTGTGCACGGGCGAGACGCCGCACGACTTGACGGGAGCGACACTGCACGAGGCGATCCGGCGCGTAGGGAGCGAACCGGCGCGGGAGGCGCGGGGGATCAGCAAGGCGGTGCCGAAGGGGTTGGGGGCGGTGCTGGGGAAGGCGTGTGGGCGGAAAGCGGCCGACAGATACGGGTCCGCAGTCGAACTTGCCGACGACCTCGATCGGTGGCGAGGGCGAGAGTTTGTCCACGCGAAAGCCCCGGGCCTCTGGCCGCGGACCACCAGTTGGATGGCCAGACACCCAATCGCTGTAACTGTACTCCTTTGCGCCACCTTGATGATAGGTACGCTCGCAATCAACTCGGCATCGCTCTGGTGGCTCCGCAAGCAGCCGGATCGAATCACGCTTTTCGACTCCGCTGCCAGCTGTATGGTGACGGTTGAGCCAATAGCGGGTCCGCCCATCTTCAGTTGGGAGGGTCCGTCTGGTGCGTACTCTGCAGCGCTGGCTTCGCGCAGCCCCTCCACCCACGCACTCACCTACGCCGTGCTCGCCCACAACGAGCGGGATGACTCTCGTCAGCGGGGGCAACTCTGTTGGTATGCAGTTGACCGCTACTCCAATCCGGAAGTGGTTCACGGCCCCGCGGTGCCAGGTGCCGTTGGCCCACCTGAGCCTACGGTGGCCATGTTCGCAGCTCAGGCAGATGTGTTTCCCCAAGTGCCCGGTACGGAAGTGATCGCTATCCACAGGGGTGAACGACGATCACACTCGGCGATCGCAGTTTACGCATGGAACGGGGTATCCCTCTCTACGGTATGGTATGACGGACACCTTGACGCGGTCCGCTACTATCCCGCCGCCGGGCTCCTCGTCTGTGCCGGCATTAACAGCGAGCACGAATGGTCCGACTACGGGCTTCCCCAAGGACCGCGTTTCGTCCATCCTGAAGTCGTGTTCGCGTTCCGACCGAGTCTGGAACAACAGGGTGATGTTCTTACACTATGCACCACCGAGGATGTAGACACCGCATGGAGCTTCGTGTTCTATCCTCCCTCGATGGGGGATCTCTTCTCCTTGACTTCGATGGCCCTCGCTTCCAATCCCCCTCTGCAACGGCGCGATGTCACAGTGCGCGTCGACCTGGAGGCGCGTGCTGAGTCGCGACACCACATCTCTTGGTTGATTACAACTGATGGTGTTGTGGAAGCCATCGACCCCGACGACGCCTTCAAGAGCACGCCGGCTCTACCGCCAGCAGACTCTGTCTCACTCGTTCCATTTTGTGAACTGCTGGACGACCTGCGGCGGCTCCCTCTCACGGACGAATAGCCGTGTTCTGCACATTAGTATGGCTCTCGTGCTATTCCTCCCCAGTGCCTGCGTAATCCTGTTGACACAACACCGGTTCGCCACGCGGTTGCTTGGCGCGGAGTTGGGGAATGTCCGACGGTCACCCAGGAGGTTCTCAATGCTGGCACACACACATCGTGCTCTCGCCACAATCGGCGTCTCGGTTCTGACGGCCGCCGCGCTTGCGGATGTCACCATCACGACATTCAACCCGACGGATGTGTTCGTCGACACGAGCGACGAGGGGGTTGCTCAACTGAACGCCGCTGTGGGAGTCGTTGGGTGCGCCTTCGAGGACTTCGAAGACACCTCCTTGGCTCCGGGCATTCTGGTCGCCTACGAGAACGGGGCCCCTTCCTCGATGGTCGATCCTGGGGATCTAAGGACTGGCTACCCGGACTCGGTGTGGGACGGAATGACATCCTTCTATCCCCTCATCCGCAACACAGGCAATGTCCTGATGCCTCTCACGATCACCATTCAGACTCCAGCGCCCTCAGTTGGCATTGGTCTCGGCGATGTCGAGACCGACATCGAGGTGATCGTGAACGGACAGAACTTCGGCCTGATCAGGGATATGCCGGGGTACGACACCGGCGCTCCGGGCAACGCACGAGAAATCTACATTCGTGCCGATGGAACGAACGGAGAACTCATCTCCACCATTGTGCTGAACCCCGTCAACACCAGCCCGAACGCAGACGCTGTGTACATCGATCATCTCGCGTTCGGAACACCCACCGAGGCCAGCGAGATGTCCCACTACTGGCCGCTGGATGCCATGGTCGACGATCTCGTCGGCGGGGCGCTCGGCACCTTCGTCGGGACGGAGGACTGGCGCCTTGGGAAGTACGGCTACGGGAGTGCGTTCTCCGGCAGTTCCTATATCGAGACCGACTGGATGCCCGCGATCCCTGCCGGCGAGTCCTTCAGCTACTCAGCGTGGATCAGGCACGACCTCGCCCCTGATGCGGTCTACTACCCACTGGGGCTGGAGCGGTCGAACCACCAGGAGATCAGCCTCGTTCTCAACGGCTATGACGACATGCTCTATGTCTTCTTCCGCGACGACAATTGGGTCAGCCTCGGCGCGGGCATCCCATGGACCATGACCAACGACGGTGAGTGGCACCATGTCGCCGGTGTCTTGGATGCTGACGCCGGCAAGCTCACAATGTACTTCGACGGCGTGAATGTCGGATCGGAGACGGGTACGCTCGGGAACATCAATGTCTCGAGCCCGCGCACAATGGGGATCGGCGCCAACAACAACAGCAGCAGCGGGTACAAGGGCAAGTTCCCGGGCGAGCTGGACGACCTGCGCTTCTACGACCGTGCCCTCACGCCGGAGGATGTCCGCATGCTCTGCCCGCACGCCTGCCGGGCCGACTTCAATGCCGACGGCGAGGTCAACACGCTCGACTTCATCGCCTTCCTGAACACCTGGGTTCCCGGCTGCTAAGGACTCTCACTTGCGGTTCGGCAACTCCGACCTTCACGGCGCAGGGGCCCCGAACTCGGGGCCCCTGTGGCGTTGGTCGGTCGGGTCGAGCGGTGTGCCGGGCGTGGGGGAACGGTCCTCGCCTTGACGAGCCCCGAGCGCAAGCTCGGGGTTTTTTTGCGGGGGGGGTGAAGAAAGACCCCGAGCTTGCGCTCGGGGCTCGTAGAGGCATTCGGATTTGGGCGGGACCGGACTGGGCCGCGCCTCACACCACCTGCAGCACCTTCATCGCCTGGTTCACGATGTCCTGCGCCGTCAGACCGCAGTTGGCCAGCAGCTCCTCGGGGGTCTTCGCGCTCTTGGGGATATGGCGCACATGCATCTGCTCGAGGGTGAACCCGTCGCCCGAGCCCACCAGGGCGTCGGCGATGGCCGAGCCGATCCCGCCGCCGTAGTTGTCCTCGATCGAGATCACATACCCGTTGTTCTCGGCCACGACATCCAGCAGCTTGTCGGCGTCGAAGGGCAGGCTGTAGAGGTCGACCAGCGTCGCGCTCACGCCGGCCTTGTCGAGCATCTCGATCGCCTTGTTGGCCTCGTGCACCATGTACCCCGCGGCACAGAGCACCACATCGCGCCCCTCGTTGAGCACCTCGAACCCGCCGAGGTTGAACACCTGATCGTCGCTGTAGATGAACTCGGTGTCGGCCCGGAGCGTCCGCATGTAGCACGCGCCCTCGTACTCGGCCATCACCCCCGTCAGGGCGTACGCCGCGAAGGCGTCGGCCGGCTGGAGCACATAGCAGCCGGGGTTCCCGCGGTGGTCCTTCATGGTGGTCCAGGCCCGGAACCACGCGACATCGGGCAGCGACATCTGGCTGGGCCCGTCGGCCGCGAGCGTGATCCCCGAGTGCGAGCCCACCAGCTTGATGTTCGCGCCCGAGTTGATCGCCATCTCGATCTGGTCGTACGCCCGGGTGAAGAACTTGCTGAAGGTTGAGCAGAAGGGGATCTTGCCGGCGGCGCTGAGCCCGGCGGCGACGGAGATCATGTTCTGCTCGCCGATCTTGCACTCAAAGAACCTGTCGGCCAGGTCGTTCTGCTTGGCGAAGGTCTCGGCGAAGGTCGAGTTGGAGACATCCGCGTCGAGCACGACGACCTTGTCGTTGATCCCGCCGAGGGCCCGCAGCGCGATGCCGTAGGCCCGGCGCGTCGCCAGCCGCCCGGCGTGGATGACGCTCTCCATGTCCATCCGGCGCATGGTCTCGCTCAGGCTCGGCAGCTCACCGGCGGGCTCGGCCTCGTCGGGCGCCTGCGGGGGCGGCTGGATCTCGAACACATCGCCGGGGGTCAGCGCGCTGGTCAGCTCCACGCGGCGCTCGTCGAGCTCGCCGATCGCCCGCTGCAGCGCCTCGCCGCTCGCCGGCTTGCCGTGCCAACCCCCGCCGTGCAGGCTCGGGCAGCCCCAGCCCTTCACGGTCTTGGCGACGACCGCCATCGGCCCGGCGTCGGCCTGGCTCTGACGCTCGGCGAAGGTGTTGAACACCCGCTTGATCTGGTCGGGGCTGTGCCCGTCGATGGTCTGGACGAAGTACCCGCCGGCCTCGAGCTTCTTGGCCAGCCGCTCGGCCGACTGCTGGTCCGACACACGCCCCGCCTGCCCGTAGCCGTTGCAGTTGAAGATCGGGAGCACATTGGTCAGCTTGCGGTCGGCGATGTAGTCCAGCGCCTCGCTGATCTGCCCCTCGCGGGCCTCACCGTCGCCGATGATGCAGTAGATCCGCCGGTCGAACCCGTCGAGCCTCGCCGCCTCCCCCAGACCCGCCGCCACGCTGAGCCCCTGCCCGAGCGACCCCGTCGCCGCGTCAAAGAACGGGAAGCCCTCCATCGGGTTGGGGTGGCCGTCCAGTGCGCTCTTCAGCTCGCGCAGGCCCTTCAGATCCTCCACCGTCAGCTTGCGACGCTTGGCGGGGTCCTTCCCGAACACCACGCCCATCTTCGCCGCCGCGGCGTACACCGCCGGCACCGCGTGCCCCTCGCTCAGCACCAGACGATCACTGGTCGGGTAGTCCGGGTAGTCCGGGCTCCATCGCATCGTGTCGAACATGAGCACGGTGACCAGGTGCGCGATGCTCAGGGAGGTGGTCGGGTGTCCACTCCCGGCCGCCGCGGTCATCTCCAGGCTCAGTCGGCCGACCTCGATAGCCTGGGCGTGGATCGCTGCTTCGAATGACATGCGTGGCCCTCCGCGGGGGGTGAGAGATACTGCTCGGCCGGGGCGCACCGGCCCCGTCACGCCGCCAGACCGGCGGACGAACAGGCGGCACGCTGGTGGCATACCCCACGGACTACGCCCGCCGACTCGCGGCAAGATGGAGTATCGCAGGGCCCACCCGCCCCGGCAACCCGGACCGACTCAAGGAACGAGATTTGCACCGACTCCGGTACTTTTACCTGGTCCGTTCGGCCCAGGTCGGGCCCCTGTTCTCCACGGGTATCCCACACCGGCGACAACCAAACCGGCCCGCACAACAACCCGCGGCCCCCTCGGGCGATAGACTCCCCCATATCTAGAAGTCTTGTAGAGGGAGACCGCGCATGAAGGTCGTCTGCGATCGGGCCGCGCTGCTCGAAGCCATCAATCTTGTCTCCGGCGTCGTCGCAACCCGGACCCCACGCCCCCAGCTCAGCTGCGTCAAGCTCACGGCGGCCAAACAGGGCAAGGGCGGCACGCTCACCCTCTCCGCCACCGACGCCGAGATCTCCCTCCGCCTCCAGGTCGACCAGGTCGATGTCGAGCAGCCGGGAGAAGCCCTCATCCCCGCCGACAAGCTCCGCCAGATCGTCTCCGCCGAGGACAACGAGCCCACCCTCACCCTCGAGGCCGACGGCGACACCGTCGATATCCGGGGCGAGGACGCCCACTTCAAGGTCTACGGCCACCCGCCGGAGGACTTCCCCGCTACCGGCGGGTTCAAGGCAGCCGTCACCGGCGGCGCCGGCGCCCCGGCCGCCAAGGCGGTCTTCAGCCACCCGGCCGAGTCGCTCGGCGAGCTGATCAGCCGCACGATTTTCGCGACCGCGCGGGAGAATACCCGCTACGCGATCAACGGTGTCCTGCTGAACCGGGAGGGCAAGCGGATCGAGATGGTCGCGACCGACGGGCGGCGCCTCGCCCTCTGCCGCGCCGCGCTCACCCAGAAGGACGGCCCCAGCGTCAAGTGCATCGTGCCCACCAAGGCGCTCACCCAGCTCCAGAAGCTGCTCGCCGGCGCCCAGGGCGATGTCGATGTCGCGATCACCGACAACCAGATCCTCTTCAATATCGGCAGCCCCGGCGACAACGCCGACGGCCGGGCGGTCCTCGCCTCCAACCTCGTCGAGGGCGCCTTCCCCCCCTACGAGGATGTCATCCCCAAGGACAACGACAAGACCGTCCACTTCGACCGCGATGTGCTCTTCTCCGCCGTCCGGCGGGCCGCCCTGCTCACCAACGAGGAGTCCCGCGGCGTGCGGATGAGCTTCTCCGCCGCCGACAAGCGCCTCGACCTCTCCAGCCGCGCCCCCGAGATGGGCGAGGCCAACATCCAGGTCGACCTCCGCGAGTACAAGGGTGAGAGCATCGATATCGGCTTCAACCCCGGCTTCATCACCGACGCCCTCAAGGTCATCACCGACCCGGATGTCGTCATGGAGCTGAAGAAGGAAAACAAGCCCGGCCTCATCCGCTCGGGCAACGACTTCCTCTATGTCGTGATGCCGGTGAACCTGCAGTAAGACCGCGACGCCTGATGTGAGGCTCGGCGAACATCAGGATCGCTGCGCGCGGGCTCCATCCCGACCTTCGCCGAGCCTCGGGTCAGGCGTCGATGCTCCATGCAAAACGCCCACGCGACGGCGCGTGGGCGTTCGATGAACACGGAAATGGCCCGGCTCAGCAGCCGCCGGCCCAGGAGTTCAGGAACGCCAGGAAATCGATGGTGTTCACCTGGCCGTCGAGGTTGATGTCCGCGCAGAGCGAGGACGACGACCACGCGTTGAGGTACGCGAGCACATCCTGCGTGTTCGTCACGCCGTCGCCGTTCCAGTCGCCCAGGCACAGCAGCGAGCGCAGGTCGGCCAGGTCGGCGAGCTGCACCGTGCCGCCGTTGGCGGGGTCGGCGTTGAGCACGACCAGCAGGCCGTTGAACGCCCGCCCCTCGTGCTTCCACGCGTCGAAGGTGAAGTCGTCGTTCGGGTCGTCCGGCGTCTCGTTATCGCTGACGCGCGGCTCGGTGTCGTCCAGGGTTGCGCCCAGCAGCGCCGCCGCGGCACAGAAGTCCGCGCCCGTCGCCCGCCCGTCGAAGTCCACATCGCCGAGCGTGAACCGGAACTGCGTCTCGGTCGCCGAGTCGTTGAACCCGCCGGGGGTGACGAAGAACTCGTTGAAATCGAAGCCGGTGGGACCGCCCATGGCGGCGATGTCGTACTTGTACAGGTCGCTCACCAGGGTCTCGCCGTAGACATACTCCTCATCGGCGCGGCGATCCTGGGGGCCGGGGTTCACCGCGTAGTAGGCGACCCGCGAGACGACATCGGGATTGAAGCCCGGGGTGTCGGAGATCTCGTCCTCGCTGTCGCGCACATACTCCTTGCCCCCCGCGTTGCTGAACGCGAAGTTGTCCACCATCTGGTACGGCTCGAGCACCCGCCCGTAGCCCTGGTGGGGCGGGCCGAAGTCGATGTGCGAATCCCAGTTCTCGTCGGGGTCGATGTCCTTCCGCCACGCCGTGCTGAACCCTCCGAAGTTGTCCACCGGGCGCTTGCGCAGCAAGACATAGGTGGACGACCCGTCGTTGTTGAGCTTGCCCGGCGTGTCGCTCGTGGGGATGTGCTGGGCGGAGAAATAGGCGATCGCCGTGTCGGGATCAACCCGATCCTCGGCGAGGCTGAACCCGCCGGTGTCGTTGAGCAGCACGAGCAGCCCGTTGGCGCCGATCGTCAGCCCGTCGAGCGTGAACGCCTCGTCGATCTCCGACGGCGCCTCGGGGATGTCGTCGCCGTTGGCGTCCATGCCTCCGTTGACGAGCGCGATCGCGTACCCGTCGAGGCTCATCCCCGCCGGGCCGTAGAACTCGACGAACTCGTAGAACTCATCGCCCGAGCCCGGGGGGTTCTGCCACGCCTCATTGATCACCACCTGCCCGCAGGCCTGGCCGGCCGCGAACAGACACGCAAGCATCGCCAGCTTCCTCATTGCGTCTCCTCTCTCTCGCATCGCGCACACGAATCCACTCGCAGGGGGCCCCGCACACGCGGGCCCCGCCTAATCGCGTCCCCACCAGTAGCTCCCCGAGGTGAGCAGCCCACCGAACACATCAGAGCCCAGGTCCGGGCTCTCCGCGGGGATCCTCACCCTGTTGCCGTCGCGGGCCGGGCCGAACTCCTTGTCGTTGTCCGTGTCCCGGAACGACTGGACATGCCCGTCGGCGAAGGCGATGTTCCCGTTGACCTTGTCGTGGCCCTTGCCGCCGAGCACCGAGAAGGAACCCTTGCCGTGCGCCGGCCCCCAATCCGAGTAGTCCTGCCAGACGAACTGCCGGGCGTCGTTGGGGATCGCGGGCCCGTCCGTCAGATGCTTGGAGGTGGCGTACAAGCCGCCCTGGTAGCTGATCTGGTCGGCGCCCTCCAGGGTATCGGCGCGCCCGTCGGCCATCAGCGGCACCTTGCTCGGCGTGATATTGGTCATGTACCGGCCCTGCAGCGGGCCGAGCGTGGTGACATTGGACAGGAAGTTGACGCTCCCGCGGTACCGGGCCTTCATCTCGGTATAGGCCATGTACCAGGACTGCGTGTAGTTGGTGTTGTACCCGGTCCGGATCAGCAGGTCCCGCTCTTGTTCACTGAAGGCCTTGACGGGATTCTCGTTGATCCTCGCCATGATGAGGTTCTGGCAGAACTTCGCGGGGCTGCTCGGACAGAGCAGCTCGCCGGGGCTCCCGTAGTCTCCCAGCACCATGTCGGCGACCCATCCTGCCTCATCCATCGAGCCCCACGATCGCCCGGTCCGGTTGTCCCACGGTCCCGAGCAGTAGTAGTCCGCGTTCGACCCCGCGTAGGTCAGCGAAGCGACCCCGATCTGTCGGAGATTGCTCGCACAGACCTGCTGGCGCGCCACCTCGCGCGCCGCCCCCAGCGCCGGCAGCAGGATGCCGATCAGGAGCGCGATGATCGCGATCACCACCAGCAGCTCGATGAGCGTGAATCCTCGGCGGTTCGGCACGGCGCTGCTCCTTGCTCGGCCCGACCTCCAACGATCGGGGCCCCAAGGCTACCCCCACACACCGTGTGGACTGCGCCAACAAAGCGCAAAGAAGCGGTCAAGATTGCCCATTCTGCCCCTAGGTTTAGCGCGGCCCTAATCGAACCTGCACCACGCGGCCTCTAACCTCCCGCCAGTCGACCGCCGCTGTGGCGGGCCGTCCGGAGAAGAGAGAGCTCCGCTCCCAATCCAGAGAAGAGAGAAAGCGAGACACCCATGCGCACCATCACCAGCCTCATCGCCCTCACCGGCCTCGCCACCGCCGCCAATGCCCAGGTCAACATCACCGAGTGGATGTACTCCGGCGGCTTCGGCGAGTTCGTCGAGTTCACCAACACCTCCAACGCCCCGGTGGACATGACCGGCTGGAGCTACGACGACGACAGCCGCCTGCCCGGCGGCTTCGACCTCTCCGGCGCCGGCACCCTCCAGCCCGGCGAGAGCTTCGTTATCTGCGAGGAGACCGCCGCCGACTTCATCACCGTCTGGGGCCTCGCTGGCGTCACCGTCCTCGGCGAGTACACCAACAACCTCGGTCGCAACGACGAGATCAACCTCTTCGACAACGGCGCCAACCTCATCGACCGCCTCACCTACGGCGACGAGAACTTCCCCGGCTCCATCCGCGCCCAGAACTTCAGCGGCAACCCCCTCCCCGGCTACGAGGGCGCCAACGATGTCACCGGCTGGGTGCTCTCGGCCAACGGCGACACCTACGGCTCGTGGACCAACTCCTTCGGCGATGTCGGCAACCCCGGCGTCTTCGTCCCCGCCCCCGCGTCGGCCGCCCTGCTCGGCCTGGGCGCCCTGATCGCCCGCCGCCGCCGCTGATCGGCAACCGGCACACCAACCCAAAAACACACAACCCCTCGCCCGCGCGAGGGGTTTTTCCTGCGCCGACCCGGCGTTCGACCTACCGCGGCCCCTGCTCCCGGGCCGTCACCTGATCAAGGCGCAGCAGGCCCAATGTCACCACCGGCAACACCAGCAGCATGACCAGCCCCAGGAGCTGGAGGGTCGGCAGCCTCGACACCGCCCCGTGGTTGATCACCATGGACACCAGCGCCAGGCTGACCACGACGGAGATCACGCCGACGAGAATCACGCCCCCACGACGAGTCGCTCGCACCCACGGCTCCATGACGCTTCAGCTCCCTCTCCGCGCACCCCGGTCACGAAATCCCCACCCGGACTCCCCCGGCCGGGCGAGCGGAATACTACGCAGTCTTCCCCAATGTCAACCCCCAACCCGACCGCCCGGGTCCGGCTTCTCGCCCCCCCCCGGACGCCCCCGGTTTGTGGTCCGGCGTCGGGAGCGGTATCGTCCCCTCCCTGTGAGCCCACCCCGACCCTGCCATCCGACGCCCCCGAGGCCAGCCCGGCTTGCCGCCCTCTTGGTCGCCTGCGCCGGCCTGGCGGCCCCTTTGCTGGCCCAGGACGGTCAGCCGGCCGCCTCCGAACCCGCCCCCCAGCCCCCCGCCGCCCAGCCCGAGCTCGGCCCCCCCAACACCCCGGGCGAGCAGTTCAACGGGCGCCCGATCTCGCGGATCGACTTCGTCCGCCCGGTCCTCCGGGAGTCTGGGGTCGTCCTCCTGCCGCTGACCCCCAAGGCCGGGGAGTTCGCCAAGAACCAGGTCCGCAGCCAGCCCGGGGCCCCGTACCTTCACGAGACCGTGAGCGCGGATGTCGCGCGGCTCAGCCGCACCGGGCGCTACGACACCATCGACGCCTCGGTCCGGCAGAACGCCGACGGCTCGGTCACCATCATCTACACGCTGGAGCAGCAGCCGGTCATCGAGGATGTGCAGTCGGTCGGCAACCGGCGCCTGACCGACCAGGAGATCGCCGAGTCGGTCGACCTGCTCATCGGCACCCCTGTCGACCTCTTCCAGCTCGACCGCGGCGCCCGACGCATCGAGGACCTCTACCACGCCAAGGGCTTCTACCACGCCCAGGTCGACTGGGACCGCAAGGAGCTTGAGGACAACGGCATCGTCCTGTTCCGCGTCACCGAGGGCGAGAAGCTCAAGGTCACCGGCGTCCGCTTCGAGGGTGTGCAGAGCCTCCCCGAGGGCGAGCTCCGACGCCAGATCAAGACCAAGAAGACCTTCCTGTTCACCAGCGCCCCCCTCGACGACGACCTGCTCGACGGCGATGTCGCCGCCCTCTACGGCTTCTACAGAGACCACGGCTACCTCGATGTCCGCGTCGACCGGCGCGTCCAGCCCAGCCCCAACAACCGCGAGGCGATCGTCTCGTTCATCATCGACGAGGGCCCGCTCTACCACCTCGGCGAGGTGATCCTCGAGGTCCCCGAGGGCGCGCTGCCCCGCTTCGACCCCGCCCAGATCGCCGGCATCATCCCGCTCAAGAGCGGCGACCCGTTCTCGATCAAAGAGGTCAGGGAGAGCGTCGAGGCCGTTCAGGCCGCGTACCACAAGGAGGGCTACGCCGAGGTGCTCGTCGCCAGCGAGGAGCTGCGCGCCGAGGACAGGCCCGTGGTCAACCTGCTGGTCAGGGTGTCCGAGGGCGGGCGGTTCCTCACCGGCGAGGTCCGGCCCATCGGCAACAGCATCACCAAGACCAGTGTCATCCTCCGCTCGCTCAGCGACGAGGGCGTCCGCCCGGAGACCCCGGCCGACCCCACCGCGATGAAGCGCTCGGAGGACCGGCTCAACCGCAAAAACATCTTCGACCGCGTCCTCGAGCCGCCCCGCATCAGCCTCCAGGCCGCGCCCATCGACAGGCCCCCGCAAACCGCCGAAACCACACCGGGCGGGAACGCCGAACAGCCCGCCGACGCCGAGCCGACAACCGACCCGCCCGGCGGGGCCCTTGACGACGCCCCCGCCGCGATCCAGCTGAACCGGCCCGCGCGCGACCCCTACGACCCCATCTACCGCGATGTCCTCGTCGAGGTCAAAGAGACCGACACCGGTGAGTTCAACATCGGCGCCGCCTTCAACACCGACTCGGGCGTCGTCGCACGACTCAACATCGTCCAACGCAACTTCGATGTGAACGACAGGCCCGACACCTTCGGCGACCTCTTCAGCGGCGAGGCGTTCCGCGGCGGCGGGCAGACCCTCAGCCTCGAGCTCCTCCCGGGCTCGCGCGTCCAGACCTACTCCCTCAGCCTCACCGAGCCCTCCCTCTGGGATACCGACTACTCGGGCACCGCCGCCGTCTTCTACCGAAACCGCGACTACCTCGACTACCGCGAGGAGCGCTACGGCGGGCGCATCGGCGTCGGCAGACGCTTCGGCACCCGATGGGTCGGCAACGCCCTCCTCCGCGCCGAGTCGGTCCAGCTCCACGACATCGAGGCCGACCAGCCCGTCGATGTCTTCGATGTCGCCGACCAGAACTTCCTCACCGGCCTGGGCTTCACCCTCACCCGGGACACCCTCGACGACCGCTTCCGCCCGCGCCGCGGCGCCCGCACCGAGCTCGGCATCGAGCAGGTCGGCGTCCTCGGGGGCGACTACTCCTTCACCAAGCTCTCCGCCGAGCACGAGTTCTTCGTCCCCGTCGTCGAGGACTTCCTCGGACGGACAACCGTCTTCTCCACAAAGGTCGCCGCGAGCTACATCCCACAGAGCACCGACGATGTCCCCGTCTACGAACGCTACTACCTCGGCGGCCAGTCCTTCCGCGGGTTTGACTTCCGCGGCGTCAGCCCCGTCGGCATCCGCAACGACAACGGCCTGCTCGGCGACGACCCCGTCGGCGGCACTTGGTCCTTCTTCCTCGGCTCCCAGATCGTCCACCCCATCCTCGAGGAGACCGTCGCCGGCGTCCTCTTCGTCGACTCCGGCACCGTCTCCAACGATGTCGGCTTCGACGACTACCGGGTCTCCGTCGGCGTCGGCATCCGCCTCTATGTCCCCCAGATCAGCCCCGCCCCCATCGGGTTTGACTTCGGCTTCCCGCTTCTCGAGGAACCCACCGACGAGAACCGCGTCTTCACCTTCTTCATCGACCTGCCCTTCTAGAGCCGCCCCCCGGGGCCCGGCTCTATCATCCGCGAACCACACCCCCAGGGAGGGATACCCATGCACCGCAAGCCCATCACCAACCTCGTGACCATCCTCGCCTGCCTCAGCGTCGTCGCCTTCGTCGGCTGGCGCGCCGGGGCCGAGTCCACCGAGGCCCGGCTCAAGGCCGAGCCCAGCGCCGTCGCCATCGTCGATGTCGAGCGCGCCCTCAACAGCCTCAAAGAGCTCGAGGCCCTCAACGCCGCACTCGCCGAACGGGTCAAGGTCCGCCAGACCGACCTGGACACCCTCCGCCAGCGCATCGAGGCCCTCCAGGCCGACCTTGAGGAGCAGCCCCCCACCGCCGCCGAGAAGCGCCGCGAGCTCCGCGCCCAGATCTTCGAGCTCACCGAGACCGCCAAGGCACGCACCAACGCCTACCAGTCCCTCATCAACATCGAGAAGGGCGAGATCATCAAGCCCCTCTACGAGAAGCTCGTCGCCGGCATCGGCGAGATCGCCGGCAAGGAAGGGTTCGACCTCGTCCTCTTCGACAACCGCGGCCTCGATGTGCCCCAGGATGTCCAGGCCGTCATCAACGAGATCATCCAGCAGAAGAGCGTCCTCTACGCCAAGGACAGCCTCGATATCACCGACCAGGTCATCGCCCTCATGAACAACAAGTACCAGGCCAACGCCAACTAAAATCCCCCCCATGGTCGGCTCGATCACCACCCAGGCCCTCGCGGACATGCTCGGCGGCAAGGTCGTCGGACGGGGCGACCTTCCCCTCGGCGATCTCGCCGGCATCGACGACGCCGGACCCGGCGCGCTCTCCTTCATCCGCTCCGCCGCCTACGCCGACCGATGGGCCGCCAGCCGCGCCTCGGCCGCCCTCGTCACCGTCGGCATCGAGGTCCCCGGACACGACCCCGAGACCCGCGCCCTCATCTATGTCGAGAACGCCGACCGCTCCCTGGTCACGCTCCTCGAACACCTCACAAGGCTCGCCGCCCCGCCGCCGCCCCCGCGCGGCGTCCACCCCTCCTCCGTCGCCGATGACAGCGCGACCATCGACCCCACCGCCTCCATCGGCCCGCTCTGCGTCATCGGCGCAGAGGCCCGCGTCGGCCCCGGCGCCGTCCTGCACTCGGGCGTCACCCTCGGCAAGAGCGCCGTCATCGGCGCCCGGTGCGTCATCCACCCCGGCGTCGTCATCTACCACCATTGCGTCGTCGGCGACGACTGCCTCATCCACGCCAATGTCAACATCGGCGCCGACGGGTTCGGATTCATCCCGCACCCCGCCGGACAAGGGCTCATCAAGGTCCCCCACCTCGGCCATGTCGTCGTCGGCTCGAATGTCGAGATCGGCGCGGGCGCGTGCATCGACCGCGGCAAGTTCGGACCGACAACAATCGGCGACGGTGTCAAAATCGACAACCTCGTCCAGATCGGCCACCAGGTCCAGGTCGGGCCCCACGCCGTCCTCTGCGGCCAGGTCGGGCTCGGCGGCTCATGCAAGGTCGGCGCCGGCGCCATGCTCGGCGGACAGTCCGGCGTCCGCGACAACCGAACCGTCGGCCAGGGCGCCATGATCGGCGCACAGTCCGGCGTCATGAAAGATGTCCCCGCCGGGCAGATGGTCTTCGGCACCCCCGCGAGGCCGGGCCTCAACTCCCTCCGATCCGCCGCCGGAACAGACAGACTCCTCAGGGCCATCAGGCTGCTCAACGATCGCGTCGATACACTCGAGCGCGACGCACAACCCTGAGCACACCATGACCCGACGAATGACACTCGCCTCGCCAGCCGCCGTCGAGGGCGTCGGCCTTTTCACCGAACGCCGGGCCAGAGTCACGATTCTCCCCGCACGCCACGGCGGCATCGTCTTCTGCCGCGCCGACCTCGCCTCGCGGCCCATGATCCCCGCCGCCATCGCCGAGCTCTGCACCACGCCCGTCCACCCCGCCTTCGCCAGGATCCCCCCGCGCCACACCGCACTCGCCGCCGCCCCCGACCGGCCCGAGACCGCGGTCTACACCACCGAGCACCTCCTCGCGGCACTCGCCGGCATGGGCGTCACCGACGCCCTCGTCGAGCTCGACGCCCCCGAGCTGCCCATCGGCGACGGCTCGGCCAAGCTCTTCACCGACGCCATCGCGAGCGCCGGGCTCGTCACCCTCCCCGGCCACGCCGAGCCGATCATCCTCACCGGACCCGTCGCCGTCACCAGCCCCGACGGCTCCGCCACCATCGCCGCCGAACCCCTCGGCGCGGGCGAAACCCCCTCCTACGCCTACACCCTCGACTACGGCCCCAACGCGCCCGTCAAGCCCCAGACCGCGCTGTGGCGGGGCGACCCGGGCGGGTTCCTCGCCGAGATCGCCCCCGCCCGCACCTTCTCCCTCGCCGCCGAAGCCGCCCAGATGCAGGCCCTCGGCCTCTTCCGCTCCTTCACCCCCCGCGACCTGCTCGTCATCGACGACTCGGGCGCCCCGATCGACAACGCGCTGCGCTACCCCGACGAGCCCGCCCGCCACAAGCTCCTCGACCTCATCGGCGACCTCGCCCTGACCGGACGCCCCATCCACGCCCGGATCGCCGCCACCCGCGCCGGCCACGCCCTCAACCACCAGATGGCCCGCGCCCTCCTCCAAAGCGCCCGCTGACGCGCCCCCCCTCGCCACCCGCCGAAATCCCGGGCCGTGCGCAACCCGCCCGCGCATGTCCACGCCCGTGCGCTGTCTCGCGGACCACCCCCGATTCCCCCTTCCAATCGCCCGGCATCCATGCCACAATGCCAGCGGGCTCCCCCGCCCGACCACGCCGATGCCCGCCCGGCCAGGGCAAAGGCGATTAAGGTCGGCCGGTTCGAAAGGGGAGTACCCGATGCAGATTCGGACGCGGAGCCCTCGTCGATGGACCCTCACCACGCTCACAGCCTGCGGCCTGACCGGGGCGCTGCTACTCGCCGGCCCCGGCTGTGCCGACCTCCAGGCGACCCAGGCCTTCCGGGCGGACGCCCTGGCCCTGCGCGAGACCCTGGACGCCAGGGCCGCCCAGTGGCAGGAGGCCATGGACACCCTGCCGAAGGGCGACCCGATGCGCCCGGCGCTCGAGGCCGGGCAGCGCCAGGCCCAAGCGGCCGTCGTCACCCTGGACGAGGGAATCACCCGGCTCGACGCGGTTCTCGCCGAGACGGTGAAACCAACCGACCCGATCACCGAAACAGTTGGCGCAGCCTCACCGCTGCTGCCGATGTCGCTGCGCGGACCCCTCCTGCTCGGGGCCGCGGCATTGGTCACGGGGCTCCGTGCCTGGCGCCTCAAGGCCGGGCTCGCGTCGGTCGCCAGGGGGCTCAGCGTGGCCCTGCGAGAGGATGAGGAGTTCCGGGCATGCTTCCAGCGACACGCCGACACCTTCCGCAGCACCCAGACCCCCACCGCCAAACGAGTCGTGGACGAAGTGACCGCACACCACCCCCCGCTCGCGCTGCCGATCTGAACACCCGTGGCGAGGGGCCGTACCCGGCCCCCCCCCACTTCGTCTCTCCGCCTCCCCGTCTCTCCGTCTCTCCAAACCCCTCCGTCCCTTCCCCAGCCTCCCCCTTCGTCGCTTCGTCGCTCCGTCGCTCCGTCGCTCCAAACCCCTCCGTGCCTCCGTCCCTTCGTGCCTCCGTCCCTTCCCCCACCCCCCCCACTTCGTCTCTCCGTCTCTCCGTCTCTCGAAACCCCTCCGTGCCTTCGTGCCTCCGTGCCTCCGTCCCTTCCCCCGCCTTCACCCTCATCGAACTCCTCGTCGTCATCGCCATCATCGCCCTGCTCATCGGCATCCTGCTGCCCGCCCTCGGCAAGGCCCGCGACCAGGGGCGCAGCCTCCGCTGCCTCACAAACCTCAAGGGCCTGGGCGCCTCCCTGGCCCTCTACTTCAACGACTCCAACAGCACCCTGCCCTACATCTCGCCCATCGCCGGCGCCGACGAGAACGAGAACTCCACCGACCTCTTCGAAGTGCTCGACGCCTACATCGACGCCCCCCGGCCCCGCCACGAAGTGCCCGGCGACGACGAGAGCGACTGGGTCTCCTTCGACCCCTACCAGTGCCCCTCCGACCGCGGCGGGACTGACCCCGACGACCCCCGGCCCGCCTACGCCCGTTACGGCCTGAGCTACGCCTACCCCGCCGCCGATATGTTCGTCGCCCTCGAGTTCCTCGGCGCCATCGACCCCGGCAACCTCGACCCCAAGATCGCCGCCGCCGAACAGTGGAAGGGCGCCCGCGCCGTCTCCACCGCCTACGAGACCTACGCCAACCGCGGGAGCAAACTCCCGGTAATCCTCGACCTCGAACCCTGGCACCCCAACCCGTCCGGCAAGAACGCCCTCTTCTGGGACGGCGCCGCCGACGCCCACCCCGGCGACCCGCCAGGGGAGTTCGTCGAGGAGTTCCTCGCCACCGTCATCCGCCTCTGCGGCTTCGGGGGGTAGACTGCAACCGCCGAGACCACCATGACCACCACGCCCGACGAACCGACCATCCAGGGCTCCCTGCTCGACGACGAGATCGCCTCGGTCGGTGTCGTGCGCGCGCGGGTGACCCTCCGCCAGCGGCTCAACGCCCTCCAGGCCGCCGGGCTCGAGCGATTCAACGAGGCGTGGGCCAAACCACTCTGGCGTTTCACCATCATGGGCGCAAGCTCCGCCGCGGCCCTCGCGCTGGGCCTGGGCCTGTACCTGGCGATCCGCCCGGTCCCCAAGCCCGACTACGAGACCGACCAGATCGGCATCGCCTTCAACTACACCCTCCTCACGGAGGAGTTCAACAGCCTCCCCGTCGAGGAGCGCATCAACCTCGTCTCCCAGCTCTACGGTCGCGTGAAGGACATGGACTCCTCCGAGTCCGCCATGATGGCCGCCTTCTTCGCCGGCATCGCCGGCGAGGCCCGCGAGCAGCTCGAACGCAACGCCGGCAAGCTCCTGGTGGACGCCGCCGACCTCGTCGCCAAAGACTACAACACCGTCCCCCCCGAGCAGCGCGACGGCTACCTCGACGACGCCTATGTGCGCCTCGTCCGCCTCACCGCCCCCTTCGACCCCTCCATCGAGCAACGCACCGACGAGGAGATCCTCGATCGCGGCCGGCGCGACGCCAAGCAGGGGCTCGACGAGATGAACAGCGGACGCGTCTCCGCCCAGGACGCCTCCAGACTCATGCTCTTCATGAACCGACAGACCGAGAAGTCCGCCTCGGTCTCGCAGCAGCAGCGCCTCACGCTCTTCATGCGCGACATGTCGCGCCGCCTGCGCAACCCCGACGGCTGACCCGCCGATCTGCCCTCACCCCATCGCCTTCAGCCCCACCAGCATCAGCACCATGATCGTCGAGTTGTGCAGGCAGTGCGCCGTCGCCGCCCCGATGACCGACCCGCGCCACTCCCGGATCATCGCGAAGGTGAACCCCAGCGCGACCAGCGGACCCACCAGCAGCGGCCCGTAGCTGTGCATGAACGCAAACAAGAGCGCCGTGAGCACCGCGCACACGAACGCCCCGAACCGCGCCCGCAGGTGCCGGTACACACCCCCGCGGAACAGCGACTCCTCCACGATCGGCGCCCACACCGTCGCCAGCGACAGGAACAGCACGATCACCAGACCGTCCCCGTTGGCCACCAGCTCCACCATCGGGTTCTGCGGCGGCTCGACCGGACCGCTGCTCAGCGCCTGCACCACCATATTCAGCACCACCGTGAACACCATCGCCGCCAGCAGCAGCGGCAGCCCGGCGAAATACCCCGCCACCCCCGCCAATACCTCGCGCCACACCCCGCGCGGCGCGTACCACCCGATCGCCTCGCGCCACCCACGCCAGGTCACCCCCCGCAGGCGCGGCCAGAAGATCGTCAGCAGCAGCACCCACTGGGCCGACAGCGCGATCAAGAGCAGCGTCCGCTCGTCCTTGATCGACCCCGACAGCACACCCACCCCGAAGTGCACCAGCCCGAACCCCGCCAGGAACACCCCGAAGGTCTCGAGGAACACGCTCCCCCCGGGGAGAGGCGGCGCGAACCGGCGCTCCAGCCGGCGGCCGAAGAACATCACCGCCGCGATGATGAACATCGTCAGCCCGCCCAGCCCCGCGACGAAGAACACCACCATTACGAGCAAGATCAGCGCCACCGC
Organism: Phycisphaerales bacterium; assembly: GCA_020850415.1. GTDB lineage: Bacteria > Planctomycetota > Phycisphaerae > Phycisphaerales > UBA1924 > PNC22. The sequence goes on from JADZER010000017.1 coordinate 97,244, forward strand.
CCACGGGATGTCGTCGTACAGCGCCGCCCGCTCGGGAGAGTCGGGCAGCGTCGTCGCCAGGTCGCCCAGCCACCCGTACCGCTCGCGCAGCCTCGCCACCTGCTCGGTCGTCAACGAGCCCAGCCCGGAGCTATACAGAACCTCCATCGTCTCGGCGTCCGCCACCGCGTCGGGGTCCACCGTCGGCCCGTCCTCGCCCTCGACCTCCGCCCACGCATCGGTCGCCGGCTTCTCCGGCCCTTCCTCGGTTGGCTCCCCCAGCACCCGGCGCTCCAGCCGCGTCTCCAGGTCCTCCCCGCTCCGGACCGCCCGCAGCCACCCCAGGGCCGCCTCGGGCGAGTCCGTCTCCCCCAGCACCAGCACCGACTGGAGCTGGTCGGCCGGGTGCAGGTCGCTGCTGGCGAACTGCCCCGCTGCGACGCTCGGGAACTGCCCCGTTGAGGGCAGCCCGCCCCGCCTGAACGCCTCCTCGAAGAGCAATAGCAGCTTGGCGACCTCGCCGCCCCTGGGCTTGCGCTCCACCTGGCCCTCGCGGGGCATCAGATACGGCGCCAGGTTCTGGGCCAGGGCCAGCACCGCGTAAAGCACCCCCACCACCACCAAGGCCACCACCCGGCTGGTCGGCGTGCCGAGGTCCGGCGCCCTCCCCCCGGGGCCCAAAATAGGTGATTCCTCTGGCATCCGCGGCTCGGTCACCGGGATAACTGGCGGGAGCGTCGGTGGGATGTCACTCATCGCCCCCATCATCGGACCGCCGGGGGGCCGGGGCCACAGGGAAGCTCCATGGCCGGTTCCCAGGGGGCACGGCTCTCCGAGCCGTAAGCACCCCCGCCTTGACCACCCCCGCGCTCGGGCTATCCTTCCCGGCTCACCACGCCGCGGCGAGGGCTGGGAGGCCCTACCGCCGCAGCACGATGAAATCCTGCCGGTTCCTTCGGGATCCCGGCCCGCCCCGCCCGGTAGGCGGCGAGACAGACCCAGGGGTCCAGTCCTGTTTGGACCGGCCACCCCACCGGAGGTATCCGATGCTTCGGCGCCAGACCTACTACGCAAAGGCCGGTGAGGTCCAGAAGAAGTGGCATGTGGTCGACGCCAACGGCGTCAGCCTCGGCCGCCTGGCCTCCGATGTCGCCATCGTGCTCATGGGCAAGCACCGCCCCGAGTACACCCCCCATGTCGACACCGGCGATTTCGTCATCATCACCAACGCCACCAAGGTCGGCCTGACCGGCAACAAGGCCGAAGGCAAGATCAAGCTCCGCTACACCGGCTACCCGGGCGGGCTTAAGGCCGAGACCTACGGCCACCTGCGCGACCGCCGCCCCGAGAAGCTCGTCGAGGACGCCGTCCGGCGCATGCTCCCCAAGAACCGCCTCGGACGCCAGATGCTCAAGAAGCTCAAGGTCTACCCGGGGACCGAGCACCCCCACCAGGCCCAGCAGCCCGCGGCGATGACTGTCTGACCCCAAAGGACCACGACGGCCTCCCCCATGTGCAGGGCGGCCGACCACGAGGACGACCATGACGACCCTTGCCAGCGAACTGAACCCCGCGAACCCCGCCAACGCGAACCAGACCCGCCCGCTCCGCGAGCCCGTGGCCCCCGACGCCCAGGGCTGGTGGTGGGGAACCGGCCGTCGCAAGACCGCCGTCTCCCGCGCCCGCATGCGCGTCGCCAAAGAGGGAGAGGGCAAGATCCAGGTCCAGGTCAGCCGCAAGAACTTCAAGACCATCGAGGAGTACTTCACCGAGGAGCGCGACCGCAACGATGTCTACGCCCCGCTGAAGCTCACCGACACCTTCGGCAAGCTGGATATCGTCCTCCGCTGCACCGGCGGCGGGATCATGGGTCAGGCCCAGGCCGCCCGCCTGGCTCTCGCCCGCGCGCTGGTCGGCTATGACCCGACCACCGAGGGCGCCCTCCGCGACGAGGGCTTCCTCACCCGCGACGCCCGCGAGGTCGAGCGCAAGAAGTACGGCCAGCCCGGCGCCCGCGCCCGCTTCCAGTTCTCCAAGCGCTAAACCGCACCATCCTGTGTTCTTCGCCGAGGGGCCCGGTCAGGACGATCGGGCCCTCTTTCTTGCCCATCCCCCCAGCAAGCGCCGCCCTCCGGGCGTGCTGGGGACGCGTCCGACCAGCGCCCCGGTGCGCGCCGAATCTCCGCCCGGCTTGCCCCGGCCACCCCGGCCTGTCACGATGCTCTCCCGATGCCCGGCGCACCCGCACCACACACGACACTCCGCCGCGCCCGCCGGTGGCTGCTCGGTGTCGGCGTGTCGCTCGTGCTCCTGGCCAGCGTGCTGGTGCTGCTGTCGATCAGCCTCGCGGGCATGACGCCGGACTGGTGGCGGACGATCCGGGCGAGCGACCCCGAGACCATCCGGGCCGCCGAGGCGATCGAGAACGACCTGGCCAATGTGATCTACGCCGTGCGCGCCGGCGAGGGCGATGTCTGGGCGGTCACGCTCCGCGCCCCCGACGCCAACGCGTGGCTGAACACCCGCTTCGCGCAGTGGCTCGCCAACGCCGACGCCGAGTTCGAATGGCCCGACGAGATCCGCGACCCGCAGGCCGAGTTCGACGACGGGCTGATCCACTTGGGCCTGCGAGTGGTCCGGGGCGAGAAGACGCAGGTGCTCGCGGCGTCGCTGCGCCCGACCTTCGACGACCAAGGGGCGCTCTGGGTGAGCGTGGAGTCGATCTCGGTCGGCCGGCTCCCGATCCCGTCCGGCTGGGTGGTCGATCGCGCGGGCGATTTCTGGCCCGAGGTGCTCCCGGCCAGACTGCTGGAAGACCCGACGGCGATGCGCATCCTGGACGCCCTGGCGGGGCGAGCGCCGCTCGATCCCGAGCCGGCGCTGGACCTCGGCGACGGGCGGCGCGTCCGCCTGCTCGATCTCCAGCCCGAGAAGGGCCGGCTCCGGATCACCTGCCGCACCGAGTTCGTCGAGGATTGACGCCCGCGCCCGGCGCCCCGCCGGCCCGCTTAGGCGCCGGCGATCGGCGCTCCCAGGGCCGCGGCTTCTTCGAGGACGCCGGCCACGCGCAGCAGGGCCCCCTCGCCCCACGCCGGGCCGACGAGCTGGGCCCCGACCGGCAGCCGCGCGCCGCCCCGCTCGACAAACCCCGCCGGCACGGATATCGCCGGCAGGCCCGCGAGGTTCGCGCCCACCGTGTAGAGGTCCTCGGCGTACATCGCCAGGGGGTCGGCGAGCTTCTCGCCCAGCGCGAACGCCGGGCCCGGGGTGGTCGGCATCAGCACCGCGTCGCACCCGCCGGCGAACGCCGCGTCGAAGTCGCCCTTGATCAGCCGGCGGGTCTTGAGCGCCGTCAGGTAGTACGCGTCGTAGTAGCCGCTCGAGAGCACATGGGTGCCGAGCATGATCCGGCGCTGCACCTCCCGCCCGAAGCCCTCCGCCCTCGTGCGCGTGTACAGGTCGTCCAGCGACGCCCCCGCGGGGAGCGCGGCACGGCGCCCGTAGCGCACGCCGTCGTACCTCGCCAGGTTCGAGCTGGCCTCGGCCGGGGCGATGATGTAGTACGCCGCGATCGCGTGGTCCGCGTGCGCCAGGCCGATGTCCCGCACCTCGACGCCCGCCGACGCCAGCGAGGCGAGGAGGCCCTCGAAGACCGCCCAGGCGTCCGGGTCGTTCGCGGCGGCGCGGGCGAAGCCGGGCACGCCGACCACGATCCGGCCCGGGCGCCGGCCGAGCGCCCAATCCTCCACCGGCTCGCGCGACGAGGTCGCGTCCAGCGGATCAAACCCGCTGATGACCGAGAGGCAGAGCGCGCAGTCCTCGACCGTCCTGGCCAGCGGCCCGATCTGGTCGAGGCTTGACGCGTACGCAACCAGCCCCCACCGGCTCACGCGCCCGTAGGTCGGCTTGATGCCGACGATCCCGCAGAGCCCCGCCGGCTGACGGATCGAGCCGCCGGTGTCCGACCCCAGGGCGAGGGGGACCATGCCCGAGGCCACGGCCGCGGCGCTGCCGCCCGAACTCCCGCCCGGCACGCGCGAGACATCCCACGGGTTCCTTGTCGGCCCGAAGGCCGAGTGCTCGCACGACGAGCCCATGGAGAACTCGTCGAGGTTGGTCTTGCCGATGATCACGGCGCCGGCGCCCTCGAGCCGCTCGAGCGCGGTCGCGCTGAACGGGGAGCGGTAGCCCTCGAGCATGCGGCTGCCGGCGGTGGTGCGCCCGTGGGCCAGGCACATGTTGTCCTTGACCGCGACGGGCACGCCGGCGAGCGGGCCGAGCGTCTCGCCCGCGGCACGGCGCCGATCGATCTCCGCCGCCCGGGCCAGGGCCCGGTCCTCGAACACCTCGAGGAACGCGTGCAGCGCACCATCGCGGGCGGCGACGCGGTCGAGGGCGGCGCGCGCAACCTCCGCCGCAGAGCATTCCCCCGCGCGCACCCCGACCGCGATCGCTGCTGCGCTGCGTGTCTCCACCGGAGGCTCCCGGCTCAGCCGCCGCTGCTGCCCCGCTCGAGCTTGGCCTGCTCGGCCGAGACGAACCCGCCCTTGACCTCACCGTCCTCGGTGTAGATCGCCCAGTCGGAGAGCACGCTCATGTCCGCGAGGGAGACCGTGACCGTCGCGCCCTTCTTGAGGCTGACCTGCGTGGGGTAGCTCTCGACCACGCCGACCAGCTCGGACTCGCTGGCCTTGAGCACCTGGATCTGGATGTACTCGACGCCCTGGTAGAAAACCTCGACGGAGCAGGCGTCGCCGGGCTTGCGGCTCTTCAGCGCCTTGAGGAAGTCGGGGAAGGTCCGCCGGGCCTCCTCGCGGGCGGCGACCAGGCGCGGATCGTTCTCATCGACCTCGGTCCAGCCGTGGTCGTCCCCGCACCCGAAGAGCCCGATCGACAGCACGAGGGCGGTGAGGGCTGCTGCAAACAAGTTCCGCATGATCAAGCTCCTGTCTGTGGCCGGTCGGTCCCGGCCGCCGCGACTGTGTTCACGCCCCGCCGCCGTCACCCAAGACCTTGGGCACGCAGAAGAACGGCGGCTTGGCGTCCGGGGCGAGCCCCATCGCCACATCATTGGCAAGCACCGGCCCCGGGTTATCCTCATCGAGCCGATTGGAGGCCGATCCCCCCTGGCCATCGCTCACCCCGGCGCTCACCCCGCCGCCGGGGTGGGTCATCGGCTCGACCCCCGTCAGATCCAGCTCCCCCAGCCGCTCCACATACCCCAGCACCGCGCCCAGCTCGGCCCGGTAGGGCTCGAGCTGGTCGTCACCGACCGCCAGCCGGGCCAGTCGGGCGATGCGCCGGATGTCGTCGTGGGTGAGGTCGGCCATGGGGGAAGTGTAGTGGATGCCGCGCACCGCGGCCCCCCGCCCGGCCAAACCCCCGGCACTCCCGTATCGTGAGGTATGGCGACGGGGCGGCGAACGAGGGTCAGAGCGTGGCTGAGGAAGTGGGTCGCGAACCCGGTTGCGTCGGTGGTGCTGGCAGGGGTGCTTGTCGGTGATCTGTTCACCCTCCCGAGGGTCTGGAACCCGACGACCGTCGGATACTTCGTGGACTCCACCGTTCTCGGCCATGCGATGACGACTCGTTCCCGTCCGTTCCATGAGGTCTTCGTCGTCCAAGACGGCGGACAGACCCGGGTGATCGATCCGGAGACGGAGAGCTGGGACGAACTCTCGGGGTACTTTGCCGAGGACGGCCCGCCGATCGCCCAGTGTCTGTTCTACGACAGCTCGCGGGGAGAGGGCTTCTGGTCGTATGTGTCCGAGACATCCTCACGGGGAATCCATGTGCAGCCGCTCGGTGGCAACTGGACCCCCGAGTCGATCGCTCTCGCCCGGGCCGCGCTGTTCGGCGAAGAGACGAAGCGGCTGCCGTGCTGGGAGTGGGTCAGAACCTACGAAGATGTCGCGGCGGTGAATCGATCCTCGACACGCCTGCTCTGGTCCGGTGTGGCCCACGACGGGTTCGCGGTCACGGCGCTCGTCGCGCTCGTCTACTCCTTCACCGGCTGGCCCGCGTGGTTCGCCACCCACCGGCTGTCGCGTCGCTCACGCCGGCTCGCGCGCGGGCAGTGCCCCTGCTGCGGCTACGACCTCCGCGGCATCGAAGCCGGCCTTTGCCCCGAGTGCGGTAGGCCGCTGAACCCGGAATCGCCGCCCGCCCACCCTTGACTGGAACGATCTATATAGATATCAATATATCCAGACATGGGCGATGCCCCGCACAACGAGCCGAAGTCCCAGGGTAAGGCCCGGCCTCGCCGGCCCCGCCTCGCCGCGTTCGCCGCTCCCGCGGCGTTCGCGCTGCTCGGCATTGCCGGGGGGCTGGGGGCCTTCACCTTCGGTTATGGCGACGGGGCGTCGTACCTGAGCAACGACCCCGCGGCCTGCACCAACTGCCATGTCATGCAGGGCCACTACGACTCCTGGCTGCAGTCCAGCCACCACAATGTCGCGACCTGCAACGACTGCCACCTGCCGCACGGCTTCCCGGACAAGTGGATCACCAAGGGCGACAACGGGTTCTTCCACTCGCTGGCGTTTACGACCGGTGATTTCCACGAGCCCATCCAGATCAAGGACCGCAACCGTCGGGTGACCCAGCGGGCCTGCCTGGGCTGCCACTCGGGACTGGTCGACCACATGCTCCCCGAGGAGCCCGGGGGCGACATGCTCCTGTGCATCCACTGCCACACCGATGTCGGGCACGCGCTGCGATAGCCCCCGGAGGTTCTCCCGTGAACACGACGCTCCCGATGATCGCCCACCACCGCCGCGGACGCGTGCTCGCGCTCGTCGTGGTGTTCCTGGTCGCGCTGCTGCTGACCGTCGTGATCACCTTCACGCTGGTGCGGATGTTCAGCCACAAGCAGGAGGCCCGGACGCCCTTCGTGCGCCTCGCCGAGATCAGCGAGATCTCGGTCGACCCGCGCCCCTGGGGCCAGAACTGGCCCAACCAGTTCGACGGGTGGAAGTCGACCGCCGGGGACAAGTTCTACGGCGGGTCGAGCGCCATGCCCGACAGCAAGCTGGAGGCCCAGCCCTGGCTCAAGCGCCTGTACGCCGGCTACGCGTTCAGCATCGACTACCGCCAGGCGCGCGGGCACGCGTACATGCTCTACGACCAGGGCGTCACCGAGCGCGTCACCAAGAAGCCCCAGGCCGGCGCCTGCCTGCACTGCCACGGCTCCACCACGGTGCTCTACCGCAAGACCGGCCTCGAGGCCATGGGCCTGCCCGCCGACGACGACGCCCTCGGCGCCGACTTCAACACCGAGGCGGTCGTCCGAGGGTTCCAGGAGCTGAGCACCAAGCCCTACGGCGAGGTGCTGACCCTGCTCAAGCAGATGCCCGACGGCACGCCGGACATCCGCGAGCCGGTCTTCCCCATGGCCCCCGAGGGCGGGTTCACCGGCGAGATCGCCGGCCAGCCGCTGCCCGAGGGCCACGCCGACCTCGGCGAGGCCCACCCGGTCACCTGCATCGACTGCCACGACCCCCAGTCGATGCGGGTGCGCGTCACTCGCCCGGGCTTCATGCTGGGGATCGCCGAGCTGGCGGCCGGGGACGCGCCGGCCGAGCACCTGCCCAGCATCGACAAGTGGCGGCGCGGCGGGCGCGAGAAGCCCTACGACCCCAACACCGACGCCTCGCGCCAGGAGATGCGCTCCTTCGCCTGCGCCCAGTGCCATGTCGAGTACTACTGCGCCACCAAGACCACGCTCACCTTCCCGTGGGGCAAGGGCCTGCGCATGGAGGACCTCGAGGCCTACTGGGAGGAGATGAAGTTCCCCGACGGGACGGCGTTCTTCGACTTCGCCCACGCCGAGACCGGGGCGAAGGCCTTCAAGGCCCAACACCCCGAGTTCGAGCTTTGGAGCCAAGGCGTCCACGCCAAGAGCGGCGTGTCGTGCGCCGACTGCCACATGCCCTACCAGCGCGAGGGCGCGATGAAGGTGAGCAACCACAATGTCCGCTCGCCCCTGGAGAACATCAACAACGCCTGCCAGCAGTGTCACCACTTCAGCGAGGACGAGCTGCGAAACCGCGTGCAAGGCATCCAGGAGAAGACCGTCGCGATGACCGAGCGCGCGGGCCGGGCGATGACCGACATGCTCGACGCGATCAACCAGGCCAAGGCCGCCGGCGCCACCGACGAGCAGCTCGCCGACATCCTCTCGCTGCAGCGCAAGGCCATGTGGAGGCTGGACTTCATCTCCAGCGAGAACTCCCGCGGCTTCCACGCCGACCAGGAGGCGATGCGCATCCTCGGCGAGTCGATCGACTACAGCCGCCAGGCCGAGGCCGCGGCCCTGCGGCTGAATGCCGTCGCCAAGCAGTAGCAGCTTTACGAGCCCCGAGCGCGAGCTCGGGGTTATTCTGCGCCGTTGCCGCCCGATGACCCCGAGCTTGCGCTCGGGGCTCGTCAAGGCAGGCGCGAATCACGGGCGCGCCGTTGGGCCGGTCACCTTCTTCACCGCCCGGTCGCCGATCACATACAAGATCGCGAACACCACCACCACCGACGCGATCCCCGCGAACTTGAGCCACATGGGCTTGGGCACGCTCTCGTCGGTCAGCTCCTGCACCTGTGTCGCCAGCCACACGGCGATCGCCGTCCGCGGCGCCATGCCCAGCGCGGTGCCGATCAGGAAGACCCGCTTGGAGACGCCCGTCGACGCCATGACCAGGTTCGTCAGCGCGAAGGGCGAGTTGGGCGGGATGCGCAGCAGCGTGACGATGCCGAGCGTCTTCCAGAAGCCGTGGCCGATCAGCGCGTCGCGCACCGCGCGCCACTTGGGGTGCTCGGCGATGAGCTGCTCCGCCCGGTCCTCGCTGGCCAGGCGCGCCATCAGGTAGCCGACCATCGACGCCCCCACAAAGCCCGCCAGGGCCGCGGGGAAGCCGATCGCGATCCCGAACGCCCAGCCCGCGAGCAGGGCCTGGGCGTAGGTCGGCAGCAGGCCGAGGCCGGCGCTGACGATGAAGATCGCGATGTAGATCGCCAGCCCCACGCCCTTGTGCGAGACCAGCCACTCGGAGACCGTGCCGAGGTTCGCGAGCAGCAGGAAGCCGCCGAGCGCCGGCAACGCCGCCCAGGCGATGGCGAGATACCCCGCGGGGCCGAGGCGTCGGAAGACCTCGCCGAGGGTCACGGGCGCATCGTTTGGAGCCGGGGTCGGTGTCTCGGTCTGGGGCTCATCGTGGTCGTGCATGGGCCGAGCATATCGCCGCAAACGACCCCGGGTGCCGTGGTCTGAGCGGAGCGAAGCGGAGTGAAGGCCACGCCGCTCGGGCAATCTCGTGGCCCTCGCTTCTGGCGTCGCGCAGACCACGGCGCCCGCGTCGGTGCTCACTCCGGTCGCATGAACGGGAACAGCAGCACATCCCGGATCGACCGCTGGTTGGTCAGCATCATGACCAGACGGTCGACGCCCAGGCCCATGCCGCCGGCCGGGGGCATGCCCACCTTGAGCGCCCGGATAAAGTCCTCGTCGAAGTTGCGGAAGGTGCTTTCCTCGTCGTCGAGCCCGGCGAGCTGCTGGCGGAACTTCTCGGCCTGCACGGCCGGGTCGTTGAGCTCGGTGTAGTGCGGCGCGATCTCCATGCCGCCGATGAAGAGGTCGGCCCGGTCGGCGAGCTCGGGGTCGCTGGGCTTGGGTCGCGTGAGCGGCGAGATGGCGCTGGGGTAGTCGGTGATGTAGGTGGGCCGCGTGTGGTCGAGCGTCGGCTCGGCGCACTCCTCGAACACCTCGTTGACGACGATCGCGTCGGCCACCTGCCCGCGCAGCTCGCCGGCGGTGGCCCTGCGCCCCTCCTCGGCCCGCCCCTCTTCCGCCAGGTGCTTGGCGTACTTGCGGAGGATCCCCAGCTCCTCGGCCTTGGCCCAGACCCGATCGAGATCGGTCGCCGCGAAGCCGAGGGCGCGCTGGAAGAGCGCCCGGTACGACACCCGCTGGAACGGCGAACCGAAGTCGATCTCGATCTCGCCGAACGGCATCCTGAGGTCCGTGTCCGGCACCGAGGCGATGTCCGCGCCGCGCGACATCGCGACGACCAGCCGGGCGCTCTCGCGGCAGAGGTGCTCGGTCAGGTCGATCATCGTCCCCATGTCGCCGAACGCCTCGTAGGCCTCCAGCATGGTGAACTCGGGGTTGTGCTGCTTGTCCACGCCCTCGTTGCGGAAGTTGCGGTTGATCTCGTACACCCGCCCCATGCCGCCGACCAGCAGCCGCTTGAGGTACAGCTCCGGCGCGATGCGCATGAAGACATCGATGTCCAGGGCGTTGAGGTGGGTGCGGAACGGGCGTGCCGCGGCCCCGCCGGGCAGCGCCTGCAGCATCGGCGTCTCGACCTCCATGAACCCGCGCGCCTCCATGAGGGTGCGGATGTGGGAGATGACCGCCGAGCGGGCCCGGAACACGCGGAGCGTCTCGGGGTTCGCCCACAGGTCCACATACCGCTGGCGGTAGCGCAGCTCGACATCCTGCAGGCCCGTGTGCTTGCTCGGCGGCGGGGTCAGGCTCTTGCTGGCCGCCTCGAAGGCGCCGGCCCAGACCGTGACCTCGCCGGCCTTGGTCTTCATCAGCGGGCCGCGCCCGATCACGATGTCGCCCAGGTCGGTCGCCTTGGCGATCTCAAAGCCCGGGTCTGCGCAGTCGCGCTTGCTCACGGCGATCTGCAGGTCGTCGCCGGACCCGTCACGCAGGTTCATCCAGATGAGCTTGCCCCCGTCGCGCTTGAGCATCACGCGCCCGGCCACCGCGACGCGCGGGCGGTTGTCGACCGGGTGCTCGCTCTTGGCGGACGCCTGGTGCTCCTCATCGGCGCCGGCGTCGTACGCCGCGCGGGCCCGGGCCAGAGAGACCAGCCCCTCGGCCCGCGTGCCGTAGGGATACACCCCCAGCGCGCGGACGCGCTCGAGGTTCGCCAGCCGGGCGGCCTCCTGCTCGTGGGGCGAGTCGTCAGGCAACGGATTCGGTGCTTCGTCGTTCACGGGCGGATCGTAGCGGCATCCCGGCGCACGCTCACTTCTGCACGCGGAGCTGGGCCGTGACCTGCTTGGTCCTCACGGCGTCGCACAGCGGAAGCTGGCGGGTGCCGTTGGACTCAACGATGTCGGCGAGCGTGGTGGACCCGAAGACCTCGATGACGCCGGCGACGGCCTGATCGATGCGGTGGTGCAGCGGGCAGAGGTGCGTGCCGTGGTTCTCGAGGTCCAGCGGGCACGATCGGATGCGCTGGAGCGGGTTGACCGCATTGATCACATCCAGGAGCTGGATATCCCTGGCGGGCTTGGCGAGCCTGTACCCGCCGCCCACACCGCGCCGCCCGATGATGAGGTCCGCGCCGGCCAGAGTCTGGAGCACCTTGGCGAGGTAGTTCGACGGGACCTTGGTCATCTCGGCGAGCTCGGGGGTCGGCACGAGCTCTTCGGGTCTGTACGCGAGGGAGGCCATGGCGCGCAGGGCGTATTCAACCGTCTGTGAAAGCATGGGGTTTCCCTCGTTCTCAGAGATCCGGATTCGCCGGAAAGAATACCCCCAAATGAGGTATGTGTCCCGCCCGGCTACCCAATTACCCTGTCCAATCGACGCCGATCCGCCTCAGAGCCCCCCTCCAGGGGGATTTCCGACAAAAGGGCGTCGATGATCGCGTCCGTGGTCACACGGTCCGCCTCCGCATTGAAATTCCGCAGCACCCGGTGACGCAGGACCGGCTTGGTCACCGAACGGACATGCTCGGGCGCGACATGGTTCGCGCCGGAGAGAACCGCCCGGGCCTTGGCCGCCAGGACCAGATACTCACTCGCCCGCGGCCCGGCCCCCCAGGCCAGGTAGTCCGACACCATCTGGGGGCGCTGCACCCCGGCGTCCATCGGCTCGCTCACCCGCGTCGCGCGGACAAGGCGCAGGGCATAGCGGAGTACATGGTCCGCGATCGGCACCGCCCGGATGATCTCGTGAACCTCCTGGATGTCCGCCCCCGTGAGCACCGCGCCCGGGGCTGACCGGACCGAGCCGCCGGAACGGCGAACGATCTCCGCCTCCTGCTCGGCGTCGGGGTAGGCGATCAGGACCTGGAACATGAACCGGTCGAGCTGGGCCTCGGGGAGGGGGTAGGTGCCCTCCTGTTCGATGGGGTTCTGGGTCGCCAGCACAAAGAACGGGTCGGGGAGCCGGTGCTGCACGCCACCGATCGTGACCTGACGCTCCTGCATGGCCTCGAGCAGGGCGGCCTGGGTCTTGGGCGGCGTGCGGTTGATCTCGTCGGCCAGGATGACATTGGCGAAGATGGGGCCCTTCACGAACCGCAGCTCCCGGGCGCCGGTCGACTTGTCCTCCTCGATCACCTCGGTGCCTGTGATGTCGCTGGGCATGAGGTCCGGGGTGAACTGGATGCGGCTGAAGCCCAGGCTGAGGGTCTTGGCAAGGGTCGAGATCAGGAGGGTCTTGGCGAGACCCGGCACGCCGACGATGACCGCGTGACCCCGGCAGAAGATCGCCATGAGGGCCTGGTCCACGACCTCGTCCTGGCCGACGATGATCTTGGCGATCTCGGCCCGGGTGCGGGCGTAGGCCTCGCGGGCCCTGGTGAGGGCGGCCGCGGCGTCGGGCATGGTCTGTTCGGTCATGGGGGGGCCTCCGCCGGGATGGTATCGACCGGGGGGGTGCGACCGGCGCTGAAAAAAACGGCCGCACGGGCGGGGACCCGTGCGGCCTGTCGCGGAAAGCTCGGCCTCGAACGGCCAAGCCAAGGGGACTGGTGAAGGTCAGACGCGTCAGTTGTCGTCGCGTTCCAGGGCTTCGAGAATCCGATCGAGGCGGCTCTCGAGGCCCTCGAGGCGCTCCTCAATCCGGCTCAGCCGCTCCTCAAAGCCGCCCATGGACTCGGCCTGGGGGGCGGGCTGGACGAGGAACCGCTCCATGCCCTCGACGCCGCGGTTGTTGAGCCGCTGGATCCGGGGCATGACATCGAGCCGGAGCTGCTTGTCGAGGCCGTCCTTCCTCATGCCCTCGACAAGGGCCCGGAGGTGCGTCTCGAGCTCCGGGCTCTCGGCGCCAAGCTCGCTGAGCCGCTCTTGGAGCATCTTGGAGACATCCTCGTCGTTCTCGCCCCGCCACTGGAAGACCATCGGGTTGCTGGCGCTGGGGTCGAGCTGGAGGTTGAGGCCCGCGACCGCGCCCAGCTTCTCGGCGTCCCACTCGGCCAGCTCGACCTCGAGCTCGCGGAACTTGCCCTTGCGGAGCACGCCGAGCTCCAGGCTGTCGCCCGGCTCCTTGTCGCCGAGGATCTCGCGGAGCTTCTCGGCGTTGACGCCCCACTCGCCGCCGACGCGGACGATCACATCGTTGTCGCGCAGCCCGGCCTCGTCGGCGGGCAGGTCGTCGATGACGCTCAGCACGACGATGGTGTCGGCGGGGTCGATCTCCTTCTCTTCGAGATACTCGAGCACACGGGCGTCGGCCTCGTCGGGGTTGAGCTCGCTCATGTTGATGCCGATCATCACGGGCGGGTGCTCGGTGTCGGGCTGCAGGAACATCATGCCCTGGCCGGCCTCGGGGGCGGCCCACACGCCGCCGTCGTCGGACTCCCAGACGATCGGCCCGTCGCCCGACCCGCGGGTGATGATGCGCCGCTCGGCGCCGCCGAACGCGTTGGCCGTGCCGTGCTGGAACTCGGCGATGGTCTTGCCGTCCTCGTCGACGATCGTGATCTGACCGTCACCGACCTTGACGCGCTTCTCTGGGACGCGCTCGCCGTCGACCCAGGCCTTCACCTCGCCATCGGCGACCTCCACCTTGTACTCGTGGTCGTTGTCGTTCTCGATCATGACCATGCGGCTCTTGACCTCGGGCTGCACGCCCGCGGTCGTGATCCTGGTCGGCTGACCGCTGAGCTGAAACACCCCGGACGGCAGGGCGCTCTCGATCACGATCTCGCACTCGCCGGCCGCCGGGCAGGTCGGCGCGGGCTCGCTCTGGGCCTGGGCCAGCCCGGCGGTCGTCATCAGCATCGCGGCGGTCAGAACCTTGCCCATTCGATCACGGCCCATTCGATCACTGCTCATTCGCTCACTCCTTGGGCGTGCCCGCCCGGTGGTCTGTCGCGTGTTGGTCGCTTCGCGTTTCGTCATGCCCGGATCGGCCGGGCGCGCCTTCCGACACTGGGTTGCGCGCCCCGCCCGGGCCCGTCAGGATTTCAGTACCGGACGCCCTGCACGGGGCGCGCGATCGGCACGGGAACCTGCTCCCCGGCCTCGTTGATCCCCAGACGGAACAGGTCCGGCACCTGCTGCTGCTCCACGAACTGACGCAGGTACACCACCGTGAACCCGCTCCCGTCCGCCAACGCCTCGCTGGAGAGCAGCACGCGGTCGGGCAGCTCGCCCAGCACCCGCCCGCTCTCCTGCCCCTTGTCGAAGTAGAGCCGCAACGCATCCTCAGACGAACTGATCGGGAACAGCCCGGCCTCCTGGGCGCCGGGACCGGCGCTGATGCCCAGTCTGCCGGTGAACGCCCCCACCGCCAGCATCGCGGCGGCGGCCCAGCCGGCCCAGGCCACGCCGCGGCGCAGCCGGGTGTTGAACCGCTCCCCGGCGTGGACCTCGACCGGCGCGTGCACCGCGTCGGCGACCGCGATCGCCTCCGCCAGGGCCCCGGCCAGCTCGGCCCGGTCCTGCTGAGCGTCGGCCAGCTCGGCCCAGACCGACTGATCCCGGGCGGCCATGGCGCGGAACGCGGCCCAGTCCTCCGGCGTTGCCTCGCCGTCCAGGACGCGGGTGATCAGGATGTCGCGGTCGATGCCGGTCATGCGTGGCTCCCTCGCTCGTGCCTCTCCCCGACCCCCGAATCCCCGTCTGTCCCGCCCGCCCCCAGCGGCCCGGGCGGGGGCTCTCTCCCCGCCACCTCCTGCAACGCGGCCTTCTCCCGCAGCATCCGACGCCCCCGCGCGATCCGTGTCTCGATCGTCGACTCGGGCAGGCCCGTGATCTCCCCGATCTCCCGATAACTCATCCCCTGCATGCACCGGAGCAGCAGCGGCTCGCGGTAGGTCTCGGGGAGCTCCATCGCCAGGCGCAGCAGACGCTGGGCCTCCTCACGCTGGGCGGTCGCCACATCCGGGCCCGTCGGGCCGGGGCCGTCCTGCTCGACCAACAGCCGGAGGCGCCGGCCGTGCTTCTTGGCCAGGGTCTGCTTCCGGCCCGAGAGCCTCGCGGCGTTGATGGCCACGGAGCGGAGCCACGGCTTGAACGCCGCGGGGTCCCGCAACTCGTGTACCCGCCGCACAAAGCTCATCGCAACCTCCTGCAAGAGATCCTCCAGGTCCGCCTCGCGGGGCTTGTACGCCAAGATCAGAGCGGCGGCCCAGCGCCGGTGGCGTTCCCAGACCAGACGCAGGGCTTCTGGATCGCTGGCGATGGCTGCCTCGATCAGCCGGGAGTCCTCGGGATGTACCCCGTCGAAGTCCGTCATGCCGCGTGCCCCGGTCTCCCTTGCCCAACAAGATGCGCCCGGGGCCTCGGCCCGTCGGGAATGCGCTCGCCCCCTATCGTCTCGGTCGTACGACCCGAACCGGCTGCATGTTTTCACCCAAACACAACCCGGCCGCCCACCTGCTCGCCGAAGCGGTGATGCCCTTCGGGGACCACCTGGAGGAGCTGCGCAAGCGCATGATCCTTGCGCTGATCGCGATCGTGCCGCTGTTCCTGGTCGCGATGGGGTTCTCGTCCCAGCTCCTGGATGTTGTTATCGCGCCGGTGCAGCGGGCGCTCAACGACGCGGGCCTGGCGTCGCAGCTGATCGAGACTGCGCCGGCGGAAACTTTCATGACCGCGCTGCGCCTCTCGGTGGTGGGAACGATCCTCGCGGGCAGCCCGTGGATCATGTTCCAGGCGTGGCTGTTCGTTGCGCCGGGGCTGTACGCCAACGAGCGGCGGTTTGTGTACATCCTGCTGCCGTTGAGCGCGGTGCTAACGCTCTCGGCGGTCGTCTTTCTCTATGTCGTGCTCATGCCGCTGATGCTGTCGTTCTTCATCGGCTTCGGCGCGACGGTTTCCAACTCGCCGGCAAAGACGGCGCCGGTCCCCGAGGGCGTGGTGTTCCCCAGCGTGCCGCTGCTCGGGGCCGACCCCGAGACAATCGAGCCGGGGATGATCTGGTACAACACGGACCTCAACGAGCTGCGCCTTGTGGTGCCGGGGCACAAGGGCGGTGCGCCCGAGGTGCTCGCGGCACCCATGACCCGCTCGGCGGGCATCATCCAGCAGTACCGTGTCGCCGAGTACACCAAGATGTTCCTGGGCCTGGCGATGTCGTTCAGCGTCGGCTTCCAGACCCCCGCCGTCGTGCTGCTCCTCGGGTGGGTCGGGATCATCGAGCCCCGCAACCTCCTCAAGTACCGGCGCCATGTCATGATGGTCTGCCTGGTGCTCGGCGCGGTGCTCACCCCGGCCGACCCGGCCTCGATGATCCTCCTGGCGATCCCGCTCTACTTCCTCTTTGAGCTCGGGGTGGTCCTGCACCGCCTGCTCCCGGCCGAGCGGGTGTCGCGCGGGTTCGGCAGGAAGAAAGAACCGGCGGACGCGGGCGATGAGTAGCCGCCGCCCGGGCCTGCTCGCGCGGCTGCTGGGCGCGCACCCCGCGGCAACCGCCCCCGCCGGCGCGGCGACCGAGCAGGACCGACGCATGATGACGCGCGCGATCGAGCTCGCAGGGCAGGCCGGCGCGATCGGCGAGGTGCCGGTCGGCGCCGTGGTCTACGAGACCGCGACCGGGCGGGTGCTCGGCGAGTCGTTCAACACCCGCGAGCGCGACGCCGACCCGACCGCCCACGCCGAGCTGGTCGCGGTGCGCCAGGCCGCACGAACACTGGGCGACTGGCGGCTGAACGGCTGCACGGTCGTCGTCACGCTCGAGCCCTGCCCCATGTGCGCCGGCATGCTGGTCAACGCCCGGGCCGGGCGGGTGGTCTACGGCGCCGACGACCCCAAGGCCGGGGCCTGCCGCTCGCTCTTTGCGATCACCACCGACCCGCGCCTCAACCACCGCTGCGAGCTGGTCGCGGGCGTCGAGGCCGAGGCGTGCGGGCGCCTGCTCCGCGAGTTCTTCCGGGGCCGGCGCCGGGCGCGCAGGGCGGGGAACCCTCCCGATGCCTGAGCTGCCCGAGGTCGAGACCGTGCGGGCCACGCTCGCGCCGCGCTGGGTCGGGCGGGGGATCGAGTCCGTCCGCGTCGCGCGGGCCGATGTGGTGCGCCCGCGAGACGCCGGCGCCCGGGCGCTCGGGCTCGGCTCGCGCGTCGCCGACATCCTCCGCCACGGCAAGCAGCTCGCGGTCGTGTTCGAGTCCGGGCTTGTCGCGCAGGTGCACCTGGGGATGAGCGGCCAGCTCTTCGTGCTCGCGCCGGGCGCCGCGCCGCCCCGCGCGGACCACCTCCACCTCCGCTGGCGCCTCGACGACGGGTGCACAGTCTGCTTCCGCGATCCGCGCCGCTTCGGGGGCGTGTGGCTGTTCGATTCGCTCGACGCCCTGCGCACCCAACGCTGGGACGCGCTCGGTCCGGACGCGCTCACTATCCGCGCCCACGACCTCCGCGCCAATCTCCGCGCTTCGGCCCGGGCCATCAAGGCCTGCCTGCTCGATCAGGGCGTCCTCGCCGGCGTGGGCAACATCTACGCCGACGAAGCGCTCTTTGCCGCCGGGATCAACCCACACACCCCGGCGCGCGCGCTCACCCGCGACGAGACCACCCGCCTCGCGGCATGCGTGCGCTCGGTCCTCCGCGACGCCGTCAGCGCCGGGGGCTCGAGCCTGCGCGACTACCTCGACGCCGAGCTGCGCCCCGGCACCCAGCAGACGCGGTTCCGCGTTTACGGGCGTGCGGGAGAGCCCTGCACACGCTGCGCCCGGACGCTCCAGGGCGGGCGTGTGGCCCAACGAACGACCACCCATTGCCCCAGCTGCCAGCCCCTGGCGTCGAGCTAGGAGTTTCAAGTCCGCATCTCTGTTATCCACACATCATCCCCCTCCAGGGTTGCTCCCGGGCATGGGGCCGATGCGTGTGAGTTGTCGCCGCCGACAACCTACCCACCATGTCGATTTCCCTGGGTCCTTCTCCTAGAAGAAGAAGTATCTCCGTAGTCCTCGTTGTAGGGCCTGTCGGTTGGGGAAGAACCGGCGAGACCCGGCGCAAACCCGGACTCAGCAGGCGCTTGCACAGGCCCAGAGATGTGGGAGGGGCTGTCGGTTGTTGTCGCCGTTGCCTGCTTGGTGGCGCGGATCCTGGTCGGCCGGGAGGCGGGCGGCGCAGAGCCCGGCGGCGTCCGTGATGGACCGGCGCCCGGCGAGCGCCGGCTCACAGTTTGTCCACACCGGGTGTGGAGAGACCGGAGGGGGGAAAGCTCCATGTCTGTTCGGGGTCATGGGCTCTTGCCCGACGGCCTCAGACGCTCCTCGATCGTCCGAACCTCGGCCTCAAACTCGGGGTCGAGCCCGCGCCGCTCCTCGGTCATGCGGACGGCGTGCATCACAGTCGTGTGATCCCGTCCTCCGAAGTAGCCGCCGATCTCTTCCAGGGAATGTCTGGTGTTTTGGCGGGCGAGGAACATGCAGATCTGACGGGGGATGGTGACCGAGCGGGCCCGGCGCTTGGACTGCAGGTCGCTCAGGCGCACGCCGTAGAAGTCGGTGACGGCCTCGATGATGGTCTGGATGGTCGCCTGGCGTCCGTTGTCGGGGCTGGGCTGGCCCCCGATGACGCGCCGGGCGAGCTCCATGTCGATGGCGACACCGTCGACCGACGCGGCGATCTGCAGGGTGCCGATGGCGCCCTCGAGCTCGCGGATGTTGGTGTCGATCTGCTGGGCGACATACGCCGCGACATCGCCGGGGATCTCCACGCCCCTGAGGCGGGCCTTGGACTGGAGGATCGCCGAGCGGGTCTCGAAGCAGGGCGGGTCGATCTGGGCGACCAGGCCCCACTTGAACCGGGAGACCAGGCGTTTCTCCAGGTCGGGGATGAGGTCGGGCGGGGCATCGCAGGAGAGGACGATCTGCTTCTGAGCCTGATAGAGGCTGTTGAAGGTGTGGAAGAACTCCTCCTGGGTGCGGTCGCGGGAGCTGAGGGTCTGGATGTCGTCGATGACGAGGATGTCGACCTCGCGGAAGCGGTGTCGGAAGTCCGACATTTCGCCGGACTGCACCGCCTCGATGAACTGGGTGATGAACCCCTCGCAGGAGAGGTAGCAGAGGCTGACACCGGGGTCGCGCTCGCGGATGGCGATGCAGATGGCCTGGAGAAGGTGGGTCTTGCCGAGGCCGACATCGCCGTGGATGAACAACGGGTTGTATGACCTGCCCGGCTGGTCCGCAACGGCTCGTGCCGCGGCGTGGGCCATGCGGTTGGTGGGGCCGATGACGAACGACTCAAAGTCGCAGTCGGGGTTGACGGCGAGCATGCGTTCGCCCTGGGCCGGGGCTTTGCCGTTGCCGAGCACGACACGGGGCGGCGGCGCGGTGGTTTCACCCGGTTCGAGGAAGCGGACGCTGACCAGAGCGCCGGTGACATTCCGGGCGGCCTCGTTGAACTGGCCGAGGCAGTTCTGGGTGAGGTAGGACCTGTGCACACCAGACCTGGTGCGCACCGGCAGCGTGCCGCCCGCGAGCGGGAGGGGTTCGAGCTCATCCTCGAACCACTTCCTGAACAGGTGCGGGTGGTGCTTGCGGAGATGCGCAAGAACCCCTTCCCAGACCTTTCGATCGGGGTTGGTCATCGTTCAGACAACCTCTCGGACTGGGGCCCTCGCGGGCGCCCGCGGTTGAGTTTTTGTGAGCCGGGCCGGCCTCCCGGGCGGACTCGGCGGGGAGCACGAAACGAGCTTGGCAAAGCTAATCGTACCACGAGTCGGTGTCAACGCGCCTCGCGAAAATCGCCTCTCCGGCCGCAAAAATCGGGCCTATCTGCGGGGCACTTCCACGCCCGCCTCGCGGAGCTGCCGCTCGTAGCGGTCGCGGTTCGCGCGGTGGTCCATCAGGAACAGGACGCGCTCGGTGTGCTTGCCGCCGAGGGCCTGGGCGATCTGGGCGCTGGCCTCGCCCAGGTGCGTGCGCCGCGAGACATGGATGAGCACCATCACCTCGCACTCGGCGACGCGGAGCCACTCGGCGATATCGTCGGCGTGCAGGTGCTTGCCGATCTTGGCGCGCCCGCGGTGACCGGGCTCGAAGAAGGTGCACTCGGTGATGATGACCCTCGCCTTGCGCACATCCTCACGAACAAGGTGCGGGCCGGCCATCGTGTCGCCGAGGTACGCGATCAGCGGGATCTCCAGGTGGCGCGTGATGTCCTCGCCGCGATCCTTGAGCTCCTTGAGCTTCTCCTGCGGCAGGTCGGCGTACTCGGGCTTGAGCTTGGTGCGGTGCTCGACGACGCAGTAGCCCATGGAGGGGCTGGTGTGCTCGGTGTGGAAGGCCCTGAGGCTGGTGTTGTTCTTGATCTTGATCTGCTGGTCGTGCTCCAGGGGGATGATCTCGAAAGGGGTCTCCTGCTGCTCGAGCTCGTGGAAGCCCTTGAGCATGCCCTCGACCGCGGGCGCGATGCGCTTGTCGCAGACGATCTTGCCGGTGCCCATGCCCTGGAAGCGACGCTGGGAGCAGTAATACGCCAGCCCGCCGACATGGTCCATGTGGCCGTGGGACAGCGCGACATAGCCGGCCGGCAGCACCGCCCTGGGGCAGGCGCCCATGTCGAAGCACACATCCAGCTCGGGGATATGCACGCAGGTGACCTCGCCTGCGATGGAAAGGCCCTGGACACGGAAGGGCGGCAGGTACAGGAATCCGAGCGAGGTCTCGCGTGGCGGGGGCTTTGGCAGCATCGGGGGAAATCTCCGCAGCGGGCTTTCGCCCGGCATGGGTGGTGGGTCGGTCGGCGTGCGCGCCGGCTCGGTGCCGATGCTATCAGGAACGGCGCGCGGCTTCCAGCGGGGCGCACCCGCCCCCGGCGGACAACCCGCCCGGCATGGTCAGACCACGAACTTGCCGGTGTCCACGCGCCCGCCGTCGAGCAGCTGGAGGATCATCTCCATGCGGGTCTCGTCGTCGATCGGCTTGGGGATGGCGTTCTCCGGCAGCGGCGCCATCTGCCATTCGGGGTCGATCTCCGGCCGCAGCTCGACGGTCAGCTCCAGGGCGCGCTTGCGGGTCTCGGCGTCAAACAGATCGAACACCTGACGGATGAGCGCGGCCCGGGCGTCAAGGTCGCCCTCGCCCTCCAGCCGCTCGGCCAGCGGGCGAACCGCGTCCGCGGTCGCCCCGCCGAGCGTGAGCTGAGGCAGGACGGCGCCGAGCTGGTCCGCGGCGTCCATCATCAGCCTGCGGTAGAAGTACTCGTGCTCGGTGATCGACATCCGCAGGACCTTCTGCATCATCTGGTCCAGACCGGTGGCCCCATCGGCCGTGGGCTTGGAGGCCATGGCCTCCTTGGTGAGGTCGTTCTCGTACTCGCCGCGGATCTTGGCGGTGAGCAGGTTGACGGCGTGGCCGGTGATCCCCGCCTCGTCCAGGTGGGCGGAGAGATAGGGGCCGATCTCGTCGTTCGTGGTGAAAGTGGAGATCTTGGAGCTGGCGTCCCGCATGCCCTGCTCGTCGCCCATCCGCATCTGCTCGATCATGCCGCCCTCGATCTCGCGCATGATCTCGAGGTTGTCGATCACCAGCCGCTCGACGGCGAGCCGCCGGGTGTAGAAATGCGGGGCGATCCGGATCATCATCGGCAGGTTGATGAGCGGGTTGTGCGCCATGGCGACATACTCGGGCGGCTCGGCGAGGGGAATGATCGCGCCGCTGGTGTCGCGCTCGGTGATCGGGTTGTACTCGACATCCGGCGCCACCTCGCGTGTCGGACGCGCCGGGCGCGGGGGCGGGGCCGGAGGCGCCGGGGGCGGCGTGTAGGGCGCCGTCGGTTCGGGCTTGGGCCCGGGGGGCGTGGTGACCTGCGCCTGCGTCGGGGCGCCCAGCGCGGCGCCGGCGAGGAGAACAAGCAACGACTTGCGGGACAAGAGCATGCGCGGCACTCCGGCACGGGGGTCAACGGGGGACCCGCCGCGGAAGGGCGGGCCCGTGATTATCCCCGTACGGGGGGCGGCGGGTTGCACGCACGATGAAGAACTCGCCGGGACCCCCGACCACAGCGCGAACAGCCGGCGGCCCGACCGTCAGAGCCCCTTGATGCGCTCCAGGATCAGCGTGCGCTGCTGCTCGTTCAGGTAGGCGATGACCTCCACGAACAAACGCTCCTTCTCGGACTGCGACGGGTCGCCCATCGTCCGGCCCGCGAAGTCTGTGATCAGAGCCCTGATCCGATCCCGCTGCGACGCGGTCAGCTCGAGCCCCTTGGTCAGGTAGTCGATGACGAAACGCTCGCTCTCCAGGGCGCGCTGGGCCGCCAGCTCCACCTCCTTGCCGAGCTGGTCGCGCCGGGCCTCGCGGACCGCCTTGCGCAGAGGCAGCTTCTCGCCCTTGGCGCGGGCCAGGTCCACGCGGGACTGGCCCACCGCCCCCCAGTACTCGTTGAGCAGGGCGTCGAAGCGCTCGACGGTCTCCGCCGGCAGGACCGACCGGATCTCGTCCTCCAGCGAGCCGCGGTCGATCAGCGGCTTGAGCGCCCGGACGATCTGCAGGAAGAACACGCCCTTCTCGAGCTTGGAGCCCGAGGTCTCGACGGCCTCGCCCTGGCTGACCAGCTCGAAGTTGTCGATGATGAGCTGCTCGGCCAGCATGGCCCGCTCGGTCAGGATCTTGGCCACCCGCTCGGCGGTCTGCGGGTCGAGGTCGACCAGCTCCAGGGCCGCCTCGGCCGGGGGAAGGCCGAGATCCTGCAGCTCGCCGCCGTACTCGTACACGACGAGCGTGTCGCGGTCGTCGGGCTCGATGACGGGCCCGCCAAGGGCGTCGGCCGGCTGGGTCTGGGCGGGGCGGGGCTCGGGGGGCGTGGTCTGGGCCGCGGCGAACGATGCGGCCTGGAACAGCACCAGACCGATCGCGAGGGGGAGCTTGGTCATGGCGAGAGCCTCCTGTCGATAGTGGTGATTGGCGGCCCGGGCCGGGGCGTTTCACGGGGGCCCGTCCCCAGATTACCGGCCACCCCCGCCGGGACGAAGCCTCATCGGTTCTACGCTTGGGGCATGACCACCAGGATCGACCGCTCCGACCTTGCCCGCCGCATCGCCGCGGCCTCGCTCCTGCGGGGGGAATTCACCCTGCGTTCGGGCCGAAAGAGCACCTACTACCTCGATAAGTACCTCTTCAGCACCCAACCGACGGTGCTTCGGGAGCTTGGAGTCCTGTTCGCCGAGCGGGTGGCGGCGATCGCGGCCGAAGAGGGCTCACCCATCCTGCGCCTCGCGGGGGCCGAGCTGGGCGGCATCCCGCTGGTCGCCGTCGCGAGCCTCGAGACCGGCCTGCCGTCGATCTTCGTCCGCAACGCCAAGAAGGGCTACGGCACGGCCAAGCAGCTCGAGGGCAGGCTGGAGCCCGGCGACAGGGTGGTCTTCGTGGAGGATGTCGCAACCACCGGCGGGCAGGCGCTCGAGGCGGTGGGCGTGCTGCGCGAGGCCGGGGCCGATGTGCGGGCGATCGTCTGCACGATCGACCGTCAGGAGGGCGCCCGCGAGAATGTCGAGGGCGCCGGCGTGCGGTTCGAGGCGCTGTTCACCAAGGCGGATCTCGGTATCGACGAATAACCGACTGGTGCAGGGCTGGCCACCGCACCGGCCGGGTCTGGCCAGCTCCCACTGCTGATCTAAGTGGACGGCGGCTATTTCAGGGCCGCACTGGGCCGCCGCGTGGCGTGGCGGTGTGGCACAGCGCTTGCCTGTGGTCTGGGTAACTGGAGGTCTACCCATGCGCCGTAAGCCCGCGTCCCGCCGCCACGATCATCGCCAACCCATCCGCTTTGAATGTCTGGAGAACCTGGAGGCGCGGGTGGTGCTCGACGGCGATTGGTCGGCCGCCGACGGGGCGAGCGTGTTCGGGTCGTGGGGCGATGGCGGGTACCTCACGGTGACGACGATCGACCTGAACAACGAGCCGATCGTGTTCGAGCGGTCCCCCGGCTCCAGCGGCTCGGACGACGGCTCGGACGACAGCGCCGGCGCCCGGGTGTGGCAGCAGATCGCGCTCCTCACCACCGCCGACGGCTCGAGCGACACGCTCGACGCCGACGCCCTCGGGCGGCGTTCGCTGGCGGTGCACGACGACCGGCTGATCCTCGGCGCCCCGAACGCCAACGGCGGGGCCGGGGCCGCGGCGGTGTTCCACTACCAGGTCGCGACCAAGACCTGGGCATTTGAGACGCTCCTGGACGCGCCGGGTCTGGAGGCCGGCGAGGGGTTCGGGTGGTCGGTGGACATCCACGGCGAGACGGCGGTCATCGGGAGCAGGTCGGGCAACGCGGCGTATGTGTTCCATGACTCGGGGAGCTGGTCTCTGCGGGCGACGCTCACCCCGGACGGCGGGCGCGAGGGCCGGTTCGGCTCCGCGGTGGCGACCGACGGCGGGACGATCGTCGTCGGGGCGCCCGGCGAGGAGGGTCTGGACAGCAACACCAGCGCGACGAGCGGCGCGGTGTATCTCTACGAGCGCGACGGCAACCAGTGGGGCGCGCATGTCCGCATGGACGCGCCGCAGAGCGCCCGCGACGGCGAGTTCGGGAACTCGGTCGCGGTGCACTCGGGCAGCGTGATCGTCGGTGCGTGGCTGGACGACGACATGGGCACGGCGTCCGGCTCGGTGTTCGCGATCGGCCGCCACCGGGGGGCTTGGCAGGTCGAGGCCAAGCTCACCCCGACCTCGATGGCGCCCGGCGCCCGGCTCGGGCACCAGGTGGCGGCGTCGGGCTCGCGGGCCGACGCCGTGGGGCTGGGCAGCGACGACGGCTCGGTCGCGCCGCTGGCCCAGGTGTTCAAACGCCGCGGCGATCGGTGGTCGCTCGAGGCGACGCTCGACGCCGGCCAGGGCGCCGAGACACACTGGCGGTCGATCGACCTGCAGGGCGACAGGGCCGTCCTGGGCTCAACCGCCGGCGCCGGCGCGGCGGTGATCTTCCGCCGGACCGAGCCCGGCGACCAGTGGATCCTCGAATCCACCGTCGCGCCCAGCGCCGAAGAGGGCGCCATGATGCTCGCGCACGGCGTCGCGCTCCACGACAACACCGTCCTGCTCGGCGGCGAGATTGCCCCGGGAGCGGCAGACGGCACGGTCGCCGTGACCGCGGGCGCGTGGGTGATCGGCGGCACCAGCGGCACGGGCGGCAACGGCGCCGGCCAGAACGATCGCGGGCCGAACGGGCCCGGCGACGACAACGGCGGGAACGACGACGGCAGCGGCCACGACCAGAACGACGACGACGGCGGGAACGGGAACGACGACGGCAGCGGCCACGACCAGAACGACGACAACGGCGGCAACGGCAACGACGACGGCAGCGGCCACGACCAGAACGACGACAACGGCGGGAACGGCAACGACGACGGCGCCGGTCACGACCAGAACGACGACAACGGCGGGAACGGCAACGACGACGGCAGCGGCGACGACAGCAGCAGCCGCGGGCGGTGGATCGTTCGCCGGCTCGGCGTGCTGCCCGATGTCGGGACGCCGGTGAGCGACATCCTGACCTGGACCGACTCAAAGGACGGCCAGAACTACGCCGCCGTCGCGACCGACTCGGGGCTGGTGCTCTTCACCCGCTCGGCCGATCGCGCGGCCTGGACCAGCCGGGACCTGACGGCCGAGATCGCCGGCGCCGAGGCGATCGCGGGCGACATCTCGGTGTTCGGCGCCCGCGACGGCATGGTCTACATCGTCGGCTACACGGCCGACGGCGACATGGTGATCTTCCGGCAGGACGGCACGGGCGCGCCCGGGGCGTACGGCTGGTCATTCCGCAACATCTCGGAGACCGACCTCACGCCGCGGGGCTTCACCACGCCGCGCTTCGCCGGCGGCGTGGTCTCCTTCGTGACCCGCTGGAACGCGATGAACATCGCCGGGCTCGACGATCAGGGGCGCGTGCGTGCGGTGTGGACCACCCCGGGCATGGACCACTGGCGGAGCGACGACCTCTCGGCGAGCAGCGGCGCGCCCGAGATGGCCGGCCGGCTCGCGGTGTTCCTCACGCCCTGGGGCGGCATCAACCTCGCCGGCACCGACCAGTCCGGCGCCCTGCAGGTGACCTGGTGGGTGCCCGGCTTCGACAAGTGGGTGACGAGCAACTTCAACGACCTTTTTGACGGCCCCTCGCTCGACGGGCAGAGCGTGAGCGCGTACACCACGCCGTGGGGCGGGCTGAACATCACCGGGCGCGACGACCGCGGCGACCTGGTCGCCTACTGGTGGGTGCCGCAGTTCGGCGAGAGCCGGGACGACGACTACTGGCGCGTGAGCAACCTGAGCGAGCAGATCGTCGCCGCCGAGCAGCCGGCCGGCACGCTCCAGGGCCTGGTCACGCCGGACGGCACGATCAACCTGTTCGGGACCAACGCGGTGCACGATGTGCTGCGGTACTTCTGGGAGCCGGGCGAGCACTGGAAGATGGAGAACCTGACGCACACCGCCACGCCGGTCTGATCGGGCCGGAACGGATCGACTCTCTCTCCCTGAGCGCCGGCACGGGTGACGCCCGTGCCGGTGTTCTTTTGTCGTTGGGCGGGGGGGGAGCCGGCGCGGCGTCAGAGATAGAACCAGACCAGGGCCGCGACGATGGCGACCGCCGTGACGATGGCCCACACCGGGACGCCGGCCGGCCTGTCGCCGACCGCGTGGCCGCAGTGCGGGCAGATCTCCGACTGGTCGTAGAACTCCCGCCCGCACTCCGGGCACCTGGCGAACTCGTCGCCGAACCGGTCCAGGTCGGCGGCGGAGGGGCCCTCGGGGTGGAGGCCTTCGTCGATGTCGGGGTCGTGGGGCATCGCCGTAGACTAGCAGCCATGAGCGACCCCGGACCCCTGCGCCTTCTCCTTCCCGTCGCGGCCTGCTGTGCCGTGCTCGCCGGCTGTGCGCAGCCGGCCTCCCGGCGCGACGCCCCCCTCGCGCCGAGAGAGCCCGCCGCCCCGGCGACCCTAGAGCGAGAGGTCATCGGCCGCTCGGTCGAGGGCCGGCCCATCGAGGCCGTCACGCTCGGGCAAGGGGTCGGCCGACGCATCCTCATCATCGGCGGCATCCACGGCGACGAGCCCGAGGGCGGGCGGACGGTCGGCGCAGTCGCGGCGTTCCTGCGGGCCCTCGAGCCCGAGGCGACGATCCGCCTTGTGCCCGATGTGAACCCCGACGGCACCCGCGCGGGCACACGCACCAACGCCCGCGGCGTGGACCTCAACCGCAACTGGCCGGCCAGCAACTTCACGCCCGGCGAGGGGCGCGGGCCAGAGCCGCTGAGCGAGCCGGAGACACGAGCCCTCCACGAGGAGATCCGGCGGTTCGCGCCCGAGCTGCTGCTGGTCTGCCACGCCGCACGCAACGGGCCCTTCGTGAACTTCGACGGCCCCGCCGAGGGCGAGGCCTCCGCGTTCGCCGACGCGGCCGCGCGGACCGACCCGCGCTGGCGCGTCGTCCCCTCCATGGGCTACCCCACCCCCGGCTCGCTCGGGTCCTACATGGGCGTCGACCGGGGCGTGCCGATCCTGACGATCGAGTTCGCGCGAGGGCACGGGCCCGACGCGGCGTGGGCGGCGATGCGCGACGGGATCGGCGCGGTCCTCGAACGGTCACGCCTCGCCAGATAGCTCAGTGCCGCTTGGTCTTGTCCACCGCCTTCAGGATGCGCAGGTTCAGCAGGACGAACCGCCACAGCTGGTAGGGCTTGAATCGCATCCAGAACCGGTCGCGGTCGGTGAACTCCATCGGCGGCCTCCGCTATTCGGGGATGATCTTCCAGCCCACGCGGGCCCGGAGCTTGTGCATGAAGGTCGTGTGGATCATCCGCTTCATCCACGCGACCCCCAGGCCCGCCTCGAGGTGCGTCACGAACATGTCGCGCCCGAATTCGTTGGGGTACTTCGTGTGGTTCGGCACCACGGGGTAGAGCACCAGCGCCGTCGCCGACCCGTCCCAGAGCGAGCCGCCCATCGAGGCGATGCACACCGCCAGCATCTCGCTCATCCGCTCGCCGTGGGTCATCCGCCCGCGATGGATCAGGTCGATGATGTTGCGGGCGACGACACGCCCGATGATGCCGGACATCATGCCCGTCCGCGGCGCCGCGGCGGTGATGTTCGTGCCGTTGGCGTTGATGTGAGGGCGCGAGATCGGGCCCGGCGGGGCGAACGCGATGCCGGCGCCGAAGATGTCCTTGTACACCAGGTGCTGGTAGACGCTGGGCCAGGCCTCGGGGTTGGCGGCGAGCTGCTCGTACGGCAGGCCGTACGCCGCGTCGACCTTGAGCAGACGCACCGGGTTGACCATCACCCCGGCGATGTCCTGGCCGTCCCTGTCGAGCCACTTGATGTCACGCCCCATGGTCTTGGGGATCAGCATCGCGAAGTCAAACTCGGTCTGGCCCTTGTTGGCGTCGTAGTCCTCCCAGTGGACGCGCCCGGGCTCCACAAAGACCGCGGCCCTCTGGGTCAGGGGTCGGATGTCGGCGTCCCGGATGACCGCGCCGAAGAACTCCTTCCCCGTGAGCTGCCGGGCGCCGCGCCGGACGGTCACGCCCCCGACGCCGAAATCGCCCAGCTCCGGCTCGTTGGTCAGGTAGGTCAGCTCGGCCCTGTCGCGGACACCCCGCTTGATCAGGTCCTTGTGGATGTTCGTGACATACTCGAACGCGGCGCCCTGGCACGCGGCCTGGCCGTGCCCGGTGCCCACCACGAACCGCTGCCGCTCGCCGTGCTTCATGCGAGCAACACACTCGAGGTAGTGGTCGCGGGCCCGGACCGCGTGGTCGGGTGTGCAGATGCTCTCGGTGTGGCCCTTCTCGGGCCCCAGGCCGGGGGTGGCGTCGTAGTCCAGGTGCGGGCCGGTGGCGAGGATCATGTAGTCGTAGTCGACGCGGACGGCCTCGCCCGAGCCGCCGCGCCGGACCCCGATCGCGAACTTCTCGTCGGGGTGCACCTCCGTGCACTCGGCGTGCAGGAACCGCACATGCTTCTTCGCGTAGACCGGCCCGAGGGGGAACTCGGTGTGGGCCGGGTCCATGCGCCCGACGCCGACCCAGACCAGCGAGGGGATGAAGACGAACCGCTCCGCCCGGTTCATGACCGTGATCTCGTGATGCCGGCCCAGCGCGTCTCCCAGGTACAACGCGGCGGTGTGCCCGGCGAACCCGGCGCCGATGACGAGGACCTTGGCCATGGGAGACCTCCGCGCTTGAACCGCCCACTGTGTTGTGGACTCCGATCGGGGGGTGGTTTCAGGAATCGTTGTGGAGGGTTCGGGCCTGGTACGGGCCGCTCCCAAGCCCCTTGGATCCAGGGGCGAGCGGCTCTATCCTCATAATGGTGATTGAGATCCGGATTTGCCCGGGCACCCCGTCGCCGGGGAGCCACGCGAGGAGCACCGCCATGCACGCAGCCGCCTGTGGGCTCTGGCCCGTCGTTCTTGGTCTGGCCTGCACCGCCGGGCTCGCCAGCGGGCAGTCGTTCCGGGGGATCGGGACCCACCCCCAGGGCCGCGAGAGCTACGCCGCGGGGGTCTCCGGCGACGGATCCGTCGTCGTCGGCGCCCAGTACGACCCCCTCGGCGGGTCGCACGGGCTCGGCGGGCTTGTCGCCATCCGGTGGACCGCAGGGGGCGGGCGCGTGCCGCTGGGCCTCCTCGACGGCGGCGATTCGAGCTTCGCCTACGGGGCCAGCCTGGATGGCTCGGTCATCGCCGGCCGCGCCTGCGCCGCGACCTGCGCGACCGTCCAGCCCTTCCGCTGGACCGACCCCGGGCCGATCCAGGGACTCGGCTGGATCCCCGGCAGCTCCTATGGCCTGGCCCAGGGCATCTCCGACGACGGGACCACCATCGTCGGATTCGGCGTCAACGACTCGTCGTTCGAGGTCTATCCGACCATGTGGCGGGAGGAACTGGGTGTCGTCGCGCTGGACCGGCTGCCCGGCGGCGGGGCGGCGTATGTGCAGGGAGCTTCCGCGAACGGCTCGACGCTGGCCGGGCGCGCATGGGACGCCGATCACCACCAGCAGGCGGCGCTGTGGGCGGGCGATGGATCCATCACCCCCCTGGGGTTCCTGACCGACCCCGGGCCCCTGCCGTACAGCATGGCGCGGGCGATCACCCCGACCGGGTCGGTGGTCGTCGGGATCGCGCATGGCGCCGACGGGATGGGCGGGTACACCTACCAGGGGTTCCGGTGGACACAGGCCGGTGGGATGCAGGGGCTCGGCGTCTCGGGCCCGCACGGGAACCTGCTGACGACCGCGGCGATGGATGTCTCCGCCAGCGGGCGGATAGTCGTCGGCGCGTGGGGCGGGGTGATGGGCTGGGGCGACGGGTCCCAGGCCGCGGTCTGGCGCGAGGGCGAGGGCTGGCGCGACCTGGCGACCCTGCTCATCGACGACTACGGCCTCGACCAGGTCGGGGACTGGGTGCTCGTCGAGGCCCTGGGCGTGTCCAACGACGGCTCGGTGATCGTCGGCTGGGGGTTCAACCCCGGCGGCTTCGAGGAGGGCTTCGTCGCGACGCTCGTGCCCGACTGCCCGGGCGACTTCAACGGCGACGGCGCGGCGAACACGCTGGATGTGCTGGCCTTCCTGAACGCCTGGGCCGCGGGAGATCCGGCGGCAGACTTCAACGGCGACGGCGCCGTGAACACGCTGGATGTGCTGGCGTTCCTGAACGCCTGGGCGGGCGGGTGCTGAGCGGGCGCTAGTCCTGATCAGCCAGATTGAGAATCTCGGAAGCCTCGTAGATCTGGTCTTTCTTTCGGCCCGTGATCTCCAGGAGAATGCCGGCCTCGACGAGCAGGTCGATGTAATTGTGGACCGTCTGTCGGGCGCCGCCCACCGCCTCGTGCAGAGACCGAGCGGTCACAACCGGTGACGCGAAGAGATGGTCGATGACCCGGTCGATCCTCGCGCTGAGCGGCCGATGCGAGACGCGTTGTCGATAGTCGTCTCGCAGCTCAAGGAGCCGGTGCATCCGCTGCGTCGTGTCTACCGCCTGTGAGCGGACTGTCTCCAGGAAGAACCGCAGCCACCCCGCCCAGTCCCCTCGCTCGGAGACCGCCAGCAGCGCGTCGTAGTATGCCTGCTTGTTCGCGTCGATGTAGGCGCTCGGATAGATCAGCGGTGCCTCGAGCAGCCCATGATCACACAAGCCCAGTGTGATGAGCAGCCGGCCCACCCGCCCGTTCCCGTCGGCGAACGGATGGATCGTCTCGAACTGATAGTGGGAGAGGCCGAGAGCCAACAGGGCTGAGAGGCCGCGCGGCGGCTCCCGGAGGTAGACCACGAGATCGTGCATAAGCCCGGGGACCTCCGCCGCCGGGGGAGGCACAAACCGCGCCCGGGTGAAGCCGAGCCGCTCATCGCCGATGTAGACCTGACGATCCCGGTATCTCCCGGGCAGCTTTCTCTCGGCGTCCGGGACATCCCGCAGGAGTTCCTCATGCATCGCCCTGATGCGGCTCTCGCTCATCGGGGCGGGCGCTTGGGCAGCCAGGTTCATCGCGCGGAGGTAGTTGCGGACTTCGAGCGGCTCGGGGCGCTCCGCGGGCCGGTGGGCCTGCATCGCGACCTCGCGGGCTGAGGCAATGGTGTTCTCGATCTTTGACGACAGCCGCGCCTCGCGGAGTCTCAAGGGCTGAAAGAGGATCCAGGGATCGATATTGAAGCCCCCGGGTGCTTGGCGGAAGAACCCGTCGAGTTTCCCCACCGCGTTGGAAGCGACTTCCAGAGGCCCGATAATCTCAGCGACATGCTCCCGGAGTTCAGGGACGCCCGGTGCCGGGTTGGGAATGAACGCGTACCCCTGTATGTGGTGTTGCTCGGGGCGACCGTTCGCTATCTGTACATCAACGAATTCCGCCCGGACCAATTTTCCAGGCGAGACACCAGCTTTGTAATTTGATGGATCCATTGTCCAAAGACTAGACAACGACGGGCCAATAGTCCATTCTACAACACAGAATGGACTCTACCCCCGCTTCTCCCAAGGCTTCCGGTCCTTCTCCAGTTCCACCGCCACGCCCTTGTAGAGCTTCACGCCCCCCTCCCCCACCGCCGCCGTCAGCTCGCGGGCCAGATCGGGGGTGAGGGTGGTGCGGAGCTCCCGGGCCGGCTTGACCTCGCAGATCAGCTCGTCGGTCTCGACGACCAGCTCGATCGGGACCGTGCCGGGGGCGCGGGCCGCGTCGCCGCTGGTCGGCGCCAGGGCCGGGGCGAGGGTGGTGGCCAGGCGGTCGAGCGCCTGCCGGCTCGAGCCGTTGAGGCGCAGCTCGCTGACCGTGACGCGCAGGATCCCCCGGTCCAGCGGCAGGCCGTCGATCGGCACGAGCCTGTCCACGAGCACCTGCGGGTCGCCCCGCGAGAGATCGACCCGCCCGAGCAGGAACTTGGGCGCATCGTCCTCGAGCAGGTGCCCGTGCCGCGTGTAGCAGTCGGCGAACATCACCGCGTCCGCGGCGCCGGACAGGTCCTCCACCGTCAGGATCGCCATCTTCTGCCCGGCGTTCTTGCCCTGCTTGATCACGATCGCCCGCACCGAGTTGACCAGCACCGGGAGCACCACCCGCGCGTCCTGCCCGCGATCGCGCAGCTCGGCCAGCGTCGCGTTCGCGAAGATCGTGGACCAGTGCTTCCACTGCTCCAGGGGGTGGCTGGAGACATAGAACCCCAGCGTCTCCTTCTCCTGCGCCAGCGTCTCGCTCTCGCTCCAGGCCGGGGCGCGCACCAGGGGCGTCTCCGGCGCGGGGCCCGCCTCGTCGCCGCCCCCGAAGCCGAAAAGCTGGCTCTGCCCCGACGCCTTGTCCTGCGCCAGCTTCTGCCCCGCCGATACCGCCGCCTCGATCGACGCCACCAGCGACGCCCGGTCCGCACGCGAGTGCACGCTGTCGAACGCGCCGCCCTTGATCAACGCCTCGATCGTCGCCTTGTTCACCACGCCCTGGGGGACGCGTTCGCAGAAATCAAAGAGCGAGGTGTAGGGGCGGCGGGATTCGAGAGACGAAGAGACCGAGAGACGAAGAGACGGAGTGCGCCCGGAATTCGGCGCCGCGTCCGGATGGGTGGCCACCACTTTGTCTCTTCGTCTCTCCGTCTCTCCGTCTCTTTCCGCGATCACCGCATCGATCGCCTTCTCCCCCGCCCCCTTCAGCGCCCGGATCCCGAACCGGATGTGCCCGTGCGCGCTGTCCCGCGCCTCGTCCTCGTCGTAGACGACCGTGAACGACGCCTGCGACAGGTTGATGTCCGGCGGGCGGACCTCGATCCCCTGGCGCGTGACGCGCCCGGTCCTCGGGTCGATCGAGCGAGTCCGGCGCGCGTCCTCCAGATACGAGATCCAATCGCTCACCTTCTGCGCCTGGCTCTCGTAGGTCAGGAACGCCGCCATGTAGTGCGCCGGGAAGTAGGTCTTGAGGTACGCCGTCTGGTACGCCACGATCGCGTAGCCGGTCGAGTGGCTCTTGTTGAAGCCGTAGCCGGCGAACTTGAGGATGAGCTCGAAGAGGCCCTCCGCGTCGGCCTTCTTCAGCCCGTGGCCGACCGCGCCCTCGATGAACCTTGGCCGGTTGGCCTCGATGACCTTCTCTTTCTTCTTGCTGATCGCCTTGATGAGCGTGTACGCCGCACGCAGCGGGATGCCGCCCAGCTCGTGGACGATCTGCATCACCTGCTCCTGGTACACCATCACGCCGTAGGTCTCGCCCGTGAACTTGTCCACGATCGGGTGGACGCTCGGCGCCTCCTGCTCGCCGTGCTTGCGCCGGTTGTAGTCGGGGATCAGGTCCATCGGCCCCGGCCGGAACAGCGCGTTCGCGGCGATCAGGTCCTCCAGCCGGTCGGGCTTCATCTCGACCAGCAACCGGCGCATCCCGCCCGACTCGAACTGGAACACCCCCGTCGTGTCGCCCCGCTGGAAAAGGTCGAACACCCGCGGGTCGTCGTAGGTGAGGCGGTCGAGGTCGAGGGGGTGGATGAAGGAGAGAGACGAAGAGACGGAGAGACGAAGAGACGAAGTGCGCTCGGAATCAGACGCCGCGTCCGGTTTCGTGGCCCCCACTCCGTCTCTTCGTCTCTTTGTCTCTCCGTCTCTCGACCCAAACTCCCCCCCCCTCCCCACCGCCCGCCAGATCTCACCCTCCGGCATCGTCTCCCGGATCAACTGCTTCGCCCGCTCGATCACGCTGAGCGTCCGAAGGCCCAGGAAGTCCATCTTCAGCAGGCCCATCTTCTCGCAGGTCGGCCCGTCCCACTGCGTCACGATCTCGTTCTCGGCCCCGCCCGTCTGGCGGTAGAGAGGCACCAGCTCGTGCAGCGGCTGGGTCGCGACGATCACCCCCGCGGCGTGGACCGAGCTGTGGCGGGCCTGGCCCTCCAGCACCCGCGCGTTGTCGATGAGCTGGCGGATCTGCTCGGCGCTGATGTGCTGGTGCGCCGGCAGGTTGGCGTTGATCTTCGCCAGCGCCGCCGCCCGCCCCTCGCACAGCTCGCGGAAGTCCGGCTCGGCCTCGATCGCCTCGTCGAGCGTGATGTTGAGCGTCTCGGGGATCATCTTCGCGATCCGGTCGGCGACCGGCAGCGAGACCTCGAGCACGCGCGAGCAGTCGCGGATCGCCGCCCGGGCCTTCATCGTTCCGAAGGTGATGATCTGGGCGACATGCCCGTACTTCTCGCGGACATAGTTGATGACCTCGCCCCGCCCGTCCTGGCAGAGGTCGATATCGATATCGGGGTACTCCGAGCGGTCGGGGTCGGTGAACCGCTCGAAGAGCAGGCCATACCGCACCGGGCAGGCGTTGGAGAGGCCGAGGACATACCCGACCATCGTGCCGACGCCCGAGCCGCGGGCGTTGGCCGGGATGCCCCGCTGGCGCCCCCAGTTCACGAAGTCCCAGACGATGAGGAAGTAGGCGGAGATGTCCTTGTCGGCGAGGATGCCCAGCTCGCGCTCGAGCCTGGCCCGCTCGTCCGAGAGTGTGGTGGCACGGCTCTCCGAGCCGTCAGCCTCTGAGTCCGGAGGGGGATCCTGACTCACGGCTCGGAGAGCCGTGCCACCAGAAGGCCCGTACCTCCACACCATGCCCGCCTCGGCGAGCATCCGGAGCGCCTTGTCGCAGTCGGCCTTCAGCCTCCCCGCGTCGGCCTTGTCCCGCGTCGCGTCGAAGGGCTCGAGCTCGAACCGGGCGCAGTACGCCTTGTACCACGCCGTCAGGTCGCCGCCGAACGCCGGGTCGTCGTGCGCGGGGAGGTCCTTGGCCTTGGGGATCTTCACCCGCACCACCGGCGCGTGGTTCGCCCCGATCGGCAGCTCCACCGCGCACCGCGCGGCGATCGAGCATGAGTTCGCCAGCGCCTCGAGCCCCGCCCCCGCGTACTCGCCCCCGCTGTACTCGCCCCTGTTGTACTCGCCGTCCCCGAAGATCTCCCGCATCTGCCCCGGGCTCTTGACATACAGCTCCGGCGTGTACTTCATCCGCGCCGTGTCGCTCTTGAGCTTGCCCGTCGAGATGCAGATCAGCGTGTCGTGCGCGTCGTGGTCCTCGGCCCTCAGAAAGTGGCTGTCGTTGTCGCACACCAGCGGCAGGCGCAGCTGGCGCGCCAGCCTCACCAGCAGCGGGTTGATCGCGTTCTGCTCCGGCACATGGTGCTGCATCTCGACGAAGAACCGCGGCCCCGTCCCCTCGTCCGCGAACACCCGCGCGTGCCACTCGGCGCTCTCGACCGCCCGCTCCCAGTGCCTGGCGTCCCCGCTCTGCACCCGCGCCAGCAGGTGCTCCCCGATCTCGCTCCCCAGGTGGCCGTTGATCGCGATCAGGCCCGAGTTGTGCTTCTCCAGCAGCCCCCGGTCCATCCGCGGCTTGTAGTAAAAGCCCGTGAGGTACGCCTCCGAGCACAGGTACATCAGGTTGTTCCACCCGGTCAGATTCTCGGCCAGCAGCACCAGGTGATACCCGCCGTCCGAGACGCCCGTGTAGGTCCGGTCGGTCCGATCGCCCGGCGCGACATACGCCTCGACCCCCAGGATGGGCTTCACGCCGTGCTTGTGGCAGGTCTCGTAGAACGCCACCGCCCCGAACAGGTTGCCGTGGTCGGTCAGCGCGACCGCCGGCATGCCCAGCTCCTTCACCCGCTGGACCAGCCGGTCGATCCGGTTGCCCCCGTCCAGGAGCGAGTACTCCGAGTGCAGGTGCAGATGGATAAACCCCGCCTGCGCGGGCGTAACCACCTGATCTACAACATCTTGTGGATCGCTGCCCATGGAGCCCAACCCTTATCACATGCCGGTCCCCCGCATGATACCCACCACACGCCCGGATGGGACCCATCCGACAGCTTCTCCCCGGCACAACCCGCACAGGCGATCGCCACCGGGGGTTGCGTGGTTCACACCACTGGCGGCAGGGGCCGGCCCATGCCATATCTCCCCCGACGGGGTCCGACCCGACGCTCCCGGAGGGGCGTCGACGCCGGCCTCACGCTGGGAAGGGTCTCACATGCACACCAGACTCGCCGCCGTCGCCCTCGCCGCCCTCGCCGCCGCCGCCCACGCCGACATCGTCGAGATGTACTACAGCGCCCGCGGCCAGGGCCAGAACCTCCAGCTCACGGCGGGCGACCGCGTGTTCAACAGCTTCGCGGGCCAGCTCCTCCACCAGGTCGTGAGCGGCACGGGCGCGGGCGAGGACCTCGTCGGCCTCAACCCGTTCTACTGCGTCGATGTCTTCGAGCACGCCACGGGGTCGGCCAGCGAGTTCGTAGTCTCCGCCCTCACCGAGGTGCCCGACTCACGCCCCATGACCCCCAGCGCCGCCGCCGCCATGCGCAGCATCTTCGCCGCGGCCGCCGAGGCCCAGTACGCCGCCGACGCCCCCGCCGCCTACGCCGCGGCGTTCCAGATCGCCGTCTGGGAGATCGCCTCGGACTATGACGACCAGCTCGGGGCGGCGAGCCTCGACCTTGCCGACGGGTTCTTCCGTGCCGCGTCCTACGGCGGCGGGGCCCTGCCCAGCCAGGTGTCCTCCTACGCGGCCGGCTTCTTCGACGCCGTGGAGGCCGGGGCGCAGTACGACGGCGAGGTCTACGCGCTCCGCTCCGAGCGGTTCCAGGATCAGATCACCTCGCGGACAATCCCGACCCCCGGCTCGACCGCCGCGGTTGCGCTCGGCATGGTCCTCGCCATCGGACGCCGGCGCGGCTGAACCCACCCACCCCCGTGCAAGCGCGCCGCGGGCCCAGTGCCTGCGGCGTGCTGCGTTTTGCGGACTGTTGGGTGCGCGAGCCGCGGAGGGACACTTACCGCAGCAGCGCCTCGCCCTGCCGCGAGTCCTCCGCGTCCGCCCCGGCCTGGCCGTCGAGCAGCCCCAGCATCAGCTTCCCGATCTCCGCCTGGTGAAAGTACGCCGGGCGCTCGAAGCTCCGGCCCCCGCCGATGAACACATCGGGCTTGGTCGGGATCTTCGCGAACCGCTCGGCCCCGGCCCCGCGCACGAACAGCGGCACCGGCGTGTTCGAGTGGCTGTCGGAGTGCCACCTGTACCCGGGCATCTTGCCCGGCCCGTTGTCCTTCAGCGGCTGGAACGGGTCGGTGTCGCTCTCGGGCCCCAGCAGCAGGTGGTCGTGGTCGCTGGTCACGATCACCAGCGTGTTCGACCAGTCATACCCGCGGTCGCCCGCGTCCAGGATCTCGCACACCGCCTCGATTGTCGAGTGGTAGTCCTCCATCTCCTCGATCATGCGCCCGAGCTGGTTGTCGTGCATCGCCCAATCCACCGCCCCGCCCTCGATCATCAGGAAGAACCCGTCCGGGTCGTCGTCGACCCCGTTCAGCGCCGCCAGCGCCATCTCACGCAGCGTCGGCATGCCCTCCACAGGCTCGTGCGCCCCGGGCGTCGTCGTCCGCGCCTCCTCGCGGGGCGAGCGCTGCTGCTGGAGCGTCTGCCCCGTCCGGGGCACGATCATCAGCGGCAACGGCACGCTGCCCTCCGCCAGCGAACGCACCCGCTCGGCGTCCTCGACCAGGGTCCAGGTACCCCCGTCGGGGTGGGCGAGCGTCCCCCCGGCGAGCTCCGACCAGTCCTCCTGCCCGACGAAGACATACGAGGCCTCCGTCCGCTTCACCCCGTTGTCGTCGTACTTGGGGTGCCCGCCGCCGGCGATCACATCGCACACGCCGCCGCTGAGCATCTGGTGCGCGATCGCCACGAACATCTCACGCTTGGGCACATGCGCCCCGCCCGCGCACGCCGGCGTCGCGTGCGAGAACGGCACGCTCGACACGATGCCGACCGACATCCCCCGCTCGCTCGCGGCCTCCGCGGCCGAACGCGTCGGGTTGCCCTCGCCGTCGATATTGATCGCGCCCTTGTAGGTCGTCACCCCCGTGAAGATCGCGCTGGCCGTGTTCGCCGAGTCCGGCGCCGTCGCCCGCAGCCACCGGTACGCCGCGAAGTGGAACGGGTACCCGCCCGACTCCCCCTCCAGCGCCGTGGTGTCCCACGCCTTGGCCGGGTCGTACGCGAGCTTGGGATCCTGGATCAGCGGGTCAGGCCCGGTGGGCCGGACACCGCCCCGCAGCGCGTGCGTCGCGACGCTGTAGCGGTCCCAGCCCTCGCCCTGATACACCATCGGCCCACCGCGCCACAGCTCGTAGGCGCGGTGCGTGTTGTACCCGCCCCCGTCCGAGATGAAGACGACGATGTTCTTGGGCGAACCACCCTGGTTCCCATTCTGATCCCCAGTCTGGGTCCCAATCTGGTCCCCGGTCTGGGCGACGAGCGGGGCCGCCAGAGCGGCGAGCAGGGCGAGCGGCATGAGCGGCAAGAGCGGCGTAACAGGCATGGCGTGCTCCAGGCGTGACGCCCGGAGGGTATCGCGCCCGCCCGCACACCCGCCGGCCGGCCCCGCCAAGCCGCGCAAAGATCGTGTTGCCGCCAGGCGCCTAGTGGGCCGCCGACGCCACCGGCCTGCACGAGGCGAGCACCGCCAGCCCCACGCCCGCCGAGACCGCCGAGGCCAGCAGGATGCCCAGCTTCGCGTGGTCGAGCTCCGCCGGCGCGTCCTTGAACGCGAGGTTGGCGATGAACAGCGCCATCGTGAACCCGATGCCGCCCAGGCACCCCACACCGAAGATGTGCCGCCAAGAGACCCCCGTGGGCAGCGCCGCCAGGCGCAGCCGCACGGCGAGCACGCACGCCAAGAAGATCCCGATCGGCTTGCCCAGGCACAGCCCCAGGATCACGCCGAGGGTGTTCCGGCTGCCCAGCGTCTCGCCCACCTCGCCCTGGATCTCCACCCCGGCGTTCGCCAGCGCAAAGATGGGGATCACGAAGAACGCCGTCCAAGGGTGCAGCGCGTCCTCCAGCCGGTGCAGCACCGGCATCACCTGCAGGCTCGACTTGTGCACCGCCCACACCGCCGCCCGCTGCTCCGAGCTGGTCTTGACATCGTGGTCGGGGTCCTCGCTGAGGCGCTCAAAGGTCTCGAGCGCCCCGCGGCTGGCCCCCAGGTACCGGCCGGCGTCCACGCGGGCGCTCGCCGGGATCGTCATCGCCCCCAGCACGCCCGCGATCGTCGCGTGCACGCCGCTCTTGTACACCAGCACCCACAGCACCACCCCCAGCAGGAAGTACACGATCGGCCAGCGCACCCGCAGCCGGTTGCACGCGAACATCACCGCGACAACACCGGCCGCATACAGCAGGTAGTCCGTCGCGAGGCTCTCGGTGTAGAACAGCGCGATCACCACAAGCGCGCCCAGATCGTCCGCGATCGCCAGCGAGGTCAGGAACACCTTCAGCGACGCCGGCACGCGACGCCCCAGCAGCGACAGGATCCCCAGCGCGAACGCGATGTCTGTCGCCATCGGCACGCCCCAACCCCGGATCGTCGGCTCCCCCGCGTTCACCGCCGCGAAAATCACCGCCGGCCCGATCATCCCCCCCACCGCCGCGGCGATCGGCAACGCCGCCTTGCGGGGGCTCGCCAGCTCGCCCACCAGAACCTCCCGCTTGATCTCCAGCCCCACCACGAAGAAAAACAACGCCATCAGCGCGTCGTTGATCCAGTGCCCGAGCGAGTAGCTGAAGTCCAACGCGCCGAACGCGATCTTCAGCTTCTCGCCGTGGAACAGGTGGTGGTACGACCCGTGCGCCGCCGAGTTGGCCCACACCATCGCGCACACCGTGCACAGGATCAGCACGATGCCCCCCGCCGAGCTCAGGCGAGAGAAGCGAAGGAACGGGCTCGTCAGACGCTCGATCGGCTCGGGGCTGGCCCGGTCGGCGGCGGTGGGGATTCTGGGTCCGGCCATGATGGGTCGGTTCCTCCGGTGTGTACGCTCGTCAAGGGGGTCCGCGATCGTAGCGGCAAGGCCCGGGAACCGCTCGGATATCCTCACGCCATGCCCATCATCGACACCAGGCGAGTATCGAACCGCCGCGAAGTCCAGTTCAGCACACTCGACGAACTCGCCGCCGAGGCCGACCGCATCGCCCAGGCGGAGGCCGAGGGGCACACCCGTGCCCTGGGCAACTGGTCGCCGGGCCAGAACCTCCAGCACCTGGCCCGCTTCATGACCTGCTCGCTCGACGGCTTCGGCAAGCCGCCCCCGCTCCCCGTGAGGCTCTTCGGGCGGGTCTTCCGGCTCATCCTCTGCGGGCGCATGCTCAAAAAGCCCGCCCCCGCGGGCTTCAAACTGCCCAAAGGCCTCCCATTCCTCCCCGACGATCACACCACCGCCGCCGACGGCGCACGCGAGCTCCGCGACGTCATCGACCGCGTGCGCCGCGCCGACCCGTTCATCCCCGCCAGCCCGCTGTTCGGCAAACTAAATCGCGAGCAATGGATCGCGCTGCATTTGCGCCATGCGGAGTTACACCTGAGCTTTGTGGCCCTCGATCGCTGATCCTGCGCGATCCGGGGGGGTCGCACGCCACCACAACATGCGGAAGTCCGCTGACGCCCGCGCGCCCCCCGCGATCCGCCGCCGGCGCGCCTGCACCGAAGCACCCGCAGGCCCGTACAGTGGAGCAGTTGCGGGCCCGCTCGTTCGCCGCGTACGCGTCGCCGGGCCCGAAGCAGGAGAACTCGCATGGTCCGGATTCCGAAGCTCCGAACGACACACATCGTGCTGATGTTGCTGGGGATCGGCGCTCTCGCGCTGGCGTCCTGCAAAACCTCCGAGGGCCTCGGCAAGGATGTCGAGAACCTCGGCGAGAACATCCAGGACGCGGCGGACTGACGGGGCGCACACGCGCCCCGTCCCCGTTGCCCACCCAACCACATCACAAGGAGACTTCACATGGAATACGGCATCATCGGGACCATCGTCCTCATCCTCGACATCATCGCGATCGTCAGCGTCCTCGCCGGACGCGGCTCGGTCGGCCACAAGCTCCTCTGGACGCTCCTGATCCTCCTCCTCCCCGTCATCGGCATGATCCTCTACTTCCTCATCGGACGCAGCGCCGCCGACGCCTGACCCCACCCGCCCCCGCGTAGACTGGGGGCATGACCATCACCCGTCTCGCCGCAGCACTCGTGGCGATCGCCTGCGTGGCGGCCCCGGCCAGCGCCCAGCCCCACGCCGGCGATTTCCAACTCGGCGCCGTCGCCGCCGACCACCCACTCGCCTCAGAGGCCGGCGCCCAGATGCTCCGCCTCGGCGGCAACGCCGTCGACGCCGCAGTCGCCACCAGCTTCACCCTCAGCGTCGTCCGCCCGCAGTCCTGCGGCATCGGCGGCGGGGGCTTCATGGTCATCTACCTGCCCGACGACCCCACACACGGGCGCGTCCTCACCGCCATCAACTACCGCGAGACCGCCCCCGCCGGTGCGACCCCCGACATGTTCGAGACCACCGAACTCCCCGACGCCAGCACCCGCAGCGCCCTGGCCGTCGCGGTCCCCGGCACCGTCGCCGGGCTCCTCTACGCCCTCGACCACTACGGCACGCTCGACCGCGCCACCATCCTCCGGCCGGCGATCGACGCGGGCGAGGCCGGCTTCACCGCCGACGCGTCCTATGTCCAGGCCGCCCGCACCACCGCCAAGAAGCTCACCCCCGAGCAGCGCACCGACAGACCCGCGCTCTGGGAAACTCTGCTCCACGAGGGCCAAATCACCGAGGGC
Source organism: Phycisphaerales bacterium (assembly GCA_020850415.1). GTDB lineage: Bacteria > Planctomycetota > Phycisphaerae > Phycisphaerales > UBA1924 > PNC22. Next base: position 139,518 of record JADZER010000017.1, read on the forward strand.
GACCTCGTCCGCAACCCCCAGCAGGCCGCGGCCCTCGCCGCGATCGCCGAGCACGGACGCGACGGCTTCTACGCCGGCACCGTCGCCGAGCACATACTCCGCGCCTGCGCAGCGCACGGCGGCATCATCACCGCCGCAGACCTCCGCGACTACCAGCCCGCCGAGATCAAACCGCTCCTGTTCACCTTCGACGGCAAGACCATCCTCGCCATGCCCCCACCCTCCTCCGGCGGCGTCACCCTCTGCGAGGCCCTCGGCATCGCCGAGCGGCTCGGATACGCCGGCCTCGGCTCCCCAGCGCCCAACCCGCCCGCGCCCGGCCCCGACAACACCCACCTCCTCGTCGAGAGCCTCAAGCACGCCTTCGCCGACCGCGCCGAATGGCTCGCCGACCCGGCCTTCTGCGCCGTCCCCACCGACACACTCATCTGCGCCCCCTACCTCACCGTCCGCGCCGCCACCGTCGACCCCGCGCACACGCAACCCCCCGCCTCCTACGGCACCCGCAACGGCGACACCGCGCGGGCCCTGCCCGAGGACTCGGGCACCAGCCACCTCAGCGTCATCGACCAGTGGGGCGGCGCCGTCGCCTGCACCGAAACCATCAACCTCGAGTTCGGCTCCATGATCCCCGCCGAGGGCGCCGGCTTCTGCCTCAACAACGAGATGGACGACTTCACCACCATCCGGGGCCAGCCCAACGCCTTCGGCCTCGTCCAGTCCGACCGCAACCTCCCCCAGCCCGGCAAACGCCCGCTCAGCAGCATGAGCCCCACGATCGTCCTCGACGCCCACGGCCAGGTCATCGCCGTCGCCGGCGCCTCCGGCGGCCCGCGCATCATCACCGGGACCATGCAGGTGCTCCTCAACGCCCTCGTCCACGACATGCCCGCCGCCGACGCGGTCGCCGCCCCCCGACTCCATCACCAGTGGATGCCCGACCAGGTCCGTCTCGAACCCCGCCTCTGCGCCGGCGGCCCCGACGAAGCCACCAACGCCGCCGCCCTCCGCGAAGCCCTGATCTCCCGCGGCCACACCCTCGGCGCCATCGACGCCGTCGGCGTCGTCCAGCTCATCACCCGCGACGACTCCGGCCTCCACGCCGCCTGCGACCCGCGAAAGGGCGGCCGCCCCGCAGGCCACTGACCAGCTCCAAGCCCCGCGAAGGCCACCCCCACACCCGCACCGCCCCGTCCCCGGGCGACAATCTGCACCCTATGTCCACATCTGTGCGCTGTATCGTGGACATAGCAACATCCCCACTTGTCCCCGCCTGACGATCGCCCACAATGCGGTCGCCATGGACGAACTCCTCCTCCAGCACATCCTCGACCCCACCCTCTCGCTCTTCGATATCGCCGACCGCGCCGGCCGTGCCCTCGACGAGATCCTCGACGCCGTCGAGTCCCCGGACGCCGCGGCCATCCTCGACAACCTCGGCGCGATCGCCCACTACCAGTCCGCCCTCATCCTCGCCACCGCCCGCCCCCGCGCACTCGCGGCCCTCGCCGCGATCGCCGCACAACAACCCACAACCCCCGCCCACACCGAGACCATCCGCAAGGCCGCGTCCCTGCTCGCCCGCCTCGCCGACCCTACGGACGCCTACCCGCGAGACGACGACCCGCAAGGCGACCCGTACGGCCCAACCGATCCCAACGACCCAACCGATCCCTACGACCCAACCGACCCCGACGCGCCCGACATCACCGACACCCCGGACCTCCCGCCACCGCCCGACGAGCCCGCCCCGCGCCGGCGTCCGCACGAAGCGCACCACGCGGCGGTCTCCGCGCCCCCGCGCCAATCACCCGCCGCCGACCACGCCGCCCGGCGCGTCGCCGCCTCCAGCCTCCCGCCTCAGCCCTCAACCTCCCCCCTTCAGCCCGCTCCCCCACCCCTACACTCCCCCCATGTCCCAGCCCTACTACATCACGACCCCCATTTACTATGTCAACGACCGACCCCACATCGGCCACTGCTACACCACGACCGTCGCCGATGTCGCGGCACGGTTCGCCCGCCTGCTCGGACGCGACACCTTCTTCCTGACCGGCACCGACGAGCACGCCGAGAAGGTCGTCAAGACCGCGCTCGAGCGCGGCAAGACTCCCCAGGAGTGGGCCGACATCAACGCCGCGGAGTTCCAGAAGGCGTTCGACCTGATGTCGATCGACGCCGACGACTTCATGCGCACCAGCCAGGAGCGCCACAAGGCCCGGGCCAGCGCCTACATCCAGCAGCTCAAGGACTCCGGCGACATCTACCTCGGCGACTACGAGGGCTGGTACGACCCCTCGCAGGAGGAGTACCTCACCGAGACCGTCGCCAAGGAGGCCGGCTACAACAGCCCCGTCACCGGCAGGCCCCTCGAGAAGCGCACCGAGAAGAACTGGTTCTTCCGGCTCAGCGACTACGAGGAGCGATTGCTCAAGGCCATCGAAGCAGGCGAGAGGGGCGAGGACGGCGGGTACCGAATCCTGCCGGACGCTCGGAAGAACGAGGTGTTGGGGCGGCTGAAGCAGGCCCTGAACAATGTGCCGGTCAGTCGAGCGGTGAAGGAGGGCGACGCCGACTGGGGCATCCTCATGCCCGGCGACCCGGAGCACCGCGTCTATGTCTGGATCGAGGCGCTCTGCAACTACCTCAGCGCCGTCGACAACGAGCGCGAGCCCTCGACCGCCGACGCCGAGGGCGGCAGCCGCGAGAAATACTGGCCCGCGTCCGTGCATGTGATGGCCAAGGACATCCTCTGGTTCCACGCCGTGATCTGGCCGGCGATGCTGATGGCGCTGGGCAAGCCCCTGCCCAAGGTCATCTACGCCCACGCCTACTTCGTCGCCGAAGGGCGCAAGATGTCCAAGAGCCTCGGCAACTTCATCGAGATCGACCAGCTCCGGGCGTACAGCGAGTGGGTGCTCGAGAGCGAGAAGAAGCAGGCCGAAAAGGAAAGCCGCGAGGCCCGCCCCCTCGGCATCGACGCCGTCCGCTGGTACCTCGCGACCCAGGGCCCCCTCGGCGCCAACGACGCCGACTTCGCGCACTCGAAGTTCGTCGAGGTCTACAACGCCGACCTCGCCAACGGCATCGGCAACTGCGCAAGCCGCGTGGGGAACATGGTGGACAAGTACTTTGAGGGCAAGATGCCCGCGCCGGCGAGGAAGCCCGACGGCGTCGACCAGAGCCGGTGGGACGCGGTCTTCCATTTCCCCGGCATGGTCAACGGGTGCGCCGGCATCGCCGCCCACATCGACGCGTGCGCGATCGACCAAGCACTCCAGCTCGGCGGCTGCTATGTCACAGCCATCGACCAGTTCATCGCGCAGCACCGCCCGTTCTCGATCGCCAAGGAGGACCCGAGCGGCAGGTGGAGCGAGCTGGGCGGCGGCCTCACCAACGCCGAAGCCCTCGCCACCATCCTCTACCACAGCGCCGAGGCCGTCCGTATCGCCTCCCTCCTCCTCGCCCCCGCCCTCCCCAACAAGATGGCCGAACTCTGGCGCAACTGGCACTGCTCGCCGCTGAAAGACCCCGACGACCCCAACTCCGGCTTCATCGCCCCGCTGTCCGAACTCGCCACTTGGGGCGGCCCGCACTCCCTCAAGCCCGGCCAGAAGATCGAAAAAGGCGCCGCCCTCTTCATGCGCGCCGGACCCGACGAAACGCCCCCGAAGTAGCGAAGCCCCACGCCCGTGTGCCACGGCTCTGTGAGCCGTGCTTTCGCCCTACCCCCGCTCCTCGCCTCGGCACGACAACCCGGATCCGCTTGACCCACCACACGGCCGACACGGCCGTGGCACACAGGCCTCCCCCCACATGCTCCTCACCGCCCGAGACATCACCAAGGCCCTCGCCCTCCGCACCCTCTTCGAGGGCGTGTCGCTAACCATCCACGAAGGCGACCGCCTCGGCCTGATCGGCCCCAACGGCGCGGGCAAGAGCACGCTGCTCCGCCTCCTCGCCGGCCTCGCCGAGCCCGACGGGGGGACGATCACCACCCCCAAGGGCATGCGCGCCGTCTATGTCCCCCAGCACGACCGGTTCGACGAGGCCCACTCCGCCCGCGACGCGGTCATCGCCAACGCCTTCACCTGCATCGGCGAGATCGGAGAAACCCACGACCACCACGAGGCCGAGACCCTCGCCGACATGATCCTCCCCCGCGTCGGCTTCGACGAGGCGCTCGCGCACACCAACGCCGGCGCGCTCTCCGGCGGCTGGCGCAAGCGCCTGTCGGTCGCGTGCGCGATGGCCAGCGCCGGCGCCGAGCCCGACCTCATCCTCCTCGACGAGCCGACAAACCACCTCGACCTCGACGGCGTCGCCTGGCTCGAGGACTTCACCCGGCGCCCGCCCGGCGCGGGGGCCGACACCGCCTCGGTCTTCGTCACCCACGACCGTTCCTTCCTCGAACGCATCGCCACCCGCGTCGCCGAGCTCAGCCCCGCCTACCCCGGCGGCATCTTCATGGTCGAGGGCAACTACTCCGAGTTCCTGCGGCGTAAGGAGGAGTTCCTCACCGCGCAGACCGTCGCGGAACGCTCGGTCGCCGGGCTCGTCCGCCAAGACCTCAAGTGGCTCGGGCGCGGGGCCCAGGGGCGGCAGACCAAGGCCAAGGGACGCATCCAGGAGAGCCACGCCCGGATGGACGAGCTCGCCGAGCTCAAGGCCCGCAACGCCGCCGCGGCCACCGGCGGGGCCAAGGTCGGGTTCGACGCCTCCGACCGACGCACCAAGAAGCTCATCGCCGCCAAGGGCGTCAGCAAGTCGTACGGGGGGCGCACGCTGTTCAGCGATCTCTCGCTCACCCTCGGCGTCGGGGACTGCCTGGGCCTGCTCGGCGCCAACGGCAGCGGGAAGACCACGCTCATCCGCGTCCTCACCGGCGAGACCACGCCCGACACGGGGCTGATCGACCTCGCCGAGCCGCGCCCGAGGGTCGCCGTCTTCAGCCAGCACCGCCAGGACTTCCCCCCCACCACCCTGCTCAGCGAGGCCCTGTGCCCGGTCAGCGACCAGGTCCGCTACCGGGGCCAGGCGATGCACATCAAGACCTGGTCGCGCCGGTTCCTCTTCCGCGACGAGCAGCTCGACCAGCCGATCCAATCCCTCAGCGGCGGCGAGCTGGCCCGCATCCACATCGCCCGCCTCATGCTCGCGCCGGCCGATGTGCTCGTCCTCGACGAGCCGACCAACGACCTGGACATCCCCACGCTCGAGACGCTCGAGGAGGCGATGGAGAGCTTCCCCGGCGCGATCATCCTCGTCACCCACGACCGCGCGATGCTCGAACGGCTCGCCACCGAGGTCCTCGCCCTCGACGGACGCGGCGCCTGGGCGATGCACGCCTCGCTCGGGCAGGCCGAGGCGTGGCGGCGCAGGCAGGCGTCCGGCGCGAACGGCGCGGGCGCGGCCAAAACCGAGAGCGCCAAGCCGGCGCCTGAAGCGCCGAAGGCCCGCAAGAAGCTCGGCTACATGGACCAGCGCGACCTCGAGACGATCGAGCAGCGGATCCAGGAGGCCGAGAACGCCGCCGCCGCGCTGGAGGCCAGGCTCGCCGACCCCAGGCTCCTCGCCGATCACGAGGCGATGACCCGCGCGTGCGCCGAACTCGGCGCGGCCCAGGGGCTGGTCGCCAGGCTCTACGCCCGGTGGCAGGAGTTAGAGGCGATGCAGGGGTAGTCGATGTGTGCCACGGCCGTGCCGGCCGTGCGTCAGCACCCGGACCCTTCGCACGGCCGGCACGGCCGTGGCAGACAAGCCTCAGACCGACGGCATCACAAACGGCTCGCGGTAGCTCCGCGAGAGCAGCCGGTTGGCGGCGTCGGCGTTGTGGCCGGTGAACCGCTCGGCCGCGGGGTCGAACTCCAGGCCCGAGCCCACGCGGTAGGAGATGTTCGCCATGTGCGGCAGGACGCACGAGGTATACCCCGACTCGATCGGCGAGTTCACGAGGGCCTGGTTGCCGGCCCGCACCGCCTCGATGAAGTTGGCGAAGGGGTCGCCCGCGCCGGGCGGCGGGTCGGTCTCGGCCCATTCCTTGACCGAGTCGGGGGTGTCGGTCGTCGGCCCCGGCTCGTTCTTGCGCCCGAGGTAGGTGCGCCAGGTGCTCCCGTTGAGGTGCATCCAGCCGTCCTCGGCGTAGAAGAGGTTGCCGATGCCGATGCCGTTCTCGTCGTTGGTGTAGAGCCCGCGGACCTCGAAGACCATCTGGCGCCCGTCGGCGTAGTCGTAGGTGGCGCTCTGGGTGTTGGGGGTCTCCTGGTCGGACTGCCACTTGAAGTAGCCGCCGGTGGAGTGGACGCGGGTCGGGTGTCCGGGGTCGCCGAGGCCCCACCGGGCGACATCGTACTGGTGCGGGCCCTGGTTGCCGATGTCGCCGCTGCCGTACTCCCAGAGCCAGTGCCACTCGTAGTGGAAGTGGTTGGGGTTGAACGGGCGTGCGGGCGCGGGGCCGAGCCAGAGGTTGTAATCGACGCCGTCGGGGGTGGGCTCGTCGGGCTTGACGCCGATCGAGTCGCGCGGCTTGTAGCACAAGCCCCGCGCCTGGTAGACCTTGCCCAGCGCCCCCGAGTGCAGGAACCGCATCGCCGAGCGGACATTCGGGATCGACCGGTTCTGGAACCCGACCGCGACGACCTTGCCGTACCGCTCCGCGGCCTTCACCATCAGCCGCCCCTCGGCGATCGCGTGGCAGCAGGGCTTCTCGACATACACATGCTTGCCGGCCTGGCAGCCCCAGACGGTGGCGAGCGCGTGCCAGTGGTCGGGCGTGGCGATGGAGATCGCGTCGATCGAGGGGTCGTCGAGGACGCGGCGCAGGTCCTGGTGAGTAGCAGGCGTAGACCCCTGCAACTCCTCGACCTTCTTCACCCGCTCGGCGAAGAGGCGCGAGTCGGGGTCCACCAGGGCCGCAACGCGGACGCCGTCCATGCGGGCGAAGGCCTGGATGTGCTCGTTGCCGCGGCCGCGGATGCCGAGGACGGCGATGTTCAGCTCGTCGGACCGGCGTCCGCGCCGGCGGCCCCAGGGGCTGATCGAGGGGGCGGCCCCGGCCAGAGCCCCCGCCGCGGCGAGCCCGGCCCCGGCGGCGAGAAACTGACGGCGGCTTGCGTGCGGCGTGTCCATGGTGGGGCTCCGAGGTTGGTGCGTCCCGATAGCCTACCGCGCCGGCGCTGTTGTGGTGCAGGCTTCCAGCCTGCTTGCCCCTGGGCCCCGTGCGCACCCCCGGCCACCGAGCGCTCCGATCCCGTGCAGGCTGGAAGCCTTCACCACAAGCTCAGCAGCCGGCGTTCCAGTGATTGAGGAAGCCGATCACATCCCGCGTGTCGGTGTAGCCGTCGAGGTCTAGGTCCGCCGCCGTATCGCCGATCTCCCACAGCCCCATGAACTCGACGAAGTCGGCCTCGTCGGCGTCGCCGTCGGCGTCGAAGTCTGCCGGGCAGTGCGGGCAGCCGTAGCGGGCGAAGCCGTCGGAGGGGATGCCGTCCACGCTCGTTGGTCCCGCAAGGAACACCGACTCGCTGCCGCCGACTGTTCCCATCGCGACCGCGTTGGCCCCGTAGTCCAACTCCCCCGGCATGGGGTGCCAGACATCGCCGTCGCACACGGCCACATCCGGCTCACTCGATCTGGAGTTGTTGATGAAAGTTATCAGCCGACCGTCTCGTGCGACGCTGGTTGTCAGCCAGTACGGGTGGTATGGCATGTAGTCCAAGTCCTTATGCCACACGCCGCCGTCGAGTACCGCCAACTGCTCGACATCGAAGATCTCGCTGTCGTCGACATAGAAGTCGCCAAATACCGTGAGCAGCCGCCGGCCGCCGACCTCGATGACCTCCAGCCGAGCGCCGGAGCCGACATGATCGGACATGAAGTAGTACAGGTTGTTTCCCGCCAACTCCCACCCGTCGTCGGCGTGCTTGATCACGGGTCCGATGAGACCAGCTCCGAAGTCGGCGCCCCCGGCGACGGCCGCGTAGAGCGTTTGTCCTCCTCCGTCGTTGTAGACCTCAAGGTCGTAGACGGCGCCTGGTGTGATCACAAGATACGGCTCCCATCGGCCACCCTCGAATCGGGCGATCGAAGCCGGTACCGAGCCATCGATGACCAAATCCCCGCTCGCGTAGAGCCTCTCGCCCGACCCATCATCGAACATCATGAGACTCGTCGCCCATCCGGAGAGCTGCCCGATTTCGCCCACTGTTGACCAGGAGACGCCGTCCCACTGGAGCACGGGTGTCGGATCATACTGAGCGTTCACAAGCTCCCCAGCCAGGAGGATGCGCGGGCCATCACCCAGGTCCGCGAGCCGCACCGTGTAGGTAAACCAGAGCGGATTGTCCCACCGCATGGGCGGCGGAGCGATCTTCTCCCATCGCACGCCGTCCCACGCAGCGACGGGGCCCATCTCCTCCCACCCCCGGAGCAGATCGCCCGCGGCGTACAGCCGGTTGCCCAGCAGCGGGCCGCCCTCCTCGCCCACGGCCAGCATCGAGCGGATGCCCCAGAGCCCGTCCGTCGGCTTCGCGTTTCCGACGGGCCTCCAACGCGCTCCATCGAACCGGGCTATACCGATCGCGGGCTGGTCATCGATGGCCGTGAACGCGCCGCACACATAGAGTCCGGCATCGCCGCCGATGTCGTACACACCGGCGTCGAGCACATCGTCGTTGAACTCACCGGGCAGCATCGTCCAGTCGTGCCCATCCCACGCACGAAGCCCGAACGGCGGCGCGTGGCCCTGCTCGGGGTGCTCAAACAGCAGGACATCCCGACCAAGAAGGTCGTGCCGCCCGAGCAGCGTCATCGTCCACGGCCAGGTGTCGTCGGAGGCCCTGGTCCAGTTGCCGCCGGAGAAGAACCACCCGCTGTACCCGTCATACGCGAACAACCCGGGCCCATTGCCCAGATCGAATACCACCGCTTCGTCGATGTACGGCGCGAGACCATCGCCGAGGGGATGCCAGGCCTGCCCATCCCACTCCGCGGCATGAAGAAGCGGCTGGCCGGCGATCTCCTCGAACCGCCCGAACGCGTACAAGTGCGGGCCCGCGCCGAGGTCCGCCCAGAGCATCGCGCGAATGTCCCGACCATCCTCGATCGTCCCGATGGTGTGCCAGCCGTTCTCGTCGCGCACGACGATGGGGTCTGGTCCGCCAGACGGCCCGTGCCCGACGACCGCCAATAGCTCGGCGCCGTCCGAGTCGCCGACCGCCAACAGGTCCGCGCCGTGCGGGGTTTCAACCGCCTCCCAAGTGCGCCCGTCCCACCGAGCCATGGTGCCGAGCTGCTTCCCGTCGAGCGTCAGTTGGCCGCGATAGGCGTAGACCGCACCCGTCGCCGGACTCCGCACGAAGCGTGTATGGGAAGGCCAGCTCGATTCAAGGCCGTCCGGGGCTTGGGTCCAGGCGGCCCCATCCCACCGGGCCACGCCTCCCCCGTCTCGGCTGTAGGTCGCGCTCTCCATGTCGCCGACCGTGAACAGCACGCGCTCGCCGTCGAGTTCCGCCGCGGCCATGGAGTGCGGCGGGTAGCGCACCACCGCGGGCCCGAACCGCTCATCCCACCCCTGCTCGCACTGTCCCCACGCCCCCGCCGCCAGGAGGGCGAACGCCGCCGCGGCTGTTCGGTTGGTCATCGTCCACGCTCCTTGTCGCTCGCCCGCTCGGCCCGTCCCATAATCCTCTCATCGGCTCGCCTCCCGCTCCGCCTCCACCGTCGGGCGCGGTAGAGTCGGCGCATGGCGACCGTCTTTCTCAACGGCAGGTTTCTCGACCAAGGGGAAGCCCGCGTCTCGGCGTTCGACGCGGGGCTGCAGCACGGGGTCGGGCTCTTCGAGACCATGCTCGGCGGCACGACCGCGCTCGACGAGACCTGGGTCTACCGGCTCGATGAGCACCTCGAACGCCTCGCGGGCAGCGCCAGCGAGCTGGGGCTGGCCGCGCAGCTGCGCGTGCAGGGGCTGTACGACGCGGTGATGGAGACGGTGGCGCGGGCGGGGCACGCGCGGACGCGGGTGAGGGTGACGGTGACGGGGGGGGATTTGAACTTGCTCAACGCGGCGCGGGGGGGACAGAGAGACGAAGAGACGGAGAGACGAAGAGACGGAGTGGGGGATGGGGATAGAGACGAAGAGACGGAGAGACGGAGAGACGGGGTGGGTGGGGGGCCGACGGTGTTGGTTGTGGCGCAGCCGGCGACGGTGTACCCGGAGGGGATGTTTGAGCGCGGGGTGATGGTGGGTCTGGCGGATGCGCGGGCGAACCCGCTGAACCCGTTCGAGGGGCACAAGTGCCTGAACTACTGGTGGCGCTTGCGCGAGCTGCAGAGCGCCAGCGCGAAGGGGGCGGCGGAGGCGGTCGTCATGCAGGTGAGCAACCACCTGGCGGGCGGGTGCGTGAGCAACCTCTTCCTGGTGAAGGATGGGGAGCTGCTGACGCCGATCGCGCGGGGGGAGGAGGGGGGCGCGGTCCCCGACGACTCGGGCATTGATGGGCCCGGCGGCACGCGGGCGCGGACGAGGGGGGCGCTGCCGAGCCCCGTCCTGCCGGGGATCACGCGCGGCGCGGTGATCGACATGGCGGAGATGCGGTCGATCCCGGTGACGCGCCGGATGCTCTCGATCGACGACCTGCTCGCGGCCGACGAGGTGTTCCTCACCAACTCGAGCTGGGGCGTGCTGCCGGTGGCGGCGGTCGAGGCGCACCCGCTCGGCGCGGGCAGACCGGGGGAGATCACGCGGGCGCTGCGCGAGGCGTGGATGCTCGCGATCAGCGGCGGAGCGGAGTAGGAGGCCGGTGTGCCACGGCCGTGCCGGCCGTGCGGGAGACACCCTGGGCGACGGTCACGCTGCCGCACGGCCGAGACGGCCGTGGCACACGAGCCGCATGGGCCGCATGGGCCACACCGGGCGCACGCGTCAGCGCGGGCCCTCGCGCTTCGGCAGCATGTCCACCAGCTCGGCGGTGAGGTCGATGCCCTCGACGCCCGGACCCTTCTCGACGACGCGCGAGAGGTCGTGCCGGCGCATCAGCTCGCGCAGCTCGGGCTCGACGCCGAGGAGGATGGTGTACAGCGGCTCGTCGCCGGCGAGCTGGCGGTGGGCGATCTCCTGGCTTTCGGCCCCGAGCGCCTCGATGGCGCTCGCGGCGTCGGCCCGGCCCTCGGCCTGGGCCTGGCCGCGGAGGGCGCGGAGCGAGTCGATGTCCGCGCCGTGGCGGGCCGAGCCGATGTAGCCGACCATGAGCGGGGTGCGGTCGAGCACCCCCACGGCCCCGGTGGGGTTGGTGTAGTCCACCATCAGCGTCGGGGCGGCCGTGGGGTTCAGGGCGGTCGGGCCGGCGTGGTGCTGGGCGCTGCACGCGCTGAGGGCGAGCAGGCCGGCGCCGGCGGCGGCGAGGGTCGTGCGGGTGCGGGTCCAGGTGCGGGTCCGAGTGCGGGTCTGGGACTTCATGGCGTTCCTCCTCGTGTACGGGACAGACAAACTAGCGTACACTAACATATTAGGGAGAGCAAGGGCCTCTTTGCGGGGAAGAGGGTCAAAGGCCGTAAATGGTTGTTTGGCCGCGGCTTACTGGCGGACGATCACGCGGACATTCCGCCGGCCGGAGGATTCAAAACCGAACAACGACCGCACCCAGAGCCAGGCCCGCCGGGCGAGGACGAGGGCGAAGAAGACCGCCGCCGCGAGGAGGAGGGCGGGCACCACGAGGAGCAGGACGATCGCGGCGAAGGCGGCGACCATGACGGTGAGGGCGGCCCTGGTGATCCAGGAGGGCTGCCTGCCGATGACGGTGAACACCCGTCCGGTGCTCCCGGCCTGCTCTCGGATGGTGGTGAAATTCCACATGCCTCAGCCCATAGTACGGATTGGGGGGCGTGGTCGTTCAGTCGGGGGGGGGCGTCGGTCGGGCTACTCGGCCCGCTCGCCGGCGAAGTCGATGCCGCGGAGGCCGCGGCGGGTCCATTTGTAGTGGGTTTCGATGTCGTTGTCCCGGGGGGTCCCGCTGAGGGTGGGCACCTCGAAGATCGGGTTTGGCAGATAGTCCGTGATGCTGACGCGATCCGGGTCATCCGCGCCGTTCGGATGGAAGCTTGAGTTGGCCTCTCCGGTCGTTCTGGGCGACGCCGACCCGTCCGCCATCAGCACGGGGACGCGGGCCTGCGGCAGCATGTAGAACACAGGTTTGGGACCGAAGAAGAACGACGCCCGCTCGGCCATCTGCACTTTGTGGCCGGGGAAAGAGATTTCACTGACGCGGCGCGAACCGTTCACCATCACATTTGGCACCGTGGTGATGCTGTGCTGTCCGGCGTATTGGGCGAGGGTATTTTGGGAGTTCGCTCGCTCGTCCGGGGCGAAGAACGCCGGCATGTACTCGTACGAACTCCCGAAGCCGCAGAACACCCGGGCCCACGCGGTGCCCCCCTGGTCGTCTAGGTCCGGCGGGTTGTCGGGGTCGGCCTGCCACTCCAGCCGCACCTCGTCGCCGGGTGAGACCACCCACTCCATCGGCAGCGACTCGCCGAGATAGTCGGCGAGCACGAGTGTGGAGATCCAGTACGGGCCGTAGCGGTCGGAGTAACTATCGACGGACTCGTCGTACAAGCGTCGGAGGATGTCGGTCGCCTGGTACGCCGTCGCGGCCATTGCGTTGTAAGGGTCGCGGAGATCCTGGTACTGGCTCGAGGTGTCCCCGGCCTGCCAACTGAAGGCCCAGATGAAGTCCTCGTAGTCCGCGGCGTAGTTCGCCCCGACCTCGCCGATCCGCTTGAGGTTGGCCAGTGAGCCGGCGAGCCCGGCGCTCTTGCGACTCTGGCCCGCCCCCACCATCAGCATCGAGAGCCCCACGGCCGCGATGCCGACAACCACGAACACCTCGCGCAGCACGAACGCCCCGCGTCTTCCACCAGCTTGCCTGGTTTGCCCAATCTCTCTTGTGATCATCCCGGCCCCCGTTTTGCGATTGCCTCCTGAAGTGCCGGAGAACATACCGGGCCTGATCCGGTGGTGCAAGGGGTTTGTGTTGTGAACGGTGCGGGCGTGGCAGCCCCGGGCAAGTGCTCGCCAGGGCCGCCAACCGCGAGCTTGCACCCGCGTCCGCTACTCGGCGCGCTCGCCGGCGAAGTCGATGCCGCGGAGGCCGCGGCGGGTCCATTTGTAGTGGGTCTCGAGGTTGGAGTCCTCGCTGGCGCCGCTGAGGGTGGGAGGGTCGTAGAGGGGGTGGGGTCGATAGTTGGCCAGGGTGCTGCCGGGGCTGTCGGGGTTGTTGGGCTTGAAGGAGTGGTTGGCATCGGCGCTGGTCCGAGGCGCTGCCGACCCATCGGCCATCAGCACCGGCACGCGGGCCTCTCGGTGGAGGAAGTACACCGGGCGGGGACCGAAGAAGGACGCGCGCTCGGCCATGTGGACCTTCCGCGAGGGTGAGGCGATCTCGGCGACGCGCCGGCCGCCGAAAAGGACACCGCTGGGTACATTGTACAGGTCGTGGTGCCCGGTGCTTTGGGAGATGGCCGCCTGATCTCCGAGCTTCTCCTCAGGCGCGAAGTACGCCGGCATGAGCATGTACGAACTGCCGAAGGAGCTGAACAGCCAGCTCCACGCGTCGCCGCCCTGCTCGTTGAGGTCGGGCGGGTTGGAGGGGTCGGCCTGCCAGCCGAGGCGGACCGCGTCGCCGGGCGAGACGGCCCACTCGGCCGGGAGCGGATCGTCGAGATAGTCGGCGAGTACGAGCGTCGAAAGCCACGGCGCGGCGAGCCGGTCGCGCAGCGCGGGGATCGACTCGTCGAACCGGCGCCGGGCGATGTCGGTGGCCTGGAAGGCGATCGCATCGCTGTTGCTCGCGGGGTTCCGCAGGTCCTCGTACTGGCTCGGGCAGTTGCCGACCGACCATGTGAACGACCAGAGATGGTCGTCGAAGTCCGCGGCGTACGCCCCCGTCGTCTCGCCGATCTTGCGCAGATTCGCCAGAGACCCGGCGAGGCCCGCGGCCTTTCGGCCCTGGCCCATGCCCACGGCGCCGACGCAGCAGACCAGTGCGCCCGCCAGCGTGAGTGCCGCGGCTTCGCGGGCGACGAACGCCCTGGCTTGTCCGCGCGCCGCTGCCCGCCGGGCCCGCGCCTCGCCCCGACCAACCCAGGTTGAATCCCGTGTCATGTGTTTCCTCCGCGACTTCTCCTTTTTCAGCTTGCCCTTGGCCTGGGTTGCAACCTCGGGTATAAGGAGCCTGAAAGAGCAGATGTCGCAGCCCGGGCCCGGTTCGGGGCCCCCAGGATCAAGGGGTCGGAAAGGGGATCGTCATGCTCGGACACCGCAACGCTCGCCCGGCGTCTTGTTTGCTGTCTCTCTGCGCTCTCGCGGGTCTGGCCGCCGCGGCCGGCGCGCAGGGCATCACCGCGATCGCGCTCACCGGCCAGCAGGCACCGGGGGTCGAGGCTGGGGTGGGGTTCGCCAGGCTCTCGCCGCCGGCGCTTGCGGCCGACGGGTCGGTGGTGTTCTTCGCGACGCTCGCGGGCGACGGGCTCTCGGCGGAGTTGGACGAGGGGCTGTTCTCGTTTGACGCGGGGGTGGGGTCGCTGATCGTGCGTGAGTCGGACGCGGCGCCGTGGTACGCGCCGGACACGCGGTTCGTCGGGCTCTCGGACTTTGCGATCGACGCGGGCGGCTCGGTGGTGCTCGCGGCGTCGGTCGACGACCCGGCGGTGGTCGACGCGGCGCAGAAGGCCCGGGCGCTGGGCGTCTTCACGCAGGTTGCGCCCGGGGTGTTCGCGGCGTTGGCGCGCATCGACGAGCAGGCGACGGGGATGCCGGAGGGTGACCTCTACGAGACGCTCGACTCGGCGGCGGTCGCGCCGGACGGGAGCTCGCTGTTCGTCGGCGGGCGTCCTGGCGACGGGTTCGACTCCCAGCCCAAGGGCCTGTGGAGCGACCGCACGGGGGCGACGACGCTGCTGCTCGCGCCCGGCGACGCGGCCCCGGGAACCGGCGGGCTGTTCGCGCACTTCGAGACGCCCACGCCGGTGGGCGACGGGTTTGTGATCCGCGGGTCGTTCAAGCCCGAGGGCTCGCAGGACCGGGGCGCGCAGGGGCTGTGGCGCGAGACCGGCGGCGGGCTCGCGGCGCTGGCGCTCGAGGGCCACCCGGCGCCGGGCACGACGGCGGGGTTCGCAGGGTTCGCACCGCGGGTCGGCGCGGGCGAGGCCGCGGCCGCGTTCCGGGCGGAGCTCGACAGCGCCGATGCGGCGGTGGACTCCGGGCTGTGGACCGACCGCGCCGGCGGGCTGGGGCTGCTGGTGCGCGAGGGGGACTCGGCGCCGGGGGCGGCCGACGCGACGATCGGCGAGATCTCTCGCTCGCTCTCGATGAACGGAGCGGGGGACATCGCCTTCCGGTGCGCGCTCGCCGGCACGACGACCGACGCCAACACCGCGGTGTATCTCGCCCAGGCGGGCGGGTGGTTCCTGCTGATCGCTCGGGAGGGCGACTCGATCGACGACGAGCCGGGCGATGTGCGCATCGCGGGGCTGGGCGACCCGCTGGTGAACGACGCGGGCGAGATGATCATCCCGGCGCACCTGGCCGGGGCGCAGGTGACGGCGACGACCAACGACGCGCTGCTCGGCGTGGACGGGGACGGGCGGGTGTACACGATCGTCCGCGAGGGGGACGAGATCGACCCCGACGGCAGCGGGGCGCGGGTGGTCAAGAGCATCGTGGCCGACACCTCGGCCCACGAGCGTGGGCGCGACGCGCTGGACAACAACGGGCGGGCGGGCTTCGCGCTGTCCTTCACCGACGGTTCGTCCGGGGTCTTCACTTCGGCGATCGGCTACGCGAGCCCGGCCGACCTGACCGGCGACGGCGTGGTGAATACCCAGGACTTCGTCGCGTACCTGAACCTGTGGGCCAACAGCCTGCCGGGGGCGGACTTCAACCGCGACGGCGGGATCGACACACAGGACTTCATCGCGTTCCTCGCGGCGTGGTCGCGGGACCGGACCTGACCGGGATCGGGCGGGGCCTGAACGGGATCCGCGGGGTCAGCGGCGCCAGGCGAGGCGGGCGAAGATCGGCTTGTGGTCCGAGCCCGTGTCCTCGCCGGCCCACGCCTGCAGACACTCGAGCTGCGCCGGGAAGGCGATGTGATCGAGGGTGATGCCGGGCGCGTACTTCAGGGGCGTGATCCGCGGCCAGGTCGCGCCGGGGCCCTCGCCGGCGGCGCGGTGGGCCTCCCGGTAGCCGCGGGTGCGGAGGGCGTCGAGCGGCTGGGCGCCCCACGGGGCGTTGAAATCGCCGCCGACGATGGCCGGAGCGCCGCGTGCGGCGAGGTCATCGAGATACGCCCCCATCCGCCAGGCCATGGCCGCCTGCTCGGCGGTGCGGGTGAGGTTGAGCGGGGAGGTGAGGTGGATGTTCCAGAGGCAGAGCTCGCGGCCCTCGAACTCGATGAAGGCGGAGATCTGGGGGAGCGGGTTCGAGTCGTCGAGTGGGGCGATCACGGGGTCGCGGGTGAACGGGAGGCGGCTGAAGACGGCCTGGCCGAAGTTGTCTTCGCGCAGGATCGCGACGGAGTGGTACTCGTCGTCGAGGGCGGCGTGGAGGCGGGCGGCGGAGGCGTCGCGGACCTCCTGCACGAGGATGACATCGGGGCGGTGCTCGCGGATCTGGGCGAACAGCTGCTCCTCGGAGCGTGTTGAGGCGAGGAGGTTCGCGCTCAGGACGAGGAGGGAGCCGTCGGGAGTGGGCGGCGTGGGGGGCGTGCGGGGTCCGGGCGGCGCGAAGGAAAGGAGCCAGGGGCCGAGGCTGATCGCGAGCAGCGGGAGGCCGGCGAGGGCGGCTTTGCGGGCGCGGAGGAGGAGCAGGATGCACAGGGCCACGAGCAGCGCCATGCCCGCGTGGGGCAGGAAGGTGGTGCCCATGAGGCTGCACCAGGTGAGGAGTGTTTCGACCGGGCCCATCCCGTCGGCGGGCGAGGGCCGGTAGAGCAGGGCGAGGGCCAGGGCGGCGTAGCCGGCGAGGACGCCGATGGCCCCGAGCCTCGCCGCGGCTCGGCGGATGGGTGCGGGGCGCATGGGATTGGGTTGTTCGTGGTGGTCGCGTTCAGGCGGCGGCATCGGCCTTCTCGAACCTCTTTCCGACGGCCCGCGCGAGCTTGCGCGAGGCGTCGGTCACGACCTGGTAGAGGTCGTCTCCGTCTTCGGTGACGGCGATGGGGTCCATGCCGCGCGGGCGGGCCTCGAGCACGCACCGCTTATCCGCCCTGCCGTGCTTGCCCCCGTTGCCATCGCCGACATGGGCCTCGATGCGGGTCAGCCGATCAAGGAAGTGCTTGCAGTCGCGTTCGACCTGGGTGCGCACATGCGCGTCGAGCGCGTCTGACCGATCGGTGCCCGAGTACGAGATCTCCAGGTGCAGCATGGTCGTCTCCTTTGTCCCCTCCCATCGGCTATACGGGCGGGGCGGACACAGAGTTCGCCGGTCCGGGTCGGGGCAGGTATCGGTTTGTGCGGGCTTCAGCCCACGCGGCTGACATCTCCCTTCCGGGCAAAGGTAAAGGCGTGGCCGGCGGCGTCCACGAGGACCGTATCGCCGGGTCCGAATTCGCCGTTGAGGATGCGGGTGGCCAGGGGGTTCTCGATCCGCTGCTGGATCGCCCGCTTGAGGGGGCGGGCGCCGTAGGCGGGGTCCCAGCCCTCCTGGGCGATCAGCTCCTTGGCGGCGTCGGTGAGCTCGAGGGCCATCTCGCGTTCGGCGAGTCGTTGGCGCAGTCGGGCGAGCTGGATCTCGGCGATGCCGGCCATCTGCTCGCGCTTGAGCTGGTGGAAGACGACGATCTCGTCGATGCGGTTGAGGAGCTCGGGCCGGAAGAACTGCTCGCGCATGCCGATGTCGAAGCGGGCGTTGAGCTCGCCGCGCTCCATGTCGGGGGTGATGCCCTTGCCGCCGATCTCGGCGCCGGGGCCGCGTTTGATGAGGTCGCGGACGGTGGCCTCGATCTCCCAGTCTTCGGCGCCGGCCTCGGTCATCTCCTGGATCTTCTGGCTGCCGAGGTTGCTGGTCATGACGACGATGGCGTTTCGGAAGTCGACGGTGCGTCCCTGGCCGTCGGTGAGTCGCCCGTCGTCCAAGAGCTGGAGGAGGACATTGAACACATCGGGGTGGGCCTTCTCGACCTCGTCGAGGAGGAGGACGCTGTAGGGTCGGCGTCGGACGGCCTCGGTGAGCACGCCGCCTTCCTCGTAGCCGACATAGCCGGGGGGCGCGCCGATCATGCGGGCGACGGAGTGCTTCTCCATGAACTCGCTCATGTCGACGCGGATGAGTGCGTCCTCGGTGTCGAAGAGGAACGCGGCGAGGGCCTTGCAGGTCTCGGTCTTGCCGACGCCGGTGGGGCCGAGGAAGAGGAAGCTGCCGATGGGTCGGTTGGGGTCGGCGAGGCCGGCGCGGGAGCGCCGGACGGCGTCGGAGACGGCGCGGAGGGCGTCCTCCTGGCCGATGACCCGCCCGCCGAGGTGCTGCTCCATGTGCGTGAGCTTCTCGCGCTCGGTCTCGACGAGCCGCGCGACGGGGATGCCCGTCCACCGCGCCACGATCTGCGCGATCTGCTCGGCGTCGACCTCCTCCTTGACCAGCGCGCCGCCGGCGGCCTGGCGCTCGTCCATCGCGGCCTCGGCGGCGTCGAGTTGCTTCGCCAGCTCGCGGAGCTCGCCGTACTGGATACGGGCGGCGGTCTCGAGGTCGCCGCGGCGCTGGGCCTGCTCGAGCTCGACCTTCCTGGTGTCGATCTGCTCCTTGACCCGCTTGACGGCGTCGAGGTCGTGCTTCTCGGCCTCCCACTGCGCGGTCAGGGCCCGGTTCTTCTCCTGCAGCTCCGCCAGCTCGCGCTCGATCCGGTCGAGCTCCCTGCTCTCGGTGGCACGGCTCTCCGAGCCGTGAGTCTCCCGCCCGGCTCGGAGAGCCGGGCCACCTTCGATCTTCACCGCCTCGCGCTCGATCTCCAGCTGCATGATCCTCCGGCGCAGCTCGTCGAGCTCGGTCGGCATGCTGTCGTTCTCGATGCGCAGGCGGCTCGCGGCCTCGTCGACGAGGTCGATCGCCTTGTCGGGCAGGAAGCGGTCGGCGATGTACCGGTTGCTCAGGCTCGCGGCCGCGAGGATCGCCGCGTCCTGGATCCGCACGCCGTGGTGCGCCTCGTACCGCTCCTTCAAGCCCCGGAGGATCGCCACCGTCTCCTCAACGGTCGGCTGATCGACGAGGATGGGCTGGAACCGGCGCTCGAAGGCGGGGTCCTTCTCGACATGCTTGCGGTACTCGTCGAGGGTGGTGGCGCCGATGCAGCGCAGCTCGCCCCGGGCGAGGGCGGGCTTGAGCATGTTGCCGGCGCTGACGGCGCCCTCGGCGGCCCCTGCGCCGAGGATGGTGTGCAGCTCGTCGATGAACATGATGATCTGCCCGCCGGAGGCCTGGACCTCCCGGAGCACGCTCTTGAGGCGTTCCTCGAACTCGCCGCGGTACTTGGCGCCGGCGAGGAGCAGGCCGACATCGAGGGCGACGATCCGCTTGTCGCGCATCCCCTCCGGGCAGTCGCCGTTGACGATCCGCAGCGCCAGCCCCTCGGCGATGGCGGTCTTGCCGACGCCGGGCTCGCCGATGAGGACGGGGTTGTTCTTGGTGCGCCGGCTGAGCACCTGCATGCAGCGGCGGATCTCTTCGTCGCGACCGATGACCGGGTCGAGCTTGCCCTGCTGGGCCTTCTCCGTGAGGTCGACCGAGTACTTCTTGAGCGCCTCGTAGTTGCCCTCGGCGTTCTGGTCGGTGATGGTCTCGACGCCGCTGGCCTTGCGGAGCTGGGCGATCGCGTCGGCGAGGTGCTTGCGCTCGACGCCGAGCGTGTCGAGCAGGTCCTTGGCCTTGCCCCTGACGGCGGCGAGCGCGAGCAGCAGGTGCTCGCTGGAGATGTAGGAGTCCTTGAGCTGCTTGCTCTCGGTCTCGGCCCGGGCGAGGATCTCGACGATCTCGCGCCCGGTCGTGCCGGCGCCGGAGCTGGTGGTCGGGATGCGCCCGAGCTCGGCGTCGGCGATCTGGCGCACGCGGGCGGCGTCGACGCCGGCCTTGCCGAGGATGGCGACGACGGGGCCGGATTTGTCGGCCGCGAGTGCCGCGAGGACATGCAGCCCCCCCACTTCCGGGTGGTTCCGCCCCATGGCGGCGCGCTGGGCGTCGGCGAGGGCCTGCTGGGCGGTGGTTGTGAGTTTGTCTGGTTGCATGGCAAGCCTCCCGGCGCTGGAGCGCGCCGCCACCCGGCCCTATGCAACCCGCGCGCCAGATCCATCGGGCGCCGAACAGGGCCCCGGGATCGCGTTCGCTGGCGAACCCGCGGCCGCCTGCCAACCTGGCAGTAAGCTCGCAGCGCCGCACGCCCCCGGTGTCCGACGGATCGCGCGAGGCCGTCGCGCCGGGAGAGCTCGAGTGCTCGGGGCTGGCGAGCCTCTGCCCGGCGACAACAACCGCGTGCCGGTCTGTTTCCTGGGTGCCCGGGCCGCGGGCTGTTGAGCGCGGCGGGCGATCAGCGGACACAAGAGGGTGTAATCACCAGCGGGCCGAAGTGTCCTAGATTGCCAATCTTGCATCGGGCGTCAGCGGCTTGGGCGGGCAGGTACGCGCCCCGGGGGGGTCCACAGAGATTCCCCTTGCCTGGCGAACACCTTCCGATAGACTCCGCTCAGACCCGTAAGTGTCTGCTGCGGGCCAGGAGAGAGCGCCCATGTTCCGTCAACTCGCCACTCCCGCCGCCCTGGGCGGAGCCGTTGTTCTCGCGCTGGTGTCGATGGCCCTGTTCGCCGGCCCGTTGGACCCGCCCTCGGGCCCGGTCGCGCCCACCTACAAGACCCTCGCCGAGGTCGAGCCACGCATCGCCATCAACTCCACCAACACCCCCGGCGACGACGACAGCGCGTACAGAATCACCAAATCGGGAAGCTACTACCTGACGGCGAACATGCTGATCGGGGGCGAGCGGGGGATCGAGATCGCCGCCAGCGGCGTGACGATCGATCTCAACGGGTTCCAGATCTCGGGGTTCGGCGGGCTGGAGGCCATCGCCGCGTCCAGCACGGCGCTGGAGCGCGTCACCATCCGCAACGGCTTCATCGCGACATGCAACCAGGGAATCTACCTGCCGGACACCCCCGGCGTGATCGTCGACCGGGTCACCGTCGAGGATAGCCTCAATGGCGACGGGATCAATGTGGGCGAGTACTCCGTCGTGCGCGACTGCATCGCGGTCGGGAACTCAGACTACGGGATCTACGCCGGGGAGGGCAGCTCCGTGGTCGGCTGCGTCGCGAGCGACAACTCCGAGGCGGGCATCGTCGGCCTGGACGGGTGCACCATCAGCGCCTGCTCCGCGATCTCCAACGGCGACGCAGGCATCATCGCCCAGTCCCGGTGCATCATCGTCGACTGCACCTCCGCCTTGAACACCACCAACGGCATCAGTACCCTTAGCGGCTGCACCATCACCAACTGCTCGGCGGCCGGCAACGGAAGCCAGGGCATCAACGCCCAGGCCGGCTGCACCATCACCAACTGCTCGGCGTCCGAGAACGGCGCCGTCGGCATCGCCGCCCTTAACGGCTCCGTGATCGTCGGCTGCTCGGCGACCGAGAACGACAGGGACGGCATCGATGTGAGCTTCTCCTGCACCGTCCGCGGCAACACCTGCGCCTACAACGGCTGGCTGAGCGGCAGCGGTGCGGGGATCCGTGTTCAGAACGACGGCAACCGCATCGAGGGCAACACATGCATCGGCGCCGACCGCGGCATCGATGTGGACGGCGCCGACAACATCATCGTCCGCAACACCTGCTCGGGCAACACCACCAACTGGACCATCGTCGCCGGCAACGCCTACGGCCCGATCGTCGTCACCCCCTCGGGCGGCGCCGTCAGCGGCAACTCGGCCGCCGCGGCCCTGGGCTCGACAGATCCCAACGCGAACTTCACCTATTGAACGGAAGGACAGACCATGCACCACCCCACACCGTCCGACACCCCCATCCCCGCCGCCCGGGCCCCGGAGCGCCGCGCGATGCTCGCCGGCCTCGGCGGGCTGGCCGCCGGAGCCATGCTGGCGGGCGGGAGGGCGGCGCAGGCCGGCCCCCTCGACCCGCCCGCGGGCCCGGTGACCAGCACCGGCAAGACCCTGACGGAGGTCGAGCCGCGGATCGCGGTCAACGCGGCCAACACCCCCGGCGACGCGGACAACCAGTACAGGATCAGCCAGCCGGGCTCCTACTACCTCACCGGCAACATCACCGGCGCCTCGGGCAAGACCTGCATCTACATCGCCAGCTCGCGCGTGACGCTCGATCTCAACGGGTTCGCGCTCAACGGGGTCGCGGGGGCGGTGAACGGCGTCCGCGCCAACGCCAACCACGGCGTCGCGATCCGCAACGGGAGCGTGCTGGACTTCGCCACAGGCATCGACGCGCAGGAGACCAACGGCTCGCGCCTCGACAACCTCTGCGCCACCTCCAACAACATCGGCTTCAAGATCGGGCTTACCGCCGTCGTGACCGACTGCACATCGGTGGACAATGCCTCCACCGGCTTCACGGTGTTCTCGACCTCCTCGCTGACCCGCTGCAGCTCCCGCGGCGGGGGCTCGCGCGGGTTCAGCATCGGGCGCGGGTGCACGCTCACCGACTGCAACGCGTGGACCGCCGCGACCGGGTTCTTCATCGACGGCGAGAGCGTGCTTGAGAAGTGCAGCTCCCGCGAGAATTCCAGCCACGGCTTCAATATCCAGGAGTCGTGCGTGCTCATCGGGTGCAACGCATATGACAACGGCGGCATCGGCTTCTTCGCGACGGCCCGGTCGCGCATGACCAACTGCGTCTCGAGGGCCAACGCCTACGGCTTCAGCATGGTCGAGGCGAACGCGCTCGTGGAGTGCACCTCCGCGAGCAACACCACCGACGGGCTCTTCATCGACGGCAACGCCAACACCGTCGAGCGGTCCACCTTCCACGAGAACACCCGCTACGGCATCAACCTCACCAGCGGCGTCGGCAACACCATCGACGGCAACCTGATCACCTACAACGGCGACACCGGGCTCCGCGTGAACGCCTCCAACAACCTCGCCACCCGCAACCGGGCCCGCGGCAACGGTGCGAACTACACCTTCGTCAGCGGCGCCGACTACGGCGTCGTCCTCACCAACCCGGGCGCGGGGTTCACCTCCTCGGCCGCGTGGGCCAATTTCGCGTACTGACCACCCCACCACCGACCCCGCCACCATCCCCCCCCCCGACCCCCGAGAAGCCCACCCATGCACCGCCACACCGCACCCATCATCGCCGCCCTCGCCCTCGGCTCCGCGGCCCTGCTCCTCGCCGGCCCGCTCGACCCGCCCGCGGGCCCCGTCGCGCCCACCTACAAGACCCTCGCCGAGGTCGAGCCGCGCACCGCCATCAACTCCACCAACACCCCCGGCGACGCCGACTCACTCTACAGAATTACCCAGCCCGGCTCGTACTACCTGCCCGGCAACATCACCGGCGTTGCCGGCAAGCAAGGCATCCAGATCGAGGCGTCCAGCGTCACGGTCGACCTCGGCGGGTTTGCATTGACGGGAGTGCCCGGATCGCTCGCGGGGATATCGGTCGAGGGCACACGCACGGGCGTCGCGGTCACCAACGGGACGGTGGGCGGCTGGGGCGGGGAGGGTGTGATGCTGATCAACCCGGCCTCGGGCAGCGGTGAGCAGCAGCGTGTCGAGCGGATCAACTCGGTCGGGAACGCGGAGGAGGGCATCGTCGTGGGCGACGGGTCCGTCGTGCGGAACTGCCAGGTCCGCGACTGCATGGGCTCGCAGGGCATCCGGGCGCGGGGCACCGCGCTGGTCGACTCGTGCGTCGTGATCGATAACAACGGGGTCGGGATCGACGCGGGCAGCGGGTCCACCGTGACCAACTGCACGGTCTCCGGGAGTTCGACATCGGGGATCATCGTCGGCGACGGCGCGACCGTCACGGCGTGCACCTCTCGCGGCAACGGCGCAGGGGGCATCATCGGCGGGTTCGGGTGCACGCTCTCTCACTGCAACACATCGCTCAACGACGCCATGGGCGTGAGGATCGACTTCGAGGGCAACATCACGGCATGCAGCTCGGTGGGCAACGGGACATTCGGCTTCCAGCTGGGCTACCGCTCCCTGATCGTGGGCTCCTCGGCCGAAACGAATGTCGCCGACGGGATCTACGCGTTCGGAACCTGCACGATCCGGGCGAACAACTGCTCCTCCAACGGCTCGGGCGGCGACGGCGCCGGCATCCACACCACCGGCGATGACTCCGTCATCGAAGGCAATCACTGCGAGTCCAACGACCGGGGCATCGACATCGACGGCGACGGCGCCCGCGTCGAGGCCAACATGTGCGCCGGCAACGGCATCGGCTACGCCATCAACGGCGTCGATAACTTCTTCTCACGCAACACGGCGCGGGGCAACGCCACGAACTGGGCGGTCGTCGCGGGCAATGTGATCTTCGTCGTCGAGGCCGCCACGGCGGGGATCGTCGTGGGCGACAGCGGCGGCGTCTCGCCCGGCAGCACCAACCCCAACGCGAACTACTCGCACTGATCGTCGAACACCACCAACCACCCGGAACCACACATGAAGCGCAACACCATCACCTGCACCGCCATCGCGTCGCTCACCCTCCTCGCCGGCGCCGCCCTCCTCCTCGCGGGCCCGCTGGACCCGCCGAACGGGCCGGTGTCGCCGACATACAAGACCCTCGCCGAGGTCGAGCCGCGGATCGCCGTCAACGCGACCAATACCCCCGGCGACGCCGACAGTGTCTTCAGGATCACCCAATCCGGCTCGTACTACCTGACCGCCAATGTGTTGGGGGAGAGCGGCAAGCACGGCATCCAGATCGCCGCGAGCAATGTCACGCTCGACCTCGCCGGCTTCGCGCTCCGCGGGGCCGCCGGGTCGCTCGACGGGATCAATGTCGCTACCTCCCGCGGGGTGGGCATCACCATCCGCAACGGGACGATCAGCAACTGGGGCGACTGCGGGCTTGAATGCGAGTACAACGCGGGAAACCCGCCGCAGGTCGCCCTCCACGATCTGCACGCCGACGGGAACGCCACCGAGGGCTTCCGCCTCGAACGCGACAATGTTGTCACCGCGTGTTTCGCGCTCGAGAACGGCGGCGATGGCTTCAATGCCGTCGCCAACACCACCTTCGCCCTGTGTATGGCCAAGTTCAACGGCGGGACGGGCCTGGATTCCGGGAGCGGTTCGGTCGTCAACGGGTGCATCGCGGCCGCCAACGCCGGCAACGGCTTCGCCCTCGCCCTCCAGAGCACGCTCGCCGATTCGATCGCCGAGGGCAACGCGATCGGCATCACCGCCCAGGCCAGCGTCATCCGCGACTGCGTCGTCTCCAGCAGCGACAGCCACGGCGCCTCCGTCTTCGGGGCGTGCACCATCGCCGATTCCACCTTCTACCGCAACGGCGGGAACGGCGTCGACCTCAACGGCGGCACCAACATCAAGAACTGCACCGCCACCGAGAACGACGGCAGCGGCTTCAGCATCGGCACGACCTCCTCCATCCAGGGCTGCACCGCCCGCGACAACGGCAGCCACGGCATCAAGGCCACCAACGCGGCGATCATCCTCCAGAACCAGTGCTACAACAACGGCCAGGGTCTGCTCGCGGGCGCCGGCATCAGCGTCGACGGGTCGGACAACCGCGTCGAGGGCAACAACTGCTCGAGCCAGGACCTCGGCATCGATGTCAACGCCGGCGGCAACATCATCATCCGAAACACCTGCTCGGGCAACACCACCAACTGGACCCTCACGAGCGGAAACTCGATCGCCCCGATCGTCGCCGCCTCCACCAACCTCTTCGGGGTCAGCGGCGACACCTACGCCGGCAGCCTCGGCTCCACCGACCCCAACGCCAATTTCACATACTGATCCCATACGCGCGCAAGCGAAAAGGACCGAACCATGAACCGTATCCACCAGACTACAGCCGCCGTCGCGCTCGCCCTCGCAACCCTCCTCGCCGCACCCGCCCTCGCCCAGTCCGACATCCTCCCCAAGTACAAGCACGCCTGGGGCGAGAACATCGGCTGGCTCAACTGGCGGGACGCCGGAGACCCCGAAGGCCAGCAGGGCGTCGCCTACTACGGCAAGTACCTCGGCGGCTATGTCTGGGGCGAGAACACCGGCTGGATCACCGTCGGCGACGGCTCACCCGCCAACGGCTCCGCCTACGCCAACACCGCCGGCGCCGACTGCGGCGTCAACATCAACACCTCCACCGGACACCTCACCGGCATGGCCTGGGGCGAGAACATCGGCTGGATCAACTTCAACGGCGGCGCACTCGCCACCCCGCCGCAGCCCGCCCGCCTCGACTTCGACGCCTTCCGACTCCGCGGCTACGCGTGGGCCGAGAATGTCGGCTGGATCAACCTCGACGACGACGAGCATTATGTCGCCTTCTTCTGCCCGGCCGACTTCAACCAGGACTTCCTCGTCAACACCCTCGATGTCCTGGCGTTCCTCAACGCGTGGGCCAACGGCCAGCCCGGAGGCGACTTCAACAACGACGGCACCATCAACACCATCGATGTCCTGGCCTTCCTCAACGCCTGGGCCGCGGGCTGCTGAGCCCGCCGCCCACGCGCCGTCCCCCCGCCGACCGACCCAGAACCCCCGTCAAGAGGGTTGGTCAGCGCCCCGGGGCCCGATAGACTCTGGTCGGTCCGGCTCGTGAAGGAGGGGCGCATGTCCAGCTATCGGTCCTTAGCAGCAGCGTTTTTCCTCGCCGTCGGCCTCGCCTTCGGCGCCGGCAGTGCCGCGGCACAGTGCGAGCACCCCTGGTTCCCGCACCGCGCCGTGCCCGATACCTTCGACCTGCAGACGGCGCTCGACCTCAACGGCCGGGGCCTGCTCGAGCTCGTCGGGCTCCGCACCGACACGCACCGGCTTGAGCTGGTCACCTTCGACGACGCCCCGCAACCCACCGGGACGGTCCTCTTCGCCAGCGATGTCGGCCTCGCGCTCGCCGCGGCGGATTTCGACGGCGACGGCGACGCCGATCTGATGATCCACCGCCCCAGCGCCGGCGCCCTCCGGATCCTCTTCAACGACGCCGGCACGCTCGTCGAAGGGCCGGACATCGACGCCCCCGACGGCTACATCTGCGCCACCGACTTCGACACCGACGGCGATCAGGACATCGCCCTGGCGAGCAACGGCCTCGTCAGCGTCTACCTGAACGACGGGGCCGCGGGCTTCGCCGCCGGACCGAGCATCCCGCTCGGCGAGTTCGCCCTGGGCGTCCACCCCGCGGCCCTGGACGCGGACGGCCGCCCCGACCTGATCGCCTACCTCTCGGTCGCCGGTGTGGCGACGGCCTTCCCCGTCCGCCAGACCGTCGCGGGTCAGCTCGAGGCGGGGCCCGGCGTCGCCGCCAGGCTCCGCGCCGTCGGCGATGCCGACGCCGACGGATACACCGACATCGTCGCCCTGCCGGTCAACCTCCACCGGGGCAACGGCGCGGGCGGCTTCCTCGGCCCTGCCCAGATCGCGCCGGGCTACGACGAGGCCAAGCACCTCGCCGACCTCGACCACGACGGCGACCCGGACCTGATCGCCAACACGCTCGACGGCGACCTCCGCGTCCTCGCCAACAACGGCTCGGGCGCCTTCACCGAGATGCCCGGCGATGTCGGCCGAGACCCGGCGTGGGGCCCGGTGATCACCCCCGATATGGACGGCGACGGCAACCCCGACCTCGTCACCGGACGCTACGCCGGGACCGACATCTGGACCGGCAACGGCGACGGGACCTTCGCGGGCAACCCGCCCGTCCCGCTGTTCGGGGGCCAGATCCGGCGCATCGCCTGCGCCGATCTCGACGGCGACGGCGACACCGATGTCATCGCCGTCGGCGACCCGGTGATGAACGGCAGCCAACGCTCGCTCGTCGCGCTCGCCAACAACGGCGACGGGGTCCTCACGCAGTTCGCCGGCACGGCGCTCCCCGCGGCGGACTACCTCGAGACCCCGGTGCTCGCCGACCTCGACGCCGACGGCGACCCCGACGCCGCGCTCATCGTCAACGACCAGGTCGTCATCCTGGAGAACACCCCCGCCGACCCGTTCACCACCACGCACACCCTCGCCTACGAGTTCGACGCCGACCCCGGCCTGGTGCTCTTCGGCACGGACCTGAACAACGACGGCCTCACCGACCTCGTGGCCCCGGGGCGCGACGGCCCGCTGGGCGGCGTGAGGATCTTCCTGAACGACGGCGGGCTCGCGTTCACCCCGTCCCTCGCCCCGACCACCAACGGCTACGACACCGTCCTCGCCGCCGCCGACTTCGACCGCGACGGCAACGCCGATGTCTTGCTCGGCGATTCCGGTCGCGGCCCGATCGCGATCTGCTTCGGCAACGGCGACGGCACGCTCACGCCCCGCTTCCTCTACGAGAACACCAACTACGACTTCTCGCACGGCTACACCGCCGACCTCAACGCCGACGACGCCCCCGACCTCGTGCTCCAAGAGGTCGCACGCGACCGCTTCTATGTGCTCCTCAACGACGGTTTCGGCGGCCTCTACGCCTCGCAGAACCACCGCGGGTACAACCAGGCCCGCGGCATCGGCGTCGGCGACCTGAACGGCGACGGCCCCGACGACCTCGCCGTCGGCCAGGCCCTCGTCTACGACGCCGCCGGCGTCTTCCTCGCCGACACCACCGGGCACCTCGACGAGCCCATCCCCTTCACCACCGGCCTCGTCGAGCTCCGCGGCACGCAGATCGCCGACATGAACGGGGACGGGGCCGGCGACATCGTCATCGCCGGGAACGCCAGCCAGTACGGCGGCGGCGCCGTCGCGATCTCCATGAACCCCTGCACGCCCCCGCCCTGCCCCGCCGACTTCAACCACGACGGTGCGGTGAACACCTCCGACTTCGTCGCCTTCCTCAACGCCTGGGCCCACCAGCGCAACCAGGACTGCACCGGCGGCGGCTGCAGCGCCGACTTCAACGACGACGGGCAGGTCGATACCAGCGACTTCGTCGCGTTCCTCAACACCTGGGCACAGGGGTGCTGACCATGCGGGGCAAACTCCCGGCCGTCGTGCTCGCGTGCCTCGCCGCCCGCGCTGGTGCGCAGGACTCGTTCCCCTTCTTCGGCTACCGCGCGCTGGACGCGACCGGCGCCGCGGCCGTCGTCGATCTCGACGGCGACGGGCTCCCCGAGGTCGTCGCCCGGGGCGCCCAGTTCATGACCCGCGTCTTCCACAACGCCGGCAACGCCCGGCTCGACGCCTTCACCGACTACGCAAGCCCCGAGTACCCAGCGCGCCCCTCCGGCGCCGATGTCACCGGCGACGGCATCCCCGACCTCACGGTCCTCGGCCTCGGGGAACACATGCTCTGCGTGCGCCAGGGCCAGGGCGCCGGACAGTTCGGCGCCCGCACGGATTCACCCGTCCCCGCCGGGGCACGCCTGTTCGTGCTCGCCGACCTCACCGGCGACAACCTGCCCGACGCCGTCGCCGACGACGGCGCGCAGCTCATCCTGTTCCCGGGCGACGGGTCGGGCGCGTTCGGCGCACCCCAGCCCCTCGGCGCGGCCGCCGCAAAGATCACCGCCCTCGCCGCCGCCGACCTCAACGCCGACGGCCTCACCGACATCGTCGCCCTCTCCGCCGACACCCCCGACTGCCTCATCCTCCTCGCCACGCCCGGGGGAGGGACCGACGCCCCCATCCACCTCGCCGCCCAGGACGGCGCGACCTCCCTGGCCCTCGCCGACGCCGACGCCGACGGCGCGACAGATATCCTCATCGGTCAGACCAACGAGGGCGGAGGGCACCCCCGCGGCGTGTGGCTGTACACCAACGACGGACTCGGCGCCTTCGCCCAGCCCGGCGCCTTCACCTCAACCGGCGTCCCCGACGCCTCGACGCAGCCCCTCGCCATCGGCGTCGCCGAACTCTCCGGCGACGGCCTGCCCGACCTGGTCGTCGCCGGCGCCGAGCTCCTCCTCTTCCGCGGCACGGGCGAGCCGCAGGCCCCCTTCGCCGACGCCGTCGTCTGGGGCAGGCTCGACGAGCCGACCTCCGTCGCGTTCGGCGATCTCAACGGCGACGGCAGCACCGACATGGTCACCGCCGGGCGCGACTGCAACGCCTTCCTCAACGACGGCGCCGGGCGATTCCTCGCCCGGTGGACCACCCTGCCCTTCGTCCAACCCGCGAAGCTCGCGCCCGGGGACCTCAACGCCGACGGCACGCCGGACCTCGGTATCCTCGCCGAGGTCGGGCGCGACGACGACCATTCCTCCAGCCTCACCGTGCTCCTCTCCGACGGGGCCGGCGGCTACGCGCAGACCGAACCGGTCAGCCTCCCCGCCGACGCGAGGCTGTTCAGCCTCCAGCCGATCGACCAGAACGCCCCCGGCGAGCTGGACATCGTCGTCGCCGACCTGAACGGCTTCCTCTGGCTCCCCAACCTCGGGGGCTACGGGCAGCAGTGGCTCGGCCTGGGGCAGCCGAGCATCATCAACCACAACTACAACGACATGCCCCTCGCCATCGTGCACGCCGACTTCGAGTTCTACGGCAACGAGCAGAACACGCCCGACCCGGACCTGCTCCTCGTCAGCACGCACCGGGGCGGCTCGGCCTCCGAGACCTACTTCCACACCTTCCGCAACGACGGCGCCGGCGGATACAACGCGGAGCCGACGGTGACGCTCCCCTACGGCGCGATCTGCGCCGCCGGCGCAGACACCGACGCCGACGGCGATACCGATATCGTCTACGCATCGAACAGCCCCTCCTCCGCCCTGCGGACGCGGCTGAACCAGGTCAACGGAAGTGTTATCAAGGACCGGCAGGACTACGCCGGGATCAGCGACCTGGCCGATGTCCGCATGCTCGACAGCAACGAAGACGGCGCCCCCGACGCGGTCGTCTACTCCGCCAGAGACAACGACTACAGCGGCGGCGCCACCCTCCTGCTCAACCGAGGCGACGGCAAGTTCGAGTCGCCCCGGGGGCTCTTCGAGCGCGCCGGCATCGCCTTCGACCTCGGACTCATCAACGACGACCAGTGGGCCGACGCGGTCGTTCTCAGCGGCGTGGCGTCGTGGAACTTCCCGGAGCTGGCCGTCTTCCTCGGCGATGAGTACGGCGGCTTCTCCGGCCCCTATGTCACCACGCTCCAGACCTTACCGGCCGGTTGGCAGGCCGAGGATGTCGCCATCGTTGACATCGACGCCGACGGCCAGGGCGAGGTCGCCGCGGCGGTCTCCCACACCGACTACCCCTCCCTCGGCGCCGTGCTCCTCCTCGAGCCCCGCGCCCCCGACCCCTGCCCCGCCGACTTCAACCAGGACGGGGCCGTCAACACCATCGATGTCATCGCCTTCCTCGGCGCGTGGTCCGCCGGGGACCCCAGCGCCGATGTCAACCACGATGGCCTGGTCAACACCCAGGATGTGATCGCCTTCCTCGGCGCCTGGGCCGCCGGCTGCTAGCCACCACCACGCGAACAACCACCGACACCCGCGCCCCCCAGAAACCACAATCGCCCCGCGCCCCCTTGCCCGCCCCCGCCCCCCGGTGCAACCGCCGGCTGCTGACCGAGCAGCCCTCACCGCTCACTCATCCACCGCCACAAGCTGCACCGCGTCGGCGACCACGAACCCATCGGCCCCCCCGCCCCCGACGCGCACCACGACCAACGCACCGGGAGTAACGGCGACCCGCCCCACCGGCGCCCACAGCCCGTCGATCGGCGGGCGCTGCCGCTGATCCAACCACCGCACCTGCCGCGCGTCCCCCCACTCCACCGCCACCGGCACGCGGCTCGCCCGGTTCTCATGCGCCGAGTACGACACCCGCACCTCGTACACCCCCGCGGGCGCCGACGCGACAAATGTCACCGCGCCCGCCCCGTTGCCGCCCCCGCCGCCGCCCCCGTCGTGCAAATACCCCCGCCCGACGAATAGCCCGACCGAGTTGCTCGCCGTCCAGCTCCCCTCCAGCACCGCCTCCCCGTCGTCGATCACGATCCCCCCGAGCGACGAGACCGCGACCCCCCGCGCCCGGGCCTCCCCGTGCCCGAGCACCTGCCCATCCGCGAGCAGTTGCTCCCGCAGCGCCGCGTACTCCAGGTCCTGCACCGCGACGCCGCGACGCATCGCCATCACCCCCGCCGTCGCCGCCGACTGCCCCAGCACCATGAACACCGGCTCCATCCGGATCGACCCGTACGCGATGTGCGACGCGCTCACGCACACCGGCACGAGCAGGTTCTCGCACTCGCCCCTCCGCGGCACGATCGCCCCGTACGCGATCGGGTACGCCCCGCCCGGGCTCACCTGCACATCGCCCTCGTTGCGCACCACCGCGCGCCCGCCCTCCCCCACCGCCGCATGCCGCCGCACATGGTGGGAGTCCATGTTGTACGACCCCATCCCCACCGACCCCGGCGTCGGGTCGATCCCCCGCAGCATCGGCTCGGTCATCACCACCTCCCCCACCATCCGCCTCGCCTCGCGCACATAGATCTGGCGGGGCCAGTTCGCGTTGCCCCGGAACTCGTCGGCCGCGAGCCCCCACTCACGCATGCTCGCCCGCACGCTCTCGGGCACGCGCGGGTCGCTCACCAGGAACCAGAAGAACCCGCGCTGGTACCGCTCGTGCTCGGCGAGGATCTCCGCCCGCTCGGCATAGGTCGCCTCGGGGTAGGCATAGTTCATCCCGATGTTGTCCGTGCTGAACGCCCCGTTGTTGTTCGTGTCCGTCTTGCCGTTGGGCATCGGGTCGGGCTTCATCAGCGTCGCGTCGGGCTTGGCGACCAGGTACCGCAGCAGCAGCTCGTACTGCCCAGGGTCGTACCCCGCGGGCTCGGTGAACGGCACGCGGTTCTCCGGCACGCGGGTCATGCACAGCCTGTAGGTGTACGCCTGCACTCGGTGGTCGCCCCCGCCCTCCACCCCCGGCCCGCCCGCGTCCACCCGCGCCAAGAGCCCGCTCGACGGATCCCCCTCGACGACATACGGATCGACACCGACCTCAAACTGATGCTTCACCGCGTTCGCCGCCTGCACGCCGTTGAGTGTCTCACCGTACACGCCGTTCGCCTCGCGCCCCACGGCGTACGACACCCCCGCCGCCGCCATCAGGTCGCCCTCATAGGTCGCGTCGATGAACACCCGCCCCGCGAACCGCTCCCCCGAGAGCATCCGGATCGACCCGATCCGCCCGCCCCGCAGGCGCACCCCACGCTCGCGATCGAGCCACCGCCCGTGGAACACCGGGACCCCCGCCTCGGCGAGCATGGTCCCCATCACCCACTCGGCCGCGTGCGGCTCAAACACCCACATCGCGTCCTCACCCGGCCGGTACCGCGCAAACCCGTCGCGATCCTCCCACCGCCACGCCCCGTCACTCTCGTAGTGCAGCCTGATCCGCCGGTAGAACTCGCGCGAGATGCCGCCGATCACCGCCTTGTCCCCCGAGTCGGTCCAGCCCAGCCCGTTGGTCGTCATCCCGCCGACATGGTCCTCCGGGCACACGATGGCGACGGTCGCCCCCATCCGCGACGCCTGCACCGCCGCCGCCACCCCCGCGGCTGTCCCGCCGTACACCACGAGATCGAACTCTCGCCGTGCCGGCCGCTCCCCCGTCGCGCACCCGCCCAGCACGCAGGCGGCGGCCGCGACGACCCACACCCGCACATTTCGCAGACACGCCCACCTCGCACAACGATCGCTCATACCCGGCAGCCTACCCGCAGACGGCCCGGCATTTCTCCGAGTCCGCTACCGGAGCGCGCCCCCGCGATCTCGCGTCTCTTCCAGAGACGAGACCCATAACCCAGCACACCGGAGCACGCCATGCGCACCGCAGCCATCGCCGTCCTCGCCACCGCCGCACTCAACGCCCACGCCCAGCCCACCTTCCAGGGCCTCGGCGACTTCCCCGGCGGCGGGTTCTACTCCGACGCCTGGCGCGTCTCCAACGACGGCCGGG
Organism: Phycisphaerales bacterium; assembly: GCA_020850415.1. Classification (GTDB taxonomy): domain Bacteria; phylum Planctomycetota; class Phycisphaerae; order Phycisphaerales; family UBA1924; genus PNC22. The sequence goes on from JADZER010000017.1 coordinate 173,624, forward strand.
CCGTCGCCGGCGCCGGCGAGCCCGCCTCCGGCCTCACCGCCCAACGCTGGACCGCCACCGACGCCCTCGTCCGCCTCGGCACACTCCCCGGCTTCGAGGATTCCAGCTTCGCCACCGGCCTCTCCGCCACCGGCCGCGCCGTCTGCGGCTACAGCTCCGGCGCCGGCGGCACGGAGGCCTTCCGCTGGACCGCCGACTCCGGCATGACCGGCCTCGGCGACCTCCCCGGCGCGCCCCACGCCAGCGCCGCCAACTACATCGCCGCCGACGGCGCGACCGTCGTCGGCACAGGCAACCAGGACTACAACGCCGGCGCCATGGAAGCCTTCCGCTGGACCGAGGCCACAGGCATCGTCGGCCTCGGCCACGCCCGACAGAACCACGACTGGAGCGAGGCATGGTGCTGCTCGGCCGACGGCGCCATCGTCGCCGGGCTCAGCATGCAGAACTTCGTCGGAGGCGAGGCCTTCCTCTGGACGCAGGCCAACGGCATGACAGGGCTCGGCGATGTCGTCGGCGGCGAGGACTTCAGCGTCGCCGTCGACATGACCCCCGACGGCGCGGTCCTCACCGGCACCTGCGCCCCCGACGCCGGCTACGAGGCCTTCCGCTGGACACAGGCCACCGGCATGACCCCCCTCGGCGACCTCCCCGGCGGCGGCCACTACTCCACCGGCATCGGAGTCACCGACGACGGCAACACCATCGTCGGCCTCGCCGACTGGGACGGCGGCTTCGGCGCCTCCAACGCCTTCATCTGGGACCCCGCCAACGGCATGCGCAACCTCCAGACCGTCCTCGAAACCGAGCACGACCTCGACCTCACCGGCTGGCATCTGCTCTACGCCTACGACATCTCAGGCGACGGCCGCTACATCTGCGGCCAGGGCATCAACCCCGCCGGCGACTACGAGGCCTGGCTCGTCGACCTCGGCGCCTGCCCCGCCGACTTCAACGGCGACGGCGCGGTCAACACCCTCGATGTCCTCACCTTCCTCAACGCCTGGAACGACGGCTGCTGAGCCCCGATCCCGCGCGCGAAGCCCCGATCGCACCAGAGCCGCCGACCCGCTCTCGCTGGGGCATCGGCCATTCCGAGTACTTTGCCGGAAGTCGTCGGTCATCACGAGTCGCTGGCGAACCGGTGCAGGCGGGCGGTGAGGCGATCGGCATCTAGCGTCTGACACTCCCAGACGATCAGCACCCGCCATCCCAGACGCCTGAGCGCCGCGGCGGTGCGTTTGTCCCGGGCTTGGTTGCGAGCGACTTTCTCTGACCAGTACCCGGCATTCTGCTTGGGACGGCGAATGCCGCGGGAGCACCCGTGCCCGTGCCAGAAGCAGCCATGCACAAGCACGATGCGCGATCGTGCGGGCATGACGATGTCGGGCTTCCCCGGCAGGTCGGCGCGGTGGAGTGTGAACCGACACCCGAGGCGGTGGAGCGCCGATCGCACGATGCACTCAGGCGTTGTGTTCCGACTTCGAACAGCTTGCATGCACGCGCGACGCTGGTCGTTTGAGAGGTTGTCGGGCATGGTTCACGCCGAGATCTTCTTGGTCCGGCCGGTCGACCGGGCAGTGGAACCGGAACGCACGCACTCGTCAAACACCGGCGTTAAGATGTTCTGATCAAGCCACCGGATGACCGGTACGCACACGCCGTCACCGAAACCAAACAGGGACTGGACCGTGTTGGGCGCGAGCTTGAAGCGGGGTGCGCCCTGGAGCCTGGCGTACTCCCGGGGCGACATCCAGCGAAACCGCACCTCGCCTTCGTGAATCACCATGACGATCTGCCTCGCACTCCCCCCGCGCGGTGTTCTCAAGCACCCGGCCAGATTGTCAAACCTCACCTCCGCTCGCATGACATCGTTGCGGCAGCGCCGATACACGGTGCCGACATGGAGTCCGCCGGCCGTACGGCGATGTTCCACCTCTCGACGGTGCAGATCGCTCAACATCCCGTAGTGCTTCGCCGTCGCCGTCTCGTCCCACCACTCCTGATCCGAGTCCGTGTCAATGACCGCACTGAGCGAGTATTTGGCCTGCTTTGGGGCGCGAGGACCTAGCGTCGCCCAGCCCGTGGCCAGCTCAGTGCGCTCCATCAAACGCCTGAGCACCGGCGGGCGCAGCGCCCCACCGACCTCGATCGCCGCCCGCCATGGGTCATCGAGGCCTCTCACTCCAGAGCCCTGCCGGATGACCCGCCCTGAGTCGACCGTTTCGTGGACGCCAATGACAAACACTCGCGGTCGGCTCTGCGGGACGAACCACTTCGCATCCACCACGACGCAATCAAGCCAATAGCCTTCTGCCGCCAAGGTTGTCACCGCTGCCGCAAAATCCGCCCCCCCCTTCGAGGTCAGAAAGCCTGGGACATTCTCCAGCATCACCAGTTTCGGTCGCCGCCGTCCCAGCGCCTGGAGCGCCTTGATGAACCCGAAATATGTCGACGACTGAGATCCCTCAAACCCTTGCCAGTGTCCGGCGAGCGACAGATCCGTACATGGGAATGAAGCGGTGGCCAAGAACGGTTCGCCGCTGATCTCCGAGATGATCCGGTCAGTCTGCCAGACATCCTCGAGGTGGAAATATGGACTCTCGCCAAACTGGCCCTTGTACATCGCCTCCTTCTTGGGGTCGATGTCATTGGCGTACACACACTCCCAGCCCGAACTCTTGAGCGCTTCATGAACCAGGCCGATCCCGGCGAAGAACTCCAAAAAGCACTTTGCAGGACTGTGTTGCGCCATCGATCGACTCCTCACCACCGCAGCATAACACCGGACAGATCCCTGTCAAGTCGATGGGGACATGAATGGTACTCATAGTCCGTGGACTGATCGATACCATCAGTGAGTATATGGGGCGATGGCAGACCGTGATGTACTCAAGGAGTTTGGTGCCAGAGTGCGGGTGATTCGCCTGGAGCGGGGCAGGAGCCAGGAGGACTTGGCCCGCTTGGCTGGCATGGATCGGACCTACATCGGCGGGATCGAGCGCGGCGAGCGCAACGCCGGGATCAAGAACATCTGGCGGATTGCCGACGCGCTCGGGGTCCCCGCCGCTGCGCTCTTCCAAGGGGGGGCGTAGCGTGTCCGAGCATTCCGCATTGACCGGGGTGCTGGCCCAACTCCAAGGGGCCAAACCGGAGTTGGACGCCTATGACCCCCCTGTGTGTGATTGGTATCAGCGAGCATGCCGCACAGTCGGCGAGCTGGTGCCTTGGCTTGCCCGTGAAGCTCCGGGACTGCGAAGCCACACCGAATGCGTGTTGAATTCACCCTGCGACCTGCGAGAGGCTTGGCAGCGGGCGCGTGAAGCTGTCCCGGATGCGACCCTTGTCGCAACGATTGATCAGAAGCTGCGCGAGGAGCTGGTCCTCCTCGACTTTATCGCGGGCGACACGGTCAGCAGCGTGGTCACAAAGTACCTGATCGAGCGGTATCCCGATCAGCAGTTGGCGGGCAACAGCAAGAGCGACTACCCCGACCTCTACCTCGTGGATCGCGACTATTCAGGGTTGCCCGCGCGCCGTCGCGCCGGCGAGGGCGCCATCGGCGCCGCTGTTCGAGGCCCGCAAAGGAAGCCGGTCCGCGTTCCGGACGGCCTGGAGATTAAGACCTCTCGCAACGGCGCAAACATCGACTGTCACTTCCCCCATCCCGGTCTGCACCTGATGCTCTCGTTCCACACGACGGCCGGGGCGGTGCGTGTGGATGATGTGCTGGTCGCGTATCTCAAGGCCGCCGACTATCGAGTTGCCCGGCGCAGCACCGAAGCCACAACCGTGAAGGCATCGTTCACCCGAGCGCCGTTCATCTCCTTGATTGAACAGGGCGCGGCCTAGTCCGGTGTGTTCGAGACCCCGGTTTGGCCCGACCCCAGCCCCCCGGCCGGTCCGCGTGTGTCCGAGCGACGACTTGTTGCCCAAACCCTGCTTCAAGGTGGGCCCCTCGCCCCGGATCCGGGCCCTCCCCTCGTCGGGGGCTCGGCCGTCGCCCGGGAATGCTCTGGGGCCCGAGGGTTGGCACAAAGGTTGGACAAACCGCTGCGCCGCCCGGACACCTCCGCGGACCGGCCGCAAGGCCGGCGGCCCGTGCCGAGGTATTCCCCAGAACGAGCCGCGATCAATCTACCACACGATGCCCCCCCACCGCCACCGATCCGCCCGATCAACCCCGCTCGCGGGACTTTCCACACCCGGTCCCCAGCCACAAACGGCCGGGAACCCAACGCCCCCGCCCGGCGGATATGCTCGGTGGCAGGCCCACCGCGTATTGACGCCCCCGCCCGGGCCCGCTACAACATCCCTCCCGGAGGGGCCGCCCGGTGGGGCCGCCCCGACGGCGATGTGTCAACAGGAGTGAACGCCATGACCGCACGCGTGCCGCGCACCATCATCCTCGCCCTCGGCTGTCTCGGCGTCGCATCGCTGGTCGGCTGCAACACCGCCTCCAGCCAGGCCGACCACGCCCAGGCCGAGCGTATCCGGGCCGACCTGACGCCCGAGCTCGACACCCTGCACCAGCGCCCGGACGACATGTCCAACGCCATGACCATCATGGCCGACGAGAACGGCCGCATGTTCTGGCAGGACATGGGCCGCGTGTTCTACACCGACCGCCCCAGCCGCCTCACCCGAGAGCCGGTGCCGTGGTGATCCACGCGATCTGAACCAGCGACCCACCCAGGCGGGTGGGTTTTTTATTGCGCCAGATGCTCCACCGCCGGCAGGACCGTGGAGTACAGCCCCTCCACATCCATCACCGCCACAGGGGCCTCGCCGGCCGACGGCATCGCCATCCCCGTGATCATGCGGCTGTCCACCGTGACGCTCTGCATGTGCTCGGGCAGCAGGGCCCGCATGTTCTGCACCTGATCGATCAGCACGCCGATCCGCTCGCCCCGCAGCTCGAGGATCAACAGCAGCGTCCGGCGCAGCGACACGAACATGTCCTTCGCCCGGTCGAACAGGCTGACCATCGTGGACAGGTCGCCGTTCCGCGAGTGCTGGATCACGCCCAGCGCCCCGTGCTGATCGCCGGTCTCCATCAGCCGCGCGACATCGAGCGCGATCGCGTGGATCCGCTGGTGCGGCTGGTCGAACGCGCGCAGCACGCCCTCCAGCGGGCCGCTCCCGTTGGTGAAGCGCTGCACCGCCGGAACGCTCGACATCAGCGAGTCGTACCACTTCCCGAACTTGCACGCGTGCGGGTCCGTCGTCAGCCGGAACGCCCGGTTCTCGTGCACCGAGGTCTCCAGCTCGTCAAGCCAGTTGATGTGGTCCTGCTTGCGCTGCTCCAGCGTCGCCAGGACTTCCTCGCTCTCGGTCGCCATCGAACGCATCCCCAGCAGCGTCCGAAGCTCCACCACCGGGATCACCCGCCCCTGATGCACGAGGAACCCCGCGAGGGCCTCCCCCTCACCGAACGGGCGCCGGAGCTCCCGCGGCTCGTACTTGATCAGACCAAGCACATGCCCGACGGGAACCGCAAAGCGCTCGCCGCCAAGCTCGAAGACCAGGTGCTCGTTGGCCATGCGGACCTCCCACAGCCGCATCGGCCTCCGGGGCCCGCCGCTTCAGCCCAGCCGGCCCGATCACCCAGATCTTCCCACAACATCTCCCGACAACATCTACCCACAACGCGCGGAGCCCGCCGGGTCTGCCGGCGGGCCCCTCGCGATGGGACTCTGTCTGACGCGCCCCGCGGCGCCGGGGGACGCCCGCCCTACTTGGCGGTGTAGGCGCCGCGACCGATCTTCTTGATCAGCTCGCTGCGGATCAGCGTCTGATTCACGATCGTGCGGAAGTTCGGGCTGGTGGTCCGATACCCGGCCTTCTGCACCGCCTCGGCCACCTCGGTCACGCCCATCGTCTTGCCCTTGAGCACCTCGGAGAGCGCGACCTCGAGGCTCTTCTCGTTGCGGGGGCGCTTGCGACCCGGGACCGCGCGGCCCCGGCGGACAGCCCCGGCACGACGCGCCGGCGCACGAGACGCGCCGCCGAGCGCCGCGCTCAGGAACGCGATCTCGCCGTCGATCTCCGCGACCTCCGCCATCAACGCCTCACGCTTCGCCTCGAGCGGGCCAAGCTCCGAAGCACGACGCTTCAGCTCGGCCTGGAGGTCCGTGGTCGTCACGCCGCGAAGCGACGCGCCACGCCGGGAAGCGCCCTTGCCGCCCGCCTTGCGGCCAGCAACCTTGCGACGCGCGGTCTTCTTCCTTGCCTTCTTCGCCATGTTCAGAACACCTCTCAGTTATGCTTGTGTGTTTGGGGAGTGGCACACGCCTGAAAGAAACACATAACCAGCGAGGGATCTTACGGCAAAAACCTGAAGAAACAAGGGAACGCGCCCCACGAATGCCCCGCGTTCCCCACGGGCCGATCCGCACCGCACGCACGAGCCGGCGCAGAGCGCCGGCGCGGACCAGCCCGCACGACAGCGCGCCAGCGCGATCACCCGCCGGCCCTGAGTGATCTCACGCAACCGACCGGCTACAGCGAGCCGTCGTCGGCCAGACCGATGCGCTCCATCAGGCCCTCGAACTGCTCAAGGCTGTAGAACTCTACCTGCATCCGACCCTTCGTGCCGCTCGCCCCCAGCGTGATGCGCACCTTCGTCCCCAGGTGTTCACACAGGCGACGCTCGATGTCCGCGATCACCGCCTCGCGCTGTGTTGGGGTCGGGTGCGCGATCTGTGCGGGGTTTTGGGCTTTGTCCCCTGCGATCGAACCCCGCACCGCGGCTTCCACCTGCCGCACAGACCACAAACCATCCGCCGCACGCTTCGCCAGCGCCAGACGCGCCGCACCGCCCGGCATCCCCAGCAACGCGCGCGCGTGACCCATCTGCAACACGCCCGCCGACACCATCGACTGCAGCTCCTCCTCAAGCTCGGTCAGCCGGATCAGGTTCGCGACCGTCGAACGCTCGAGCCCCACACGCTCGCCGAGCTGCGCGTGGCTCAGCCCGAACCGCGCGCCCAGGCCCGCCAGCCCGTGCGCGCGCTCCATCGGGTTCAGATCCTCACGCTGGATGTTCTCGACCAGCGCCCACTCCGCCGCGTCCCCGTCGGCCAGCTCGCGCACCACCGCCGGCACCTCGCTCAGCCCGGCAAGCGTCGCCGCCCGCCACCGCCGCTCCCCGGCCACAAGCTCGTACCGGCCCCCCGCCCCCGGGCGCACGATGATCGGCTGCATCAGCCCCGAGCGCGAGATCGACGCCGCCAAACGCACCAGCGACGCCTCGTCGAACGCCCGACGAGGCTGGAACGCGCTGGGATCAATCTCCCCCACCGCGATCATCCGAACCAACGACCCGGTGCTTCCCACGGAGTTATCGGACGACAACACAACGCCAGGTGTTTCTCTAGGTGCTGCCGGCCCCACGCTCGCGACCTGCGCCGGCGCCCCGCCCTGGATCAGGCTGCTCAACCCCCGCCCCAACCGCCGCTGCTTCTGTGCCGCCATCGCCGCCTCCTTGCGAACCCGGGACCCGGACCGATCCGACCTGTTATAACACACCTCCCCCACCGCCGACCACCCACGCCACCGGAGAATCGCCGCGTGCCGCCCGGAACACCCAAGTCGATCGAGCTCATCTCCCGCGGCTTGGCCGCCCGCGACGGCCGGGTCCTCCTCTGCCGAAGCCTCAAGCACGACTACGCCTACCTGCCGGGCGGCCATGTCGAGCCCGGCGAGACCGCCGCCGAGGCCCTCGCCCGCGAGTTCCTGGAAGAGACCGGGCTCCGCGTGCGGGTAGGGGGGTTCCTGCTCGCGCACGAGAACCTCTTCGAACAGCAGGGCAAGCCCCGGCACGAGTACTCCCTCCTGTTCCATGTGGAACACGCCGAGGGGCCCTGGCTGGACGAAGTCCCCAGCCTCGAGGGCAAGATCAGCTTCGAATGGGCCGAAGTCGCGGCCCTGCCCGAGACCGGGCTGGTCCCGCCCGCCATGCTGGCCTGGCTCACCGCCGGAGGCCCGGACAACCCGGACCAGCCGCCCTGGGTCAGCCAACGCCAGGGCGCCTAAACCCCCCCGCCGACCCTCACCCCCGGGCTGGTGCCGGTTTTGAGGCCAATCCCGACTGCCGCCGAAGTCGCCCCCCCACTGGCCCGATATCCACGCCGGAGGTTCCCCAACCGGCATGGCCCAACCCCAGCAGCTCAACCCGCAGGCCAACGACCTGCTCCGGCGCATCGACGAGCTGGAGCAGCGCCTGGACCACACCAAGTCCGAGCTGGAGACCTCCGGCCAGCTCCGGACGCTGGGCCTGCTCGCCGGCGCCATCGCCCACGAGTTCAACAACATCCTGACCCCCGTGCTCAGCTACGCCCGGGTGGCGCTGGACGCCCCCGAGGACGCGGAGCTCAGCCGCCGGGCCCTCGAGAAGGCCGCCGACGGCGTGGAGCGGGCGTCCCGACTGGCCAAGTCGGTGCTGAACCTCGCCGGACGGGGCTCCGACGCGGGGCTTCCCCCCCGCTGTCACCCGGCCTCAGCCCTGCGGGCGGCCCTGGACTGCCTGGACAAGCCCCTCGCCGCCCGGGGTATCGCGCTCAAGACCGAGATCGACAGCGCCGTCGAGGTCACCATCCATCAGACCGACCTGGAGCATGTGCTCCTGAACCTGCTGATCAATGCCGTGCGTGCCCTCGGCGACGGTGGGGGGGTGATCGAGGTCGCCTGCCGGGCGGCGACCGGCGCCGAGTGTTCCACATGGAACACACCCGCCGCCGGCGCGCTGCTCGAGGTCCGGGACTCCGGGCCCGGTGTCGACCCAGCCCTTCTCCCGACCCTCTTCGAGCCGTTCCAGAAGCGGGCCAGCCGGTCTCTTCCGCGCCAGGGCAACGGGCTCGGCCTCGCCATCTGCCGACACCTCGTCGAGGCCGTGGGGGGCAGCATCGCCCTCCGCACCGATGTGCCCCAGGGTGCCGCGTTTGTGGTCATGCTGCCCACGCCCGCGGCCTCGGCCCAGCGTGCGGCGTAGAGCGACCCGCCAAGCCCCCAATCGCGCAGGCAACCCCCACACCGGCCTGGCAACAGAACAAAACCCAAATAGTAAGCTACGACGGCAGCACGATCACATCCGCCGGATCGGTCGAGATGTGCACCGTCTCGCCGGGGCGGGCCTCGGGCGCCAGCGCCGGGTTCAGCACGCTCGCGTGGATCCGCGTGCCGCCGGGCAGCTCCAGCGCGTGCTGGGCCAATTCGCCCAGGTAAGTCGTCTGGACGACCCTCGCCCGCAGCGCGCCTAACACACTGTCAGAGCAGAACTTCCAGCTCTCCGGGCGGACGCAGACGGTGACCTTCTGTCCGGCGGTGGGGGGGTGCTCCCCCACGATCGTCGCCGCCAGCCGCCCCGCGGCGGTCTCGAGCCGCACCGTCCCGCCCTCCTGCCCCGCCACCGTGGCCTCCAGGAAGTCCGCCTCGCCCAGGAACTCCGCGACGAACCGGCTCCGCGGCCTGCGGTACAGCTCGCGCGGCGTGCCGGTCTGCCGGACCACCCCGTCCCGCATGATCGCCACCCGGTCCGCCATGCTCAGCGCTTCCTTCTGGTCGTGCGTCACATAGACCGTCGTCAGCCCCGAGTCCTTGCACACCTGGCGGATCTGCGACCGAAGCTCCAGGCGCAGCTTGGCGTCAAGGTTGCTCAGGGGCTCATCAAGCAGCAGCACATCGGGGCGGACGACCAGCGCCCGCGCCAGAGCCACCCGCTGCTGCTGCCCGCCGGACAGCTGCGTCGGCTTGCGCCCCTCGTACCCATCCATCTGCACCTGGGCCAGAGCCTCGGCCACACGCTTGGCCTTCTCCTGGGCCCCGACCTTCCGCACCCCCAGCCCGAACGCGACATTCTGCGCCACGGTCATGTGGGGCCAGAGGGCGTAGCTCTGGAACACCATGCCGGTGTTCCGCTTGTTCGGCGCCGTGCGGGTGACATCCCGGCCGTTGAAGGCGATCGAGCCGGCCGTGGGCTCGATGAACCCGGCGATCATCCGGAGCAGCGTGGTCTTGCCGCAGCCGGAGGGGCCGAGCAGAAAGAACAGCTCCCCGGGCTCGACAGCGAGGCTGACCTCGTTGACGGCGCGGGTGACGCCGGCCCTGCCGATGGCGGGGTACTCCTTGACCAGGCCCTTGATGTCGATGGTGGTGGACACGGGCAGGTAGGGTAGCGGGTGCGGGCGGATGGGGGGAGAGACCGACAGCCAGAGAGACGGAGAGACCAAGAGACGGAGTGGGGGGGTGGTAGGATGGCGGCATGGGCGATCGTGAGATCCAGCAGGCCGCGGCGGCGATCGAGAAGGCGCGGTCGTTCCGCGTGCGTCCGCCCCGCGAGACCCTGGTCGCCGGGGCGGTGGGGGAGCTGCGCGACAAGCTCGAGCGCGACATCAAACAAACCGGCGGCATGGGGGAGGCCTGGCGCACCGTGGCGCCGGACACCCTGCGCGACAAGGCCCGCATCGTCAGCTTCCAGCGCGGCGTGCTGATCATCGAGACGCCCGACGCGGGCGTGCGCTACCTCGTCGAGCAGTGGCTGCGGGGCGGGGGGGAACGGATGCTCGCGGGGTGTGCGCCGAGCACGGTCAAGCGGGTGGTCGTGCGGTAGGCGGCGCGGTAGATGGCGCGGCGGGGCCAGCGCGGGGCCTTCACTCCGCTGCGCTCCGCTCAGACCCCGGCACCCACTGGTTCACCCACTCACCCACTCACCCACTCATCCACTCATCCACTCACCCACTCCTCCACTCACTCCCTCACCCCCTCACCCCCTCACCCACGCCCCCCTACACTCGCCCCATGTCCCGTGCGCAGCTGACGAACGCCCAGAACCTGTACGCCGCCCGCAAGTACGCCGAGGCGGAGAAGGTCTGTCGGGAGGCGCTCAAGGCGCGGCCGAACGACACCGCGGCGACGCGCCTGCTGGGGCAGATCACCCGGCACACGGGCAGGGCCCCGGAGAGCGTGCAGATCTTCCAGCAGCTCCGCCAGGCGCGCCCGAACGATGTGCAGCTGCTCGGCGAGCTCGGGGCCAGCCTCGTGATGGCCAACATGCACCCCCAGGCGTTCGGGATGCTGTCGCAGGCGGTGAAGGCGATGCCCGCGGCGGCGCCGTGGCGGATGTGGATGGGGCGGGCCCTCACCGGCCTGTTCCAGCTCGAGGCGGCGGTGCGCACGCTGGAGCAGGCGCACGAGATGGCCCCGGACGACCCGGACATCTCGTTCCACCTGGCCAACGCGCTGCTGAACGCGGCAAGGGAGAAGTTCGCCGAACCGCACGCGAGGGCCTACCTCGAGAAGTTCCCCGACTCGGTCGCGGGCCGCACGATGCTCGCGAAGATCCTCGAGCACCAGGCGCGGCTCGACGAGTCGATCGCGCTGCTGCGCGAGATCCTGGGCGAAGCGCCGGGCGCTTCGCACGACGCGAACTTCGACCAAGCGGTGGGGGGGCTGATCCGGTGTCTGAACGCCAAGGGCGATCGGGCGGGGGCGATGGCGATCTGCGAGGGTGTGGCCGCGGGCTCCCCGCGCCCGAACCTGCTCGCGGCGATGGCGCCGGTCTATCTGCAGCAGCACCGGTACCAGGAGATCCACGACCTGCTTGGGTCGGTGCTCGACGGGCAGCGGATGCCCGAGCCGGTGCGCGCGGGGCTGCTCTTCTCCCAGGCCGAGGCGCTGCGCGGGCTGAAGGAGCACGACCGGTCGTTCGAGGCGTTCGTCCGCGCCAACGGCTGCTACCCCGACAGCTACGACCGGGCGCAGAAGGCCCGGGTGTACGACGCGCTGATCGAGACCTTCAGCGCCGAGCGCATCGGGGGCCCGCGGGCGACGGTCGACGGCTCGCGGTTCGTGTTCATCGTCGGCATGCCGCGCTCGGGCACCTCGCTGGTCGAACAGATCATCGACGCGCACCCGCGGGCGTTCGGGGCGGGGGAGCTGGGCACGCTGCCGACGATCGTGGACGCGCTGGCGCGGCGGATCGGCACGCCGCCGCCGATGTGCTTCGCCAGGGCGCGGTCGGACATGCTCGACGAGGGCGCGAGGATGTACGCCGATCAGGTGGGCGCTCTGGCCCCGGGGGCGGCGATCATCACCGACAAGCTGCCGCACAACTTCGAGCTGGTGGGGCTGATCAACATCATGCTCCCCGGGGCGCGGGTGATCCACTGCACGCGCGACCCGATCGACAACTGCGTATCGGCCTTCTGCACGCAGCTGTCGGCGTGGCACAGCTACTCCAACCGCCTGGACACCCTGGGCTGGGCGTACGCCGAGTATGTGCGTCTCATGGCCCACTACCGGCGTGCCTGCGACCTGCCGCTGCTGGAGGTGGGCTACGAGGCGGTGGTGGGCGACCTGGAGGCCCAGGCCCGGCGGATCATCGGCTTCGTGGGGCTGGAGTGGGACGACCGGTGCCTGCGGTTCTACGAGACCGACCGGGCGGTGACCACGGCGAGCGTCGACCAGGTCCGCCAACCGATCTATACGAGCTCGGTCGCGAGGTGGAGGCGGTACGAGCGCCACCTGGGCCCGCTGATCGAGTCGCTCCGGGCCGGGGGGGTGACGCTGGAGGGGGTGTGAGGGCTGCTATAGTCGGCCCATGCAACTCCCGGTGGAAGAACAACTTCCGGCGTGCCTGGCGCTGCTGCGCCAGGACCGGATCGACGAGGCGGCCGAGGTCGCCGGGGCGATGGCCCGGGAGCACCCCCACGACCCGCGGACACGGTTCGCGATGGCCCTGGTCGACCGGCATCGGGGGAAGGCCGAGAGCGCGCTGGCCTCGCTGGAACGGCTGACCAAGGAGCTGCCCCAGAACCCGCTGATTCTCTTGGAATACGCGAGCACGCTGGTGATGACCGGCCGGCCGGACGAGGCGGTCCCGATCCTCAGCTCGATGTCCGCGGCGTCGCCGGGACAGGTGCTCCCGGTGTTCTGGCTGGGCCAGGCACACCTCCGTGCGTTCCGGGGCCCGGACGCGGTGGAGTGCTTCGAACGGGTGCGCCAGATCGCGCCGCAGAACCAGCAGGTGCTCCAGCCTCTCGGCGCGGCGTACCTGGCCTCCGGGCGTCCGACCGACGCCGAACGGGTGCTCCGGGGGATCCTGGCGCAGCGACCGGCAGACCTCGAGGCTCTGGGCACGCTCGCGGCGACGCTCGAGCAGCAGGACCGGCTGGGGGAGGCGATCCCGGTGTTCCGCAAGATGCTTGAGTACCAGCCCGGCCACCCCCGTGCGGTGGCGGGCCTCGCGAGGGCGCTCCAGGCCGAGGGCAAGCGGGCCGAGGCGGTCGCGCTGCTGCGCCCGGCGTTCGAGAGCGACCGTCCGACGCCGGTCGTGGTGTCCACCTTCGCCGGCCTGTGCGAGAGCCCCGAGGACCGGCGCGCCTGCGCAATGGTCGCCGACCGGCTGCTGGGCGATCGGACCATCCCCGCGCCAGACCGGGCCGGGCTTTGCTTCGCGTCCGGGCGCCTGCTGGAGCAGGACGGCAGGTTCGAGGAGGCGTTCGCGTTCTTCCAGCAGGGCAACCTCATGACGGCGCCCAGCGTCCGCGAGGTCGATCGGGCCCAGCTGACCGACGAGCTGATCGCGACCTTTACGCCCGAGGCGATGAAAGCTCTGCCGCGGGCGACGGGCTCGTCGGACCGGCCGGTGTTCATCCTCGGCATGCCGCGGTCGGGCACGACGCTGGTGGAGCAGATCCTCGCCGCACACCCCGGGGTGCACGCCGCCGGGGAGCTCCAGGAACTGCGTCGGATCTGGCGCGACCTTGTCAAGTCCCGCGCCGGGGTGCTGGGGCTCTCGCGTCTGACGGCGATCGATGTGAACGGCGCGGCGGACCGGTACCTCAAACACCTGGAGCGGTTGGACGCCCGGGCGCGCCGGGTGACCGACAAGATGCCGCACAACTTCGAGCAGCTCGGGCTGATCAACCTGTGCTTCCCGAACGCGCGGGTGATCCACTGCGTCCGGGACCCGATGGACACCTGCCTGTCGTGCTACACGACGCAGTTCGGCCTGGCGCACGGGTACTCGACCGACCTCGGGGCGCTCGGGCGGGCGTACGGCCAGTACCGCAGGCTCATGGCGCACTGGCGCGGGGTGCTGGATGTGCCGATGATGGAGGTTGTGTACGAGGAGCTGGTGGGCGATCTGGAGACGCACGCGCGCCGGATCGTGGAGCACGCGGGCCTGGCGTGGGACGACGCATGCCTGCGGTTCTACGAGGCCGGGCGGCGCGTGACGACCGCGAGCGTGAACCAGGTGCGCAGGCCGATCTACACCACCTCGGTGGGGCGGTGGAGGGCGTACGCCGAGTATCTTCGCCCGCTGCGCGAGGCCCTCGCCGGCGCGGGCGTGCCGTTGTCCGAATGAACGACCGGCCGGGATCCCGTCCCGGTCCAGAGAGATAGTTGAGAGAGATGACGATGCAGGACAGCCCCATGACACTCGAGCACGCGCTCCGGCTCTTCCAGGAGGGCAGCCTCAACGAGGCGGGCAGGGCGTGCATCGCGCTGCTGCAGAGCCAGCCGCAGCATGTCCAGGCCATGCGTCTGCTGGCGACGATCGCGCGCCAGACCGAGCAGCCGGAGATGGCGGTGGACACGCTGCGATACGCGATGCAGCTCGAACCGGGCAACCCCGATCTGGCGGGCGAGATGGGCGCGAGCCTGGTGATGGCCGGAAAGCCCGAGATCGCGACCGAGATGCTCGAGGCGCTGGTCAAGGCCCTGCCCCGGAGCGCGGTGGCCAACTACTGGCTCGGGCACTGCTACATGGCGCAGTTCTACGGCACGAAGGCGGCCAGGCACTTCCAGAAGGCCTACGAGCTCGACCCCACAAACGACACGATCCTGCGGATGATCGGGCTCTCGTTGCTCACCGCCGGGCGCGGGCGCGACGCCGAGCCCTGGCTGCGCCGGTATGTGCAGAACCACCCCGACCGGGCCCACGGCTGGGCCGACCTCTCCACCGCGATGCAGCAGCAGATCAGGCTCGAGGAGGGGGCCGAGTACGACCGGCGGGCGCTGGCGATCGAGCCGGACAACGCCGCGGCGATCGCGAGCCTGGCGCGGCACTACCGCACCTACGGCAACTACGACGAGGCGTTCCGGATCGTGCGCGAGGGGCTGGAGCGCCTCGGGCCCGAGCCGAGCCTGGCGGCGGTCTTCAGCTTCTTGTGCGACCGGGACGGGATGGCCGAGGAGGGCATCCAGGTTCTCGAGCGGTCGTTCGCGGAGCGGAACCCCAAGTCCCGCCACGGGCTGATCGGGCCCTACTTCGGCCTGGGCCGGCTCTATGAGCGCACGAAGGACTACGACAAGGCGTGGGCGGCGTTCAAGACCGCCAACGACATGTACGCGCCGCTGTACAACGCCCAGCTCGCCGAGACGCACACGGCGGAGGTGATGAACACCTTCAACTCGTGGACGCTGAGCGTGATGCCCAAGGCGACGATCGACACGAGCCGCCCGATCTTTATCGTCGGCATGACCCGCTCGGGCACGACGCTGACCGAGCAGATCCTGAGCTCGCACCCGGGGTGCTTCGGCGCCGGCGAGCTGCTGGTGCTGCCCGAGCTGGGGACCGAGCTGGGCCGGCGCCTGGGCGGGCGGTACCCGACGGCGATCAACAACATCACGCCCGAGCTGGCCAACGAGTTCGCGGGGAGGTACCTGGACCATCTGCGGGCGCTGGACCCCGACGCCAAGCATGTGGTGGACAAGCTGCCGCACAACTTCCGCAATGTGGGGCTGATGTGCGTGCTGTTCCCGCAGGCGCGGATCATCCACTGCATCCGCAACCCGCTTGATGTGTGCGTGTCGAACTACGGCACGCCGCTGTCGCCCCGCAACACCTGGCGCCCGAGGCTCGAGACGCTGGCCCACTCGTACAACGAGTACCGCAAGCTGATGGACCACTGGCGGCGGGAGGCGACGCTGCCGATCCTGGATGTGGTGTACGAGGACACGGTGAACAATGTGGAGAAGCAGGCCCGGCGGATCATCGAGTTCGTGGGCTTGGAGTGGGACGACCGGTGTCTGCAGTTCCACAAGCATGCGCGGGCCGTGACGACGGCCAGCACCGACCAGGTCCGCAAGCCCATCTACCAGAGCTCCAAGCAGCGGTGGAAGCGGTACGAGAAGCACATCGGCCCGCTCATCGAGGGGCTCAAGGCCGGCGGGACGAACATCGACCGCCCGTTCGATGTCGAGCCGTTGTAGCCCGTGGCCGGGTCCCTCCCCGGTGCGCTCCGTCTAGGCCGTTCAGGCCGCCGCCCCCGCGCCGACCTCGAGTGGCGAGGGCGCGAGCGGTAGCCTGCGCGCACGGGCTCGGGCACGCGCATGCTCCGCCCACCCGCTGGCACTTCCGGGCCCGCTCGGGCCGAGGCCGCGCCGGGTGCGGGGAGAAGAAGGGCGGGGTTGCGGGGATGAGGGTGGAGGAGTTGGGTTGGGGGGGCGCGGGGGGGCGCGCGGCTGACGCGGCACGGGCGCGTGGGGCGCGGGGGAGGGGGGGGGGGGAGGGGGGAAGCGGCGGAGCGACGGGGTGACGGAGGGGGAGACTGACCCGGCGCACCCGGCGCACCCGGCGCGGCTGGTCCGCCTGACGCCGCGACGGTCGACGCCGCGGTGATCGGATTGAACGCGAAGGGCGCGAAGGGCTCGAAGGGCTCGGAGGGAGGCGGGTTCACCACAGAGGTAGAGAGATCGCAGAGGGGAGGTGGAGGGGTGTGTCGGGAGGGGGAATGGTGGGTGTGTGGGGGAGGGGTGTGTGGAGGGGTGTAGTGGGTGTGTGGAGTAGGGGTGTGTGGAGTACGGGTGGGTCGGAGGTGGCGGGTGGCGGGGGGATGAGGGGGGCGCGCGGGGCGCGGGGGTGCGGGGCGTCGGGCGGGTGCGGGGCGTCGTGCGGCGGCGGGGCGTCGGGCGGGCGCGGGGGCCGCGGGGGCGAGCTCGCGGAGGACCTCGGCGGCCTCGGCGGCGATCTGGTCGTCGCGGGCCTGGTGCTTGAGGGCCCGGAGCTCCTCGTAGGCGTCGCGGATGTGGGGCAGTCGGAGCCAGAGGGCCAGGGCGGTGAGGGGGAGGGAGTGGGCGGCCGCGTAGGCGGAGATGGAGGGGGCGGCGTCGAGGGCTTGGAGGAGGGCGGATTCGGGAGGCTTGAGGCCCGAGGCTTGAGGGGTGAGGATGGAGAAGGTGGCGGGGGGCATGGTGGTCTGCTGGTAGTGTACGGCAGGGGATTGGTTCGTGCAAGGGGTTTAGTCGGTATATCCGAGAGATTGCGCGCGCGGGTGGGTGTTGGGGGGAAAAAAGCGGCAAAGCAGCAAAGCAGCAAAGCAGCAAAGCGGCAAGGCAGCAAGGCAGCGAGACAGCGAGGCAGCGAGGCAGCAAGGCGGCCAAGCGGGAAAGCGGCAAATTAAGGCGGGGTGGGAGGGGGGCGGGGTCAGTCGTCGAGGTCGTAGTCGAAGTGCTGGGAGGGGGTGCGCGGGCCGCCGATCCGGATGCGCGTCTGGGTCAGCGAGCCATCGACCTCGATCTCCAGCATCGCGGGGCCCGCGGGTATGGTCTCGGGCGTGCGGCAGCGGAAGTGGGTCGGGCCGACCTGGCCGAGCCGGATGACGCGGTCGGGGAGGCGGAGGGTGAGGCGGACGGTGGCGGAGTGGGCGCCTGGGGTTGGGCTGGGGGGTGGGGTGTGGGGCATCCGGGTGAAGATAGAGGAAGCCCGGGCTTGCGCCTTGGGGCTGCTTTGAGGCGGCGTGACCATTTTGCTGGGGTCAGCACAATGGTCGGGGCGGGCTGAGGGGCCGGACGGGGGTCCGGCGGCGTGGTGGTCGGGTGGGGAGACCGGGATGGGGTCGTGGAGCGGGTGTGTAGGGATGCGGGAGTGCGGTTGGTGCGGGTGGAGGGGTGGGATGTGCGGGGCCCGGAGTTCACCCAGGGCCGAGAGATTGTCTGGCGTTCGTCCGGTATACTCCTGCGATCCCGCAGCTAGTCGTTGCGAGAAGAGCCACAATAGGGGCTGGCCATGAAGGAGGATCTGGTCCGGCGGCTCTTTGGCGCGTTTGACGCGATGGTCAGAACCCGAGAGGGAGTGGAGCACTGGCACGCCCGCAAATTACAGGAGGCGTTGGGGTACGCCCAGTGGCTGAACTTCGCTGAGGCGATCGAACGGGCCAGGACGATTTGCAAGAACAGCGGCCGGAAGCCTCAAGACCATTCTGCTGACATCAGCACAATGGTCGAGCTGGGGTCCGGGGCCAAGCGGGAGCTCGAGCTGCGGCGGATTCGGAACCGGGTGGAGGAGTCCGAACCGCGCATCGCAGATAGCTCCACTGCTTGGGCTAACAGGTGCCTTCACCCCAAGCGGCAGTGGGCCGGCGTCTCGGGTAGAATGCTCCCGAGGTGCCTTTCGGGAGTACGGAGCGCATGAAATCTATCGAACTCTTCGCCGGAGCGGGCGGGTTGGCGATCGCCACCGCGAACGCGGGCTTTGACCACGAAGCTGTATTGGAGTGGAACGAGAACGCTTGCGCGACGATGCGGCGGAACAAGGCGGCGGGGATGCCGCATGTGCGGGATTGGGAAGTGGTGCAAGGCGATGTGTCGGAGTACGACTTCAAGCGCCACGCGGGCCGCGTGGAGTTCGTGTCGGGTGGGCCGCCATGCCAACCCTTCAGCATCGGCGGGAAGCATCGCGGCATGGACGATGAACGCAATATGTTCCCGCACGCCGTTCGGGCGGTGCGGGAGATCCAGCCCAAAGCCTTCCTCTTCGAGAATGTGAAGGGGCTGCTCCGCAAGTCATTCGCCAACTACTACGCCTACATCATTCACCAACTCACCCACCCCGAGATTGTCCGAAGAGGCGATGAAGAGTGGACCGATCACCACGCGAGGCTAGAGAAGGCGATCACGAGCGGCAAGTCGAAGGGACTCCGCTACAATGTGGTCTATCAACTCCTCAACTCCGCCGACTATGGCGTGCCCCAGCGCCGGGAGCGCGTGCTCATCGTGGGGATCCGCGCGGACCTGTGCGTGAGATTCTCTTTCCCGACCCCGACCCACGAAGAGGATGCGCTTGTCTTTGACCAATGGGTGACGGGTTCGTACTGGGACCGCCACAAAGTGGCGAAGAAGGATCGTCCGAAGATGCCTCCTCGCCTTCGCCCGAAGGTCGAGCGACTCTCGACTCTGTGGTCTTCCGCGATGCTACCACCGTGGCGCACCGTGCGCGATGCAATTGCCGACTTGCCGCGCATCGCACCGGGCCAGACCTGCGAAAAATTCCCCAATCACTTCCTTAACCCCGGTGCTCGCGCCTACGCGGGGCACAACGGGAGTCCGTTGGACGAACCCGCAAAGACGCTTAAAGCCGGAGACCACGGAGTACCGGGCGGAGAGAACATGCTCCGGCTCGCCGATGGGAGCGTGAGGTATTTCTCCGTACGAGAGTGCGCGAGGCTTCAGACCTTCCCGGATGAGTGGGTATTGGAGGGTTCGTGGACCGAATCCATGCGGCAACTCGGGAATGCGGTGCCTGTGCGGATGGCGGAGGTTGTGGCGACGGACCTACGCCGCGCCGTTCAACGCGGCGACGAGGTTATGACCGTCATTCGCGGGGTGGGTGTGCGGCGTAGTGGGCGAGTATGTCGCGGATGATCTGATCGGGCGTCTTCGGATTGGGCTTATTGTCTGCACTCGTGGCCCATGCTCGCCCGGGATGAAGCGTGTCCCACTCCGAGCGAGTGTTCGCACGGGTGCTGGCCGCGTCGCCATGCTTCCCGAAGCCCTTGCATATCTTGATCTCGTTGTTCCAGATTGGGAGGAACCGTTCGATGAGGAAATCTTCGGCAGCGGTCTGAAGTCCACTCTTCACCACGAGGTAGCGACATTCAAAGTCTTCGACGAGCAGATTCTTGGCGGCGCGAATGCTCTTGGCGTGTTCGCCGAGCCTCCCGGCCAACTTCGGGCCTTGCTCCTCTGGCGTGGGAGCGTGAGTACCCGACGGGTCGGCCTTGCCGATATAGATGGGAGTCTCTTTCCCACGGATAGGCTTGTAAGCCTTGAAGTCGCCCGTGTAGTAGAGGGCGTAGAC
The DNA here is from genome assembly GCA_020850415.1 of Phycisphaerales bacterium. Lineage (GTDB taxonomy): Bacteria > Planctomycetota > Phycisphaerae > Phycisphaerales > UBA1924 > PNC22. The sequence goes on from JADZER010000017.1 coordinate 193,707, forward strand.
GCCGGAGCCGTAGAAGTTGACCACCTCCTCCAGCGGATGCCGCTCTTGGGCGAGAAGCGTCTCGCCCGTGAAGCGTCCGAGCACCTCCGGTCGATACGGGTCGAAGACCGTGGCGGGCTGGCGAATCGCGTCTATGTCCTGTCCGAGTATGCGGAGCCGCTCAATCGCCTCTCGAATCTCGGCGGCCAGCTTCTTCGCCTTTCGATCCGTCAAGCCCTCGCGGTTCAACGCGCCGTCAGGAATACACGCGAGGAGTTCGCGTAGCGCTTGGTCGAGTCTGTTAAAGTCAAAGCCCTTGGCCATAGGTGCTCCAGCCCATATCACAATGATCGGCTTGAATCGATGGATACCCTGAATCCCCAGCAACGATCCGAACGGATGGCCCGGGTGAAGTGCCGGGACACCGGGCCGGAGCGGGTGGTCGCGGAGGCTCTCCGGGCGCTCCGGCTCCGCCCCGTCTCGCATCCCGCCGATGTGCCGGGGAGGCCGGACTTCGTGTTCCGCTCGCGCCGGGCCGTGGTGTTTGTTCACGGGTGCTTTTGGCACCGTCACAAGTGCCGCAATGGGCAACGGGTGCCGAAGTCGCGGCTTGACTTCTGGCTCCCGAAGTTGGACGGCAACCGGCTACGCGACGCCCGCACGCGGCGGAAGCTCCGTGCGGACGGGTGGCGAGTGCTCGTGGTGTGGGAGTGCCAGACGCGGGACATGGAGCGGCTCCGCAGGCGGCTCGCCCGCTTCCTTCAGAGCGACCTGGCTGGGAGAGTGGCTTCCAAGCGTTGACGACATGCCAGGGCCGCCTCGTGGCTGGCTTCGTGCATGGTGGGTTGGGCGCGGACGGTGCGGATTAGTTCTTCGGTGGTGGCCTTGCGGCGGGGGGGGTTCCTTCGCCCCGTCCGGGGCTCTGTCGGTTGGGTGGCGGGTACCCCGGGCTGGCGCCCGGGGCTAGCGACAGCGCCCCCTTTGGGGGCGGGGGGAGAGGGGGGCGCTGGGGTCCTGTGGGTGGGTTGTGCGTGACCGGGGGTGCCGCAGCGCGGCTGCCCCCGGCTACTGGAGTGGACCCCGTTGGGGTCCGGGGGTGAGGGCGGTTCCTTCACCCCGTCCGGGGCTCTGAGGAATGCAAGGCGCGGGTACCCCGGGCTGGGGCCCGGGGCTGGTGACAGCGCCCCCTTTTGGGGGCGGGGGGGGAGGGGGCCGCTGGGGTCGGGTGGGTGGGTGGTGTGGGAGCGGGGGTGTGTGGGGCTCCTTCGCCCCTTCGGGGCGGGAGCGTGGGGGGGGAGGGCTGCCCACGGGTTGCGCTTCGTCCGCCTTTGGCGGACTGCGCTTCACCCGTGGCTACATTCCGGCGCCCCTCCGGGGCGGTTGAGATGGGTGGGTGCGTGTCCAGGGGCTGGGCCCTGCGGCCTGCGCCCCTGGCAACGCTCGTGCGCCCCGCTGGGGCGGGGGGAGGGGATGCCGCGGGGGTGCGGAGAGGGTGCGGGTGGTTGGGTGTCTGGGTGAGGGTGGATTAGATTCCGTCACCCCGTCGGGGCGAGGGTGTGCGGGGGGGAGCTGTCCACGGGTTGCGCTTCGTCCGCCTTCGGCGGACTGCGCTTCACCCGTGGCTACATTCCGGCGCCCCTCCGGGGCGGTTGAGATGGGTGGGTGCGTGTCCAGGGGCTGGGCCCTGCGGGCCTGCGCCCCTGGCAACGGTCGTGCGCCCCGCTGGGGCGGGGGGAGGGGATGCCGCGGGGGTTCGGACCCCGAGCTTGCGCTCGGGGCTCGTAAAGGCTGGGGGGACGCACCCCCTCCGGCCTCGCGGGCTCGGCCACCTCCCCCGCGATGCGGGGGAGGACCTGCGGGACCCGGAGTGTCCCGCCCCGCGATCAGGCGTGGATGGCTCGGCCTTCGGCGGCCAGGGCCGCCTCGTGGATGGCCTCGTGCATCGTCGGGTGGGCGTGGACCGTGCAGATGAGTTCCTCGGTGGTCGCTTCGAGGCGGCGGGCGAGGGACATTTCGGCGATGAGTTCGGTGGCTTGGTCGCCCATGATGTGGGCCCCGAGGATTTCGCCGCGGGGGAGGCCGCGGATGATTTTGACGAAGCCTTCGGTGTGTTGGGCGGCGATGGCCTTGCCGTGGGACTGGAAGGGGTACTTGCCGACCTGGTAGTCCTGTCCTTTTTCGAGTCCCTGGTCCATGAGGGCCCGCTCGGTGAAGCCGACGCTGGCGACCTGCGGGTTGCAGTAGGTGCAGCCGGGGATGACGGAGTAGTCGATGGGGATGGGCTCGTGCTTTTCCTTGCCGTCGCGCCAGGCGATGCGTTCGACGCAGAGGATGGCTTCTTCGGAGGCGACGTGGGCGAGCCACGGCGGGCCGATGACATCGCCGACGGCGTAGATGCCGGGGAGGTTGGTTTTGTAGTCGATGTGCTTGGGGTCGCCGTAGACGCCGGGCTGGTAGTCGGTCTTGATGTGGCCTTTTTCGGTGGCGAGTCCGAGGGACTCGTCGAAGAGGCCGTCGAAGCGTCCGGTGACGCCGATGGCGAGGAGGATGCGGTCGGCCTCGAGGGTTTCGGCCTTGGACTCGTCGGTGTTGCCCTGCTTGAAGGGGGCGATGGTGGCCTTGACGGTCTTGCCCTTGGCGTCGATGGCGGTGGTGATGTAGCCGGTCTTGAACTTGATGCCGGCCTTTTTGTAGTGCTTCTCCATGGCCGCGGAGATGTCTTCGTCTTCGACGGGGAGGATGCGGGGGAGCATCTCGACGACGGTGACCTCGGTGCCGAAGGAGTGGTAGAAGTAGCCGAACTCCATGCCGATGGCGCCGGAGCCGACGATGATGAGGCGCTTGGGCTTCTCCTGGTTGAACATGGCCTCGCGGGCGCCCCAGATCTTGGGGTCGGAGCCGAACTTGGCGAAGGGGAGGTCGCGGGCGACCGAGCCGGTGGCGATGAGGATGTTGGTGGCGGTGATGGTTTCGCGGGGGGTCTTGGCGGGCTGGGCGGGGGCGTCGGTGCGCTCTTCGTGGACTTTGCAGTCGTAGATTTCGACAGAGTGGGATTGACTCACGGCTGGGACAGCCGTGCCACCTTTAACGATCTTGGCGTGGCCGACGATGTGGTCGATCTTGTTCTTCTTGAAGAGGAACTCGATGCCCTTGTTGAGCTTGCTCGCGACATCGCGGGAGCGGCCGATGACCTTGTCCCACTCGAACGCGACCTCGCCCTTGAGCTTGAGGCCCCAGAGCTCGGCGTGGTTGAGTTTTTCCATGAGCTCGGCGTTGGAGAGGAGGGCTTTGGAGGGGATGCAGCCCCAGTTGAGGCAGACGCCGCCGAGCTTGGCCCGTTCGACGCAGGCGACCTTGTACCCGAGCTGTGCGGCGCGGATGGCGCCGACATATCCGCCGGGCCCGCCGCCGATGACGATGAGGTCGTAGTGCTTGTTGGCCACTCGAGCGCCTTTCTTCCGTTTTGACCGGACTCAGGGACGGCTAGTATAGGGACGCGCCCGGCGTGTGTGGGCGTGGGCGCGGGCTCAGCGGCCCGGCGGATCCATGCGGTGGAGGAGTGCCGATTGGGTGACGAGGACCAAGAGCTGATCCGGCGCTGCGCGATGGGCGACAACAGCGCGTGGGGCCGGCTCGTGGGTCGGTACGGCGGCCTGGTGTACGCGATCGGTCGGCGCTCGGGGCTGGACGAGGCGTCGTGCGACGATGTGGCGCAGTCGGTGTTCGCCAAGCTCTCGCGGGCGCTGCCGGAGATGCGGGACACGGCCGCGGTCCCGGGGTGGATTTCGACGACGGCGCGTCGGGAGGCTTGGCGTGTCCGTCGGGCGCAGGCCCGATCGGGGGGGCCGGCGGCCGGGCCCGAGCCGGAGGCGGCGTTCGGCGCGGCCGCGGAGGGGGCGGTTGACCACCAGCGGCTGCGGGACGCGCTCGCCGAGCTCGGGGGGCGCTGCCGCGACCTGCTCCACGCGCTGTACTTCCGGCCGGTCAAGCCGGCGTACGAGGAGCTGTCGCTGATGCTGGGCCTGCCGATCGGCAGTATCGGACCCACGCGTCAGCGTTGCCTGGCGAAGCTGGCGGCATTGCTGGGTTTTGATCGGGAAGGCGCAGAGTGAATTCGGGTTCTCGATGTATTCTGGGCGGTCGGTGCGCCTCAGAATGAGTGATATGGAACACTCGGCCTTCCAGGATGAGCAGTTGATTGCCGTGCTCGACGGCGAAGCCGGCCCCGAGCTGGCCGAGGCGGTGGCCCGCGCGTCGGCGTCGGACGCCGGCCTTCGCGCCCGGATCGGGGCGTTGTCGTCGATGCTCGGGCTGCTGGGCCGGGCGGCGGGCGCCGATGCGGACTTCGGGGTGGCGCGGGACCGGCTGGACCATCTAGCGGCGGTCACGGCGCCCCGGGCGGGGGCGTGGGCGGCGGCGGGGGCGGCGGTGCGGTCGTTCGTGGCCACCCTCGTGCTGGACTCTCGCCGGGGGGATCCTGCGCTGGCCGGGTTCCGGTCGGGGACTGGCGGGCGTCGGCTGGTGTTCGAGGCCGACGGGCTGGACATCAGCCTGCGGCTGGAGCCGGTGCGCCCGGCGATCGCCGGGGTGAGCGCGGGGTTGGTGCGGCTGCTCGGCCGGGTGGTGGGGGTTTCGGGCCCCGGGCGGGTCGTGCTGTCCGGCGCGGGTGCGGGGCCGTTGTCGGGAGATCTCGACGAGGCGGGGTTCTTCGAGCTGGAGGCGGCGCCCGGGGCCTACACGCTCGACATCGTGTCGGGCGATGTGTCGGTCTCGCTGCCCGAGGTCGAGGTAACGGCGTGACCCGTGGATGACCTTATCGCTCAGGCGGAGGTGGAGCTCGGGGCCGGCGTGCTGTTTGCGCGGGGCGGTCGGGTGGGGGTGCGCGCGCTGGCGGAGGGTCTCAAGCGGCTCGCGTTGCAGGACCTCGGGCGGGCGGTCTCGCTGGCGGACGGCCTGGCGTCGGCGGCGGGCGCGGACCCCGGCGAGACCTCGCAGCTGCTCGCGGCTCGCGCGCATGTGCTGTGCTACGCGACGCGGTTCGGGGACGCCATCGACCTTCTCCGGGAGGGGGCCTCGCTCGCGGCGGTCTCGGGCTCGATGGCCGACGCTGGGCAGGTGAAGCTGGCGATGATCCAGCCGCTGGCGCGGCTGGGGCACCTGGCGGAGGCCGAGTCTTCGGCGGCCGGCGCGGCCGAGGCGTTCGGGCTCGCGGGCGACGAGGTCGGGCGGGGCAAGGCGCTGCTGAACCTCGGGATCGTGCTCCGGATGCGCGAGATGCTGCAGCCGGCGCTGGAGGCGTTCGCGCTGGCCGAGCCGCTCGTCGCGGGCGATACGCTCCTGCGCGGGGCGCTCGAGAGCAACCGGGCGGAGGTCCTCCTCGACCTGGACTCGTTCGGGGAGGCCGGCGCGGCGTTCGAGTCTGCGCTCGCGGCCTTTGAGCAGGCGGGCAACCGGCACGCCGCCGCGATCGTCGAGGGCAACCTCGCGGATCTGCTCAGCCGTTCCGGGCATATCGACGAGGCGCTGGAGCGCTTCGAGCGGGCGCGGGGCCGGTTCCGGGCGGCCGGCGCCGTGGCGGACGAGGCCAGGCTCGCGGCCGAGGGCGCGGAGGCGTTGTCGGCGCTCGGCGCCACGGACGCGGCGGTGCGTGCCTATTCGGCGTGCCTGCCGGACCTGGAGTCGGCTTCGCTTCGGCGCGAGACGGCGCGGGCGCGCCTCGGGGTGGGGCTCCTGCTGCTGGGCGATCGGGCGTCCGCCGAGGCCGAGGGCCTGCTGCGCACCGTGCTCACCGAGCTTGAGTCGCTGGGGTGGTCCGGCGCCGCGGCCCGGTGCCGGGTGGCCCTGGCCGCCGCGGCGATCCGGCGCGGGGCCGGCCCGGGGGCGCACGACGAGGCCGCCCTCGCCCTGCGGGGGTTCGAGAACCGGCCGCTGCGGCTCGCGCACGCGCGGACGGAGCTGGCCCGGGCGTGCCTCGAAGGGGGCGAGACGGGCCGGGCGGCCGAGCACCTGAGCGCGGTGGGAGACGAGGGGTCGCTCGCGCGGCCGCTGCGTGCCCGGTGCCGCGCGATCCGCGGCGCTCTGCTGCGCGCCGAGGGGCGGCTCGCCGAGAGCGCCGAGGCATATCGCGGTGCGCTGCGCGACGCGGAGGCGTTGCGGGGCCAGCTGCGGGCCGAGCAGTGGCGGCTGGCGCACGGCGAGTCCTGGCGGGGCCTCTACCTGGAAGCGTGCGGGGCGGCGCTCGACTGCCGTCCCCCCCGGCTCGCGGAGGCGTTCGACGCGGTGGAGCGCCTCCGGGCGCGGGCGATGCTCGACGCGATGGGGGCACGGGGGGCGGGCGCGGGGCCCGCCGAGGATCCCCAGCTCGCGGCGCTCCTCGGCGCGAGGCTCGAGGTGACCGAACGGCTCAGCGTGCTCTACGCGGCGCTCTCGCTCCCGGTGCGCGGCGGCGAGGCGGTGGAGGGGGCGATCAACGCCCAAAGGGTCGCTTCGCTCGAGGAGGAGGCCGAACGGCTCGGCGACCGGATCGACGGGCTGAGGCGGTCGGCGGGACGATCGGTCGAGCCGGTGTCGCTCGACGAGGCCCTCGGGCTGCTCGATGAAGAGACCGCCGTGGTCGAGTTCTTCGCGGAGCAGGGACAACTGAGCGCGATGGTGCTCCGGGGGCGTGCGTGCCACGCCGTGCGGCGGTTTGCTCCGATCGCGGATGTCGGGCGCGCCACGCGGAAGCTGGAGTTCCTGGTCCGGGAGGCCGTGACGGGCGGGGCTCCGGCGGAGACACACCGCTCCGCGTGGCCCGCGCTCTGCCGGCACCTGTCGTCGCTCCTGCTCGCCCCGGTCGGTCATCTCGTCTCGGGGGCGTCACGCCTGGCGGTGTGCGGGTTCGGGCCGCTCGGCGCGGCGCCCTGGGCGGCGCTGGAGATCGACGGCGTGCGCCTGGTCGAGAGAGGGTCGATCGTGGAGTTGCCGAGCGTGACGGTGGCGCAGTGGCTCGACCGGGCGGCGTCCTCGCGCCGCCCCGCGCCGGCCCTGCTGGCCGTCGGCGTCAGCGACGAGCTCGCCCCGGAGATGGAGCGCGAGGCCGGCGCGGCCGCGGCGGGCCACCCGGGCGGCCGCGCCCTCCTCGGCGCCGAGGCCACGAGGGAGGCGGTGCTCGCGTCGATCCCCGGGGCGGACATGCTCCACCTGGCGGTCCATTGCCATTTCTCGTCGCGCCACCCGCTCCTCTCGCGCTTGAAGCTCAGCGACGGGTGGCTGACGGTCCGCGATCTGGTCGGTTCAATCCGGACCGGCTCGGGCGTTGTGCTGGCGGGGTGCGAGTCCGGACGCCACGGCGGCGGCCTGGAGGAGGACCGGAGCGGCTTTGTTCGGGCGCTGCTGGCGGCCGGCGCCTCTCAGGTGCTCGCGTCGCGCTGGCCGCTGCACGACGAGACATCGGCCGAGGTCTTCTCTCAGTTGTACCGGCGGGTGGGCGACGGGGGCAGCCTGGATCGGGCGCTGGCGGCCACGCAGAACAAAATATCGAGCTCGGGAGTATCTCCATGGCTCTGGGCGGGTCTCTCGGTGACAGGAGGGTTCTCATGACATCGGCACACAACAGGACTTTCGGGTGGAAGCTGCTGGCCCTGATCGCGCTCTGCGTCTGGCCGGGGGCCGCGGCGGCGGACGACGACGATACCGTGGTGCCCGGCCAGGTGGTGGTGAGGCTGACGCCCGGGGCCAGCATCGACACCATCGTCGCCCGCTACGGCGTCGAGTGGGGGACGACGCTGCTGGACTCGATCGCCTCCCGGCGGACCTACCTCGTCGGCGTTTTCGAGGGCGACGAGGAGGAGTTCGTCGACATCCTTGAGCACGAGTCGTTGGTCGAGCGCGCCGAGCCCAACTACACGGGGAAGGACACGAACCCCGACCCGGGCACGCAGAGCATCTTTGTCGCGAGGCACCTCGCGGAGTACATCGGCCAGCCTTCGATGGTGATCATCGGCGCCGACGGGGCGCACGCCTACTCGACCGGCGAGGGGGTTGTCGTGGCCGTCATCGACTCCGGGATCGACCCCGAGCACCCCCAGCTCGCCCCCCGCATCGTGCCGGGCGGCTGGAACTTCGTCGCAGAGAACTCGGACATCCGCGACCGGCGCGAGGGCGTGGACTCCAACGGCGACGGCGTGCTGGACGGGGCGTTCGGCCACGGGACGCTGGTCGCGGGGCTCGTGGCCCGCGTCGCGCCGGGCGCGGGCCTGCTCCCGCTCAAGGTGATGGACAGCGACGGTCTCTCGAACACATTCACGATGGTCGAGGCTATCTACTACGCCATGGACCAGGGCGTCACCGTGATCAATCTGAGCATGGGCACGACGCAGGATGTGTTCGTGATCGAGGACGCGGTGCGCGAGGCCGCGGCCCGGGGGGTCGTGATCGTGGCGTCTGTCGGCAACGAGGACACCTCCAGCCCGGTGCGATTCCCGGCGGGGCACTCGGCGCTCGGCGTCGTGGCCGTCGCCGCCACCGACAACGCCGACCTGAAGGCCGAGTTCAGCAACTACGGGCCGTTCGTGTCGATCTCGGCCCCTGGTGACGGGGTGACGAGCACGGTGCCCGACGGCGGCTACGGCGAGGTGCGGGGCACGAGCTTCTCGGCGCCCATGGTGAGCGCCGCGTTCGCGATGCTCCGGGCCGTTCACCCGGATGCCCCGCCTCACCAGCTCCACGCGAGGCTGGACCGCTCGGCGGTGAACCTCGACCCGCTCAACGGCAACTACGCCGGCGAGCTCGGCAGCGGGCGTATGAGCCTGCTCTCGGCCCTCGCGGACGGCGGGCTCGGGGGCGGCGCCGCCGGCTCGCGCCGGACGCCGAACGAGGTGTGGCGTCAGCGCCGGCCCTGAGCCCGCGCGGAGAAACCCGACGATCGTCCGATCAATGCCCGCGCCCGGCGCGGGCATTGTCGCGCGCCGGGCGCGATCTCTCCGATCCGCTCGGTCCGGCGCGTTCTCCGCGCGATCTTGTGTATCAGCACGCCGCCCGCGGGCTCTCTAGGGTGTCGCGGGTGCAGTGTGCGCCGCGACGAAACCTAGAAGCGTGCCGAGCACATCGGCGCAGAATGGAGTATCAGTCATGAACCGTAAGAACGCGCTGCTTTCGTCGATCGTCGGGCTCACTCTCGCCGCCGGTGCGGCGTCGGCCCAGCCGCTGCCCATCGATCAAGCGATGGAGCTCCTCGCGTCGCTGGCGCCGGGCGGCGGCGGGGGCGCCAGGAGCGTCCTCGTCCTCACGACCAACAACGAGCAGCAGCAGATCGAGATCGAGGTCGGGCCGGAGGCCGGCGTCGTGCGGGTCTGGGGCATCGACGGCTACTCGAGCGGCGAGGTGTTCACCGGCGTATCCGCCATCGACCTGACGACCGGGAGCAACCAGGACTATGTGGAGTTCCGCGTGTACTCGCCGGTGGTGCCCGAGATCAGCGTGGACACGGGCGCCGGCAACTCCGATGTCAAGGTCATCTACCAACTCAACAGCGGCGCCGAGGCCGTCGTGACCGAGGTGTCGCACACCGGCGGGGGCGCGAACGACAAGATCGCCTTCATCGTCGAGTCCCTCGGGCGCGATCTCGACGCGGCCTGGACGGTGAGCCACGCCAACGGCTTCAACGAGGCCGCTGTCCAGATCAACTCGCCGGAGCAGACCGGCTCCATGGATGTGGACTTCTTCGGGAGCTTCGGCTCCGGCGACGACAAGCTCGATCTGCAGATCGTCCAGCAGGCCGAGTCGCTGAACCTCGCCGTCGTCGGGCGCATGCTCAACGGCAATGACACCTTCAAGCTCGAGACCGACGGCCTGGGCGCCACCAACGGGGTCGCGTTCCTCGATGTCAACATGGGCGGCGGGTTCGACGACGCCGCGGCGAAGTTCATCGCCCGGGGCGGGTCGATGCGCGCCACCGGGACGATGAACGGGGCGGAGGGCGACGACAAGGTCGCCATCTGGCTGGAGGGTGACGGGCGGCTGGAGACCCGGGTTATCGGCGGCCCCGGATGGGACAACCTCGACGCCGGCGGGAAGGGGAGCATCGCGGGCCGGCCCCGCCTGGTCGGCGGACCCGACAATGACTTCCTGAAGATCGTCATCGACGGCCCGCGGCTGGCGCATCCCTTCCTCGACGGCGGCCCCGGCTACGACGAGGCGATCGGCTTCGGCACCTTCGTGAACATCGAGAAGATCAACTGATCCTCTCGACGAGCCTCCCTCCACGCCCCCGCCGGCCCTTGCCGCGGGGGCGTTCATTTCGGCGCGGGGACAACCGCGAGGCCGGCGTCGCGTGCGCTGACCGATGCTCGCCGGGGATCGAGCAAGATCCACACCCCGGGCACCGGCGCAGTTCCGAAAGGTCGGGCCGACGCCCGGGGCGCGTGACGGGGCGCCGCGATGTGGGAAACTCCGCCGGTGATGTCCCCAGCTATCCGCGCAAACCGCGTGTTCGAGCGCAGTGGAAGCCGTGGGGGTTTGGAGGATTCAGCAGATTCCGTTGTGCGCGGGAGCGCAGCGCGGTACCGTGGTTCCGCAGCCGCGGGCGTTTCCGCGGCCCCACACAACGCAGGAGGGAGAACCGATGCGTACCTCGTTGATGACGGTGTGTCTGCTCGCCGGGGCGGCCATGGGACAGGCCTCTCGGGATCTCGCGGTGACCGATGGCTCTGGGGTCCGGGTGGACCGCGCGCTCGCGGCGCCGATGGTGCTGGGCGGCGATGGGCCCGTGACCCGGGCCGGGCTTCTGTGGGCTTTCGTGGACAGCGTCTCGATCACAGAGAGCGTCGCGCTCGGCGCCGACGGCGAGGAGTCGTGGGTGGGCCACGCGCTCAACGACGAGCGGGTGAGCAAGTTCGTGACGGACGGCACGGGCACGCCGGACTTCGTGTTCTCGTTCTCGTCGGAGAACCCCGGCACGGTCGGCGTCGCCGCGGCCGCCGACGCTTCTCTGTGCGCCCTCCTGAGCGCTCCCAGCGCCGGGCCGGTCACCGTGCGGGCGTTCAGCGACGCCGGCGGCGGCACGCCGCTGTGGAGCTACGCGTTCGGGGCGAACTACGCCAGCTCGGGCAAGCGGACCGTGGCCGTCAACGCCGACGGCTCGCGCGTCGCCGCGTGCGCCTACGACGGCGCCAACTCCCTCGTTGTCCAGCTCGACGGCTCGGGCGTGGTGCTCGGCACCGCCGTCGTCGCCGGCTACTGCTCCGGGGTCGAGATGGACGACAGTGGGCACCGCATCCTCGTCACCGCGGGCGATACCGCCCGCCTCTATGACGCCGCCACCATGACACAGATCTACTCTCTGGCCACCTCCGGCTCCGGCGGCTTTCACCGCATCAGCCGCGACGGCACCGCCATCGCGTGCGGCGGGTTCAATATCCGCGCCGCCCGCGAGATCTCCGGCGTCTGGCAGCAGGTCTACGCCGGCTCGGGCTCCAGCGACTGGTTCGGCTGGGGCATGGCCCTCTCCGGCGACGGGCAGACGCTGTTCGCCCTCAGCCATGACTACGGCGACGGCTACCTCACCAACGAGCACCGGATCGTCGACCTCGTCTCCGGCACCGTCGTCGAGACCTGGAGCTACACCGGCTCCGGCGGCTTCCAGAACTCGGCCGTCGGCGCTCAGGTGAACCAGGACGGCACCGTCTTCGCCGCGGCCTCCTGGGGCGACGAGGCCAACAGCCAGCCGGAGGTCCGCGTCTTCGACCGGGACCTCAACATGATCGGCTCCATCGACACCGAGGGCTCGCCGTTCGACCTGAGCCTCAGCCGCGACGGGCACTATGTCCTCGTCGGCAGCAAGGCCGTCCACGCCAACACCTTCGGCAACGGCGGGCGGACCTACGCGTACGAGCTCGATGTCTCCTGCTACGGCGACTTCAACGGCGATGGGGTGGTCAACACCCAGGATGTCCTGGCGTTCCTCAACGCCTGGGCCGCCGGCGACAGCAGCGCCGACTGCAACGGCGACGGCAACATCAACACGCAGGATGTGCTCTGCTTCCTGAACGCCTGGGCCTCGGGCTGCTGAGGCCCCCGGTCCCATGCCGCGACCTCTTCGGCCACGCCCCCGAGCCCCGGGGGCGTGGCTTGTTTCTGTGGCTCGCCGACCGGGCCCGGCGGCCAGCACCCACGGACGACGCCAAGCCGCCCGCTCAGCAGCCGTCGGCCCAGGCGTTGAGAAACGCCAGGAAGTCTTGGGTGTCGACGGCGCCGTTCCCGTCGAGATCGGCGAGGCAGTCGCCGGGGGAGCAGTCGAGGGTGCGCTCGGCGGCCCATGTGTTCAGGAACGCGATGAAGTCCTGGGTGTCGACGGCCCCGTCGCCGTTGAAGTCGGCGACGCACTGGCAGGCGTCGATCCGGCCGTCGCCGTCGTCGTCCGCCGCCAGCCCCATCGCGATCTCCGGCTCGTCGGGGATCCCGTTGGCGTTGCAGTCGGCGGTGCCGATGCGGAGGTAGTAGACATCCTGCTCGCCGTTGAAGGTCGCGGCGTAGGCGACATCCACGCCCAGGTCGTCCGAGTGCGCGTCGTAGTAGTCCCCCAGCTTGTTCTGGCCGGGGAAGCCGAGCCGGTGCTCGAAGGGCGGGCTCACCGGGATCGCCGGCAGCCAGGTCTCTCCGGCGTCCAGCGAGCAGGTGTAGAACAGCTCGCTGGTGTCCGGCTCCCACGGGTCGACCGGGTCGTTCCGGGTGTCGTTCCAGACCAGGTCGATCCGCCCGCCGGGCGCCACCGACATCGTCCCGAACCACTGGTGACCCGCGCCCGCGCCGTGCGGGAACACCGGGGCCGAGTACGAGAGGTTCCCGTCGGTGCTGCGGACGAAGGCGATGTTGTAGTCGATGCCGTTCGAACCGTCGTAGTCGCCGGTGCCGACCACATAGATGTTGCCGCGGGCCGGGCCGCCGGAGTGGTCGCTCGAGATGTTGCCTTGGCCGATCAGCCCGTCGGGGTTCACGCTGTCCAGATCGCTGAACCCGCCGAGGCGCAGGCCGGTCTCGGTCGTGCTGGCGACGGTCGGCGGTGTGTCGGGGTCGGAGGTACCGACGAGCCGGATCACGGTGGAGGTGTTGCGCCCGTTGGTGATGCACACCGACCCGTCCGGCAGCGTGGTCTGTTGGCCCCAGTCCGAGGAGCCGTCCACCGGCCCGTCCCAGGTGAAGCCGCGGTCGAACGAGCGGGCGAACTTGCGCCCGAAGGGCGAGGCGTTGTCCCAGTGCTGGTACACATTGCCGCGCCCGGGCCCGTCGGTGAGATCGACCGAGATCCACTGCTTGTCGCCGCCGAAGGAGTAGTAGGGCCCCAGCCAGGTCACGCCCCCGTCCTCGGACCGGAAGATGTCGGTCTCGTAGGTGGGCTCGATGCGCAGGCTCGAGTAGTAGAACTCGCCCCCGGGCCCCGCGCGGAGCACCGGGTCGGACCGGAACACCCCGGGGTCCAGCGTCCGCGCGGTCCAACGAAGGCCGCGGTCGAACGAGTAGGCCTGGCCGGCCTGCCGGAAGCTCGAACCGATCGTGTCGAACTGGCGCCACCCGATGACGAGGTTGGCCGGGTCAAGCTCGCCCGGCGCGATCGACGGCTCGTTCGCGGCGTCGCCCACGGTGTTCTCGCCGTTCGCGTCGACATTGACCTGGACGCTGACGAACAGCGCCCGGCGCACGCGGGCGCCCGGCGAGGTCGGACGCAGGGCGGGAGTGTCCAGCGGCGCGCGCACATCGAGCGGCCGGGGCTCGTGGGCAATCGACGCCCCGTCCTCCTCGCGCTGCGCCAGCGCGGCGTCCGGACCGAGCAACGCTACAGCCAACACCGCAAGGGACCGGATGCCGCGGGTTCGCACGGGTGTTCTCTCCGTTGGGCGCCGTCCAAGCTACAGGACGGCGCCGCCGGAGTCCAGAGGCACGCGTCATCTTCGCGCCCGACCCGCCGCGGGTGCCGGGGGCCTCACGGGATCGGGGCCGAGAATCGGCCGATGCTCCCAAGGCACGATCTCTCCGGGCGATAACGCCGTCATACGGTTGACTCACCCATCCGATGCGGTATCACTAGGGAATCCCCAACCCCCGAGGTCACAATGCGCAAACTACCCATTTTGACCGCTGCTCTCGCTGCCCTCGCCGCCCTCGCCCCACCCGCCCCCGCCGCCACCCACGACGACAACATCGAGTGGGACGGCGTCAGCCATATTGAGTGGCAGGACCGCCGGCCCCTCTGCCCCGTCGGCGGCGAGGCGTTCCAGGTCCGCTTCCAGGCCTACGCCGGCGACCTCACCGGCGCCCGGTTGCTCGTCGACGGCGCCAACTGGGTTGACGCCGCGGTCGTGGAGAGCCGCGGGCCCTACGAGACCTGGGGGGCGTCGATCCCCGAAACTCAGACCACCACCCGTAGCTACATCATCGAGCTCACCGACGGGACCGACACCGACTACCTCTCCCGCGCCGGCCTCACCGACGACGCGCCCGCCGGGCAGGACTTCGCGGTCAACTACCAGACGCTGGAGCACGCCCCCGTCGGCGCCACCCCCGTCACCGGAGGCGTGGTCTTCAAGGTCTGGTCGCCCAACCGCGCCACCTGCGCCGTCCGCGGCCAGTTCAACAACTGGGGCTCCACCCCCATGACCAAGGTCGGCGAGCACTTCATCGCCCTCGTCCCCGGCGCCCAGCCCACCCAGCAGTACAAGTACTACTTCCAGAACAGCCACTGGAACACCGACCCCCGCGCCCGGCGCCTCAACGCCTCCGACAACAACAACGCCTACATCATCGACCCGTTCGCCTACCAGTGGCAGAGCGCCCCCTTCAGCCCCCCGCCCCAGGAAGACCTCGTCATCTACCAGCTCCATGTCGGCAGCTTCGCGGGGCGCAACGACCCCTTCGGCGCCACGGGCAACCCCTCCACCTACCGCGATGTCGGCGACCGCGCCGACCACCTCGCGGAGCTCGGCGTCAACTGCGTCATGATCAACCCCATCAACGAGTTCCCCGGCGACTTCTCCGGCGGGTACAACCCGCTCAGCATGTACGCCGCGGAGTGGAGGCTCGGCACGCCCGACGACCTCAAGTACATGGTCGACCAGCTCCACCTCCGCGGCATCGCCGTGCTGCTGGACATCGTCTGGAACCACTTCAGCCCGACCGACAACTTTCTCTGGAACTACGACGGGACACAGCTCTACTTCGACACGCCGGTGGTGGACACGCCGTGGGGCCCGCAGGCCGACTTCGACAAGGAGGGCGTGCGGAGCTACTTCCTCGACAGCGTGGTGCTGATGCTCGAGGAGTACCGCTTCGACGGCTTCCGCGCCGACGGCACCGACTTCATGAACATCGGCGCCAACGAGGCCAGCGGCTGGAGCCTGATGCAGGCCCTCAACGACCTGGTGGACCGGCGGTATGTGGACAAGACCGTCATCGCCGAGCAGCTCCCCGACGACCCCTGGGTCACCCGCCCCACCAGCCTCGGCGGCGCCGGCTTCGACGCCCAGTACTTCGACGGCTATACAGATAGCCTGCGCGAGGAGATCTTCGACGCCGCCTTCGGCGACCCCGAGATGATCAAGCTCCGGAACGCCGTCAACGGCGGGGGCCAGTACCTCTCCGGCAGGCAGGTCCTGAACTACTTCGAGCTGCACGACGAGTGCTGGTCCAGCTCCGGCGGCCAGCGCGCCGTCAAGACCATCGACACCACCGCCCCCCACGACGACCAGTGGGCCATGGGGCGCACCAAGCTCGCCCAGGCCTTCACCGCGCTGGCCCCCGGCATCCCCGCCGTCCTCATGGGCACCGAGTGGCTCGAGGACGCCGGCTTCGAGCAGGAGAAGATCGACTGGGCCCACAAGACCGCCTACGCCCCCGTCTTCGCCTTCTACCGCGACCTCTACACCCTCCGCGTCGGCAACACCGCCCTCCGCGCCAACTCGCCCCACGCGGTCTTCCACCTCAACGAGCCCGGCAATGTGATCGCCTTCCAGCGCTACAACCTCGACGGCCTGGTCTATGTCGTCGCCGCGAACTTCTCCAACACCGACTACCCCGCCTACCGCCTCGGCCTCCCCCAGCCCGGGCGCTGGGGCGAGGTGCTCAACAGCCAGTCCGCGGCGTACGCCGGCTCCGGGCTCGACAACCCCGACGCGGTCCAGAGCGAGCCGGTGGCCTACGACGGCTTCGCCCAGTCCGCCGAGATCCGCCTCGCCAAGATGGCCGTGAGTGTGCTCCGGTGGAACCCGCCCTGCGACGCCGACTTCAACGCCGACGGGCTTGTGAACACCCAGGATGTCCTGGCCTTCCTGAACGCCTGGAGCGCCGGCGACGACGAGGCCGACATGAACGACGACGGCCTGGTCAACACCCAGGATGTCCTGCTGTTCCTCAACCGCTGGGCCGCGGGGTGCTGAAGGGGCTTGGCCCCGACGAGCCCCGAGCGCGAGCTGGCCGCCTTCTTGGGGCGTCGCCGGCACCTCCAGAGCTCCCGACCCGCGTACCGAGCGCTCCCGCCCAGAGGCTCGCCTCGGGCGCTGGACTTCCGTCCAGCCGATAACATGCCGAAATCCAAACATACTGCAAACAAACGAACCGGGTTGTCCGCCGCAACCAGGGCATGTGGATTGCGTATAGATTCCCGCCAGCATTCGCTCGGCTTTCGTCGTGTGGTTTCGTGACGGCTTCGTGTAGAATCGCGTCCGTCGACGGTTGGGTGGCCACCGGCGAGAAGGGTTGTACACGCACGCGCAGCGCCGGCGGCGATGCCCCGGCCAAGTCTGGAGAGCACTATGCAAGGGAAATCGTCCCCTCAACGCGGGTTCACGCTCATCGAGCTGTTGGTGGTGATCGCGATCATCGCGCTGCTCATCGGCATCCTGCTTCCGGCGCTGGGCAAGGCCCGCATGAGCGCCTGGAAGGCGATCTCGATGAACAACCTCAACCAGACGATGAAGGGCACGGAGATGTACAAGGCCGACAAGGACGGCCGCGTGCCCTATCCCGAGTGCAACCGGCAGAACGGCGGCGTCCGTGCTATCTGCACCTGGACCTACGGCGGCAAGGACACCTCCGAGAACTGGGTCGGCTCCAACGCCCCCTTCGATATCGCCGCCTCCGCCCGCCCCCTCAACGCCTATCTCTACCCCGACATCGTCTTCACGCCCCCCAAGGACGGCACCTTCGACTGGGACGGCAGCGACGGCACCTTCAAGATGGGCAAGCCCCAGGAGCCCCGCCAGCGGGTCGAGACCGAGGCCTTCAAGAGCCCCGGCGACAAGACCAGCTACCAGAACGACTGGCCCAAGGCCGACTACACCCTCAGCAGCTACGACGATGTGGGCACCAGCTACCACACCAACCTCCGCTGGTTCGAGGTGCTCGAGCCGCAGTACGGCTTCAGCCAGGCCTTCGACCGCGGCATCCGGCGCATCGAGCTCGCCGCCGACTTCAACACCTCCACCTTTGTCTTCATCCACGATCAGATCGCCGACATCTCCACCAACCCCGACGCCAAGGGAATCTGGCCCAACGGCATCCCCGGCGAGTACGGCGAGGACAACAAGTCCTGCATGGCCTTCTTCGACGGCCATGTCGAGTACCTCGGCATCACCCTCTGGGAGCCCAACACCAAGGACTACCAGCTCCACATCACCATGCCCGGCGACGACAAGCCCTGACCCGGCTAGGATCCGTCCATGGAAAAGGACAAGCTCATCAAGGTCATCGTCGCGGCCGTGATCGGTCTGGCAGCGGTCGTCATCCTCGCCATGCAGTTCCTCGGCGGCGGCCCCCCCAAGCCGAGCAAGGAAGCCCTGGACGCCCCGCCCACGCCACCCTCCGAGCGAGGCGGCGGCGCGCGGACCGCACCCGGCGGCTGAGTACCTCTAACCGTCCAGAATCATCCACCTACCCCGAGGCCGCACGCCAACGCGTGCGGCCTTTCTTTATGTATGAACAATAGGATTTTGTTTGGGTTGGCGCGGCACGCTGATTGACCATCGCCGCCAGGCAACTCCGGAGAATTACATCCGTATACTCATGGTGTTCCACGCGGGCTCGCACCGACGGGCTCCCGCCGCCGCGCCCGCGCAATCAGCGCTGCCGAATCCGGTGGTGCAGTCGCGTCGCTCTCGCGCATTGGCCGGGCTCCCGGCCAGATCGGAGAACACTATGAAGCCGCGGAATCACTCTCGGACAGCGTTCACACTCATCGAACTGCTGGTGGTCATCGCGATCATCGCGTTGCTCATCGGCATCCTGCTTCCGGCGCTGGGCAAGGCCCGCATGAGCGCCTGGAAGGCGATCTCGATGAACAACCTCAGCCAGATCATGAAGGGCGTGGAGATGTACAAGGCCGACAAGAAGGACAAGGTCCCCTATCCCGCGCCCAACCGCAACACCGCCGGACAGCTCCTCGGCGGCGTCTGCACCTGGACCTACGGCGGCAAGGACACCTCGGAGAACTGGAAGACCCACTTCGCCTGGGCCGATCTCTCCGCTTCGGCCCGCCCGATGAACGCCTACCTCTACCCCGACATCGTCCTGCCCCTCCCCAAGGACGGCACCTACGACTGGGACGGACGCGATGTCAGCTACAAGATGGGCAAGCCCCTCGACCCGCGCCAGCAGGTTGAGCTTGAGGCGTACAAGAGCCCCGGCGACAAGATCAGCTACCAGACCGACTGGCCCAAGGCCAACTACGAGCTGAGCAGCTACGACGATGTCGGCGTCAGCTACCACACCAACCTCCGCTGGTTCTTCGCTCTGCGCGACGGCGGCATGGAGTTCACCGAGGCGTTCGACAAGGGCATCCGCCGCCTCGAGCTCGCCGCGGACTTCAACACATCGACCTTCGTCTACATCCACGACCAGACCGCCGACATCGCGACCGAGCCCGATGCCCTGGGCGTCTGGCCCGAGGGCGTGCTGGGCGAGTACGGGGAGATGAACAAGTCGTGCCTCGCCTTCTACGACGGCCATGTCGAGTACCTCCAGGTCACGCTCGGCGCTGCCAACACCAAGGACTACCAGCTCCACATGGTCATGCCCGGCGACAAGTAAGCCCGCCCGCGAAAGGACTGTGCAAGGCATGGAACGCGATAAACAGATCAAGCTCGCCGTCGCCGGGGTCATCGGCCTCGCCGCGGTGGTCATCCTCGCGATGAACTTCCTCGGCGGCGGCAAGAAGCCCAAGGCCGTCGAGCCCGACGAGCCCGCCGCGCAGCAGCTGTCGACGAGGGGCCAGTCCCCCAAGCCGGAAAGGGACTGAACCCCCGCGCCGCCGCGCGCCCGATCAACGACAAGGGCCGCCCCATCGGGCGGCCCTTGTGCGTTGCGTTGCGGTCAGCGCGGTCGGCTCAGCGCCGGCCCGGTCGTCAGTCCTTCTTGCGGATCACCTTCGCCGGGCGTCCGACCTTGGTCGCCCCGTCGGTCTCCACGGCCTGCCCCTCCGCCGCCGCGGGCCGGGCCTTGGACTCCTCGCCCGACGGCTCGGCGGTCAGCGCGCTGTCGATGATGGCGCGGATCCGTGTGAACTGCTCGGTGTTGTCGGCGCTCGGGCGGCCCGACTTGTACAGCAGCTCGCCCTCCTTGCCGAGCACCACGATCGTGGGCGCCATCCGGACATTGAGGATCGCCGCGGCGTCGTCGGCCTTGGGCACCCGACGCCAGGTCTGCCCCTGCTCCTCCGCCGCGGGGCCCACCAGGGCCGGGTCGTTCTCCCGGATCGCCATCGTGATGACCTCGACGGGCTGCCCGGCGTAGTGCTCCGCCAGCGACTTCACATCCGGCGTGAATTTCTTCGACGGCGCCGACCAGGTGCCCCAGAAGTACAGCACCGAGACCCGCCCGCGCAGCGACCCCGGAGAGACCAGAGCCCCGTCGGCGTCGGCAACCTCCCACTCCGGCGCCCCGCCCCCGTTGGGATTGGTGCGCACCGGCGGCACGCCGCCCGCCGCCCGGTCGAGCATCTCGCCCTCTTCACGGGGCTGGAACACCCCGGCGATGTTCGTCGTGTAGGTCTCCGGCGGCAGCATCTCGAACTCCGACGCGACCGCCGCCTCCGCACCCGCCGTCGGGTCCAGGAAGTCAACCCGCATCGCGCCCGAGAGCATCGGGTTCTCGGGCAGCACGATCTCGGCCCGGCGCGGCAGGTGCGTCGCGTGGTCGAACGACCACAGCACGGTGTCGGCGTTCAGCTTCGAGGTGATCTTCACCACATCGACCGCACGCCCGTCGATCTCCCCCGGCTCCCCCAGCTCGATCGCCGCCGCCGTCGCCAGCGCGGACACGAACCCGTCCGCCAGGGGCTCGGCCCGGTCCCACGGCGAGTTGCCGAGCTGGTGGGCCGACCCCGGCTTGTTCCCCCGCCTCAGCGGCTGCACATAGAAGGTCTTGGCCTCGTGGTCCAGCCACGACACCCGGTCCGGCTGCCAGAGCAGATCAAAGTCCACCTGCTCCTTCCCCTGCGAGACCGTCCCGTACCCCACATGGCGCACGGCCCACTGCCCGTCCCCGCCGAGCGCCTTCTGCACCCACCGGCCCTCGGTCGTCGGGAACATCCCGGCCATCGCGCTCTCGCTGTCGAGGTGCGTCTTGACCGTCGCCGCGAAGCCGTCCTTGATCGCCTCCGCCGCGCTCTGCAGGATCGCCACCGCGTCCGGAGAGCGGGGCCGGGCGTCCTGCGCGTCCGTTGCGGGCTGAGGCCGGCCGATCACCGGGGCGGTCGTCGGTCGGTCCCCGTGCTCGGCCTGGTCGCCGCCGAGGGACTCGGACTGGGCCCACACGAGCGGCGTACCGGCGAGAAGGGTCAAAGCCAGGGCGGTGGTCCAGCGGGTCATCGTCTTCCTCCGTTTAGGGCGTGCCGTCTTCGACGGGCTTTCTGCCCAGAAGTTCCGCCAGGGCCTTCCCCGGCGAGGGTTGTCTCATCAAGTGCTCACCGACGAGCACGATCCGAACGGCTTCCGAACTCAGCCGGGAAAGGTCCTCGGGTGTCTTGATACCCGACTCGCTCACCAACACCCGGCGGTCGTCCACAAGGTCGACCAGCCGAAGCGTATGGCCCAGATCCACCCTCATGGTGGACAGGTCCCGGTTGTTGATACCGAGAAGGCAGTAGGCGGGGTGCGGGAAACCCACATGCGGCCTGACCCGCAGCAGGTTCTCCATGTCGTGCACCTCCAGAAGCACCGTCAGCTGAAGCTGCTGAGCCAGGATCAGCATGTCCACAATCTGGCTTTCGGTCAGGCACTCCGCGATCAGCAGCACCGCGTCCGCCCCGTGGGCCCGGCTCTCCCAGAGCTGGTACGGGTCGATCAGAAAGTCCTTCCGGAGCACCGGCAAGGGCGCCGCCGCCTTCACCCGGTGCAGGTACGAGAGCCGCCCCCCAAAGAACTTCTCGTCGGTGAGGCACGAAATGGCCGATGCGCCGTTGCGGAAGTAGGCTTGCGCGATGCGTTCCGGCTGGAAACCATCCCCGTCATACTCGGGCCGGATCAGCCCTGCGCTCGGGCTGCGCCGCTTGATCTCCGCGATCACCGCCGTCTGGCGCCCAGAACGGGTCACCGCCCGGAAGAAGTTCCGGGGGGGTTCCTCCTGGGCCACCATCGCCTCCAGCTCACCCAGCGAGACCCGTGCCTTGGCCGCCTCAACCTCTTCCCGTTTGTGGGCCACGATCTCCCGAAGCACCGCCGGCGGCTCGGCCGGCGCACGCCCGGGCTCGGGCAGCGGGTCCGGACCGGGATGGGGCGGCTGGCTGCTCACGGGGCTGATTGTTCTCGCCGGGCTGGCCGGAGTCGCGTCCGGCGCCCGGCAAGCTTCGGGTGGGTCCGGACAGGGATCGGGATTCGGCGACCTCGAGTCCATGCGATTGTCCGAGGTCGGCGAGACTCTGTCCGACTGGAAGCGGCTGCTGCTCATCCTCGGCTCGGTCATGGTCCTGGTCCTCCTTTGGGGCGGCGACGCCATCCGGCCTATGTCCCTGCAGCGGGCCGGGTTACGCAATGTCAAGACCCTCCCGGCCCCCGTCTGGTTCATGTCCGCCTTCATTGTCGTGCTCACCCCGGGCCTCCTCTACACCTCCCTCAAGGGCATGGACTGGGTGACCGGCGGCGGGGGGGACACCCTCCGCGCCCTCGCCGCCCCCCAGGGGATCGCCTATCTCGCCGGCATCGCGGTGGCCCTCGGCCTGGCGTACATGGCCGGCAAGGCCGCCCCCCAGTCCGGCTGCAAGCTCGACTGGATCGATGTCCCCGTGGGCGTCGGGCTGCTCTTGCTTGTCGCCCCCCTGGTCCTCATGGCCGGGGACCTCTCCATGCTGATCCACAAGAGCCTGGCCCACGGCGAGCCCACCCAGGCCATCGCCCACCCCCTGCTCCAGCAGATGGTCGACAACCGCTCCGACCCCTGGCTGTGGGTGCTCATCGCCACCGTCATCGTCGGCGCCTCCATCGTCGAGGAGGTCGTGTACCGCGTCTTCGTCCAGAGCGGCTTCCTCCGGCTCACCAACCACGCCTGGGTCTCCGTCATCATCACCGCCGCCATCTTCGGCACCATGCACGCCGTCGGCACCGCCGACACCAAGAGCCCCTGGTACGCCGCGGTGACGGTGGGGGTGCTCGGCCTGTGCTGCGGCGGGGCGTTCGAGCGGACCAAGCGGCTGGGGGTGCCGATCGCCATGCACGCGGCGTTCAACGCGGCGAATGTGGCGATGGCGATGTGGGTCACCTCTCCCAGCTCCTGACCCCGCCGGGATCCGGCCCGCAACGACTGATCGCTCAACCCGACCGGGGGGCCGCCCGATAAGCACCCCATGCCCCGGACCGCCGGCGCCATCTCCGCAGCGGTTGCGCTGCTGCTCCTGGCGGCCTACGCCTGCTGGCCGCACGCGGCGCTCTGGGTTCACTTCGGCGTCGCGCAGGTCTGCCACGGGACCTCGGGGGGGAAGATCGGGTACCTCCTCCTCGTCGTGGCCGCCGCCGGCGCGCGGGTCGCGCTGGCCAAGCCCGACCAGGGGCCGGGTTGGCTCCGGGCCTTCGTGATCGCCACGGCGGTCGGCCTGGTCTCGACGGGCCTGAGCTTCGCCCTTTACTCCGTCGAGTTCGGCATCCCGACCGGCCGGTCCAGCTACCACTGGGCCGGCGGGGTCAACTCCGTCAACACCCTCTCGCACATGCACACCGGCAAGGCCGGCCTGGCGCTGCTTCTCGACGCCCTGGGGCCGGACTCACTCCACGCACGCTTCGACACCGGCCTTGTCTACCTCGGCGTGGTCCCGCGATGGCTCGCCGTGATCATCCTCCTCTCGTTCTTCGCCTCGCTCACCTGCGGGATCGCCGCCCTGCCAAGACTCACCCGCGCCAACCACCCCGGACGGTTCCTCATCGCCGCCCTCTGCGTCGCCTGGCTGAGCAAGTGCATCCTCGACGGCGGCCCGCTGGCCTATGACGCCGTCGCCGGCGCCGTCGGCATCGCGCTCCTCGGCGCGGAATCCTCGCGGACCAGCGCCGTCGCCGTGCGCGCGACGCTTGCCGTCGGGCTCTGGATGGTCGCGCTGTTCGCCCTCGATCCCGGCGCCGCCGCCGGGCAGTTCGGCAGAGCGGCCTCGAAGCTCGGGCTGCTGGCCCTCCTCGGATTCCGGCCCGGGGCGCGAGGCCCCCGGCTCCTGGCGGCGCTCGGCGCCGCGGCGTTCGGGCTCTCCGTGTGGCTCGAGGTCTCGAGGGTGCTCCTGCCCCTGCTCGGCCCCGCCCCCGCCGACCTCGTGGTCTGCAACACCCCGCGGCTCGAGCGCGCCGCGCCGGGAGAGTCCAGGCTTCACGCCTACCGACGATTCGGCGACAACCCGCTGCGCGTGCGCCTCGTCTCCCTGGGTGAGCGCTCCGGCGCACGGACGGGCCTCATGGCCGAACTGATCATCGTCCGCGCCGCCGAGCGCGGCGTCCGGTTCGTCCACACGGCGCAGGTGAGGCTCGTGCGCCTCGAGCCGGTCGACGACGACCGCGCGAGGCTCCGGCTCGAGGCCGCGTTCGACCCCTCGCTCGGCCCGGTCATGTACGACGGATCCCCGGACGAGGACGACCAGATCGACGCGAACGAGCGGTTCCTCGCCTACGCCGCCCTGGATCGCTTGCTGCGCGACAGCGGCGTCGAGGAGTACATCCTCCTGCCCTATGTCCAGTACGCCGACACGCCGTGATCAGGGATCGGTGTACGACACGCCGAGGTTGCCGGCCCCGTCGATCGTGTAGGTCGCCACCAGCCCGTTCTTGAACTCCATCGTGATCGTCCGACCGTCCTGGCTCACAAGGTCAGCGCCCGGCGCGGCCAGATGCTGGCGGATGTCGCTCTCCAGACGGATGAAGTTCAGATCGGTCCCGCCCTCGCTGTACGCCACCCAGCTCCAGAAGCTCGTTGGCAGGTGCTCCATCTTGCCTAGGTAAGCGTTGCGGGCGCTGATGAGTGACCGGTTGAACGCGGTCGCCACGCCCATGTACGCCTTCTCGCTGTGGTCGAAGTAGCGCGGCACCGCCACCGCCGCCAGAACCGCCAGCACCACCATCACCGCAATCAACTCCACAAGAGTGAACGCACGCCTGACCATCGCCGGTCCTCCTCTTCAGCTCACCGTTTTGTCGTATTTTGGCGGAGCTGGCGAGAGCACGGGCTTCGGCCCGCACGCGCCTCGGGCCATGTGCGCCGATTGAGAAGATTTGTCCGATTTCCCAACCAGCCTCGACCGCAGCGTCATCGACACCACGCCCATCCCGAGCGTGGTTATCGGTCCCGTAAGCCGGTACGCCGCCACCACACCCGCCGCCTCACGCGGGCTCGCTCCGGAGTAGAGGACCAGCAACGCCCACAGGCCCAGGTCCAGCGGGCCCACGCCCAGCGGCAGCGTCGAGGCCGCCGCCGCCGACGCGAGCGCGATGTACGCCTCCGCGAACCACAGCGGGTCCACCCCGATCAGTCCCCACGCCAACACCGTCGCCCCCGCGACATCACACAGCGTCCCCGCGGCCCCCAGAGGCGTCAACGCCGCCACGGCGCCCACCCGCGGCACCAGCCTGCGGTCGCGCAGCGAGAGCAGGACCAGCCCGACCACAAGCATCGCCACGGCCAGCGTGGTGTTCCCGGCGCGCCCCATCGCCGCCCGACCCCCAAGCGCCGCGAGCACCCCCAACGACCCGGCGGTCGACGACGCCCGCCACAACAGCAGCGCCGTCATCGCACCGGCCCGGGGCCTGCCGAGCCCCGCCACTCGGTAGGCGTCGGCCCAGACCTTCCCCGGCCAGCTCATGACCTCCACCAACGAGCCCTCGACGAACAGACGCCAAGCGCCCGGCACCCCCACGCGCAGGCCGCACACACGCCCCGCTGTTGCGAGCGAGCACGCGCGCAGCAGACCGAACCCGCCGCCCAGGGCCAGCGCGCTCAAGACCACCCCCGCGCGAGGCTGGACCCACAGGCCCACAAGCCCCGCGGCGCCGATGACCACCACCATCGCCAGTAACCCCGGTTTCACACCCGCTGGCATCGACGGGCCGCCGGAGGAACTTGAGGCCCGGCCCGCGGATGCACCGCGCCCCCGCGCGATCATTCAAACAACAGGCCACCGGCGCCGGCCCGTGCATCCGGTCGGGTCGGCCCGCGAGCCACCAGAGGCCGCCGCCGGAGCCGATCACCGCGTGCGTGCCGAGGGCACCCCGAGCCAGGAGCCCGCGCCGGCGCCCGGGCGCAGCGCCGTTGCCAGGCCTGTGCCGGGTGTTGTCGCGCGCCATGTGGCCGGCTCAGGTGCGCTCCCGCGCGCGCATCTCCCGCGGACCGCGACGCCGCCCGGCCCGCGCCGTTCCCCCCGCGCTCATAGACTTGGCCCCATGACCAGCAAGCCCCCCATCCTGCCCACCGGCCAGCCCGCCACCAAGCGCCGCATCCTCACCGGCGACACCCCCACCGGGCGCCTCCACCTGGGCCACTTCGTCGGCTCGCTCGAGAACCGCATCCGCCTCCAGGGCGAGTACGACTGCTACTTCCTGCTCGCCAACATGCACGCCTTCACCACCCGCGCCGAGCGGTTCGCCGACATCCGCCAGGACACCATCGAGATCGTGAAGGACTGGCTGGCCGCGGGCATCGACCCCGGGCGGTCGACCATCGTCCTCCAGACCGAGGTGCCGGCGATCGCGGAGCTGAGCTGGTTCTTCGCCATGCTCGTCCCCTTCAACCGCGTCATGCGCAACCCCACCCTCAAGACCGAGATCGAGAGCAAGGGGCTTGGGGACAGCTACTCCTTCGGCTTCCCCATGTACGCCGTTGGCCAGTGCGCCGACATCCTCGCCTTCCGGCCCGACCTGGTCCCCGTCGGCGTCGACCAGGTCGCGCACATCGAGATGTGCCGCGAGATCGCCAGACGGTTCAATCAGGTCTACTGCGCCGTCGACACCCACGCCGAGGACCAGCGGCACGAGTCGCTCGGCGGCGTGTTCCCCATCCCCGCGGCCCTGGTCGGGCGCGTCGGACGGCTCGTCGGCACCGACGGCAAGCAGAAGATGAGCAAGAGCCTCGACAACGCGATCTTCCTCTCCGACACCCCCAAGCAGGTCAAGAAGAAGATCGGCGCCATGTACCCCGGCCAGACCCGCGACCCCGACCAGCCCGGCGACCCCGACATCAACCCCGTCTTCGACTACGCCGACATCTTCGTCAAGGACCAGGCCTTCGTCGCCGACCTCCGCGAACGCTACCGCAAGGGCGACAACCTCGGCGACGGGCACATCAAGGCCTATGTCATCGAGGCCGTCAACGAGCTGCTCGACCCCATCCGCGAACGCCGCGCCCGGTTCGAGGGCCCCGGCGGCGACGACACCGTCATCGACATCATCCGCGCCGGCACCCGCAGGGCCAACGCCGTGGCGGAGGAGACGCTGGCGATGGCGAAGGAGCGGATGGGGCTGAACTTCGGCGCCCGCGCCGAGATGCTGGGTACAGAACGCTGACCTCGCGCGTGTCGACACGCGGCACGGTATAGCGGTGGGATAGTGACCAGCGCCCTTCAGAGGCCTTGATGCGCGTCGGTGCAGCGCCCAGCGATGGGCGGGAGTTCGCTACGGTGTGCCGGTGGGTGGGGTGGGTTGTGGGGCAGCGAGTGCCAGGTACTCGTCGTAGAGCGCTCTGTCGCAGAAGTGCCAGGTGTCCTTGCTCGTGCGAATGCCCTCGACGAGATGGGCGGCAAACACCCTGCCCTCGCAGAGGTAGACATGAAGGGACCGGTAGTCGGAGGTGTATCCCCATAGGTAGAAGCGTCGCCCGTCCGGTGCAGCGTAGACCACATCCGTCATCGGCTTGGCGTTGTCGTACCAGACATTCGGGATCTCGGAGCCAAGCACGACCCGACCGGTGTTGAGTTCAGCGAGCGCCGCGTCAAGCCGGTTGACATACATGCCCCTTTCGTAGCTGGTGATGCGGGCGCGTGCCAGCACGATCATGAGCACGATCGTGAGCACGAGGGCAAACAGAGCGCAAAGCAGTGTCCTGGTCTTCACGGGTGGTGACTCACGCTTCCGCCTTCATCCTTCATCCTTCCGCCTTCACATAGAACACGACCCACCGCGCCTCGTTCTTCTCGATCACCAGCGGCACCCACACCGTCTCCGGCTCCCACCGGCGGACATAGATGAACCGGCCGTCGTCCGCGTCCCAGATCCGCTCCCACCGCCAGCGGTCGCGCGTCACCGGCTCCTGCTCGACGACCTGCGTCTTGCCCAGGGGCTGGCTCGACCACACCGCGTAGTCCGCCCCGACCGACGCGGCGAACTCGGCCAGCTCCCTGCCCTCGGGGTCGAGCGCCTGCGTCGTGGTGATGTTCGACCGCCCGATCAGCCGGGCCTGCTCGGCCGGCACGGGCAGCTGCAAGGCCCGGAGCACGCCGAGCTCGGACTCGCGGGCCTGATCGGCGGCCCAGTCCAGCCGGTTGGTCTCGCTCTGCACGATCCGCTCGTTCTCGGCCGCGAGCGCCGGGCCGACGCGCCCCCACGGGACCTCGCGCACCGTGACCCCGGCGGCGGGCGTGCCGGCCGTCGGCGTCCCGATCGTCGCCGTCCCGGTTGTCGCCCCCGGCTCCAGCTCGAAGGACCGCTCCCACACGCTGGGGCCGCAGCCGGCGCCCACGACCACCCACACCAGAGACAACAGCGATGCGCACCAGGCTCTCATGCCCGAACTATACATCGTGTTCGCCGGGCCCCCCAGCCGAATCCCCGAACGCCAGCCCCAGCGCCCACGCCGGGCCCACCACCGTCTCCTTCCCGATCCTCACCTCGGCGTACTTCGCCCCCCGCCGGCGCACCGGCTCGACCGCCTCCCACGGCACGCTCACCGGGCGCATCCGCATCCACCGCCCCAGCATCGCGGGCAGCAGGTGCAGGTGGCGCTCGTCCACGGCGGTGTGGATCGAGAAGCCCAGGTTCATGATCCCCACCTTGTACGACTGAAAGTCCCGACGCACCGCGTCCGCCCCGAGGGCCTGGGCGGGGTAGCGGTCGGCGAGCGGCGACCATGTGCCGCTGACGACGGCCATGACGATCAGGGGCACGATGACCAGGTCGGCCAGGATGACGAGGGCGACGATGAGGACGACGGATGAGCCCATGGGGGATTGTTAGCTCCGGCCCGGTCGCGGCGGGTTTCTCGGAGAACAGACTTTCGCGTCGTCGGCGACTCCCGTATACTGGCGGTGCAAGCCCGCCGGACCGGCACCCCCTGCCGCGAGTCTCGGTGGCCGGGCGGGGGCCGCCCGAACGCAGCACAGGCTGTGAGGAGGACATCATGGGTTCCCCATGCATCAGGCCGCGCCGGCACCCTGCGCTGATGGACTGCGCCGGCATTGCCCCGCTTGAACCCCTCGAGCCGCGCCTCGTGCTGAGCACCAACTACTACGGCTGGGTCGGCGTCGACACGCTGCCCGGATACGCCGCGGAGTATGGGGAGCCCGACGACCTCGCCGGGATCAGCGAGAACGGCCGGTTCATGTGGTCGGAGGCCTGGGTCGACCCGGAGGATGCTGACGAGCCCTACCTCGTCGTGGACCGCGAGGTGAAGTACCCGCGCGACCTCCCCGGCCTCGACGGGCTCGCGGTGCACGCCATCAACAGCCACGGCCTCGCGCTCGCGAGCGAGCAGACCGATGAGGGAACGCGCCTGCTCGTCGTGCGGATCGACAACCCCGAGGAACGCGAGTACCTCGACGAGCGGGAGCTAACCGGCGACGCCGGGCTGGACCTGGCGGAGGCCACGCCCCTATCGATGACCGACGGCTCGGGCGTGTTGCTCCGCACCACCGATCCCGGCAACGGGTTCTACACCCTGTGGATGGTGCGCGGTGAGGAGGTCTCACAGCTCTGGCAGGTTGATCCGGGGTACCGGGAACGCATCTTCTGGTGGCTCTCCACGCTCGGCGAACTCCTGATCGACTCCAACGCCCACGACGCCGTCGTCGGCTACAAGCATGTCGCGGAGCACAGTGTCCGGCCCATGATCTGGACGCCGCAGACGGGAGCAGTCGAGCTGACGGCTCTGACCAAGATCGGCTCCATCACCGACGACGGCACACTGGTCGGGCGACACGGGACCTCGCTCGTGCTCTGGCGTGACGGCGAGATCATCCCAACCGGCCTGGAGGATCCAACCGACGACCCGTTAGCACTCACCCAGGTTGTCAACGGTAGTCGCGCCCCGAACGGCGACCTCATCGTCACCTGGATCACCGGATCCCGCGGACCCTCCTACGGCGGCACCGGCCTCGATTACACCGTCGGACACGCGGATACGCTCGATGTGCGCCGACGCGCCCTCGACTACCGCGCGGCGTTCACCGAGTCCGGGGTGATCCACAACTACGAGCCGGGCTGGTACGAACTCGTCGACGACGCCACCGCGATCCGGGCCATCGCCGGCGGACTCGCCCTCGCGTGGCCCTCCGCGGACGGGGCCGTCGTCGACAGCTACACCCCCTGGCACCGAGGACTGCACTTCCAGCGGGACGGCGATTCGCAGGTCACCTGGACGCTCGACCCCGGCGAAAATGTGTTGCTGCAGGAAGCCCTCGCGGCGGATGCCGTGACAGACCCCCACACGGGCCGCGTGTACCGCGTCGTCCTCTCCCACTACCAGGGCCTCGTCCTCTACAACCCCGACGGCCTCGGCCAGGTGTTCGGCTACACGCCGATCCGCTCCAACCCCACGGCGTTCTATCTCCAGGACGGGCGTGCCATCGCCGCGGGTCTCGCGGCCGACGGCGAGATGTGGTTGGCGTTCCAGCCCTTCCCCGGCCGGGACGATATCTGGAGCGCGGCGATCGGCCCCCATCTCGCGCAACGCAATCTCGAGAACCCGTCCTTCGCCTCCAACCTCGACTCCTTCGCCACCCCCTGGGGCGCCATGAACATCGCCGGCCTCGACGATGCCGGCGACCTCCGTGTGGTCTGGTGGTCCCCCGGCCTCCGCTCCAGCCTCTGGACCACCACCAACCTCTCCGAGGTCACCGGCGCACCCAAGCTCGTCGGCAACATCACCGCCAGCGCCACCAAGTGGAACGGAATGCAGGTCTTCGGCACCGACGAACGCGGCCACGCCATCGTCGTGTGGTGGGCCCCCGGCCCGCTCGGCTGGCGCTGGAACGACCTGACCGAAGAGGCCGCGGGCGAGCCCCTCGTCCCCGGCTCGATCACCGGCGCCACCACCCGCTGGAACGCCATCGAGCTCGTCGGCCGTACCGCCGACGACCAGGTCGCCACCTACTGGTGGGCCCCGGGTCGTGACTCGTGGACCTACGAGTCCATCACGCTCCAGCAGTCCGGCTCCACCCCCCGAATCACCGGCCCCGTCTCCCTCGCCCTCGGCCCCGACGGCTCTCAGCACATCGCGGGTGTCAGCGCCGCGGGCGAGGTCATCCATCTGTTCTGGCTGCCCGACGGGCAGGATCTCTGGCGCGGGGAGAACCTGACGGCGTTAGCCTCGGGCTGAGTGCTGGCGCCGGGTCATGAGTCGGCCAGCACCTTCTGGTAGCGCAGCAGCACCTTCGTCCTCGACAGGATCGCCATCGGCAGCGTGGGGTCGATCGGGCTCATGACGGGCAGGCTCGACACCTCGTGGTGGGCGAACTTGTCCAGCACCGTGTCCAGCGTCTCCTCACGCTGCACCGTCGGCAGGTCGGTGCGCATCACCTCGGCGACCAGCAGCAGCGGGATCGCCTCGCGGTCCAGCAGCGCCGAGCGGATGTCGGCGGCGGTGACCATGCCGATGTACGCCCCGGTGCCCTGCTCCACGACGACGAAGTCCGGGATGTGGTGGTGGGCGTGCAGCGTGATCAGCTTGCTCAGGGGGTCGGAGGCGTAGATGGGGTCCGGGGGCAGCGCGGAGAGGTCGCACTCGGCGACGACGACGCGCCGCAGGACCGTCAGGTCCCGGGCGCCGCCGATCGTCAGGCCCGAGCGCCGGAGCTTGAAGGTGTAGATCGAGTCGCGCTCGATGAGCTGCGCGACGGCCGTGGACACCACCGCCGCGAGCATGATGGGCAGGACCACATAGATGTTCCGCGTCATCTCGAAGAGGATCAGGATGGCGGTGAGGGGCGCGTGGGTGGACCCGGCGACGACGGCCGCCATGCCGACCAGGGCGTAGCTGGCGGGGGTGGAGCCGGCGGGGATGAGGTGGATGGTCTCGAGGAGCTGGCCCATCGCGGCGCCGGTGGTGGCGCCGAGGAACAGGCTGGGGGCGAACACGCCGCCCGAGCCGCCGGAGGCGAGGGTGAAGGTGGTGGCCACGCCCTTGAGGACGACGAGGGCGACAAGCACGGCGGTCATGACGAGCATGGCCGGGGCGCCGCCGCCCAAGTGGTAGGTCTCGGGGGCGAGCAGGTGGTGGATGATGGGGTAGCCGTTGCCGTAGAAGGCGGGCGCGGCCGCGTCGCCGACCATGTCGGGGAAGGCGTAGCGCTCGGCGTAGACATAGGCGATGCCGAGCACGCCGATGGCGACGGCGCCGGTGACGGGCTTGAGGAGGGGGTGGATCTTCCAGCGGTCGTAGAGGTCCTCGCCCCTGTGGAGGAGTTTGTTGAACGCGACGGCGACCAGGCCGCAGAGCGCCCCGAGGAGGATGTAGGTGGGCAGCTCGAGCGGTGTGAACTGGTAGTCGTGGACGCCGGCCTGGACGGGGAAGATCGCGATGTTCTCGCCGAGCAGCCTCTGGGTGGCGACGGCGGAGAAGACGCTGGCGACGACGATGGGCGTGAAGGTCTTGAGCGAGAAGTCCCGCAGCAGGATCTCGAGCACGAAGAAGACGCCCGCGATCGGCGCGTTGAACACGCTCGAGATCCCCGCGGCGGCGCCGCAGCCGACCAGGGTCTGCATGTTCTCGCGGCTGACCTTGAGCCACTGCCCGCCGACCGAGCCGATGACCGAGCCGATCTGGACGATCGGGCCCTCCGTGCCGGCCGAGCCGCCGGACCCGACCGTGAGGATGCTGGCGACCACCTTGACCGCGCCGATCCGCCCCTTGATGACACCGCCCCGGCTGATGAGGGCCCGGATGACCTGCGGCACGCCGTGCCCTTTGGCCTCGGCGGCGAAGGTAGTGACGAGGACGCCGGTGAGGAACATGCCCCCGACGGGCAGCAGGATGAGCCCGAGAAAGCCCAGATCGTGGTACTGCCGGTGGGTGAACCGCTCGACGGCGGCGAGGGTCTTGGTGAAACCGACGGCGCCGAAGCCCGTGAGCGTGCCGAGGATCGAGGCGAGGAGGACCAGGTACCACTCCTGGCGGAAGCCAAGGCGGCGGAGCAGCCTGGAAAGGGACTCGGGGAGGCGGTGGACCATCGGGGCTGGCACTCTATGGGGTAGGCTGTGGCCGGGCACGGTCCCGACGGATGGAGGATCGGCAAGGAGAGGATGAAATGTGCATGTTCGCGGCGGCGGCGTTGGTCGGCGGGGTTCTCGGGCCGGGGTTGGGTGTGGGGTTGGGCGTGGGGGCGGGCGTGGGGGCGGGGTTGGACGGCGGGGCGGGGGCGGGCGGGGCGCCCATCCCCGGGTATGAACTGGTCTGGCACGACGAGTTCGAGGGGGAGGAGTTGGACGCCACGAAGTGGAAGCCCTGGGCGCTCGGGCCCCGGCGCGACGCGGTCAATGTCGACGACGCCGCGAGGCTCGACGGGGAGGGGCGGCTGGTCATCTCGACCCGTCGTGCCGAGCGCGGGGGCGAGACGGTGTACGAGTCCGGCGGCGTGTGGACCGAGGGGCTCTACGAGCCGACCTTCGGGTACCTCGAGGCGCGGATCAGTCTCCAGACCCAGATCGGCCACTGGTCGGCCTTCTGGCTGAACTGCTCCCCGATGGGTGAGCCGGTCGGCGACCCGCACGCCGGCGGCGTGGAGACCGACATCATGGAGTTCCACCGGCGCATGCGCGACGGGACGGCGGTGCAGCACAACCTGCACTGGGACGGGTACGCCGAGGCGCACAAGTCGCGCGGGCGCGAGGTGAGCGTGCAGGGGCTGGCGGAGGGGTTTCACACCTTCGGCGTGCTATGGACGGCGGAGGAGTATGTGTTCTTCGTGGACGGGGTGGAGACCTTCCGGGTGAGTGAGAAGGACGGCGGGGCGATCAGCCGCCGGGCCGAGTACCTGATCCTGAGCCTGGAGGTGGGCGACTGGGCGGGGGATATCGCGGGGGCGGAACTGCCGGACGGGATGGTGGTGGACTGGGTGCGGGTGTGGGAGAATCGCGAGTAGAACCCCCCAATCCTGGGAGTTCGGCGGGTTCGCGCCTTGATCTATGCCGATATCAGCATATATTGACCGCATGGCACCCCCGATCGTCAGCGCCGATGTGTTCCTGGCCGTCGCCGAGCCCCGGCGGCGGCAGATCCTGGACCTGCTGCGGGAGGGGGAGCGTGCGGTGGGGGAGCTGGTCGAGCGGCTGGGGTTGGCCCAGCCGCAGGTCAGCAAGCACCTGCGGGTGCTCAAGGAGGTCGGGCTGGTGTGTGCGCGGAAGGCCGGGCAGCGTCGCTTGTACAGCGTGCAAGGGGCGGAGCTTCGTCGGGTGCACGAATGGGTCTCGCAGTACGAGCGGTACTGGGAGCACCAGCTCGACCGTGTGAAAGAGCGTGCCGAGCGTGAGACCCGCCGGCGCGGGGCAGGCAACAAACCAGGAGGCAAGCCATGAGCACCATGACCGGACTACCGGCGGAGATGACCCTTTCGATCGAGCGCGAGATCGCGATCGACGCCTCGATGGAGATCGCCTGGGAGGCGCTGCTGGCGCAGATCGGGGAGGCCAACGAGATGCCCGACGGCACGCCCTTCCCCTTCACGCTGGAGGCGCGCCCGGGCGGGCGGTGGTACCGCGATCTGGGCGACGACAACGGGCACCTGTGGGGCTTCGTGCAGGTGATCAAGCGCCCCTACCTGCTCGAGATCACCGGGCCCTTGTGCATGTCGTACCCGGCGGTGTCGCACCTGCAGTGGCGGATCGTCGAGCAGGGCGGCGGGGTCGTCCTCAAGTTCCGCCACCACGGCTTCGGCGCCCTCACGCGCGAGCACCGCGAGGGGATGCCCGAGGGCTGGCAGTTCTGGGCGGAGCAGGTCCGCGACCGCGCGATGCGCCTCAAGTGAGGCCGGGTGCATGACAACGGGGGCGAGGGCCCGGGCCGGCCGGTCCGGGCCCATCCCCCGTGGTTCGGGGGCGTATTCCAGAGTTCGGGGGGTATGTTTCTCCTCGGGGCCCTGCACGCCCTTCACGCCATGCAAGCCATGCATCAATCGCGGGGGCCGGGACGCCGACGCGCGAGGCGGCGCGGGACGGGCACGGGTGTTCGCGCCGCCCGGGTAGACTGAAACCAACACCAACCAGCGAGGAGGAGCCCATGCAGACGCAACCGGTGGAGCAGCACGCCTGGCTTAGGCGTTGGGTCGGGTCGTGGACTTTCGAGGGCGAGATGGCGACGGAGCCCGGCAAGGAGCCGATGCGCTGGCAGGGCGCCGAGGTTGTCCGCGCGGTCGGGGATCTGTGGATCGTCGGCGAGATGGAGTGGACGATGTTCGGCGCGGCGAGCCGGGCGATGCTGACGGTGGGTTTCGACCCGAAGAAGGGCCGGTTCGTCGGGTCGTGGATCGGCTCGATGACCGCGTACATGTGGGTCTACGACGGCTGGCTTGAGGGCGGCGAGCTGGTGCTGGAGGCCGCGGGGGAGTCGTTCGTCGAGCCGGGGACGATGACCATGTTCCGCGACATCACCAAGCTGGTGAGCGACGATGAGCGCCGGTTCCGGGCGATGATGCGGGACGCTCAGGGCGAGTGGAAGCAGTTCATGTCGGTGGTGTACCGACGGACGAGCTGACCGGCCGGCGCGGCGGGCGCGCTCGGCTATGGGCGGCGGTCGCGCGTCGGGGGGACGAAGATGTAGTCGGTGCTCTCGCCGGCGGGGGTGAGGGCGCGGAGTTCGCTCGCGCGGCTGTCGGGGTCGTAGGAGGACTTGGCGTTGTTGTCGGTCTGGTCGAAGCCGGCGGAGTAGAGGGTGTAGCCGAGGGTGGAGCCGGCGGTGGGTGCGTAGATGAGGGGCGCGCGGGTGTAGGGGTCGGTGGGGAGTTCGGGGAGGATGCCGGGCGTGAGGTCGGCGAGGGCGGCGGGGGGCTGGCCCGTTCGGGCGCGGTGGATCTCGATCGCGAGCATGATGCGGGTGGCGGCGAGCTCGAGGGCGTGCTGGTCGTGGACCCGGTTGGCCTTGCCGATCGCGGGGAGGAGTATCCCGAAGAGTATGTTGGCCTGGCCTCGGACGGTGTGGGGGCGTCTGTCCTCGAAGTCGGCCTCGAAGGGCGCCGCGAGGGCCTCGCGGTCCTGCGGATGGCTCGCGGCGATGGCGAGGAGGTCGGCGTGGATCTCCGCTTCGCGAGCTATCACTTGCGATTTGGTCGCGAAGGTCGTGCTCCCGGGGCCGGGCGCAGGGGCATCGAAGGCGGACGCCCCGTCGGCATCGGCGCCGAGGAAGTCTAGCCGATCACTGTTGAGGCGCCCGTCGCCGGCGCCGTCGTCGGTGTACAGGCGGTTGATGGTGTCCAGGCGCATGAAATGCTCCGCGTCGAGGGCCTGCCGCATCGTGAGCGGGGGCGGGGCGGCGTCGAGGGCGTCGAGCAGGCGCTGGGCGAGCCGCGCGTCGATCTGCCCGGCGAGCAGCAGGCCGCGGACCCGCTGGAGCGTGAGCGCGTCGATGGCGAGGCCGACGAGGTCGCCGATGAGGACGGGCGACGAGCGCGGGACGGCGCGGGTGAGCCAGAGGTTCTGCCCGAAGGCGGCGGCGAGCTGGTCGTGGTCGGCGTCCCGGGCCGCGAGGATCATGCGGGCGCCGTTGAGGCGGGCGAGGGCGCGTGCCCAGCCGAGCTGCGGGAGCTCGAGCTGGAGCAGCGGCTGACCGCTGGTGGGCATCGTGAGCCTGTCGGTCGCGCTGAGCTGGGCGAGCAGGTCGAGCAGGCCGGAGTCGCGGGCGTCCTGGATCTGGGCCTCGATGCGCGGGATCTGGGACTCGATGGTGTACTCGTCGTCGAGACTGTCTGGTTCCCAGAGGAGTGTGTAGTCGACATCGCCGCCGTCGTGGAGTTCGAACGCTTCGTCGCGGTGACGCGTGGCGACCTCGCGGTGGAGGTCGGTGATGCGGGTGAGGAGGTCCCAGCCGTTGTCGGCGCCGGGCTGGAGGGAGCGGGCATACTCGTGATACCGGGCCGCGTAGTCCGGTAGGGGGACAGGCTGTGATTCGGGCTGAGCGCCCAGCAACTCCGACGCGATGACCAGTCCGGCGAGCAGAGCGTGGCGGCAAGTCGGCATGACTGAGTCCTCTGAAAGGAGAATGGGTACGAACAGAATAGGGGAACCCCGGCTCCATCTTGCGTGAACCATCCGCGGGGTCGAGATCGGCAGAATCTCACGCGCATGTCCGCCCCCGTGCGCTACTTCGTGGACCTCCACCGATTCCCCCTTGCAACCCGCCCCGCCCACCGAGGACAATACGGGCGAAAGGGGGCACAACCCATGTGCGACAAGCTCTGCTGCCACAACCATGTCACCAACCTCGACCCCGAAGGCGCCCACGCCAACAGCGCCCGAAGTCCAAGCGAGGCTCCCGGCGCCAACCTGCCCCCTCTCCCGCCCCCGGCGGGAGAGGCCAGCCCAGAGGATTGGCGAGAGGGCTCCACTTCTCCTCTCCCTCCGA